>NZ_CP063353.1:2554488-3831732 GCF_014931565.1 Clostridium sp. 'deep sea'
GTGCTTATTCATATATTAAAAGCAATATACCCAATATTAATTTAAAAAAAATAAAAATAATGTTAGGGTCATTGACATTAGCCAATATTACATCACCTAAAATAACTAGTGATAAAATGAAGAATAATAGAGCAGATATCAACTTAAATAATATTAGCTATTATACGGTTAAACCTAATGATACATTAGTTAAAATAGCAAATCTATACAACACAACAGTTGCCTCACTTAAAACTTTAAATAATATTAATAAAATATTTATTGGTCAAACACTAAAAATTTATGGCAATGCTAGAGCAAGATATTTTGTAAAGGAAAATGATAGTGCAGAGGATATTGCTAAAAGCTTTAATGTTACAATAAACCATTTAAAGTACGTTAATAATGTAGAAAACATAGAGCCGAAACAGCAATTAATTATACCAAGACAAGAATCAGAGTTATTTGTGAACATGTTACCAGAGAAAGAATTAAATAAAGATAGTAAAGGCGTACATGTGAAAAGATTACAACTAGCCTTGTATTTATGTGGTCACTATATTGAGATAAACGGAATTTTTGGCAAAGGAACAGAGTCTGTAATATATAAGCTTCAATCAAATAATAAGATAAGGCCTACTGGTAAATATAATGAAAGCACCAAGTCCCTAATTAGCAAAATCATTCTTGGTTATCAAAAGATTATAAAGAATCCTGATGATGCTTTAGTTTTAGTAAATAAAAATAATAGATTACCTTTTAACTATATTCCTAGGGATTTAATAGTGCCTCATGTGCAGTTTAATGGTGATATAAGTAATAACCAAAAACTACTTCGAAAAGATGTTGCTCTTAACCTTTATCAGCTTTTTAATAAGGCTCAAGATAACAATATCCAGCTAATGCTACACTCTGCTTATCAATCATATGTAATCCAAGAGCAGATGTTTATTAACTATGCAAATAGCCACAATCTCAAGGCTGCTTTAACAGCAATAGCCAAACCGGGTGAAAGTGAATATCAAACAGGACTTGCTGTAGATGTAGTTAGTAAAAATCATAATCAGCATATATTAACAAACAAATACATTAATAATAATGTTGCCAAGTATGGCTTTATTTTAAGTGAGGTTAATAAAGCAGTTGATAAGAAAACCGTATATCATTTAAGATTTGTTGGAAAAGAGGCAAGCCAAGAGATAACAGCTAAAAATATAACTTTGCAGCACTATTTACATAAAGAATAATATCTTTTTATACTGTAATTAAATATGTACCAAAATAAATAAGTATAAATTTTTCATTGCAAAAATACTTAATATAAAATAAAATGTAATCTAATATAATAAATATATGGTGATATTATGAAAAAAATTCTTAGTGCATTTGATATAACTGGGCCTATCATGATTGGGCCTTCTAGTTCGCATACAGCTGGTGCATGTCGGCTTAGTTATGCAGCATTAAAAATACTTGGAGAAGAGGTTTCACAGGTAGTGTTTCAGCTATATGGTTCTTTTAAAGAAACCTTAAATGGTCATGGAACCGATAAAGCCTTACTTGGTGGAATACTTGGTTTTGCACCCAGTGATGAGAGAATAAGACAAGCATATGAAATAGCTATGCAGCAAAAATTAAACTATAGCTTTATAAAAATGCACAATGAAGCAGATCACCCTAATACAGTAGTTTTTAAACTAACGGGCATCAATGGAGCTCAAATGCAAATAAAAGGGGCTTCAGTTGGTGGAGGTAATATACTAATAACAAAAATAGATAATACCGACTTAAAATTTACTGGAAAGTACAGTACCCTAATTACTCGACATTGGGATCAACCAGGTGTAGTTCTTAAGGTTTCTGAAATACTTACAAAATTCAAAATAAATATAGCTAACATGAATTTATACCGAGAGTATCGTAATGACCTAGCATACATGGTGATAGAGGCAGATGAGAATATACCTCAACAATGTATTAATCACATTAGAGAGTTAAAGGATATTGATTATGCAGTATCAATAGCTAGGCTATTTTAGGGGTGGAATAATGAGTAGATATCAATTTACAACTGGAGAAAAACTACTACAGATATGTGAGAATGAGGCATTAACTATCAGTGACGTAACCATAAAAAGAGAGCATGAATTAAGTAATATTAAAACCACAGAGCAAATAAACTTTATGGGTGAAATATACCTAGTAATGAAAGATTCCGTAACAAAAGGTATTAACTCAACCGAGCCATCTACTGGTGGATTAATAGGTGAGAATAGTCATAAAATGTATAAATATTGGCAATCAGGTAAAGCAGTTGGATCAGATGTTTTAATAAAATCTATCGCCTATGCTTTAGCCATTACAGAAGAAAATGCCCGTATGGGTAAAATCGCTGCCTGCCCTACTGCAGGGGCATGTGGCGTAGTTCCTAGCCTAATGGTTGCCTTACAAGAGCAATATAACTACACAAATCAAGAGATAATAAAGGCCTTATTTAACTCATCAGCAGTGGGGGTAATAATTGCTACAAATGCCTCCATTAGTGGAGCAGAGGGTGGATGTCAAGCAGAGGTAGGCAGTGCCTCAGCAATGGCGGCCTCTGCCATGGTAGAGCTGTTAGGGGGAAGCCCTAAAATGTGTTTAACCGCCGCAGCTATAGCCTTAAAAAACACCCTAGGGCTAGTCTGTGATCCAGTTGCTGGTTTAGTAGAGGTGCCATGCTCTAAACGAAATGCTATGGGGGTTTCTAATGCCTTTGCGGCCGCTCATATGTCACTAGCTGGAATTGAAAGTTTTATAAAATTCGACGAAGTAGTTGAGGCCATGAATATGGTTGGTAAGGCCTTACCATCATCGCTTAAAGAAACAGCACAAGGCGGTCTAGCTATTACTAAAACTGCAAGAGACTATTGTGAGTTAAGAAATAAGGATTAAAGATTAATTAAGGTTTAGATTTTTATGTTATTAAAAAGGGTTATTATCCTGTATATGATGTAGGATTAATTTTTTAGTTCATTAATAAGAGGTTTCTTTGTATAATAAACTAAACCAATTGCTCCGGGCCCCACATGGGTACCGATTACTGGTCCAATAGAGGCAATAGAAACAGGTAGCTTTATCATATCTTCAATAACTTTAGCAAGATCTTTAGCCTCTTCTTCACACTCAATATGATGAACCTTAATATCGCCCAAGCCAAACTGCTTAATGTCTTGTAAAAATATCGAAACTAAAGATTTCACAGCCCTCTTTTTAGTTCTTACTTTATCTAAAACCTTAACCGTTCCCTCACGAACGGTTAAAATCGGTTTAATTCTCATTATACTTCCTATTAGGGAGCTTGCTGCTCCAATACGACCACCTTTACGTAAATACTCTAAATTATCTGGTATAAAAATAAACTTACTTCTTATAATATTTTGTTTGGCAGCATTTACTACATCTTTTAACGAGCCATTGGCTTTTGCTTCTTTTGCCGCAGCCAATACTGCAAAGCCAAGTTGAAGGCTGTTTGATAAAGAATCGATAATTTCTATTTTTGCATTTGGAATTTTCTCTAACACCATTGCTTTAGCCATGTTTGCGGTGCTATAAGTACCGCTCATTTTAGAGGAAATAAATATCGCTACGGTGCTGATGCCAGCCTTAGCATTTCTTTCAAAAATACTCTTTATATCATTAATAGGAGGCTGTGATGATGTAGGTAACGTTTTGCTATTACTTAATTTACTATAAAAAAAGCTATTTGTTATTTCTGTTTCTTGAAAACTTTCATTTTTAAAAACAATTCCTAATGACACAACATCAATATTATACTCAGTCAATAAATTTTTAGGAATATAACATGTACTATCTGTTAAAATTTTAATTGTCATTTTTATCACCCATATTTTATTGTTTATTTTATAAAGCTTTATATTAATATACTCTAAGTTATAAAAAAAAATAAATATATAACTATCATAATAACACTAAAATGAACAAAATTCATTAAATAATTTAAACCTTATAATATAGCTACTTAATTATTTGCCAATTTTCTTTTAGGGCATGCTTTAACAGCCTTTTATCAGGTTTTACCACAACTGATTTACCAACTAAATTTAATAAACCTAAGTCAGCAATACTGTCTGCATAAGCTAAGCTATTTTGCCAATCTATTTCTTCTTCTTTAAAAACAGTTTTTACTATATCTTGTTTTAAAAAACCGCTGATATGAGTAGGCTTTTTATCGTAATTTAGCTTATTTTTATAAAAATATAAGTCTGTTCCAATAGCTTTATTTATGCCTAAATCACTAGCAACTACTTCTAAAAAAAGGCTATAACATCCAGATAAAAGAACAGTGTAATAACCCTGTTGTTTAGCTTTATTTATTTCACTTACAACATTTCTATTAAAATAAAGCTTGGCTTCTTGGTAAATCTCATTAAAGAATTTTACAATATCTTTTTTAGTCATACCCATAAAAATATAAGGGAATATTTCAATTACAGAGGTTCTAAACTTTTCTTTTGGTAAAAGCCGTAACTTATATTTTATAAACAAAAAAATAATCCGATTTTTAATAATGAATAGCTTGCTTTTAGAGTAATTAAGCTTATGCCATTGCTCTATAAAAAAAGGAATAGTTTGTTTTGTAAATAGGGTGCCATCAAAATCAAAAATAGCTAGTTTCATAATAATCTCCTACTAAATTAAACAAAGTTAAATATGAGTAAAGCGTATTCTTGTTAAAGTGCTTTGTTTATCAGTATGTTCATTTATAGCAGCTACATACACCTCATTATTATTAACATTAGTTTTACGAAGAATAGTACTATCACCATATTTCATCTCAGATATAAAGTTAATAGCAATTTCATTTATTTTTATAGACTTGTAAGTATCATAATTAAAAGTATTCATTACCCACTCAATGTAACGGGCATTGTTTACATGATTATTAACATCTAAATCACACACTTGAATTTTTTTAGCGTAACAATCATTAAAACTAAGCTTAGTACGTAATTTAGGTGCATTTTCTTCTATTGCAAAAACATTGTTATTTCCTGGGAAATTAGCTAAACGCGTCATTTTTCTGGTTTTAGCATCTAACAATAGCCAGGAGGTTGTCGCTATAGCACAAAGATTATCATTGTTATATATTTTAAAATCTCTTAAAGCAAAAAGCCTGTTACAACCCTTGGGCCACGTTTCTATGGTGATTATATCGTTTTGTTTAGGTAGCTCAAAGAACCTAATATTAACTCTTGACAGTACCCAAAAAACCTTATTTTCTGTGATATACCGTAGACCAACGCCTAAACTATCTGCACTGTGTTCGGCAGCTTCTTGCATTAACTTAAATATTTCAGCAGGCTTAATCCTTGCCTTAAAGTCTACCTCGGGGGTTCGCACCTGCCAAGATTCTTTCCATATGTAATTCATTTATTCTTAACCTTTCAAAACCTTTCAAAAATATCCCTTACATTTTAACATATAATAAATACTAAAAAGAGATAGAAATTATAATTATTGATTATGGGTACAAGAAAAGAGAGTATTATTAAAATAAATACTCTCTTGTTTCATTACTACTTCATTAATAGCTTAAATTATTTTACTATAAGCTTAGTATCTTATCTTTCTTCTCTAAAATAACCAACCCCTAATGACTTAGGAGAGTGATCTTTTTTCTTGTACATAGAGCTGAAGATTAATACAATAATCGTTATAGCATAAGGCACCATATCTATTACATATTGAGAAACAGGGAAACCTATTTGCTGTAATCTAAAGCCAATAATATCTAAGCCACCAAACAAAAAAGCACCAGCTATTGCTTTGTAAGGATTCCACATACTAAATATAACCAAGGCAACAGCGATCCAGCCTCTACCTGCAGTTATATTTTCCTGCCACACAGGAACATATACTAGCGATAAATAGGCCCCACCTAATGCTGATATGGCACTACCAATTAGTATATGAACGTACTTATATAAGTTTACATCTATACCAGAAGAGTCAGCAGCTTGGGGGCTTTCTCCTACAGTTCTAACATTTAAACCTAAGCGGGATTTAAACAAATAAATTCCCATACAGATAGCTACCAGATAGCCAGCGTAAATAAATATATTGTGTTGAAAAAAGATTGTACCTAAAACAGGAATTTTGCTTAACAATGGTATAGCTTTCTCTGCAAAAATAGACTTAATAGTTGTTGGTAAATTTTGACCCATAAAAAGCTTGCCGGCATAGCCCGCAACTCCAGTTCCAAAGATAGTTAGCGTTAAACCAGTTACTACCTGATTGGCTCTAAGTGTCACTGTTAAAAAGGCGTAAATTAAACCACCCAAGGCCCCAGCAATAATAGCAGCTAGAATCGCAAGTAAAGCGCTCTGTGTTAACATGCCGGCCGCAAATCCCCCAACAGCACCTAACAACATTAAACCCTCAACCCCTAAATTTAGGTTGCCAGATTTTTCAGTTAAAACTTCACCTAAGGTAGCAAAAAGCAGAGGAGTACCAGCATGAACTGCGGCCTTTAAAAAAATTAAAATTGCCATAATTAACTCCTTTTATTGCCTTTATTTTTTCGTAAGTGTATTTGGTAGTTTATAAAAAACTCACTGCCTAAGGCACAAAATAAAATCGTACCCTGCATAATTTCTGCTACGCTATGGGGTATTTGAAAAGCAGTTTGAATAAAAAAAGCACCCTGGGTTAATACAGCAAACAATAAACCTATAACTGGAATTAAATGCACCCTTACATGGGCAAGCCAAGTAACTATAATAGCCGAGTAACCAATGCCTCCTGAAATTGAGGATGATAAAGTACCATGAACACCTGAGGTTTGGATCATGCCAACTAGGCCCCCTAATGCACCGCTTAGAAATAAGGAGCTTAAAACTACCTTATTAACATTCATACCTGCATATTTGGCAGTGTTTTTACTTTCTCCAATAACATCAACCTCGTAACCAAACTTGCTCTTGTTAATAAAGAAGTAGGCTACCACAAATATTACTATAAAAATAATCCAACCAAAATGAATACCCGCCACTTTTGGTAGGCTAGCATTTAAACTAAAATCTGGTATTTTAGGAAAACCAGCTTGTTTTGGATCTTTCCATGGGCCATATTGTAAATAAATAATGAATTTTATAGCTATATAGTTAAGCATTAATGTAAACAGGGTTTCGTTGGTTTCAAACTTAACCTTAAAAAAGGCTGGTATTAATGCCCACAAACCACCTACTATAATACCAGCAGAAGCCATTATTAAAAGTAAAATAGGTCGCGGTAAATAACTAAAATTAAGGGCAAAAAATGTAGCAGCAAAAGCACCCATTAAAATTTGTCCTTCAGCTCCAATATTCCAAAACTTCATCTTAAAAGCAATTAAAATGCCTAGAGAGGTGATACTTAACGGAATCATTAATTCAACAGTTTTTCTGAACCTAAAAAAAGTACCAAAACAACCAGCAAGCATTGCATTAAATACTTTAAGGGGGTTATGCCCTATAATGGCTAAAAACAATGAAATGATTAATAGCGAAACAAGAATACTACCAGCTCTAATTAACCACTGTATATACGATGGTAACTCCGTACGTTTAGAAATACGAATCATGATACATTACCTCTCTCTAAGCGTTTTCCAGCCATCATATAACCCAAGTCTTCACGGGTAACCTCTTGGGGATTAACAATGCCTGTAACCTCTCCATCACATAAAACCATGATTTTATCAGCAAGCTGTAGTAAAACATCTAAATCTTCACCGATAAAGATAATACCGTTACCTCGTATTTTTTGCTCGTTTAACAAATCATATATTTTGTGGGCTGATCCAATATCTAGCCCGCGTGCAGGGTAAGCTGTAATTATTAGCTCGGGTTGTAGTTCAATCTCTCTACCTAAAAGAACTTTTTGAATATTACCACCCGATAACTTGCTTACTTTAGTAGTTGCTGATGGCGTATCGATATTTAGCTTTTTTATTAGTCTCAAAGCCTCTGTTTTGGCTTCATTTCTGTTAACAAATAAACCAGGCTGGTTTAAATAGGATTTCAATAAAACATTATCTACAATATCCATACCTGCAACTAAACCCATCCCTAATCTATCTTCTGGAACAAAGCTCATACTTATCCCTAAATTAATAATTTCTCGTGGAGACTTACCACAAATATCTTCAGATTTAAACTTAATTTCTCCCTCAAGATGGGGCTGTAATCCTGCAATTGCTTCGCATAGTTCCTTTTGACCACTACCAGCAACTCCAGCTACACCTAAAATTTCACCTTGTTTAAGCTTAAAAAATAAATTCTTAAGGGCTTTAGACTTATTTTTGCGATAAACCGTTAAATCTTTAACCTCAAGGATAGTATTTTTACCTTTAACTTTAGGTCTATCAATTTGAAGTTCAACAGCCTTACCAACCATTTGATTAGTTAACTCACGTGGACTCAAGTTTTCATTATTAAGGGTACAGATATACTTGCCTTTGCGTAAAACAGTAATGCGGTCACATATCTCTATAACTTCATCTAGTTTATGAGAAATAAAAATAATGGAGTGCCCATCTGCTTTTAAACTATTAATTATCTTAAACAATTTATTGGATTCTTGAGGAGTTAAAACAGCAGTTGGCTCATCTAAAATTAATACCTTTGCTCCTCTGTATAAAACCTTTAATATTTCTACCCGCTGTTTTTCAGCAACAGAAAGCAAACTTACTTCTGTAAAAGGACTTATTTCTAATCCATATTTCTGAGAAATTTCTTGAATATGTTGACCAAGTTTTTTACGGTTAATGAAAAAAGAACTTTTAAGTCCAGCAACCATATTTTCTAAAACCGTATGACTCTCTACTAGCTTAAAGTGTTGGTGAATCATTCCAATTCCCATGTCAATAGAATGACGAGGAGAGGGTATCGTAACCCTCTCTCCGTTCATAACTATTTCACCTTCATCTGGTTGGTACACTCCAGCTATTACATTCATTAATGATGATTTTCCAGCACCATTTTCGCCAAGAATAGCGTGCACTTCACCTTTAAATAAATCAAAATCAACATGGTCATTGGCATAAACAGGTCCAAACTTTTTAACAATACCTTTTAGCTCAATAACTTTATTCATGATAACCTCTTAATCAGTTATAATTTCACCGTTAATACCGTTAATAAAATAATTCATATTTAATAATTCATTGTCACTTAAAGTTTTACCAGCTTCACCAACTGTAGTTCCATCTTGTTTGGTGATTACACCATCAAAAACCTTAAACTCACCAGCTATAATTTTAGCTTGATAATCTTCAATTAACTCTTTAGCCCCTTCAGGAGCGTTGTCAGTTAATGGAGCTAATAACACTAAACCATCTTTCATGCCTAACCAAACATTAACTGGTTCCCAAGTTCCTGCCATAACTTTTTCAACTTCGCTCTTATAATAAGCTTTCCAATCCCAAATAGGAGCAGTCATATAAGCATTTGGGGCGTTTTCTTCAGTTATTGAGTGGTAACCAACAGCGGCAACACCACGCTCTTCGGCAGCTTGTTGTGGAGCAGCTGTATCTTGGTGCTGAGCTATTACATCACAACCACTATCTATTAAAGAAAGAGCCGCATCTTTTTCTTTAGCAGGATCATACCATGTATGAGTCCATACTACATTAACTTTAGCGTCTGGATTAGCAGTTTGAACACCTAATGTAAAGGCGTTAACTCCACGAATCACTTCTGGAATTTCATAAGCAGCTACATAACCAATTTCGTTTGTTTTTGTTTTTAAACCAGCAACTAAACCAGATAAAAAACGAGGCTCATACATTCTACCAAAATAAGTATTCATGTTTGCAGCATCTGTTGCACCTGAGCAGTGTAAAAACTTTACGTTAGGATATTGATCCACAACATTTAACATGTACTTACCAAAACCAAACGAAGTACCAAATATAACATTACATCCTTGATCAACCATATTAGCTATAACAGCTTCAACATCTGCATTTTCTGCTACAGACTCTTGGTACATTGTTTCTATGCCAAGCTCTTGCTCTAAATATAAACGCGCTTGATCATGTGAAAAAGTAAATCCTTCAGTTCCAATATTACCAATATAAATAAAACCAACTTTTGTTGCCGGATCTTGTCCTGTGCTCTGCTGTGAACATGCAGATAAAAGAACTAACAAAGTTAGAACTAACACACTTGCAAACCTAAAATTTTTCATTTACTTATCCTCCGTTTCTTTCATGCACAGAATAACAGTAGCTAGTAAATAAAAAAACCTCTTACCCAAAAAAAGGAAAGAAGCTCTATTGATACACTAGCAAAGTGTAATCGGTGTAGTCGAATCTTTTTAGGGCGATTCGGTAGAGACTTCTGGACCATATTACCAGGATTATACACACGAACATATTAAAAATGTGCGCTGTTATAGTTCGTTTATAACATAGGTATATAGTACCAAGCCCAATGTATAAATGCAATAAAATTAAGCAAAAATAACATAATAAATTAACGTAATATTTAACAAATAATTTAAAATAATGGTTACATTGTTTGATATAATTGGAATAGTATTAGATGAGGAGGTTTGATGTTATTGCATAATTCACCATTTTTCTTAGGTCTACATTGTGCTCATTTTGTAGGTAACTTTAGTCAAGAATTAAAAAAGCATTACTTAGATTTATCATATAACGTTATTATAGAAACAGCTAGTTTTGACCTTATGAGTGATAATTCTTTAAACATTCTGTTAAGTAAGGATCAGTCTCTTAATCAAAATCAGTACAGCATAGTATACTTTACAGACTGTCTTGAAGCAAAAAAACAGTTTTTAAGAAATCAAAATATTAACTATAATGCCACTATAATTTTTAATAGCGATACAGTTCATCTTAATATTGCTAACAAAATTAAGATGTATATAATAGAGCATAAACCAAAACTAAAATTAAATCATAAATTAATTATGCTAAATGAATTACAACCTCAAGAACACGAACATTACCCCAATAATCTATGTGGTTTGTATGGGGAGATATCTTTTGCAGTACAGGATATTAAACCAATTATTTTAAGCCTAAAAAAACTGGGCTTTAAGGTAGTTGTTGATACCGTAGGGCATTACCCCTGGGCTATTTTAACAGATGGATTAACAATTATAGGTTTACATCAAACAAATAATTTTATTAATCCTACAATTACCTATTTTGCAGTGGATATGGTAGAAAGAATTCAAAAACTTAAACACAATACTGAATTAAATCTCACAAATGTAGAGGGCTTAAATCAAGATAAAGCAGCTAAAATAATAGCTCCTAATCAGCTTGAGTATTTTTTATTTAGTCTTTAAATAATCAAAAAATCAAAAAAAAGAACACAAATAATATAGCTTTGTGTTCTTTTTATATATATCAATTAATTACTTAAGTTTTATTAACATTTTTCCTTGGGCATTACTAAAATTAACAATATCATTGGCTTCATCTACGTAACCATTAAACTGATTAAAATAAAATTTAATCTCGATGGCATCATTTTCGGTTTTAAAGCTAAGTTGATTAGCTGTAAAGTTACCTTTGTATTTTAACTTATATTTTTTATATAGGGTAGTTGCATAGTCCTTAAGATTCACTGAGATTAACTCTTCATTGTTTTTACTTATTACCAGCATATTGTCATTAAAGCTTATGTTATATTCTTCGTTATTGACTATAAAACCATCGATATCTTTATTACTATAATTATCAAGATAAAAGTCGAATAAAAGTTGATAGCCGCTTATATCAAGAATTTCATCACCACGGTTATAATAAAAATTATTAGATTTAGTATGAGGAATATTGTAATATTCTTTAAATCCAAATAGAGTTTCCATGTCTTTAAACTTAAAGTCCTTAGGCAGTATCTTTAGCTGTGAAAAATCATGATTATCATTAAAGTAGTACAAAATATTACTTATTTCTCGTTTATGGTTATCCGAAACGTTACTACTTGCCACAATAGTTTGATTTTGAATCATATTGTACTCATTTAAGATACTATTAAAACGCTTATTTTGGCTATTAATAGAAATATTAAAGGCACTTAAGGGGCCGTAAGCACATACTAACAAAGTTAAAGCTAAACTTATTAAAAAAACAATATTACGTTTACCTTTATTAAAATTAACATACAGCATCACTAAGGTAGCCCAAATGCCTATAATTAAAACAAAGTACCTATTTTCAGTGAATCCATATTGATTAATTCTAACAATAATGGCATAAAACATCATTGCCAATAAAGGAAAAACTGCTTTGCTATAGATAACTGAAAAACCCCCAACCCATCTATTTTTATCTTTGTAAGGCGATAAAATAAAAATAGAGGCAATGCCAATTGCGGCATATGTTACAACTAAATAAGATACAATTCCGCTAGGCCACGTAGTTGTAATTAAGACTTTTCCAAAGTATAAATAAAGAATTACAGTATAAATAGATAGTAAAGGTAGAGCTATATACGTAAAAGCTACCTTTAATAACCAATTAAAATCCTTCAACTTGTACTTTTGGGCCTTGTAAGGCAGATTAGCTAAAAAGTTTAGGGGAGCAAATATTACGGCAGCGATAATAAAGGTATAGTAATATAAGTCTGTATTTAAATCATTTATTAACAATGCTTTTATGCCAGCAAAAACAGCAATGACACCTAAGGTAATACACAACATAAAAAATACACTCACTGCGGCTTTGTTAATTAACTTTGTAATGTAAATCTCGATACCTTTTTTTGAAATATAGGGAATAAAAACAAATGCAATTAATAATGCTGCAACTGTAAGCCACAGGGTTAATACTGCCACCATTTCTGTATTAATATAAACGAACTGATAAAACAAAAACACAAAAGCAATTTGCACTAAATAGTTAATAATAGTTGCAAAAACAGTTAGATTTTCACCATACTTTTCTCTTATTGCACTGAAAAATAAAGAGCAGGCTACTGCAAATACCAATGTTCCAGCAAGTCTTTGCAAAGGCTCTTCTATTGTAGATAAATAAGATATCTCATTTAAATAAATTAAAATTGATGCCAAGGCAAATAAGAATATAGCAGTTAATGGAAACCTCTTAATAGTATTAAAGACTTTCAAAAGGCTTTGGTTAATAAAATCACTAAAGCTAAATCTTCTTGAGGAATTTTTACTTCCCATTATAGCCACCTCCAATTAACATATATTATACCACAGCGTTTCACTTAACATAATTTTTAGTAAATTAAAAGGTAAAGATTTGATTTTTCAGATTACCTAATTATTTACTTAATCCCGTTGAGTCGCCACCCACTATGTGGCTGGTATTTTAATTGTATGTTTTTTCCTTATACACTTAGGAGTAAGTTTTATTCTTTTGTATTACTTTTCATTTATAATTTAACAAGTTTTTCCATAAATAGTTTAACAGTTGGCTATGTTATCAGCTGCTATCGCTCAAGTATATCTTTTCATAATTGATACGTTTTTTGTTTAACCACAAAGTACACGAAGAAAAAAGAAGGTATTATTGCTTACCGTAAATTCCGTGCCTCAGCACCTTCATCAATAGTCCATTCATGTTTTAAAAAAGAGTAAAAAAGGCAAATAGATTATTGAAAGGTACTGCATATAACTGGCTTATTCTGTTACATATATATTATTATGTTTAAATTGCCGTTAAAATGCTAACAATACAATGTCCCTTTAGGGTGGCAATAGTGTCAAGACAAAGTGAAATCAGCGTCTTAAGGCGCCACTCAGTAACACTCCTATAGGGGTAGTGCAAACTATCTGTTTGTAGTACTAATTACAGTTTATCCGATATTGCTTTTACTGGACATTTATCAGCTGCATCTTTAAGTTCTGCTTTATATTTGCTAATATCTAAATCCTTATTAATGCAAACTTTATTATTGTTAATTTTAAAAATATTTGGATAGTTTTTAACACAAACGCCACACTTAATACAGTATTGAGTAGCTATAATTGGTTTTTTAGCTTTACTACTAGTCTTAATATCTACGGGCTTAACAGTTTTACTAATTAGGTAAGCAATCATTAAAATAGCTATTACTGTTAAAATCCATCTGGTAATCATAAAATTTAGGCCTAAAAACTTAAACTCATTTATTAACATAGGAATTTTAATTACAGCCCATGAACTTAAAATAATAACAATATTATAAACACTAGCTCCTTTAGAAAAAAGCATTTTACAGATAGGAAAGGCGGCATAAATTGGTCCAGCTGAAATACTACCCAAAACAAATGAGAACAGAATACCTTTTAGACCTGATTGTTTACCTAAATTTTTAGTAATTACTTTTTTGGGTATCCAAGTTTCAATTAAGGTAGTAATAATTAAAATTATAGGCATTATTAAAGCCATTTCTTTTATATAATAAACACTATTATAAAGCGAGTCTATGGCCTTATTGGGAGTTAAAAAAGCAGCAACAATATATAGTAACAATACAAATGTAAATAACTTATTTTTTTTAACAACACTTACTATCATCTTAAAATTACCCCCATGATTAATGCTATGATAATTGCAAATACAAAGCTATATATATTTCTCATTAAAGCAAACTTAATACCAAATTCCTTTTTTTCTAGTGGAAAAGTAACAAAACCAACCATTGTAAGAGTTGTTAAAAAAGCAGTTGCTGGTACAATACTTACTCCTACGCTTGTAAAAGAGTTCACTAATGGAAAAGCTACAAAGGCAGGTATTAAAGTTATGCCACCAACAAAGGCAGCAATTATTGTTGAAAACACTACGTTTGTTTTATTAAATATAACTTGAATAGCTGATGGAGGAACAAAACTAAGCAACAAGCCAATAAACAAAAGTATAGCAAAAATACTGCTAAACATATTTTTCATCATGCCTTTAGCCATAGTTAAAGACTTAAAAGTTTTGGCTTTATTTTTCAATAAAGACATAACTAAAGCTACAATAGCTAATATCCACAAAATTATTGTGAAAATATCCATATAAACCACCTTCTTAGATTGATACCTTTATAATATACTTAAATAAAGATTACATCAGTTACCAAGGTAACTAATTGGAGTAAAAATATGAACTTAGAAAAATACTTTAAACTATTAAACAATAACCCCTTATTTGCAGTACTTAATGAACAGGAGCAGCAAAAACTACTTAATGTTAGTAGTAGAATAGCAATCTTTAAGAAAAACAGAATAGTTTATATGGAACAAAAAGAATGTCTTAGCCTAGATTTAATTTTAAAGGGTAGGTTAGTGGTTCAAGATATTAACAAAAACGGCAATGTAGTTTTAATAAAACATATCAATAAAGGTGAAACAATTGGCGCTAATTTGCTGTTTGCTAATAACAATAAATACCCAATGACCTTTATTGCAAAAACACAAACAAGTATTTTGCAAATAAATAAAAATACTATACTAGATTTGTGTCATAATAATAGTTTATTTTTGCAACAATTCCTACTGTTGGTATCTGAACAAGCTATTTTTTTAGCTACCAAAGTTAAATCACTAAACAGAAAGTCTTTACGAAGAT
Source organism: Clostridium sp. 'deep sea' (assembly GCF_014931565.1). NCBI lineage: Bacteria > Bacillati > Bacillota > Clostridia > Eubacteriales > Clostridiaceae > Clostridium > Clostridium sp. 'deep sea'. The sequence goes on from NZ_CP063353.1 coordinate 2,570,051, forward strand.
ATATAGTTGAGTTTTTGCAACAAGAGTACCATAATCAGCAATCTAGAATAATTAAGCTACCACTTACCAAAAAAGAGCTGGCTGAAAAATTTGCGGTACAAAGAAGCTCTTTATCAAGAGAGCTTCAAAAAATGAAAAAAGAAGGACTAATAAACTACGATGCCAATACTATTACAATTGTTAATTTAGCACTAAACACTTAACTGGGGTTATACAAAATTTTACCTTTCTTGTATTAAACTTATTTGCCATTAAACATTTAAAAGAGGAATATGAGTGTGTATGTGGAAAATTAAACTAATTAACTAAGATATTTAAAATGTTAATTTAAAATAAGAAAGGATTATTAAGAATGAAAAAAGTATTAGTAGTTTTATTAGCTTTATTTATTTGTACTGTAAGCAATGTGAATGCCATAGCAGATAGAAATGTAACTTTAAATGATCAACTGTTAAACAAACAGTTTCAATCATTAACTGAATACAATAAAATTATAGAGGCAGTTAATAATAAAGATACATCTTTGTTGGCAACAAAGAATAACATAAGTAATTATTTTGGTGGGGCATACCTAAATGACAAAAAGCAGTTGGTGACTTTAGTAACAGAAAATAATAAAACAGTAGTTAATGAACTAATTAAGTTAACTAATAATGATAATTTAATAATTAAAAAGGTTAAATTTAGTTATAGTCATTTACAGCAAACAATGAACAAAATTAATAGTTATCTTTACATGAATCAAAAAAGTGATGATAAAATAATTAACAATATCAATAGAATTACTTTACATGATGATAAAAACTGCATTGTAGTATCTCTTTTTAGAATTAATGAAGACTACATTAAATTATTTAAAAATAAAGTATGCTCTTCTGAATGTCTTATATTTAAAGAAGATAGTAAGCCCATTCTAGATGAAAGCACTGCTTATGTGGGGCAAAAAATTGGGGCAAAAAACTGGATATCATCTGGGTTTAAAGCTAAGTGGAACTCTCCAGAGGGTGCTGTATATGGTTATGTAACCTGTGGTCACGGTATGCGGGGCAACGACACAATTATTGATGAGCAAGGTAATGTTTTGGGAAGGGTAAGAATAATAAAATACGGTGGCAAAGTTGATGCATCATTTTTTGAAGTAACAGATAAAAATTGCCGACTAACGAATATTATCTATCAAGAGCGAGACTATAGCCAGTTAGATGGTGCTAATTTTTTACCAGCTGTAGGATTAACTGTGAGTAAGTTTGGACACGCCACAAATAAAACTATAGGTGTTGTAATAGCCTCTAGTGTTACCGCCAGAGTTGGAGATACCGTATTTACTAACCTTGTTCAAACCGATTATAGTTCAGATGCAGGGGATAGTGGAGGTTTTGTTGGGGTAGAGTCTTCTAATAATAGATATGTCACTGCTGGAATACATAAGGGTTCTTCTGGAAAATATAGCTTTTATGTTGTTGCAAGTTATATACGTGATGAATTGAATGTTGATATTGTAGAATAGTAAATTCTATGAAAAAAGCAATAGTAGTTTTGTGTTTGTTATTAACTTGTTTTTTAGTTGGTTATAATACAATGCAAATTAAAATCCTAAAAACTGACAATTATTATATGCAAAAGCAAATACAATCAATGACTAATTATAATAAACTTTTAAATTGGTTTAATATAAAGAATAAAACAGATTTATATGGGGGTATGTATATTAATGAGGATAAAGAGTTAGTAACATTAGTGACAGATGATAGTAGTAAATATAGGTCTGAATTAAAAAAAGTAACTCAAAACCAAAATCTTATAATTAAGAAAGTTAAATATAGCTATAATTATTTACAGCAACTAATGGAAAAAATTAATGAGTATCTTTTAGCTAATGAAAACTCACATGATATACTATATAATAATTTTAATAGAGCTGCTTTGTATGATGATAAAAATTGTATTGTAGTGTCATTCTTTAAGCTGAATGATGAATCTATAAAGCTGTTTAAAAATAAAATAAGCCCTTCTGAGGCAATTAAATTTGAGGAAGATAGTAGTGCACTAGTAGATGAAAACTCTTCCCCATAAAACCATAAATGGCTGTTTTCTCCTTAAGAGCGACAGCCATTTTTACTTTATTATGAAAAATACTTAACCCACGGGCATTTGTAAAACAAATTTTTAAACCCTATAGCATGATAAAACTCTTGGCCCGATTCCACTATAGCGTATTTGGCCCCCATAGCTTTTGTTCTCCTTAAACACTCTAAAACTGCCGCTTTTCCTAAACCCATTTTGCGGTAGTCCGGATCGGTAGCTACTGGTTCTACATAAGAAATTTCGTTTACAGAATCATACCAAATGCCACTATAAGAAACATAATTGCCGTTAGGAGCAACTACCACAATATTTAAGGCCATCTTAAAATTTGGAGCGCTTTGCAGATACTTTCTACCACTAATATCTGCAGGATTAGGTTCTCCTTCATGGTTAAAGCCTCGCCATAGTGCTCTATCAACTTTATAAATATCATTTTCAGTTGCCAAGCTCTGTAACTTAAAGCCATTTGGTAGCTTAACCTGTGGTACTGGTTTTAATAAATCATACTGGGTGACTTCACACCACTTTTTGTCAATCTCCACTGGCTTATATCCTCTTTTAGTCAACAACTCTAGATATTTGTAATCAAAACTAGCAGGGTAGAACTTTAAAAATTTTCGGTTATTCTCGGAGCCTGTTAAAAAATTCTCAGCATATGTTATCATTTCATCTTTTAAATAGCTATGCTTAGGGTCAACCTGAAAATAACAGCGGCCTGGTTTATGCTCATAATTTGCTACAGCAACTATCTGTTTGTTGTGCTCCCAAACACCTATTTTATGAAAGTCATTAGCATTAGTATAGGGGTGATAGTGCATGTATTCCCAACGAGGCTGTAACCAGTTTTCATAAGGTTTACCTAATTCACCGTAACTATTTTGCAAAAATATATTTATTTTGTCATAGTCTTGCTCTCTGTTATAGGGTCTTACATTTATAGTCATTATAAACCTCCCGTTTAAAAAAAAGGGATGTCACATCAATTAATTTCTTAACCTCAAAGTTAATATAGATAGCTCATAATTCTAGTTCAAGTTTTAATAATTAAGCTCAATACTTAATACGACAGTCCTTTTGAATCAATTATAAGTTAATTAAATTTACCAAACAATACATATAATGATTACAAACTAACTAGAGCTATTTGTGTTCGTTAAGCCTGTTTTAGTAAAAACCAAGCTAACTAAATAAAAGAAAGCCGAGATTATAACAATAGTTGCCCCCGAAGGAATATCAAAAACATATGACCAGCCAAGACCTAATAACGTAAAGAATAAACCCATAATACAGGAGCCTATAATAATATTTTTTAGATTGTAAGTAAACATTCGAGTAATTGCAGGGGGAATAGTGAATAGAGCTAAAGACAGAACCACCCCTACTACCTTAACAAGGCTTACAACACATAATGCTATTAGTATCATCAAAATATTCTCTAGCAACTTAACATTAATTCCTAAAGTTTTACAATACTGTTCATCAAACAAAAAGCATTGCCAATAATTAAAAAACAAAATTATTACAAGCATAATAACTACTGTTATTAAAGCCATGACCCGCAAATAAACGGTAGAAACAGTAAGAATATTACCAAATAAATAAGATGACATATTGGGGGCATAACCTGGGGTAAGGGCAATAAAAATAATACCTAAAGACATACCAACAGACCAAAAGATTCCTATAACTGTATCCGCATAGGCTGAAACTTTGTTTTTTACATAACTAATACCTAAAGCAGCTAAAATCGCAAAGATTAACGCCCCATAAATTGGCTCAAAACTTAATAAATAACCTAAGCCAATTCCTCCAAATGAGGCATGGGCAATACCTCCACTAATACTTACTAGTTTTTTTTCAACAATAATAGTACCAATAAAACCACAGGCTATGCTAGCAAAAAAAGCAGCAAGCGCGGCGTTTAAAATAAAATGATACCCTAATAACTGCCGAAGTATACTCATAATTGCACCTATTAAATCCTAAAATTATTTGTTAAATACTGCTTTAATACACTTTTATCTTTACCAAAATACAATAGCTCACAATTTATAACTACAAAACTAGTAGCATATTCAACTAGCTTAGCAAGATTATGACTAATAGCTAAAATTGTCATTTTACTATTCAAATCACGTAAAATCTTAAATATTTCATTCTCTGTATAACAATCAATATTAGCTGTTGGCTCATCTAACATAATTAAATTTGGCTCACTAATTAAGGCCCTTGCAATTAAAACCTTTTGTAACTCTCCACCCGATAACAACGAAATATTTTTGTGTTTTAAATCAATAATATTTAACTTTTTCATTAAGCCAAAACACCTATCTTTAACTTCGTTATTATACCTAAAATGAGGTTTAATATTTTTAGGCAAAGAGCCTGTTAAAATAGTATCTAAAACACTAATTGGAAAGCCTCGTATAAAGCTTTCCTTTTGGGGTACATAAGAAACCCTTAAATCACTTTGGTAACTAAAGCTTCCACAAGTTGGTCTTGCTAAACCCATTAAAACTTTAACTAAAGTAGTTTTCCCTCCACCATTAGGTCCAACAATGCCTATAAAATCACCCTTATTAACATTAAAACAAATGTCTTTAATTAGGTGGTTGCCTTGTTGCCTATAGCTAATATTATCTACAAATAAAATACTCATATTAGCTATTTTAAGGCATTAGCAATATTTTCAGCTATTAATTGCATATTCTCAACATAATTAGAGGCGAGAGGAGAAGTTTTAATAACTGTGCCATTAATTTCTGTGGCAATAATATTTGCCTGATTATCATCAAACTCATCTTGGTAAAAAATAAACCTAATATCCTCCTGTTTGGCAAAATCAACAACCTCTTTAATTCTTTTAGCAGTTGCTTCTTTTCCATCACTCTCAACAGCTGTCATCAACAAATTATAGTCATTTGCAAAATAACCATAAGCAGGGTGGTACACAATAAAAGAACGTTTAGTGGTATTGCTTAAGCTGTTAAGTATAGATTTATGTAAAAGCTGCAAAGCCTCTAAATAATCCTGAGTGTTTTTTTTGTAGGTTTCTTCATTTTTAGGGTCTAGTTCACATAACTCATTACAAATTACTTGTACCATCACTTTAACCCTTAAAGGAGACAACCAAATATGAGGATCTCGACTGGATTCATCTTTTTTATCACCTAAATATAGGGGTAAATAAATTTCTTCCACCTTTTTGTGTAGTTCAACAACCTTTAATGACTTATTAAAAGACTTAAGGGTTGGTAAAATATAATCTCTCTCAGACTGTACTCCAATAGTAAAATAAATAGCTGTTTTACTTAATGACATAGCATCTTTGGGGCTAGGCTCATAATTGGCAGGACTAAAGCCAGTAGGAATAACTGTTACAACCTCTACTAAATCCCCTGCGACAGCCTTAACAAAAGTACGCTGAGGGGCAATAGATACAGTAACAGTAGGTTTACCACTATTAGTTAAAGTAGCATAGTCTCTACCAGATAACTTAAAACTAACAAAAGAAACTGCTATTAATATTAAGAATACTACTAACAATTTTTTATTCATAATTCACCTCACGTAAAGCTTATATTAATAGCATAAACATAAAAACCTTAAACTAAACAAAATGGGGTCAGGCTTTAAAAATTTAATAACTTTTTACAAAACAAAAAAAGCCACCTACGTGACTTTTTTAATAATATTTTATACCTCTAAGCTAAAACTCAACACAGTTAAATATTTTTAACAAAAATAATCTCCAATGCCTCATTCTCAAGCATTAAACAACCCTTGTCTTGGTAACCTAGTTTTCGGTAAAAATGCTGAGCATTTTCATTTGATAAAGTAGAGGTCATAATTATATCATGGCTCTCTTTTTTCATCTCCTGCTCAAAGAAACCCATTAATTCTTTTCCAATACCCTTAGAGCGGTGTTCCTTTTTAACATAAAGCATATTAATAAAAGGAGTATTGTCCCAAAAATAGTTATAGCGCAATAAGCCAACGGCCTTATCATTTAACATGGCAATTAAATACTCCTTGCCCTTTACTTTAGCAGGCAGTTTTGTTAATAGCATATGTTTATCGTAAGATTTAATAAAATCTATATCTTTAGGTGTAGCAAACCTAATTTCCATATTAGTCTCCTCTTAAATATCTAATTATAATACAAGCAAGTTATTATTAACTAAACAATACTAAGCTTAATGCCATAACTACCATACCTAAAACTAAGCCATAAATTGCAATATGATGTTTGCCGTATTTTTCAGCTGTTGGTAATAGCTCATCTAAAGCAATAAATACCATTATACCTGCTACTGCTGCAAATAAAACTCCAAAAACAACATCGTTAAAGTATCTATACAGTATTGTATAACCAACTAAAGCACCAACCGGCTCAGATAATCCAGATAAAAAAGATAATAAAAAGGCTTTTTTTCGATTACCTGTAGCATAATATAAAGGAACTGAAACCGCTATACCCTCTGGTATATTGTGAATGGCTATTGCAATGGCAATACTTATGCCTAGTGTTGGATCTTTTAGAGCACTAGTAAAAGTAGCTAAGCCCTCTGGAAAGTTATGAATAGCAATTGCTAAAGCCGAAAACATACCCATACGTTTAAGCTGTAACTTTTCATTTTGTTTTATAGCATTTTCATCATTAATGTCTTTAGGTTCATGTGGGTTTGTAAAAGAGGGTACTAGTCTATCAATTAATGCTATTACAGCCATTCCCCCAAAAAAAGCTATGGTGGTAAACATATATCCCTTAAAATCACCTAAAGCAAGTTGTAAGGCATCTTTAGATTTAACAAATATCTCTACAAAAGATACATAAATCATAACACCAGCAGAGAAACCTAACGCTCCGGATAAAAACTCTTTATTAGTTTTTTTTGTAAAAAATGCTAAAGCACTACCTATACCTGTAGATAAACCAGCAAAGAGTGTTAAGCCAAATGCAAATAAAACATTGTTCATAAAAAAACCTCCTAACATATTAAAATAAATATATTTGCTAAACCAATACACTATCTAAATTACAGCAATAATCTAATTATTAATTCTATTATCAGCATATTATTTAGGATAATGTATTGAACTCTTATTTTTATTTACCCTGTATTGCTTATTGATAAACATTATCAATAAGCAATATGGTATTTAATTTTTATGCTTGTTAAACGTTAGAAATACATTTATTATAATATATAAATAAATAAGGGAGAGAATAATGAACATTAAAAAGCTTTACATAGTTTATTTTAGCCCAACCGATACAACCAAAAAGACTTTGCAGAACATAGCTTTAGGATTTAAAGATATAGAAGTTGAAGAAATAAATTTAACGCCTTATCATAATAGAGAGTTAGACTATAACTTTACCAAAGATGATTTAGTTATTATTGGTGCTCCTGTTTATAGTGGTAGACTACCAGAACCAGTTACAGAGATTTTGAAAAGAGTAAAAGGGTGCCAAACTCTTGCAGTACCCATTGTTGTTTATGGTAATAGAGCGTACGATGATTCATTAGCTGAGTTAAACTATTACCTTAAGTTAAATGGCTTTATCACAATTGCTGCTGCAGCATATATAGCAGAACATTCGTTATTGGCTGAAATCGCTACTAATAGACCAGATGAAAAAGACCAAAAACACCAAATACAATTTGCAAAATCTATTATTAAAACTATTGACAGTAAAGAGTATACCCACAATACTTTAATAGTTAAGGGCAATATACCCGAGCCAATGCAGCGAAATAATAAACTAGTACCTCAATCAACAGCTGAGTGTACAAATTGTGGAGTGTGTAGCACTGAATGTCCAATGTTAGCAATAGATAGTAAAGACTTTAACAAAACAGATGTGCAAAAATGTATACTTTGTTTTAGATGTGTAAGATTATGCAAACAGCAAGCCAGAGTATTACAAAATGAAGTATTTAATGAAAAAATTAAAAATATGGCAAAAAAATTAACCGAAAGAAAACAGCCTGAGATATTTTTAATATAAATGTATAAAATAAGGCACAGTAAATTTACTGTGCCTAAAATAACTTATTTTAATAATTTAGCTACGGTTTCGCCTATTTTTTGAGGCGTATCAGCTATAAAAACACCACTATTTCGCATGGCGTTTAGTTTTTCATCAGCTGTACCTTTGCCTCCAGAAATAATTGCTCCAGCATGTCCCATTCTTTTACCAGGTGGTGCGGTTTGACCACTAATAAAGCCTACAACTGGTTTTTTCATATACTTTTTAATCCACTCACAAGCCTGTTCTTCAGCAGTTCCGCCAATTTCTCCAATCATAACTACTACCTTTGTTAAGGGATCATTATTAAAGGCTTCTAAAACATCAATAAAATCTGTACCATTTACAGGATCACCGCCAATTCCAACGGCAGTAGACTGACCTATGCCAAGCTGGGTAAGTTGGTGTACAGCCTCATATGTTAGTGTTCCTGAGCGTGATACAACTCCTACACAACCCTGTTGATGAATGTAACCAGGCATAATACCAATTTTACATTCATTGGGGGTAATTAATCCCGGACAGTTAGGGCCTATTAAACGAGTTTTTTTACCAACCATGTAGTTTTTAACTCTTAACATATCTTGAACAGGAATATGCTCAGTAATGCAAATTACTAAATCTAACTTAGCGTCTACAGCCTCTAAAATAGCATCAGCAGCATAAGGGGCAGGCACATATATAACTGAAGTAGTGGCCTTTGTAAACTGAACAGCTTCCTGAACAGTATTAAAAACAGGAACCCCTTCAATTGTAGTTCCACCCTTATTAGGGGTAACACCTGCCACTATTTTAGTTCCATAATCCAACATGGCTTTGGTATGATAAGCTGCAGTATTGCCTGTAATTCCTTGCACTATTACTCTGGTATTATTATTAATCCAAATACTCATTTATTTACCCTCCGTTAAGCTGACTATTGTTTGGGCACCCTCACTAAGAGTTGAAACTAAGTTTACATCGAGAGTAGATGAGACTAAAATTTGTTTACCTTCTTCTACATTTGTTCCCTCTAATCTAACTACTAAAGGCAAATCTAACTTAGTATTTTTTAAGGCATTAACAACCCCACGAGCAATTACATCACACTTCATTATTCCACCAAAAATATTAACAAAAACACCTTTAACATTAGTATCACTAAGAATAATTTTTAAAGCCTTACTTATTTTATCCTCTGTAGCACCACCACCAACATCCAAAAAATTAGCAGGATTACCGCCGTAGTGCTTAATAATATCCATAGTAGCCATAGCTAAACCGGCTCCATTAACCATGCATCCAATAGAACCATTTAAAGATATATAAGACAAACCATACCTAGAGGCCTCAAGCTCTTTTTTATCTTCTTCACTCTCGTCCCTAAGAGCAAAAATATCTTTTTGACGGTATAGGGCATTGCTATCAAAGTTTAGCTTAGCATCAAGGGCTAAAATATCATTTTCCTTAGTTATAACTAATGGGTTAATTTCTGCAATAGAGCAGTCTTTTTCTATAAAACAACTATAAAGATTTTTCATTACCTTAACAGCTTTATTAATTAATTGAGTAGGCATGTTGATTCCATATGCAATTTGTCTTGCCTGAAAATCTGTTAATCCTACTAAAGGGTTAATAAAAACCTTAATAATTTTTTCGGGACTATTTTGGGCAACCTGCTCAATCTCAGTACCACCTTCTTCAGAGGCTATTAAAGCAACTGTTGAAGTATCACGATCTAAAACTAATCCCAAATAATACTCCGATTCAATCTCACAACCTTCTTCTAGTAAAACACAGTTAACCTGTTTACCCTCGGGACCAGTTTGATGAGTAACTAAAACTTTACCTAGTAATTCATTGGTATATTTTTTAACCTCGTCAATACTATTTGCCAGTTTTACTCCACCAGCTTTTCCTCGTCCGCCAGCATGAATTTGGGCTTTAACGGCAACAACATCGCTCTCTAAACCCCAAACTAGTCTTTCCGCATCTTCTTTATTAAAAACAACCTTGCCCTTTGGCACATTTATATTAAAACTACTTAAAATTCTCTTTGCCTGATACTCATGTATATTCATAAATTAAACTCCTAATATTATATTTTAAATAAGATATTAGTGAATAAAATCATAAAAAAGAGAGCAAATGGATAAGTAGCACCATATCCTACCGTAACCTCTTCACTATTAACCGCCTCAATAGAGGCCGCTAAACCTGGTGTACTTGTCATACCACCACAAATACCACCTATTAAGTGTATTACATTAAGCTTTAGCACAAATTTGCCTACCACATAGCCCATAAAAACACTGAGACTACCTGTAGTAAGTCCAAATAATAGTAATTGCAAGCCAGAGCTCTGTATGAGAGACACCGCATTATAGCCATAGTTTAATCCAACAATAGCTAAAAACATATTAAGAGAAATATCTCTAACTACTGATAATGATTTTTTACTCATACTAAAGTTCATAGAGCCAATTTTTTTTACCTCACCTAATATTAAAGACATAATTAGTACTCCACCGGTTGATCCTAAAGCAAAATTACCAATAAAAGAACCCAAATAAATCTTTACTTTGCCAAGTAATACCCCTGTTAAACATACAAAGCTAAAAGCTATAATATCAAAACTAGTATTTTTTGATTCTGTTATATTGTCGTTAGTGTTATCATTTTTACCTTGTTTAGTATATTTTTTACCCATAAACTGAGCAAAAATAATAACTATTGCTACTCCAGGTACATAAGATATTGAATAGCCTAAGCCTACTAAAGCTTCACTATTAGCTACTGAATTTTTAGCCATTTCTAAAGCGGTAGCTAATCCTGGCGAGCTTGTTAAAGAACCAACATAAGTACCAATAATGCTTGCGTTACTAAAGTGAGTAAAGGATTTAGCAAATATTAGGGTTAAACATGCCCCTGTAAATGTAATAACAAAAGCCAAAAATACAAATTTTAAGCCATTTTTTTTAATAGTTTGTTTAATGTTTTTAGAAGCAATAAGACCCACTGAGGCAATAAAGCCAATTAAACTTAAGCTAAACAAATCTTTGGTAACAAAAGGGGCTCCAAAACTAACATTGCCATTAATAGCTACCCATTTAGTTACCGTGTAGCTTAAAAAAATGCCAACAAATAGCCCCCCAGAGCTACCTAGTTTAAAGTTTTTATACTCAAGTTTACCAAGATACTGCCCTAAAACTATACTTAAAAACAAAAGAACAAAAGGGTTTGTGATAATACTTTTTATATCCAAATGATTCTCCTCCTCAAATTATCACCTTAAAAAATAAAAAAACCAGCATTCAAAAAATGCTGGTGCTCGTTGGCTTTTACCTTTCCTTTACGAAAAGCAAACATCAAAAACAGTAGAATACATAATCCTACCATAGTTTAATAACACCTCCTCATCCTCGTGAGTAAATTACAGCATTGTTACTACTGGCAGGTCTCCTGACTTAGGCATAACAAAATTTATTCCTTCCCATACATAAGTACAGTGGTAATAATAAATTTCTAACCTTTACAGTGGCGGGACCGTGTTGGCTTTTAACCAAACTTCCCTTTTAAGAAATTGCGTATTAACAATTTCACCAATAGCCGAATATTCAATTCCGCTTCACTATACAATGCATTTATAAAACTGTCAATGTTGTTTTTTAAACTTTAAGGTCTTTTTTGTGTTTAAGGTACTAGGCTACAAACATTAAATTATAGGTTTTTAAATGAAAAAGACCCTATATGGGTCTTTTTCTGTGTGTTTATTAAGTTATCTACTAAAACTTATAGTAGTAATTAATCTTGCATAAATTTATACTTATATGAATGAGGCGGATTAAAGTTTTCTTTAATATTTCTTAAAGTTACCCATCTCTGTAGGTTTAATTTACTTCCTGCCTTGTCATTTGTTCCTGACTTACGTGAACCACCAAAAGGCTGTTGACCAACTACGGCACCTGTTGGTTTGTCATTAATGTAAAAGTTACCAGCACTGTGGCTTAGTACTTCTTCCATATGTTCTATTACATATCTATCCTGAGCAAAAATTGCCCCTGTTAAAGCATAAGGTGATGTTTCATCACATAGCTGTAATGTATCTTCAAATTCTTCGTCATTATATACATAAATAGTAAGTACAGGTCCAAAAATTTCTTCTTGCATTGTCTTAAACTTAGGGTTGCTAGTTACTATAATAGTAGGGTCAATAAAATAGCCTACAGAGTCATCGTAGGTTCCCCCAGTAATAATTTCAGCTTCATTTGAGTTTTTAGCGTAATCAATATAGCTGGCAATTTTATTAAAGGCCACTTTATCAATAACTGCACTCATATAATTAGTAAAATCTTCAACATCGCCAACTGAAATTTTACTAACGTCTGCTATTAAATCATCTTTAATAATGTTATAAATGCTTGCTGGAATATAGGCACGTGAGGCAGCTGAACACTTTTGACCTTGGTACTCAAAAGAACCACGTATTAAAGCAGTTTTAAGGGCCTGAGCATCACATGATTTGTGAGCAAATACAAAATCTTTACCACCAGTTTCACCTACAATACGAGGGTAACTTCTATATGAGTCTATATTTTTGCCAATGTTTTGCCAAATAATTTCAAATACTCGAGTTGAGCCAGTAAAATGAATACCTGCAAAGTCTTTATGAGCTATTGCTACTTCACTTATAGCTGGTCCATCACAAGGTACAAAATTAATAACCCCAGCAGGTAAGCCAGCCTCTTGTAATAGTTTCATAATAAAGTAATTAGAATAAACAGCTGTTCCTGCAGGCTTCCACAAAACGGTATTGCCTAAAAGTGCAGGGGCTGTTGGTAAGTTGCCACCTATAGCCGTAAAGTTAAAGGGTGAAATAGCAACAACAAAACCATCTAGAGGTCTGTATTCAATTCTGTTCCATTCTGTGCTGGTTGAATAAGGTTGGTCTTGATAAATTTGTTCTGTGAACTGAACATTAAAGCGTAAAAAATCAGCAAATTCACAGGCAGAGTCAATCTCTGCTTGGTGAGCAGTTTTACTTTGCCCAAGCATGGTGGCAGCATTTAAAGTAGCACGCCAAGGGCCAGCTAATAGTTCTGCAGCCTTTAAAAAAATAGCAGCTCGGTGTTCCCACTTAAGCTTAGACCATTCTTTTTTTGCTACTTCGGCGGCCTCAATAGCCATTTGCAATTCTTTTTTACCAGCTACATGGTAATGGGCTAAAATATGTTGATGATTATGAGGAATAATGCAGGTTTCTAAGTTGCCGGTTCTAATTTCTTTCCCCCCAATAATTAAAGGAATTTCAATTTCACGGCTCTTTAGATCTTTAAGCTTGTTCACTAGTGTGATTCGTTCAGCACTGCCTTTTTCATAGTGCAAAACAGGCTCATTCTTTGGTAGGGGAATTTTAAATATTCCTTTATTCATTTTAAATACCTCCAAAAATAGTTATCGAACACTCGGAGGCAGAGTCGGAGCATGATGAATTATATATTACGTAATTAAACAATAGCCCTTAATTTAGCTAATAAACAACTAAGCCTGTTAACAGGCATCACTAAACTAATGAGCTATATATTCATACCCCTTTCCGCACTGGGAGGCTTAATCGTTTCCAACTAAACCCTATCGGTCTTAGTTCCATAAAATATATTTCCCAGGAAAAAAGACTCGGAGTAAATATTCGACTCGCCTGTAATAATAGTTATTTACCAAGAGAATGTCAATAATTCTTTAAAAAATAAATTTAAAAATAATAAAAGCATTGCCAAAAAGTAGCCAATGCCTTTATTTATTAGGTTTTATCAGTTAATTATTCATTTAAGGCGTCTTTTAAAAACTCATAAATATCATTAGCAATTTCCGTAGTGATTTCATGTTTAACATTTTCATAAATCCTAAATTCAGAATTACTTAGACCTTTGTTTGCATATAAGTCTTTTATTATCTTAAATCTCTCAAGTAACACTTTATTATAAACTCTATGCAAAATAACATCATTATCTTGATCACTTAAGTTTCCCTTTACATATACAGGGGTAGGTTTGCTTTGGGATAGCTTTTTGGTATTTTCAGTTATGAACTTATTATAATACTCTAACCATGTATAGGTATTTGTTTTACCATTGTTGGTGATAACTTGCCAGCCACCCTCATCTTTGCTTCCTTTATAAATAAACCTGTTTATTGCTTTAAAAGTGTTAATATTAAAATCTTTACCTGTGATATCTTGGTAGTCATAAACACCAATAGGATAAGGTAAATTTTCACCCTTAAACGTTTTAAGTGGAACCATATTATTACAACCACCTATTACAGTTGCTTTAACTAACTCTGGGTGTAAAAAGCTAAATCTGTCAGTAAAATCTCCAGATGCAGAAAAGCCAAACATTAAAATCTTATTAGCTACATTTATATCGCCGTCTTTTAATCGCTTTTGGCAGTCTTTAACCATAGCTATCAGCTGTAAATCTAATCGCTCATTATCAGGAACTAAAATAGTTATTCTATCTAGTGAATGGGTATCCATAACCTCAGTACGTGGAAATATTGGCACTAGCAGAGGTACCCCTAATTTAGTTGCCAATTGTGCTTGTTTAATAGCTAAGCTTATAGCGCTATTTTTATGTATTTCAATATTCTCACAAACTAAGCCAGTGTTATTGGGCATAACTAAAATGTTTTTATGGTTAACTTTTGTAGGGGTAAATAAAATGTATTGGTAATTAAATCCCTTGTTAATATTGCTATTTACAATCTCATAATTTGCATTAGGCAGTTTATATATAGGGTAAGTATTTTTTAGCCCTACATAAACACCACCTGTATAGTTTTTAACAGCAACATTAATGTTATAGATGTTAGGTTTTAGGTCTAAAGAAAAATCATTTTCAATTTGTTTAAAATCCTTTGTAAAAACTACTTGTTCTTTCTCGTCAGTAATAGTTAACACTCCAGTGCCTGTAAGATTCTTAGCCCAAAGACGTAATTCTACGTTATTTTTAGCTATAAATCTCTTACTATAATTACCATTATAAAAGGGTCGTTGAAACATACTGCAACTAATGTTATTACTGCTTGCTTTTTCAGCGTTTAAACCAATGTAGATAGTAAGTATTTTAAACGAAACTAACAAAATAACAGCTAAACAAACAGCTAGTATAATTCTACGTGTTTTTAATTTCATAAAAAGACTCTCCTTTACATGTAAATATCAATAAGCTTTTCAATATTAACATGTAAAAATTAACATAATTATAAAGAAATAATTAATATATTATTAAGATAATACTAAAGGCTGTTCACTTTTTTAGTGAACAGCCTTTTTGGAGTTATGCTTTATTTACGTAAACTAAAACACTATCACGTAAAAATTTGGCTAAGCCAGGTTGCTCTTTATCGTAATATGCTGTAAATCTCTCATCTTCAACATACATTTTAACTAATCCAGTGTGAGCTTCTTCGTTATAGTAACCCCAACACATAGTTATCCATTGTTTGTGAAGTTTAGCAACAGTTTGTGCCAAAGCACTATTTACATCGCCGGTTTTATAAGCCTCTAGCAGTTTAATATTAATTTCCTTACTTAAGTTATCCATTTTATGGTATTCTGCTTTATTCATGTTTTTAAACGCCTTATAGGATTTATCAACAGCATCTTCGCCATACTTTTCTCTAATTTCTGTGCCATATTTTTCTTCATTTTCGGCTAACAGTTTTGATTTAAATCCTTCAAATTTCTCTTTATCAGTCATTTTAAGGCTCCCTTCTTTCATTGTTATAGTTTTTTGAACATTTTTAATTAAGCTATTGATTTGCTGTTGTTTTGCCAATAGCTTATGCAAATGTTGCTTTAATGCACTAACCTCATTAAAAGTAGGTGAATGTAGAATACTTTTAATATTATCTAAGCTAACACCTAGCTCGCGATAAAATAAAATCTGTTGTAGTTTATTTACCTCATGTTCGCCATAAATACGATATCCAGAAGAGCTTATTCTTTTGGGCTTTAGTAAGTCTATTTCATCATAATAGCGAATAGTTCTTGAACTAATGCCAGCTAAGTAGCTTAGCTTTTTAACTGTATACTCCATAAAATCACCTCCTAAAAAAACTATACACTTATACGTAGCGTAAAGGTCAAGGGCACACCAGTAGGAAATCACCTCTTTGTGATTCCATTGTGGATATTTAGGTAACCTGTAATAACATCTTTAAAAAACTGAGTACTCTAAAGCAATGTTATCAAGATTTATTTCATTAATACATGTGAAATACCCCTGTTTATTTCTCCTATTTATAATATTCAAGGCCTTATCATAGCTAATATTATATGCTGCCATTAACATATAAGCAGAGGCAGTATTAACATTAACGTTTAATGGTTTAGTTTCACTCTGCCAAAAACATACGGGTACTTGAATATTACTCATTAGCCATAACTCTTTACCTACATTATTATCAATCTTTAGTTCATTTAACGTTACTTTTTCACATATGTTTTGCAAACAATCTTTAAACTGCTTAATATAAATACGTGTTTTAGCAATATCTCCAATCATACCAGCATAAGCAAGTTGCTCATAAATATCACTAAGGCTATTATCCACAGTTTTTCCTAAAGTTGTTGAAGTAAAAATGTTAATCAGCTCTTGTTTATCTTGAGGAAAGCAGCTAATCCAAGTTTCAATAAAGTTAATCATTAAACTCTTATTTTTATAGTTATCTCTCATTTGGTACAACACCCATAAGTTTTTAAGAATTACGTTTTCAAATGGGGTAAAGATATCTTTAATAGCTAGGTTATTAGGGATATCCCTAACTGTAAAGTGATTATAAAAGCTTGCTTCAAGATAATTATTTTGCAGTTTATCATTACTATTTATTCTATAAAACAAAGTAGCTATCACACCCTCGCAGGCTAACAGCTGTTGAGCATTTTTAAGCTTAAGCTTATTAAACATAGGGCTAGTATGCTCTAAAATTAATTTATTTACCAATTTGCTTTGCTGCTTTATATTGTTTAAATTTACTTTTTGATAAATAAATCTATTATCAACAACTCCATTTATTCTATTACCAGAATCTAGCTCACTCTGCCATAGCTTAATTATTTGTTCATTATTATTATCTTTATTGAACAAGTCTCTATAAAGTTTTACATTGTCATAAGCAAAACGTTCAAATTGAATTGCAAAACCCTCTATAAAGGCTGTGTTTTCATCAGTAATGGCAACACTTAAATGTTGCATTGTTGACTTACCTTCTTTTAATTCTGGTAAAATATTACTCATTTTTACATGGGCCAATTCATGACTAAATATGTTTAGCTTACCATTTGCTAAATTTTGCTCATTAATCATTAAGTCTACATAGTTTAACTGCTCATAATACTGCTGTTGATTTTTATTAAGAATAGTTAAGCCCCTTTTTGCAAAGCCACCATCTGTGTTAGATAAAAATAGTACATTTGGTCCATATACATTTTCTACTAAGTTTCGGGAACATTGAGCTAGCTTAATAACAGATTTATGATATTTATAATTTAACTGTTCTTTAATTTTTATATATAAACTGGTATTTTTATTTAGAAAATGACCACTAGCATTATCTACAGCCTTAACTAACTCTATAGTAGTATTTGTTGGAAAAATAAAACTCATAATTTAGTGGCTCCATTAATATTGTATCTTTGTTTTCTATTTAAAGAGGCAACCGTTAAATAAGCGTTTAAGCCAAAATCCGTTGCAGCATATTTACCATTATCTTGTTTAACTACAAAGCCTTTATTTTGTAAATCCTTAAGGTGATGGTGCATATGCCCGCCAGCCATGTTTGTTGCTTTCATTAACTCTCCACTGCTTAAATCTTGTTTTGCTAAAATTCTAATAATAACTAAACGCTGTTTAGAGGATAATACATTACATATGGCTGCTAAATCATTATCATTTTCTTCTTCATAGAGAGTAGAGAAGCTAGTCACCTGAATACTTGATTTACTAGGTTGCTCATTTATAATTGTTTGCATTATTATGGTATCGTTTTGGCTAAAAAATTGCTTTAGTTTATTTGCTTCAGCTAAAAGAACAGACATTAACTCAGTTAGCTGCAAATTATTGTTGGTTACAGTGGTTGCTGTTGTGCTTAATATTTTTTCACCAAATACAGTTTGCTCAAGTTTTTCTATACGGTTTAGTAGTTGGTTAATAGTTATTTTATTATTCATATTATACCTCAATAATTATAATTTTATATAATTATATAATTTTATAACTATTGTGTAAACATAGTTTGCATCAAAAATTTGTTAAAATACAAAGAAATATATATTTCGAGTAGCAAAATGCTTGTAAATTTATTATCATTAGTAAAAGGGATTTTGGTGGTTAAAAAAAGGGGGATTTATAATGACAAGAGCAGAAGCAGTTACATTATTAAAACAATACGTGAAAACAGACCGAGTATTAAGACATTCTTATGCGGTAGAAGCAGCAATGAGAGTCTATGCAAAAAAGTATGAACAAGATGAAAACTATTGGGGTTTACTAGGTTTATTACATGATATAGATTTTGAAAAATACCCAGAGCAGCATCCTAATAAATCACCAGAAATATTAAGAGAAGCTGGCTTTGATAATGATTTTATTAACTCAGTTTTATCTCATGCTAACTGTGAAGTGCCAAGAGATTCACTAGAGCGCAAATGTTTACATGCAGTAGATGAAATGGCTAGCTTCATTATAGCAATTGCTTTAATGCGACCAACTAAGTTAGAGGGTTTAAAAGTTAAATCTGTTAAGAAAAAAATGAAAGATAAAGCCTTTGCTAAAGCAGTTAATAGAGTAGAACTAAAGGCTTCAGCAGAGCAGTTAGGGGTAGAGTTGGCGGATCATGTAAATACTATAGTAAGTGGTTTAATAGAGCATGAGGCTTTGTTAAATAAAGAGGGGTATAGCTTACTTAGTTAAATATTGTCTAACACCAAAAATTAAACAAAACAAAAAAACAGTCGGAAAAATAAAAAAAAGTTCCGTCTGTTTTTTTAACTTTTAAAATTCTAAGGTATTGCTATTTATTAATAATAACTTGTTAATTTTAGAAAAATAATGTATTTTATATAATATAATCAATGCCTGTTTGTAAAAAATAAAAAATATAAAACTACTTTCATAAAAAGAATTACAATTTTAATAAGGATTAATAATAATATGATAAATATAAGTAAAAATCTAAAAAAATTAGCTTGGTATAATTTTGCTATGCATCTTATCCAAGTACCTATAATACTTATTGTAGCAAAACTTATGGGGTTAATTTTTACATATGCAACAGCGAAAAATGTAAATATAGTTATTAGGTATAGTACTATTACCATTGTTGTACTTATAACTTATACATTATTTAAGTATTTCTTAGGAATTTTATATGACCAAAAAAAGATGCTTTTTTTACATCAATATAAAATGAGTGTTTACCATCAATTTTTAGCTAACCCTCTAAATATTTTGTTTATATCCCAAGATGGAGAGGTAATTGAAAAATTTCAGGATGACTTTGAAAAAGTAACAAGTAAAATAATTGATTTAAATCCTCAAGTATGGATAAACATTATCACTATTATTGGCTACTCAATTTATATTTGTTTGTTATGTCCTATTATAATGGTTACTTTACTTACAATTTCTCTATTTCAAATCGTTCCTCCAATTATTGTTAAAAAGTATATGACTGTTAATTATAAACAAACACGTGTTATTGAGGCCAAAATTATAAATTATATTATTGAAGGCTACAAAAACTTTAATATTATTAAGTTATATGGATTAAAAGATTACTACTTGAATGGCATGAAAAAACTTCACAAACAATACCTTAAAATAGGCAATCGTGCCGAAGCAACACTAACTGCTGAAGTATCTTTAAATAAAATCGTAGAGAACATCCTCAAGTATGGTACATATGCAATTTTAGGTATATTTGTTTTACTTAAGTATTGCTCTGTAGATATTGGTGTTCAGGCAATAGCTTTATCAGCGAGGTTATTTGCTGCAGTTAAGTCTCTGTTTAAAAGTATTCCAAAGTTTGCAATAGCAAAAATTGCTGAAAATAGGCTTTCTATGTGGTTTAATAATTCAGATATTCATAAAGAGAGTATAAGTAATTTAAAAATAACGTTATCAAATGTAAATTACGCTATTGAAAATAAAGTAATATTCGATAAGCTATCAACATGTATTGATGGCAATAAAATATCCCTAATTAAAGGTGAAAATGGTGCTGGTAAATCAACCTTAATTCGCTTAATTTTAGGACTTGTTCAAAATAAAAAAGGCAGTATTGAAGTAGGAGGCATAGCCCCTAATAAAATAGCAGAGAGAGAATATCTAAATAAGCTGTTTTATTTGCCACAAGAAGATATTTCATTGCCAATTACAGCAAACGAACTAGTAGAAATGGTTATTGATAAAAAAGCAATGATTGCCATAAGTCACATGCAAGACTTTTCATTAACCCAAAAAGCTATACATACTACATCTCTACAGAATCTCTCTGGAGGAGAACGTAAAAAAGTAATGTTATCGCTGGCACTTTCTTCAGATACATCTCTACTTATACTAGATGAACCTACAAATTCACTAGACGCAGATAGTAAACAGGTTCTCAAGATGAAGCTCAAAAAACGTGTGGGAGGAGCAATCATAGTAACACACGACGATTCATTTGAAAATATAGCCAATCATGTGCTAAGAATCAACGAAGGAGATATTAGCTATGATTAATGCTCAAAAGCAGATATACAAAGACTGTAAAAGATTTATGGCTGTACCAGCAATGTTAATTGCCCTAGAAGCGTTACTGAGTAATGCTTTATTAGTATATATAGCAAACACTTTAGGTAAGTTTGCAGATTCAGTTTTTCAGCTTAACTATAATTATGGACTCAAGAATCTTTACATTATGATTATCTGTTTACTATTATCTATTATTATTGTTCCTTTTATTGGTTTGTTTGGTAATTTGCTAATGTTTAAAAATAGTTTAGTTCATGATATCGCTATTATGAACAAGTTCTTTAATAAAAAATATCGAAATGCAACGGACATAGGAATGGGTGAAATACAACATAGATTAGATAACGACGCCGTCGACCTTCGCGTTTACTGGGTTCTGTTAACAGCAAAGTATATAGCTATACCACTAACAACTTGTTATTTGCTGTTTTCTGCTGTAGGTATAAGCGTTTTATATACTCTTGTTGTATTTATTCTCGCTGCAATTAAATTAATAGTTCCTGTTATTTTTAGAAAGCGCTTAGCTAATTATGATAAACAAACAAGGAAGTATAAAACAACATTTCGTGATTTCGAAATGAGCATTATACAAAAACCATACATCATAAAACTGTTTAGATTAAAGAACCCTTTTATAAAAAGGTTAAATAATTTATTTACTAGTTATTATTCCAAAG
This sequence comes from Clostridium sp. 'deep sea', assembly GCF_014931565.1. Lineage (NCBI taxonomy): Bacteria > Bacillati > Bacillota > Clostridia > Eubacteriales > Clostridiaceae > Clostridium > Clostridium sp. 'deep sea'. The sequence continues at coordinate 2,591,626 of NZ_CP063353.1, forward strand.
TTGGCTGTCAAAGTGTAAAATATACACGATTGGTAGATGAGGGTATGGTTTTACTTGATAAATTATGCCTAGTTTTAGTTGTTTTAGTAGGAACTATACTGCTGGCAAAGGGGAGTATTACTGGTGGTGCTATAGCTATAATGGTTGGTTTTTATGCCGTTTTTGGCACTATTCTTAACGATATAAGCTACATTATTCGTATTACACCTATTTTAAAGAATATAGTAGAGAGAATGACCTGGTTTTATACCGATATTGAAAACACCTCAGGCATAAAAATCGTTGATATTTCAAAAATAACGGCTGTTAACTTGTCGTTCTCATACGATAAAGCAACTGTATTACAAAATGTAAGTTTTAATGTAGCTGGTAAAAATAAAACAGCCATTTGTGGAGTTAATGGTTGTGGAAAATCCACCTTAACAAAAATTCTGTGTGGTCTTTTAAAAAACTACTCGGGAAGTATTAAAATAAATAATATAGAGCTAAGTAAAATCTCAGTAACAAGTTTACGTAAACTTATTGCCTATGTACCCCAAAATATCTACTTATTCGAAGGCACCATAAAGGATAATATACGTTTAGGTAATCTTCAAGCTAGTGATAAAGAGATTGAAAAAATCATGAATGAACTGGCAATTAACCATTTAGCTAATAGAACTATTACAGCAAATCAAAATGAGCTTTCTGGGGGAGAAAAACAAAGAGTAGCTATAGCAAGAGCAATTCTTAAAAATGCCAAACTACTTATTATGGATGAACCTAATAATAACCTCGATAAAGAGGGGCAACAGTGGTTAAAAGATTTTATTAAATCATATAATGCTCCATTAGTGTTTGTGTCACATGATTCACTACAAGAATTAGCAGATAGCTTTATTAAAATATAGTTAAGTAATAAAAGCAGTGCAAGCTAATGCTTGCACTGTTTAAGATTTGGTTTATTTAATTACTTCATTTACATTTGTTCACAAAAGGTAATAATTGAGCCGTCAATTGTAGTTACTTCACAGGTTTTACCACCCCAAGGTTGCTCTTTAACTTTAGTTATTCCCTGCCAACCGTTTTCTTTTACATAAGAATAAAGTTTATCTATACCAATTACATTGGTAAATAACACAGCTCTTTTAGCGGGCTCTCCATAAGACATATGAAATCCATTAAAATCTGCTACTTGCATATGAACTAGTTCTCCAGGAAACGGCAATACACAGCCATAGGTTGCAATCCCTTCTTCGTTTCTGGCATCAATACCAGCGTACCAACCTAAAACATCTTCAAACCATTTGCTTGTTTTATCCATATCTTTGGTATAATAAATAGCTCCATTATCCTGTACAGAATACCCTCTTTTACTCAAGTCTTTCATTTTACCTAACTCTCCTTCTAAAAGTGATTGAACAGAAATTTTTGCAAATGACTCTAACTTACATTTTCTTTTACGAGCTGCCAAAGGGGTAACACCGTAAAACCTATAAAAGGCACGAGTAAATCCCTCGGCTGTGTTATAACCATATCTAACAGCAATGTCTATGATTTTTTTATCGCTATACAAAATTTCGTCTTTAGCTAGCGTTAAACGTCTATTTCGTATATATTCACCTAGTGTACAGCTGCATAGTAATGAAAAAAGTTTTTGAAAATAATAACTCGACATATATACCTGCTTAGCTATATCACTGGGTTTAAGCTCCTCATAAATATGCTCTTCAATGTAGTTGATAGCTTGTTGAATATTTAGTACAATCATTTGCAATCACCTCCTATCTACTTATATATTAAAGGTATTAAGTAATACTATCTTGATAATTTCTGTTTTAATTTGTCATAAATACCAAATAGCTTTTACGGGCTTTTGTAAATTATAGCAGTATTTCGGCTTGGTTAAAAATAAAAATCAAAATTGTTTGTAGTTATTAACTAATATATAAAATTTAGTATATTTAGTGTCCTACATACAGCCTTTTAGGGTGATATACTAACCACAAGGAGGTAAATATGAAACAATTGTACGTACAATCAGCAATAGACTATATTGAAAGAAACATAGAATTTCATTTAAGTGTTGAAAAAATCTCAAAAGCCATAGGGATATCTCAAATATACTTACATAGACTTTTTTATACTTATACTGGCATGACGTTAATGCAGTATTGCAGAAAACGGAGATTAGAGTATGCCCGTTACCAGCTAGCTCAAAATAGTTTAGTTGTAGATGTTGCTTTTAAATATGGGTTTAATTCGTGTAGGTCATTTAGAAGAGCATTTACAAATTATTTTCGCTTATCTCCCTCTAAAGCAAAAGCAATTTATTACCAACTACCTAACAAACTTAATCTAAAACAATTAGGAGGAATAAAAATGCTACCTTATTTATCTAAACCACAAGTAATTGAAATGAACGAAATATATTGTTTAAGGTATGTAGTAATTAGTAAAAACCCCGAAATAGATGTTTGGGATTTTTTTGTAAACTACAAACAAAAACACAATATAAAGACCTTAACAGAGTATGGCTTTGATATTCCTGTGTCAGAAGAAGAAAGTAAACAAGGATTAAGGGGATATGAGGCTTTATTATCTTTAGCTAAAGAAGACTTTAATAACTTTAACGGACCTGTAGTTACCAAAAAAATTATACCAAAAGCAAAATACCTAAGTTTAGTAATAACCGATCCTTTTGTAGACCCCTTTGAAAGAATTCCCAATGGTTGGAGAAAGCTTTTTAATGAAGTAAAAAGCAATTATGAATTTAATGATTCCCAGATAGAGGCTTGTTTGGAGGAAAAAATAGAAGATAAACAACCAATAGATATGCGCCTTTATGCCCCTATAAAATAATACTTCAATTATTAATAGGGTAAAGCAGGTTTAAAAATGATACCTCTGTTTTTATTGTTACCTAAGCATATAGTAAATATTGTTCGCCTGTAGGGAATCACCTCTGTGTGATTCCGTTGTGGATACTTATATAATGTGTATTAAATACAGTAAATAAAGTTGTGCACTATATAACAACAAAGTAGCAGTAAGAAAATAAAAAACATTTTCCAACTGCTGCTTTTGCTTGTTAAAAATTAGCTAATGTTTTCTAGGGGAGTTTGTTTTTGCCTAACATCTAAGTTTTCAACGTTACTATACTTTAAAATTAAAACATTAATAATAATCAGTAAAACCCCACCTACTAAGGGTAGAATGTATGCTGGTAATTTATTTAGTAAAAATCCAGATATCATTAACCCTATAGGTGAAATTATTTTTCCTGCACTTATGCTTATACTTAAAACTCGGCCTCTAAATTCATTAGGAATAATCTTTTGCAATATATAAATAATGGGTATGTCAATTAAAGAAAGTGCAATACCAAAAACAGTTATTATTATTGAATAGTATAATAAATAATTTCTAATACCTAGCTTAAAATTAAGTAATAATAATGGCATTGCAATTAAAACCATACTTACAGCTAATAACACACTGATAAAAACTAGTAATTTATGGTAAGCAACTTTTTCAATTACTTTTTTAACACAAATTGCTCCTAAAATCATTCCAACAGGCAATGCACTTTGAATAAAACCAAATTGTTTTGAGCTAAGCTTTAAAACATTGTTAATAATATAAGGTAAAGGTACTGTAACAGAAAAACTAATAAAAAAGTTTACAGAGATAAGTACACTACATATTGCCATAATAGCCTTTCTGTTAATTATATATAAAAAGCCTTGTTTTATATCCTTAATAAAACCTGCTTTTACTTCTTTAACTTTTGCTTGATAGTTATATTTAAAATCAATAAATATCTCCGATATACCAGAGAAAATAAACGATATACCATTTATAATAATAAAACTTTGAATGTCAATATAAGCAAATACCCAGCCACCTACAAGTGGTCCTGCAATTTTAGATAATGAATTTATTATTCTACTAATTGAATTAATATTCATTAGTTTTTTTGCTGAGACAATATTTGGTTTTGCTGTTTCAAAGCTTATGGAAAATATAGTGGTAAATACTGTAGTAAGAAAAGTGCTTAAATAAATAACTATTAAATTTAGCCCGTATTCTAAACTTACAAAATATAGAGCTATAAATAAAAGTCCATTTAATAAATCCATAATGACAACCATTTTCTTTTTACTAAATCTATCTGCCATAACTCCTGCAATAGGATTAAAGATTATAGTAGCCACTAAGCCAAAACCCAGAGTTGTTGCAAAACTAAGACCCGAACCAGTAAGCTTTAAAACATAAAGACCAATAGCAAAAGTGTATACCGATGTACCAAATACAGATATGAATTGGCCTAGCGAAAACAAAAGCAAATTATTAAATTCCTTTTTATTTTTTGAGGTTACGTTAATTGTTGTTTTATTTGTCATTTTAATACCTCCTATTTTCATTATAAAAAATAGGCTATAGCCAATGACAAGAGCATTATTTATTATTTTTACGTTTAAAAATAAACAAAGATAGAGTTAACCCTATCTTTTGCCATAAAATGCATAGTTATAAATTTTTTCTCCATTTACAAAATAATCTTCGTATTTTCCGCCATTTTCTACGTAATTTGATACTCTCTCATCTATAACCTTGTACTTTAGCTCTGCAATTTCTTGTTTTACCTTATTTAAAATAAAGTTATTTCTAAATCTTTCAGCTATTAAGCTATTGTTATTAAAATTTTTAAACAGAATATAGGAGCCAATTATGTAGGCATTTTCCTTTACATACTTATCAATTAAAGCCAACAAAAACTCATCATGTTCAAAGCTATAATTACTAGTGCCAGAGAAATCTAAAAGAATATCTATAGACTTATGCTTTATGGGCATTTCTAAAAAATCTGCACAAATAAAAACAACATTCTTTTTAATATCGGCCATTTCAAGCATGTTCTTAAGGAACTTATGCCTCGTAATATCGTGATCAACAGCTACATAAATGCAATCATTAGGAAGTTTATTATAATTACTTCTTAAAGCAAATCCAAAACCCGAACCTAACTCTAAAAGCACTTTATTTTTTAAATCACTAAAATCTATTTTTTTATGTACCCAGTCTATGCCTTTATAAATATTATCTAAATAATTGTAGTCCGTTACATTAATATACTCGGTAATGTAATTAAAATCAAAATTAAATTGAGATTCATTGTTACAATTATTCGCTATTAAAATACCATTTTCTATAATATACTCTTTTCCACAACGACATTTTAATTTTCCATTTATAATTTCATTATCTTTTATTATGCCATCTTGTATAACAAACTGTCCGTTACATTTAGGGCAGTTAAAAATATTTAACATGTTAACATTAATACCCCATGTAAACTTCTTGTCACATTCATATTGAGATAAATCTTTTATTTTGTTTTTCAGGACACCGCCTATAGCTGTAAGATTCTCTATTCTATTTAATATTTCTTCATGTTTATTTACAAAAAGTGTTTTATAGTATTCATTTTGTTGGTAGGGAGTAAGATTGCCAAGTAGCCTAAACACAAATATTGTTTTTATTTCGTTTAAGGTGAATGCCATATTTTTTAAATTAAATATCTCATCCAATTTATTCTGACACCTGTCATCAAAAAAATATTGACCTCCCTGTTTTTCAGGGATAATTAAGCCTAAATCCATATAATACCTTATGGTATCTTTGCTAACCTTATTTTTACTTGCAAATTCACCTATTTTCATATTATCACCATTAATAATTATTTTATATCATTAACTACATTATATAATAAATATCAATTTTTACATATCTTATATCTAATTTAGACTACTATTTATCTTTCTTATTGTTATTTTTCTTACCTTGTTTTTCATCCAAATGCTTTTCTTTCTGCTTACGTTGTTCTTCTTCTCGTTTTTGTTTTTCTTCTAGGTGTTTTTCTTTTTTCTTGCTGCGTTCCTCTTCTTGCTTTTGTTTTTCTTCTTGCTTAAGTTGCTCTTTTTCTTGTTTTTGCTCGGTATGCTGTTCTTTTTGTTTTGAGTCTTTTTTTAAATCCACTTTAGTTTGTGAATCTTGTAACTGATGTTTTACTTGCTCTTTAATACATTCAACGGCATCTTTATGTTGCTCCATTAAATCTTTATATTTTTCAGCTTCTTTTAACACCAGCTTTGCTGAAGCAATTTCTTGTTCATTACCAGTAACAAGGGCCTTTTGATATTGTTTTTTTGCTAATTCAAAAAGCTTTTTAGCTTCAAAAAATTCTTTTTTGAGAGCTCAAATGCAGTCTTTAAATTTTCAACATTAATATCTTTTGACTCTAATACGTTTAAATATTTTTCTACCAATTTTATTTTCTTTTCTAAATCTTGTTCTATAATTTCACCAGTATTGGCAAATACAGCAAGCTGTTCTTCATTTGCAAAAAAATCTTTAACAGAAACATCTTCAGAATCTATATTACCTGCTTCATTAATAACCAATAAGCCTACAGGTATACTTTTTTCTTCTGCCTCAGATAATTGCTCCAGAGTAGCCTCTATCATAGCAATGTTTACATTTTGTAACTCATCGCTTTTACCTATCTTTTTATGAATTAAATCTTCAATCTCTGCTACTTTCATCTTTTTTTCCACAGGTATCATAGTAATAAGAACAAAATCATCTTCTAAATCTTCATTATTTATAAATCCGCCAATTCTGGCTTTACTAACAATTGTCTCTATAGCTTCATCTACATCAATGCCTATAATACTAGATAAATCTAAATTTTTTCCATCTTCATTTAAGGCCTCAACCTTTATAACTTTATTAGCTGAATTAACAGAAACTTTAATACTAGGATTAATATCCACAGTAACTAATGCCACAACATTAGCAAACTCTCTTTGATTCAGCCAATTATTAATACCCAATATGCTACTTGTTACAAATATCAAAATAACAGCCGCAACAGCTATTAGTTTTTTATTAATGTTTATTTTATTATTATCTATAATATCGTCGTTAGTGAACATAATTTTTTGGGCAACAGCTATATTATTTTTTAGCTTTATGCTCTTGTATTCATTATTATCACATAAAACAATAGCATATTTCTTTTTTACTTTCATGACTATACCTTTATAATACATGCTAACTCACCTCTTTTACCTTTACATAATATACAAAATTACAATCACTTTTGCAGGCCTTTTTTTGAATCTTTTATCCAAGAAAGAATTCCCGAATAATTATTAACTATTACAATAATGATTGCAGTAATAAACAGTTTGCTTTTTTTAATTATTTTAGCGCTTACTAAAAATCGCCTAGAAATTTTAGTAATTGGCAATCGTTTTTTTTCATAAAGATGCCTTACTAAGTCTTCTTTACTACTTGTTTTTACAGCAATATCAACTGCTCTTTTTCTTGTATCTCTATGTTTAGGTGATGTATCTATTAAATCCTCAAAATCAATACGGAATTTTTTCAACTCTTTTTCAAAAAGCAAAATCTCCTCCTGTAAGTTAACTTCTTCATAAGAACTACTTTGTAAAATGTTATTTTCTTGTTCATCTATAGAGCAATGTTTGTTTTTCTGTTCATTTTTCCAATAAGTTTTGATTCTACTCGTAATAACTAATTTGGCATAAGCCAGAAAGCTGCCTTTATTATAATCATATCTTTGCATTGCTTCAGTGAAGGCCATTAGCCCAATAGAAAACTCTTCGTCATTTTCTATTTGAATATATTCATTCTTTAAATCTGATATGGTATTTAGTATAAAAGGCTGATAATTTTCTATTAATAAATTTATTTTTTCTTTGTCTTTTGCAAAATCTAAATTAGAAATAATAGAACCCAATTCATTTTTCATATTTTATATACTCCTGTTTAACAGTTGCTCTAATACTAAATTTAAATATTCTTTAGGTTTAATTATAAATTATCTATATTACTATACACTGATTTATTATGTACCAAGTTATGGGAGTTTTTTTACGACTTTTTATACAATACAAAAATACAATTAATTTTAGGGACCTTTTATTGATTAATTTTATAGTACATCTGTTTCTGTTATTAGAAATTCTATTACTTATAATACAGTAGTACATAGTATAACAGGGATTTTGATATAATAATAATTCCCTATAAGTTTTCCATAATCCGTATAATGGTATTATTAAACTTCTCATTTTCTTCTAATTGAGGAAGGTGTGCTGAGTTTTTAAATACAATTAATTCTTTTTTAGGAGCTTTTAACTGTTTATAGAATTTCTCAACGAGTGGATAAGCAGTGGTAAAGTCATTTTTGCCTATTATAAAATATGTTGGAACTTGTAGTTCTTTAATATCCTGCATAAAATTAATATTAATTATTTGGGAATGCATTAATTTACCTGAGTACAATAATCTTTGTAGATAATTTAGTTTATCAAATAACTTGTACTCTGTTGACATTAATAATAATAATCCTATCCCTTTTTTGGGTTTTGTTGTGATCACTCCTCCAAATTTCTCTACATACTTTCTATAACGCAGTATATTTTTATAGGTATGCGTTACTTTCATGCTCTCTAAATTCTTTATTGCTTTTTTATCATTTGCTTCTTTTGCTTTTCTTAATGCAAAATCATAAGATATATTTTCATTTTGCTTTATATTTACCATCTGTGCAACACCAATATAAGCTAAATACTTCTCTGGGTTATTTTTTACTGCAAGTGTACCTAGTACTGTTCCCCATGAATGTCCACATATATATATCTTAGACTGATTAAATTCTTCTCTAAGATAATCTGTAATCTCGTCTGTATCCTTATAAAATTGTTCAATAGTAAAGGTTTCCTGTGGTATGTCTTTTGAAAAAGATGCTCCGGAACCTCGTTGATCCCATCTTACAACAACAAACTTTTCTTCAAGCTTCTCTTGATACTGCCTTATATATCCAATTTCACTCTGCCCTGGACCTCCATGTAAGAATAGTATTACTGGGTTATTCTTGTTATGTCCCCTTATAAGAATCGCTTGTTCTACTCCTCCTATCTTAACTTTTTTAATTTCTGTAATACTATCTGAAATTATTTTTCCTTTACTTTTTATTTTGGGTGTTCTAGTAGAAAATATAGACTTTTTTAAATTTTTCATAGTTTACTCCATTCTATTATTTTGCAATAAGTTTTTGGGTATGAACAACTTTGCAATAATAGTTTACTTTATGGTGTAAACCCAATGTAAATATGTAATTTTTTATTTCATTATGATTATAAGTAAAGAGGCTAGGTATTGTTGTTTCTAAAGAAATATTTTTATCTACTAGAAAACTTTTATAAGACTTATGATGATACTCTAATTGCATATACTAATTGTAGGATTTTACTGATAAAAAAATTAAAAAGATAGGGCTACCCCTATCTTTTTAGAAAACAAATATAATTACTTATTTTGCAATTTTCATCTAACTCTAGCTCATATTCTCCAATATCAGAAATTTCCTTTGAAGTTTTTTCTTCAATAATATCATACTTAATATTTTTAAAATTGGTTTTAACATTTTCTAATATAAAATTATTAGTATCTATGCCTTGTATTAAATCATTTTTTAGAAGGTTATTGCTTATAATATAACTTCCAAATATCACAGAATTTACTTTAGCATACTTGTCTATATATTTTAATAAAAAGCTATTGTTAGTTGCATGTCCACCAATATCTATTATAAAATCAACGGTATCTTGTTTTAGTGGGATATCTAAAACATCAGAACATATAAGAATGACAATTTTATTAGGATCTATTGTTTTGAGCATTTCTCTTAGAGATTTTAAAACACTAATATTATGATCAACAGCAATATATATATTATTATCTAACAAGTTTTCATAAACATTTCTTAGAAAAACACCATAACCAACACCAAGCTCTAATATTATTGTATCTTCATTAATTTCTTTGCTAAATCTTTTACTTAGCCACCGAAGATTTTTAGTAAGTATATTTATAAATCCTAAATTACTTTTTTTAGAATAATCTAAAAAAAACTTTTCTATATCATTTCCAAAAGGATTTTCCATGTGCTCACTTTTATTTGAAACTATGATACCATCTTCTATTAAATAAGATTTACCACATTTGCATTTGAGAATTCCTGATAAAATTTTGGTACCATTTATATCGCATTCTTTTAAAACTAAATTCCTATTACATATAGGACATCCCAAAAGACTAAGTGCATTAACATCTATTCCCATATTTTCCCTATGTGGCAATTTAGCTGCTGAAATTTCATCAATTTTATTGCTCAATCTGTTTTTAACATTTCTTAACTCAGCTATTTGCTTTGACACTTCTTTATGCTTATTTATATAATTTTCTTTATAATAATTGTTTTTTTTATATGTAATTGGATATGCTAAGCGTTTTATGTATAATATGTCACGTATTTCAATTAGTTTAAAGCCATATTTCTTTAGTTCTATAATATCCTTAACATCCTCACTACATTGTTCATCAAAATAATATTGACTACCCTTTTTATCAGGAAGTAACAAATCTAACTCCATGTAGTATCTAATACTATCTATTGTTAAATTATTCTCTTCTGCAAACTTTCCAATTTTAATATCGTTTCACCTCAATTTCATTTATATCAAAAAAATGTAGTTACTTACGGTTGCAATATAGTACCCTTATTAACCTTATTTTCACTTGCAAATTCACCTATTTTCATATTAGCACCATTAATAATTAGTCTTATTTTATATAACTACATTATATAATAAATATCAATTTCAATTTAGGTTTTCTTTTTTTCTTTCTTCAATAAGTTCTGCTCTGCTCATTTTTGTTTTGAGTTTTTTTACAATACAAAAATACAATTAATTTTAGTGACCTTTTATTGTTTAATTTAAATTACAGCTGTTTTTTTATTAGGAGTAACCCATTACATATTATGATTAGTGGAATTTTAAAATAGGAAGGTTTTAAAAAATTCTATTCTATAAATGAAACGATGGATACAAAAGGAGTTTTTTATAAACATATACTGCTACTAAATTTTTAACTAATAAAAGGCTTATTTCATATAAAGCTTGAGTATGTTTTCATTAATTTTGATATAAATAATCAGTAATTACATTAATTTTATCTTTTAGATTGATGTCTTTATAATCTTGAGGACCTAATACCAACATCCTTCCTGTGTTACTCTTATCATTTATACAATTTACTTTAGAGTATATAACATTTAGAGTTGTCATAATTCCTTGTTTAAACTTTTTATTATCTACTCCTAAACTAGTAATTTCAGGCATCAAAAATTCTTGTGATTCCCAAACATGAGGTAGTGTTTTGCCAAGTTCAATCGCTTTTTCTTCATTTCCAGATTTTAAATATACAAAACATAGATTAGCTTTTGTTGTACTTCTAATTTTATCATAAATACAGCTATCTAAAATGCGTTCAGATATGTATATTACCTCTTCTACAATCTTTGATGATATATCGCAATCTTTGTTAAAAGTTAAAGCCAATGCTAATTCACACATGAATCCATAATCATTAGGATATAATTTTAAGGAATTACGTAGTTCATCAATTGCTTCATCAACATTGCCTTCTTCAATTAATCTATGAATATATGTATGTATCTTGCTAATTTGCTCTTTACTTCTAAGTTCATCCATGGCTAAAAGTTCATCTACAGATACATTAAAGAAAGTGGCTATCGAAGCAATCATATCTAGGTTTGGGTAAGTAAGATTATTCTCCCATCTGCTTATTGCCTGAGGTGAAATATCTAAAATTTCTGATAGATTTTCCTGTGTTAAGCCTCTTTTAATTCTTAATCTCTTAATCCTTTCGCCTATTTTCACTTTCATCTTTTCTCCTTTTACTAATTTAGATTTTACTAAATCAATAATAAACTTACCAGTTAAAACTAACCAGTACATATATGATGAGATTTTATCAACTAAAGTGAGAATATTTATATAAATAAAACACAATATTTATATTTAGTTAAAACTTATGTTATTAATATCTTATTACCAATTTATTAGCTACTTATGATACGGTTCAGCGTACCGTATTTAAGTGAGGTTAATTTTTCATCATTATTATTCTTATAAACGTATAATCTAAACAGCATCACTTATAAAATGCCATATTCACTTTTAATATAAACTTCTTCTCTTTTCTTAGGGTTCACTTTTACAGTAACTTTTTTACCTAGTGCAATAGTATGAATTATATGCATTGGCACTAAGAAATCTTTTGTTACTTGATAAGCTTCACCTCGATAATATGGAATATCAATCGTAATCTTATAAGACTTAACCCTATTGATTTTCGTATGGGTATCCACTATATTTGAAATGGTTCCTTCAGTTGCATCATACGTAGAAAAATCAATATTATTACGTTTGTTCAATTTCATTAATTTAACATTTATAGCTATAATTAGTGGAATACACAAGATAAGTGTCCCGCCTTGTAACATCATAGACAGCTTGGCAACTGATACACCTTCACCAATCTCCATTGTCGCATTCCCTATATCGCCACCAAGAGCACCAATAAAAAACACATGCACTTTTAACTGATAAATTATGTAGCCAACCATTATAATTAAATAAGTAATTGGCAGTACTGTTAATTTAATAATAATATTTGAATCCACAAGCATAGAACCCATCATAAATATCATCGTAAGTACAAAAAACACCACAACACTTTTTAACAATACTATACCAATACTACCTGAAATAAAAATTCCAACAAGTGGCACTAATGCTCCAATTATCCCAGCTATTATGCCAAATATCATGGTCAATCTTCTTAATTTTATCTTCATCTAACTTCTCATCTCCTAGTTACATAACGAGTATTCATTGATTTACAAAATAATTCTATAACACAATCTATTATTTTTATCTGGCATACATTCTATTTGTCCTCTTTTCTGTGAAATCCCCAACTAAAACCTGCGTTACTTATGGTACGGTTCACCACTATTAATCTTCATACACCTATATATTTGCTCAACTAAAAATAAACGCATTAATTGATGCGGAAAAGTCATTTTCCCAAAACAGAGCCTTAAATCACTTTGTTTTTTTAGCCTTTGAGCCAGCCCATAAGAGCCCCCTATTAAAAAGCAAAACTTACTTTTACCATAAAGAGCCTGTTTTGCAAAAACATCAGCAAACTGCTCGGAGTTTTTTTGTACTCCATCTAAATCACAAACAATTAAATAACAGTCACTTGGTATTAGTTTTTCGAGTCTTTTGGCCTCTAACTCTATAGCATTCTCAATATCTGCTTTGCTTGCAGTCTCAGGTATATGTTCGTCATTTACTTCATTTATGGTAACCTTAGCGTAGGGGCTAATTCTTTTAACATAGTCATTTATGCCCTGAGTAAGATATTTTGTTTTTATTTTACCTACCGTATTTATATAAATTTTTATCATAAAGTTATATCCTTTCAATTAAAAACAAACATAAGTAGTATTGTTAATGGATATTATAACAGCTTTAAGGGTATAAAATAAAACAGTGAGGTGGTAATTATGTTTAAGTGTATAACAAAAATACTACATAAATTGAGACCAAAAGCAAAGGAAATAGCCCAAAGTGAGCAAAAAAGACAAACCTTGTTTGCTAAAGCATTACAAAAGTTGCCTAGGTTAAAAAAGGGTGGAGTAATTAGTGACACCATAGATAATCTTAAATGGCTTATTAAAATGTTAAAATCCTATTTTAGTGGTGACTATAAAGAAATAAATTTTGAATCAGTAATTATTATAATGGCGGCTATTATATACTTTGTTAATCCGCTAGACTTTTTACCAGATTTTTTACCTGGTGGTTTAATAGATGATGCCGCTATTTTATCCTTTGTTATAAAAACAGTAAGTAGTGACATTCAACATTATAAACAATTGTATAAACAAACAAAGCATATGCAACCCAATAAAGAGTAATATAATTTTTTCATCAAAACTGCCTAAAACATATATACCTTAGTTAAAAAGTAATTTATAATTAGCTATAACTAAAACATTTTTGCAGTGAGAGGTTACCATGAATAAAAAAGGCTATTCGTTATTAGAGGTATTAGCGGTTTTAGCAATTATAGCTATAGCCTTTTCTTTGCTTACTCTAAAATTTCAAAATTCCTTAAAAAAACTACATATAACAACTCGAAATAATAAAATGGCGCTGGTAGTAGCTGCCGAAAAGCTATTTTTAACAACAACAGGTAATCATAGTATTGAGTTTTTAAGTGGAGAACCACTTGATGCTACTTGTCAGCTTGTGAGAACTGGTTATTTAAACTGGAACGAAACAAGCTGCCATAAACCCTTTATTTGGTCTCAAAATGAAAACGGAGATTACTTATTATCCTGCACAAAACCAGATTGTGGTGGCATTTTATATAAAAAAAGTGAGTTTGAAGAGGTGTTGTTTATAGAGTTTCCTGATGATGGAGAAACCTCGGGGGGAACAGGCGATGAACCAACCGGAACAGCAACCCCGCAAGATGACTACCTTATTGGTACAAAAAATAATGATGTAATTGATGCCTTAGCTGGTGATGATACCATTATGGGTAAAGACGGTGATGATGTTTTAATGGGTAACAATGGTAATGACACTATAAAAGGTGGCAATGGTAAAGATAACCTCAGTGGGGGCAATAATAACGATACAATATACGGTGGCAATAACAACGATTACCTAGATGGTGGCAATGGTGATGATAAGCTATACGGTGAAGATGGTGACGATATTATTGATGGTGGTAATAAAAACGACACTATTAGTGGAGGCAAAGGCCAAGACATTATTTATGGATTTAATGGGCAAGATGAAATGTACGGTAATGAAGATAATGATGAGCTTTATGGTGAAAACGGAAACGATACTATTGCTGGTGGATTAGGTAATGACAATATTTATGGGGGCAATGGCACCGATACAGCGGTATTCACATATAATTATGAAGAATATATTATAGTAAAGTACAGTAAAAATTATTATATAGTAACTCACCCCATAGAGGGTGAAGATAACCTATTTAATATAGAAAAGATTAAGTTCACCAATAGACTTGATAAAATAAGTAAATTTGGGTAGTATTATATAGGGTATTTTTTACTTTTGTAACATAATTGTAATAAAACCATTGGATTATTATGTTATAATACAGTAGTCTAAAATCTAAATTTAAGGAGGTGCGATAATGATCAACGGGACAGATAATAATGTAAGCAGAAGATTGCTCAACTGTGCATTTATACTCAGCAGTGGCTTTGGCTGTGCTGTATTTAATAATAGATCCCGACCCTTGATCAGTTCGTGCTAACATAAACTGATTTTATTGAGGTCGATTAACTTGGCCTAGCAATAAAATCAAAATAATTATCCTTTTTAATATATAATTAATTTGACTTTAAAAAGCTATGCCAACGCATAGCTTTTTTTAATATGAAAAAAATAAAAAAATAGTGAGGTGAAGTCAATGAAACGTGACTTAACAAAAGGTAACATTACAAAAAATCTGCTCTTTATGGCCTTGCCAGCTATAATGGGGCAAATGGCACGCACCTTATATGATATAGTAGATATGTTTTGGATAGGAAAAATATCATCTGCAGCTGTTGCAGGTGTAACAATATTTACCTCAATACTTTTTATGGTATGGGTATTAAGTTCAATTATAGGTACTAGTTCAATATCATTAATATCCCAGAGTTATGGATCTGGCAATAAAGAGAGAGCCACAAAAGTTATTGAGCAAACCATAGTATTTAAAGCCTTAGTAGCACTTATAACAATGCTTTTTATTCTTCCTTTATTAAAGACCTTTGTATCGTTTTTATCTACAGATACAGAGGTTATTAAAGAGGCTTTAGAGTATGGTTATTTAAGACTAATGTTTTTACCCATAATGTTTTCTTCAGTAACCCTATCAACAGCATTGCGTTGTGTAGGAGACTCAAAAAGACCCATGATTATTATGTTAGTGTCTTCAGTATTAAACATAGTTTTAGATCCAATTTTAATGTTTAATAAAGTTCCTTTATTAGGCATTAAAGGATTTGGATTAGGAATAAAGGGAGCTGCCCTAGCTACCTGCATAGCCGGTAGTGTAGCCTTTCTTTTAGGCTTTTACTATTTAATAAGTGGTAAATCTAATGTTAAGATTAGCTTTAAAGGCCTGCTAAAACTTAACCCAGAAATAGATAAAAAATTAATGCTTATTGGTTTGCCAATTGGTATAGAAATGCTTGCTCGAGAGGGTTCTGGCATTATTATTCTAAAACTTATATCAGGCTTTGGTACTAGTGTAGTAGCAGGCGTTGGTATTAGTTTTAGACTACTAGGTCTGGCCTTTATGATGATGGTAGGTATAGGTGATGGCTCAGGAACAATAATTGGTCAAAACTTAGGGGCTCATAAAGTAAAAAGAGCAGAGCAGACTTCTCATTCAGCGGTACGTTTAGGTCTTATCTCTACAATAGCATTTTTAATAGTATCTGTATTATTTGCTCAGCAAATAGTGGGGGCGTTTAGCAACGAAGCCGAGGTAATTACAGAGGGTGCAAAAATGCTAAAGGTAGTAGCTATTTGCTCCTGTTTTGTAAGTATTACCTTTGGTAGAGGAAGTGCATTTTCGGGCTCAGGTTATAACAAACCCTATATGTATGCTAGTTTAATAGCACGATGGTTAGTACAAATACCCTGGTTTTGGATCACAATTAAGGTTTTACACTTACCATTTATTTATGCCGCTTTGGGCTATTTGGCAGCAGACATAGCTGAAGCCGCGGTAATAAGTATTTTTTACCATGCAGGCTCATGGAAACACCACAGAGTAGTTGAAAAGGCTGCGTAATGACTTAGTAGTTGATAAAAGCTAAAAGTATATGTAAAACTAAAAAAAGCAACTAAACAAAATAAAACGAGTATATTTAAAGACTGTTGAAAATATTTGTGATACCAATAACATAGTTTATTATAAAAGTAAAATGGAGAGCAGAATTTTCAGCAGTACTGGGGGTATTAATATGAAACGAGACCTAACCAAAGGAAGCATATCAAAAAATTTAATGTACATGGCTATTCCAGCTATTTTGGGCTCTTTAGCCCAAACAATTTATAGCTTAGTAGATATGTTTTGGATTGGTAAAATATCTGCTACAGCAGTGGCAGCTGTAACTGTATTTTCATCAGTATTCTTTTTAGTATGGGTATTAAGTAGCATTATTGGTATTAGTTCTGTTTCATTAATATCTCAAAACTTTGGCTCTGGCAATAAAAAAAGAACAGCAAAGGTTATAGAACAAACCATAGTGTTTAAAGCCTTAATGGCTTTTGTTACTTTGGCTATTATGTACTTTGCTCTTAAGCCCCTATTATGGTTTTTATCCGATGAAGCCGAGGTAGTTCAGTACGCCTTAGATTATGGTTTAATAAGAGTAATATTTTTACCCATATCCTTTGTTTCAGCTACCTTAATAAACGCTATGCGTTGCGTTGGTGACTCCAAAAGACCAATGATAATATCAATAGTTTGTGCCTTTTTAAACGTAATATTAGACCCTATTTTTATGTTTAAAACAGTACCTTTTATTGGTATATCGGGTTTTGGAATGGGCATTAAGGGTGCGGCTGTGGCTACTGCAATTTCTAACTTAGTAATGTTTGTATATGGCTTTATAATTTTATTAGGTGGTTATAGCAATATTAAAATTAAACTAGCAGGCTTGTTTAAGCTAGATAAAGAAATAGACACCCAATTGGTTATGATAGGCCTACCTGTAGGGGTAGAAATGACCGCCCGCGAGGTTGCAGGTATAGTAATAATGAAATTCTTAGCAACCTATGGTACTCCCATAATAGCTGCCTTTGGCATTACCTTTAGATTAACCTCTTTTGCTTTTACGGTGATGATGGGTTTAAGCAATGGTGGAGGTGCCATAGTGGGTCAAAACTTGGGTGCCGAAAACATTGATAGAGCCGAAAAAACAGCCTATGTTGCAGCAAAAATAGGCTTTGTAGTTTTAGGTACTTTAACCCTTGTTTCGGTATTTTTAGCTCCCAATATTATAAGAGCTTTTATAAAAGACCCATTAGCAATTGCTTCTGGTAGAATTATTTTACCACTACTAATGGTAGGAGCTACTGGCTTTTGCATAGCCTTATGTTTGGCGTGTGTTTTTGGAGGTTCGGGTTACAATTTTCCTTTTGTGGTATCTAGCATTATAGCTCGCTGGATTATTCAAATACCTTGGCTATACTTAACTGTAAAAGTATGGCATATGCCTTATATCTGGGCTGCATTTAGCTACGTGGCAGCAGAGATAACCGAGGCCATAATATTAATTTGGTTTTTCAAAAAAGGCAAATGGAAAACCCATAGAGTTAGTGTTGTTGAGGGTGTTGTAGATTAATATGTAATGTGAAAAAAGGAGTTACCTATTTTAGGTAGCTCCTTTTCGTCATATATATACAAAATCCTACAAAAGTTTCGTAATAAAAAGACTACAAATGAAATAAGGCTTATGAATCAGTTATTTTTCCCTATTTTACAACAAAATTTATTATAAATTTCACTTATGATTATAAGTGATAATGCTAATGCAACTGGTTAAATATATAGGAGATATATTTTGCTACTAAAAAGTACATAAATAATATTTAACCATATTGCAAATAAAATAGGAGGTAGTGTAGGTGAAACGTTTAATATCTTTATTTACATTAATAATGTTAATATTTGGTTTATTTAGTAATACTGCTTTAGCTGACTCAATAGAGCCTCATCAGGTTGCAATAACATTAAATAGAACCTCAATTCCATATAGCTCTGGTACTAAAGTGGAAGAAATCTCAGGGCGAATATTTTCTGAAAGTACTAAGGCTTTATACGAGGTTAACTCATTAATTAAAATATTAAAAGATGATGGAAATGGTGTAGTTGACTCTGGAGATATACAGGTGGCTCAAGTAAGAGCTTCAAACGGAGAGTTTAGTCATAAAATATACACTGATACTGTAGAGACTGGTGTAGCACAGTATTGGGTAATAGGAGTAGATTCAGCCTGTGACACTGATTATAGTCATTCTAAGCCCTTTACTTTTTTAGGGAAAGCAACAATTTTTTACATAATGTATGAAATTGAGTTAGCTGAACCCAATAGTTTAAATTATACATACCCTGTGAGTGGTGAATTAGTTATTAGGGGTACCTTTAAAAATAATGATGCAGGGGCAACTCCAGAGATACATTTAGCATATACAGATAAGTTTAAATTTGATGATAGAGATAACACCTCTATTGCAACAGCAGACTTTAGTAGCTCAGAATCATTTGGTTTTTTATTTAATGGACAAAAATTTGTAAAAACTGGGGATATAGCAATTTATGTTAACGGAATAAAAGCTGTTAAAGGTTTAATAGAACCAGACGAGCTTATTATAACTACAACCCCTAACAAATTTAAAAAATGTATACCACAATTTTTTTTAGTAGATTTAAATATACCAGCAGCTTATTTAGATTCTGTAAATCAATCTTTGGGTGCGGATTACCAGTTGAAAGCAATAATCACTAAACCCAATGGTGATACAGATTCAACTATACTAATGGATTATAACGATACTTTTACCAATTTTGTGGGTTTACAACATGAAATTTTTATGTCTTTTCAAGAGCTGGGAACAAACAAGGTAACTTATCAGCTTTGCTTTGACCAAAAACATATTTTACCTCCAGGCAGTACTCCTCCAGTACTCAAAGACTCATTTATAGTTAAAGAAAAAACTATAGAATACCAAGTATCAAGACCCAATAGGTATAATTTAGTTTACTGGAATATAAACAAGCATAAAATTGGTGAAATAAAATTTGCCCTATCAAATTCAGCTTATCATATAGATCGTAATAACGTTTATGTAATTGAGTATCTAAATGATTCAACAATGAATCACATGGAGTATATTGAAATTATATTAAATGGCTGTGGAGTAGATACAAAGTTTAAAACCTTTGATGAAAACGGTTTAAAACCTATGAATGACGATTATGATGGTTTGTTTGCAACCAACACTAGTGAAACAGGCGAGTTAGAAATAATAATTAATGTTTATAAAGATGAGACTGCAACAAAGCCCTTATTCACAGAAAAAAAATCCATAAATATTTATGGTTGGAATGTGAAAATTGAACCCAATACCTTAACTGTAAACTCTACTGAAGATGTGGTATTTACAATTACAGATGAAAATAACCAACCTATAAATAATGCTTTAGTAATAATAGGTGATGAGAAAATTGTAGATTGTACAACATCAAACATAGAAAATGGTAGGTATATTTATTCAGGAGACTTAAAAGATATTTTTAAACTTGTTCAAACTTTACCTGTGAGTTTATATACTTTATCTGAATATGCAAAAGGTAACACTGCGGTCTATGAAGTTTTAAAAAGCAATGCTATAGATGTTATTGGTAAAGAGGTATATACCGTAAAAAGTAATAAAGTAACTTTATTAAATGGCGTAACAGAAACTATTAAAGTAAGAACAACAGCTGAAAATGGCGACACAGTATATCCAAGCTTTTACAGAATAGATATAGATGCTAAAGGTAACAAATCAACCCCTGTTAAAATACCAGCTACTTGTTTAGGAGAATTTACTGATACAGAAGATGGTCAAAAGGAAAGACCAATTAAAGTGCATACCAACGGTAGCCAAACAGCAGTTATAATTAGAGCCACTACCGATAATAAAGAGTTAATGGGTGAAGTGAAAATAGATGTACAAAAACCAAAAGTTGAGATTACAGGTTTAAACACCATAACCCAAAACTTTAATCAGCCAATAACTTTAAAGCTACTTGACCCACGAGATAATAGTATATTAGAGTATGATTATGAACTACAAAAAGTAGATTCATATTATGATATTAACAAAGATAATGAGTGGCATTATAATGATAAAAATAAAACATATACTAAAAAAGTGTTAATAACAAATGTTAATTATACTCAAGCCACTAAAGATGAAAAAGATGTAGTTCTTAATCTTGTAATGCAGGGTGATAATAGTACGGATGTTATTTTACACAGTTTTCCAATAGCAGATGCTAAAATTATAGCAAACCCTGATAAGCTGGTAATAAATATTCCAACTTATTTAACCTTAAAGTATAAAGATGCAGATAATAAACCTATTACCAAACAAGCTGTATACCTAGAAGATTTTTATGTAGGTGAAACTGATGATAAGGGTGAGGTATTATACGCTGCTTCTGCCACAAGTTCTAGGGCACTTAATTTTAGAGCTACCACTGAAATAGATAATGTTTATACACCATTAAAAATTAGAGCAACACCAGATATAAACTCACCACAAGCAACTATTGAGTTACTGAGTACAAACTCAGCTTTAATAACAATTACAGATAACGTAAGGCTCTTAATGTCTTATGTTGATGGTGAGTTAGTTAATATGCCATTTCCGAAACATATCGCTACTCACAAAGTTACAAATTTAGTTGCAGGTGAAAACAGCTTTGTTATTCAAGCTATGGACATAAACAATAATATATTAGATACTCAAATATTGATAACTGTTAACAAGCCTAAACCCCTTGTTATTAAAAAAGCTGAGCCAACTGGTTATGGCTTAATTGAATTCGTTAATGATACTACTATGGTACCTGTACGGTTAGCTGAAAAATTAGGTGCCACAGTAAACTGGAGTTCAAAAAATCATACTGTTGTATATACTTTAAATGATAAAAATATCTCTATAACTATTGGCAAAAAATATGCCTTAGTAAATGGTAAGCAAATTGAGTTACCAGAAGTAGCTTATATTAATAAACAACAGCATGTTATGGTTCCATTAAGATTAATAGCTAATGAACTAGGTTATAGTGTTGAGTGGATTTCTAATAATCAGCCTATAATAATAAAATAAAATCAAATTGCTATAATAAAAGAATAAGTTAAGATAATAAAACTCATATATATTTTGAGTTTTATTTTTTTTATATTACAATTTTTAATCATTCTCCATCAAGCTACACCTATCAACACTAAGTATTAAAATCTTTTAACTTTGGTAAATAAAGTGTAGTGAAATGTAACATTAATACTAATATTACTACATAAAGCATGTTTTTTTAAATAATTATTGTCGAAGTTGTTATAGCTTTTTATCGTGTTATTAAAACGTATTTTATATTCTATTTAGCATATAGTATATTTAAATATTCTACTTAAAAAAAGCTTAAAAACAATTCTAACTATCACTTATATTACAGTTATGTTACAAAACATTCCATTCAATGATAAATTCAAATTCTATTAATAATATAAAACAAACAATAAGTTAGATATAAATATTTAAATAAAAATGCACCATAATACGACACAGCTAAAAATCTCAGTAAAGATCAAGCAAGTTTTGTATTTAACAAAGTTGTTATAAAAAAATAGGGGGTAACATAGTTGAAACGTTTTTTAGCGGTCTTTGCAGTGTTGGCGTTAGTAGTTTCTATGTTTAATAATGTTGCTTTTGCTACAACAGCTCATCAGGTATATATTTCACTTGACAATAACAACGTTACTTATGGTGCAGGATTTACACAGGCAACTATTTCAGGCAAAATTTTTTCTAAAGACACTAAGGCTTTATATCAGGTAGATACAGAGGTAGCAATTTTTAAAGACATAAACAAAAATGGTGTGGCTGATGATGGGCCTACTTCCTTAATTGATACTTGTAGTGCTGTAAATGGAGAGTTTTCAGTTACAATCATTACTGGTACAGAAGATACTGGCTTAGGAGAGTATTTGGTAATTGGAACTAATGGCACAGGCTTTGAGTTTGCTAGCGATGCTTACGATAAATTCACCATTATGTACCAAATAGAGTTAGCAACCCCAGAAAAACTAGAGTGGACTTTTCCTGTAGATGGTCAAGTAGAGGTTTCTGGTTCATTTGTTAATGAAGATGCAAGTTCATCAGATATATTAACAATTGAATATTTAGAAGATAATGGTGTTCCTACTGTGGCTACAGCATCATTTACTAGTCACCAACAGTTTGGCTTTTTATTTAATGGTGAAAACTTTAAAGAGTCTGGCAAAATTGGGTTATTTGTAAATGGAATTTTAGCTAAAACAGGTATAATTTCTGCAAATACTATGGATGTAAACCTTGTTCCAGAAAAAGCAGTAAGAATTTTAGGTGAAACTCAGTTTACAGCTGATTTTAATTTTGCGAAAAGCTACTTAAATACAGACGAATCATGTATGGCTGAAAAACACAGAGTACAATACACTATCTATAAACCAGATGAAACAATTCTTACAGGTTATGATACTAAAGTATTATTAAACCCAAGTGGTAAAAAGTTTACAAAAATGTCTACCCAGCAAAAAGATTTTGCTATTACCTTTAGCGAAAATGACCCATTAGGTGAATATACAATTGTCTTTGAACTAAGAAAAAATGATGTAGATAACATTATTCAAAAAAAATCACTAACATTTGAGGTCATTAATCCTAAAAAATATAACTTAGTAGAATGGGGTTTAACAAAACACAATGTTGGTGACATTAGTTTTGCTTTACCAAAGCTAGTTGGTGACGAAATAAAATATGGTAATGCTACTCAAAAGGTTAAAGTTAAAAAATACACCCATATTGGTGAAGATCACAGTATAGCTAAATGCGGCTTAGTTGAAATAATAATTAAAGGCTGTGGAATAGATAAAAAGTTTAAGTCTTTTGATGAAAATGGCATAAAAACAACAGATTACGATGGAGTTTACACAATTTCACCAACTCAAACAGGAGATATGACTGTAAAAATTAACGTTTACAAAACAGCTACAGATACTTCTCCAATATATACAGTAACACAAAATCTCCAAATAGTTGGTTGGAATGTAACCATTGAACCAACAACTATTGTTGTGGGCTCTACAGAAGATATTGTATTTACTATTACCAATGAAAATGGTGATACAATTAACAACGCAATTATTATGATTGGTGACAAAGTTGTTGCAAATGGTACAACAACAAATATCTCTGCTGGTACCTATATTTATGTTGAAGACGCAGAAGATAAATTTAAAGCAGTGCAAACTTTGCCTGTAACATTTTGGACTAAAACAGAGCATGATAAAGGTAGTAGTGGTGAGTATATGGTAAGCAAAGCTAGTGGAATTAATGTAATTGGTGATGAGGTTTACACAGTTACTTCTAAAACAGCTACCTTATTAAATGGCGTTAAAGAAACAATTTTAGTAACCTCAGTTGATGAAAATGGCGATATTATTTACCCAACCTATTACCGAATTAATGTAGATGCCGATGGAGTAGAATCTGATCCTATAGAAATCTCAAGTTCTGACCTAGGCGCCTATGTTGATGATGATGGTGTAGATGGTAAAGAGGCTCGTAGAATTACTATACTACCTAGCGCTGATCAATCTGCTGTAATTATAAGAGCAACAACAGATAGCAGAAAGAAAATGGGCGAGGTAAGAATAGATATTGAAAAACCTAAGGTAGTTTTAACAGGTGTAAAAACCCTAACTGAATACTTTACAGGTAAAATTAAGGCAACCTTAATTGATCCACGTACAGATGCTTTATTAGATAAAGAATTTAACTTAGTAGATAATAGTGATTACTTTATTTGGTCTTCAGCAGAAAACTTCCAATACGATTACGATAATGAAGTTTATGCAATTGACGTTCGTGTTGAAGATGTTTTATGGAATAAAGCAGCAGAAGACGAAAAAGACGTTATTATGCACGTTGTTATGAACGGCGATAGTAGCACAAATGTAATTGTAGAAACAATTCCTGTAGCTACAGCAAAATTAACAGCAGATCCTAATATCTTAATTATAAATACTCCTGCTTACATTACCCTAACCTATGTTGATGCTGAGGCTATTCCAATTAAAGAAAAAGCAGTATATTTAGTAGATGAGGGCATCGGTGAAACAGATGAAGAAGGCAAAGTAGTATACGCTGCATCATCATCAACATCAATAACTCAAAAGTTTAAGGCTGCAACCCAAGTTAGTGATAAATTTGTTGAAACAAAGGTTAAGTCTATGCCAGATATAGAGCCTCCTAAAGCTACAATTGAATTAAGTCAATCTGGTACTTCTGCTATTATTACCATTGAGGATAATGTAAGACTAAACATATCTTATGTAGATGGTGAAGAAGTAGATATGAGGTTCCCTAAAGCTATAGCAACTCATATAGTTCATAACTTAATGCCAGGTAAAAATACCTTTGTAGTTCAATCTATGGATATTAACAATAATATTTTAGATACAACAGTTACTGTAAATGTAGAATTTACTCCAGAGCCTTTAATAATTAAGGTTGGTGAAACTACTGAGTATGGCGTTGTAGAGATGGTATCTGATGTAACGATGGTGCCTGTACGTTTAGTAGAAAAACTAGGCACAACTGTAGAATGGATTCCAAATACCCTAACAGCAACATATAAATTAAATGATGTTATTATCTCTATTACTATTGGTGAAGAGTATGCTTTAGTAAATGGCGTACAGGTAAAATTGCCTATACCTGCTTATATAAATGAACAGGAAAGAGCCATGGTTCCGTTACGCATGATTGCCCAAGAACTTGGCTTTGAGGTAAAATGGAGCTCGAATACTGAACCAATAACAATAAAATAATCTTAAAAAAGGGCTGTAAGCCCTTTTTTGCTTTAAATGACTATTACAATATAGTAACATAATTGCTTATACTTATTTAACACCTTATAATTATAGTGGTGAGTAAAAATGACTATAACAACAAAAAAACAAAGCCATGCAAATATTTATCATATATTAACAAAGGGCAATAATAAAACTAACTTATTTAACAATGAGCAAGACTATAATAAATACCTGCAAATACTGCATAACCAAAAACAAACAAAAGCCTTTGAGCTATACGGATATAGCCTTAATGGTAATCACGTACATCTTATAATAAAACAGCAGCAAGAGCCAATCTCAAACATTATTAAGGCAATCAATATTAGTTATGCCCGTTATTTTAATCATAAATATAACAGAGAAGGACACCTATTTCAGGGTAGGTATCAGAGTGAAATAATTAATAGCCCTAACCATTTACTCGAATGTGTAAAATACCTGCATTATGAAAATGGCTTTAATAACTATACCAGTTTTAATTCATATCAAAGCAATAACACTCAATTAGTAGACACTAACTTTTTAGCTTTTATCATAAATAACCTAAAAAAAAGCTAAATGAACCCCTAAATACTAACTACCTATTCCTAGATATAAATTTAAATACTATAATAGAAAGCAAAGCACAACAATATATAGCCAAAGTTCTTAAAGAAAAACAGCTAATGTTATATGAACTTAACATAAAAGAGTACAAGCCTCTAAGAGCCCAAATTATTAGTAAGCTTAAAGCAGATGGCTTATCTATTAGAACAATTGCTAAATTGCTTAATATAAATCGCAATATTGTGCAGAGAGTAAAAATGGAGGATAACTAATGAAATATACCTTTAAAATTCCCAATAAAAACAAGTCGACTGTAGAGGTTAATATTGCCTATTTTACAGGTCAACATAAAGTTTTTGTTGATGGAAAACAAATACAAGCAATAGATAAATACAAAAAGCTCTACGAAATACCCCATAGTAAAACAACAACTAAAAAAATGAGATTAGCACCTAAAGCCATAGACTTTGGATTAACTGTTTTTTATGGTGATAAAGAAATTCCTGTTGCCCCCAAACTACCAATACTCGATTATGTATTTGGCTATTTACCTTTTGGTATAGGTGTATACGCCTCTGCTCTTTACGACCCCAGTATATTAGGTAGCTTTATAATAGGTTTAGTTAGTCTTTTATTATCCTTTGAAAACATTAAGCTATTTCGTAACAAAAGGCTTGGTCACTTTACCAAAAATGGTTTAAACATACTAATTTGCATTGCTTCTTATGGCATATTTTACTTAATTCAATATGCCGACAAGCTAATATTTAAATAAACTATAAAGGGTAGTTGATAAATGATATTTTATCAACTACCCTTTTGTTATTGTAAGGTGTATTTTATGTAACTCCCATTGTAGTGAACGGCCTCCGTGCCGTTCAAATGCCTATCATTAATCCAAACCAAAAAAAACACCTCTAAAAGCAAAAAATAAACCAACCTCCCCTACATTTAAAAATCTTAATTATCCAAAAAACAACATAAAAATAAAGTATAAGTATATACATAAAGCAAGTACAAAAAAGTACATGTTTTCACTCTAAAGAATAATGGTAAAATAAGTGGTTTACATGAAACATTTACCTATTTTAAGCGTCTAACAATCGTAAGTATATAGATAAAGCTTATTTAAAGACCAAGGTGAAAAAATATTATGCGTTATGAGGAGGTCATGATCATAAAAAGATTATTATCAATATTTAGTATAGTAGCACTAATTGTAAGCATGTTTAGTGGTGTAACATACGCCGAAAAAGAACAAAACGATGTGTATAAAATAGTGGCAGAAAAAACTACTATTAATGAAGGCTCACTAGAAACCCTAAAGATAGATATAAAGGTTAGTAAGTCTGGGGCAACGCCTATTGCAACAACACAAGAATTAGATGGCTTAAGTTTAGCCTTTTTTGCTAAAGATAGTGATGTGTTAGTAAAAAATGATGGAGTAGACATTACCCAGGAAATAGTGGGTGGTGCATGTCAATTTTTAGCAACTGACATAGAGACCTTGCCAAGGGGTACTTACTATATAAAAATTGTATCAGAGCCAGGTTCAGTTAATGGAACCATAACGGGTAGCCAAAACCAGTATTTTAACCTGATTGGCTCAGCTGACTATGATGAGGGCGACCCAATAGTAGAGGTAGCAACAATCAATATAACCTATGGGGCAGACCAAGCTAAAACAGCTCTAGCAGATGCTTCCGGAAATCAAACTGAGGTAGACAATAATATACAGGAATCCGATTTTATATCAGCAAATTTTTTAAGATATCAAAGTAATTTGCTAGAACAGTATAAAGCAGAGTTAGCTTCACAGGTTTTAACAGTTGACCAGTTACAAAATGACCTTATTGACAAGGTCAATGCTGAACAGGAGCTACTAAAGTTACCTAATACTCATACAACAGACCTAAATACAGGCGAGAATATTAAAGATTGGGTTAAAACATTAATTAATAATAATCCTTTAATAACTGTAAATATTGAGCCTCCATCATTAAATGCTGCTATAGAAGATGATGGAACAGTAAGAAGACAAAGCAGTGAATCAATAGGTGATGTAGTTTTTAAATTAAGCTGTGAAAACTATAGCAATACTAAGACAATTAAAATAACTGTTCCTGTAAAAAGTGATGATGAAAAACTAAGCGATGCTGAAAATGATTTAGGATCAGCTTTTACTGAAACAGTAGCAAAAGAGTTTGGAGATAACATATTAACTTGGGCTACAAATCAGATTACAGGTGTAACTGTTGCTATTAAAGCTGATGGTCATAACCATTCAGCAATTGAAACTAATGGTGTTATAAATCGTCAAGGAATACTTGCTAAAGAAAACCTAGTATTTATTCTAACTGCATCACCTGGCAATACCAGAGAGCTTGTATTTGAAGCAGGAGTTCAACCAGATGGTGATTTAGCTAAAATAGAAATAGCAAAAACAGCTTTAGGCAATAGCCTTACTGAAACAGTTGCAAAAGAATTTGGCACTAACATATTAACTTGGGCCAATAATCAAACTACTGATGTATCAATTACTATTAAATCTGCTGGACATAGCCACTCAGCAATTGCGACTAATGGTGTTATAACTCGTACAGGTGTAATAGAGACAGATGTATTAACCTTTGTTATAGAAGCAGGCACAGAGTCGCAAGAGCATGAGTTTACAGCTGGTGTTCAACCTGATGATGATTTAGGGAAAATAGAAAAAGCAAAAACAGCCTTGGGTGATACATTTGCAGAGTCAAACTATGAATTTGGTGATAACATTTTAGAATGGGCTCAAAATAGGGTTAGTGATGTCACAATAACAATTTTGAGCGTAAGTCATGTTGCAATAGGAGCTAACGGAGATATTAGCAGGAAAAGCATTGCAACAGACGGAGAAGTGGTATTTACAATAACAGCTTCTGAAGAAGATAAAAAGAACATTACATTTAATGCAGCAGTTCAAGCAAGTGCCGAACAAACGGAGTTAGATAACGCTGAAATAGCTTTAGAAGACCAAAATAATACTATTGAAACCAGCTCAAAGGAGTTTGGCGACAATATAATAAGTTGGGCAAATAATATAATAAGTAACTCCAGTATTACTGTAGAAATTGAAAACGAAAATCATTCAGTAATAAATAGTGATGGAAGTATAAATAGGTATGCTACAAATAACAACGAAACAGTAACATTTAAACTTACATCAGGTTTATTATCAGCTACGGTTGATCTATCACTTGAAGTTTTACTAAAAACAAGTGCTGAAAGAGTAAACGATGCTGTAACTGCTATAACTAACGGCAATGCAAATGCTTTAGTAACTAATGAAAATATACTAATTTGGGCACAAAACTTAGTTGATCATATGCAGGTTACAGTGGCTTTAAACAGTGTAACTCATAATGCTATTAGTAGTATTACAGGTGTGGTAACACAGCAAGTAACTAATGAGAGTGGTTCTGTTAATTTTCAAGTAACCTCTAATGCCTTAGGTGTTAATGAATCACAGGCGCTTAGTAAAAACGTTACTATTACAGCCCGAAATTTAACAGATGATGAAAAGCTACAGACTGTTAAAAATCAAATGCCAACAAGCTACACTGTTACTTCAAGTGGTGAAAACCTTGTTGCTTGGCTAACAAACAAGGTAACTGCTACTGGTATAACTGGTGTAAATGTAAATAATACTGTTTCAAGCTATAACAGCTCTGTTAATAATACGGGTATAGCTACCTTTGGCACTTACCAAAACACAGGCAATGTAGTGTTTACCTTAAAATGTGGTAGTAATAGCAAAACCCTAACTGTGTTTATAACAGTACCTAAAAACATACCAGTATGTAAAATAAAACTAGATACCAGTGATATAATTGAGCACTGCAGTACATTTGGTTATGCTACTATTTCAGGTAAAATACTAGACTACAATAATAATTATATGGTATCAAGTGCTGATTGCACTATTAAGCTATATATAGATGAAAATAAAGATGGCATACTAGACTCAGGAGATACCCAATTAGAGACTCAATATGCTAGCAATGGTTCTTTTTCATTTAAAACAGTTACTACTCGAATAGCACAAATAATAGTAGTTGGTGATTCTGGACCAGATGCAAAGTTTAATAATAGCTTAACCGATAGTTATGATATATTTAGAATCGTACCAAGGGTAGAGCTAATAGATAAAGATAGACTAGAGTGGACTTACCCACAGTCTGGTCAGGCTACCTTACAGGGTAGATTCCCTAACGAAGATAGCCAAATAAGAACACCACCAAATGAAACTGCTCAAAAGTTAACACTTAACTTTATTAATAGTAACGATAAAATGGGTGCCTTAATTCAAAGTGCTGTTTTTGCTAATAGCTCATCATTTGGCTTTTTATTCGATGGAGCACAGCTAAATAACACTCAGGCCATCGGTCTATACTACGATGGCATATTACTAATAAGAGGTAGCATAACTCATGGAGAGTTAAGCTTTAATGTTACTAATAAAATAGTTAATAAATTAGGAGAGCAAGAGCTAGTATTTAACTTTAACCTTAATGATGATTATATAAATAAAACTGGATCAACATTATATTTAGCCTCAGGCTACCGTATTTCATATGAAATAACCGATGATGACGACAGCAAAACTATACAAAGTATTCAGTCACCATCACAAACAATTACCTTACCATCTGGTACTGTAATTAATGCTAATGAGGCATTCGATAAAACTAATGCTCAAATAAAAGCAGTTAGTGGTATAAACTTTACTCATTACCCAACAGGTAATTATAAAGTTAAAGTAAGGGTATATCATGGTTCAGTAATACTACAGGAGTCTACAAGAGAGTTTAGAGTAGTAAAGCCAGCTAAATATAACCTAATGAACTGGAATCTTAACGAAACCAGTAAGGTAGGAGAGCTACAGTTTGAGTTTAATAAGGAGAGTAGCTTACATCCAGATACCAATCAAGCCATAGTTGTACGTACCGATATGACTAGCAGTGGTCTGCAAGAACATTTAGAAGTTACCATAAAGGGTTGTGGTGTAAATGAAAGATTTAAAACCAAAGACTATGATCCTAACTATGGAGTAGATAAATTTAAAGTACAAACAACTGAAACAGGTACCTTAAAAGTAACAGTATATGTATACAGTAGTCCAACAGATACCATAGCAAATAAAACATTTGAAAAAACAATCAAAGTAAATGGCTGGAACATAACTGTGTACCCTAAACAGGTTCAAGTAGATACACTTACAGATTACAGAGTAACAGTAACAGATCAAAATGGTAACCCAGTTAATAATGCCAGAATTTCTTTAAACGGAGAAAAATCACCCTATATTGTAGATGGCACAAGCCATAATATAATTGGTGGTGTATATAAATTCTCTAAAAAATTCACCTCAGTTGAAGAAATTAAAGTTGAGGCAATTAAGGGCAACGATACTCAGGTTTCATTAGTTAATGGCATTAGTATAATAGGTAAAAATGTGTACTATGTAGAGCCATATACCAAAACACTCTTAAATGGCTTTGAGGAATACATTTATGTCTCTATTTTAGATAATAAAGGTGACATAGTATATCCTAACTTTGAGCGTATTGATGTAACAAGAGTAGATGGTAAAGAGGTTTACACCGTAAATGGAGCTATTTCTCAAGTAGGTCAACGTAAAGATATGGATAATAACGGTGAAAACGAGTCTGTGAGACTTAAAATAAAGCCAAATGCCGATCAACATGCCTTAATAATTAGGGCAACAACCGATAACGGTAAAAACATGGGTGAGTTTAAAATTAATGTTCAACCACCTCAAGTAGTGTTAGGATCAGTTAAAAAACTAACCGAAAACTTTGAGCGTGAGTTAGAGTTTTATATAGTAGACCCTAGAGATAACTCTGTAATTGATGAAGACGTGTATTTTGTGGCAAGTGATGAACATGTAGCTTACGAGGTTAAAGACGACAATGGCAGTGATATTGGTGTTAACTCTGATGGAGAATCGGGTTATATATCTTCTTATGATGGAACCTATAAATGTAAAGTCTATATAGATGATGTGAACTTTAAAAAGCTCCAAAAGGACGAACAATTACCCGTAGTATCACTTATGATTAATGTAGGAAATACTGATATTAAAATGCTCAATATACCTATAGGAGAGGCAAGCTTAACTACAGACCCAGAGCATGTAATAATGAACCAACCCACAAATATAACCCTAACTTATCTTGATGCTGAGGGTAAACCACTAAAGGATTACAAAATTACTTTAGCGGGTGAGGAGATTGGTGAAACCGATAGTAGTGGTAAAGCATTTTATTCAGCATCAGCTTATAGCTCAACATCTTTAGCGTTTACGGCCTTTACCGACGATACTAAAGTAACTAACTCAACTTTAGTAAACGGTAATAGCTCTAGTGATACCTATGAACCCGATCAAATCACAGTAAAGCGTAAGGTTAAGTCTAGCCTCGATGTAGAGCCACCTAAGGTAAGTTATGTACTAAGAGGTAATACAGCCATTATAACCATAACAGATAACGTGCGAATTTACATGGCAATGGTCAATAACGAAGAGGTTAAAATGCTAATTCCAAAGGCTACTGTTACCCATGTAGTTCCAAACCTTAAAAACGGAGTTAATGTTATACCAATATTGGCTTCTGATACTAAATATAACTATATAGAAGAGAACTTAATAATAAATGTAGAGTCAGTTGCTGAACCCGTACAGTTCACCTTAAATAAATCAACAAAATATGGTACCCCCAAGCTAGTAAACAACGTAACAATGGTACCAGTCCGTTTTGTAGAACAACTAGGTGCTAAAGTATACTGGAACAACGATAGCCGTACAGTAACCTATATATTAGATGAAAAAGTAATATCTATGACTGTAGGCAGCAATATTGCCAACGTAAACGGTAATACCGTAAAACTTAAAGCAATACCATATCTAAACGAACTAGGTCGTGCAATGGTTCCTATCCGCACAATAGCCACCGATTTAGGATTCGAAGTAATCTGGGAAGGTAACGATAAACCAATAACAATTAAATAAATAGAGAATAAACAAAACAGGGCGCAAGCCCTGTTTTGCCTTTGAATTACAGCTTAATAAACGATACTTGCAGTTATGCTTGATTAAAAATAAAAATAACCCCAAAGTTCTTTCTTTGTGTTCTTAGTGTCCTTGGTGGTCAATCAAAAAAGTTATATTTAATCTGGTTGCTTGATTTTTAAACCTAAAAGTTCAGAATTACAGCTTTAAAAATGTTACTTACATAATATAAGTTACTTCTTTAGTAAAACCACAAAGACTAACTATGTTAAGTCAAGTGTTAAATTAAAATAATTTTGAACACACACTTAAATAAGAGTAGATTTCTACTCTTATTTTTTATATAGTATTTTAGTTTCTAACTAGCTTTAAATATTACATTATTTCTAAGTAAGTGATATATTACTCTAATTAATTTTCTTGCAACATGAGATAAAGCAACGAAATAATGCTTACCCTCATTTAATTTTTTATTAAGATAATTTTTAAACACTGAATCATACATAGCAACTGATCTAGCAGCAATAATTAAAGCTGCTCTAAGATAAGTAGAACCTCGCTTAACCATCTTGCCATTACCTTTGAATTTTCCAGATTGCTTGGTTGAAGGATCTAAACCAGCATAGGCCAAAAGTTTAGAAGGTGAACTAAAGTTATGAATTGAGCCTATCTCAGATAATATGATAGAGCCATACACAATTGATATCCCTGGTATTGAGAGTATTGGTGAATCAAGCCCTGTCATCATGCCTTTAATTTCTTGCTCGATATTCTTGATTCTTTTCTGACATGCTTGTACTTCTTCTATGCTATATACTAAGTCCATCTCATGCGACTTACAAACTACACCAATAGAGTTTTGAGCTAGTTTTTTTATTTTTATAGCTGTATCTTTGGTATATTTCCCATTAGAATTTTTGGTTAATATATTGGTTAACTTAGTGAGGTGTGCTTTTTTTAGAGACTCAGCAGAGGGGTATTCCTTTAGTGCTTCATACATTGATTTTTGGTGTATTGAAGGGAAATTTTGCTTTAGTTCTGGAAACGTACAGCTTAGGATTCTTGTAATAGATATTTTATGAGAACTGCATATTTTTACCCAGCGCGTTATCTAACTAATTAATAGTTGTAACATAAAGCTGTGGTTATGGTCTTTGTGAAATAGTCTAAGCTATAGAACACAAGTAATAATCCACAGCATCTGTTACTTTGATTATACGCTATATTTCTAATAGCTTAACCACTCTTTTATTATACAAGGACACGAAGGACACAAAGGGTTTTCAGTTTAGCTCTATTTAGAGTTTTATAAATGATACTTTTAGTATTTAAGAAATGCTTTTTATAAGTTTATCACTTAGATATGCTTGAATAAAAAACACAAAATAAAAATAACCCCAAAGTTCCTTCTTCGTGAGGTATGTAAAAAATTTTGTGTCTAAAGAAACTCTAATCTGGCAATACTTAGCAAAGAGAAGCCAGAAAAGGAGTTTTTTTAATGAAAACAGCACGTCAGCAATTGCTAAGAGAGATAATTAGTGAAGGTAAACTACAAACATCAGAAGATGTGCATAACTATTTAAGAGACCTATTCAAAGATACCCTACAGGAAATGCTTGAAGTAGAGTTAGAGACAAGCTTAGGATATGAAAAAAGAGAGCGTAAGGATAAACAAACAAAGAACAAACGTAATGGCTATACCTCAAAAAAAGTAAAAACAAAATATGGAGAACTAGCAATTGAAGTACCTAGGGATCGAGATGGAGAATTTGAACCTAAGGTAGTACCTAAGCATAAGCGAGATATTTCAGGTATAGAAGAAAATGTAATATCACTATATGCTAGAGGTATGTCAACAAGAGATATACATGACCAGCTAAAAGACATATATGGTATAAAATTATCAGCAGAAATGGTTAGTAAAATAACAGATAAAATTATTCCTAAAATAAATGAATGGCAAAATAGACCTTTAGACGACATCTATCCATTTGTATTTATGGATGCAATTCACTATAAAGTGAGAGAAGATGGTCAAATTAAGAGTAAAGCAGCTTATGTAGTATTAGGAGTAACAATTGATGGTAAAAAAGACATACTAGGTATCTGGATAGGTGAAAATGAATCTTCAAAGTTCTGGCTAACAATACTTAATTCACTCAAGAACCGAGGAGTCAAAGATGTGCTAATCTTTAGTATAGACGGGTTAAAAGGTCTAAAAGAAGCCATACAAGCCTCATATCCAAACGCTGAAGTGCAAAGATGTATTATACATCAGTTAAGATACACCTTTAAATTTGTTAATTATAAGGATAGAAAAGAGTTTGCTAGAGATTTCAAACAAGTATATAGAGCAGTCAATGAAGAAGTTGCTTTTGAAACTCTTAGTGAGCTAGGTGAAAAGTGGAGCAAGAAATACCCATACGCTATAACTAGTTGGGAGTCAAATTGGGATATACTATCTCCATTTTTCAAGTTTCCTTTAGCAATTAGAAGAATTATGTATACTACCAATATTATTGAGGGTGTTCATAGACAGTTTAGAAAAGTAACTAAAACTAAGTCAGTCTTTCCAACTAATAAATCACTTGAAAAAATGCTTTATTTGGCTAGTCAAAATATTATGGAAAAATGGACTACCAGATATAGGGATTGGGATAATGTCCTTAATCAGCTGATGATTTTCTATGGCGAAAGGCTTGCTGCTTTTGCTTTAAGATGAGCTTATGTTGCTTACTAAAGAATATCTTAAAAGTTACTTAGAGGTCATTTTATCTTTATCCTAAGTATATTGAAGTGAAGTTACTATTTGACCTTGGTTCTCATGCAATTGTAGATGACCAGATTTATGAGTACACAGAACAGGATATTGTTATGCATATGAGAATAACTATAGATAAGTAATTATATAATAACTCAAAAAATATTACATTCTAGCATAAATTAAATTGCCAAAATCATTTATTTTTACACATAAAATCTTTGATTTTGGCAATTCTATATTTAAATTAGTTTCTTATTTGTTTTTGTTGTCAGATTTTAATCAAACTTATTTAGACACAGAAATATTTACAGTCTCTCTTCGTGTTCTTGGTGTCCTTCGTGGTCAATCAATAAAAGCTTAGTTATTTCTGATTGCTTGATTTTTAAACCTTAAAGTTTAGAACTACAGTTTTATACCTATTATAAACTTAAAAAAATAAAGACTTTTCTTTGTGTTCATAGTATGCCCTTTCCATTAAAAGCAAACTAAAAAAATCCCCCAAACCAACCGATATAAATAACACAGC
Organism: Clostridium sp. 'deep sea'; assembly: GCF_014931565.1. Classification (NCBI taxonomy): domain Bacteria; kingdom Bacillati; phylum Bacillota; class Clostridia; order Eubacteriales; family Clostridiaceae; genus Clostridium; species Clostridium sp. 'deep sea'. Next base: position 2,628,266 of record NZ_CP063353.1, read on the forward strand.
AAAAGCCACCTAAACCTAAAAATAATTGGCAAAAAGAGTTTAAAACAACACTTAAAACCGACTCTCAAGCTATTTTTATTTTTTTAAAACCCAATTAATGTCTTCATAAAAGCATTAACTTCCATAGCTATATATGGTAAAATTGCTTGACACGTAACATTAAATAATATTTCATTTTGTAACATAAGTAACAAAATATTAAATATTACAGCTTTAAAGTTAATATAACCCATGGTTTAATATAAAAATATTTCCACTAAAATTTAAGTTAATGTTGTTAATACAATGTATTTACTAAAAATCCATATCTAAAACACTTCAATAGCTTATCCTCTAACATTACAGTAATGTTACAAAACGTTACAATGTATTGCCTATCTCCACTGGTTGCAGTAGAATTAAAGAGCAATGATGGTAAAGTATTTGGTTTACATGAAACTATTTCCTTGAAAAGGTCTTATTCTCATTATTGTTGCTAGTAAAGAAGAGTGCGGTTCTTAAGCAACTATTATTAATAACCAAGTTCGCAAAACCTACATAACAAACATCTCAGAAAATTGCGCAGGAGAGTTACAGGTAATCAAACAATTTTTCATCAATGCAAGCTTCTATAAAAATTTTAAGGAGGAACCATATTTATGAAGCGATTTTTATCAATTTTTGCTATTTTAGCAATGGTTGTAAGTATGTTCAGTGGCGTTGCTTTTGCAGAAGCTCAAGCTGGCGTTACATATACAATTGATGCTACAACTAATGCTACATTATCACAGGTAACTAGTGATGTAGTAATAAACATTACACCTACTGGTGGTACAGATCCTGTTGCCACAGAGCTTAATGGCTATAAAGTTGGTGTTTATGATTCTACAGGCTCTACAATTCAAAAAAAGGCTGATGGTACAACAGACTTTTTCGTTACTATTGCTGACGGAAAAATTACATTAGCTAAAGCTGATGTAGAGAAATTAGCTGCAGCTACATATGTTATTAAACTTGATGTAGCTCCTACTAATGTATATGCTGATACCGGTTTCAATTTTATAGATTTAAACGCTAGCGGTTCAACATATGAAGGAGCAAATGATGCAAAAGTAGAAAATGCTAGTTTAGTTGTAGCTGTTGCTCCTGTAAAAAAAGGTGCAACATACACAATTGAAAATAAAAGATTTAAGAGAAGTGATGCTGCTGCTAATATAGTATTAGGTATAACTGCTACTGGTGGTAGTGGTTCTGCCGCTACAGACTTAGATGGTTATAAAGTTGGTGTATACAGTACTGATGGAACATTACAAAAAAAAGCTGATAATACAGACTTTTTCGTAAATGTTGCAGGCGGTAATATTACACTAGCAAAAGATGACGTTAATGCTTTAGCTAAAGGAGTTTACACAGTTAAACTTGATTTTGCTACACATGGTGGAAGTACTCATGGTTTAAAAGTTAGTGGAGACTTCCAATACATCGATTTAAATGGTAGCGATACTTATGTTGAAGCTGATGATGCTAAGATTGTTTTAGGCACATTAACAGCTAATAAAGTTTACCAAATCGTTTTGGACGAAACTAAAATTACTTATAATGAAAACAATTTAATTGCTTCTATTCCTGGTAAAATTATTGATTTTGACTCTAAAGCTATAGTTAAAGTTGATGGAGATCTTGTAATAAAAGGTACTAGTTATGGAATTAGTTATAAAGATGGTCAGTTTAACTTTAAAGTTTACCCTTCTGCTTTAAATATTGGTCAATTCGAAATTGAGGGTACTAACACATTTACAGATGCTGAATATAAAGAAACTGCTGAATTTACAGTTCAGTATGCTATGGAATTAGCTGAGCCTGCTACCTTAGAATTTAAATACCCAATTGCTGGTCAAATTGTTGTTCAGGGTGTATTTAATAACGAAGATGCTAAAAAAGTATATGGTGATACAACAAAGAATTTACCAAATACAGATTTAACCTTGGCTTATGTAGATGCTAATGGTGATAGAGAATTACATGATTATAGTGATAGTGCAGGAGACACTCCAATAGCAACAGCTAGCTTCTCTAACAATAAAACTTTTGGTTTCTTATTTGATGGCTCAAGAATTTACAAAAGTGGTAAAATTGGTATTTTCTTAAAAATTGCAAAGGGTCCTGATAAATACTTATTATTAAAATCTGGTAAGATAACTGTTGATACATTCGAAACAAGCTTAACAAAAGAATTACCTGAAAAATTAGGTAAACAAAATCTTGTTTTCACATTAAACTTACCTTCTAAATATTTTGATAAAGTTACACCATTAAATCTTGTAGCTGGTTATAAAGTTACTTATAAAATTTACAAGACTGGTGACGAGGATAAGGTTGCTGTAGGTCCTACAGGTGAGTTTTTAGCATTTGATAAAAAAGGTCAGATTAAAGAAATTGAGCTTGACTTGCAAAAAACATCTACAACATACCCACGTGATGAGTATTCTGTAGATTTAGAGCTTAAGAAGGGTACTATTACTCAATTAACTTCTACTGCTAATTTCTCAGTTGTTAAAGCTAACAACTATAACTTACTAAAGTGGGAAGAAGAAACTAAACACAGAGTTGGTGACTTTACATTTGCATTTGATGGAACAACTGATGTAAATCAAAACATTTTTGTAAAAAATAGCGATGGTGACGAAGAAATATACACAGAAATTATTTTTGATGGCTGTGGTTTAGATAATAAAAAAATAAAATCTAAAGATATCGATACTGACAAAGGTAAAGATACATTTACTATTTCTACAAAAGAAACAGGTATTTTAGAAGCAACAATCAATGTTTATGAAAAGAAAGATGATGACAAACCAGCTGCTACATTTAAGCGTGAAGTTAAAATTGTAGGTTGGAATGTAACAATTTCTTCAACAAAGGTTACAGTTGAAAGTGAAGAAGATATCGTATTCGAAATCGTTGACGAAGAGGGTAACTCTGTAAATAATGGTTATATTCGTTTAATGAGTGACCATTCAAAAATATTAGTTGATGGTAGAAAAACTAATATCAACGGTGGCGTTTACACATATAAAGAAGATGAATTAGACTTATTTGATAATGTTGAACCTCTAGGTTTAGAGTTCTGTGTTGATGACGCTGACGGTAACGCAGATGTTATGGTTACAAAAGCTTCTGGTATTACTGTAGTTGGTAAAGAAGTATTTACAGTAACTCCATCTGTTTCTGCTTTATTAAATGGTATTGAGCAGAAGTTCACAATAGAAGTATTAGATGAGAACGGTGATGTTGTTTACCCAAATATCAAGCGTTATGATATTGATGAAGATGGTAATGAAAATGCAAACACAGCTGTTAAAGTTGGTAGCCGTAAAGATATTGATGGCGATGGTATTAATGAATCTATAGAAATTACAGTTACTGCTAATGCTGATCAACCAGAAATGCTGATCAGACCTAGAACATGATTATTAAATGGGCGAAGCTAAAATTGAAGATGCTGGTAAAAAAATGGGCGAAGCTAAAATTGAAGTTCTTAAGCCAGTTGTATCAATGACAGGTGCTAAAACTATTACAAATGGTTTCAATAACAAGCTTGAGTTCCAATTAATTGACCCACGCGATAATAGTGTAATGTCTAATGATGTTAAAGTTGAAGTAGCTGGTGCTTTAGTAACATATGTACCTACATTTGATCAAAAAGCTGGCGAAACTTTAGATTCAAACAAAGAAGTTTGGACTGGCACATATTACACTAAAGAAGTAGATTTTGAAAAAGCTATTAAAGATGAAAAAGAATTAGTTGCTGATGTTATCATGGATGGTGACAATTCTGTAGACGTTAAAGTATTAGCTATTCCTATAGTAGAAGGTACTTTAACAGCTACTCCTGAGCATGTAATTATTGGTCAAGCAACTAACATTACTTTAACTTATACAGATGGTGATGGAAACCCATTAGCTGATCGTATAGTTAAACTAAATGGTGACGAAGTTAGTAAAACAGATGAAGATGGTAAAATTCTTTACTCATCATCAGCAACAAGTTCTTTAGCTTTAGTATTCGAAGCTGAAACTGATTATGATACTGATAAAGTAAGTAAAAAAGTATCATCTAAAGCTGATACAGAAGGTCCTAAAGTTGAAGTATTAAGTATATCTAAAGATGGTAAATCTGCTACATTAAAGATTACTGATAATGTAAGATTACATGTAACATATATAAACGGCGAATTAGTAGAAATGAAATTCCCTAAAGCTGACGCTATTCACGTAGTTACAGGTTTAGTACCTGGAATCAACAAGGTTGAATTCTTATCTGCTGATACAAACTTTAACTATACAGAGCAAACAATTGAAATTGAAGTTGAAGCTCCTGTAATTGAAAAAGTAGAATTTACTCTAAACAATGCAGTTGGAGACTTAGGTACACCAGTTAAAATTGGTACAACTTCTATGGTTCCAGCTCGTTTAGTAGAAGAATTAGGCGTTTCATTTGCTTGGGATGCAGAATCTCAAACAGTTGAGTACACCTATGGTGAAACAACAGTTAAATTAACAGTAGACAGCAAAACTGGTATTGTTAATGGAGAAAATGTTCCTTTATCTGAAGCTCCATACCTAAACGCACAAGGTAGACTTATGGTTCCTGTAAGAATGGTTGGTCAAAGCTTAGGATTTGATGTAAAATGGACATCTGATGATGCTCCAATCATTATCTCTAAATAAGTCATAAACTTAACCTAATAAAAAAGCCTATTGCCACTGGCAATAGGCTTTATTTATTGCAAAATAAGTTAAACTACTTAATTATATTAAAATGTCTATTTTTTTTATTTTAACTCCTTAACATCCACAAACATCCATGTATAAAAACCCAAATATATACTTATATACTTGCACCATACTTAACATTTCATATAAATTACCTACATAGCCATGGTAAATAATATATAAGTTGATATTTTAAATAAAAATCAACTTTAAAATAAAATAATTAACTAATATATTATAAAATTTGGTATCACTATAACAATAATTACGTTTGTGTTACAAACAATATAAAGCTATTGTAAATATTACTGCTCCTCAAGTAGTATATTGTTGCAATGTAGGTAGGTTATCCATTCATATTAAATGTTTACCAAGTGTAACAAAAATATTAATAAAGTCTACGCAAAGAAGTATGCCGGCTAATTTTAGCGTAGGTTTTTAACGTAAGGTAATTATTTATTATATCCTTAGTGTTTGATATAAAATATGAATGGTTACCTACTCATTGTAAGCTTCTACACATCATATGAGGAGGAACCATATTTATGAAGCGATTTTTAGCTATATTTGCCATGATTGCAATGATAGTAAGCATGTTTAGTGGGGTAGCATTTGCTGCTGATAAAAAGGTTTATGTACAAGTAGATAATGATATTTTAGATTACGGTAAAGATTTTAATACTGTAACTTTAAGTGGTAAAATTTTCAACTCAACAAGTAATGCTTTAGAAAAATTAGATGCAGAATTAAAGGTATATAAAGATTCTGTTGACCTTGCTAATTTAGTAACAACCATAAACGCTAAAGACGGATCGTTTTCTGTTTTAATACAAACAGACTCATCAAAGACTGGTGTTGCTAACTATATAATTGTTGGTACAAACGTAACTGATGAGTATGATTTTGAAGTAGATGGTGAAGCAGCTAAAGCTCAAGATAGCTTTACAATTGTTTATAAAACAGAGTTAGCTGAGCCAAATACTTTAGAGTTTAACTACCCAGTAACTGGCCAACAGGTAGTTCAAGGCGTATTTGTTAATGAAGATGCTGATAAAGATAGCGATGTAATTACTATTGCTTATAAAGATGCCCCTATATCAGCAATTGTTACAGCTAACTTTCACAATGAAAAGTCATTTGGTTTTTTATTTAATGGTGATTTATTTACCAAGGTTGGTGACATTGGTATTTATGTAAATGGTGTTTTAGCTGTAAGTGGTAGAGTTAAAGCCGGAGACCTAAATGTTTCTTTAGTAAACAATGAGGTTGTAAAGGCTTTAGAAGACCAAAAAGTAACTCTTAAGTTTAGCTTAGCAGATGAATATTTAAACAGTGCTAAAGATGGCTTAGCCACTGATTTGCAACTGCGTTATTCAGTTAAAGATTCTGATGATGAATTTGCTAAAAATAATTCAAATGCCAATGTAGAAAATGTAGCTATTACAGGCTTAAACTTCAATAAAGAACAAGTTGAAGTTACACTAGAGTGTAATGATTGGGATAAGGGTAATTATACTATGGCTGTTGAGCTATATGATAGCAATAATACAACTATTGTATTAGAAAAAAGCCTCGACTTACGTGTAATTGAACCAGCTAGATATAACCTAGTAACATTTAATATCGACGAGTTAAAAGTTGGCGATAACAACATTAACTTTACGGATATTGCTGTTAAAGAATATAAAAATAGTATTGCTACAGCTAACAATTTTCTTGAAGTTACCTATGAAGGTGCTGGAATAGAAAAAACAACTCAGAGATTTCCTGGTTATGATAGCTCGGTTACAGATTCAAGCTTTAATATTAAACCAACCAAAACCGGAACAGTGAAATTTACAGTTAAGGTTTTTGGTGATGAATATGCAAACGATGATGAAGCTAATTATACATTTGCTACTAAGGAAATAGAAGTTAAGGGTTGGAACATAGAGGTTTCACCCCAAACAGCTATGGTGGATATTGAAACAGAATTTACTGTTGCTATTACCGATGAAAATGGTAATCCTGTTAACAATGCAGTAGTTAAATTAGACTTTGGCTCTACAACAGAAACAGCTGTAGATGGAACAACAGAGAATATTGTTGGTGGTATTTATACCTTCGATAAAGAATTTACTACTGTAGAAAACGTAACAGTGGCAGCGTTTAAAAAAGATGAAGTACTAGCAGAAGTAACTTTAACAGATGAAATTAAAGTAAAAGGTGAAGAGGTATATACAGTAACTTCTGATATAGCTGTATTAGTGAATGGTGAAGAGCAAGAAATGTATATTACCGTTCTTAATGAAGAAGGCAATGTAGTTTATCCTAGCTTTGTACGTGAAGATGTAACTTTAGTAGACGGTAAAGACGATACTCAAACAGGTACTAATCCAACAGTTACAACCCGTAAAGACTTAGATGGCGACGGAGTTAAAGAGGCTATTAAAGTTAAAGTTACTGCAACAGCTGACCAGCATACTTTAATTTTACGTGCCACAACAGATAACGGTAAAAAAATGGGTGAAATAAAACTTGACGTTAAAAAGCCCCAAGTTGTATTCACTAAAGGAACAAAATTAACCCATAATATTGATACAGAGCTAGAGTTTAAGGTACTTGACCCTAGAGATAATTCTGTAATGAATGATACAGTGGAACTAAAGGCTGTTTATTTAGCAGATGGCAGTATTGACTATGCTACAGATGCTAACTTAGCATTAAATGATGATGGTGTGTGGGCAGCTAAAGTTAAAATTAGTGGTGTTGACTACGAAAAAGCTGAAAAAGATGAAAAAACAGTTGAAGTGAAGTTAGTTATTGGTGATGTTGAATTGCAAACTATAGAAGTAGTTAAACCTACATTAACTGCTACTCCAAATAAAATTATTATTGGCTCTGCTTCAAACATTGTTTTAACTTATACTGATGCAGAAGGCAACATTTTAACTGAGCGTGAAGTTAAGCTTGGGGAGGATGTAGTTGGTGAAACAAATGAAGAGGGTCAAGTTGTTTATGCAGCTTCTTCAATAAGCTCATTGTCTTTAGAGTTTAAGGCTGAAACAGATGTAACAAATGTTTACACAACACTAAAAGTTAAATCTACTGCTGATACTCTAGCACCTGTAGTTACTGCTCCAGAAACAGTGATTGGAAATAAAGTGACAATTACAATTAAAGATAATGTAATGGTAACTGCTGTATATGTAAATGGTAAAAAAGTAGATATGTACTTCTCAAGACCAGAGATTACTTACGAAGCAGATGTTAAACCAGGTGAAAATACCTTTTTTGTACAGGCAGCTGACTCTAAACATAACTATGTAGAAACAAATATAGTTGTAACAGCACAAAAAGCAGAGCCAGTTAAGTTTACCATAGGTAATGAAACAAAGTATGGCACACCTGCTCTTAATAACAATGTAACAATGGTTCCAGTACGTTTTGCTCAAGATTTAGGTGCTACAGTAGATTGGAACAACACAACTCGTACCGTAACCTATTACTTAGGTGAAACTAAAATCTCCATGACTTTAGGTAGCAAAACTGCAACTGTAAACGGTGAAAATGTTCAAGTTACAGTTGCACCATACCTAAACAAAGCTGGCAGAACAATGGTTCCTTTAAGAATGATTGCTCAAGAATTAGGTTTTACAGTAAACTGGACATCTAATAGTGCTCCAATAGTTATTGAATAATTATAGCTAAATTAATAGTTTGGTGTTACAATAAAAATAGGTGGTTGAATTTTTCAGCCACCTATTTTTATATTACATATTAATGTGTATAAGTTTTTAGCAAAAGAATAATTTAGTTTATTAAATTATAATTACCAATATGGCATTTATATTAAGCTAATGATATAATAAGCGTAGCTATGCCATAATTATTAATTTATTTTATTTTAATAGTACAAAATATGAAACTTTTTGTAAGAAAAATAGTCTAATCTTTATGGGTAAATTGTGTTAAAATTAAAACTAGATTAAGTTGATTTTTGCAAAAGCAAAAATACAAGATTAAGGGGGAGTTTCTTTGAAGCGCATATTATCAATAACAGCCATAGTAGCTCTAATAGTAAGCATGTTTAGCGGAGTAGCTTTAGCTGAAGGTAATGCTAAAGTAGTATTAGATAGGAAAGTCGTTGAATTAAACGGTAATAGTGGTGGTAATGTTATTATTTCTGGTCGTGTAGTAAGTAATTATTCTACAGTAAATGCTAGTGGTTATGCTTATATTCAGGACTCAGGTGCGAATATTATAGGTTATAAAGTACCTTTTACAAACGGAAGATTTGATATAAAAATTTTTGAGAGTATGTTAACAGCTGGTACATATACAGTAAAGTTTGATAGCTGTACTGAATACTCGTGGATAAATGGTGATGAGGATGAGTTTAGGGTTATTCCTCAAATAGAGTTTTCAGAAGGTTCACTGAATATGAACTTTCCAGTACCTACTCAGCCAATTATTAGAGGATATTTTCCAAATCAAGATGGAGATAAATATATCTTAAAAATTGGTTATATACAAACAGGTACTGATAATATGCAGACTCATATAGCAACTGCTATATCTAACGGTAAAACTTTTGGCTTTTTAATGGATAGTACTTATATGAGTCACACAGGTGAAATAGGTATCTTCGCTTACCCAAAAGATGGTGGTGCCGGTGTATTAATGATGAAAGGAAATCTTGCACCAGCTGATTTACCTGTTAACTTAATCACCAAAAGAGTACCTCATTCATTAAATAATCAACCTATTGTAATAGACTTAAACTTACCCGATAAGTATATAAGTGGTAGTAAAATGGAGAGCCCGTATACAATTACTGCTCAAGCTTACGATAAAGATTCAAATAGAAAACATGAAAATATATCTGTTGTTGGTAATGGAAGTACAAACAACAAGTTTATTGATAAAAATAAGCAAACAGCCTCTTTTGAATTGTTTTGTAATGATTGGGGTAAATCTGATGTTAATTTAATTATTGAGTTAAGAGAAAATAGCAAAGTTATAATGGCAAGTACATTTGAACTAAAGATAGTTAACCCAGATACCTACACCTTAATGGGATGGGGTTTAGATGAAGTTAGTGTTGGTGATATTGTTTTGGGTTTTCCCAGTATGTTATCAGGTACTTTTCCTGGAGACACAAATATAGTTCAAAATATTGAAATTAAAAAGTATGAAAGTGGCACTACACCTAAGGTTTGTAAATATGTTGAGGTAAGAGCTGAGGGTTGTGGAGTAGATAAAATACTAAGAAACTATGGAGATAACCCAACAGTTAAAAATAATGTTGGTATTATTACACCTACAAAAACAGGAAAAATGGATTTTACTATTAAGGTATATTCGGATGAAAATGATAAATCTCCTAACGAAACGTTTAAGAAAACAATTAATATTACTGGCTATAATATTACATTTAATAGAGATGCGATTGAGGTAGATACAACTGCAGACTTTATTGTTACAGTAAGAGATGAAAATGATGATCCTGTAAATAATGCAATTATTAAACTCGGTACTAAAACAATAGTAAGTGGATCTACAGCAAATATTAGTAATGGTACCTACATCTATAAAGATGATGAAAAGAATCTATTTAGTGAAGTAGGTCAATTAACCCTTAATGTAAGTGGATATCATCATGGTAATTGGATAGATGTTAGTTTTAATGATGCAATTGATGTAACTGGTAAAGAGGTGTATTCATTAAATAGTAAAACCAACATACTTGTAAATGGTGCCCAAGAAGAAGTATATGTTTCAACTATTGATCAGAGTGGTGATGTTATATTCCCAAGATTCGAACGTATAGATATTGATGCAGAGGGAAATAAATCAACACCAATTTCAATTACAAGTGGTGCGTATAAAGATTTTGATAACGATGGTGAAAAAGAATCTGCTAGACTAAATATATTACCAAACTTTAATCAAGCAAAAATGATTATTAGAGCAGTTACTGATGGTGGTAAAAAAATGGGACAAATAACCTTTAATGTTCAACCTCCAAAAGTTGTAATGGAGAAAACAAGTAGTGCTACTGAGAACATTAAGGCACAATTTAAGTTCAAAATTATTGATCCACGTAATAACAGTGTTTTAGATAAAGAAGTATACTTTCAAACTGATGATAAATATGTAGATTTCTCACTCAAAGATGAGGATAATGACTATATTAATATTAGTGATGGTAAAAGCAGTGCAGAAGAGCCTAATTCAGATGAAGAATATATCTATACTTTATTAGTTGATGATGTTGACTGGGATAAAGCTGAAGACAAAGAGTATATACCTACAATTGGCTTATATATTGAAAATGGTGCAACAGATATCAAAATGTTAGATATACCTGTTAAAAAGCCAGAATTAAAATGTAATCCTAGTGAAATAGTTGTTGGCACAGTAGCTGCTGTAACTATTACTTACGTTGATGGAGATGGAAATCCACTAGAGGGATACGAAGTTAAAGTTAATGATGAAGACCTAGGTGAAACTGATGAAATGGGTCGAGTATTCTTTAATGCTGCGTCAGTTGGTGGGGTAAGTCATATATTTAAGGCTAAGACAGATGACTTTAATGATGAGAATAGTGATATTATAGACCCAAGTGACAAAAATAAGGATACTATCTTAACTGAAGCTAAACTTAAGTCTGTAATTGATATGAAGGGACCTGAGGTAACAGCTCCAGCAAAAACAAATAAAAGTAGTGCTATGATTATTATTGAAGATAATGTACGTGTTGAGTTAGCGTATGTTTACACTACTGCAGGAGTAGAAAAAGTAGATATTAAAATCCCAATGGGAAGAGCTTACCACCCTGTTAAGTTAAAACAAGGTGTAAATAAGTTTACTGTTGAAGCTATGGATATTAATAAACAGTTTAGTACTACTGATATAACAATTGTTTACGATCCAAGCTATGATCCTAATGCTGGTACAACACCAACGCCTAATCCTGATCCAACAACACCAGATCCGGACCCAACAACACCGGATCCAACACCTACGCCAACTCCGTCTGCTTCTGTAACATTTACAATTGGTGAGAGTACAGAGTATGGTGTGCCTGTTCTTAAGAATAGTGTAACTATGGTTCCGGTACGTTTTGCACAGGCTTTGGGTGCTTCATTCGATTGGGATGGCACTACCAGAACAGTAACCTATTCTTTAGGTGACAAAGTAGTTAAGGTAACAGTTGGTAAATCATTTGCAGTTGTAAATGGAGTAAACGTATTAATGGATGCCCCAGCATACTTAAATTCTCAACAACGTACTATGGTTCCTGTAAGAATGATTGCTAGAGAGCTTGGTTTTAATACCGAGTGGAAGGGCAATGACAAACCAATTAAAATATTTAAGAAGTAAATAAAAATAACTCAAATCAAAAAGGGGCTGTCGTGAAATAGGAATTTTAACCCCTAAAAACAAGAAATAATAAAAACCTGCTAGGTATAACACTAAAGAACAGTGTAAATGGCCTAGTAGGTTTCTTATTTTATGGTCTACTATTGAATTTTGGGTATAACAAATAAAGGTACAGTGGCTAAAGAGAAGCTTTTTCAATTAAGCAACATTACCTACTGTTTTACCTTCATATTTATGTAATTTACCATTTTGAAAACGATGGTATTTATTAATATTTCTAGAGAAAACATATAATAGAAACTGTTTATACACTTTTTCTGAAGAGCGGTAATTAAAGCGTCTAAATTTCTGATTGCCTTTTATATCTCCAAAGTGACCTTCCGTTTGGATTGAGCGTATTTGTCTATTTAAGATACCTTTCTCACTTTGTATATTAGTATATGAGTTCTTTTTTAAGGTCTCCCATAGTTCATTAACTTTCATAATTTTATTTTTATGAGCATGTTTTTCTTCATTATATTTATATAAACACTGTGGTTTGAGATGACAGCCACTGCAATCATCACAGGCATAAACCTCAAAGGTTTTTGTGTATCCATTTTCTTTATGTTTTTCACTATGACTATGTAAAAGCTTGCGGTTATTATGACAAATATAATAAGGTTTTTCACAATCTACTTTTTTCATGTTATAGTGTTTTCCGATATTTTGAAAATAGGCTCTTGTTTTCATCTTCTCATGTTCTTGTAGTTTTATAAAACTTTGTATTTTACGTTCATGTAAGTAAATTAGGTTTTTTTCACTACAATAGCCACTATCTGTAGTTGTCCCATCTGGATAATATCCAAAATGTGTTTTATGTTTATTAAGTATTGGGATAAGGGTATTATAGTCTGTTCGGTCATTACTGATGTAACTATGAATAATAAAGTAATTTTCTACAGTTATCTGAACATTATATGCTGGTTTCAATTGCCCATTTTTCATGTGGTCATCTTTCATTCTCATAAAGGTTGCTTCAATATCTGTTTTAGAGTAGCTATTACGGTCAGCTCCCATAATCTTAAAATGTGTTTTGTATTTTAGTAATTGCTTACTATAGGTTTCTAGTTGCTCATATAGCTTTTGAAGCTCATTTTTTGGTTTACCTTTACCACTTGTGAAAGTAATTCCTTCTCCCTTAGCTATTTTTATAAGATTAGCTTGTAATTTTAATAGCTTAATTGGTGAGGTATTGTCAATTTCTATGATAGTGTTATTTGATCTTTTCTTTTGCCCTTTATTTTTGCGTTTACGATTTTGGGCAATTATTTTTTTTACTTTGTCCATTCCCTGAATACTAAACATAATGGCATCTGCCAATTTGTATTTTTGGTCATAGCCACCTTTTTTAATAAAGGTGTTATATCTTGTATATAAGTTATCTATGTTATCTAATAGCCCTGCTAAGTGATAGTTAATACTACCTCGCCAAACAAATGTATAACGATTAGCATTTGCCTCTATTTTAGTTCCATCTATATACAATTGCTTTAGAGTAACATAGTTTTCTTTTTGCAATGTTCTTATAAATTGATAATGTAAGTCTTCTAGTATTTCAACTGTCAATTTATTATTGAAGAACTGATAAAAAGCATCTCGCTTTGGAGTCTCCCCCTTAGTTAGTGATATATATACTATATCTCGTTCACATAATTCTACTATTTTATCTACCGAACTTACCCCTTGCATGTTCGCATACACCATAACTGCATACATCATTATTGGATTATAGCCTTTTCTTCCTCTATTTTTATATCTAGCTAACAGGCTAGTATAGTTTAATTCCTCCAATATTTTTATTAAGGTATAGACTGGGTCATTGGCTGGCAATCCTATTTCTGATAGTTTTAAGTTTATTTTTAGTTGTCCTTTTTTGAAAAATTGATTATAATATTCTTGTTTCATGAGTAGTTACATTATACAATGTAGCGGGAACGAGATGGTCTTTTTTGACCATCTTTTTTCTTTTCATATTAAAAAAAGCAACTCTACTCTTTCGAGTATTGTTGCTTTTTAGGATTGTATTTCCCGACAACCCCTTTTATATTGAATTTATAAGATAATATTATTGAATAGTGATTTTAATGAATAACACATTAAAATTGATAGATAATAAATTACTAGTTATACTACTTACCCTGTTTTTTTAATCTTCACCAAATACCTGGCTAACCAGCCGCCAATAAAAGCACCTAAGGCGTAACCTGGTATAACTGCCAATAGGCTGTTAAAGAACAATGAATACATTAAGGGGCCTGTAATTAAGGCGCAACATACCGAAACGCCTATTATAAATATTCGCTCGAGCTGGGGATAAATTAGTAGCTCGTTACTATACTCCATTTTGTGTTTTTTGTATAAATAATAGCTGAAAGTTAACAGAATTATTGTAAATAAAATAGCTATTATAGTATGCATAGTTGGTGACATTAAGGTAATTGATACAGTGTGTCGGGTTACTGGATACACCGCAAAGTAGGCCGGACTCATTAGTATTAATGACTCAGCAAAAAAGTTTACAAATCCATACTCAAACGGTATGTTAAAAATTATTAAATTCAAGTATATTAAAGATCCTAAGCCAATAGGAAAAGCCAAGAATATGGGTGTTATGCTCATTATGCCAAGCGGTGGTGAAACTAAGGTGCCAACAAAAATGCTGGCTATAAAAAGCAATACTATAGGCAAGATAGAGGTTATAAACCACCTAAATATTAAGCCATAAGAAAACACTATACTTAACTCTGAAAACATGCCTCGCAACATACTAGCCACTATAAGGATTATTAAATAAGGTATTATACACATTGCTAAGCCAGCAATTACCTTACTAAAAAATATTTGTTTACGAGTAAAGGGCATAGAGGCAATTAAATCTATGCTTTTATTGTTTCTATCTTGTCCCATTACCAAGGCTGCTGCCGTGATAGGTAGTATAAACATTATTATTATTTGGGTAAAAGAAAAACGCTTTAACTGACCCATTAAATACTTACTGCAAACGTTTATAATATCGTTGTTTGTTAAGTCTTTTACAGCAAGCCCATCATATATATAACTGGTGTTAGGGTTTGCCAGTAGTTTTTGGGTAATAGTACCTTTAATCTCTGAGTAAACATAATAGCCATAAGGTAACGTAAACATTAGAAATAAAGTGGCTAATACGGTTACCGAAATTAGTAACTTTACTTCTTTTTTATATAGAATAAAGTTAAAAAAACTATTATTTTTTAATGACATATCCTTCACCTCCTATTTGGTTAATGAATATTTCATTAAGGCTCATGTCTATGGTCTCTAGTACTAAGGGTTTGTACTTTTTGGCAATGGTGAGTACTTGCTCAAAGTTTTGTTTTACAATTATTCTATAAACCCTGCCTGCCTGCTCTATGTTTAAAACATCGGGGTGATTTTTGAGCTCAAGTGGCAGCTCATCATTTAGTACTATTTGAATTTTTCTTATTTTTTGCTTAAGACTATCTAGTTCACTTTCGGTTAAAATTCTGCCCTTATGAATTAGGCCAATATAGTCGCAAATTCGCTCTAATTCATCTAAATTATGGGTTGATATAAATAAGGTTGTGCCATGCTCGTAGGCCTCTTCTATCAGCAAATTTAAGAGCTCCTGCCGTATAACAGGGTCGAGCCCCGAGGTGGGTTCATCTAGCAATAGTAAATTAGGCATTAGTGCCAAATTGAGCAGCAACGAAACCCTTGTTTTCATGCCTTTAGATAAATGTTTCATACGTGAATTTGGGTTTAGGTCGAACACCTTAATTAATCTTTTATAACGCTCATGACTAAAAGAGCTATAGACATTTTTGTACATACTGTACAAATCTTTAATTCTGTAATGTGGAAAATACAAGGGGTTATCTGTAACATAGCCTAGGCGGTATTTGGCCTTAGCGCAATTAACTGTTAAAGCGGTATTGTTAATAAATATTTCACCTTTATCGGCAATAAGGATGCCCGCTATTGTACGTATAAGAGTAGTTTTGCCGGCACCATTAGGGCCAACCAAGCCATATATACTGCCCTCTTTAGCGTGTAAAGATAAGTTATTAAGGATTTGTTTTTGACCTAACGATTTATACAAATTATTAATGCGTAGCATCATTATTCACCTCTAGTTCTTGATATATTTTTTGAATAACTTGCATCATTTTATTCTCTTCTATACCTAAATAATGGGCCTCAACAATGCACCGCTTTAGGGCTAAGGTTATTTCTTGCATTTTTTCTTCATCCATTTTTCTCTTAAAATCTGCCGAAATAAAAGAGCCTTTGCCTCTTATAGAGTAGATAACTTTTTGACGTTCTAGCTCACGATAAGCTTTTTGAATAGTATTTGGGTTAGTGGTGAGAAGGCGTGCTAGCTCTCTTACTGAAAGTATTTTTTCATCAGGAAGCAATATTCCACGCAGTATGTTTTCTTTAAATTTATCAACAATTTGCTGATAAATGGGGGTGCTGCTTCGAGGATCTATTGTTATCAACTCTTCACCTCCAAACCTTTAATGTCAACTACTTTTAATAGTATAGTTAGGTTAAAAATTAGTGTCAATAATTATTGACCTATTTATTAAGATAATAATATAGTATGAAGAATAGTGGATAATTAAACACTATTCTTCTTATATTAATTTAGTTTATTGTAAAAAATTTCAATTAGCAATTAACTACTAGCTGTTAATTGCTAATTGAAAAGGCAAGTAATCAAAGAGGCATGAAGGCATAAGTTAACCCCTTTGACCCCTAGTAATAATCGTTTTAATTAAAAATACCGAACCTAAAGCAAGAGCAAGCTTTGTTATCGACTTAAACCAAAATTTCATAGTTATTCTCCTTTAATTTATACACGTTAGCTAACTATCCACAACGGAATCACACAGAGGTGATTCCCTACTGACGAACAATTAAAAATTTAAACCTACCATCGTAGTGAACGACCTCGGTGTCGTTCAAACTTTGGATTAACCACCAATGTTAATTAAATGTTAACTTAAATACAAAAATAAATCTCATTTACCACAAAGTAAAAATAAAAACTATCACTGCCAAATATCTCATAATCAAACTCTTCGTGCCCTTTGCGCCCTTTGCGGTTAAAAAAAACTCAAACAATAACCTTAAAGCTTCATTCTAAAACCTCTACCTAACAGTTAAACACTAGCCCGTACCTTTTTAATATAGTACCTCGATAAAAGGAATCCAGCTAAGCCGCCGATTAAATGCCCTATAAATAGGGTGAATGTACCGCCTCCAAAGCTTGCTTGTAACATAGGAGCTAGCGTTAATGCCATACAAATAGTCATGCCTGCAATAAAGACTGGATTCAAGCCCTGAAAAAGCAGTAATTCATGGTTGTTTTCTAGTGGATTCCTTTTATATAAAAATATCGCTAGTCCTAATAACAATATTGCAAATATAAAACTAAATATTAGTATTTGGTTATAGCTATAATGGAAATTGCCAAGTAAGTCCAGTGGTGATTTTACAAATATATAGCTTATAGGTGATAAGGTAAATAAAACCTTATATATAGAATCAAGTGCTGAGCTGCTTATAGTAAAAAACCTAAGATTAGAGCCTAAAATAGTTGCAAAACCAATTCCAAAAATAGATACAATCGTTCCTATTAATAATGAGCCCATAAACGGAGCTACTAATGTTGAAACAAATACCCCTACTGCAAAAATTAAAAACAGTGGAGTTATGCTAGCAAAAAACCATTGAGATAGCTGATTAAGGCTGTACACAGCGCTTACATCTGCTATGGTTTCATGTTGAATAAAAGTAATAGCGTAAACAATTATATAAGGTAGAATAATTATTAATAAACCAGCCAAAACCTTGCTCATAATAATTTGCAAACGAGAGTAGGGCATGGTTACTAACATATCCATAGTATTGTGTTTGCGCTCACTTCCTAATAGGCTTATGCCGATTACTAACGGAAATAATAAAGCCAAAGCTAGCTGAATAAAGTTACCTCTTTTAATATTGGTGATAAGCTTATTACCAGAAAACTCTAAAATCTCTTCTTTGGTAAATTTATCTTCATCAGCTATGTTAGGGGCATTGTTTCTTTCGGTTAAGTAGGCCTTAGTTTTTACAAAGCTAACATGGGCATAAGGTAAGGTAAAACATAGAATTAAAGTAACTATAAACATACCAATCAATAGGGTTTTAAACTCTTTATGAAACAGGGTTATGCTAAATATTGATTTCATTTATTTTCCCTCCACCTTATGAGTAAATATTTCATTTAAGCTAACATCTATTTTTTCTAGTAAAACAGGATTATGGTGTTGAGCCAGTTTTAAAACCTGCTCGGTGTTTTTGGCTACTGTTAAATAATGCACCTTACCTACCCTATTTATATTTAAAATATCTGGGTGGTTTTGCAGCTCCAGCGGAAACTCTTTATCATAATAAACTTGAACCTTTGTTATATCGGATTTTAGCTGTTTTAGCGATGACTGTTGCGTAATAACACCATCTCTAATTATTCCTATATGGTCACAAACCTGCTCTAGTTCAGCTAGGTTATGGTTGGAGATTATCATAGTAGTACTATTTTGCTCTGCCTCTTGCTTTAGTAATTTAAGAACCCTATCTCTAATAATTGGGTCAAGCCCCGAGGTAGGCTCATCTAGCAATAAAAGCTGGGGCTGTAGTGCCAAATTAAGCAGTAAAGATAAGCGGGTTTTCATGCCCTTAGATAAATTCTTAACCTTTTGTTTGGGATCTAAATTAAACTCCACCCTTAGCTTAGCATACCTTTGCTCATCCCAAAATTTATAGGTGCGTTGGTATAAATCTATTAAGTCTTTAATTTTATAGTGCGGATAATATATAGAATAATCCGGCACATAACCAACCCGCTGTTTATGTGGTGAACTATCAATTAATAGTTCATCATTAAATAAAATTGAACCTTTATCTGCTGTATATATACCTAAAATAGTTTTAATTAAGGTAGTTTTACCAGACCTATTTGGGCCAATAAGTCCATAAATACTTCCTTTATCGGCTTTTAGGTTAATGCCTTTAAGCACTGGCTGTTTATTTAAGCTTTTATATAAATCATTTATTAACAGCATGAATATCCCTCCATCTGTATGTACTGTACTATTAGTAGTAGTACGGTTAGTGCAATATTATACTTGAACTAAGTAAATGTCAAGAGAAAAACATAACTTGTAATTATTTCTTAAGAAAAAGCTTCTTACCTTAAAATAAATCGCTAATTAAATAGCTGAAAATGTAGTGAACGACCTCTGTGTCGTTCAAATCTTGGATTAACCACCAAGTAAAAATAAAAACTACACTCTCAAATATCCTTAACCAAACTCTTCATGTCCTTTGCGCCCTTTGCGGTTTAAAAACATTTTTAAATTAACCACGAAGAACACCAAGAACACAAAGGAGAAACATAGTGGTTAGCTAAATGTTAGCTCTAATACTGCAATACCAGTAAATAACAAAGTTTCTTTTACCACTGAGTAAAAATAAAAACTACACTTTCAAATATCCTTAACCAAACTCTTCATGTCCTTTGTGCCCTTTGCGGTTTAAAAACATTTTTAAATTAACCACGAAGAACACCAAGAACACAAAGGAGAAACATAGTGGTTAGCTAAATGTTAGCTCTAATACTGCAATACCAGTAAATAACAAAGTTTCTTTTACCACTGAGTAAAAATGAAAACGATACTTCCAAAATAGCTATAACCAAACTCTTCGTGCCCTTTGAGCTCTTTGCGGTTTAAAAAAAAACGTTTTATAGATTAAACGTTCACTGCTGTACAAAAATAAAAACCAATCTACTAAATATGCTTTAGTAATAGTTAACAAGTGTATATTGCTTTTAGGTTAAGAGTAATAATACATATAGTAGGTAATAATAAACTGGTTTAGTTCATATAATTAAATAATTAAATGTTGTTCTTAATAATATTAAGCTTTAATCTAGTAATAGTTTAGGTTAATCCTAAAATATTACTAAGATAGTGTTGACAATTATAAAAGGTTAGCATATAATGCAATCAATAAAGAATTTATTGGGGGTAAATAAAATGTCTGAAGAGCGTAAAATGATACTTAATATGTTGAGCGAAGGTAAAATAAGTGTTGAAGAAGCTACCAAGTTATTAAATGCATTAGGAGAAAATAAGCCTGATGAGGATAAAAAAAGTGATAACAAAAAATATGACGATGACCACGGTGCTCATAAAAAATCTAAAAAAAATAGTTACGAGTTTGATTTTGATAACGATGATTTTAAAAAGTCAATTAGAGAAGCTAAGTTAGCAAGTAAAGAGGCTATGAGATCTGTTAAAGATAATGTAAAAGAGGCTATTGAAGAAAGTCGCAAGGCTTTAAGCGAAACCCTAAAAAACAGAAAACTTAATAGTAATATAGATCAATTACGTTCAGTTAATTCTACTTTGGCAAATGAGTGGGAAGAAGCTGAGGGTGAATTTGAAGAAGCTAAGGGTTTACATGAAGAGGTGCAAGGTTTAGCTGATGAAATTAAAGAGCTAAATGACTACTTAGGTGAAATTGATGATTTAAGAACAGGTAAAGAGCTTAGTGACGAAGAGGCAAAAGATCAACTTGCTGAAACTCAGGAAAAGCTTAAAGATTTAATGGCCAAAAAAGAAGTGTTATTAAACGAAGCTAAAGAAAAGTCAGAAAGAGCTCAAAATCGTATTTTAGAAGTACGTCGTCGCTGTAAAGACCTCAATATTCATTTTGATAATAATGCTAAGGTAGAAGACGAAATAGCTAATCAGTTTCAAAATGTGGGAGAGGTAATTTCACAGGCAACAAGTCAAATTGGACCTATGATTAGCAAGTTAATAGACGGCTTTAGTTTTTCGGGATTTGATGGTTATGAAGTTAAGGAAGAGTTTACTTTTTCACCAGAAAAGCAACACGAAAATGTAACCTTAAATATAAATCTCCAAAACGGAGCAATAAGAGTTGTTGGAGAAGACGATAGAGATAATATTTTAGTAAAGGTACGTAAAAAAGTTAAGTGTGCTAAAGAGCATATTGAAGAGGTTGCCGCAGATTTATTAGACATTAGATGTGCAGGTAATATTGTAAATTTAGAGGTTAAAAGAAAATTTAATAATCGTCATACTGTATCTGTAGATATGTTTGTGCCTAAAAAATATATGTACGACTGTTATCTTAAGTCTACAAATGGCAGAATTAAAATTGCAGATATCGAAGGTAAAGCTTGGTTATTAAGTACATCTAATGGAAAAATTGTTGTTGAAGAAGGCAAAGTAGAAAAAATAAAAGCCGCATCTTCTAATGGCTCATTACAAATAGAAGTAAATGCTCAAGAAACAGATTTAGTTACAAGCAATGGTTCTATTAGATTATACCTGCCCCAAAATGCCTATGGTTCTGCAAAATTAATTACTTCTAACGGTAGCATTAAGGTATTTGCAGGAGAGCTAACTAATGCTTGTTTTAATGCCAAAACCTCTATGGGTACTATAAAAGTAGATAATAATTGGCATATTTCTAATAGCCAAACTCGATCAATGAAAAAGTCTATGTCGGCAGCAACAAAAGGTTTTGATGAAACTAAGCCCTATTTAGATATTGTTGCTAAAACCAGTAATGGCTCAATTAAGGTTTTAGACGAAGATTAAAAGCTTAAAAATTAATTAAAGTTAAACAAAAAACGTATTTTTTAGTAGTAAATTTAATATAGTGGTGTAGGAGGTTTGTATAGTAACTACACTTGTAGCGGCCCAGCTGTAGTAAAGTATATAATAATGGCAAAGTACACATAGTGTTAATTAATTTGCTGTTATATACTAAGCTACAGCTTTTTTTATTTTAAACAAATGTTATTGCTAGTTATAGCTGTCAATAGCCCAACATTTTTAAATGTGGTACAATAGAGGGTAACGAACAAATATTAGTGTAAAGTACATGTAAGGATTGGTTTTTGATAGTTAAGAGAGAGGGTTAGTTATGTTAGTAAAGGATAAATTATTGGCACAGGCGCGAAATGATGATGAAAAAATTATTATTGGTCGAGCAATAGATATAATTGAAAGAGTTAAAAAGAGTGGTGCACCATCTGTAACTCATTTTTTAAGTCCAAACGACATTATATTATACGAAATGGTTATGAACAGTTTAGGTGATGTAAAATACGAAGGTTTTGGTGGAGTAGAATCTACTGAGAGAAAAAAGTTAGCTATTTCTCCTATAGACTGTGATTGGTATGACCCCATATATGATATAACAGCTATTAATGTAAAGCTTAAAGAACCCAAAGAGGTTAGTCATAGAGACTATTTAGGTGCTATTTTAGGGCTTGGAATAAAACGAGATGTAATTGGTGATATCATTGTTGAAGAGGATCAAGCCAATATTATGGTTGACACAAAGATTGCCGATTTTATAATGAACAACTTGCAAAAAATAGGCTCAGTTAACATAGAGACAGCTATTATAGATACTGCAGAGGTCGAAAAACCAGAAACACAGTATCAAACATTGGCACTTACTTTAGCCTCGCTTCGCTTAGATTCAGTAATGTCTAAGGCTTTTCAATTATCTCGATCTGCTGCTGCAAACTTTATTAAACAAGGTAAAGTTGAGGTCAACCACAGAGCTCAAAACTCACCTGCAGCTACAGTTGCTGAGGGCGATGTTATTTCATGCCGAGGACGAGGTCGATGTGTGGTACTTAAAGATTTAGGTAAAACAAAAAAGGGTAAAATTAAAATTGAAATTGGGTTTCCAATGGTTTAATTGTTTTGTTTAAGTGAGGTGATTTTAATGATTGAGTTAACTGGTATTGTAACAAGGTTTACCTATAGAGATGAAGCAATGGGATACACAGTTGCTCAGTTTGAGCCTTTAAACAGTAATGAAAAAATAAAAATTACAGGGCAGTTTCCTGTGTTAGAGGTTGGTGAAACCATAACTGTTTATGGAGAATGGTTTATACACCCCAAACACGGTAAACAGCTTAAGGTTAATAGGTATAAGGCTGTAATTCCTTTAAATAAAAAGGGACTAAAGAGCTACTTAGCTAGTAGATCGTTTGATGGAATAGGGCCCAAAATGGCTGAAAAATTAGTAGACCATTTTGGGGTTGAAGTTATTGAAATTATCAAGAATAACCCCCAAAAACTACTTGAGGTAGATGGCTTAGGTAAAAGTAAAGTAGATGCTATTATAGCTGGTATGGCTAATGCCGAAAACCACGAGGCAATGATATTTTTACAAGGTTTAGGATTAACCCCCGGTTATGCCGGTAAGGTAATAAGGCACTACGGTGATGAAACCGTAATTACCATACGTAATAACCCCTACATACTTACTAAGGATGTGCATGGAATAGGGTTTAAAACTGCTGATAAATTGGCCAGAGCCAATGGCTTAGCCACAGACCACCCCGAGCGATTAGTTGCTGGTATAAAATACTTATTGCAGCAAAATAGCGATGAAGGGCATTGCTATATACCCCTCGAAATCTTAAACGAAGAAGCAAGTAAGCTACTAGAAGTAGCTAAGCAAAAGTTTGCTTTACCAATTCAAACCCTCTGCCTTCAAAAAGATATTATAATAGATAAAAAATTTAATAATGCCGTTTATTTAGCCCCATTGTATTATGCAGAATGTGGGGTTGCTAAAAATATAACCAGAATATCCCAGTGGCAAAACTTAGTTAAAAGTAATGTAACTGAGGAGATTAATTTATACGAAAAAACTCAGGCAATTAAGCTGGCTAAAAAGCAAAAAAGTGCTGTTAGTAAGGCTTTAAAAAACGGTGTAACAGTTATAACTGGTGGACCTGGTACAGGTAAAACTACAATTGTTAAGTGTATAATTACCCTATTTGAGCAGCTAGGTAAACAGGTAAGTTTAGCTGCCCCAACTGGCAGAGCTGCCCAGCGGTTAGGCGAAACAACAGGTAAGTCTGCAAAAACGATTCATAGATTATTAGAGTATAGCTTTGATGAAAATAAGGGCATGGGCTTTGCTCGCAATGCTCAAAACCCTTTAACGACCGATGTTTTAATAGTAGACGAAGCCTCTATGGTAGATACTTTATTAATGTACAATTTATTAATAGCTATACCACCTGCCTGTCAGCTGATTTTTGTGGGTGATGTAGACCAGCTTCCATCAGTAGGTGCGGGTAATGTTTTAAGAGATATTATAGAATCTAAAGCTGTAGAAGTAGAGCGACTAACCACAATATTTAGACAGGCCGAAAAAAGCCTAATAGTTGTAAATGCTCACCGTATTAATGATGGAATGTTTCCGGTTTTAACCGAAAAAGATAAAGACTTTTTTTATGTGCCTAGAGCAGAACCCGAGGCTATTGTAAAAACTATTATGGGTCTATGTAAAAAAAGGCTGCCCCAATATGGTGATTATCACCCTATAAATGATATACAGGTGCTGTCTCCCATGAGGAGAACAGTAACTGGGGTAGATAACCTTAACTTATTATTACAGCAAGCTCTTAACCCCCATGGTAATAGTAAAGTGAGCCTTAAAAGAGGCAATATGGTTTGGCGTGAGGGTGATAAAATAATGCAAATAAAAAATAATTATCGTAAAAATGTGTATAATGGCGATGTAGGTAGAATTATAGAAATAAATAACGATAGTAAAAGCCTACATGTTAAATATATAAACTTAAGATATGAGCGAGTTGTTGAATATAAATATGAAGAATTAAATCAGTTGGTTTTAGCCTATGCTGTATCAATACATAAAAGCCAGGGCAGTGAATACCCTGTGGTTATTATGCCAGTAACAACTCAGCATTATTTAATGCTGCAAAGAAACCTATTTTATACAGGTATAACCAGAGCCAAAAAACTAGTTGTTTTAGTGGGTACTAAAAAGGCTTTGGCTATTGCAGTAAAAAATAATAAAGTAGTAGAACGTTATACAGCACTAAGTGCAAGATTAATAAATAACTAAGTTAAGCAAATAAAACATATATTTCAGCTTAACAATTGAGCTAGTTAAAAATAGAGAAAGGTGTTTTAAAAATGAGCAAATTTAAAATTGATTTAAACGCTGACTTGGGTGAAGGAGCAGGTTTTGATTCCGAGTTAATTCCCCTACTGAGTTCTGCTAATATTGCCTGTGGTTTTCATGCCGGAAACCCTCATTTAATTAGCAAAAGTGTTGAATTATGCGTAAACCATAATGTTCATATAGGGGCTCATCCTTCTTTTCCAGATATGTGGGGTTTTGGCAGACGCGAAATGAAGTGTAGTAGTGCAGAGATTATAGATTATATGTTATACCAAATAGGGGCAGTAGATGCATTTTGTAAAGCAAATAATGTTAAGCTTTACCATGTAAAACCCCATGGTGCTATTTATAATATGGCAAGTAAAGATAAAGACATTGCCTTAGCTATTGCCAAATCAATTAAAATGTACGATAGCAGTCTTAAAGTATTTACCCAACCAGGGTCTATGTTGGCTTTAGCTAGTGCAGACTTAGGGTTAAAAGTAGTAGGTGAGGTATTTGCTGATAGAGCCTATAATAACGATGGCAGCCTGGTATCACGTAAACTACCTAAGTCTGTTTTACACGATGAATCAGAGGTTTTGGCTAGAACCCTTAAAATGGTTTGTGATAAACAGGTTGTTACCTATACTAACGAGATATTAAATATTGAAGCAAACACAGTTTGTTTACATGGCGATAATCCTTCAGCTATAGATTTAGCAAAGGCTATAAAAAAAGGTCTAAAGAGCGCTGGTGTAGAAATAGTTGCTCCATAATAAGATATAAGGAAGTGTGGTTTTTGAATAATAACACTAAATTTTTAACGTTTTTTTCATTAGGAGGATATTTTTTAATACAACTAGTTACCAAATCAATAGGGGCACCCTTTAGTATAATTAGGTCATTTTTTGTTAATCAATTTTTTAACCTAAGTATTAACTTAGATGTTGCAGCAGCCAGAACATCAACTCTTAATACAGTGTTTTATATTGTTATTGTATGGTTTTTCTTATTTACAATAAAGCGCAATAGAGATAAGGGTAAAGCTAATGCACTAAAAATGTTGTTATACGTTATCTTATCTTTAGTGACATTTTTAGTTATTGATTTATTAATTACTTATATAGCAAGCCTAATTTTAAAGTCGGGAGCCATTACTGCCTATGACATAAGTATTAACTTGCTACTTATGATATCAGGAATTTTATACATGATAAGCTTAGTAGCTATTGTTAATGAAGGTAAACTAACCTTTGGCTCAATAACAAGATTGTTTAAACTAAAAGGCTTTACTGTTAGCTTAGTAGTCGCCACATTACTAAGGATAATCCCCCAAGTACTACCCTTTATACTTAAACAAATAAATACAAATCAATACTATACAGGTATAGCAGTACCTCTAATAATATCATTTGTATTTATGATACTAATTAAGCCAACACTACAAGAAAATATTTTTTAACAGTAAAGGTAGCTCAATTTTAGGGCTACCTTTTATAATTATTAAAAAATGGGGTCAGGCTTTAAAAAATAAATAACTCTGTAATAAGTTTACGTTTAAAGCCTTGTTTACTGCGTACTACTACAACTAGTATATTATTTTTTACTAACTTGATTTTTACTATTAGTTGGTGACTTTAGCACAGCCTCTTTTGGTAAAAATATTGTAAACTTAGAGCCAACATCTATTTCACTCTCTACCAAAATGCGCCCTCCATGCTGCTCTACAATTATTTTAGCTATCGATAAACCCAAGCCAGTTCCACCGGTACTTTCTTTTTCTTTGTATTTGGTTCTTGATTTATCTGCTCTGTAAAAACGGTCAAAAATATGGGGTAAATCCTCTTGGCTTATTCCAATGCCAGTATCACATATCATAAATATGTTATGTTTTTCCGAACATTTTAGGTCAACCTGCACAATTCCTTTAGTGGGGGTATACTTCAAACTATTATCTATTAGTATTCTAAAAGCCTGTTTTAATTTGTCGGCACTGCCTCGTTGAATTAAGTTTGGTTTAATATCATGAAGTACGGTATGCTCTTTATCGATTAAATTAGTATCTCTTATTATTTCATTAGCTAAATCAGAGATGCAGAAGTATTCAAAGTCCATTTTTAAGGTTCCTCTATCTTTACGAGCAATAAATAGTAAACTCTCTACGAGGCTTTGCATGCTATCTGTTTCACTAACAATGGCTTGAATGCTTTCATTTAACACTTCGGGGTCATCTTTACCCCAGCGCTGTATTAAAGAGGCATAACCTTTTATAACAGCAATGGGTGTTCTGAGTTCATGTGAGGCATCAGAAACAAACTGTTTCTCTCGCTCATAACTATGAGCTATTCCATCTAACATAACATTAAAGGTATGAGCAAGGTCTTTTAGTTCATCTTTGGTACCCCTAATATCTAACCTGGTAGATAGGTTTTTAGCAGATATTTGGCGAACCTTAGCAGTCATTGTATGAATAGGATCTAGGTGTTTTGTCGCCATCTTACTAGCAGACATAACTGTACTTAAATATATTATGATTAAAGCTATTATAGTTGGAGTTAGTATTATTTTGTATAAAGATGAGGCACTAAGTAAGGATTTTTTTAAGACAATTTTGTATACATCACCATGGATATTTTTTTTACTAGTAGTATAGTAAATATCTTCAAAATTATGTCCATTCCACCATCGATAGGTATTTTTAAAAACAGTCTCATTGTATTTTTGGGCTTCATCATCTGGAAAACTGTATAGTTTTTGATATTCGTTGGTATAAACATATAAGCTTATATTATTATTTTTAACTGTATTAGTAATTACACTAGAGTCATAGTTTAAGCCTTGGTTAAACAAAAATTCTATATTTTTAGAGGAACTATCAAATATATTATTATAGGCACTATAAACAATATAACAGGATCCAAAATAAACAAAGGCACTAATGGTTACTAATATAATAGCTATTCTTAGGGCATAGCCTAGGGTTAGTTTAAAACGAATATTAAACCTTAACAATGAAATAAAATGGTCAAAAGCACTGTTTTGATTATTATTTTTTTGTTTAGGTTTTTTAGCAGGCTTTTTGGGTTTTGTTTTTTTAGTTTTGAGATTTTGCCTTTTCATTTCTAAATGAGTAACCTACCCCTCGTACTGTGTGTATGCAGTTAGTGTTGTAAACATCATCAATTTTACTTCTTAAATAACGGATATATACATCTACAATTTTGTGACCTCCAAAATAGTCTTCTCCCCAAACTGCATCTAAAATTTGGTCTCTAGTTAGCGCAATATTTTTATTTGAGGCTAAGTAATATAAGAGGTCGAACTCTGTTCTGGTTAGTTCAATTACCTCATTATTAAAAGTTACAGTATGCTCCGCTGTGTTTATTTTTAGCTTGCCACACACAATTAAACTTGATTTATTGCTGGCATTTTGAGAACTCATTCTTCTATTAAGTACTCTTATACGAGCTAGCAGTTCTTCGATAGCAAATGGTTTAGTTATATAGTCGTCTGCGCCTAAATCTAATCCCATAACTTTATCCATGGTATCATCACGGGCAGTTAACATAATTATTGGCACCTGTTTATGTTGTCTAACCCTGCGGCATATTTCTAGCCCATTTAGCCCCGGCAGCATTAGGTCTAAAATAATAAGATCGTGTTCATTATCTAGAGCTTCATTTAATCCCTGTCTGCCATCGTGTACAGACTTAGTTACATATCCTTCATGTTTTAGCTCAAGCTCAATAAATCTTGCAATTTTTATATCGTCTTCAATAATCAATATTCTATTCATTACTACACCTCATTAATACGTACTATGGTTATTATAACTGAAAAATAAGAATGTTTTAAATAAAACCATAATAGCTTTTCGTAAAGCTGTTAAATCAAACTAAGGGTCGCATAACATAGCGACCCTCAGTTATATATAAAAGGTGAACTTTGCATTACCAAAAGTTAACTTTTTAACAGCAAACTTTATAGTAATTATTAAGATTTTTATTTTTGAACTGAAATTTGGCTTGTTATATTGTTATCTGTGCAAGTTTCATTACAGTTTTCATCCACCTTAACAGCTTTATTCTTAATGTCAATTTTATGTCCTGTAACAAGGCCTAGTGCAATAAGTGGTACAGCTACTGGAAAAGCAATAACACCAGCAATTCCAGCCACTGTTAATGGTAGGTCTACAACCTTACGTTCTTCATTACTAACTACAAATCTTTTTTGATGAGTTTCGCTAATAAAGTTCTGAATGTTATCTACGGTACTTGGTTCGTTATTACCAGTTTGATGTTGATAACATGGTTTAGTTTTTTCGGTTTTTTCTAAATAAACCAGAGCCTCTATCACACTACCATTATGTTGTTGTAGAAGCTCATAAGCCTCTTTATAGCCAATATTGGCTCTTTCCATTAGTAAATCTACTTTTTCAATATTTATAGACATAATAACCCTCCTTTTACTATTATTAATTATTGTTGGTTATTGTTATTGTTATTGTATTGGTGCTGTTGATTGCTTGTTTGGTTGTTAGAATCTTTGGTTATATCCATAACCTCGTCTATTGTAAAGTTAATGCCATTATTTCGCTTAATAGAAATACTATGACCAGTAATAGCTACTCCAATTAACACAAACACTGAAAACGGAAGTGTAAATAAGATTAATGGTATAGCAATGGTAAGTGGTAAATTAATAATACTACTGCCTCTTTTGCTAATAGCTAAATAAGTTGTGTGTAGTTTTTTTAGCCACTTCATAGCTGTGTCTTTATGTCTGCTATAATCCTGTCTTTGCTGATAATGTCTTTGTTTATGTTGTTTTTGCTGGTATTGATAGTTACTATTAGTATTGTTATTAATGTTACTAACTTTTAGCGTTTTATTATTATTTTCTAAGCTAATTAAAGCCTCTACAACATTGCCATCAAATTTCTCTAAAATCTCTTGGGCTTCACTGTATGATATATTTGTTCTTTCTCTTAATAAATCTATTTTATCAATTGTTACAGACATAATTATGTCCTCCTTGTATTTTAATATTTATTATTGCTTTTGCCTTTTGTTATCAACCAGTAACCAATAAAAAGAAGTAAAACTGGCCATAAATATTGTTTAAATGGTATATAAGGTAAATATCTTTTAAATATCATTGAAGATGCAAAAATCACTAATCCCCAACCTAAAAGATATTTTTTATCTCCCGAGTGAGCGCTTTTTAACATTGGATCGCCATTATGATGATAAGCTGATTCTTCGGGTAGAATTATCCAAGCTATTAAATAAAATATAAAGCCACCACCCCAAAATACTAATAATAGTGTTACTAACCTAACTAGAGTAACATCAATGCCAAAATACTCAGCAACACCCGCACATACGCCACCTAGTCTTTTATTAGACCGTGAGCGATATAGTTGAGTTGCCATAAAAACCACTTCCTATCTTTTATCTTGTTCTATATATTTTTCATTACTTAATTTGATACTTATATTTTACGTAGTTTAAGTAAAAACTCCGTATGAAAAAAGTTAGAATTTGGTTAAAACACGATTAGCAATTTTAAAAATAGATTTAATAATTACACTTTACTTGTTTAAGTATGGTAAAGATAATAGCGTAGTTGATTTTTTATTAATAATAAAGATATTATAGGAGTAATAAAGCTTGTTATATTTCCTGGGAAATATGTATAAAATTTTTGAATTTTTTTTAAACTTATCTTAAAGAAGTTAAATTAAGTAGCAGGATTTCAGTTTTGTTTATCGAATTAAATAGCTTGAGTAAATTAACATAGAAAAGGGGATATCTTATTGAGTAAAGATAAGAACGGCTTTGCCTTAATTATTGCTCCGTTCTCTGGAGACAAGCCTATATCAATTAATATTACATATGCTTCAATTAAAATAGCCCTAGTTGCGTTAGTTTGCTTTGTTATAACTCTATTTGTAGGCGTAAATAGTTACTTACAATATAAATCTTATGCAGATGATTATGAAAGAGTTTTGGCAGACAATAAGGTTCTGCAAGACCAAGTTTTAGAGTTTGCTGCGGTTACAGAGAGCTTAAAAGAGCAAGTTAACAATATGAAGAGTTTTGATAGTTCCATTAGAGACATGCTGGAAATGGATGCCAAAAATCCACAACCCCAATCTGCTGTTCCATATAAATCAAATACAAAAATTCTTACTACATCAAAAAATGAGATAACCACAGCTGCATCTGTATTTAATATTAATGCTAGCAGATATACATTAGGTAACAGAAGTGTTCTTTCTAGAACTTTATCTGAATTAGGCAAAAATCTTAATGTATTAACAAACCAGGTGCCAGTGCAAAGTGATAGCCTCGAAAATTTGGAGGAAGAGGTTGTTATTTATACAAAAACGCTAGCTGCTACTCCAGATATTTGGCCAGCTAGAGCAATAATAACATCACCTTTTGGCTACAGAAGGTCACCTTTTGGCATTGGTAGAGATTATCATTATGGAATAGATATAGGAGTAGGATACAATACCGCTATTAAATCAACTGCCCCAGGTACTATAATTACTGCTAAATATTCATATGGCTATGGGTATCATATAATAGTTAATCATGGAATGGGTTTTAAAACATTATATGCTCACCTAAGTAAGTTTAAAGTACAGGTTGGAGATAAAGTCGAAAAGGGCGATATAATTGCCTATTCTGGCAATAGTGGTAGAAGTACCGGTGCTCATTTGCATTATGAAGTTCGTTATAATAATCAGAGAAAAAATCCTATTAATTATTTACCTAAATAAGGAGAGTGTAAGATGTTTGGCAAAACTAATAATAGTAACGTAAGTTCGGATTATAAAGGCAAAACTGGTAAGATGGAAACAATTATAGGACCCCAAACAGAGTTTAACGGGGTACTAAAGTGTACTGGTGTTGTAAGGGTAGATGGCAGAGTTACTGGTAAAATTGTTGCCGAAAATTCTACTATTATAGTTGGAGCAGAGGGCTTTGTTGATGCAGGGGTTACCGCTAAGCATATGATTATTAGTGGTGAAGTACATGGTAATTTAGAGGTTCAAGGTACACTTGAATTGTTATCAACAGGTAAATTATATGGATACGTTACTGCACTAGGTTTACAAATTTCTGATGGGGCATTATTTAGAGGTAACTGTGATATGCTTAAAACAGAACCTAAAAAGGTTTTTAAGCCCGATAATGAAGTTGAAAAGTAAATGTTATATTTCAATATGTTGGTTTGATATGCAAAAAAGACTGCTGGTACTGTAGTCTTTTTTTTGATAGAATAGAAAGAGCAACGTTTTACAAAGAAATTTTAGATAGATATAGCGTAATTAGATAGGTAGATACTACAAGATTAGAAGGCAGGTAGTAAAAATGGCTAATAGCAATGTTTTTTTTGCTGGCTTAGTTTCCTTTATAATGGTACTTGTTTTAACTCCGTTTGTTAAAAAATTTGCCTTTAGGGTAGGGGCTGTTGATCATCCTAACAGTAGAAGAATAAATAAAGTACCAATTCCTTCATTAGGTGGATTAGGTATTATCATATCTTTTTTTATTGGGGTATTATTATTTGGAGAACTTAATAAAGAAATAATTTGGATTTTAACTGGGACAAGCATTATTGCACTTATGGGTTTATTAGATGATATTAAAGACTTATCTCCCTGGCTAAAGTTAATAATTCAGTTTGGAACTGCTGCATTAGTTGTAATAATGGGTGGAGTAAGAATTAACTTTATAAGATTACCATTTAGTTCAATCTATATTGGATTTGGTGTATTTGCAATACCTATTACAATGTTTTGGATTACTGGTGTTACAAATGCTTTAAATTTTATTGATGGTTTAGATGGACTAGCTGCAGGTACTGCAGGAATAGCCTCCACTACTTTATTAATAGTAGCAATGCAACAAAATACTTTAGCAATAGCAGTTTTATTAGCCGCTTTAGTTGGTAGCTGCTTAGGATTTTTAAAGTATAATTTTAACCCTGCTCAAATTTTTATGGGTGACACTGGGGCATTGCCACTAGGGTTTATATTGGCAACAGTTAGTGTTCATGGCTTAATGAAGAGTGCAACAACTATAGCAATTGCTGTTCCTGTTTTGGCATTGGGATTACCTTTATTTGATACTAGCATAGCCGTTGTAAGACGATTATTAAATGGTAAATCACCATTTCATGCTGATAGAGGACATTTACATCACAAGCTTTTGGATAGGGGATTAAGTCAAAAACAAGCTGTAGGCATTTTATATTCAATGAGTTTATTCTGTGGTTGTTTGGCTCTAGTATTGTATTCTGGCTTTAATACTTTGAGTCTTGTTGCCTTTGTATCTATATTAGGATTAATTTTGATTAGAGGTAATAAGTATCTTAATTTCAGTAAAAACGAAGTTGAAAGAGACAATAACCAAGAAATTAATAGTTAAGACTAAAATTGCATAATAAAAGTAAGGGGCTTTACATTATTGCAAATAATGTTTGCCCCTTTATTTGTATATTCATTAACTTATTTTAATTAAATATTTTAAGAGTAATATAACATACGGTATTTTTACTTATGGTAAGACAAAAAAATAAGCACCAGCACTTAGCAAGCTTAAAATAATTAAGAATCATTATAGTTTGGTTTATAAACAACTAATATAATGATTTTTATAAAATTATGGAATCTCCTAGAGTTATATAGCGTAAACCTTATAAGGGAGGGTTGTATTATGAATAAAAAGTGTTATAAATGGATTGCAATATGTCTTTTTGTGGTAGCTGGATTATGGCTAGGATTAAAAATGGCAAGTTATGAGCATATCTGTTTATATTATCCTGATTCTAATGGTGAATGGCTAGAGTGTGAGCAACGCAGAGTACTAAAAGTAGATAAAACACTAAAAGCAGATATGATAATGGAAGAACTCATTAAAGGACCCAACAAAGAAGGATTTTTTAACCCCATACCTGAGGGAACAGTTTTACTTCCTTTATATACTGAAAAACCAAAAATAAAAATAGAGAATGGTTTAGCAACGGTAAATTTATCATATGATTTCATTAAAAATCACCCGGGTGGAAGTACAGGTGAGATAATGACCTTAGGTGCAATTGTAAATTCTTTAACTGAATTAAAAGAAATAAGTGAAGTGCAATTATTAATTAATGGTGAAAAATATGACTCCCTAGCTGGCCATTTTAGTATACGAGAGCCCATGTCTCGTATGGAGGAACTAATAAAACCCAAAAAATAATAAATGCCTAATTTATTAAGGCTCAAGTAATCTCTTAAATTATTACTTAATGTGTAAATTTAAAAGTTACTTAGAGTCTTTTTTGTCTTATTTACACTACATGTGTAACAACTTATAAAAAGTAAATAAGTTAATTTAAGTTATTATTATAATTATAATAAAAATAATTATAATATATGTAATAATTAAACACTGTTTTGCTTTATTTATTTTTAAATTTATATTAAAATTAAAGAGTGTTTATTAAGATAAAGTCGCTAAAACGGAGGTGTAATTATTGCGTAAACTTAAAGTAGATAGCAGTAAATGTATTGGATGCGGACAATGTGAAATAGTTTGTTCAAAAGCCTTTTTTAAAGTAGAGGATGCCAAGAAGTCAGCTATTAGAGTTACTGAAGAGAATGGTGAAAATAAAATTACTGTATGTGTTCAGTGTGGAAAATGTATAGATATTTGCCCTGTTAATGCAATAAGCCAAGATAAAAATGGTGTAATACGTATTGATAAGAATAAATGCGTTGGATGTTTATCTTGTGTTGGTTTTTGTGATTACTTAGCTATGTATTATCATCATGATGAAGTTGTTCCTTTTAAATGCGTGGCTTGTGGCTTGTGTGCAAACTCATGTCCTACAGGGGCCCTAACACTAGAGAAATAGGAGGTGGAGTATTGGTGAATATAACAAAAATGGCGCAGGCTCATAATAACTTATGTAAATTTAGTTATGACTTAGGTAAAGTATGGCGTGGTTATACTGATCGCGTGTTACATGTTGACTTAACTAACAACAAGGTAAATGAAAAACAAGTTGAGCCCGAGATAAAAGAAAAATTTGTTGGTGGACGTGGATATGGTATGTGGTATTTATACCAGTCTACAAATGAAAACAGCAAGTGGAATAGCCCAGAAAATGAAATAGTTATTGCTGCTGGTCCTATTGCAGGTATTACTCAATATCCTGGTGCAGGTAAATCATATGTATGTACAATATCTCCCCTAACACATGCTCCTATTGATAGTAATGTGGGTGGTTATTTTGGACCTTATTTAAAGTTTGCAGGTTTTGATGCTTTAGAGCTTCAAGGTAAAGCTAAAGAAGATGTTGTTATTTACATTGATGGCAATAAAGGTACTGTATCTATTGATGAGGCTCCTCAGGAGCCACTAGATAGCCACATTTTAGCTGAAGTATTAACTGAAATGTATGCCTTAAATGAAGAAGATAAAAAACATATTTCTGTAGTATCTGCTGGTACTGCCGCAGATTACAGTAATTGGGGTATGTTGAATTTCTCTTTTTATGATCCAAGAAGAAAAATGGTTCGTTTAAAGCAAGCTGGTCGTGGTGGAATAGGTAGAGTATTTCGTGATAAAAAAGTTAAAGCTTTAATTGTAAAATATGAAGGATTAAAAGGCGACTCTAATAACCCTGCTGATCTTGGTTTAATTCAAGATGCTGGTGTTAAAGTTCATAAAGAAGTGCATGATTATGATGATGTTCAAAACCAAATGCGTAAACGTGGCACATCTTACTTAGTGTCTATTATGGATCACTTTGATATTTTACCCGTTAAAAACTTTAAATATGGTAGCCATCCAGATACCCCTAATATTGACGATAAAGTTTATAAGAAAAAATTCACTTTAAGTGATTGTGATGGTTGTTGGTTTGGCTGTACACTAGCTTGTGCCAAAGTAGTAGAAGGTTTTGAGCTAACAACTGGTCCCTATAAAGGACAAAAAGTTTTAGTAGATGGCCCAGAATATGAAACTATAGCAGGTGTGGGATCTAACTGTGGTATTTTTGATGCCGACTATATTATTGAAAATAACTTTTATTGTGATACCTATGGTATAGATACAATTTCATTTGGTACGGGCGTTGCCTATATAATGGAGTTATATGAGGCTGGTATTTTAACAGACGAGTTAACTGGTGGTTTAAATATAAGCTTTGGTAGAACAGATTCTGCTTTGGAGTTATTGCATCAAATAGCTCGCAATGAAAGCTTTGGTGCAATAGTAGGTCAAGGTATTCGTTACGTTAAAAACTGGCTCTTAACCGAAGTTGGTGGATTTACAGCGCAGCAACAGCAGTTTATAAAAGATGTTTGTATGGAATGTAAGGGTTTAGAGTATTCGGAGTATGTTCCTAAAGAGTCATTAGCTCAACAGGGTGGATATAGCTTAACAAATAAAGGGCCACAGCACGATGAGGCTTGGTTAATATTTGATGACATGATTCATAACCTTATGCCAACATTCGAAGACAAAGCAGAGGCTTTATATTATTTTCCATTGTTTAGAACCTGGTTCAGTTTAGTAGGATTGTGTAAACTTCCTTGGAATGATATAAAACCAGCTGATAATGCCGAAACAGAAAAGCCGTCTATGATTATTGGTCATGTACAAAACTACATTGATTTGTTTAATGGTGTTACAGGCCGTAATATAGACCTAGATGAGTTAGTAAAACAGTCTGCACGTGTTTATAATTTACAAAGAATCTTTAATCTACGTTGTGGTTTTGGTGTAAGAGAACATGATCAACCACCATACAGAGCCTTAGGTCCTGTAACAGTAGAAGAGTATGAGTCACGAGTAGAACGTTATGATACTCAACTTAAAGATAAATACGGGGTAGACCCAACTGGTAAAAGCACAGAAGAAAAAATAGCTTTAACACGTAAACTTCGTGATGAAGGTTATCAAGCTTTATGTGACGCAGTGTTTAAACGCCGAGGTTGGACAATGCAAGGTATTCCAAAGATTGAAACATTAGAGGAATTAGGTATTGCCTATGCTAATCTGGTGAGTTTAATCAAGCCACACCAGTAAAATCTTAAAAGATAACTGTTGGCTGTATACAAAAATAATTATTATCTAGCATAATTATATTCCCTATTTGGGTATTAAGGTGCTTTGGTTTTAATATACTTAAAAGGCTGTTTCACTACTAATGTGATCAGCCTTTTTAATAATTTCTTTTTGTTTTTTGGTTGCTTATGTGTATAGTGAATAAGCCCTTGCCCCCTATAGGGATATCTATTAACAATGATTTTGGTATATTTTATTACTTGCTAACTAGGTGTTAAAATAGCGTTATTATAAATAATGAATATATGGATATTTACCATAAAAAATTAATAATATTCCAATTAATACACGTATGTAGCAAAATATTAGCTCTCATTAGCTTAAAAAACTCTAAAATTATCTTAATTGGTAATTTATAATGTTGTATTTTTGTTAATTGTACAGGTACAAAATGATATATATATGTTATAATTATAGCGTTTTTAGAAAGCTATAATTAATATTGAGGGTGAGAATATGTGTTTAGAGAATACACTGTTAGAGCTGATAAAAAAACAGACAACCCCTGCTATGGGATGTACGGAGCCAGTTGCAGTATCATTAGCAACTGCTTATGCTGTTAATGCAGTAGGCGGAACTGTTAAAAAAGTTAAGGTTAAGACTGACCCTAATATATATAAGAACGGCATGGGTGTTTATGTTCCAAATACCGGTAAAATTGGTTTAGATGTTGCTGCCGCGATTGGTGCTGTTGGGGGTAACTCTCAGGTTGGCTTAGAGGTGCTAAAGGATATTAATCAAGAGCACATTAAGCTTATGAATAAATTAATTGACTCGGGTAATGTAGAGGTTAGTGTACTTGGTGAACCAGGCTTATTGCATATAATTGCTGAGGTGGAAACCGATAAGGGAACTGGTTTAGCTGAGATTGTTAAAACTCACGAGAATCTAATAAGGTTAGAAGCAAATGGTGAAGTTTTATTAAACAAAGACTATAATTTTTTAAGTGAAAGTAAAAAAGATGTTTGTGTATTAGATAAACACTGTATTGATGAAATAGTTGGTGTTATTGAGAGTTATAATGAGCAGGATTTAGCCTTTTTATTAGAGGGTGCTTTAATGAACTATAAAGTTGCTCAAAAAGGTTTAGAGTGTGATTGTGGATTAAGTGTAGGCGCTAATATGAAAGAGCTAATAGATAGTGGCAAGTTAGGTAAAGACTTGGCAAACATTACTTCTTTGTATACAGCCGCCGCCTCTGATGCTCGAATGAGGGGCTTATCTTTACCCGTTATGACTACAAACGGAAGTGGTAATCAAGGACTAACTGCCACTATTCCGGTATATGTTGCCGCAAAAGAGCTTGGCATAGATGGCATAAAACTTTTAAGGGCATTGGCGATAAGCCAAGCGTTAACTATTAAAGTAAAATCATCAATAGGTTTATTGTCTGCTTTATGTTCCTGTACCATTGCAGCTCCAATTGGATCTGCATCAGGTATCATTTATTTATTAGGTGGCGGCGCATTTGAGATGCAACAGCTTATTAGTAGCTTAACAGCAGATATTATTGGCGCTATTTGTGATGGTGCTAAACCAGGTTGTGCCTTAAAGGTTGCCAGCGGGGTCGCGACTGCTGTGAGACATGCCCTAATGATAATGAATGGTTTATGTGTTCCTTGCTCTAATGGTATAGTTGGTAGAACTGCCGAAGAGTGTATTGAAAATATTGGTGCAATTAGTAACCCTGGTATGATTAATACAGACAAAACAATATTAGATATTATGGTTCATAAAGGATTAAAAGATAAAAATAACGAGTGTTAGTTATAAAAATTAAGTAATTAAGAATATTGCTGTTATGTTTTAACATAGAGTTATTATAGAAATAACTAGTGAAAAATAACTCCTAAAATTTAGGTACTGAGGCATTTTTTTTGTGCAACAGTACCTTTTATTTTGAGCAATACTTTATACAATAGCTATATGACGTATGATATAATATTTTAGTAGGCTAATAAGTAATAATTATCAGTATTAATTGCAAAGATAATATACTTACTATTTAAAAAGAGCTTGCTTGAGGATGAAAAAATGAAAATACTAATTTTTAGTACGTTATCAGGATTGTCAACTGTAATAGGTGGTTTATTGGCCATTTGTTTTAAATCAAAACAAAGCAAAAACTATATTGCATTGATGTTAGGTTTGGCATCTGGGGTTATGGCATCGGTAGTTTTACTAGATTTATTACCAGAAGCAATAGCATATACTAATACTATTGGAGTTATTGCAGGGTTTGCTATAGGTATTTTAATTATGGTAACGCTTGAGTACCTCGTGCCTCATTTGCACAAGAGTCCAAAAGTTTGTGATTCTAACGAGTATTTAAAAATGGGTTTGTTTGTGGCATTGGGTATAGCCCTTCATAACCTACCAGAGGGTTTAGCAATTGGGGCTGGTTATCAGGCAGCACCAGAGCTAGGAGCAGTAATTGCACTTGCCATTGCCTTACACAATATTCCAGAGGGTTTGGGTTTATCTGTGCCACTATGTGTTGGTGGAATGAAACCCTTAAAGGTGTTATTTATATGTTTACTTGCAGGTATATTTACGCCTATAGGTACAATAATAGGTATGCTATTATTTACAATTAGCGAGTCCTTTATAGGTATATCATTAGCTACAGCGGCTGGAGCAATGACATATATAGTTGTTGATGAGCTTATTCCACAGGCCTGGCAACAAACTAAGTTATATACTGCTTTAGGTTTGGTTATTGGTATTTTGGTGGCATATTTAGCCCATTAATAGATTTTAACGGTATTTAAGAGAGAATGAATTTAATGAAAATAATAAAAACATCGCACGATGAAGCAATCGTTTTTACAACAAAAATTGATGCCAAAGCACAGCAGCAAATTAGTACTTTTGTTAGTCAAAAAGCCTTTAAAGGCAGTCATGTTCGCATTATGCCCGATGTTCATGCTGGTGCTGGTTGTGTTATAGGTTTTACGGCCAAATTAATAGATAAAGTTGTACCTAATATAGTAGGGGTAGATATTGGCTGTGGTATGCAGGTAACTAATTTGGGTAAAATAGAAATTAACTTCAAAGAGCTTGATAGTTATATTAGAAAAAGCATTCCACATGGTTTTGCTGTAAATAAGAAACCAACCATAGAATGGCCAAAAGGCCTACAGCAGAGAGTTAAAGAGGTCTCAGAACGAATAGGATCTAGTTATGAGCGCGATTTAAAATCTGCAGGGACTTTGGGTGGCGGAAACCACTTTATTGAAATTGCTAAAGGTAAAGATAAAAATAAATATCTTGTTATTCATAGTGGAAGCCGTAATTTTGGTTTAAAAGTAGCTGAGTATCACCAAAAAAAAGCAAAACATATATGTGAAGGATTAACTAAAAACAATATTTTACCAAAAGAGTTGGCTTATTTAACAGGTGAAGACATGAGTAATTATTTGCATGATATGCAAGTAGCAATTGAGTTTGCTGACTTTAGCCGTAAGATAATGAGTAAAAAAATAGTTGGTTTTTTGCAACTTAACTATTCTGATTTAGATAAATTTACAACAATTCATAATTATATAAACCTCAAAGATAAAATTATTAGAAAAGGAGCAATATCGGCTCATAACAATGAAAAAGTTATTATTCCTTTAAATATGAGAGATGGTTCTTTAATAGCAATAGGCAAGGGTAATGAAAACTGGAATTATTCTGCCCCTCATGGAGCTGGACGGGTTTTATCTAGAAAAGCCGCCAAAGAAAAGCTCAGTTTAGATAAATTTAAACATGAAATGAGAAATGTTTTTACAACCTCTATTAGTAAAAAAACACTGGATGAGAGCCCTATGGCATATAAAGGAATTAATCAAATAACAGACTTTATAACAGAAACAATTCAAATAGTTGATCAAATAAAGCCAATATATAACTTTAAAGCTAATTAACAATGGATGTGTTTTTAAATAGGTGCTGTAGCTCAATTTTTGAGTTACAACTCCTTTTTACTTTAAAGACTATAAATGTATCTAAAATATGATATAGTTAAATTTAGTAAAGGTGGGGTTGCGGTGTTTAAATTAAATAACAAGTTAAAGATTAAGCTTTTTTATACTGTAATAATAATATTGATGATTATCATTGGCTCTAGTAATAATAAATATGTTGATATGTTACAAAAAAGCTATCAACAAAGCTATTATAGATTTGGATCTATAAAAATAATAACACAAAAATTTGATTTAAATAATGCTACCCAAAAAAACATTGAAACAACCTTATTAATTATAGAAAATCAATTGCAAATAGTAGACCATAGCTTTAACAAGTTAGCTGCTATTGTTAATAGAGATAGTAGTGGTTTAAAGAAGCACTTAGATTACATATGCAATAATTTAAAGCAAGCTTTATTAACTAAAGATACTAAAAAATTTAACTTTGTAAAAGAGTACATAAATCATACCAATTCTAATTTTTACATTTATGAAGTATTTTTTGATGAAAGCCTAGATGGTAGAGTTGAGCGTTTACCATTAATAAATAAAATACAATTTAATAAAGTATATAATCGTCTTTTAAAGAGTTTAGGCAGAATAAAAAAAGATTATTAGTGGGTGCTAATTATGAGTTATAAATTAAAAAAACTAGTTTGTATAATTGTAATTATTATTTTAATTCAAGTTATTTTTAGTTTACATTTTAAACAAGTCAGATTACAAAAACTGTATTTACACAATACCATAGCAGAAATTAATAATATCAGTATATTATTAAAAAATAAGGCTATAGCTAGTCAGGATATTAATTCATTTATCAATAAATCTTATGTGATTAAATTACTGTATGATATTAAGAGTAATTCAATGGAGGTATTTTGTATTAAAAATAAACTCTTCTCCAGTTACTATTTTACAATTATTAATAGACTTGTTGAAGAAATTAAGGAATATATAGATAACCCAACTGAAGAACATCTACAGTGGATAGTATTTAGTCTTAAACAGCTAAGAAAAGCATATGAAAATACATTAAGTTATGTTAAAAATTCAGTTGTTTTAGTACCCTTTTATGGTATAAATAAATTAAGTGAAAGGTTTGTAAAAGAAGTTCATCTTAATTTAAATAGTATCTTGGAATAATAAAAATTATTTATATTTAATATAAGA
Organism: Clostridium sp. 'deep sea'; assembly: GCF_014931565.1. Lineage (NCBI taxonomy): Bacteria > Bacillati > Bacillota > Clostridia > Eubacteriales > Clostridiaceae > Clostridium > Clostridium sp. 'deep sea'. Next base: position 2,670,726 of record NZ_CP063353.1, read on the forward strand.
ATATATTATAATGCGTATGGATTTTTAACTAAATATGTGTATAATATAAGTGTAATCTAAAGCTTTTACAGAAGGGTTTGATTTTAAGTGAAGCAAGTAACAATGTTTATGTTAAAGAACTGTCCCCATTGTCAACGAGCAATAAAAATAATGGATCAGCTGATGTTAAAAGAAGAGTTTAAAAATATTGAAATTAAAATGATAGATGAGCAAAAACATTCGGATATAGCAGATAGATATGATTATTATTACGTACCCACTTATTATATTGATGATAAAAAAGTACATGAAGGAGTACCTACTAAAGAAAAATTACAGCTTGTATTAGAACAAGCAATTGCAAGTGAATAGTTGTTTAAAAGAGATTATTCTGACTTGAATAGTCTTTTTTTGCAGTGATGTCTCTTAAACAGTATTAAAAAGGCGATTTTACATAGTTAATTTATAAATGATTATATATATTTATTATTAGGGGAGAAAAAATGAAAAAATTATCAGTAAGAGATCATGAACTATATAAAAGTGTGTCTAATGCAAAATTCTTTAATAATGGTGCAAGTTTATTGTATAAAGTAACAAGAATGAGTTTAAAAGAGAATAAAAACATTGCTGATTTGTATGTGTATGATTTTAAAAAAGGACTCAGTAGCAAGCTAACTACTGATCAAAAAACAACAAACTATCTTAAGTACGATGAGCAAACAATTTTAGTACAACGAAAAGATAGTGATAAAACTTATGTAAATAAAATTGATATTGCTACAGGTGAGGAAAGTGAATTTTTTGTTATTGATTATAAGGTAGAAAAGCTTTTAAAAATAACAGAAAAAGTCTTTATTTTTTCAACAAAATATAACACTTTATATGATAGAACTGAGTTTAAGGTTGAAAATTATGATGATGGCACTCCTAAGAGTGCGCTACTAGCTGATTATTATTTTTTTGATGATGTTAAGTTTAGAAATAATGGAGAAGGCATTATAAATGGTATAAGAACAAGGCTTTACCTGTACGATGTAAACAGTGCTACTTCAACTCTTATTAGTAATGCTAATATGAATGTAGGTACTTTTGATTTCAATAACGAGCAGATTGTGTTCTCGAAAGTAGATACCAATAATCCTATGGCTTCAACAATGAGTTTATACAAATACAATATAAACACTAAACAAACTGAAAGTATCTTAAATAGTGGCACATATAACATAAGTAGCCTGCACTGTTTACCTAGTGGAGTTATTTTTACTGGGTACGACCTAAGGCATACACACGCACGTGAAAATGCTCAGCTGTATAGATTAAAAGATGGTACAGTAAAAAATATTTATCACAATACTATGGATATTAATAAGAGTGGTGGTTCAGATACCAAGCTTGCTACTGGTACAAAGTATTTAAAAGCAGATAATAAGCTATATTTAACTTTATGTGATAATTCTATTGAGTGTTTAGCAAGTATAGATATAGATGGTAATATTGAATATCTTACAACCGGTTTTGATTGTATTACTGGCTTTGATATTTATAACAATAAAATAATATTAGAGCAAATAACAGATATTTGTTTGTCAGAAATATATTTATATAATACAAAGGCAATACAGTTAACTAATCATAACAATTACTTAGCAGAAAAAGCAATTTCACCAATAGAGGTCATTAAGTTTAATAGTAATGGTCATGAAATAAAAGGCTACGTAATTAAGCCAACTAACTTTAACAAGAATAAAAAATACCCAGGGGTTTTGTTCATGCATGGAGGCCCCAGGGGTTTATATGGCAAAGTTTATCAGCACAGAATGCAGGTTTTAGCTAATGAAGGTTATTTTTGCTTCTTTACAAATCCCCATGGTAGCGCCAGCAGAGGCAATGAGTTTTCTAGTATATTTGGTAAACATGGAGAAATTGACTATGAAGATTTAATGGTGTTTACAGATAAAGTTTTAGAGCAGTATTCGCAGCTAGATGCCGATAAGCTTGGGGTAACAGGGCACTCATATGGTGGTATTATGACCAATCACATTATTACTAAAACCAATAGATTTAAAGCTGCAGTATCTAGTGCATCATTATCTAATTTTACTACTAAAGCTTTTGGCACAGATAATGGGCTAGGTTGTTCTATGCAGGTATATGGTGATCCTATTGAAAACCCTGAGTGGACTTGGAATCACTCACCTCTTAAACACAGTAAAAATGTGACAACACCAACCTTATTTTTGCATAGTGATGAGGATTATAGGTGTTTATACATTGAGGCTGTTCAACTGTACACAGCCTTAAAAAGATACGGTGTTGATACAGCTATGTATTTGTTTAAAGGAGAAGCCCATAGTTTAAAAAAACCCCGTAATAAAGTTAAGTGGTTAGAGGTATTGCTTAGTTGGTTTAATAAGTATCTAAAAGATTAAAAATGAAGAGGCTATGGCACAAGCAAATTAAGTTAGTGCCATAGCCCTAAATTATTAGATAAAAGTTGCTATTTGTACCATAACAAATTATTATAAATTGTTCATTTTTAATGCCCTTTAAATATTGACATTGGCTATACAAAACAATTATAATACTACTAAAGCATAGTTAATTAGTCGGGATTATTTTTTTTGAATCTAATTCATACTAAACCGATATGAATTAACGGTATTGGAGTGATTCAATGAAGTTATCTACAAGAGGACAATATGCTACAAGGGCGATGCTACAATTGGCTCTAAACAGTGGAGGTTTACCTCTACCAATTAGGGAGATAGCAGTTTTAGAAGGTATATCAGAACAATATTTAGAACAGATTTTTAGGGATTTGAAAAAAGCAGGTTTAGTAGAAAGCGTAAGGGGTGCCCATGGAGGTTACTTATTGCGGTATTCTAATGAAAAGATATCTGTAGGAGATATTATAAGAGCTGTAGAAGGACCAATTGCCCCAGTTAGTTGTTTATCATCTAATGAGGCATGTGGAAGATCTGGTCAGTGCGTAACCCGTAAGGTTTGGTCTAAACTTCATGATAGTATGTTAAATGTTCTTAACGAAACTACATTAGCAAACATGGTAGAAATGGCCAATGAATAGGAGTGTAAGTAAAAATGAGAAATGTATATTTAGATCATAGTGCAACAACACCACTTCGTAAAGAAGTACTAGAAGCAATGATTCCCTTTTATACAGAAACATGGGGAAACCCCAGTAGTATTCACAAATGGGGGCGTGAAGTTCGCATAGCTGTAGAAAATGCAAGAGAGCAAATTGCTACCTTAATAGGAGCAAATGCTAGAGAGTTATTTTTTACTGGTGGTGGTACTGAGTCAGATAATATTGCTATATTGGGTACGGCAGAAGCAAAAAAGCATAAAGGCAAACATATTATTACTTCTCAAATAGAACATCATGGTGTTTTAGATACCTGCCATTATTTACAGAAACAAGGATTTGATGTAACATATATCCCCGTAGATGAATTTGGTTTAGTTAACCCCCAAGATGTTAAAGATGCCATAAGAGAAGATACAATTTTAGTGACTTTAATGCTTGCTAATAATGAAGTTGGCACTATTCAGCCAATAAAAGAAATTAGCAAGTATACTAGAGAAGCAGGGGTTTGGTTACATACTGACGCTGTTCAGGCTGTTGGTAGTATACCAGTAAATGTAGATGATTTAGGTGTAGATATGTTAACATTCTCTGCCCATAAGTTTTATGGACCAAAAGGCATAGGTGCTTTGTATACTCGAAAAGGTGTAAGGCCAAAACCTGTAGTACATGGTGGAGGACAGGAACGAAAAGTAAGACCTGGTACCGAAAACGTGGCTGGAATAGTAGGTATGGCTAAAGCTTTAGAGCTTGCAGTTAAAGAGTTAAATGAAACTCAAGCCCGATTAACAGGTTTAAGAGATCGATTAATTACTGGCATTAAAGAAAGTATTCCTGCGGTTATTCTTAATGGACATGCCACAAAGAGACTACCGGGAAATGCAAACATGAGTTTTCTGTATGTTGAAGGAGAATCAATTATTTTAAGCTTAGATTTAGTTGGTATTGCGGTATCTAGTGGTTCAGCATGTACATCTGGCTCGTTAGATCCCTCACATGTTTTAATGAGTATGGGCATGGATCATCAGCAAGCACACGGGTCTTTACGAATGACTTTAGGTAAAGGCACTACAGATGAAGATATAGATTATGTTTTACAGCAATTACCACCAATAATTAATAAGTTGCGTGAGATGTCACCTTTATATATAAAAAACATTAAAGAAATGGAGAATTTATAATGTACACAGAGATAGTTATGGATCATTTCCAAAATCCTCGTAATGTAGGAGAGTTGAAAAATGCAGATGCGGTTGGTGAAGTGGGCAGTATTTCATGTGGAGATATTATGCGCATTTATTTAAAAGTGAATAAAGATGAGGTTATTGAAGATGTATCTTTTAAAACATTTGGTTGCGCAGCTGCCGTTGCCAGTAGTAGTGTAATGACTGAAATGGTTAAGGGTAAAACTATTGAAGATGCATTAAAGATTACTAAAAAAGATATTTCAGAAAAACTTGGTGGTTTACCAGGGCCTAAAGTTCACTGTTCTATTTTAGCTACAGAGGCATTAGAAAAGGCTATTGAAAACTATCGTTTACAATAAATTATTAAGATAAATAAATTGTTTAACATAATGGCAATTAAGGAGAATACGTATGAATAACGAATTAGCAGTTTTATGGACTAGTGCTGATCGTGAAGTTGCTCTTAAAATGGTGTTTATGTACACCTATAATGCCAAGTTGTATGAGTGGTGGGATGAAGTTGAGCTAATAATTTGGGGACCATCTTCAAGGCTATTAGCTGAAGACCCAGAGTTACAAAACTATGTTAAAAAAATGTTAGAGGCTGATGTTAAAGTTGTAGCATGTAAAGCATGTTCTAATAGTTATGGTGTAACAGATAAACTTGAAGAACTAGGAGTAGAAACTCTTTATATGGGTAAACCACTAACAGCTATTCTTAAGAGTAATACTAAACTAATAACCTTTTAAAAGAAAAAGTGGGCGCTAAACGGCGCCCAAAGTAAAACGGAGGTTGAGAGGGTAACTCAATCAGAGTTACGGCTAGTATTATTATTCCCGAGATAGACATTGTTAAACGTCTTTATTTAAAATTTTTATAAATAATACCAAAAAAAATGCATAAAATATATTTTTATGTTTCAAAACAACTAAAACTAAAAATCAAGGAGCTTTTTTAACAAACTTGTTAAGGGAACTCCTTTTTGTTATGGATTTTTTTAAAGTAATTCTTCAATTCTGTTTAAAATAGTTAGTGCTTCTTTTTTTAGCTCTTTATCTTGAGGCAGACTATTTATATAGTTTAAACAATTGTTAAAGTTAAATAAATAATCTCTACGACATTTATGTACCTCAACCGAAATTGGGATGTTATTGTTCCAAGTAATATTCACATGAGAGTGATCAAATGCAATTCCATATTTATTTACAAAATTGGCATATTCATGTTGCATGTTTGTAACCCTTATATTATGCTCTTTTGCTAATCTATCAATATCATCGTTTGCTGACAATGTAAAAAAATCACTGTTAAAATAGTAATTTTTAGAGTTGTCTTGATAGTATTTTTGTCTTTTAATATTATAAGCTATGTGAAGTTTATCGAGTGGAACTCGTTCTAAAATAAACATAGGCTCTTCTTTATTGTCGAATATCCCAAAATGAATTTTAGGAACACACTGAGGATAAATTATCTCTTGCAGTTTATGAGATAAAAAATCTATCTTAGAAAACGGATAAGAGCAGTTATTATCTCTGTGAACTCTAGCTATAATAAGGTCATTATAAAGAGTAGATATTTCTTTTTCAAAACCTTTAACAATCAATTGAGCTTTGTTTAGTTCGAGGTCATGGTAATTGAGGTTTTTAGATAAAAATGAAGTTTCGGTTTCATAAAAGTCGCTACAATCTAATAACATAATAACTACTCCTTTAGTGGGTTGTTTTTAAGATTCCATTATTAATAAAAGATAATACCTAATTACTTGAATTATTTTGCTATTTTAACTATAGATACAATAGCTCTAGCTAATAGCTTAAACATGAATAGTAAAATACCCTAACTCTAATACTAGTATGTGAAATATAAGAAAAAGGAGTAATGCAAGTGGGTATTTATAAATTTTATATGCCTCCAGTTAGTGTAATGGGACCAAACGCATTAGCAGAAGCTGGTAAAGATATTAAAGAGCTTGGTTTTAAAAAGGCTTTAATAGTAACAGATAGGGTATTGGTAGAAATAAAACTTGTAGATAAAATTACAAATGTTCTTAAACAGCAAAATATAGACTTTGTAGTATTTGATAAAACTCAGCCAAATCCAACTATACAAAATGTTGAAGATGGACTTGCTTTATTACAAAACGAAAAGTGTGATTTTGTAATTTCATTTGGGGGAGGATCTCCTCATGACTGTGCTAAAGGCATTGCTTTAGTGGCTACCAATGGAGGAAGTATTAAGGACTACGAAGGTTTAGATGTATCTCACAAACCTCAACTACCTTTAGTGGCGGTTAATACAACAGCAGGTACAGCTAGTGAAATGACTAGATTTGCTATTATTACAGATGAATCAAGACACATAAAAATGGCGATTGTAGACAAAAATACAACCCCAATTATGGCTGTTAACGACCCCATATTGATGATAAATATGCCAAAATCATTAACGGCTGCTACCGGAATGGATGCTTTAACTCATGCCGTAGAGGCTTATGTGTCAACAATAGCTACTCCTATCACTGATGCCTGTGCGTTAAAAGCTATTAACTTGGTGTCTAAATACTTAAGAACAGCTGTTAAAAATGGCAATGATGAAAATGCTAGAGATAAAATGGCTTATGCTGAATATTTAGCAGGAATGGCTTTTAATAACGCTAGTTTGGGCTATGTTCATGCTATGGCTCATCAACTAGGTGGTTTTTATGACTTGCCTCATGGTGTATGTAACGCTATTCTTTTACCTTATGTACAGGAGTTTAACCTTGATGTTAAGGCTTGTAGGTTAAAAGATATTGCTATAGCAATGGGTGAAAACGTTAATAGCTTGAGTGACGAAGATGGAGCTAAAAGAGCCATAGAAGCTATTTTAAAGCTTTCAAAAGATATAGGTATTCCCTCGGGATTAAATGAGTTGGGGGCTAAAGAAGAGGATTTCGATACCCTTGCTACTAACGCATTAAAGGATGCCTGTGGTGCAACTAACCCCAAAAAAGCAAGCCAAGAAGATATTATTGAGATATATAAAAGAAGTATGTAAGTTAATATTTTTTAAAAAACTCAGGCTATTGTACTATTTTATTAGCACAATAGCCTTAAATTTTATTTGCCTTATTCTCGCAATATTAGTGAGCAAGAATACACCACAGGTTTGTTACATTAGATTAATGTAACAAACCTTTTTTGGCTATTTTAAAGAATTAACAAAGAATTCAATAGTTGTATCAGTTAGGTTTTTACTTAACTCTGGCTCTTCACTAAATAAACCAAAGCCGTGGTCAGCACCCTCAATTTTATGGCTTTTAGCATCGCTACTTTTAGCAGCGGCGCTAACAACAGCTTCAGAAACCTCTGGAGTAATTATATCATCTTTATCTCCATAAATAACCATTACTGGACCCTCGAATTTAGCTAGTTGCTCTAATGGCTTTGTTTCTTGCATATCTGTAAAGAATTTATGACCTAATAGTTGCTCTTGTCCCCATGGGGTTGTAAACTTGGCAGATCCATTCTCCTCTGCTTCAGCTAATAGTTTTTTAACGCTTTCTTCTCCACCTAGGAAACTCTGTAAACTATCTGCACCATTTGTAGCTGCTGGAGCCCACATTGCAATAGCTTTATAAATAGGGTTTTCTAGAGATAATGTTGCTAAGCGACCGCCCATGCTGTAGCCTAAAATTGCAACTTTTTCTTCATCTATTTTGTTTAAATCTAACATGTATTTTAATGATGACTTTATATCAGCTAACATATTAGTTACGTTATTATTAACAAATTCCTCGGTGCTTTCACCACAACCAGGAAAGTCCATTCTAATTGTAGCAATACCTTTTGCAGCTAAACCTTCAGCAACTGTTTGGTATGAGCCAGCTTCGTCTTTAGTTCCTCCATGACCGTGAGCCATTACAACTAAAGGAAACTTTTCTTCTCCATCTGTTTTTGGCATAGTTACAATTGCAGGAATCTCTATATCACGAGAACTCACTTTAATGGTTTCGGCAGTAAAATCATAGATAGTAGGCTCTTGTGGAGTAGCTTTAGGGGTACAACCAACTAATGCTACTAAGGAAATTAACAAACAAATAATTAAAGATTTTTTCATGCTTATCCTCCGTTAATGTATATTTATACATAAATAGTATAGCACATAGGTACAATAATTTAATATTATGTACCAAATTTTAATATAAAAAATAGGTTAAATTTATTGTAATTGTAATGTTTTAGAGAGTGATAATGAGAATAATGCTAAAATAAGTAAATACAATTAAATATACACTATTGCTATAGTAGTATTGCCTTAAACTATAAACCAGAATATAGCTACAGGCACAGTTGGGTAAATGGATTTTTTTAGTTTACTGACTGCTCCTTTTTTGTTACATAGATCAACCTCAATAAACTATATTTAATACACTTCACCTAAGTATCCACAACGGAATCCCACAGAGGGTGATTCCCTACTGATGAGCAATTTATACTATATGTTCAGGTAACAGCAGTTCAAAAAAATAATCTTAATTGTAAAATATTTGCTATCTTTATAGCCAGCAAACTTTGACATGAGCATTTTATGAAAACTCTACTAGTACAATTGCCTTAAAAAGTTACCAAAAGACTATTGACTATCTAAATTATAATGGATACAATTTTATCGATAAAAAAATATCTATTTAGGTACATAATGTACTTAAGGAGGGAAAACGATGGTAGGAAAGGATCAATGCAAGAGCGATTTAATTGCTATTCCAGAACCAACACTTCGTAGATTACCTATTTATTACAAGTTTTTAAAAATGAAGTTTAAGGAACAAGACCAATATGTATCAACTACAACTATAGCCTCAGGGTTAGGATTGAAGTCGATACAAGTAAGAAAGGATCTGCAAGTAACTGGAGCAATAGGAAAACCTAAAATAGGCTATCACATTGAGACTTTAATAACTGCTATCGAGAATTGTTTAGGTTACAACAATGTTAAAGATACCTTGTTAGTTGGAACTGGTCACTTGGGGTTAGCCCTACTTGGCTACCAAGGTTTTGAAGAGTATGGGCTTAATATAGTTGCTGGTTTTGATACTGATCCTGAAAAGATTGGAAAAATGCATGTAGGAAAAAGGATTTATGACCTAGAAAAATTTAGCAAACTAACAAAGCGGTTAAAAATCCAAATAGGTATAATCACTACCCCAGCTAATGTGGCGCAAAGGGTATGTGATTTAATGGTAGAATCGGGTATAAAAGCGATATGGAATTTTGCACCTGTTCGTCTTAAAGTTCCTGATTATATTATTGTTCAAAATCAAAATATGACATCTTCCTTAGCGGTATTATCAAAGCAGTTACTAGAAAGTAAAAGAAGTTGAAAGGGTGTATCTCATGGATAAACAAAGAAGCTTTGAGCAAGTATGCAAAATATTACAAAAATTTGATCACAAACCAACAAATCTCATTGCTATACTTCAAGCTGTACAAGATGAATACAGATATTTGCCTGAAGAAGTAATGACCTTTGTTGCATCCTCATTAGGCATTTCGCCTGCAAAGGTTTTTGGTGTGGCTTCATTCTATTCTCACTTTACTTTACAACCAAAAGGAAAATATGTTATTAAAATTTGTGATGGTACAGCATGTCATGTAAAAAAATCAACAGATATTTTAGGTGCATTAAAAAAACATTTAAATTTAGATACAAAGGAAACTACAACCAAAGACATGATGTTTACAATAGAAACTGTTTCATGTTTGGGTACCTGTGGCTTAGCTCCAGCAATGGTTATTAACGATGAAGTTCATGGTTTGTTAACACCAGAAGTTGCTGTTCAATTGTTAATAGACATACAAGAGAAGGAGGCTGCAAAAAATGAATAAATTAACTATAGCTCAAAGAAAAGCTAATTACGATAAATATAAAGTAGGTGTAATAAAGCGGATTATTATCTGTGCTGGTACTGGCTGTGTAGCTAATGGTAGCTTAAAAATTCATAAAAGGTTTGTTGATTTAATAAATGAGCGCGGTCTTAATGCCATTGTTAAATTAAAAAAAGAAGAAAAGGGTTATCAGGTATCAGATAGTGGGTGTCAGGGTTTTTGCCAAATGGGACCCCTAGTTACAATAATGCCAGATAATATTATGTACTGCAAAACAAAAATAGAAGATGTTGAAGAAATCATTGAGAAATCAGTATTACAAGATGATGTAGTTGAGCGTTTGTTATACAAACACCCTGTAACCAACGATGTCTGTAAAACAATTGACGATATTCCATTTTACAAAGAGCAACATCGTTTTGTTCTCAAAAAATGTGGCTTTATTGACCCAGAAGATATTAATGAGTATATAGCTAAGGGTGGTTATCAGGCTGCTAAAAAGGCGATTTTTAACATGACAGCGGAAGAGGTTTGCAAAGAGATTTCTGACTGTGGTGTTAGAGGTAGAGGTAGAGGTGGCGGAGGATTTCCTACTGGTCTAAAGTGGGAGTTTGCTCGCAGAGAGAATAATGAAAAAAAATATATAATTTGTAATGGCGATGAAGGTGATCCAGGTGCCTTTATGGATAGAAGCTTAATGGAGGGTAATCCACATAGCGTTCTCGAAGGTATGATGATTGCTGCTAAAGCAATTGGTGCAGATGAGGGTTATGTGTATGTACGTGCAGAGTATCCACTAGCTGTAAAACGTATTCAGAGAGCTGTTGATGATGCTACAGAAGCAGGGGTATTAGGTGAAAACGTTTTTGGCAGTAACTTTAATTTTAACATTAGAGTTAAAGAGGGTGCTGGTGCCTTTGTTTGTGGTGAAGAGACTGCCTTAATTGCCTCTATTGAAGGTAAACGTGGTATGCCATTACCAAAACCTCCGTACCCATCTACAAGTGGATTATATGGTAAACCAACTGTTATAAATAATGTGGAGACTCTCTCAACTATTCCTTTAGCTTTAGCTTTAGGGCATGAAGAGTTTAAAAAATATGGAACAGAAAATTCAAGTGGTTCTAAAACATTTGCTTTAACCGGTCATGTAGCTAATACTGGGCTCATTGAGGTGCCATTTGGTACAACTTTACGGCAAATAGTGGGTGAAGTTGCTGGTGGAGTTATCGATAAAGATGGTAACTATTGTGGAACAGATTTTAAGGCTGTTCAAATTGGAGGCCCATCTGGGGGATGTTTAACTCAAGAACACCTAGACTTACCTTTAGATTTTGATTCTTTAACATCTGTAGGTGCAATGGTTGGTTCTGGCGGTTTAGTTGTTATGAATAATGGAACTTGTATGGTTGAATTAGCTCGTTATTTTATGGAGTTTACTCAACATGAATCTTGTGGTAAATGTGTAGTATGCCGTGAAGGTACTAAACAAATGCTGGCTTTATTAACTGATATCACAGAGGGTAGAGCTACTATGGACACACTTGATTTACTATATGAGTTAGCTAATGTCGTTAAAAAAGGTTCACTATGTGGTTTAGGAAAAACTGCTCCTAACCCTGTATTATCTACAATGAAATACTTTATGGATGAGTATATTGCCCATGTAAAAGATAAGAGATGTCCTGCTGGCGAATGTCAGGCTTTAAAGTCTTTTGAGATTCAAGCAGATAAATGTATTGGTTGTGGTTTATGTAAACGTATATGCCCTGTTAATGCTATTACTGGTGAAAGAAAACAGCCTCATGTTATTGATGGTGATACTTGTATTAAGTGTGGAGCATGTGTAGAGGCTTGTAAGTTTAAGGCCATTAAATCTTAATCATTTACAATAAGGAGATATGCTATGATGAACAATTTAATGATTACAATAGATAACAAACAAGTATCATTTAGCGATGAGCGCAATTTACTAGAAGTAATTCGCAAAGCTAATATTGATTTGCCAACATTTTGTTATCATTCAGAGATGAGTATTTATGGTGCATGTCGTTTATGTATGGTAGAAATTGAAGGCAGAGGTTTACAGCCTGCTTGTTCAACTTTGCCAGAAGCCGGTATGGTAGTGAGAACAAATACTGGTGAAGTAAGAGAATTACGCAAAATGATTATTGAACTTTTATTAGCTAGCCACGAAGTAGATTGCCCATCATGTGAAAAGGGATCTGATTGTCAGTTACAAAGCTTAGCACAACGTTTAGGTGTTAAAAAAGTTAGATTTAAAAACTCTTATATTGACAGGCCAGTTGATGATTCATCACCTGCAATAATTAGAGACCCTAATAAATGTATATTATGTGGTGACTGTGTTCGTGCTTGTAATGAAATTCAGCATGTTGGAGCAATTGATTTTGCTTTTAGAGGTGCTGAGTCTACAGTTATGCCGTGTTTTGATAAAAAGCTATCTCAAGTTGAGTGTGTTTACTGTGGACAATGTGTACGGGTATGCCCTACTGGTGCATTACTTCCAAAAACAGAAATTGATAAAGTATGGAAAGATTTACACAATAAAAACAAAGTGGTAATAGCTCAAATAGCTCCTGCAGTTCGCATTGCTTTAGGTGAAAGTTTTGGTTTAGAGCCAGGAACTATAACAACTGGTAAGATCGTTAGAGCATTAAGAAGAATGGGCTTTGATTATGTATACGATACATCTTTTGGTGCTGATTTAACAATTTTAGAAGAAGCAAATGAGTTTATTGAACGCTTTAAAAACAATGAAAAGTTGCCACAATTTACTTCATGTTGTCCTGGTTGGGTTAAGTATGCTGAGCAGTATTATCCAGAATACTTACCAAATCTTTCAACATGCAAATCACCACAACAAATGGTTGGTGTGGTTAGTAAAAATGATTTAATAAATAATCACAAGAATGATAAAGATAATGTTGTAATGGTTTCTATTATGCCATGTACAGCTAAAAAGTTTGAAGCTAAACGCCCTGAGTTTGAAAGCGAACTGGGTAAAGACATTGATCATGTAATCACTACTATTGAATTATCAACCATGATTAAAGAAATGGGGCTTGATTTTAATAGCCTAGACCAGGATTCATTTGATTTGCCATTTGGATTTAAAACTGGTGGTGGAGTAATCTTTGGTAACTCTGGTGGTGTTACAGAAGCGGTATTACGTTTTGCGAGTGAAAAACTAACTGGTAAGCGTACAGATAATTATGTGTTTAAGACTGTTAGAGGCACTGAGGGATTGCGTGAAGCCAATATTGCTGTTGGCGATAAAACTCTCCGCCTAGCAATTGTAAGTGGTTTGGGTAATGCACATAAGTTAGTTGAACAAATTAAAAGTGGTGAAAAAGACTATGACTTTGTTGAAGTTATGGCTTGCCCTGGTGGATGTATAAATGGTGGCGGACAGCCTACCTCTCATTGCACTCAAACAAAAGAAAAACGTACGGCCGGTTTATACGATAATGATACAATGTTACAGCTTCATAAATCACAAGAAAACCCCTATATTACAGAGGTTTATGAAAACTTATTACAAAAGCCTGGCAGTGATGTAGCCCATAAATTACTACACACTCATTACCAGCCACGAAAAAGAATACAAACTGACGATGTTTCTATTTCGAAAGAATTAAATGCAACAGAAAAGCAATTAACAGTGTCTATTTGTTTTGGTACATCTTGTTTTATAAGAGGTGCGCAAAACATCTTGCAAGCAGTTACAGAACACCTTAAAATAACAGGTAAAGAGAAGTATGTAGATATTAAAGCTACTTTCTGTTATGAAAAATGTGAACGTGGCCCAGTGGTAAAAATAGGTGATGAGCTTATAACTCATTGTACTGTGGAGAAAGCTATTGAGGTTATAGATAGTAAATTATAGTTGAAAAAGGATGGGTGTTATGAAAACAACTGCAAGTATTCTTAGAACACTATCAGCTAAATGTAGAGACTGTTACCGTTGCGTAAGAGTATGTCCAGTTAAAGCAATTGGTATTAAAAATAATCAGGCCTACATTGATACTGATAGATGTATAAATTGTGGAACCTGTGTTAGAGAATGTCCCCAAAATGCAAAGGTCTACAGAGATGATACCGAAAAAGTAACCTCTATCTTAAAGAATAACACTGTAGTTGCGAGTATAGCACCATCCTTTAGTTCTATTTACGACAGGGCACTTGCTAAACGATTACCTTCTGCCCTACGCAAACTAGGGTTTGCTCATGTCAGTGAGACTTCAGAAGGTGCTACCATTATAACAAATAAAGCCATAGAATTATTGTCAAACCCCAATAATAAAGCAGGCATTTGTACTGCTTGCCCTGTCGTAGTGAACTATGTTGAAAAATATAGGCCTGAATTTATTGATAAACTCTTGCCAGTAGTTTCGCCTATGATAGCTCATGGCAAACTACTAAAACAAAGATATGGTGACATTAAGGTTGTTTTTATTGGCCCATGTATAGCAAAAAAACAAGAAGCTGAGCGTAGTGAGTTCAGCGGAATAATTGATGCTGTCTTAACCTTTACTGAGTTAAATAATATGCTACAAGAACATGAAATTAATTTAAACAATTGCCCCGAAAGTGATTTCGATAATGCCATATCTTTAGGACACTCAAAGCTTTTTGCTCTTCCTGGTGGTATGCTAAAGACTGCTGGAATTGTTGATGACGGCATTAAAAATGAAGTTATTAATATTAGTGGGGCTAATAATATTATGAATTTATTTGATGTATTAAATACTAACACAGATTTTACAATAGTTGAACCTTTATTTTGCGATGGAGGTTGTATTAATGGCCCTGGATTAAAATCTGAAAAGAACATATTTCAGCGTAGGGCAGATTTAATAGAGTATGCTAATCGTAAGGTTAAAAAACCATATCAGGTCGAGGAAAAAACTCAGATTGATTTATTAACTGAGTTTAATTGCGGTTTAAACGTAAATAATGATAATATAACAGAGCAACAAATAGAAGAGGTATACCGACTTACCGATAAAGCTAACCCCGAGGCTCGATTAGATTGTGGTGCCTGTGGTTATTCAAGTTGCCGAGAAAAAGCGAAAGCAGTTATTAGGGGCATGGCCGAAATTGAAATGTGTATGCCTTATATGCGTAAGCTAGCTGACTTACGTACAGATAAAATACTTGAAAGAAGCCCTAATGGCATTGTTATACTAGATGAGGAAATGAGAATAATAACTATGAATCCTGCTTTCTGCAATTATTTTTCCTGTGGTAAGGCCTTATTGGGTAGAAAAATATCCTATTTGCTTGATGCAGAAGAATACGAAAAAGTTGCCACAAAAACACTCGAGAACTCAGAAGTAGTAGTTAATAGATATGGTAAAAAATATCAGCAAATAGTTTATTATATACCAACTGCAAAACAGTATGTTGGAATTTACAACGATATAAGTGGCTTAAAGTTAACCGAAGAGAAGCTTAATAATATAAAAAAGCAAACAGTAGAACAGGCTCAAGAATTGCTTAACCATCAAATTGAAATGGCTATGACTATGGCCAAATTTTTGGGTGAAAACACAGCTAAAGGCGAGGCTCTAGTGGAAAGGCTGATGAAGATTTATGAAAAATAACAGTACATCTCACGCTCTAAAAAGCGTATGTCCTTATGATCCTAGTAGACTAGATTCAATTCATATAAACTGTGAGGTTATGCAAGAAAAAAAATATAATCAAAATGTTTGTGGTGATTATTACCTAATACACCGAACTGCTAAACAGACTATTTTTATTTTAACAGATGGCATCGGCTCTGGCATTAAAGCTAATATTGCCGCTATTATGTGTGCAAATAGATTGTTAACCTTAATACAATCAGGGATTTCCCTGTTAGGAGCCTGTGAAAAAGTAGTAGAAATGATGCATAAAGCCCGTACAACCAATATACCATTTGCGGCTTTTACCATAGCCAAAATATTAAACAATGGTAATTATACAATTTTTTCATACGAGAGCCCAGCTCCAATACTAATAGAGGGTACCGAAGCACAACAACTAAAACAAAGATTTTTTACTTTAAGTAAAGAGGTTGTCAGTGAGGTTGCTGGTTTACTAAAGCCTAATCAGTCTATTGTACTAGTTAGTGATGGAGTTAGCCAAGCAGGTTTAGGGATTATTAAAGGTTTAGGTTGGGGTACAGAGGGACTATTGAGGTATTTAAATGCAAAATTAAAAACAACTCAAGATGTTAAAGAAATAATGCAAGGTACCTTTAATAGAGTTTATGAATTATCCGAAAATATTCATAGAGATGATATTTCTATGGCGCTATTAACCTGTAATCAGGCCAAGGTTCTAAACATTTTAACGGGTCCTGCAACCTATAAAAGAGACGACAAAAAGCTAATAGATGCCTTTATAAATAATGGTGGACATAAAATTGTTTGTGGGTCTACCACAGCCGAAATAGTATCACGGGTACTCAATAAACCAGTAGAAGTAGTTAAAATATCACCATCTTTTGATCAGCCCCCACAATACGATATTGAGGGTGTAGATATAGTAACAGAAGGCGCAGTTACTTTAAACCAAGTTTATAATATACTCGAAGAGAGCGAAGACACCTATAATAAAGAAAGCTGTGTAAGTGTAATAGCGGAGCTAATGAAAGAAGCAGATATTGTTAAATTTTACATTGGGGGAGCCGTAAACCCTGGACATAAAGAAATAACCTTTAAACAACTAGGGGTATTACCCCGTAAAACTATAGTAAATTTAATAGTTAATAAACTCAAAAAAATGGGTAAAACAGTTACAGAGTATTATAAGTAATGGAGCTTTTAGCTCCGTAGTGTACTCGCTTTTTAGAAGCGTCGTGTGGTGAGCATTTCACTAGTGAAATACGTAGTGTACTAACCTTCGGTTGCGTGTGGTGTATTTGCTTTGCAAATGTAATTAGTAACCTAATATAAAATTGAAATTTATTTAATAAATATTTCTATTAGGTTACTTTCTATAATAGAATCATTGACTTTATTTATGTAATTATAGTTTTGTATGGGAGTATTTTGGTCCATAGCATTATTTATACTTTGAATTATTTTATAAAACTCTGTAATTTTTTTGCGACAATTAATTCTATCCTGCATTGAATCTATAGATTGAATTTCTTTTGAAGCCTCACATAAACAGTAGTTTATACTATCTAACGGTTTATTGAAAAGCTTTGCAGAATTATTAAACAAAAAGCTTATACTATTGTAATTGAATTCTAAACTATCAATATCTAAGATTTTTAAACTGTGTTCTAAAGTTGTCTGTAAGTATTCAAGTTTTGATTTATAGTCTAAACCTACTAATTTCATTAGGTTATTATACTGAGCACATAAAATTATACTTATTAAAACCAAAGATAATAATATAATAAAATATCTCTTTTTTACCATGTATACCTACCTCTAATTATAATATTTCTTTAATAAATAACAAATCTATTAATAAATTTTTCAATGGAAGTAAAAAGTAAATTTCTATAAATATTATAGAAATTAAGTAATATTTTTGATAGAATACAAATGGCGATGGTTTGTTTGCCCTATTCTCCTAAAAGGAGGTGATAGCTATGAGTGATTATCAGATATTGATGATAGTAATAGCTATCATAGGGTTAGTAATAGCAGCTTTGAAAAAGAAGTAATATTACATAAATGAAAACAAGCCCTGCTGCAACAGAGCTTGTTAATTCTTTTTTACATTAACAACTAATGGAGCGTAGGGTAAGCACCTTCGCTGGGAAGCGTTGTGTTACCAGCACAGCGCTTCTTTATTTTATTATACAATAGTGTACCAATAATGTCAGTAATAATTTTACATTTTACTCTCTATATTATATTTAAAATATCGAGATATATCAATGCTTTTCATTATTTTGTTCACAATTACTTACTCATAGATAAGTATGACCAATAATAGTTTTAAAATACAATTTAAAATCATACATTACTTATATCAAATACCCTAGCCTTGCGAGAATGCCAATTTTTATTAACGTGGTTATAGTAAAACATTAACACTGTTTTTTTGGGTAAAGCTAATTTGTCATTTGTTTTTAGCGGATTAATGTTAAATACCTCAAAATGAGTGAACTTTATTATTTGGCGCGCTTGTAAATCACGCTGGTGTTGAGGTAAAAGATTTAAAACCTCAGGTTTCTTTAAGATATTATATACCCACAATTTATAATTATTCACTTCAACATGCTCTAAATACTTGGGTAGTTTTCTGTGCATAAAGTGGCTTAAAAAATCTAACTTTAACAGCGCTACATATATATGCTGTTGTTTGTCACTGCACTCTTTTAAGTAGTTAAATAGCAGCTCAAATAGTGCCTCTAAACTGTGTTTTTTAGTAAATAAATCATTTACTCTAAACCATTTAGCCAATGACTCATAAAAGCTAAATCCTTTATTTACATTAACAACATAATTAATTGTGTTTACAAAATTACCGCTGTTATAATATAGCTCCAATACCGCCTCAATGTCTTTAAGCTTTAACATTTCATCATAGCTAATCCACTTAGTGCTTAATACTTCATAGGGCGGATAATGCCTAAATTTAAAGCCAAAATTGGCTCTATTTTGCCAAAGCTTTGAGCCCTTTATAAGCTTTAAAAATCCTAGTTGTAACATCTCTGGTTGTAGTATATACACATCATTAAAAGATTTTACAAAACAGTTATAGTTTTCATGTGGTAAGCCAGCAATTAAATCCAAATGCTGATGAATAGTTCCTAGGCTTTTAACTGCCCTAACATTATCAATAATCTTTTTCCAATTATGGGGTCTGTTTATAGCTACTAATGTTTCTTTATTGGTACTTTGTACACCTATTTCAAACTGAAACTTACCATGAGGCAGGTCTTTTAAAACCTCAATAACCTCTTCATCGAGTAAATCTGCTCTAATTTCAAAATGAAAATTAGTATCACCTGGTAATTTTTTTAGGTACTCAAAAATTTCAATAGTAAACTGCTTATTATGATTAAAAGTTCTATCCACAAACTTTATTTGCTTAACCTGTTTTTTTACAGCCAAGTAATAAAGCTCTTTTTTTATTCTTTCCATAGGCAAAAAACGTACCTTACCAGCTAAACCTGATAAACAATAGGCACATCTGTAAGGACAGCCTCTCGAGCACTCATAATAAATAATTCTATGCTTAGTATCTTTAAGAGTTTTTTCGTCATAAGTAATAGGAAGGGTAGCTAAATCTAAACACTCATAAGAGCTATTGTCTATAATGTTTTTTTTATCTCGGTAGCTAAGACCCTTAATATCTGCGTAATTGTTATTATTTTGAATTGCAGCTAAAAGCTTAGGTAGAGTGCCCTCTCCCTCGCCACTTATTACAAAATCAATGGCTATGTTTTCTTGTAAAACATTTTGAGAATCGAAAGATACCTCTGGTCCACCCAACACAATTTTAACACTAGGCATAATTTCTTTAAGGGTTTTGCATACGGGTAGTATGGTAGTTATATTCCAAATGTAACAGGAGAAACCAACAACTTGCGGTTTCTCCCTATAGATATCTGCTAAAATAGTATCTAACGGTTCGTTTATAGTTTTTTCTAATATAACTGTGTTTTTAAAGGTGTTAACACAGCACTGATATAAATAACGCACTGCCAAACCAGTATGAATATATTTTGCTGCTACATCAACCAGTACTATTTTCACCTAATTCACCTCTTCTATACTAAAGGTAGTGTTTTACCTTTTGTAACGTTTTGCTACCGCAGAACGTGTTATTTTTATTCTTTTAAGGTAACGTTTTGCTACCGCAGAACGTGTTATTGTTGTAAATGTTTAAGGTAATGTTTTGCTACCGCAAAACATTTATCTAACAATTTTGCCCTCTTTAATTACTAGGTAAGGGGTTTGTTGTAAACATTTTATATCCTTAAGGGGGTTTCCGTCAAAAATAACTACGTCTGCATACTTACCACACTCAAGAGAGCCAATTTTATCGGCCATGTCACAAACATCAGCAGCAACTGTTGTAGTCGCTTTTAGAGCCTGTAATTCTGTCATACCAAACCTTACAAATAGCTCAAGCTCAAAGGCATTGTTTCCGGGTCTATTAAGTGGTGTGCCAGAGTCAGTACCCATGGCTATTTTAACACCAGCATCTACAGCCATTTTAAAGCTTTTTATATGACTATCTGCTACTCTCATAGATTTTTTAACAGCATATTCAGGAATACCAGCTTCAACTCCGCCCTCATTAATTCTATAAGGAGCCACTAAAGTAGGTATCATAGCAACATTATTGTCTAACATCATTTGAATAGCTTCTTCATCTAGGAAAATTCCGTGTTCAATAGAATCTAAGCCTGCTTTAATAGCATTCTTTATTCCAGTTGTTCCTTGGGCATGAGAGGCTGTTTTGCAACCAGCTTTATGAGCCTCTTCTACAGCTGCGCTCATTTCTGCAATGGTCATTTGAGGTGATCCAGGTTCTACACCCTCTGTCATAACACCACCTGTAGCCATTATTTTAATAATTTTAGCTCCAGAACGTAATACTTCACGGGTTCCTTTACGAGCCTCATCTGCTCCGTCAACTTCTCTTCCCATTGTCCAACCATGTCCACCAGTCATACAGATAACTCTACCCGAAGGAATAATTCTTGTTCCTTGCACCATACCTTGATCAATTGCTTTTGCTAATTCAATATCTATACCACCGTCTGTACCTAGGTTACGAACTGTGGTAAATCCTGCATCTAAAATCTTTTTAGCAATCATTTGAGCCCTAAGTGTTTTACGAGGAACGGCATCGCTTGCAGATCTCCACATATCTGCATCGCCCTCACTGTCGATATGAACATGACAATCAATTAAACCTGGTAATACAGTACGGCCTTTAGCATCAACTATTGTAGCGTCTTGATACTTAGTTAAATCTACTTTATTGGAAACCTCTTTAATAGTTTTGCCATCTAATACAATAGTTAAATCCTCTAGTGAATCATTTAAACCAGTAAAAACTTTACCATTCTTAATAATAGTAATCATTATAACTCCCCCAAATATAAAATTTATTATATAGTATCAATAATAATTTCTATTAACAAGTTTTGATAGCAAAAATAATTATATTTTTAACAGGAAATTGCTAAATAAGTACGAAATAAAGAGTATTAGAATTCACTTAGTTATAAACTAGAATGGAGACAATTATTAAAATGGCCTATACCTACAAGAACGGATACCGTGAGGGAGTTGCTTTTGTTTTTTAAAAGGATAACACTAAAATACTAGTTGAGCATCGCAAAGTAGGTAATAATGTAGAGTTGTTCTTTACTAGTGGCTCAATTGAGAGCAAAGATTATTATCAAAAACAAGACTATAAACTACAGGCTTTATTTCGTGAAGTGAAAGAGGAATTTAGGGATAATATCAAAATAAAAGAATACGTTTATTTAAATGAGGTTTTTGCAGAACAAGTCAAAATAGTCTTTTATGTGTATTTAATAACAGATTGGCAGGGAGAAATGCCAGACTATACCTTTGAAGATGGAGCAAATGATTCTTTAATAACTTGGGAAGATTTAAGTGAGTATAAAAGACTTTTTGTGTATGATACAGCATATAAAATATGTGAGGATATAAAGGGTTATTTAGATAAAGGAGATAATTATGAAAAAAGTATTAGTAACAAGTAAATTACCCGGTGAATACCTTAATTGGCTGTCTACAAAATGTGATTTAACGGTTTATGATGGGCCTAATAAATTTATGTCATACAGTGAGCTTTTAGCTGTAGTACATACCTATGATGGTTTATTAACTTTTGTGACAAATAAAATAGATAAAACAATTATAGATGCAGGTAAAAAACTTAAAGTAATTAGTAATTATGCAGTTGGTTACAATAACATAGATGTAGAGTATTGTACCAAAAGAGGCATAAAGGTTTGTAATACCCCCGGTGTTTTAACAGAAACTACAGCGGATTGTGCTTTTGCTTTATTATTAGCTACAGCTCGTAGAATTGTTGAAGCAGATAAATATGTTAGGGATAAAAAATTTACTGGTTGGCAACCAGATTTATTTATGGGTTTAGATGTTTATGGTAAAACCTTGGGCATAATTGGTATGGGTAGAATTGGCAAAGCTGTGAGTAAAAGAGCTAGTGGTTTTAATATGCGGGTAATTTATTATGATTATAGTCAAGATAAACAAAATAAACAAGCAACTAAGGTTAGTTTAGAGCAGGTTTTAACAGAGAGTGACTTTATTAGTTTACATGTTCCATACTTACAAAGTACCCATCACCTAATAGATGAAAATGCCCTTAAAAGCATGAAAAGCAGTGCAATACTAATAAATACAGCACGTGGACCTGTTGTTGATGAGAAAGCACTAGCTTTAGCTTTAAAAAATGGTACAATAGCAGGTGCAGGGCTAGATGTATTTGAAAAGGAACCAACCGTTTATGAAGATTTGCTTAATTTAAACAATGCTATTTTATTGCCCCATATTGGTAGTAGTTCTTTAGCAACTCGACATAAAATGGTAGAGCTTGCTGTAAAAAACTTATGGCAAGTTATAAATAACAAGCCGCCGTTACATGCGGTAAACTAAAGCAAGAGAGGTAATGTGGATGAACTCATACGATTTAATAAGATTTATTAGTGAAAGCACTAAAAAAACGCCTGTAATTGTTCACTTAGCAGGTAGTTTAAAAGAAGTTGATTTTAGTAACTTAGATTTTTTTGGCAACAACGAATTTGGTACACTTTTATGTGAACTGAATGAGTGGCAAGAGTTATATAAAAAATACCAGAATAAATTTACAAAAACAAAGGTATTTAATGATAGAAGAAACTCTGCTATTCCACTACTAAACTACGAAAAAATCAATGCCCGTATAGAGCCAGGTGCCTTTATTAGAGACATGGTTGAGATTGGTGATAATGCAGTTATTATGATGGGAGCTGTTATTAATCTTGGGGCTGTTATAGGTGCTGGCACAATGATTGATATGAATGTAGTTATTGGTGGCAGAGGAACTATAGGAAATAATTGTCATATAGGTGCTGGTACTGTTATTGCTGGTGTAATTGAGCCACCTAGTGCTACTCCAGTTATAGTTGAAGACGATGTAGTTATTGGAGCAAACGCAGTGGTTTTAGAGGGAGTACGAATTGGTAAAGGTTCTGTAGTTGCTGCTGGTGCAGTAGTTACCGAAGATGTACCACCAGGGGTAGTAGTAGCCGGTACTCCTGCTAGAGTTATTAAGCAAAAAGATGAAAAAACAGAGACAAAAACTCAATTAATTGAAAGCCTAAGAAAGCTTAATGATAATTAAAATAGATTCTTTAAAAACTATTTTTTATTAGTTATTAATTGTAAAAAGAAAAGGGGGATTTATTGTGGTAAATAAAATGTTAGAACACCGCTATGCATTACATCGTATTCCCGAAATAGGGAATAAAGAGTTTAAAACTACAGCTTATCTTTTGCAAACACTCATTGATATGGGAGGCTGGGCTATTGATCAGCCGTTAGCAACTGGGTTAGTTGCTTATCGTAAAGGAACAGTAGGTAATAAATGTGTAGCATTTAGAGCAGATATAGATGCCCTACCTATGGAAGAGCAAACAGGTGCCCCTTGTGCATCAACACATAAAGGCTTTATGCATGCCTGTGGACATGATACTCACATGTCTGTTGCATTAGGTTTAGCACAGTATGTTACTGAAAACCCCTGTGAAGAAGATGTATTGATCATTTTTCAGCCAGCAGAAGAAGGTCCTGGTGGCGCTATGCCTATGATAGAAGCTGGAATTTTAGAAAAGTATAATCCAGACGAAGTATATGCCTTTCACATTAGCCCAGATTTTCCAGTAGGTACAGTGGCAACAAAGCCAGGAACATTATTTGTAAGTAATAGTGAGTTGTTTGTAGATTTATATGGCAAGTCATGCCATGGAGCATTACCACATGAAGGCAATGACATGATTATAGCTGGTATGAACTTAGTTAATCAGTTACAAACCATTATAAGTAGAAATATAAATGCCTCACACTGTGCTGTGGTTACTGTGGGTAAATTTATGGCAGGAACTCGCTTAAATATAGTTAGTGATCATGCCCGTATTGAGGGAACTATTAGGGTTATGGATCCCCAAGATTTGCCTATTATTAAAGAACGAATTACAGATTTAGTAGAGGGTATAGCACGTGGTTTTAATGCAAAACATAAGTTAGATTTTGGTTCTAGTTATTCAGCTGTAGTAAACAATAAAGAGAAAATTGCTAGGTTTAAAGAAATAGTTGAAGCACTACCCAATATTAAATATGTTGAGTGCGAACATACTATGGCAAGTGAAGACTTTGGCTTCTTTTTAGAGAGAGTACCTGGCCTAATGTTTTGGTTAGGAAGTAAAAATCCTGACTCTGTAGATGTAGGTTTACATCACCCTCAGTTTTATCCTGCAGATGAATCACTTGAACATGGCTTAAACGTAATGAAAGCCTTGTTAACTTTTTAATAAAAACTAATAGTATTATTTTTGAGCCTAAACAATGGGTTGTACTCATAAGTTTAGGCTTTTTATTTTAAACAAAAAATTACTTTAATTATATTTTATATTATTTTAATTATTACTTTAATATAGTAATAATTAAATATTTCTTAACTATTTTATGGTATTATATTGGTAATAATTATAAAATATATAGCATAAAGAGGGTATTATGAGTAAAAAAATACTAATTTTTTTAGCTGTAGTTATTGTAGCCTTTATTGCTGTAACTATACGCCAAGTTTTTTGTGTAAAAAACTGTTTGTTACCATTAAGCCAAAGCGAACTAGCCATTTATGAGAGCTACATAAAAGATTATAACGATACTATCCTAGTAGATAAAAATCCAATTCTCTCTGTTAAGCTTTATTTAAACGCAGTAAATTTCCACGACGCCCAAACCTGCTATGCATTATTTAACAAGGATTTAGAATATAATTACTTATTACCAACAAAAGATCAGTTTATAGATGAGTACATGTTTTTTGAAGACGATGTAACTAATAGCTTTAAAAATTGCAAAAGTTTAGCTGTTTTTTTTGATGATGATAATGTTCACGCCACTGTGACTTGGAGTTGCAAGGTAGTGAATAAGTCTACAAACAAAAAGCAAGAGATAAATTACAGCTTTAGATTAATAAAAAATAAACTAAATATTTGGAAAGTTGCCTATCAACCTTTACAGGTTAAATAAATAAACTAAATTATGATATAATCATTAAAAAAGTAGGTGATGAGATGTCTAATTTACAGGTATTAATAATAACAGGGATGTCGGGTGCGGGAAAATCTTTAGCATTAGATTTTTTAGAAGATAGAGGCTATTACTGTGTAGATAATCTACCTCCCAAGCTTATTCCTACTTTTATAGATTTATGTTTAGGCTCTGATGATTTAAATAAAATAGCTTTAGGCATAGATATTAGGGGGGGGCGTTTTTTTAGTGACCTAGATAACGCCTTAACTGCCGTAAAGCAAAAAGAAGTAAGCTATAGAATTGTATATATTGAAGCAGATAACGAGGTGTTAGTAAATAGGTTTAAAGAAACTCGCAGATTACACCCTTTAAATGATCAATATAATAATTTATTAGACAGTATTAATGGAGAGAGAAGTGTATTATTACCCTTAAGGCTTAATGCAGATATACTTATTAATACTACAGGTTTAAGACCATTACAATTAAAAGATAAACTTTTCTCTTATTTAGATGTATATCGTAGCGGCAAAATGATGGAAATTTCGGTGATGTCTTTTGGGTTTAAAAATGGGATTCCCTTAGATGCTGATTTGGTATTTGATGTAAGGTTTTTACCTAATCCTTATTACGACCCAATGTTAAGAAGCCGAAGAGGAATAGAAAGAGATGTGCAAGAGTTTATTTGGAAACATCCCCTTGCACACGAATACTTACAAAAACTAACTGATCTTTTATTGTTTTCTATACCTCAGTACGAATTAGAGGGTAAAACCCAACTAACCATTGCTATAGGATGTACGGGCGGGCATCATCGCTCTGTAGCTGTAGCAGATAAGCTTTATAACATATTATTACATAAACAATATTCAGTAAGTGTAAAACATAGAGATATTAATGTAGAAAGGTAGAGTTTATGGATTTCATAAAATGGTTACTACCCGGCATAGGTGTTAAGAGATGGTTCTTATTAGCTATACTAGGCATTCTTATCTTTACCCAAGGTTTGCTGTATACAGCATCAATAATTTGGCCTCAAATAATTAGTGTTAAATTTGGCAATGACTATATGATTGTTTATGCAATACTAATGTTAGTTATAGGGCTAGTTGTGTTGATAACCTCTATTAAACAATTACTAAAATCTGTTTTAAAGGCCTATCTGGAAGAGGACTATGAGCATCAACATGGTAAGGTTATAGATGTATTAATTAAACAAAATATTTTAAAATATGCTCCTAAAATAGTTGCCATTGGTGGAGGAACGGGGCTCTCTAATTTACTAAGTGGTTTACGAGAAATAACCACAAATATTACTGCAGTTGTTACAGTAGCAGACAATGGTGGTAGCTCGGGTAGATTAAGAAAAATGGATATACCTGCTCCAGGAGATATTCGTAACTGTATATTATCCTTAGCTTCTGCTGGAGATAGCATGTATGACTTATTTAATTATAGATACGAAAACGATGACAACGTACCTGAGGGATTAGAGGGGCACAGCTTTGGTAACCTATTTTTAGCCACTTTAACTAGAATAACAGGAGATTTTCCTTCGGCTGTAAAACTTGCTTGCCAAGTATTAGCAGTTAAAGGTAAGGTTTTGCCTGTAACAGATTGTAGCAGTGTTCATTTACAAGCAGAGCTACAAAACGGTGAAATAATTACTGGTGAATGTGAAATTGGTAAAACAACTGATAAAATAAAGGAGATATCTTTAACTACTGACTGTAAGGTTACTGAAGAGGTTAAAGAGGTTATAGGTGACGCAGATTTAATAGTAATAGGTCCGGGAAGTTTATATACTAGTATAATAGCTACCTTGTTGCCCAACGGCATGATAGCTGCCTTAAAAAATACAAATGCAGAAGTAGTATATATAAGTAATATTATGACACAGGCAAATGAAAGCCTTAATCATTCTGTAGCTGATCATATTAAAGCTGTAGAGAAACATATTGGAGAAAATGTACTAGATGCAGTGGTGGTAAACACAACAACTATTAGTGATGATATAAGAGAATTGTATCATGAAGAAGGTGCGGATTTAGCTATAGTGGATAAAGCAGAATTAGCTAGCTTAAACCCTCACATCATATATGCGAATTTACTAGAAATTAATAATCAAAAAAATGTGCGCCACTGTCCAGAAAAATTAGCCTGGGCACTGGCAAAATACATGTTTGAAGATAAAAAGAAAAGGGTTGCTCGGTAGCAACCCTTTTGGTTTGGGCTCATTTCATATGGCGGGGTGGGTATGCATGGCATACGGTGTGGGCTTGAGCTAAAGCTCTTCACGGAGTGGGTTAACCTTTTGGTTAACGGTTTAGTATTCTCGATACCACATCACATAATATCCGCGTAAGCCCAATCCGCGAAACGAAGTGCAGCCCATACAATGAAGTGAAATCGAATCCACCCTGTTTTATAAACTCTCTCCAAAAAAAAGTAATGTTTCATTTTAACCCTATTCTAATATAACATTTCGCATTTAGCCTCTAAGCCTGCTAGATAAAAGTCTTGCCATATTTTTTATTACAATTTTTTTATACAAAAGCATACTTATCTGTATTGTCCTTGCGATTGATTACAAAGGATATCAATAATTTAATTGATGAATACAGAATATTAATAAAAGGTGTTACATTTTGAATAGTAGTTATAGAAATAAACAGTGGATAAATTAATTTATATGCTACCAATTAGGTCTTAAAAATGACCAATTGAAAAATATTTTACACGAATATGTTTAAAGATAGTAAAATACCAATATATATGGAGGTAATTTGGTTATTTACAAGAAAATAAAAATTTAGTTATGGTATTCATACATCAGTAGTTCGGTGATATATTAGTAAGATAAAAAACAATTAAAGAAATAATCAACGTTGTTCTAAACACATTAAAAATATAACTGAGGAGTTTAAAAATGATTAATAAAATTGTAAAATTGTATTCTTTTAAGTTTATGCTGTTATCATTACTTATCGTAAGCCTATTATGTTTACACGTAAATAATGTTCATGCTTTGGAAGTTCAAAATATTGCTGAATTTAGGTTTGTTGATACTGATGGAGTAGAAATAAAGGATATTGATTGCCAATTCTATATGTATGATAGTAATGGTAATATAATTGAAATTGGAAAAGCTATTAAAAATGAATACGGGGCATACTATTTAAATAATAGTTTGATAGATTTCAATAAAATTGGAGATAGTGATTATGTACACTTTAACCTGAAAGCTTTTGCTACAGGTAAACGCTTAATATCATATGACTGGTCAGAGAAAAGAAGTAATCTTGAAAATAGATTTAGTAGATTGAGTATTGATAAACAGAGTATAAATAAAGCAAAAGAACTAACAATGATTAGCTTAAATCAATGGTCAAACACCTCAAGGAACTAAAGTATTATTAGTAAAAGGAGGAGATAGAAAAGAACGGATGTCTGGAAGCGTAACGTATACAGCAGGCTAGACTTATGGAGGTGCTTCAATGCAGAATAAAGTTGCTTACGGATCCTCATCAGAGATATTTCATAGAAACGATGATGCACTAGGTGTAGAATACACAGTATTCAAACCAGATGCAGGTAGAGACATTTGGTATGCTACAAGAACAAAATAAACGTATTATCATAGTCGTTGTCATAATTAGTATCTCTATTATAGGTATATTATCCTATAATAGCTTAAAAGATTATGCTAATAAACAGGTTCTTATAAGCTGGGTAGGATTAACACAACATCCTGGTGTGACTGAAAAAGATAACAATCTAGTTAACATAGTACATGTAATTCATGGTCCAAAAAATGGTAAATTAGCACTTCAGGAAGTAGAAATTGATGATTATTATGATATGGAATTAATCGAGACCCATTTTTATAGGGGTGAAGCTAGGGATATTCCTTGGTTTGGTAAAATACCTGATTCAGTAAAAAGTAAATTTAGCAATATTAAAGGGGCTGTGCTAACTAAGGATGCTAATAGCATGCATGACTATATTATTACTACATTTAAAATTACTGGAGATTCTCCAAAAGGTAGCTTTAAGAAGAGAGTTGTCTATAATTGGTATTTTATTAAGTGTGAGATAATCAGAGAGACTGAACCATATTAGTTATTTTATAGCTACATACTTATAATTAAATAGAGGGAGCTGTCACATTATAATAAAAATGCGAATGTGGCAGCTTTTTTAAACTTTGGTTAACGGTTTAGTATTCACACTACCACATCACTTAATATCCGCGTTAGCCCAATCCGCGAAACGAAGTGCAGCCCATACCATGAGGTGAAACCGAATCCACCCCGTGTTTCATTTATGAAACACCCACCCCAAAATAAAAAGGCGCTACTAAAAGCGCCAATTTTTATTTTCTTCTATGTTTTTTATTAATAATTTTAAGCAATATATCAACCACTACGGGGTCAAATTTGCTTCCTGCATCTCTTTCTAGTATAGATATGGCAGTTAGTATGGGTATGCTTTTTCTATATGGTCTATCGCTAGTCATGGCATCATAAGCGTCAGCTACCGCTAGTATTTTAGACTGAATAGGTATCTCGTTGTCTTTTATACCTTTGGGATAACCACTTCCATCTAGTCGCTCGTGATGAGCAAGTACAAAATCTGCAATATGGGACATGTTTTGTGAAGCATTTAATATTCTATAACCTATCTCTGGATGGCGTTTTATATCGTTCCATTCTTCTGGTGTTAAGGGTTCAATTTTATTTAAGATACTATCATTAATTGCTATTTTACCTATATCATGCATTAAACCTGCTAGGCTAAGTTCGTTGATCATTTTATCACTTAGTCCCATTTCTACTCCAATTTCAGCACATAATTTACTTACCCTATTAGAGTGAGATTGTTCTCTGGGGTTTTTTTCATGTAGGGTAGTTAAAATCATGTTAATTGTATTAGCCTTACGACTTTGGCGTTCTATGAGTTTATTTCTATACATCATATCTTCAGCTTTTATCATTATGGCGTTAATGTTTTGAGAGCTGTGAATTTTAGTTTCATGGCCCAGAGATATTGAGCATTCTGTACCAGATATATTAACCTGAGAACAATTATGTTTAATTTTTTCGCAAATGGCTTTTGCTTCTTTTGAATTAGTGTTATGCAGTAAAACAATAAACTCATCGCCACCCCAACGGGCAATTATATCTCCTTTGCGACAAGATTTTTCAATTGCTCTGGCCATTTGTTTTAGTAACTTATCTCCCTCAAGATGTCCAAAGGCATCATTTACTAACTTTAAACCATTAACATCACCAATAATAATTGTAATTGGTAGGTTTTCAATCTTATTAGTACGTCTTAGCTCTTCATCAAAAAATCTTCTATTATATAAATCTGTTAAGCTATCGTGGTAACCCATATAAGTTATTTTTTGCTGAGTACGTTTTTCTTCGGTAGCATCTCTAAACACCAAAACAGTACCTTTAATATCTCCTGTATCATCTTTAATGGGAGCAGCACTGTCTGCTATTGGTTTTTCAGTACCATCTTTACAGATTAGCAAGGTGTGGTTTGCTAATCCTACTACTTTACCTGTAGAGAGTACTTTTTCAACTGGATCCTCTACAGGATGCCTACTATACTCATTTATGATATTAAAAACCTTTTTAATAGGTAAACCTATAACTTCTTCTTCTTTCCAACCAGATATATCTTCACATACCCTATTTATCATGGTAATATTACCTGCTTTATCGGTAGTTATTACACCATCACCAACAGATAGTAAAGTAACCTTATAACGCTCTTCACTTTCTGTGAGTTTTTTTAAGGCAATCATTTGCTCTGTTATGTCGTGAATAATAGCATAAATTAGTCGTTGATTTTTAATAACAATAGGGCAAGTGTAAACCTCTACATCCCTAATCTCTCGAGATGCTAAGCGATGTTTAAAGTGAAATCTTAGTAGTTGGGGGCCTTTTACATCAATATGACTTTTTATTACTAGGTCTGAATTAACATCTATGTCATAAATAGTCATGCTTTTTAATTCTGCTTCATTCCAGCCATAGTATTTACAAGCTGCTGGATTCGCATCATTTATTACACCATCTATAGGATTTATTAGTAAAACAATAGCATGATTTTTTTCAAATAAACTTCTATACCTATTTTCACTCTCTGCTAAGCTAATATAAGTGAGTAATTGATTGTGTTGGTTAAGCATTAGCTGACCTAACAGGATTATTGCAGTTGGGAAAATTGTAAATACAGGTAAAAAAAGATTTTTAAATAACATAAGCTTTGCATCTTGAGGAATAAGAAAGGTGGTTAGGATATGAGTTAAACTAACACCTAAACCCAAGATCAACAACTCTTTAATACCATTTTTTTTATGGGCTAATATTTTAGGGAAGTAGTACTTATGAAATAGTAGACCTAAAGCTCCAGAGAAAAATATTGATAAAACACCTGGCAACGCTCCTATTCCACCTATGTATAGTCGATACGCCGAAGCAATAAAGGCACATACTGCAGTTGGTATAAAACCTAAAAACATACCTGTAATTGAGAGTAATACCTCTCGTGTATCAAACTGAATTCCAGGAGCAAACTGAAAGGGATTAGACAGTATAGCAATAGCTACTATCCCTAATAAAAAACCCATAATAGCTTTACGTATTTTTATATATTTAACTGTATTAAGTGGCATAATTGAATACAGCACACTTAAAGCAAGCAATAACATTGTATTAGATAATAAACCCTTTAATAGTTCGCTATTCATAGTAATAGTTCACCTCATACAGTATTTTACAATAAAATAATTTTACCCTTATGCTCGACACAATTCAACATTAAACGCTAAGAAAAATTAAATTAAAATTTAAAATTAATAATATTAGGTCAAGGTTGATATTTTTTGTTACATTTATGGTAAATTTTAATATATTTTTATGTAGTATAAAGGTTATTATTACTTATAATTTTAGGATTGAATTTATATGGGTGAGACTCAAAATTTATAGAACGGTTAATAGATATAATAACTAGATAAGGGGCTATTGCAAATTTTATTTATGCAAAGCCCCTCTTAATTTATTCTACTACAACTTTTGTAAAATCAGCTAATCTATTTGCCATAGTTACTATCTGCTGTAACAAGGCTAATCTATTATTTTTAATCTGATTATTTTTATCCATGACCATTACGTTATCGAAAAACTCATTAATCTCTTGCTCTAAATCTGCAAATAGTGTTAAAGCAGTAGTATAGTCTTTATCCTCTACAGCTTTATCATAATTGTTTTGTAATGATATAAACTTATCATATAGCTTTGTTTCGTACTCACTAATAAATTTACTAGGGTCAAGCTTTTGTTTACTGGCCTTTTGAGATAAGTTATTGGCCCGTTTAAAGGCTGTTATTAGTGAGCTAAATTCTTTACTTTTTTTGATTTTACTTAAAGCAGATACTTTGCAGTAGCTACCATAAATATCATCAATCTCAGCTGTTAATACACTATCAACTACATCGTAACTAAAGCCCATAGTAGTTTGTAGTAAATGTCTTAACCTAGCTACAAATAAATCGTTAACATCTTCATAAATACAGTCGCTAATTTTATTTAAATGCTGTAAACTCTCTACCACTGCCTTCACAAGAGCCTTTAAGGATAATGATATTTTGTTATCAATAACAATTCTACAAATTCCAGCAGCTTGTCTTCTTAATCCATAGGGGTCTTGAGAACCACTGGCTTTAAGTCCCACAGCTAAACAGCCAACTATGGTGTCTATTTTATCAGCAATAGCCACCACTATACCTTGAGTTGTTTCTGGTAAATCGTCATCAGCACCCTGTGGCAAATAATGCTCTCTAATTGCTTTAGCTACATTAACTGGGTAGCCTTCATGCTTGGCATACTTTTCACCCATAATGCCTTGTAGCTCAGGAAACTCATATACCATGTTGGTTGCTAAATCAGCTTTACACAACTTTGCAGCGGCTATAGTTTGTTTGGCTTCCTGTTCATTGAGCTTAAGCGCTTCAGTAATAAATTGACTTAAAGCAATAATACGTAAGCTTTTTTCATAAATAGTACCTAATTGCTCTTGAAAAACTACTGTTTTGAGTTTGTTCATGTAAAACTCTAAACTATTTTTCTTATCTTCTTCAAAGAAAAAACGAGCATCTGCTAAGCGAGCAGCCAATACCTTTTCATTACCAGAGATAACTGTTTGAATATGTTCAATTACTCCATTTCGTACACCAACAAAGTAATCTGCTAAGCTATTATCGCTGTACCGTACGGGAAAGTACCTTTGGTGCTCACGCATAGGTGTAATAATAGCCTCTTCTGGCATTTTTAAATACTCATTATTAAAGCTACCTAAAAATGCTGTTGGGTATTCAACTAAACAGGTTATTTCGGTTAATAAGTCTTCATCGACTAACACCTTAACACCTTTATTGTTTTCTATTTCTTTAATTTGATTTAAAATTAAATCTTTTCTTTCATTCATATCAGCAATTACATAGTTATCTTTGAGTATGTTTAGGTAATTACTGGCATTATCAATTTTAATTGAACCTTTTCCTAAAAAGCGATGACTACGTGAATAAAATCCTGATTTAACATTGGCATATTCAATTTGAACTAATTCATCATCTATTAAAGCAACTAACCATCTTATAGGGCGAGCAAATTTTATGCTATTGCTACCCCAACGCATAGGCTTAGGAAAGTTTAATTTTGAGATTAAAGTAACTAATAGTTGTGGTATAATTTCTTTTGCAGGTTTACCCTGTGTTTTTTTAATGGCGTAAATATACTCTTGACCTTTTAGCTCTTTTTTGATTAAGTTTTGAGGATCTAATTTAAGCTTTTTAGCAAACCCCAAACCAGCTTTAGTTAAGTTTCCGTCATCATCATAGGCGATTCGAGCTGGTGGACCTTTTATCTCTTCAGTTAAATTAGGTTGATTAACTGATAACTCATTAACCATTAAAGTTAATCGTCTGGGTGTAGCGTAGGTATTAATGTTTTTGTATGTTAACCGAGCCTCAGTTAACATTTTTGCAGCGTTATTTTTAAGCTGTTGTAGTGCAGGAGGAATAAACGCTGCTGGGATCTCTTCTGTACCAATTTCTAATAGTAGTTTTGTCATTATTCTTCCTCCTTGTTATAAAAATTCAACCAATACTGGCGTTGTGCTTCATCTTTAATTAACGGAAAACCAAGATTTCGGCGTGATTCAAAATACTGTTCAGCGCACGAACGTGCTAGGTTTCTTATTCTACCAATATAGGCTGTTCTTTCGGTTACACTTATTGCCCCCCGAGCATCTAATAGGTTAAAGGTGTGAGAGCATTTTAAGGCTTGGTCATAAGCAGGCAGTACTAGCTGATGGCCTACTAAATTAATAGCCTCTTGTTCGTGTAAATCAAACATTTTAAACAGGATATCTGTATTAGCATAGGTAAAATTATAGTGTGAAAACTCTACCTCATTTTGTTTATAAATATCTCCATATGTTAGGCCGTTGACCCATTCAAGATCTAAAATACTGTCTACATTTTGAATATAGGTACATAAACGCTCTAATCCATAAGTAATTTCACCACTAACAGGTGTACAGTCTAGTCCGCCACATTGTTGAAAATAAGTAAATTGAGTAATCTCCATACCATCTAACCATACTTCCCAACCAAGTCCCCATGCACCTAGCGTAGGTGACTCCCAGTTGTCTTCCACAAAACGAATATCGTGTTTAGTGGGGTCAATACCAATTGCTTTTAAGCTATCTAAATAAATTTCTTGAATATTATCAGGTGATGGTTTTAAAATAACTTGATATTGATAATAATGTTGTACTCGGTTAGGATTTTCACCATATCTACCATCAGTGGGTCGTCTGCAAGGCTCTATGTAGGCAGCTTTATAAGGCTCTGGACCCAAAGCACGTAAAAACGTAGTAGGGTTCATTGTTCCAGCACCTTTTTCTATGTCATAAGGTTGGTGTATTATACAACCTTGTTCTCCCCAAAATTTATTTAGGGTTAATACCAACTCTTGAAAATTCATAGTTATTACTCCTTTATATTACTATCGTAGCTTATAAGGCAGTGATTAAAATAGTAGGACTTCTTATAAAGTATTATTTCCATAAAAGCATGGTAAATAAACGATAATATTTTCTTCACTTAAAGGTAACAAAGCCTAACCACAGTGTCAAGTTTTTATTAAAATAGTAGCTAATAATCTAAATCAAACGATTAGCTAAAGCCAATGGTAACCTAATTAATTCACAATAAATAAAAAAAGCAATTGCTTTTAACAATTGCTTAAAAAATTTAGTTTGCATATGTTGCTATCAGCATCATGAGCATAGCAAAGGTATTATTAAATATATGAGCAACCATGGCACCATAAATAGATTTAGTTTTATTATAAGCAATACCAAAACACATACCTAGTGTAAATAAGCTAGGAAGCTGGTACCAGTCGAAATGAATTATAGCAAAAATAAGACTGGCAATAACTAGACCTTTAATTGGGGTAGTATTATGTTGAATAGTGCGCTGTAAAACCCCTCTAAATATAATCTCTTCAAATACTGGTATAATAAAAGAGGCAAAAGCCATGGTCATAATTAATTGCATGCCACTAAGGTTTTTAAGAACTTGGGTTATGTTTTGCTCAGTTGGTGTTATACCAACTAAATCGTAAATAAAGCTCATTGTTACTCCAATAATTAAGTTTAAAACGATGCCAATTGCGCCCCATTTTAACCCAGTTAAAATTACCCTTTGAGATTTTTTAAATAGATCATAAATAGTCTCTCTAAAACCGTATACTATGGCTATCGAAGCCATGTAGCCAAGATTAGAGGCAAGTGATAAAATAATAGTACCAATAGAAGATTGCATAAAGGCTTGGGTATCCGAACCTTTAATTATGCCAATAGCAAAGCCTGTCAGTATTTCAAATATGAGAGCTAAACCAATAACAACTATTAGATTTTTATATGACAGTGACATTTTATTATTATTTTGTTCGGGTGGAAAATCATAATTATTTTCAATCATATTAGTTTCTCCTATAATGTTTATGATAATATCATAACAATTAATTTTATTAACAGCAAGGAAGGTTAAAGAAATGCCAAATACATGTTATGGAATAATTGCTTTATTTAACAAAGAAGCTAATGATAAATTTAGTAAACTAAAAACAGCATTAAAAGAAAATGATATTCAAAGATTAGATTTACCGCCTCATATTACTTTGGCTATTTATGAAAATATTGATTTAGAGCCATTAAAAGAATGGTTTATAGAATGTTCTCAAAATGAAAAAGTACTACCCATATATTTTAATCATTTAGGTTTGTTTGGTTTAAATGTTTTATTCTTAGCTCCTAAAGCAAACGAAAAGCTCTTAAATTTGCATAAAAAGGTTCATGAAAAGTTCGATAATAAATATGGTGAGTTAGGTTATCATTATAGCTTACACTCTGGTGAATATGTGCCCCATGCTTCGTTAGTGGTTAGTGAAAAAGACAAAGTCTTAAAGGCTGTTGAAGTTATTTCTGAGAACTTTACAGCTTTTAACGCTGAAATAGTAGAGTTATGTTTGTGTACTTTTTATCCTATGAAAGTAATAGAGACAATTTCGTTAAAAAGAAACTAGAGTATTAATTAAATAAAAGACTGCTAATTAGTTAAGTATTCTTAAGTAATTCTATTATGTCATGATAATTATTTTCGATAGCAATATCTAAGGCTGTTTTGCCTTGATTGTTTTGGATATTTATATCAGCACCATAATCTATTAGAACTTTAACGAAGTCTAATTTATTATTTTGTACGGAGAAAAGGATAGGTATAAATAAATCATTCTTTACATCTGGATTAGCACCAATAGCTAATAAGTACTTTGTTGCTTCTAGGGAGTTGCCAGCTATAGCGTAATTTAAACATCTATCATAATTAGCACCTTTGCCTATTAAATATTCCATTAGTTTTAAATTGCTGTTATAGGTTGCAATTTCTAAGGAAGTGGAATAAGGTCCAAAGTTAAATTCAGCCTGACATTCTATATTCGCACCATTATTTAGTAGTAAATCAATTATTTCATAGTTTTCATTATCACAAGCTATTATAAAAGCCTCTCTGGGATAACCCGCATCAGCACTTGCTCCATGCTTTATAAGGTATTTAACTAAGGCTATGTCATTACCAGCTACAGCATTGGCAATAGCAAAGCTAGGGTTAGCACCCTTTACTAATAAATAATCAATAATTTTTAAGTTTCCTTTGTTTATTACAATTGAAAGTGCTGTAATAAGATTATATTCACTATGTACATTAGGGTCAGCACCATGTTCAATAAGTAGTTTTATTAAATTAAATTCATTATGACTAGCAACAATTAATAGAGGGTAGTTATCAAACTTAATGTTTAAGTTGGGGTCAAATCCTTCTTTTAAATAAATCTCTATAGCATCATAGTTACCATCTTCTAAGCTAGCTATATAGCCTTTACTGTTGTTCTGATATCCAAGCTTAAATAACTGCTTGTGAAAAAAGCCATTATTAGCTATATTGTTTAGGTTTGCACCATACTCTGCTAATAGTGTAAAGATTTCAAAATCACCAATATCAATAGCGAGCTGTAGTGGTAAAACTTCTTTGCAACAATTTGGGTCAGCTCCATTTTTTAAAAGAGTTTCTATAACATTTAAATTTTCAGTAGTGATTGCTATAGCTAAAGCTTTAATTTTATTAATATCAGTTTCGTATTGTGTTAGTAAATTTATCATGTCTATATCTTCATTTTCAATAGCTAACTGAATAGGCATAGGCGAGTTAGCTATGTTGGGGTTAGCCCCCTGTTTCAATAAAAACTCGGCTGTAGAAATACTTCTGGACTCTACTGCAACTAATAGGGGAATAGGATTATTGCTTAATTTTGCTCCATTTTTTAGTAATAAATCAATAGTAATTGTGTTATTTCTTTTGCAGGCTATTACTAACGGACTATCTGCAGAGTTTACATTAGCTCCACTATCTATTAACATTTGCATTATTTCAGGATTTTGTACACTAGTTGCATAATACAAAGGGCTTTTATCATGATTGCTTAACTTATTAACATCAGCTCCTAGTTCAACAAAAATAGAGACTACTTTTTTATTACCCATTTTAATACTATTTATAAAGTCTTCATGGGTGAATTGGTAACCATTATTCTTTAGTTGAGATTTTTGAACTAGTTCACATCCTGTCAATAGAATGAAAAATGCCAACATAATAAGTAAATATTTACATAATGATTTCATAATTACTCCTTTTACCTCAATAATCTTGAGTGAAAATAATGGAATTTATTATTTATTATAGCATGTTGTAAGGGTGATTATATTGTAACTTGTTAACCTTATTCATTTTTAACACTTATAGGAATTAAAAATGTACAGTTTATAAAATAGCTTTTATCATAACTCTTGATTTTAAATAACTAGATGATAAAATAACGTTGTCATTAATCTAATTATTGCAATAACTTAGTAATGATATTTTGATTTAAACTAAAGGTGAGTTATAATATATAAAACGTTTTTTATGAGGTGGTTATATGGCCCGTTTGTTAGAGCATCCTAAATTTGTACCATGTCCTGCATGTGGTAATACTGTTAATGTTAGTACCGTTGAGGTTAGCATTAAGGCTGGTAAAGGTACAATTGTAATACAAGATGTACCCCAATACGAGTGTGAATGTGGTAGTTTATTTGTACCACAAGAAACTGAAAATATAATAGCTTCGCTTCAGCAGGACAAAAGCTTACAGGCTAAAGGTAAAGTGAAAATTAGGTATTCAGATTTACGTAAAAAGGGTATTAATTCTATTAAAAAAAGATTAAGCTAAGCATTCTTCGGAATGCTTTTTTAAATTAATATTAATCTAAATTAAATTACAATTAAGGGTCATTATGGGTAGTTTGTTTAAATTAATTTTTAACGTAATAGTCATATGGTAATAAGGTGGTTAGATAGCAAAAATTTATTTTATTGCTTTGTTGACAATTGAATTTATTTTGCTATAATAAGATTCTAAATGTAACAGCCCAATATGGGAGTAGATAGGTGCTGGTGTGCCTACTGGACTTCAAATCCAGCTTCGGGTGTTAAGAGCATCCGGGGTGGGTTCGATTCCCACATACTCCCGCCATAAAAAAACTCAGCCGAAAGGCTGAGTTTTTTTTATAAAGTTTGCCAAATCAAACTTTACTTCACCGACAAAGTCACTTCATATTGCAAAGCAATACTTCATGTTACGAAGTAACACTTCATTATTTTACTAATATGTTATGTTATAAAGTGACCCTTTACTGCTGAAAACATTCACCAAAAGCCAATTCATAGAGCTTATCCATATCTTTTATAGTTAATAGTTTATTTTTATAATCAAGGATATTAGCTGTTTTTAGCTGATTCATTGCTTTAGTTACAGTTATCCTATGTAAGGAGTTGATAGAGGCAATTTCGGCCTGAGTTATTTCCTGTTGTATTAACAAACCTTTCTCTGTTTGTTTACCAAAATCTAAGGCAAAAAAGTATAAAAATTTACATACTTGAACAAGCGGTTTGCAAAACGACATTGTTTGTATTTGGTTAATCAGTACCCTTATTTTGTTGGCCATGGTTGTAGTAATATATTTATGTAATGATGGATATTCAGCAAGTAATCTCTCAAATAAGCTTTTTTTAAAAGCATATACTACACAATTTTCGGTAGCTATAATAGAGGCATTACTAGGTAGTTGATGAAAATAGGGAGTATCGCCAATTATATTTCCTGCCAAGGTATGCCAGTAGGTTTTTTCTTTGCCGTTTATTGTTACAGTAATAATTTTTACCTTTCCAGTAGCAAGGTAATAAACCGAATCCACTATATTACCTTGACTAATAATATAACTATCTTTTGAATATGTTTTTTTAATACCATAGGGTAATATTTCTTCAACAGTGTTTAAATCTATTTTATTATCAAGCCAGGGTAATAAAGAGCAGGAACTAAATCCTTCATTCATTTCAGACTCTCCCTTGGTTTTATAAAATAAGTATAGTATATTCTACATATATTTTAAAATATTTAGGTTACAAACATTAATTTAATTAAACGTTGTGTAGCGATAACTACATTGCAAGTTAGGTATATATGATAAATTTAAAGAAATTCTTTTAGAGGAGTTAAAGATTGTGAAAACAAAAGTAGTAATGTTAGGTACAGGCACGCCTAACCCAGTACCAGAGCGTTCAGGCCCTTGTGTTGCCATTGTTGTAGGTGAAAGCTCTTATCTTGTAGATATTGGCTCAGGGGTAACCCGTCAGGCTCAAAAGGCGGTTCAAGAAGGAATTACTGGTTTAAAGGTAGGTAATTTAAAAAGAGCATTTATTACCCACTTACATTCAGACCACACGCTGGGATTTGCTGACTTAATATTAACCCCATGGGTTTTAGAACGATCAGAGCCACTGATAGTATTTGGTCCTCAAGGAACAAAAGAGATGACACGTATGTTGCTTAACGCTTATCAAGTAGATATAAATGCCCGTATAAATGGTTTAGAGCAGGCGAATAAAGTTGGTATACAAGTAGATTCTCATGAAATTTTAGAGGGCTTAATATATGAAGATGAGTTAGTAAAAGTAGAGGCTATTAAAGTAAATCATCCACCCTTTGAGGCCTATGCTTACAAATTTATTACACCAGACAAAACCATTGTAATTTCTGGTGATACA
Source organism: Clostridium sp. 'deep sea' (assembly GCF_014931565.1). Lineage (NCBI taxonomy): Bacteria > Bacillati > Bacillota > Clostridia > Eubacteriales > Clostridiaceae > Clostridium > Clostridium sp. 'deep sea'. The sequence continues at coordinate 2,711,949 of NZ_CP063353.1, forward strand.
GCTCCATGTGATAATTTAATTAAACAGGCTAAAGGCTGTGATATATTAGTTCATGAGGTATATTCCAGTACAGGTATTAAAAAAAGAGATGCCAAATGGCATAAATACCATAGTACTGTTCATACATCGAGCCTAGACTTAGGACAAATTGCCAACAAAATTAATCCAAGATTATTGATTTTATATCACCAATTATTTATGGTTGATGAAAATGAAACAGGAGATGGGCAAGCGCTAATCACAAGAGAGCAAGAGATGATACAGCAAATAAAACAAGGATTTAAGGGAACTATAGTGTCTGCTAAAGATATACAAGTATTTGAGTAATTAAAAATAAAGTTGGAGTTCATAAAAATGAACTCTTTTTTACTTTATAAGAATAAGTAAATTCTCAGTTGTAGGAATTATACTTAAAAATATAATACAAAATTTGGCTTATTATTAATGGCTTCATTTAATCGGGTATGTTAGAATAAATGAAGATATTTGATTTAACTATATCAAAGATAAATTTTATATATGAGGAGATATATATGAAAAAAGGGGATTTTTTATGGGGGGCAGTTTTAGTGCTCTTTGCAGCTATATTAATAGTGCCATCTACACATAAGGTTTTTATGTCATTTACCTTAGCCCATCCATTTATTAGTGGGTTCATTAAGTTTGCAATTTTAGCAACAATGGGTGAACTTTTAGCTATAAGAATAACTAAAGGAAATTGGGTAATGCCAGTTGGTGTTTTTTATAAAATGTTTATTTGGGGTTTTTTAGGTATGGTAATAACTCTAATATTTAAAATATATGGTGGGGGAATTACTTTAGCAATGAGCAATGGGGTACTACCTGGTGGTAATTCTAAGCTTTTATTTGCATTTTTTGTGGCATCAATAATGAACTGTACTTTTGGGCCTTCTTTTATGGCTTTTCACAGATGTACAGATACATTTATTGATTTAAAATATGCAAAAGGCGGTAAAATAAGCTTAAAAGAAGTGACTTTAGCCATAGATTGGAATGGCTTTGTTTCTTTTGTAGTATTAAAGACTATTCCAATATTTTGGATACCGGCTCATACAATTACTTTTTTACTTCCTGAAGAATACAGGGTATTAGTAGCAGCAGGATTATCTATTGCATTGGGTTGTATATTAGCTTTTGCTAAAAGAAAAAAATCTTAAATGTGGATTATAAAATATGGTGGAGTGATTTTATGAATATAGAGGTTTTAAAGACTTTTAAAGTTGTAATGGAGCGTGGTAGCTTAACAGCAGCTTCAAGGGTATTGGGTTTAAGTCAACCTGCAGTTAGTATGCAAATAGCTTCACTAGAAGAATATTTTGGTGCAAAACTGTTATACCGAACAGCACGTGGTGTAGACTTAACTGATGCAGGAGAGCATGTGTTAGAGTTAGCAGAAAAATTTGAAAAATCAATTTTAGATACTCAAAACTCGGTAGCAGAGGCGCAGGAAGAGTTAGATGGTGTACTAAAAATTGCAGCTAGCAATATTCCTGGCATGTATATATTGCCTCACTATGTTAGTGAGTTTCAAAAATATCACCCTAAAGTTAAGGTATTGTTAGAGATTCAAAATACCAGAAAGGCCGTAGATAGGCTATTATCTGGAGATGTTCATATTGCAGCGACAGGTGAAAAATTAAATAATGATTGTATAGAGTACTTGCCTATAAAACAAGATAAAATTGTTTTAATTGCTCCAAAAGACTTAAATGTTTCTCAAATAAGCTGTTTAAAAGACTTGCAGAAGCAAAAATATCCGTTAATAAGAAGAATGCAAGGCTCAGCAACCTTTAGAACAGTGAATGGTTTTTTGAAAAAAAATAATATTAATGTTCAGCATCTTAATGTATTAAGTGAGGTTAATAGTGTTATTCCACAAATAAACTCAGTGGTAGCTGGTAGTGGTTTAGCATTTGTTTCTTATGCTGCAGCTAAACAATCTATTGATTTACAGCTTGTAAAAATTGTGAGCATCAAAGAAATGCCTCTTGAAAGAACTCTATATGCCATAGTAAAAAATACATGTGACAGAAGTAGAGTTGGCAGTGCATTTTGGCAGCTTTTACTGAATGGAGGGAAATAGAATGATTAAAGACATTAAGTTAACATCTATGACAAAGGGCGGAGGCTGATCAAGCAAAATTGGGCCGGGTGCCTTATCAAATGTATTAAATGGAATTAACAAAATGCAAAACAAAAATGTATTAGTGGGTTTAGAGACTGCCGATGATGCTGGTGTTTATAAAATAAATGAAGAGCAAGCGTTGGTGCAAACAGTAGATTTCTTTACCCCAATAGTAGATGACCCTTATTTATTTGGACAAGTCGCCGCCACTAATTCTTTAAGTGATGTATATGCTATGGGAGGAAAGCCTCTTACAGCCCTTAATATTGTGGCCTTTCCCATCAACTGTGTTGATTCAGGAGTTCTTAGAGCAGTTTTAGATGGTGGTGCAAGTAAAATTGTTGAAGCAGGAGTATCGCTGCTTGGCGGTCATACAGTAGAAGATCAAGAACCTAAGTATGGACTAAGTGTTACAGGCATAGTGCATCCACAAAAATACTGGAGTAATGCTGCCGCTAAAGAAGGTCAAATACTTATCTTAACCAAATCAATTGGCACAGGTATTATTGCTTCAGCAGTAAAGGGTGGCTTAGTGGATGAAAAAAGCATTGATGTATATCACGAAAATATGATTACCTTAAATAAATATGCAGCTGATATTTTAAAAAACTATCATGTTACAGGCGTTACTGATATAACAGGGTTTGGTTTGTTGGGACACTGCCTTGAAATGGCCGAGGCTAGTAATGTTACAATTTCAATAACAGCTAAAGCTGTTCCGTTATTACCTCAAACAGTTGAAATGGCAGAAATGGGCTTGTTAACAGCTGGTGGCTATAATAACTTAGCTTATGCCGGGGAAAGAATTGAATTTAATAGTGATGTGCCCGAAATAATGCACGATGTGCTATTTGATCCACAAACTTCGGGTGGCTTATTGGCAGCTGTGGACGTAAACGAGCTACCATTAATAATTGATGAGTTTAATAAAAATGAAAACTTTATTGCTGTTATTGGTAAGGTGTTACCCAGAGGCAATAAAGCAATAACAGTTGAGTAGTTAGGAGATTATTGTGTTATTAGCAGTAGATATAGGTAATTCGAATATTGTTTTGGGATTGTTTAAAAATCAAAAATTGACACGAACCCTACGCTTTGAAACATATGATACAGAAACATGGAAAAAGCAAATAACAGCATTAGAAAGGCCTAGCGCAGTTATGATAGTTTCTGTTGTTCCTAAAATAGAGATTATGTTAAGGGAGTTTTTACAATCAATAAAAATTACTACTCAACAAATATTTTGTAGTAACACCAGAGAAATAGGTGGAATATTCTTTGAAAAAAATGGAGTTAAGCCTCAAGAGCTTGGTGCAGATTTGTATGTAAATGCTGTTGCTAATTTGCATTTATTTAAAAAACGGTGTTTAAGTGTTGACTTAGGAACTGCCTCTAAATTTTGTGTTATTGAAGCCAACGGATTGTATAAAGGCACTACTATTGTACCAGGTATGAAGCTTTCACTTAATGCTTTAGTAAAAAAAGCACCACTTTTACCTGAAATAACACTTGACGCGCCGACAAAAATAATTAATAATGCAACAGTACCCTGTTTGCAATCGGGGATCTTTTATGGTTACTGCGCATTGGTAGATGGCCTTATTAAAAAGATAAAAAAAGAGCAAGGAGACCTATTTGTTATATTAACAGGTGGAATTGGTAAACTATTACATGAATTTTTAACTGAAATAGATGTTTTTATGCCTAATTTGACCTTGCAAGGAGCAGAAATTTTGTATAGAATGATGACAGATGATAAACACGTTTAGTATAATATAGATATAATATAATTTAATAGGCTGGTTGAGCTAAACGGGAGAGACTTCGTAAAGAAGCGCCGAAGGAGCAATAATTGTTTTTTTACCAAAATAATTAGAAACTCTCAGGCAAAAGGACCGCTTAGGGACAGTCCTCTGGAGAGTTACTAAAGTAACACCGAAGGAGATTAATCTCTCAGGTAAACAAGACAGAGTGGCATATGGTTATGCTATTTCTGTCTTTTATTTTTTTAAGTTTTATGCGATAAATTGAAAGGTTTGGGAATGCTAATGTATGGTGAGTTTTTTATTCTAAGTAATAATCCAGCCATTATTGCTAACTATAATAAAGTTGAAGCAGTAAATGGTGATTTGCTTGCAGTATTAAATACCGCACGTGATTATATTCATTTGGGTCATAAACTACTAACACATCCGTTAGTGGGAAGTGTAAAGCCAAACGAGACTCCCTATAAATCAGTTATAGTTTGTAAAGAAATAACAGGTTTAGATCATGAGTCATTATCGGTAATAGAAGGTTCATTAAAAGTAGCGAAAAAGATGTTAGAGGAGCGCCCGTTACCAGAGTGGAATGAGCGAATAAAACAAGATTTTCAAGTAATTGATCAAAGCTTGCTTGATTCGGCATTAAAAAGCTTATCGGTTTACTAACGGAAGGTTTTATTACTAGGGTTTGTTAAAACAAATCAAACAACTAACTTGTAGGAGGATTACACATGTCTAAAGTTTATGATGTTGCCATTGTTGGTGGTGGCCCAGGTGGATTAACAGCTGCATTATATGCTAGCCGTTCTAAGTTATCTACAGTTGTTTTAGAGAAAGGTCAAGTTGGTGGTCAAGCGGCTACAACAGAAGAAATCGAAAACTGGCCAGGAACTATTCATACAACTGGTCCTGCTTTAACAGCAGCTATGGCTGAGCATGCTAAGAAGTTTGGTGCTGAGTTTGTTAGAGAAGATGTTGTTGGAATTGAAACAGAGGGTTTTGTAAAAACAATAAAAGGCCGTAAGGGCGAATACAAAACTAAGTCTATTATTATTTCTACAGGTGCAGAACCAAGAGTATTAGGTATTCCTGGTGAGCGCGAGTTTAGAGGTAAAGGTGTTTCATACTGTGCTACATGTGATGCTGACTTTTATGAAGAATTAGACGTAGTAGTATTGGGTAATGGTGATGCTGCTATTGAAGAAGCTATGTACTTAACAAAATTTGCCGAAACAGTTACAATTGTTGTTATTCACGAAGAAGGTAAAGTTGATGCAACACCTGTAGTAGCTGAGCGTGCATTTAAAAATGATAAATTAAAGTGGATTTGGAACTCTACAATTTCTGAAATTGGTGGAGATGGTATTGTTGAGTGGGTTAAAGTTAAGAATATTAATACAGGTGAAGTTAATGATGTAGCTACAAACGGTGTATTTGTATTTGTTGGTACAGTTCCACGCACACAAGCCTTTGAAGGCGTTTTAGAAATGGATCAAAGAGGTTACTTAATGGTAGACCCTCAAACAATGGCTAGTAATAAAGACGGTGTTTTTGCTGTTGGAGATTGTCGCCAGAAATATTTACGTCAAGTTGTTACTGCTGCTGGTGATGGAGCTACAGCTGCTACAGTTGCAGAAAAATATATTCACGAAGAAGAAAACTTCTTAGAAGATGTAATTGAAGTAGATGTTCCTGTATTAGTAGCTTTCTGGAGCCCAGCTAGTGAAGCTAGTATGGCTGCAATGCCTAAAATTGAAGGCGCTGTTGAAGAGCTTGGTGATAGTGTTAAATTAGTTAAAATTGACACATACAGAAATCAAAGAATATCTAATCGTTACAACATTACTAATATACCTACAATTGTATTATTTAACAAAGGTAAAGTTGTTGAAACAATTAATTCTGAAGCTATTGATACAGCTGCATTAGTAGCAAAAGTTAAATCTCTATAGAGATTTCTGAAAATTATTGCTCTCATCGTCGTACGAAAATTTCTGACTTCAGCATACTTAATCGTATAGCTTCAGCCATAAATTTTCTAGCTCCTTGACAGCAAACATTTTCAAAAACTCTAATAATTTTAATACTCTTTAGTTTTTTGAACTTTTAGGTTAATGAATAAAGTGTAATGAATATGCTTTTTAGCCATTTAGTTATTAAGAGAAGTAGCTGAACAAATATTGTTTAGTTCTTGTGGTATGCCACGAGATTTAATAAAAAAATGCAGGTTATTATAAAAATGAGAAGGAGGTGTAGCAAATGCTAGCACTAGACAAAACCAACTTTAACGCAGAAGTATTAGAAGGTAATGGTTGGGTTGTAGTTGATTTTTGGAGCCCAAAATGCGAGCCTTGTAAAGAGTTAAAACCTCATGTAGAAAAATTAGGTGAAAAGTACGGAGATCAAATGAAATTCTGTGGTTTAGATATTACTAAAGCACGTAGAGTAGCTATTGGTCAAAAAGTTATGGGATTACCTGTAGTAGCTTTTTATTTAAACGGAGAGAAGAAAGCTGAGCTTACTGGTGGAATTACACCTGAGCAAGTTGAAGCAAAAATAAATGAATTGCTAGGTTAATAGCGAGTATCATAAGAGTTAATCTTATGATAATTATACAGGAGGTGACAGGTCATGCGTTTGGAGCTAGGTAATATCCGAATTGAAGATGTACAATTCGGTTCTAACACTGAGGTTAAAAACCACACGCTGTATGTCAATAAGGAAGAGCTTATCGCTTTGTTAAGTGAAGATGAGCGTCTTGCTAGTGTATCTATTGAATTAGCCCGTCCGGGTGAATCAGTAAGAATTATGCCAGTTAAAGACGTTATAGAACCACGTGTTAAAGTTGAAGGTCCAGGTGGTTTATTCCCAGGATTTATTAGTAAGCTTGACCAAGTTGGTTCAGGTCGTACCCATGTGTTAAAAGGTGCTGCTGTTGTTACAGCAGGTAAAGTTGTAGGATTCCAAGAAGGTATCATTGATATGACAGGTCCTGCTGCTGACTATACACCATTTGCTCATACAAATAACATTGTTATTGTTGCTAACCCAGTTGAAGGTTTAGAACAACATGGTCATGAGGCTGCTTTACGTATCATGGGATTCAAAGCTGCAACTTATATTGCTGAAGCTGGTAGAAATGTTGAGCCAGATGAAGTAAAAACATACGAAGTAGCACCATTATTTGAGAATGTTGCTAAGTATCCAAACTTACCTAAGGTAGTTTATGTATACATGTTACAAAGCCAAGGTTTATTACATGACACATACTACTATGGCATAGACGTTAAACAGATGGTTCCAACACTAATGTATCCAACAGAAATTATGGATGGTGCAATTGTTAGTGGTAACTGTGTATCTGCTTGCGATAAAAATACAACATTCCATCACTTAAATAGCCCAGTTATTTATGATTTAATGGAAAAACACGGCAAAGAAATTTGTTTCTTAGGCTGTGTTGTTACAAATGAAAACGTTACATTAGGTGACAAACAGCGTTCTTCTAACATGGTAGCTAAATTAGTAGAGTTCTTAGGTGCTGATGGTGCTGTTATTTCTGAAGAAGGATTTGGAAACCCTGATGCTGACTTAATTATGAACTGCACAAAGGTTGAGAAAAAAGGCGTTAAAACAGTTTTAGTAACTGATGAATATGCTGGTCGTGATGGCGCATCTCAATCATTAGCTGATGCTGATAAATTAGCTGATGCAGTAATTACAGCTGGTAATGCAAATGAAGTAGTTACATTACCACCAATGAAAAAGTTAATTGGCTATGCTGAGCCTGCAGACACAATTGCCGGTGGATTTGACGGCAGCTTAAAAGCTGACGGAAGCATAACAGTAGAAATACAAGCTATTACAGGCGCTACAAACGAGTTGGGCTTTAATAAGCTAACAGCTCGTGGATACTAATAAATAAGGAGGATTTTTTCATGGATATTAAAGGTAAAAAAATTGCTATCCTTGGAGACCGTGATGGTATTCCAGGTCCAGCTATAGAAGAATGTGTTAAAACTGTAGGCGGAGAAGTAGTATTTTCAACAACAGAGTGTTTTGTCTGAACAGCCGCAGGTGCGATGGACTTGGAGAACCAAGCTCGCATTAAAGCCCTCGTTGAGGAGCACGGAGCAGAGAACGTTGTTGTTGTATTAGGTGGAGCAGAAGCTGAGGCTTCTGGTTTAGCTGCTGAAACAGTTACAGTTGGAGATCCTACTTTTGCAGGACCTTTAGCAGGCGTAGAATTAGGTATTGGCGTTTATCATATTTTAGAGCTTAAAGATATTGTTGATGAAGCAGTATGGGATGAGCAAATTAGTATGATGGAAATGGTTCTTGACGTTGAAGAAGTTATAGCTGAAGTAAAGCAATTCCGCGATCAAGGAAGTAAATATAGCCTGTAATAAATTATACTCTTACCATTAAGTAAGGGTAGTTATGCGAAGGGAGGACTATACTATGATCGATAAAATCAGAGTAGTTTGGTATTTAAACCAATTCTTTGGTCAAATCGGCGGTGAGGATAAAGCAGATATTCCACCCCAAAAACATGAGGGTGGCATTGGTCCAGCTGCTGGAGCCGGTAGATTACTTGGAGATAGAGCTGAAGTTGTTGGCACAGTAATTTGCGGAGACACATATTTTGGTGAGAATGTTGACGCTGCTTCAGATAAAGTTGTTGAGTTAATTTCTAGTTTACAGCCTAATATTGTAATTGCTGGTCCTGCATTTAACGCTGGACGTTATGGAGTTGCTTGTGGTGCAGTTGCAAAAGCAGTTTCAGAGCAATTAAATATCCCAGTTATATCTGGTATGTATCCAGAGAACCCTGGTGTTGATATGTATAAAAAATACGCTTACATGGTAGAAACAACAAATAGTGCTGCCGGTATGCGTAAGGCTTTACCATCTATTATTAAACTAGCTCTTAAAGTAGCATCAGGAGAGCCTATGGGAACACCTGCAGAAGAGGGTTACATGGCTCGTGGAGTTAGAGTTAACGTTTTTGCAGAAGAACGTGGTTCTAAACGTGCTGTAAATATGTTAATGAAAAAGTTACGTGGCGAAGAATTTGAAACAGAATATCCAATGCCTAACTTTGACAGAGTTGAACCAAATAAGCCTGTTGTAGATTTAAGTAAAGCTAAAATTGCATTAGTTACATCTGGTGGTATTGTACCAAAGCATAACCCAGATCACATTGAGTCTTCTTCTGCTTCTAAATATGGTAAATACGATATTGCTAATTTTAACGAATTATCAGAAGCTGATCATGAAACAGCTCATGGTGGATATGACCCAACTTATGCAAACACAAATCCTAACCGCGTATTACCAGTTGATGTATTACGTGATATGGAAAAAGAAGGTCTAATCGGTGAGTTACATCGTTACTTCTATACAACTGTAGGTAACGGAACAGCTGTTGCTAGTTCTAAGAAATTTGCTGAAACATATTCTCAAGAATTACTTGCTGATGGTGTGGATGCAGTAATTTTAACCAGTACTTGAGGAACCTGTACACGTTGCGGTGCAACGATGGTTAAAGAGATTGAAAGAGCTGGTATTCCTGTAGTTCATATGTGTACAATTGTACCTATATCACTAACAGTAGGAGCTAACAGAATTGTTCCTACAATAGCTATTCCATATCCACTAGGTAATCCAAAATTACCTGCTGAAGATGAGAAAAAGCTTCGTCGTGAGTTAGTTGAAAAAGCTTTAGAAGCACTAAAAACTGAAGTTAACGGCCAAACCGTATTTGATAACTAAAATATATTGTTCAAAAAAAGGTAATGGGCGGTGGCAGCACTGCTCATTACTTTTTTCAAATAGAATGGAAATACTGGAGGTAAATGTAAATGCCTAAAGCTGTAATAAAAGGGGCAGGTTATGCTTTAATTCATGCCAATGACATGATTTTAACTCACGGCACAACTTTAACTGCTGAGAGAGCAACTAACCCTGATTCAGATTTATTGAAGGAAGTATTAAATAATGTTCAGAGTTTTGAACAAACTGTAGCATATCCACCAAACCAGTGTTATATCGGTAGTGTAACTCCTGATGAGCTTAAAGAAATGGCTACCCCTTGGTATGAGAATAGTATTGAAGGTGCTAGCCGCTTTGGTAAGTATGGAGAAATCATGCCACTTAATGAGTTTATTGGTGCAATGCGTTTAAGTGATTCTTTTAATCTTGTTATGATAGAAAAAAACTTTATGACTAATGTAAAAGCTGCCTTAACAGAGCATCCATATTATACAGATGAAGAAATTGCTAGCTTTGGAGATGGTTATGAGTTATCAGCTATTGAGGCTTTATTAGCTGAACATAAAGCAGACCCATTAGTATATAGTGGTAAAACTGTTGGTTGCGTTAAACAAGCTCATGATTCAGATGTAAATCTAAACTCTCATGTTATGTTTGAGAACTTAGTTGTTAAGGCATCTGGTGTTGTAGCTTTACGTAATTTAATAGCTAAGACAGATATTGATATAGCTGATATTGAATATGTTATTGAAACATCTGAGGAAGCTTGTGGTGATATGAACCAACGTGGCGGTGGCAATTTTGCTAAAGCTATTGGTGAATTAGGTGGCTTAATTAATGCTAGTGGTTCAGATACTCGTGGTTTCTGTGCAGCTCCTGTTCATGGTTTAATTAATGCTACAGCTCTAGTTAGCTCAGGAATCTACAAAAATGTTGTTGTTGTTGCTGGTGGAGCTTCTGCTAAATTAGGTATGAACTCTCGCGACCACATCAAAAAAGGTGTTCCAGTATTAGAGAACTGCTTAGGTGCGTTTGCAATTTTAGTTGGTGAAGATGATGGCATAAACCCAGTAATTAGAACTGATGCTTGTGGTCGTCATAAGATCTCTTCTGGTGCTTCTCCACAAGCTGTTACTACAGCTATTGTTACAGATCCACTAGATAGAGTTGGTTTAAAAATTACTGATGTTGATAAATATAGTGTAGAGATGCAAAATCCAGAGATTACTAAGCCAGCAGGTGCTGGTGATGTTCCTACTGCTAACTATAAAATGATTGGTGCTTTAGGAGTTAAACGTGGAGATTTGGATCGCAAAGAAATTATGAACTTTGTTAAAAATCATGGTATGCCTGGTTGGGCTCCAACTCAAGGTCATATTCCTTCAGGGGTTCCTTTCTTAGGGTTTGCTCGTGAAGCTATTGTAAAGGGTGATATTACCCGTGCTATGGTTATTGGTAAAGGTAGTTTATTCTTAGGCAGAATGACAAACTTATTTGACGGTGTTTCATTTATCGTTGAAAAGAACTCTGGTGAAGGTTCAGTTGAAGCTGGGGTTGCTAAAGAAGATATTAGAAAAATGATTGCTGAAGCTATGCGTAAACTAGGCGATAACCTAGTTGTTAGCGAAGAATAGTGCGGGGTGTCCGTTTATGTCTAAAAACGTACAACAATTATTACAAAACGTACTTTATGAAGTTGCTGATGCTATAGAAACAGGTAAGTTCGGTAACAAAGTACGAGTTGCCATAACTCTGTTAGGTAGTGAGCATGGTCCTGCAGAGCTTTTACGTGGTGCAGAACTAGCTCAAAAGCAAAACCCAGATATTGAAGTAGTATGTATTGGTCCAGAGATGGATACAGAGCTTAAAATTTACCCTGCAGCTGATGAAAAACAGCAGTATAAGGTAATGGAAGAGCTTCTTGATAGTAAAGAGATTAGTAGCTGTGTAACAATGCACTACAGTTTCCCAATTGGTGTTTCTACAGTTGGTAAAGTAATTGCTCCTGCCAATGGTAAAGAGCTAATTATTGCTACTACAACAGGAACATCTGCTACAGAAAGAATTGAAGCTATGGTTCGCAATGCTATTTATGGTATTGCTACAGCTAAAGCTACTGGTATTAAAGAGCCTACAGTTGGTATCCTTAATGTTGAGGGTGCACGTGCTGTTGAGCGTGCTCTTAATAAAATGAAGGACAACGGATTTGAGTTTACTTGGGCTGAGTCTTTAAGAGCAGATGGTGGGGCAGTTATGAGAGGTAATGACCTTTTAGCAGCTTCTCCAGATGTTATAGTTATGGATTCATTAACAGGTAATGTAATGATGAAGGTATTTTCTTCGTTCAGCACTGGTGGTAGCTACGAGGCTTCTGGCTTTGGATATGGACCAGGTGTAGGAGAAGATTATGACCGAATTATATTGATTCTTTCAAGAGCCTCAGGTGCTCCTGTTGCAGCTAATGCTATTAAGTATGCTGCTGAGGTTGCTAGAGGAAATCTGCCAAGTTTAGCAAGAGAATTATTTGTGTCTGCTAATAAGGCTGGTCTTAAAGAAGTTACAGCTACTAAAAAAGTTGCTGTAGCACAGGAAGAAGAAGTAGTAGTTCCACCAAAGAAAATAGTTGATGAAGAGATTCCTGGAATAGAAATATTAGACCTAGATGATGCTGCAAAAGCTGTTTGGAAAGCTGGTATTTATGCAGAGACAGGAATGGGATGTACTGGTCCTGTTATCTTAGTAGCAGCTGAAGATGCCCATAAAACAGAAGAAATTCTTAAAAAAGCAGGATATATAGGTTAAATAAATAAACAAATGTGTGAAAGCAAATAGATACATCATATATTCACTATGGGGCTGTTATTACAGCTCCATTTTTTATTGTACTAACCTTTTAGGTATAGTGGGTGTGTAATCAATAATTTTACTAATTATGGTAAGCTCACTTTGTTGACTTAGAACTGCTGTAAGTATCTGCGTGCTATCACTACGCAAATTTATGAACTTAAATAGTTGTGATTATATACTAAAGGAAACTTGTTAAAAATAGGTGCCCTCTAGTTATTTTAGGTTAATTTCATTATTAATAATAGTTTTCATAATATCCTTTGTAGTGTATTATTAAATTACAGGTACATTTATAGAGGAGCTTTTAGATGGAGAAAAGAGAAAGTAGTTTATACAAACCAATTTATAGTAATAGTCTACTTAAAGTTAAAGATATAGTTTATGTATTAGTAGTAATGCTATTAGTGTTGCCTTTGATGTTACATCAAGGAAACAAAGAAATAAGTGCTTTTAGTTTAATGTTACTAACTAGCTTGTTAATAATAATTATAATAATTGGCGAAAATATTTTGAGAAAATATAGCCTTAAAAAGCTTAAAAGTTTTGACTTTGAAAATACAAGTAAAAATCAAATACCCACATTCATGAAATACATAGTTATGATTTTTATTGTTTTAGGACTATTATTAATAATAATAGCTGGGGGTTTTAGTGGAGTTTTATATGTAGCATTAATTACTTTAGCTATGTACCTAACACATTCTTTTTACAATTTCTTTTGTAAAAAAATACTACCTATTAAATACCCAAAATTGTATGCAGACTATCAGAATAATCATACAGCCAACTACTCTAGTACTAAAATTATTAACTACATAATAATAGCTATACTAATTATTTTAATAATGTCTTATGGGGTCATTGGGGTATTGGCATTTTGCGCTTTGAGCATATTATTAAAAATTTGTTTAGTATTTATCCCAAATTTATTTATAGCTTATTTAATTTCATTTAGATCAAACTTTTATAACTACTATGAAAGTAAAAGTTTAGATTTTAAAATAAGCTATACATTGAATATTTTTCGTGGAATAGAGGTTTTTATACTACCTCTATTAATAACCTTTATACTTAGCGATGTAGAGGCTGTTTTAGGTATAAATGATTTTTTCTCATTAAATTTAGAAACAGTATTAATAATAATGGCGGTAATTATACTACTTATTTTGAACAATACAATAATAAAGAGATTAGAGCTTAATGCCATAAAAATCCATAGTGAGTGGAACATGTTTATAAATGATTATAGTAAAAAGATCGCAGGTGTTGGCTTTTTTATGGCTTTAATAATACTATTAATATTTATAACATCGGACTTGGGGGGTTTTGGTTGAGGTTATTAAGGTGTTAGGATAACATTTAAAAGTAAAAGAAAATAATTTACCATTCAATACTGCTGCTATCTATATATGTATCAATAATATATAGATGTTAGTAAACTATTATTAAGCTTATTAATGTTTAAGATATACACAAATTGTTTGCACAAGTTACCAGCCTCTTACTTATGTTAAATAGAGGTGGTTTTATGAAACACACTATTGTTTTAGACTTAGGTTATAGTAATTTAGATAATTGTAATTTAAGCTATAAAACAGAGGAGTTTGAGTTCAAAACAGCAGTTTTAAATATCTTAACAAGCCGACTAAGTAATGACGGCTATAATGTTATTTTCACTAATATAAATGATAGTTTTGAGTTGCAATTAAATAATAATGTATTAGTAAGTGATAAAGCTGATTTATATATAAGTATAGATACAGGTTATAGTTCTAATGCTCAGGTTAGAGGGCATTGGGTCTTTTATTGGCACGATAGCTCAAAAGGTAAACTTTTAGCCCAAATATGGAATAAACATGCCACCCATGTTTTCGAGCATCCATCAAAAGGAATAAGAGCTAGCAGACCAGGAGAGTGGACAGACTTTTCTCATATTCGTAGACCCAATAAACATAATATACCCACTATTCTTATTAAACATGGTTACTTAACCAATAAAGCAGATTATGAGTTGCTTAGGTCTTTGCAATTTCAAAATCAATGTGCAGAGGTATTATTTTTTACAATTAAAGAATACTTTAAAGATAAAAGCGTAGAGCAAGATTGGCGAGTAGCTATAGGAGAAAAAGCCCTTAATTATTTAGTAAATGAAGGTTTAATAACTAGTAAAGATAAATTTAGTGAAACATTGTTAGAACCTTTGCCAGCTTGGGTTATCTGGGAAATGTTTAGACGGTTGACTGACAGGTAATAATAATATTGGTATTGCTTTTTTCCACGTACGCTTTCATAATTGAGCTATTTTATTGTTTAAATGTAGTTTTATTAAATAGATAATATATGACTTTGTATTATCTATTTAACCAAGCTTTTATTTTGGGACTAGCTTTAATAGAAAAACCGTAAAACAGTAATATTTAGTGCATAATTAAGTAATTAGCTGGCTATATTGGCGGTTAAAAACTAATATTATGAGTCAAACTATTAAAAAAGCTAAAAAAGATTTAAAAAATCGGGAAAAATGTTATACATAAAGGAAAACATCGGTTATAATGGTTGTTATGCATGAAGGAGAGAAAAGTTTAATGGAAACAAAGAGATTCGAAGATTTAAATTTATCATCAGATATAGTTAAAGCCGTAAAAGACATGGGCTTTGAAGAAGCAACCCCTATACAAGCAAGTGCAATACCATATTTATTGCAAGGACGAGATGTAACAGGTCAAGCACAAACAGGTACAGGTAAAACAGCAGCATTTGGAATTCCGTTATTAGAAATGATAGAGCCCAAAGCTAGAAAACCTCAGTCATTAATTTTGTGCCCTACAAGAGAATTAGCAATACAGGTATCTGAAGAGATATCTAAACTAGCTAAATATAAAAAGGGTATTAAAGTTCTACCTGTATATGGTGGACAACCTATTCAAAGACAAATAAGTGCTCTTAAAAAAGGAGTACAAATAATCATAGGTACCCCAGGTCGTGTTATGGATCATATGAGACGAAAAACCCTTAAGACAGACGACATAAAATTTGTAGTACTAGATGAAGCAGATGAAATGCTAGATATGGGTTTTAGAGAAGATATAGAGACAATACTTCAAGATACCTCCAATGAGCGTTTAACAGCTCTTTTTTCTGCAACCTTGCCAAGAGCAATATTAGAATTAACAAGGTTATATCAAAAGAACCCTGAGCTTGTTAAAGTAGTTCATAAACAACTTACTGTACCAAATATTAAGCAGTACTACTACCAAGTTAAAGAGCGTAATAAATTAGAAGTACTAACTCGTTTAATTGACATGCATGATCCAAAATTATCATTAGTATTTTGCAATACTAAAAAAAGAGTAGATGAATTAGTTAGTCAGCTACAGGGACGTGGTTACTTTGCTGATGGTTTGCATGGTGATATGCGCCAAAATCAACGAGACAGAGTAATGGAGCAATTTAGAAACAGCTCTATAGATATTTTAGTTGCAACAGACGTTGCTGCTCGTGGTATAGATGTAGATGATGTAGAGGCAGTATTTAACTTTGATGTACCTCAAAATGAAGAATATTATGTACACCGTATTGGTAGAACAGGTAGAGCTGGCCGAGATGGTACAGCATTTACTCTAGTAGCAGGAAAATCAATTTATAAGCTAAAAAATATACAGCGTTATACAAAAACAAAAATTAAAATTAAAGATGTTCCCTCTCGTGGAGACATTGAAGAGGCCAGAACAGCTAAATTAATGAAATCAATAAAAGAAGTATTGGATAATGGGTATTTAAAAGACCAAGTTAAAGTAATTGAGACCTTCTTAGAAGAAGAAGATTACTCACTCTTAGATGTATCTGCAGCATTATTAAAAATGGTTACCCAGCCTAATGAAAATAAAGATGACATAGAAACAACAACAATAGCTGATACCGGTGCTGAACCAGGCATGGTAAGACTATTTATAAATGCTGGTAAAAAAGATAACATTAGAGCTAGAGATATTGTTGGTTCAATAGCTAGTGAAACAGGAATTCCAGGAAAAGTAATTGGGGCAATATCAATTCATAATAACTTTACCTTTGTAGAGGTGCCAAGAGAGCACGCTCGCGAGGTACTTAAAATAATGAATAATTCAAAAATTCGTGGCAATGCGATCAATATAGAGCCAGCAAAACCCCGCTAAAAATTACAATAATGCCCTCTCTCCGCGTTATACGCAAATTTTTGAACTCTGGAGTACAGCTTGTACACCTGCGTTAAAAAATTAGCTAGTGCCTTGATAGAGAACATTATTGAAATTTTTAGGACTTTTAGGTAATAATAAAATTAAAATAATTGCGACTTCAGCATACTACTGGTATGGCTTCAGCCGCAATTTTTTTTGTGTCTTGACAGAGAACAATCTCAAAAATCTTATTATTAATGAATAATGTTCTCTCTCCGCGTTATACGCAAATTTTTGAACTCCGGAGCACAGCTTGTACACCTGCGTTAAAAAATTAGCTAGTGCCTTGACAGCGAACATTCTTAACCTAAATAATCAGCTACAATAACACGTTGTAAACCATATCAATTGTCCCCATGTAGGGGGATGCATTTTATGCATCTCGTTGTGTGGCATTACGTAAATTGCCATTATAACTCTAACTAACATTTTCTTATAATCAACAAATGTAAATTACGAGTAAGGGGTCAGGCCCCTTATTCGTAATTTAGCATGTGCTTTACCAATATTGTTTGCAATAACAGTCATGTTGAGGCCATACTCCCGTAAAGCTAGCCATACGTTAGATAATTATAGATATTAGCCCTAAAATGTAAATTAATACTATTGTTGTAGCCTAAATAATATATTATGATACATATAGTATTATTTAATAAAGGGGGGAGATTATTGCTTCAGTTAAAAAAAGATATGGAGCTCCAGTTCGAGAAACCTAAGGTTAAGTTTACTGTTAAAAAGATACTATTCACTATTGTTTACGCTCTTTTATTACAGGCTGTTATTGTAGTATTAATTGGCTCGGTTCTAGGAACTAACTCAACCTTTATGAAAACACCTGCTGGTAAACTAATCATTAACTTTATTACTGCGGCTACCTTTATATTAGGTGTTTGCGTAATATATAATCCAACTAAAATTTACAATGAACTATTTAAACAAAACCTAAATATTAAGGTAATATTTAGTGGCTTAAAATGGGGTCTAACAGCGTTTTTAGCTGGATGGCTGACAAATTGGTTAACATACACAATATATAGCCTAATCGCAGTCAATCCTGAGCCGCAATCAGCCTCACTATTACTTAATTCTTTATCTAATAAACTATTTGTACCAGCAATAATACTTGTGGGTTTTATAGCACCATTATACGAAGAGTTAGTTTTTAGAGGCCTTATTCAAAGAACCATATCGCAGTATACCTCACCGCTATTAGGGGTTATAGGAAGTGGATTTTTATTTTCAATAAGCCATTTTGATTTGTACCAAATACCAGGGCTGTTTGTAATGTCATTGTGTTTTAGCATTACTTATAAACGCTCTAAAACACTATATACACCAATAATAGCTCACATGGTTAATAACGTTATATTTATAGCATGCTTTGTGTTAATATCTTAGTTTAATTTAACCCAAATAAAATTTACGATAGAATTGCTTTTTAGCAGTTCTTTTTTATATCATACATATGCGTAATTGTGTTATAATTACAAAAATCTTAGGGGGTGTTTTTATGGCTATTGGTATTGTTGGGGCAATGGGCTTAGAGATAAAGTTAATTAAGGAAAAAATGATTAATGTAAAGAACTACAAGTATGCGAGTGTTGAGTATTATAAAGGCTTACTAAATGGGGTAGAGTTAGTTTTATTTGCATGTGGTGTTGGCAAGGTAAATGCCGCTATTTATACCCAAATAATGCTAGATAAATTTAAGATAGATTTTGTTATTCATACCGGTATAGCTGGTGCAATGGCTAGCCATATAAATAGAGGAGATTTAGTAATTGCTAATGATATCACCTACCATGATGTTAGGGCTAACCAAATGAAATCACTGTTTCCTTTCTGTGAAAGCTTTCAATGCGACACTAAACTAGTATCATTAGCTAAAAACGCTTGTGAAGGTAATTTTGAATACCATATTGGTAGAATTGTTACTGGTGACTGCTTTGTTGCAAATAATACCTTAAAGAATAGCATTAAAGAGACCTACAACCCACTTTGTGTAGAAATGGAGGGTGCGGCAATTGCTCATGTTTGTACCGTAAACAAAGTGCCATTTGTGGTTATACGCTGTATTTCAGATAACGCCGATGATAACGCCAAGTTCGATTATGACGAGTTTGAGACTTTTTCGGCAAATAAAGCAGCTAGTGTAGTTAATGATATTGTAACAAGTTTATAGTAACTAAAAAGGGGATATAGCATTAAATGCTTATCCCCAAGTTATATTATTGCTTAGTATCATCTTTTACCTCAATGCCGTTAATACAGTATTTATCTTCTTTATTTTTAGTAATATCAAATAAGAGATATTTTCGCTCATTATTATAGTCTGTATAAAGACCAATAGAAGAAAATCCAGTTTTATATAATACGAATGAATTGAACTTAATTTCTTTAAAACAATCTTTAGGTAAATGAACTGTTCTCGGACCGTATCTGTGATTAAAAGTAAGAATAACATTGTCTTTTGCAGGAGATACATCAAATTCGTCGTTAATCTCCTTTGTTAACCATAATGATTTAATTTTTTCATAGTTTTCACTATTATAATAGTTAATAAATTTTTCTATTAACACAAATACCTCTACAGGTCTATCAAAATCCTTAATATCTGGTATGGAACTGTCGAGTATAGCTAGTAAAGTAGCTTGATTGTTTTGTAGCAAATTTAACTTATTAAAAATAAAAATATTTAGTATGACACTTAAAATAAGTAAGATAATTATATATTTAAGTTTAATATTATTTATGATAAAACCTCCTTTCCTATGTTAGATATCTGTTTCAAAAAAATCTATTTTCCAATTATTATCTGAGTCCCTTTTGAGGTAAAAGGTAAGGTATCCAACACTCGATTCACCTATAGATACTAAAGATAAGAAAGATTCTGATTCATTAAATGAAAAATAATGGAGACTATGGGCATAATCAAAAATATTTTTACGAAGCATCCATTCCCATGAATCTGAAGTTTTACAGAAAACAATAAATTCATCTTCAATTTTTACTTCAACATTTAGCCACAGCTTTTTAATATTTTCAAAATCTTGTTCATTAAAATAACTAATGAAATTATCAATCAAATTATATATCTCTTCACTTTCTGAAAGATTATTACTATGTGGTTTTATAGCATTTAGTTTGAAAGATAAAGACGATACAGCTTTTTTAGCAGATGATAACTGATAATAACCATAAGCATTTACTAAGATACTGACAGTTAACAATAAAATACCTATTATAGTAACTATTTTTTTTGTGGTCATACACATACTCCTAAAAAGATTATTTAACCAATATTTTACATTCCATATCTTTATTTGTAAAGTATTTGAATAATTTTATATATTATCCTTATTGATTATATTAAAATAATATTTCAGATTTACTTTATTAGTTTAAAAGAGACGTCACTTTGACGTCTCTTTTGTATCAAATAAGAAAATGATATATTAAGTCAAATAGTAGTTAATACATATTTATCTAAAAAGAAAAGAAACAAAATAACCCAGCCACAACACTTATTGCAACAAAAATAACTACAGCAGAGATACCAGCTTTGGCTCCAAAGGATTTAATATTACTAAAATTAACACCCAAGCCCATTGCTATCATCGACCATAAAATAAGCTCTTTACTTATTATTTTTAAGATATTTTTAGTAGCTAATCCATAAATATTAAAGTTTAATAATCCTACTGAAGAAACAACTGCAACCAAAATAAACAATATAATATAGGTAGGAATTTTAGCGTGGCTTTTATTAGCACTACCTTTATTAAAATGTGCACTAAGAAAAACAGATACGGGTGCTATTAATACTACTCTAGCCATTTTTACATAGGTAGCCATTTCTAGAGCAACATTATTCCTAGCACCAGCGGCAGCCAAAGCATGAGCTACCCCCTGTAAAGAGCTACCAGTCCAAAAGCCATATTGGGTATCACTAAAGTTTATAACATTGCCTAATAACGGAAAAATTAATACCCCAACAGCACCTAATAAACTAATAATGGCAACAGATAGAGCGGTATCATCTTCTTTGGCCTTTATAACAGGAGCAACAGCTACAATTGCCGATGTGCCGCATATTGCTGATCCTACACCAAGTAGAGTAGCTAGTTTAAAACTTAGCCCTAAAAATCTACCAATAACAGGGGCCACAAACACCCCTAAAAACACAACTGTAAAAGCTAAAACAATGATTTTAGGTCCTGCCTGATATAAAGCCACAAAATTAAGCTCTACCCCTAATAAGATTATGCCTAATTTTAAAAGCTTTTTAACTGTGTATTTAGTACCAATTTGTAAGTGTTTATGCAAGCCAACTGTATTGTTATATAAAATTCCTAAAATAATACCTATTGTTAAGCTATTTATAGGTAAATAATTAGCGAGGGTTTTTGAGATATATGCTAAAGTTGCACAAAAAAGGATTCCGGGTAATGCTTTACAAAATTTTTTCATAGTACCACCTACCATTTTCTAAGATGTATATCTATTAGCTTACCCAAAATTAGTATAGTAATCAATATATCTTTAACTAGATTTTTAATTGATTTTTGCTGTAGTAGTAATCATTATTGCCATATGGTTATAAAAATCAAAATAAACTATTTATAAAATAGGATTGAGTCTAGCAGGAAATGATTGTCATGTGTTTAATAACTAAGTTACCTAAAACAGCATAGGGGGTAAATGAATGGAAGAAGAGATTTTTTATAGCCCAAAAGAGATATTAACAAGAATACTTGTAGCATTATTTACTCTAAGCCTAATACTTAATGTTTTTATGGTTATTAAGCTAAGTAAGTATAAAAATATTTTGCATGTTACTGAAACATTATTGCAAACAGAACAGTCTAGATTACAGAAATATATAGCTGGTGAGCAAACTAGTAAACAGGAAGAAAAAACAATAATACATATTACTGGGGCAGTAAAAAAACCAGGGGTGTACGAGTTTACAGAGCAAGTTCGTCTTTTTGAGGTAATAGAAAAGGCTGGAGGCGCACTAGATACTGCTGATTTAGGTGTATTAAATTTAGCCCAAAATGTTTGTGATGAGACTAAAATTTATGTACCCAAAAAGGGAGAAATAGCAAAGGACATAACTATAAATAACACTAATAGCTCTAGCCCAAATAATGTAAACTCTAAAATAAATATTAATACAGCTACTGCTGATCAGTTAACAAATTTGGTTGGTATTGGTGATAGCAAAGCTAAGGATATAATAGCGTATAGGAAAACAAATGGAGCGTTTAAAAAAACTGAAGATATTATGCTTGTTAAAGGCATAGGTGAATCAACATATGATAAAATAAAATCAGTAATTATAGTTAAATAACTAAATATAGGGTACCAAGATGAAGTTTTATTAGGTGAGGTATTGTGATAATAAAATGTAAATAAGCATTAATTAATATAGCTATATTATTGAGAAGTTAGTTTAAGTGTATAATGGAATAGACTCATTTACCATTTAAAAACTATAAAGTTACTAAAGGATTTATTATTAGTGATATTGAATTTTGTAACTATAAGCTAGTTTTAAAAATGAGTATTTTAAAACTAATGAAAATAGTAATAGTTTATTAAGTAATTATTGAAAACTAGGAGAAAATATTTAGAATGATAAAAAGGTTTAATAAAATAATTGTATTAACAACTGTTTTTATTTTGGCATTTACCTTGTTTGCAAATATTGCAAATGCTGAGGAAGATATGTGGGAGAATTATGAGGAGAACAGAGCTAGGGCCGTAGTTCTCAGTGTAAAAAATATAGAGGTGCAACCTTCTGATTTTATTAAAGGCAAACAAGAGGCAATTGTTAAAATAACTCATGGCAAATATAAAGGTCAGCAGTTAACAATAGAAAACACTTTTTCAGGAAACCCTGCTTTTGATCTTCACCTTAAAAAAGGTGATAAAATTATCTTACTACTTGAGTTCGAAGGCGATAAAATATCGGTTGCTTATTTAGAGGATTATCACCGATTAACCATGGTTTATATTTTAGTTGCCCTATTTGCTTTTCTAGTAATTTTAATAGGGGGCTGGAAAGGTGTTCGTTCATTATTAACACTTATTCTTACGGTATGTTTAGTGTGGTTTATATTAGTACCATTCACTTTAAAAGGTGTTAACCCTGTTTTTGTGAGTGTAATTGTAGCTATTATAGCAGTTATCTGTACATTTTTTATAGTTGGAGGCATAAATAAGAAAAGCATTACAGCTATTTTGGGTACAGCTGGTGGTATTATTTTAAGTGGTCTGTTGGCTATGTTCTTTAGCCAAGCAGCAAGACTAACTGGCTTAAGTATGGATGAGTCTCAAATGTTAACCTATGCTCCCCAGCAAATAGCTTATAACTTTAGGGGTTTATTGCTCTCAGGAATAATTATAGGTGCACTGGGTGCTGTTATGGATATTGGTATGTCTATTGCATCATCTATGCATGAAATTAAACAACAGGCTCCTCACTTAGAAACTCGACAGCTATTTAGGGCAGGTTTAAATGTTGGTAAAGATGTAATGGGTACTATGGTTAATACCCTAATATTAGCTTATGCAGGTACTTCTTTACCTTTATTAATGTTATTTAGAGCGTACAAAATGCCATTAGTACGAGTATTGAATATGGATTTGGTTGTTAGTGAAATAGTTAGGTCACTTGCTGGTAGTATTGGTTTAATTTGTTGTATACCTTTAACAGCGTTAATAGCAGCTGTCATATACACTAGAAGTAATGATTAACACAAGTAACAAAACAACTAAAAAACAAATTAACCACAGATTGAGTGATTTAATAATCAATCTGTGGTTTTATTACTTTGTTTGCTTCCATTAATTATAACAAGACAGCTATCTTCTTAAATAAGCTATGATAACAGTAAGTTACTTATCTTTGTTATAGATTATATACACGCAGTTATACAATAAGAACTGAGAATTTGCAAAAAATTTATGATTTAAGGTACTAAGTTTTAATTTAAATCTAATTTTCATATCTAGCTCAATGAGTATTTTAGTACTTATATAAATAGTATTGGTTTATATAAAAATTATTAAAACTAGGAGGAAATATTTAAAATGATAAAAAGGTTTAATAAAATAATTGTATTAACAACTGTTTTTATTTTGGCATTTACCCTGTTTACAAATATTGCAAATGCTGAGGAAGACATGTGGGAGAATTATGAAGAGAACAGAGCTAGAGCTGTAGTTCTCAGTGTAAAAAATATAGAGGTGCAACCTACTTTTGATATTAAGGGTATACAAGAGGTTCTTGTTAAAATAACACACGGAAAATATAAAGGTCAGCAGTATACAATAGAAAATACTTTTTCGGGAAACCCTGCTATTGATATTACCCTTAAAAAAGGTGATAAAATTATCTTACTACTTGAGTTCGATGGTGATAAAATATCGGTTGCTTATTTAGATGATTATCACCGATTAACCATGGTTTATATTTTGGTTGCCCTATTTGCTTTTCTAGTAATTTTAATAGGGGGCTGGAAAGGCGTTCGTTCATTATTAACACTTATTCTTACGGTATGTTTAGTATGGTTTGTATTTGTACCGTTTACTTTAAAAGGTGTTAACCCTGTTTTTGTGAGTGTAATTGTAGCTATTGTAGCGGTGATCTGTACATTCTTTATTGTGGGAGGCATAAATAAGAAAAGCATTACAGCTATTTTGGGTACAGCTGGTGGTATTATTTTAAGCGGTCTGTTGGCTATGTTCTTTAGCCAAGCAGCAAAACTAACTGGCTTAAGTATGGATGAGGCTCAAATGTTAACCTATGCTCCCCAGCAAATAGCCTATAACTTTAGGGGTTTATTGCTCTCTGGAATAATTATAGGTGCACTGGGTGCTGTTATGGATATTGGTATGTCTATTGCATCATCTATGCATGAAATTAAACAACAGGCTCCTCACTTAGAAACTCGAGAGCTATATAGAGCAGGTTTAAATGTTGGTAAAGATGTAATGGGTACTATGGTTAATACCTTAATATTAGCTTATGCAGGTACTTCTTTACCTTTATTAATGTTATTTAGAGCTGACAAAATGCCACTGTTACGAGTATTGAATATGGATTTGGTTGTTAGTGAAATAGTTAGGTCACTAGCTGGTAGCATTGGTTTAATTTGTTGTATACCTTTAACAGCATTAATAGCAGCTGTCATATACACTAGAAGTAATGATTAACACAAGTAACAATACAATTAAAAAGCAAATTAACCATAGATTGAGTGATTTACTTTATAGTAATCAGTCTGTGGTTTTATTGCTTTGTTTGTTTCCATTAATCTTAACAAGCCAGCTATCTTCTAAAATAAGCTTTATGATAACAGCAAGTATCTTGCTTTTACTTGCCTTTGTTGTAGATAAAATTCTTAATGATAAACTATTTAAGATAAAGAGATTAGTGTTGTTAGCAATGTTTATTTCAGCAGTAACCTTTGTACTATGCCCTAGCATAATTCCTTTTAACAATAAAACTAATATTTTTAGTGGAACAGTTTACAATGTAAAAGGTAAAAATATTGATGTAAAAATTAAAACCTATAATAAAAAGTCCTTATTTCCTGCTGCTAGAGTAAGAATTTATTCAGACAATAAACTTAGTATTGCAGATAAAATAATATTTAAAGCTAATTTAGAAGAGCCTAATATAGCAACTAACCCCGGTCAATTTAACTATAAAACTTATCTAAATAACAAGGGTATCAATTACATATGTTACAAACCAAAAATTATTAGTGTCTCTAGTACTTTTTCAATTAAAAAAGTGCTAGTTAATTATAGAAAAAAACTGTTACAGCCAGCAAAAGATAAATTATCTCAACCTATTTTTAACTTGTACAGCGCCATGATTTTAGGAGAAAAAGCAGGCATAGATAAAGAAGTGTATAGCTATTTTCAAGGAGCTGGGTTATCCCATATTCTTGTTATTTCTGGATTGCATTTAAGTCTACTAACAATGTCTTTACTTTATCTCTTAAACAAGCTCAAAGTAAAACAAAAATTTACTATAATTATTACTCTTTTTTTTATATGGTGTTACGCTTTAATTACAGGCTTTTCTGTTTCAATAATAAGAGCTACTTTAATGTTAACAATTTTTTTACTTTCTAAAAGCCTTTATCAAGTACATAAACCCATAAATACATTATGTTTTGTAGCAGTTGTAATGATAATAGCTAGCCCCCTAATAATAACCAATTTAAGTTTTCAACTCTCATTTAGCGCTACAGCTGGAATACTAATAATAATGCCAATTATCAATAAGTTTTTTGGCTGTCATAAACTTGTTGGCCTAGTTGGTTCAGTAATTGCTGTTCAGCTAATTAGCTTACCAGTAATTGCAAATAGCTTTTATATGTTTGCTTTATATGCTATACCTGCAAACTTAATATTATCTCCACTTGTCACAATAATTTTGGTTTTAGGGGTTCTCTCTCTTGTGCCTTATATTGGAGTTGTCATGCTTTATCCACTATCTTTTATGCTTAAGATAAGCCTTGTAATTGCAAAGTTTTTTAGTCAGTTACCAATGGCTCAAATATCTCTTAAAAAATGGTCTTTAGCCTTTACAATCTTTTATATTATAGCCTTATTTACAATTTTAGCACTGATAAAATTACATAAAAATAAAGCAGTTATAGCGGTTATGTTAACAATAATTATATGTTCTGTCTTTACCTCAATAATGAGTAATAAGGGGCTGGAGATAACCTTTTTAGATGTAGAACAAGGAGATAGTGCTGTTTTAACATGGGCAGATAATTATGTTATGGTTATAGATGGTGGTCAAAATAATGAGTTTAAAAACTATGGAGAGTCAGTCTTAGTGCCCTATTTGCGTCAATCAGGAATAAACAAAATTAATGCCCTGGTAGTAAGCCATAGTGATAATGATCATATTGGTGGATTATTAACAGTTGCGGAGCAATTTAAAATAGATACCCTATATATATCTCCTCAAGCCTATTATAAAGGTAATGAATTTACTGAAAAAATAGTAGAGATTTGTTTAAAAAATGGTACAATAATTGAACATTTAGCTGAAAATGATATGATAAAGATAGCTGCGAATAGTTATATAGAGGTTTATAGTCCTATAGATAGCATAACAGAGGATAACAACAATACCTCCATAGTTTTAAGAGTTGTTTATGGCAAAACCTCGGTTTTATTTACGGGCGATATAGAAAAAGAAACAGAATTACGTTTAACAACAAAGTATAAAAGTTTATTACAATCACAAATTTTAAAAGTTCCTCACCACGGTAGTAAATCTAGTTCTACACCAGAGTTTTTAGAACAAGTAGAGCCAGAAATCGCAGTATGCTCTTTGGGTAGAAATAACAGATTTGGACACCCCCATAAAAGTATTGTAGAAAGGTATAGTAAAAGACAAATAGATTTTTGGAGAACAGATAAAAACGGTGCTGTTACTATTAATAGTAACGGCTATAATATAAAAATTAAAAGTTATTTAGGTAATAAAAATAAGTAGGTGAAGAGTATGGCTAATATGACTGCAATAGCTGCCCTTAAAAGATTAAATAAAGAAAACCCTAATGTTATACTAGTTTTTGGTGAAGAGTCAATGCTCATAAAGGAGATTGTAAGTAAATACTTAAAGGTAAATAAGATACTTAATAATAATGATATAAACTTTACTAAAACCACCAGCGATGCAATTGAAGACAGCCTAAAAAATATTATAAATATGCCCCCTATGTTTGCAGAGAGCAGAGTTATCGTTATTGATGATTTTGAAAAGGTATGGAGTAATAGCTCTTTAAGAGAGAGCTTTAATGATAGCATTAAAAAACTTCCTAACACAACAAAGCTGTTATTAATAGATAATGAAAAACCAAATAAAAGAATAAAAGTTTATAAAACAATTGCAAAGCTAGGACTAATTATTGAGTGTAATGAAATGAACACTGCAGAGCTCATTCAGTGGATAAATAGAGAATTTAAAAGAAATAAAACAGCAATAAATAAACAAGCTATTGAGTACTTAATTTCTCAAGTGGGTACCTCCATGCATAATTTAATTAGTGAAATCCATAAACTAATTGCATATTGTGCTAGTGATAAAACTGTAACAATAGCAAATATAGACACGGTGGTAATTCCCTCTGTTGAAGCAGGTATTTTTGCTTGTGTAGATGCCCTAGGTCAAAGAAATATTAAAACTGCTTATCTACAGCTTAAAGTACTTATTGAAAATGGTGAGCCACCACTTAGAATATTGGCAATGTTTATAAGACAAATAAGACTAATATTAAGAACAAAGCTCTTACAAGAACAAGAATTCTCTACTTTTTATATTATGAAGGAGCTAAGCATACCTGAGTTCGTCGTAAAAAAAATCTACAAACAAACAAGCAAATTTACAGTTAATGAATTAAAAACCTTATTACTTTCATTAAATGAAACAGAATACAAAATAAAAACAGGTAAGTTAGAAGCGAAGTTAGGTCTTAAAACGTGGTTGCTTAATACAGCAAATTAAGAATTACGAAGTAGCTCTGCGTTGTACGAAAATTTACAACTTCAGCATACTAGCTCGTATAGCTTACCTAACGGTGAGGTCTGGCCTCAACATGACTGCCACAACAAAGCTTTTTAGTTGAAATATGATTGAAAGCACAAACTAAATTACTTAATATAGGCCTGACCCCAAACACGTAATTTGCATGTGTTGAATTTAAGAATATGTTAGTTAGAGTTATAGTAAAAGACACGCTTACTAAAAAACATATAGCATACCTCACGGTGGGGTCTGACCTCTGTTGTAATAAAATCTAAAGCTTAACTTAACGGTTACTAAAAATCATAAAAGTACGCAAAGCAGTAAAGAGCTCAATTACAAAGGGTTCCGTGGAACTAACAAACTACCAGTTAGGTACTACGTGGCTTACAGAATTATGCCCAGCTCAAGGAATAGAAGAAATTTTTAACAAAGACAATACAAGTGATATGTCTTTGAGAAAATTTTCTTTGTAACGATAGTAAAACATTATACCAAAAGAAACAAATCATATATACAGCAGATGGAGTATGGAAGTATCCGTGGAACTAACAAATTACCAGTTAGGTACTACGTGGCTTACAGAATTGTTTTATATCAAGGCGTTAGCAAAAATTTACTACATAGATAATACGTATGGTATATCTATGAGGAAATTTATTGCGTACAACGCAGAGATAAAGCAATTGTGGAAGCGTTCGTGGAACTAACCAACTACCAGTTAGGCACTACGTGGCTTACAGAATTATGCCCAGCTCATGGAATAGAAGAAATTTTTAACAAAGACAATACGAGTTGAACTGATCCTCCCAAAGTAGACACGTAATTAATTAAAATTACAAGACTACAATGGGAGGTTTATAAAATGACAAGAAAATATAAATATAGTAAAGAAGAAAAAATAGCAGCATGTAAAAAATACATTGAAGGAAACATGGGATACAGAGGGGTAGCCAAGGAGTATGGTTGTAACCATATGATGCTAAGACAGTGGTGTTTGACGTATAAGATTCATGGAGAAAAAGCATTCGATCCTAAAGAAAAGAATAGACAGTATACAAAAGGATTCAAAGAATCAGTAATTAAAGAATATCAAACAGGAGAATATGGGCTGCAGGATTTAAGTGCAAAATACGATATAACATCTACAACTATTTCTAAGTGGATCAGTAAGTATTATAATGGTATAGATTTAAGAAATTATAAGACTAAAGGAGAAATCTGTACCATGAAATCTCATAAAACAACCTTTGATGAACGGTTAGAAATAGTTAAGTGGGTTATTGAGAATGGAATGAACTATAAAGAGGCTACAAAGAAGTTTAATAATGCCTACCATAATATATACAATTGGACTCAGTCTTATTTAAAAAATGGTGCAGATGGACTTAGACATCAGAAGCGTGGTCCAAAAAAATTAGAAGACATAGATTTATCTAAACTAAGTGAGGTAGAGAGATTAAAGCTTGAGCTTAAAATGGAGAGAGAGCTTAGAAAAAGACGAGAATTTGAGATTGAAGTACTCAAAAAAAAGAGGAGTTTCAAAAAAATATACTCTCTCAAAAGTAAGAAATGAATCTAGTTACAAAACAGTAAAATATTACAGTGAAAAGGGTTATAAAGTAAGCATAATCTGTAATGTCTTAGGAATCTCACGAAGTGCATATTACAAACATAGGAATAGAGAAAAATCTATAAAAGAAAAGAACGATGAATTAGTATGTACTTTAATAAAAGAGTACCATTCAACCTTTGACGGTATTCTGGGCTATAGAAGAATGACCATGTTTATAAATAGGCTTAACCATAAGTCTTATTCAAAGGGATATATTCATCGCTTAATGAAATTTCTAGGCATCAAAGCTAGAATTAGGTTGAAGAAAGTAAGTCGCAAAATAGTTGAACCCAATTACACTAAGGATAATGTGTTAGCTAGGAATTTTAAAGCAGAAAAACCAAATGAAAAATGGCTCACTGATGTAACAGAGTTTAGTATTCCTAATGACAGTCGTAAACTCTTTTGAGTCCTATAATGGATCTATATGATAATAGCATTATTGAATATAAGTTATCCTTTAGGAATAATAACCAACTAGTGTTTAGCATGTTTGATAATGCGATAAAAAAATATCCTAATGCTAAACCAATATTTCATAGCGATAGAGGTTTTCAATACACTACAAGTCTTTTTAAGAAAAGAATTAAGGATTCTGAGATGATTCAAAGTATGTCACGTGTTGGTAAGTGTATTGACAATGGTCCAATGGAATGCTTCTTTGGCATACTTAAAACAGAGATGTTCTATGGTAAAAAGTTTAATTCATTAGAAGAGTTAAAATCTAAGATTATTAGCTATATTAAGTTTTACAATGAGAAAAGGTTTCAAAAAAAGCTAAGGTGCTTAGCTCCTTTAGAGTTTAGAAGACAAGCACCTATTTGATTTTATTTATTGTCTACTTTCAATGGGTCAGTTCAAGTGGTATGTCTTTGAGAAAATTTTCTTTGTAACGATAGTAAAACATCATACCAAAAGAAACAAATCATATATACAGCAGATGGAGTATGGAAGTATCCGTGGAACTAACAAATTACCAGTTAGGTACTACGTGGCTTACAGAATTGTTTTATATCAAGGCGTTAGCAAAAATTTACTACATAGATAATACGTATGGTATATCTATGAGGAAATTTATTGCGCACAACGCAGAGATAAAGCAATTGTGGAAGCGTCCGTGGAAAAAAGCAATAAATAAAAAAACGACCCACACCCGGTCGTTTATTTTATAGATAATTTTTAATATTACTGTTATGTGCACATATCAGTTGTATTAATTTTTAATACGTAATTGTATTATTTAACGTATTACTGGTTGTTAAACTTTTTCATTAAGCGAGATTTTTGTCTTGCTGCTTTATTTTTATGAATAACGCCTTTTGTAACTGCTTTATCAACTGTTTTAAGAGCAACTCTTAATTTATCTTGAGCAGCTGTTTTGTCTGTTGGTAGTAAATCTTCAAAACGACGTACAGCAGTCTTAACTTGAGACTTAACTGTTCTATTGCGAATTGTGCGTTTTAAATCTTGACGTACTCTTTTTTCAGTAGATTTATTGTTAGGCATTTCCTTCACCTCCACCTTAGTTTAAATTTATAATTAGGGGCAAATCTCGGATATTGCAAAATCCCAATTATTTTATCACGTACTAACTACTATTGCAACCTTGCAAGCATAAATGAGTTTAAATTTTATTAGTTTGTCAACAATATTTACTAAGGAGGAGGTATTTTATGAATAGTATTAACATTAGTGATTTGTTGCAGCGTTGTGATTTAGCTTTAGAGGCCCAAGAAATGGTAACTAAAGGGGTACGGGGTAATATAAAAGGTGTTCAAACAGAAACCATAAAAACTGAACATGCTATTATTCACAGAACCACAGTTTTAAACGAACAAGGTGCCAGAGCTATAGGTAAACAGCCGGGCCGATACATAACCCTAGAAGTGCCTAAAATACGTATGCAGGATTTTGAGGCTAATGACAAAATTAGTTATGTTTTTGCCAAAGAACTTAGGGGTTTGTATAACCTTAATCCTAACACTGTTGCCTTAGTAGTAGGTTTAGGTAACTGGAATGTTACTCCCGATGCACTAGGACCAAAGGTTGTCAGTGAATTATTTGTAACAAGGCATTTATATACCTACATGCCCGAGGTGCTCGAAAAAACAGCGCATAATGTAGCAGCCATAGCTCCAGGTGTTTTAGGCATAACTGGTGTTGAGACTGGAGATATCATTAAGGGTGTAGTAGATCAAGTTAAGCCAGATGTTATATTCTGTGTAGATGCATTAGCAGCCAATAATATCGATCGCCTAAGCACTGTAATCCAAATTGCCGACACAGGCATTCACCCAGGCTCGGGGGTTGGAAATAAGCGTAAATCAATTAGTAAAGAATCAATGGGTGTTCCTGTTATAGCTATTGGAGTGCCAACAGTTGTGCATGCCATAACCTTAATTAGTAATGCCGTTAATTTAATAGCAAATCAACGACGTATGGATCTTGGTCCAGACCATGACAATGTTATTAGGAGAACATTAGATCCATATGTAGGGGCATTAGTAGTAACTCCAAAAGAGGTAGATGTATTAATTGAAGATATTGCAGCTGTAATTTCTAATGGATTTAACAATTATTTTCACGATCATCATGCATAATAATTATATATACGCATAATGTAAAAATGAAACCCATTAAAAAAGATTGGGGTGAGGAGTATTAAAAATAAAAATATCCACAAGCTAATTTTTACTAAACTAGTTATATTAGCTGTTGTTGGTATATTTTTATCTGTATCACTCTTATTTTTAACTGCTTGGGCAATGCAAGGTCCTAGTGAAGTAGGCAACGCAGTTTATAGCGACCATCGCACATCAGTTAAGTTTCGTGTAAGGGAAGTTTTGCTGGGCGATAACCAAGTATGGAATAGTATTATTAATAGTCAAGTAAAAATTAATAATAACAAGTCTAGCAATATTATTGCACTTGGTTATGTTTTAACAGGCATAGATTTATATCGCCCTATAACATTTTTACAAAGTCAATTTCAGTGGTTTAATAGCACTAATGTTATAACAAGCCCCTCTATAGAAGGTGATATTGTGGACAATACAGTATCTGAATCAGCTGGGCCAACTATAAATAAGTCTGGGGTAGAAAATGGTGCTGGTCAAGAAGTAGATGTTTCTAAAACACAAACGATTAATAGCGACAAACCTCTTGTATTTATTTATCATACTCATAATACTGAGGCCTATTTACCCGATAGTGGTGTAAGATACCAAACTAAAGGTAATAATTGCACAGTAGTACAACCCGGTATTCAGTTGGCTAGTATTCTAAAAGACGATTATGATATTCCAGTACTGCACTCTCAAAAAAACCATATTTGGGAGCCGTTTTGGGCCGCTTATTCTCATAGTTTACAAACCCTAGAGGAAACCTTAAATAAACATGATTCTATAAAATATGTTTTAGATATACATAACGATGGGGTAGGTAAAGAGTTAACTACAGTAAAAATAAACGAAAAAAAGTATGCTAGAATTTATTTTGTAGTAGGCTCAGACCGTGTAAGAAATCCAAAGTGGCAAAAAAACTATAAATTCGCGCTAAGATTACAGCACAAATTAGAGCAACGTTATCCGGGGTTATCTAGAGGTATCTTACTACAAGAAACAGCTCGCTATAACCAGCATTTAGTTAATAACTCAATATTGATTGAAATGGGTGGTTATCAAAACTCGCTAGCGGAAGCCCGTAGGAGTACAGATATACTAGCAAAGCTTTTAGCAGAGGTAATTTTAGAAGATTTATCTCAAAAAAGTTAATAAACAATAAATGAATAAAAATACTATCTTTAAAGTTACTTTGAGGATAGTATTTTTTCATGTTAAAAATTCACATTTTGCTCTCAAATACTGTAGATTATTATACTTATAAGGTATTCTATGCTATAATTACTGCTGTTATTAAGATATTAAAGTTGCAGGTGAGATAAATGAATAACATACGAAATTTTTGCATTATTGCTCATATAGATCATGGTAAATCCACATTGGCAGATAGAATTTTAGAGTTAACAGGCGCAGTAGAAACACGGGATATGCAAAACCAGTTACTGGATAGCATGGATCTTGAAAGAGAGCGTGGAATCACTATTAAGCTACAGGCTGTAAATATGCCTTATATTGCTGAAAATGGAAATGAATATGTACTTAATTTAATAGATACACCCGGTCATGTTGACTTTAGCTATGAGGTTTCTCGTAGTTTAGCAGCCTGTGAGGGTGCTTTATTGGTAATAGATGCAGCCCAAGGTATAGAGGCACAAACACTAGCTAATGTTTATTTAGCCCTAGAAAACGACTTAACTATAATCCCGGTTATCAATAAAATTGATTTGCCAGGAGCAGATCCAGAGCGAGTAAAAAAACAACTAGAAGAAGAAATAGGTATAGATGCCTCAGAGGCACTATTAATATCGGCTAAAGTAGGTACTGGTGTAAAAGAAGTTTTAGAGGCAGTTGTTGAAAAAATACCAGCCCCCGAGCAAACATCAGATAAAGAATTAAGAGCATTAATATTTGATTCCCACTATGATTCATATAGAGGCGTTATTGCTTATATTAGAGTAGTAGATGGCGAAGTAAAAGCCTCTCAAAAAATTAAAATGATGGCAACTAATGATATCCAAGAAGTGAGTGAGGTTGGTGTATTTACTCCCAAAATGAAACCAGTAAAGACCCTAAAAGCTGGTGAAGTAGGTTATTTAATAACGGGTGTTAAAGAGATTAAAAACATGAGTGTTGGTGATACTATTACAAATGCTAATAATCCAGCACCTCAGGCATTACCTGGTTATCGAAAAGCTACTCCAATGGTTTATTGTGGGCTTTATCCAACAGAGGGTCCAGACTACGAATTTTTAAAAGATGCACTCGAAAAACTACAGTTAAACGATGCATCTTTAATATACGAGCCAGAGACATCAGTTGCTTTAGGATTTGGTTTTAGATGTGGCTTTTTAGGCCTTTTGCATATGGAAATTATTCAAGAACGTTTAGAGAGGGAGTATCAATTAAGTTTAATTGCCACTGCTCCGGGCGTTGCTTATAAAGTTAATATGGCAAATGGTGATGTAAAAGAAATAGAAAATCCGTCATTAATGCCACCAGTAAAAGAGCGAGCTAGCATAGAAGAGCCTTATGTAAAGGCCACAATTTACTCTCCAGATGACTATATAGGAAATATTATGGAGATAACCAGAAGCCGGAGAGGTATATTTAAAGATATGCAATACGGTAGTGATGGTAAACGAGTAACATTAATTTATGAAATTCCATTAGCTGAAATTTTATATGACTTTTTCGACCAATTAAAATCTAAAACAAGAGGTTATGCTTCTTTTGATTATGAGTTTATAGGTTACCGTGTAAGCGACCTTGTAAAGTTAGATATTTTAGTAAATGCCGAAAATGTTGATGCATTATCAATGATTTGCCATAAAGAAACTGCCTATTATCGTGGTCGAAAGGTAGTTGAAAAACTAAGAAAACTTTTACCAAGAAAACAATTTGCAATACCATTACAGGCAGCAATTGGTCAAAAAATTATTGCTCGTGAAACAATATCTGCTTTACGTAAAGATGTTTTATCTAAGTGTTATGGTGGAGATATATCTCGAAAAAGAAAGCTGCTGGAAAAACAACGTGAGGGTAAAAAGCGTATGAAGCAATTAGGAAGTGTTGAGATACCTCAAGAGGCTTTCTTGGCAGTGTTACAGGTTAAAGAAAACGATAAAAAATGATAAATGGTGGTATTTATATACACGTTCCGTTTTGTTTAAGTAAATGTTATTATTGTAATTTTTACTCAGTGCCAGTAAATGATTTATTAATAGAGGATTATTATAGTAGTTTAGTTAAAGAAATAAATACAGCTGCTAATAAATATCCCTTAGCAGCCCAAACGTTATACTTAGGTGGTGGAACACCATCTATTTTATCAACTCACATATTAGATAAAATAATAAGTTTAGTAACTAAAAAATTTAATTTAACAAAAAATGCAGAAATAACTTTGGAAGTAAATCCCGATACCGTAACTTTGCAAAAGGCTAAGCAATGGCGAAAAATTGGTATCAATAGAGTAAGCATGGGGTTTCAGTCTACCAATAACCGAATACTACAGGCTATTGGTAGAAGACATAATAAAAAACAAGCCATAATGGCCTTAAACTACTTAGAGTTAGCAGGAATAAATAACATAAATATAGATTTAATGTATGGTCTACCATATCAAACTATAAATGACTGGCAAGATACTCTAAATTGTTGTAGAAAATTT
Source organism: Clostridium sp. 'deep sea' (assembly GCF_014931565.1). Lineage (NCBI taxonomy): Bacteria > Bacillati > Bacillota > Clostridia > Eubacteriales > Clostridiaceae > Clostridium > Clostridium sp. 'deep sea'. Next base: position 2,748,166 of record NZ_CP063353.1, read on the forward strand.
AATATAACTCATTTATCTGCATATCCATTGCAAGTAGAGGAGAATACTAAACTAGCAGACAAAATAGATAACAAAGAGTTAGAAGTTGCAGATGAAGACACTGTTGTAGAAATGATGTTTATGGCAAAGCAGTTTTTAGAACAGCAAGGATTTAATCACTATGAAATTGCTAATTATGCTTTACCTAGTTACCAAAGTAAACATAATTTGGGTTATTGGCATTATGAGCCTTATTTAGGTTTTGGCCCAGCTGCTGCCTCTTTTTATAATAATATAAGGTGGAGTAATAGTGCTAGTTTAAAGCAATATGCCCAGCAATTAGTAGCAAGTTGTGTTAATATTGATTTAGATAGTAATAAGCGTGAGGTGCAAATGGCAGAATACTGCTTTTTATCACTGAGGTTACTTAAACAAGGATTAAACAAAGACCAGTTTAAGGATAAGTTTAATACTAATATAGAAGATGTTTATGGTGAAAAGCTGTTAGAGCTTGTAAATAATCAATTATTATTAAATACGGGTAATAAATATTGTTTATCTACTAAAGCCATACCACTTGCAAATCAAGTTTTTATAGAATTTTTACCAGATTGCGAATAATTATCGATTTAAAGTGGTATATAGTAGTGTAAGATGATTAATGTTGTTATTAGGCTAAATAAATTAATATCTTTACATTTCTTAAGGAAATCTTAAAAGAATATTAATACTTTAATTTGCCTTATGTCCTAAAATGAAATTAAGGATGGAGGTGCATAGAATGACAAAATTATATCGATATCTCAAAATTAAAGATGTTGATTTGCTTTATTTTTTTAATCACAGATTACAAAAAGACTTTTTAGATCCAATTATGATGATTATTACCCAGTTAGGCTCATTTGGATTTGCTTTATCGTTACCTTTAATATTAATTTGCTCACGTTCATATCATGTTCATAGTCTAGGACTAAGTTTAGCCATTGGCTTATTCTGTAGCTCACTAATAGTATTTGCCATTAAAATTGCATTTCAAAGACCTCGTCCATGTGCCATGTTTGAGGATATAAGGGCTAGATTAATACCAAAAGATAAAAACTCTTTTCCTTCGGGTCATACATGTGCAGCCCTAACTATTAGTGTAATATTAGCACAGTCATTGCCAAACTCAATATCGTATGCATTTGTTGTTCTAGGAGTACTGGTTGGCATATCAAGAATGTATCTTGGAGTTCATTATCCAAGTGATGTACTATTTGGTGGTTGTATAGCATTAATAACATCTCTTAAGCTAGTTCCACTTTTAATAGTAATTTTTTAATAATTTAAGCAGGAATTATCACCTCCGGCACATAATATTATGTGTGTATGGAGGTGTTTTTATGGTTCTAGACATTTCGTCGCAAATAACTTTTCTCTATTATCAAGACTTAGTAGAGGCGGAGAATTTCTTTAGTGATGTAATGAACTTAAGACTTGCCCAAGATGAAGGTTGGGCTAAAGTTTACCAAATCAATGATACTTCTTTCATAGGCGTTGTTGACGAAAATAAAGGAATAGTTAGAACAAAAGGTGAAAATGCAGTAGTTGTAACACTGTGTGTGGAAAATGTTGATAAGTGGTATAACCACTTGCTTAAAAAAGACGTAAAAATTCTTAAAGAGGTCGCTGAATGTAAAGACTTACAGTTGAAAAATTTTTTTGTTAAAGGGCCAGGAAATTATATGTTTGAATTTTTGCAGTATTTAAGCCCTAATGCAAGAAAGGTATTTCACAAACAAAATGATTGTTAAATTAGGTAACAAGCAAACACAGGACTGTTTATGTATAGCTAAGCAATTACCCAACTATTTTAATAAAAATGGTCTTATAGACATGGAGAGAGATTTAAAAAGTCATCAAGTTTATGCATATAATTACAATAAACAAATAATAGCATTTATATCATTTTATTTTTTATCATATTTAAAAGCAGAAATTAGTTGGATGGCAGTTCATCCAAATTTTCAACAAAAAGGTTATGGAACAGATTTAGTTAAATTTTTAATAGATAGTCTAAAAGAACTTGATGTAGCAGAAATATGTGTTAAAACCTTAGCTCCAACAGTAGCATATAAGCCATATGAAACTACAAGAAAATTTTACGAAAAAAATGGATTTGAGCTTCGTGAAATAATAGACCCCTACGAACCGTGGGGTGAGGGTAATCCTTGTGCAATTTATGTAAAAAACCTGCTCTAGTAAGCAGGTTTGTTTTTTTATATAAAGTTAATAGTATAGTTTACCAAGCAGCTACAGTTCCATCAGTACGTGACTCAGTTCCTCCAACTAAAACACCAGACTCTGGGTCGCGCCAAATTATTTGACCTCTTCCAAAACCTCCAGTGTTAGGTTGAACTTTTATTTTATGGCCTTTACGAATTAAAGCATTTATAATATGTTGAGGGAATCCCATTTCCATGCTTACTTCCATACCTTTGTCCCATCTCCAACGAGGAGCATCTAAAGCCGCTTGTGGATTAAGATTAAAATCTATGGCATTCATTACAACCTGCATGTGCCCTTGGGGCTGCATAAATCCACCCATTACACCAAAAGGACCTACTGGTAAATCACCTTTAGTTAAAAAACCAGGAATAATGGTATGGTAAGTTCTTTTATTAGGTGCCAAATGATTATCATGGTTAGGATCTAAGCTGAAGTTTTTGCCTCTATTTTGTAAAGCAATACCAGTTCCTGGTACAACCAAACCTGATCCAAATCCCATATAATTGCTTTGAATATATGAAATCATATTCCCATCATTATCAGCAGCGCATAGATATACTGTTCCGCCACTCTTAGGCTCACCAGCTTCTGGCTTAAGTGCTGTATCTTTTATTAAAGCTCTACGTTTATTGGCATAAGTCTCAGATAACAATTGATCTGTAGTAAAACGCATGTCTTTATGTTCTGTTATATATTTTTGACCGTCGGCAAAGGCTAGTTTAATAGCCTCAATTTGGTTGTGAAGGGTTTCAACATCGTCTCTTCCGTCCATTTTTAATTCCTTAGCAATGTTTAGAGCCAATAAAGCAACTAACCCTTGTCCATTTGGTGGTATTTCCCAAACTTTATAACCATGGTAATCCACGCCAATAGGGTCTACCCACTCAGGCTTGAAAGATGCTAAATCGTCATAGCTAATAAAAGCATTATATGCTTTAGAAAAGGCAGCAATTTTTTCTGCTAGTTCACCTTGATAAAAGGCCTTTGCATTTGTTTTGCCAATAAGCTCTAGGGTTCGTGCATGATCAGGTGATGACCACATTTCACCAGCTTTAGGAGTTTTGTTATGTGGCGCAAATATTTTAAACCATTCATCGAATTGTGTTCCTTCGGTTTTTTGTTTAAAATTATGATAAGCACGATTCCAATAGTATGAGGCTACTGGAGATACTGGATAACCATTTTTGGCATATTCAATAGCTGGCTGTAATACTTCGCTAAGTGGTAATTTACCAAACTTATTGTTAAGTTCAGCCCAAGCAGCAGGAATACCTGGTACAGTTACTGGTATAAAACCATAAGTTGGCATTTCTTCATAGCCAAGAGCTTTTACAGCTTCTATGGATATGCTTTTAGGGGCTGGCCCACTTGAGTTAAGTCCATGTAACTTGCCTTTGGTCCAAACTAAAGCAAAACCATCTCCTCCAATGCCATTTGAAGTTGGTTCGAGCACAGTTAAACATGCAGCTGTAGCTACAGCGGCGTCAATGGCATTTCCACCTCTCTTTAAAATATCTAGCCCTGCTTGTGCAGCTAGAGGCTGTGAGGTGGCAACCATACCGTTACGAGCAAATACAGCTCTTCTTCGCGCGGGGTAAGGATAGTACAATGAATCATTCTTGAGCATATTCTCATACCTCTTTCTGTAGACTAAAACAGGTTTAGTATAACATATTTTGATTCTCGAAGTTGTTTAAACCTAAAAAAAATGGGTAAAACTATAGTGTTAGCTGTAAATGGGAGGGATTCGAGTGTTAAAACTAAGTAGCTTAACTAAAAATTATGATGGAAAAAAATTGGCTGTTGATAGTATTGATTTATCAGTAAATCATGGTGAAATATTTGGTTTTATAGGACCAAATGGTGCTGGTAAAACTACTACTATTAAAATGATTACCGGAATGTTATTGCCTACATCGGGACAGGTATTAATAGATAACGTAGATATAAGTAAAGAGCCTGTAAAAGCAAAAAATAAATTTACTTTTGTTCCTGATCATCCAGAGATATTTGATTCTATAAGTGGCTTTGATTATTTAAACTTTATCGGTGATATTTATGGAATAAACCAAGATATACGCCAGCAAAGAATTGAAAAGTATGCTAAAACCTTTGAGATTTATGATAGCCTAGGTAAGGCAGTTAGCTCTTATTCTCATGGTATGAAGCAAAAACTACTAATAAGTGGAGCATTATTACCTAATCCTAAATTATTTATCTTAGATGAACCATTAGTTGGTTTAGATCCTAGGTCTGCCAGGATACTTAAAGATATTATGAGAGAGCATTGTCAAACGGGTGGTACAGTCTTTTTCTCATCTCATGTATTAGAGGTTGTAGAAAATCTTTGTGATAGAATAGCTATTATAAAAGATGGCAAAATTATTGCATTAGGCACAATTGATCAAATTAAAGATCAAGATGAATCACTAGAAGAAATGTTCTTGGAGTTAACAGAAAATGAATAAACTATGGTCATTAACAAAAGTTCAGCTTAAAAATTACTGGACTAAAACCATGCAAAACATGGGCTCGGGCAAGAGAAAAGGCTTAATGTCTTTAGCATTAATTTGGCTAGTATTTGTATTTGGCATGATGGCCTTTCAGATGGCGAATACTATCTATGATGTTACTGCCCAAATGGGCATTCCAGAATTATCTTTTGCGTTGCCCTATATTATGGTTTCATTAGGGGTAATGGTTTTATCTATTACGGCGTTAATAAACCTCTTTTATTATTCAGATAGTACCGGTTTTTTATTAACACTTCCAATTAAAGAGAATAGTATTATTTTGTCTAAACTAGCGGTTCAGTATATATTCAGCTTTTTTATGACTGCCTTATTTATTGTTCCTACCTTGTTTGTGTATTTTAGTAAAGCTGGTTTTAATTTAGTTGGATTTATAGGTGGTTTGGTGGCAGTTGTAACCATGCCCATTGTGCCACTTTTAATTGCTTCAATTATAGTAGTGTTATTAATGAAAACAGTTGGTAGATCCATTAATAGAAGAGCAATGTCTGTAGTAATAAGTATATTGGTTATGATTTTGGTATTTAGCTTTAATATAATTGTTTCTCGATCTGCTCAATCGAATGATTTTTTATTAAATATTTTAAACTCTCAGGATGGAGTTTTAAAGTATATTGGCTTACAGTTTCCACCTGTAGTGTGGGCCACAAAAATGATTGCGGGTTCACTACTGCATTTAGGTCTATTTATAGTTCTTAATTTAGGTTTAATAGTATTGTTTAATATAATTGCTCAGCCTTTAGTTAAAACAACACTAAGAAACTTTAATCAGGCTGAATCAAAGGTAATAGTTAAAAAAGCATCTTACCAAGGGCGTTCTCAAATAGGGGCATTGGTAAGAAGAAATATTCAAATTATATATAAAACACCAGCATTTTTAATGAACACCTTAATGTTATTATTGTTTCCATTTATCATGGTTGCAATTACTTCGTTATCTAACCCAGATAGCGCGAAAGGTATAGCAATGCTGCTAGATTCCTTAGGCTCTAGTAGTGCAGCACCTTATCGACCCGTTATACTAACTATTGCTTTTATTGCACCAGTATTAATGGGAGCGCTAAGTGCTACAGCAATTACTCGTGAGGGTAAGTATTTATGGCAAGTTAAAATAATGCCAATAAGCGCAAAAAACGATATTAATGCTCGCATTATAAGTTGTGCAGTTTTAATTGGGGCAGCAATATTAGTTATATTGGGTTTTGCAGTTTACTTTTTGCCAATTACTATTATAGATATTGTTTGGTCTTTATTGATTGCTATTCCTGCAGTGTATGGTATGTTAGCCATTGATATGTGTATAGATATAGCACGACCAATTCTAACATGGAGTAACCCAACCCATGCTATGAAAAACAATATGAATATCTTGGCTGCCCTTGCCTGGAAAGCTCTGTTAGGAGTAGTAGTATTTATAGCAGTTAAAGCTATTGTAAGTGTTGCCGGAATATATGCCTTAACATATAGCTTGTTAGCTATGGCACTTATTTTGGGTGGATTAGGATTTATGTTGTTAAACAATGCCGTAAAAAAATATAATAAGCTAGAAATTAAATAGAGATAACCAAAAGCCTACTTTCACTAAGATACAGAAAGTAGGCTTATATTTTTAGTTTATTTTTTAGTAATCATTTTGAAACTTGCTTAAGCTCTTTTAGTTTAGCTAATTTAAGGTAAGCAAATCTTAGCACAATCAGTTCTGCCAATAAACCAACTAAGGTACCAATAGCCCCAGCAATAGCTCCTATTGCTGGATTTATAGCTGCCAACGTTAATATTGTAATAGTTACTGTAGTCATATTAGTAATTTTAGCTACACTTAGTATTTTGGTGTTATTAAGGGTCATCAATAAGCCAATGTAAAACTCATTCCAAGCTAAAATAAGTGGTGATGCTATAAGCAGTATTAAAATACCCTTACTCGCTGAAGCTAACTCTGGACTAACCTTAATTATATTTAATAAAGTAAATTGACCTAATGGAGTTAAAGCCAATAAAGAAAGTAAACATGCTAAGATAATACTAATAACTAGCGTAAACTTTTTTAAGTACTTTATTCTATCTTTGGTAGTACCAAATATTAAACTAACTTGCCTAATATTATTCTCTAAGAAACCCATAAGAATCCAAGCAAAACTTTGTGCCACTTGAAATGTAGCAAGAGCCTTTTCGGGGTCAGTAGTTTTTGATAAACCAAAGTTGATAAGAGGTTTTCCTAAAGTCCATACAAAAGACATCAACATAAGTGGCCATAAAAAACTGAAGGCTTTGTTTACACTAAAAGACTTACCGGTATCAGTCTCAGATTGCTCAGGTAGCTTTTTGTACTGAGGTATTGACCATAAAAAATTTAGAATAGCCTCACAAGACATACCCAGAGTCCAAATTAAAATACCTACAGCAGCCCCATTTAGCCACTTAATTTTAGGTAAAAATGAAGCCAAGAAAACCATAAATATAATTCTTACCACAACAGAGTAAGTAAGGTATTTTGTTTTCTTCTGTACCATTAAGACTCCCTGACTATATGCCCTTAAGGTATAAATAAAGGGTAGTAGTAAACAAAACTTAGCGGCAGACTTAATCTCTGGAAAGAGCTTAGTTGGTGCTTTAAATACCTGTAAAAATACAAACTCTCCAAGTGGGGTAAAAGCTAAAAGACCTAAAATAGCTAAAGAGGCAATTCCTAGCTTAATCATTAAAGATAAACTGAGTCTAAAACTCTTTTTATCTCTTGCCATAGCAACCAACATTTGCCTGCTTGTAAAAGCGGGAGATGCAAACATATTCATAATACTCATTGTTAAAGCATAGGCAGCTAAAGCAATTTGAGGACTGTTTGTTCTACTGACACCTGCATTAATAACACTATGACTTGTTAACATTATCATAGAGTAGATACCTAAAGGCACATAAAACCTTAAAATATCGGGTAATAAATTGCTTTCATCATTCTTGATGCTATTTACATTTTTCATCCTTCACCCATCCTAACTAACTGTATTCTATAGTTTTGCCTTATAAAGGTCAATCATATTATAAAAAAATTTTCTGTAATCGAAATATATGCAGGAAAGCAATACATAAGTATCAAATTAATTCATTACACAGTAAAAAAAGGAGGAATACTATTGAGATATAATGATCAGTTAAAAAAATTTACCTTAACTGCTACTGGAGATATATTTATAACGCGTAGGCTAACACCTTATAATGAACCTGCCTATTTAGAGATGTGGAATATCCTAAAAAACAGTGATATAAAATTTACTAATTTCGAAATGTTAGTGCATGATTTTAATGGCTATCCTGTAGCGGAGAGTGGTGGAACCTATACTCAGGTAGATTCAGAGGTATTTAATGACTTGCAGTTTGCTGGTTTTAACCTGTATTCATTAGCTAATAATCACTCCTTAGATTACGGAATAAAGGCGATGCTGCATACTAAACAGCTTTTAAAAATACATAAGTTAGTAAATGCCGGTACAGGTATTAATTTAGCAGACGCTCGATCCGCCAGTTATTTAGATTTAAACTGCGGAAGGGTGGCGCTAATAGCCGCTTCATCAACCTTTGCCTCTTTTGGCAGAGCTGGACATGCGAGGGTTGATTCTATAGGAAGACCAGGCTTGAATCCAGTTAGGTTTCATTCCTACATAGAGGTTGATGATAAACACTATAACATGATAAAAGAGTTAGAGAAACATACCGGAATTAAGAGTCAGAAACAGAGGTATTTTAAAATGGGATGGCTAAAATCAGAACCAAGTGGGGTTTGTAAACTTGAAAATCTAAAGTTTATTAAAGGAAATAATCCCGGAATACATACCATTATTAATGATCAGGATAGAGCTGGTAATATTAAATGGATTAAAGACGCTTCTGACCAAGCAGATATTGTAGTATATAGTCTTCATCTCCACCAAGGTGATGCAATGAACCCTTGGAAGCCAGCAGAATTTCAATTAAAATTCGCTCACGAATGCATAAATGCAGGGGCAGATGTTTTTATTGCTCATGGAGCTCATTATATAAGGGGAATTGAAATATATAATAATAAACCTATATTCCATGGTTTAGGTAACTTTATCTTTCAAAATGAAACAGTTCTTAAGTTACCTCAAGATGTATATGATTTAAACGGGCTAGGTTATGATGCTACCCCAGCTGATTATTATAATAAAAGAAGCAATAACGATCAACAAGGGTTTCCGACTCAAGAGAGATTTTGGCAAACAGTATTGCCGTGGTGTAGATTCAATAATGGCAAGGTTGTAGAAATAAAACTCTATCCTATAACGTTAGGATTTGGTAAAAAAAGAACAGTCAGAGGAAGGCCCATGTTGGCAAAAGATGAGGAAGGAGAGAGAATACTAAATAGAATTAGAGAACTTTCAGCACCATTTGGTACTAAAATAAATATTATCAATAATATTGGTATTGTAGAACTATAAATAGGAGGTATTAAAACATGAGAGAGGTTACCGTTAAAGAGCAAGTTAGTTTAGGCAATGTATCACATTTTGCCAACAAGATAATTCCACTACGCAGTAGAGCTAAAGTTCAAAATAAATGGCTTAAGTTTCGTTTAAAAAACGTTTTACCTATGCTCATGAAAAGAGCCAAATTAGATATGTGGATTATAACTGCTCGGGAGTATAATGAGGATCCAGTAATGATGTCCTTATTGCCTGCTGAGCAATTCTCAGCTAGAAGAAGAACAATATTGGTATTTTATTTGCAAAAAGATGACTCTGTTGAGTGTTTAACTTTATCTCGGCCAGTTCCTGCTTTAGAGCAACTCTACAAAGCAGTTTGGACTGATGATAGTATAGATCAGTATGTTAGGCTAGCCGAGATTATAACAGAGCGTGATCCAAAAACAATTGGTATAAATGTTAATCATGACTTTAGCTTTGGAGACGGATTAGCCCATGGAGAGTATATTAATTTAGTAGAATCGCTACCCGATAAATACTTAGAGCGTTTAAAATGCTCTATTGAGCTTTGCATTGGTTGGTTAGAGTACCGCACTGAGCAAGAAATAATGGCTTACTCTGGTATAAATGAAATTGCACATGGCATAATAGCAGAGGCTTTTTCTAGCAGAGTAGTTTTACCAAGTGTTACTACTGCTTTAGATGTTGCCTGGTGGATAAGGCAAAAAATTTGTGACCTAGGACTCGAAACTTGGTTTATGCCATCCGTTAGTATTCAAAGACAAGGCACAAAAAGCGTTGCTAAAGATGAAGTTATACTTGCGGGAGATATCCTTCACTGTGATGTTGGCATAAAATACCTTGGTTTATGTACCGATACTCAACAGCATGCCTATGTATTAAAGCTAGGTGAAACTGACGCTCCAGAGGGATTAAAACAGGCTTTAGCTTGTGCTAACCTGCTTCAAGATATCCATGCTAAAGAAATGATATTAGGTAAAACAGGAAATCAAATACTGCAAAACATAAGAAAAAATGCAATACAAGCGGGGCTTGAGCCCTGTGTATATTCGCACCCAATTGGTTATCACGGTCATGGAGCAGGTCCAACAATTGGATTATATGATCATCAAGAAGGCGTGCTTGGACGAGGAGATTATCCACTAAACAACAATACAGCATATGCAATGGAGTTAAACATTAAAAAAGATATTATTGAATGGAATAATCAAAAAGTAATGATAGCGTTAGAACAAACTATTATTTATACCAATAATGAAGTACACTTTTTAGGTGGTAGGCAAAAAGAGTGGCATTTTATAAGATAAGAAATAATCTTGAATATTAAAATTTTATTTAGAGGGCTGGTACATTAGCAAAATTAAAAAGTTCGTGTGCCAGCCTCAATTTATATTAGAAAACGTATGTTATGTGCAATATAATCTAAGTTTATTTTATATAAAATATTAATTTAATGACTTATTTACTTTATAAGTAGTTCTACAAAATTTATAGTAGAAATCTATTTAATCAACCTAAAAACCAAAGAAAATCCTACCAAAATAAAAACTCCCATACCTAAAAGCAATAAAATTAGTTGATAAACATTTTTATATTTCATAATGTCTTACCTTCAATCTATGATATAATGAAGCTCAGGCTTTAATAGTACTATACACGAAATATTGTATTTCAATAACACTATTCCCTGAAATAAATAAATATATTTGTTGTTATTATATATGTTTGTTTACTAACTAGCAAATAATAATGACAGCATTAAAGGGGGGAAATTGTAATGTCTCAGCAAGATAGAGCAAAACAAAAAACAAGACGCAATTTAATTAGTAGTGACTTGCCACTTAATAAAGTTGTATTTATGTTAGCTGCACCTGTAATGGCACAAATGTTACTACAAACTCTTGCTCAAATTGTAGATATGTCTATGGTGGGTAAGTTAGGATCTGAGGCAATAGCAGGTATTGGACTAAGTTTTAGACCACTTTTTGTAGCTATGTCAATCTTTTTGGGTTTAGGTGCTGCCACTACGGCTCTCGTTGCTCGCTCAATAGGAGCAAATAAAGAAGATGAAGCCCGTGATTCTGCAACTCAGTCAATTATAACAGGAACAATGATATCTTTTGTATTAGCAATATTTACTTTTTTTGCGGCCAAGCAAATTATATTGTTTATGGGAGCGGAAGATGGGGTTATTAATAACGGAATTTTATATTTAAAAGGCTATAGTCCGGGTATGTTTTTTGCCTTTATTGGATTGCTTGTAACAGCCAGCTTACGGGGTGCAGGTGATACAAAAACTCCTTTTATTGCAGGTTTTGTTGAAAACTTTGTTAATGTAATAGGAAACTATATATTAATATTTGGTAAGTTTGGTTTCCCTGCTTTTGGGGTATTAGGGGCAGCTATTGCCACAAGCATTGCTCGTTTAGTAAGCTTATCTATTATGATGTATATCTTAGTAAAAGGAAAAGCAGGTTTACACATTAAGCTAAAAGACTTTTTCATTATAAAAACGTCTGTAATAAAAAGATTATTTAAAATAGGAATACCAGCAGCTTTTGAGCGGTTAACCCAAAGTGTAGCGTTAATGTTTACAACTAAAATAGTGGCCTCCTTAGGTACTACTGCCGTAGCTATAACTACGTTAAGTGGCAATATAGAGCAATTATCTTTTATGCCGGCCATTGGATTTTCAGTAGCTGCAGGAACATTGGTAGGCCAAAACTTAGGTGCTAAACATCCAGCTAACGCTGAAAAGAGTGGCTGGACAGCTGTAAAAATGGCAATGTTGCTTATGGGAATAATGGGTGCCTTGTTTATACTGATACCTGAGGTATTTATTAGAATATATACTAACGAAGCAGATGTAGTAGCTGGTGGTAAGCTAGTATTAAGAATACTAGGGTTAGCTCAAGTGCCTCAGGCAGTGGCCTTTGCTGTAAGTGGAGGACTAAGAGGAGCAGGAGATACAAAAGCTGTATTATACATTAGCTCATTTGGTAACTTTGTAATTCGTTTAGGATTAACTTGGCTCTTCATAAACGTTTTTCATTGGAGTTTATGGAGTGTTTATTTTGTAATGGTATTTGACTGGTTTGTAAGAGGCGCATTGTTAGCTTTGCGGTTTAGGCAGGGTAGTTGGAAGAATATTAGAGTATAACATTAGCATTTTAATCAACGGACGCTTTCATAATTGAGCTATTTCGGCGTCATACAGGAATTTTATTTCATAGACATACCACCCTGTATTGTCTATTTCAATAAAATTCCCTATTCCTTAAACTAGCCTCAATTCTGAAAGCCACGGCATAATGGGGCGTTCAGTTGGTTAGGTCAAGTTTTTTTGCAAACGATTTCATAATTAAAACCTAGCTATGCCTTTATATTCTTTATTATTTATCACAGGAGGTTGAAATGGAAACTATAATAAGGAAAATTACACCATCAGACTATACGGAAGTAGTATTACTTTGGCGTAATGAAATTGGGAATCCAAATGTTAATGAAGAAAACATAACCAGTGTGATGACTAAAATGAACAAAGACGATAATTATAGAACATTTGTTGCAGTATGTGAGAATAGGGTTGTGGCTTTTATCACAACATTACAAGCACTATCAATAGGGAATGAAGTTGGTTTTTTATGGATTTGTGGTTTAGCAGTATCTCAAGCCTTTCAGAATAAAGGGATCGGTACAAAACTGCTTAATTATATTGAAAAGTATGCTTGTGAAAGAAGGCTATCAAGTATAATTTTAAACAGTGGTTTTGAGAGAAAAGAGGCTCATGCATTTTATGAAATAAATGGCTATGAGAAACACTCTTACTGTTTCACAAAAAAACCTAACAGCCACCAATAAAAAGAGTAAGATATGTTTTCTTTTGAAGTTATATGGAGCATGTGATTATTTATTAATTAATCATTTCGTTAAGAGTCATTATATTGGCTCTTTTTTTGAATTTAGGATTAAATAAAGCGGTGTAATAAGTGCCTAAAATAATAAAATACTGTAACGCCTTAATTAAGTAGTGGCTTTTAAAATTGATCATAGATTAAGGAACTAAAAAAAACATTTACAAAGATAATACAAGGTGCGTATATCTTTTTAAATGTTTTTTTGTATGACGCAGAGATGTGATTAATTATGGAAGCGTCCTTCGAAAAGACCTCCAAGCACTACCAGACACTTTTACTATTCTTCTTATCATACAACAACTGCAATAACTCACCAAAACGTTGAAAATGTACAACTTCGCGAGCACGTAAAAATCTGAGAGTATCTGTTACTCCAGCATCATCAGATAAATTTAGTAAATAATCATATGTAGCACGTGCCTTTTCTTCTGCATCTAAATCCTCTGTTAAGTCGGCAATTGGGTCGCCTTTACACTGAATACCACTGGCTGACCAAGGTATACCATTAGGGTCAACATAAAATACACCTCTGCCGTGGTTGGTGTAATAACCATCCATACCAGCTTCTTTAATTTGCTCTAGCGAGGCACCCTTAAGTAGATTGTAAACCAATGTTCCCATTATCTCCATGTGAGCTAACTCTTCTGTACCAATATCTGTTAAAGCACCACGGGCCTCTGGCATAGTCATGGTATATCGTTGGGTTAAATAACGTAGTGAGGCTCCTAGCTCTCCATCTGGTCCACCATATTGAGCAATTATAACCTTTGCTAGCTGAGGGTTAGGTCGATCAACCCTAGCTGGGTATTGTAAATGTTTTTGATAAATCCACATATATATGCCTCCTTTAACTCTCTAATTGCCAAGGCCAAGGGTCGTTAATCCATTGCCATTTGCTATAATCACAGGTTACATCTGTATACATTAATGGTCCGTATTCCATAACATATTTTTGGTATATTTCAGTATGCTGTTTGTTTATTTCATCAAACTTTTTTAGCATTTTGCTGTCATGGGGATGGGTATCTAGGTAGAGGTTTAAATCTAACAAACAAAAGCTAAGTTCCATTACTTTTTTAAGCATTTCCATTCTATCCATTTACTTAAATCCTCTATCCTTTCTTTATTTTATAGGGTCGATATAACTCCGGAAAAACAGTACCTTTATTTAAGGCCTCAGCAGCAGGAAAAATTCTATTCGCTTTTTGATAAACTATGTATATTCTAGCTAGTTCTTTATCGTTCTTTTTATTACCGAAGACTTTCACAACTGTCCCCCTCTCTAATTTCTCATTAACATACTATGAGTAAAGATGGTTAAAGGTTAGAAAAAAGCCTAATAGTATTTATTTATAAAGATAAATCTTTTCTATTTTTTTTATAAACTCTAATATACAATGACTATATGAATAAAAATTGTGTAAAAATAACGTTGGAGAAGATAAAATAGATATTAAATGGTCTCTTGATAATACAGGAACAATTAATGTACATAAATTTAAAGTTTCAAATTAAACAGATGATTTTAACAGAAAATAAGTATTTATAGTTATGATATATTGATAATAAATACTATATAGGTTATTTTATAGTAAAGTGTTAAATTTATTAATCAAAGTAAATTAAGAACATGTTTTTTTGTAATAGAACAAATTTAGGTACTATATTACAATCGAAGGAGATTAATTTTGAAGAAAAATATATTTATCTTAAATAGCGATGGGCATAAACTGGGGTATATCTTGGTGATATTTATTCCAGTATACAAAAATACTCTGAGCTAAGCGAAGATAATAAATGGTAAAAAAAATATTAATAATCTTTGTAGCTGTTGTTGTGATAGTATTTGTGGCAATGAATGTTTTTAATATAAATAGTAATCATGATAAAAGTAAATATCAAGCAGTTGATGATTATTATAATATGCCTTTTGAATTACGAACAGTTACTAGTTTCACGCTTAAACGTGCTGATGTTATCAAGCAAAACGGTGAACCAGATGAAATTGGTGATTGTAATGATTTATCGTATATAATATATCATAAAGAAGATATGGCAAGACAGTTTATCTTTTTTAATAAAAGTACTGATGTTTTATGGCATTCATGGACTTGTAATCGTATTTTTTTCTTAAGTGATTTTACGGATATTAAGGAAGGTCATAGTACTGAAAAAGATGTGTTGAAAATTGACAAGTTTTTATCTTTGATATTTACAGGAGAAGATTTAGCTTTAAGCGAACATTTAATTAATAACGCACGTTCTCTGCTTATTAATTATCGACTTATTGATGATAATTGGATTGTGACAAAAACAGAGGTAATTGAAAATGAACCTTCTAAAACTTCAATACTGATTGAAAATTATTATAATAAAGTAAAAGGTGGAGCCTTGAGTGTAGAAAACATTATAAGGTACACCAAAAAGAGCTCATTAAACCCTTGTTTAATTCTATATTGAACAGGTGTTATTTTACAAAAATTAACTTTTACTTTCTAAAACCAATAAACAAAGAATAACATATGTATACATATAAAAGTATTTTCTTCATAATAGAAATATATTTAAAAGTAGTGCCTAAAGGGTGAAATGGATCAACATACAATGGAGGAAATCAACATGAGCAAATATCATATGCGTAGAAAAGACTTGCTAATAGATAGTAAAAGTGAGTTAGTAAAAATTCTAAAACAGGGCAAATATACAACCTTAGCTTTATGCCGAAACAATGAGCCTTATGTTGTTACCATGAGCTACGCCTATAGTGAACAAGATAATGCCCTTTATATGCATTGTGCTCAAAAGGGTTTAAAGTTAGATTTTATTAATGAAAATCCAGCAGTATGTGCTACAGTAATTGAAGATAAAGGTTACTTAGAGGGTTTATGTGATCAAAAATACTCATCTGTGGTAATAAGGGGTAAACTAGAATACGTTAACGGTGTAGCAGAAATAAGAAAAGCCTTTTTATTAATGGTAGAACAACTAGAGAGTAATCCAGAGCCCCAACGCAGTAGAATAATGAAAATTGGAGATTCCATAGCGAGAATTGTAATGTTGAAGCTAAGTATAGAAGAGATAACAGGAAGACATAGTCGCAAATGAGTTTAAAATGCTCTAGCAAAAATTTACTTCATAGATTTACATATGTATATCTATGAGGAAATTTATTGCGTACAAGATAGAGATAAATCAAGTATGGAAACGTTTGTAGAATAAAAGTGATAACTACCCACCTGCTATTGGCGGAAAAATCTCAATAGTATCTCCATCTTTCAATTGATAGTTATCATGTACTACAGTTTTATTAACTGTGGCTATCCAATAGGCTTTGGGTGGAAAATCGTGTTGGCTTAAAAAGTCACCTAAAGTACTACCTGGCTCAAACTCAAACCATTCTTGCTCTATTAATTCTGCAAATCTATCTGTTAAGCCACCAAACACCTTAAATCTTAATTTTATAATAATAACCTCCTATAGCTGACTTAAAATAATTATACCGTATTGATTATTATTATAACAGCAAAAATTACTATGGAGTAAAAGAATTGATTATTACATAAGCTAAATAGCAGGAAAGCCAGTATAGGCATTGAATAAACTCATATACAAAGAAAGGGTGGAGAGTAATGAGCTATAAGTGGAATACATTTGAAGATTATGTTAAGGGTTTAATGCTGGAAGAACATATAGCTGGAGCTGCAGTGGCAATTAGCAAAAATGGCAAAATTATATACCAGCAAGGCTTTGGTCAGCGTGATGTAGAAAAAGGTTTACCTGTTACCCCTAATACCATTATGGGAATTGCCTCAGTAAGTAAATCTTTCACTGCACTACAGATTATGAGATTAGCAGCTAAAGGTATATTGAGTGTAGATGATTTAGTTATAAAGCATTTACCAGAATTAAAGTTGCCTAATATGGAGATGAATAAGGTTAAAATTCATCATCTTCTTTCGCATACAACCGGTTTACCACCAATTGAACGTCATCAGGATCACAAGTCTTTTGATTGTCACATTGAGTATTTAAATTATTACAAAACAGAGCCATTGGGCGAACCTAGCCAGTACTTTAGTTATGCTAACGATACCTTTTTATTGTTAGGAGCTATTATAGAGAAATACAGTGGCAAGCTTTATAACAGAGCCATGACCCAGCTTTTAGATGAACTAGAAATGAATCGCTCTACTTATTATATAGAAGAACTAGACAAATTTAATGATGTTACAGAGAATTATACCTATAGTAAAGCTTTAGCAGAATGGCAAAGCTGTAATTGGCCACAGCTGGGAGTTTTTGAGGTTGGCGGAGGAGTTCGCTCCTGTGTTACAGATTTATTGAATTATGGCGAGCTGTATGTTAATAATGGATTTTTTAAGGGCAAAGAGATTATTCCAAAGGAATATTTGCAAAAGATGTGGCAACCAGTTTATGAGGTGAGTAAAGGGCAGTACTATGGTTATGCCTTAAAATCTACACCAGCTTATGCGGGAGTAACAGTTGTTGAACATGGTGGTTCCCAGCCGGGTGTAGCATCTAATTTTGGTTTTGTACCAGAAGAAAAACTAGTGGTAGCAGTTTTAAGTAATGTATCGGGTGCACCTGCTAATAGTATTTTCACAGCTGCAGTAAATACTGTTTTAGGGTTAGATATAGACTTTAAACCATTAAAACAAACTAAAACTAACTTAACAAATGAGCAAGTAGATAAATTAACAGGTTATTATGCCTCAGATGAAGGTGGCAACATACTTATATATAGAGATGGCAAAAATATTAAAGCTGTTTCAAATAATGAGCATTTCACTTTGTACGCTTTAAGTGAAACTATGTTAGCAATTAACGAGAAAAAAATAAAAAATACTATAAAATTTTACTTAAAAGAGGGCAAAGATAAAGCTTGGGCCGTATTCTTAGGTTCTAGGGTATTGTGTAGGGTAAAAGAATAGTTTTTGCCCAAAGATTTCTTGTATCTTCGTAGTCCAGCTAGCATTAGTCAATAAGAAATAAAAAAAATAAGAGTAGGTATAAGAGTACACTTAATAAGGCTTCCGAAAAAGCCGAACAATAAAAAATGAAGTATAGTATTAGGCAGCTAAGATATTTTTCTTAGAATTGTTTTCAACAAACATCCTTTTATGAATTTTAGGGTCTCTAACAACATAAGGATTTCTATTCTTAAGAACAGAAAAAACATATCTAAGTAACTTATTCATAACAGCAACAACGCGAACTTTCTTTTTCTTATGCTTTAATTGCTCATGGTAATAATGATGAAGAGTAGAGTTTACAGGTTTTTGGTTAGGGCTTTTTCTAATACAGTGTAGAGCAAAAGAATATAATACCTTTCTACCAATAGAAGTACCTCTTTTAGACATCTTATTTTTGTCACCTTTAAACTTACCAGATTCATTAACACTAGGATCAACACCAAAAAAGGCAACTAATTGCTGTGGTTTAGAAAAATTATCAATAGAGCCTATAGCCGAAAGTAAGGTAATAGCAGTCATTGAACCTAGACCTTTAAAAGAAGATAATAGGTCTAAATCCTCATGGAATTTAGCTCCAAAATCAGCATCATTAATATAAACATTAATTTCAGCATAAAGATCATCAATCAGTTCAGTATGGAACTTATAACTAGCAAGAAAACGTGTAACCTTACGAGCAAAAAAATTGAGTTAATGCCTAAAAAAGAGCCTCATTAGCTATTTGAAGTAGTTCTAGATACTTTTTGTTAGACCATTCTAAGCCACATTTTGCAGTTGTTCTTAGTAAATGAATTACATCATCTTGCACTGCATCAATAAAACTTTGAGGAGTAGGATAGTTTTCAAAAAAAGCGAGAGCTGTCTTAGAACATATATTAGAGAAAGCTTTCTTTAACCCAGGGTAATAAACATTCAAGGAATTAGAAAACTCTTTTTTAACATTAGCCCTATCATCTATCCGGTTATAATATTCTCTAACTAAAAATTTAAGGTGCAAAAAATCTTCTGGAATATCCATTGAAGTTTTAACATTGTCGAATTTACCAAGCTTTGCAAGAGAAAGAGAGTCTCTTTTATCATTTTTCACTTTTCTAATATTAAAATTCCTGTTAGAATTAGATATCAGAGGATTTATCACAGATATATCCTTCTGGTTTTTTCTAAGGAAATGAAGAAGAGTTAAGTGATATATTCCCGTGCTTTCACAAAATAACTTGGGACTATCACCAAACTCTTCTTCTATTTTATTAATAAGATTTACAAGCTTGGTTAGTCCATCAAGATTATGATGAAACTTCAAATTTTTTTATAAATATCTCCATTAGGAGATAGAATTGTAACAACTGAGAAGTTTGCAGCAACATCAATTCCAGCAACAGGTACGTTATAATAATTAGCCATAGTAAGTTCCTTTCTATCCAAAATGAGAGTAATATTGTGAGTCATTAACCTTGTTCGTTACCCGAATAGTTCTCTTGCTTATGATCAAGAGAAATTCAACCAGCTAAACCAATGAAACTCACATAATTACAGACTACGTCACGAATATAAACTCTTAAGAGTCATTCAAGGGGCGTACGTATATCTCTCATAGCATTATGTTACTATGAATTTAGAGTAAGGTTAAGTGGTTGAACTTCTATTCAATCACAAACAATACTTCTGAATACCTAACTATTATTCGTTTTAATCCTTATTCATTTTTTATATCTTAATTATACAAGGGGCTGGTCTTGTACCAGCCTTTTGTATTGTGTTTTACTTCAGTAAAGAAATAAAATTCATAATAATCCTAGCAGTTAACCCCCAAATAATTCGATGCTGATAGTAGTAAAAGGGTACGTCAAAATTCCCCCTATGCCAAGTGTATTCACGTCCATTGGGTATTTGGTCGTATGGAAAGGTTTCGTCGGGGTGACAATTAACAGCTACTAAATAGGTGTCTGGCTGTGTGTTAATAAAAAAATGTAAAGGTACAGTAAAAATTTCAGATACCTCACTTGCATTTGGGTGCATATCATTTAAACTACAGTTTACTTCAGCCAAACCGGTATGAATAGTTTTAGTATGAGAAGCAGAGACAATATCTAACTCACAAATCCAATTAAAACAGGTTTTAGCTATGCCTAGTTCCTCAGTAGACTCTCTTATAGCGGCCTCTTGCCAAGTCTCTTTATTCTCAACTCTTCCGCCCGGAAAAGATATTTCACTGGGTTGGTTTTTGAGCGTGGCTGCTCTTACTTCAAATAATAAATGAAGCTTATTGTTGATTTCAACTAAAGGCACAAGAACTGAATAGTGCTTATGTTTGTAAGCATAGGTTTCTGTTCTATTTTGTAATTTGTTTTTAATTTCTGTTATATGCATTTATATCTCTTCCCATGGTATAATAGTGATAGTACAGTATAGATTATTATATGTAATATAGTAATGTAAAAAGCAGTACAAAGTCAAAAAGAGGTGAAAGTTATGTTATCTAAAAAACTAGCCCAAGCTATTAATGATCAAATGAATTTTGAGCTTTATTCTGGGCACGTATATGTTGCTATGTCTGCTTGGTGTGCTGCAAATGATTTGCCAGGTTTCGCTAATTGGTTTGTAGTACAAGAACAAGAAGAGCGATTTCATGGTATGAAATTCTTTGGAT
Organism: Clostridium sp. 'deep sea'; assembly: GCF_014931565.1. Classification (NCBI taxonomy): domain Bacteria; kingdom Bacillati; phylum Bacillota; class Clostridia; order Eubacteriales; family Clostridiaceae; genus Clostridium; species Clostridium sp. 'deep sea'. The sequence continues at coordinate 2,768,962 of NZ_CP063353.1, forward strand.
TTTTAACAGAGATGGACGAGCGTCCAATTTTAACTGGTATGCCTGATCCCAAGAACGAATATGAGAGTTTAACAGAGGTATTTGAAGCGGCACTTGATCATGAAAAAGAAGTTACCTCAAGAATATATAATTTAATGGATATAGCTCATGACGAACGAGAGTACCGAACAATCAGTTTACTAAATTGGTTTATTGATGAACAACGCGAAGAAGAAGACACTGTTTCTGGCTTATTGGCAGTGATTCGTAGAATAGAGAGTAAGGGTTCTGAAATTTATCAGCTAGATAAAGAGGCAGCTACTAGAGTCTTTACACCCCCAACAACAGCTTAATTCATGACAAATAAAAACAAAAAACTGCTAGTTGCTTTTATTGGCATACTGGCAGTTTGTTTCTTTACCTTTTTACTAATTTTTAATCCTTTACCTATTAAAGCCACAAATCCTTGTGATACAGTAGATAGATATGTAATTAATACCCACAATAATAGCTTTCCAAAGCAAGGCAAAAATCAGTGTTCTGCTTTTAGTAGCGCCTTTATTTTAAGACACTTAGGACACAGTGTAGATGGAGCAACTATTTATGAAAATATAAGTGGTAAAATTAGTTTACCACCCTGGAGAGGTTATGTTTTTTACACAGGCATAATAAAAATGTTTAAATCTTATGGTTATAACATGAAAATTTATGTAGGTAACTTGGCATCATTAAGAACTACTCTTACTAATGAAATACCTCTTATAGTGCAAGTAGGCAACGGTTTAAAGTGGCAACATTATATGGTGTTAATTGGTTATGATAAATATCTAAAAGAGCTTTATTTTTATGACCCCAATAAACATAGCGATACAAACAATGAACAACCAGGTAATAGAACCTTAAATGAAGAAAAGTTTTTAGAGCTTTGGAATAACAAAACTTTTTTATTCAATAGAAGTTATTTTGTAGTTGAAAAATGATTTAGGTATAGATTTTAACAAAGCAATTAACACCTATTAGCTTTATTTGGCTATGAAAAAAAATAATACTTAAAATTTTTACTTATAATCAGAGTTAAATATACATAATTTATGTATAAAAAAGTTTAATAAATTTACTAAAACACAAAAAACAGCCTAAAATAAGCTTATTTTTGTGTTTTTTTATTTTTCCTATTGCATATTTATAAATTATGATGTATATTTATACACAACACAAAAAAGTGTTAAGAAAAAATTAGGGGGTGGTTGTTATTTGTGATCGATATGAGCATATCAAAAAAATATGCTTTTTAAGGTGCGATAAGTTACGGATCAAAAACAAGCTACCCATGTTACCAAGATATTAAACTTAAAAATAGAAAATTAGCAAAATTCTATAGATAAAATTTAAAAATAAAGTGGAGGATAACAAATGAAAAAATATGGCTTTTTAATATGTTTGTTAATAGTATCAGTGTTGGCGGCAGGTTGTAATTCCGCATCTGGACCCATAAATAATCCAAGTGATACTAATGGGCCGGTATTTGGCGGGCAGTATACCTATGGCATTACGGGTGAACCTACAACCCTTAATCCTATCTTCTCAACAGATTCAGCTACTAGTGGTATTACAAATTTAGTTTATGATAGCTTGCTTACTATCGATGAGAATTTAGAGGTTGCATCTGAGTTAGCTACAGACTGGACTATTTCAGAAGATAACAAGGTATTGACTTTTAATTTGAAGCAGGATGTAAAATGGCATGACGGAGAAAAATTTACTGCTGAAGATGTAAAATACACCTACGATGTAGTAATGCACGATGATTATACTGGGGTTAGAGCAAAGGACTTAAAATATGTTGAAAAAGTAGAGGCTACTAGTGAGTATGTAGTGAAAATTTATCTCAAACAAGTAGATGCACCTTTAATGACTAAATTAGCTGGTTCAGCTTTAGGAATTTTGCCTAAACACATTTTTGAAAATACAGCAGTAAAAGATTTAAAAGAGCATGTAAATAGTTGGAACCCAATTGGCACAGGTCCATATAAATTTGTAGAGTATAAACCAGGCCAGCACACAATTTTAACAGCCAACACCGAGTACTATGGTGACGGTCCATATATTGAAACAATTATGGTAAAAACTTATCAGGATACTCAAGTATTATTAGCTGCTTTTGAAAACGGGGATGTAGACTATATTGATGAAATTCCTGTTAATGATATAGAGCATGTTAAAAGCTCCTTAAAAGATACCGTAGAATTTAAAGAAGGGCCTCAAAACAGATATAACTATATTGGTCTTAAACAAAATCATCCAATTTTGGGTGACCTAAAAGTTCGTCAGGCATTAATGTATGCCCTTGATCGTGACACAATTATTAATACTGTTTTTAAGGGTTATGGTACAGTAGTTAACTCGCATGGCGTGCCATTTTCATGGGCTTATTCTGATGATGTTAATAAATATGAGCAAAATAAAGATAAAGCAATTAGCTTACTAGAAGAAGCTGGTTGGGACAAAGTTGGATCAGATGGTATTCGTGTTAATAACAAAGGTGATAAGCTAACTTTTGTTATGGTGTCAGCTACTGGTAATGAAGATATTTCAAATGTTATTTCTATGATAGATGAACAGTGGAAGGCTATTGGTATTGATGTAGTAGTTGAATACTATGAGCGTTCAGTATTATTTAGTAAATATTTAGATGTCGGTAAGTTTGAGGCCTATATGTGGGGCTGGAACCTAGGGGTAGACCCTGATTCTTATTTAATGTTCCATAGTGATTGTGCTTTAGATGAAAATGGAGTATTACAAGGATTTAATGACGTTGAATATAAAAACGATGATATTGATACATGGTTAGTAGATGGACGTAAAACCTTTGATATTGAGCAGCGTAAAGCAATTTACGCTAAAATATCTAAAAAACTAAATGAAGAATTACCATATGTATTTCTTTATACAAACAATTTAGTTAAGGGCATGAATAATAAAGTTAAAAATGTAGTTTGGTCACCACTTGAGCCAATTAAGATTAATAAGTGGTATATAGATCCAGCATTCCATTAAAAATTGGGGGTCAGGTTAGAAAATTAATCTGACCCCTAGAGATTAACTTAAAGAAGTGGTCCTAGGTCAAGAAAAAAGACAAAGTGAGGTGAAAGTGTATGGGTAAGTATATAGTTCGTCGTATTTTTCAAATGATAATTGTTTTAATTGGGATTTCATTAATCTCCTTTTCTATAATGCAACTAGCACCAGGAGACCCTATTGATTTATTAGCCGATAGAAATTCAACACCAGCAGAAAAAGCCCATATTCGATCACTCTATGGCTTAGATAAACCCCTACTAGTTCAATATTATAATTGGATTAGCCAGGTGTTAAGAGGAAATTTTGGCACATCATTTATAACTGGACAGCCTGTTTTAAAAATGATTATGGATCGTCTTCCTGCAACCCTATGGTTAAATTTTTGGGCTATGATCTTAATTTATTTATTAGCAATACCTATAGGTATGTTATCTGCTTTAAAGCAATACTCGTGGTTTGATCAAATTGTGACAACAATTGCTTTTTTAGGAAAAGCACTACCTCAATTTTGGTTTGCCTTAATGCTTATTTACTTGGTAGGTATGAGATTTGACTTTATTGAAATTTCCAGAATGTCTACCTACGGAGTTACTATTGCTAAATCTGGTTTTTTAGCAGTAGTGGTGGATAGATTAAAGTATATGATTTTGCCTTTAACTGTTTTAACCTTTAGTGGTATGGCTGGTATTGCCCGTTATATGAGAGCGAGCATGTTAGATGTTAAACATCAAGACTATATTAGAACAGCTAGGGCTAAGGGCTTATCAGAAAAGCAGGTTGTAACAAAACATGCCTTTAAAAACTCGCTATTACCTATTGTTACTCTAATTGGCTTTGAACTGCCCATTATGTTTAGCGGATCTGTTGTTATCGAAACTATTTTTTCATGGCCGGGTATAGGTTTATTGGCTGTTAACTCCATATTTCAGCGCGATTATATGGTGGTTATGGCTTTTAATATGTTAGGGGCTGTAATGACAGTATTAGGTATGTTTTTAGCAGATTTACTTTATGTTGTTGTAGATCCAAGAATTAAGCTAAAGTAGAGGTGAGCATGGTGTTTAAAATAACAAAAAAAGCAAAAATTAATAATAATACAAGCTATGCTCAAATGGTGTGGAAGCGCTTTAAGCGCCATAAACTAGCTTTAGTTAGTTTGATTTTTTTAGCCACTATTATTGTTTTAGCTATCTTAGCTCCTATTATAACTAGTTATAGTTATGAAGAGACAGATGTTGAACATAGTATGCAGCCTCCCAGTAAACTTCATTGGTTAGGAACAGATAGAATCGGTAGAGATATCTTTAGTAGAATGGTTTGGGGTAGCAGAATAAGCCTTAGTGTTGGTTTAGTTGCTGCTGCTGTTTCTGTTTTTGTAGGAACTTTAATAGGGGCAATAGCTGGCTACTTTGGTGGTATAGTAGATGATATTTTAATGAGATTTACTGAAATGGTAATGTCTTTTCCAGTTATATTTTTGTTATTAACTATTATTTCTATTGTTGAACGTAGTGTATTTAACGTAATGTTAGTAATTGGCTTAACATCATGGCCAGGGTTAGCCCGTTTAATTAGAGGTCAGTTTTTGTCTCTACGTGAAACTGGCTATGTAGAGGCTGCAAAGGCCTTAGGGGCAGGACATAAACGAATTATTTGTAAACACATGTTATTAAACTGTATGGCTCCTATTATTGTAAATGCAACCCTTAGGGTAGGTAGTGCTATTTTAGCAGAGAGTAGTTTAAGTTTTTTGGGCTTAGGAATAACTGATCCGCCTAGTTGGGGTACTATATTAAACTCTGGTAGGCACTACATGCGTAACGCAGCTTGGATAACTATTTTTCCGGGCATAATGATATTTTTAACTGTCTTAGCATTTAACTATGTGGGTGATGGTTTGCGTGATGCTTTAGACCCACACTTAAAGCGCTAGGGGGAGATAATAATGAATAAATTATTAGAGGTACAGGGTTTAAAAACGGTATATGATACTGAAGATGGCAGGCTAGTGGCTGTAGATAATGTTTCGTTTAATGTATTACGAGGCGAAACTCTTGCTATTGTAGGAGAGAGTGGCTCTGGTAAAAGTCAAACTGCCTTTTCTATTTTACAACTAATATCACAGCCGGGCAAAATTATTGCTGGCAGTGTTAAATACGAAAATCAAGAATTGTTAAGTTTAAATAATAAACAAATGCAAAAGATTCGTGGAAACGAAATCTCAATTATTTTTCAAGAACCTATGACAAGCCTTAATCCTGTTCAAACAATAGGTAAACAAATTGCAGAGGGTTTAATACTTCATCAGGGATTAACTAAAAAACAGGCTCTAGTAAAAGCCGTAACGTTATTAAAGCAGGTAGGTATATCTGATCCTCAAAAAAGAGTCAAGGAATACCCTCATCAAATGTCTGGTGGTATGAGACAAAGGGTAATGATTGCCATGGCTTTAGCTTGTAAGCCAAAGCTATTAATAGCCGATGAGCCCACAACAGCCTTAGATGTAACTATACAGGCTCAAATATTGGCAGAAATGGATAAACTAAAACAGAAACTAGATATGAGTATTTTGCTCATCACTCACGACCTTGGTGTAGTTGCAGAAATGGCAGATAGGGTAGTAGTTATGTATGCTGGTCAGGTAGTTGAGGTGAGTAGTGTTTTTGAGATATTTGAGTCTCCCAAACACCCCTATACCATTGGCTTAATAAAATCCATGCCAACATTACATGACGAAAAAGAATGGCTAGCAGTAATCAAAGGAAGTGTTCCTGATCCATTGCAGAAACCACAGGGCTGTAAGTTTCACCCTAGGTGTGTATACGCTAAAGAGAAATGTAAAACTTCCTCACCACCTATTACTGAGTTAAATAATAATAGCTGTGTTAGGTGCTGGTATCCTCAAAATATACAAGGGTAGTGATAGCTTATGAAGAATAAAATTTTACAAGTGAATAACTTGAAAAAGCACTACCCAATTAGTGGTGGTTGGTTTAGTAAAGATAAAAAGTCAGTTAAAGCAGTTGATGGCATTAGTTTTGAAGTCTTTGAGGGAGAGACACTAGGTATTGTGGGGGAGAGTGGCTGCGGTAAGTCTACAATGGCTCGTACTCTATTAGGACTACACGAGGCAACGGCTGGAGAAGTTCTTTATAACAATACAAATATCTTAAAACTTAAAGGTAATAAGCTAAGAGCTATAAGGCAAGAAATGCAAATTATTTTTCAGGACCCTTATTCATCGCTTAACCCCCGCTTAACTATAGAGCAAATTATTAAAGAACCTTTAGAGATTCATAAGTTAGGTAGCGAAAAACAGCAACAAGATAGAGTGGTAGAACTAATAGAAACAGTTGGTTTAACAGTACAGCACTTAAAAAGATATCCCCATGAATTTAGTGGTGGTCAGCGTCAACGTATTGGCATTGCCCGGGCTTTAGCCTTAAATCCTAAGCTATTATTATGTGATGAACCTGTATCTGCTTTAGATGTTTCTATTCAATCACAAATACTAAACTTATTAAAGAAGTTACAAAAAAGCTTAAACCTAACCTATATATTTATAGCCCATGATTTAAGTGTTGTTAAACATGTTAGTGATAGAGTTGCGGTTATGTATTTAGGCAAAATAGTTGAAATTGCAGATGCTAAAGAGTTATATGAAAACCCAAAACACCCCTATACTAAGGCCTTATTATCTGCTATACCTGAGCCTAATCCTAGGGTAAAAAAACAGCGAATCATTTTAAAGGGTGATGTACCTAGTCCTACAAACCCACCTAATGGTTGTAGTTTTCATACTCGCTGTGTAAGTTGTGAACAAATTTGCACTAAACAAATGCCTGAATTAAAACCGGTTGCTGAAAATCATCTAGTAGCTTGCCATATAAATAAGTAAACTAGCTATAACAACTAATAAAATAATAGTAAGACTGCATCACTAAACTAGTGTGCAGTCTTTTTATTTACGGTATTTTCAGCAAAAGAGAACTATTTAATATCATGATAAATATAAGCAAGATTTAAGACTTTTAACTAAAAAATAATAGCAAAAATAAATGCAAATATAGAATGAAAAATAGAGTGCTTGTATATATATTTATATAAGACAAAAATACTAAGTTATATCTGAGAAGTTGCTATAACAAATTGTTAGGCTCTTTACCATGCAAAAATATCTAATTAAAATGAGGTGATAAAAAATAAACTAATTGTAAGTATTAGTCAGTTTGAACTGTTGTTAAAATTAATTTTTGTAGGGGGAGAACTTTGTGAAAAAATATTCTATAGTAATTATTACTGCTTTAATAATATTATTAGTTTTTGCAGGTTGTACAAAAAGCACAACTCCAACTGACAACAAAGATACTACGCCTAAGTATGGAAATATGTACAGAATTGGTTCCATTGGTGAACCAACAACCTTCAGTCCAGTTTTTGCAACCGATGCTAGATCATCTTTTATAATAAATTTATTGTTCGATAGTTTATTAGATACAGATGAAAACCTAGAGATAAAAGCCCAAATAGCTAAAACTTGGGATATATCTGAAGATGGTTTAGAATTAACTTTTTACCTAAGAGACGATGTTTATTTTCATGATGGGGAAAAATTAAATGCTGATGACGTAGAGTTTACTTATAATGTGGTTTTGCATGATGATTATGCTGGTGTAAGAAAAGAAGACCTAAAATTTGTAGATTCTGTTGAAGCTGTAGATGATCATACCTTTAAAATTTATATGACTAAACCAGATGCAGCTTTAATGTTTTCGGTAGCTAGTTCAAGCTTTGGTATTATGCCTAAACATATCTTTGAGGATACTGCAATTGCTGAAATAAAAGAACATGAAAACAGTTGGGATCCAATTGGAACTGGTCCTTATAAATTTAAAGAATATACCTCTGGTCAGCGAATTGTATTAGAAGCAAATGAAGACTATTACGATGGTGCTCCGCAAATTAAAACAATACTAGAAAAAGTGTATCAGGATTCTCAGGTAATGTTAGCGGCCTTTGAAAATGGAGATTTAGACTACTTTGGCAGTATTCCCAAAGATGATGTGGACCGTGTTCAAGAGACTTTAAAAGATGAGATGCAGTTTAAGAGAACTCCTGCCTTACAGTATAATTACATCGGCCTAAAACAAACCCATCCCATCTTTAAAAATAAAACAGTACGCCATGCTATGATGCATGCTTTAGATCGAAAAATCATTATTGATACAATCTTTAGAGGTTATGGCACAATGATTAACTCAGCTGGTGTTCCATTTCAGTGGTCATATAGTCCAAAAGCTAAATTATATGACGGTGGATCAGCTGAGGCTATTCGTTTATTAGAGCAAGCTGGTTGGTCTACTGTTGGCGATGATGGAATTCGTGTTAACGAAAGTGGCGAGAGATTTTCTTTTACTCTAGTAACCGGCTCTGGTAATGAAGAGAGATCTAATATGTTAGCAATGATTAAACAGCAGTGGAAAGAAGTAGGTATTGAAATGGAAGTTGAAGAAATGGAGACTTCAGTATTATTTGAAAAATATCTTGATGCCTTTAACTTCGATGCTTATTTTTGGGGTTGGAATTTAGGGCTAGATCCAGATTGCTCATCTATGTTCCATAGTAGCAGTGGACGAGATAAAGATGGCAACCCTGCAGGCTTTAATGATGTTGAAATTTACAATGAAGAACTAGATAGCTTATTGGATCAAGGCCGTTCTATCTATGATATTGAAGAGCGTAAGGTAATTTACCATCAGGTTCAAGAGTTACTTAATGAAGAGTTACCATATATATTCTTATATACAACAGATTCAGTACAGGCAATGCATAAGAGAATAAACAATGATGTATGGTCACCATTAGGTCCTATGTGGATTCATAAGTGGAGCATAGAAGAGTAATTTTATATAAACATGTGGCGAGTTAGCTTGCCACATGTTTATTATACACAAGGAGAATTTATATGGGAAAATATATTGCTCGAAGAATTATGCAAATGATAATTGTTATTATAGGTATAACAGTTATCTCATTTACTATAATGCAACTTGCTCCCGGTGACCCTGTAGATATTTTAGCTGGCCGTACAGCAACTCCCGAGCAAAAGGCACATATAAAACAACTATACGGATTAGATAGACCTGTTCTTGAGCAGTATTTTAACTGGGTCAGTAAGGTGTTTAGGGGTGATTTTGGCCATTCATTTATCACTGGGAAACCAGTATTAAGAATGATATTAGAGCGTTTACCCGCAACTTTACCCGCAACTTTATGGCTCAATTTTTGGGCAATGATTATAATCTATGTATTAGCAATTCCTATAGGCATGATATCTGCCTTAAAGCAGTACTCATGGTTTGATTATATCTCTACAACTTTAGCATTTTTGGTTAGAGCAATGCCTGCTTTTTGGCTGGCTTTATTGTTAGTTTATTTTGTTGGCATGAAAGTTGAGGGTATAGAGATTTCTGGCATGACTACCTATGGGGTTAACTGGGGTCAGCTACCATTTTTCACTGTTCTAAAGGATAGACTAAGTTACATAATTTTACCCCTAATTGTACTGTCCTTTGGTGGAATGGCTGGCATAACTCGTTTTATGAGAGCAAGCATGTTAGATGTAATTCATCAAGACTATGTACGAACAGCAAGAGCTAAAGGTTTACCAGAAAAAAAGGTTATAACAAGGCATGCTATGCGTAATGCATTGCTTCCTATTGTAACTTTAATTGGCTTTGAGTTACCAATACTGTTTAGTGGTTCAGTCATAATAGAAACCATCTTCTCGTGGCCAGGCATTGGATTATTAGCAATTAACTCAATATTCCAAAGAGATTACTTAGTAATTATGTCGTTTAATCTTATGGGTGCCATTATGACAGTAATCGGAATGTTTATTGCTGATATGCTTTATTTAGTTACCGATCCACGAATAAAGTATAATTAGGGGGGCTTCAAAATAGTTAAATTTAAAAACAAACAAATGCTGGCACAGTTAGAAGAGACCTATGCCCAAATGGTTTGGAGAAGGTTTAAACGACATAAATTAGCCCTTATAAGTTTAGTTTTTTTAGTATTTATATCTTTCATTGCTATATTTGCACCCCTAATATGCCCCTATGATTATGAGCAGATTAATACGGAACATATCTTAAAGCCTCCCTCAGCTCAGCATCTGTTTGGAACAGATAGAATAGGCAGAGATATATTCAGTAGAATAGTTCGGGGCAGTAGAATTAGTTTAAGTGTTGGTTTTATAGCAGCGGCCGTATCCGTGACAATTGGTACTGTAATTGGGGCACTTGCTGGTTACTTTGGTGGAATAGTTGATGATATTTTAATGAGATTTACTGAAATGGTAATGTCCTTTCCAGTCATATTCCTATTACTAACTATTATTGCTGTAGTTGATAGGAGTATATTAAATGTTATGTTAGTAATTGGTTTTACCTCATGGACTGGCTTGGCTCGAATAGTGAGAGGGCAGTTTTTGTCTTTGCGTGAAATGGATTACGTTGAGGCAGCAGAGGCCTTAGGAGCTAGTCATAAAAGAATAATTCTTAGGCATATGTTGCTTAACTGTATGGCTCCTATTATAGTTAATGCCACCCTAAGAGTAGGGGGAGCTATTTTAGCCGAATCGGGTTTAAGTTTTTTGGGGTTAGGTGTTGTGAATCCTCCTAGTTGGGGTGCTGTGCTTAACTCAGGTAGGTCTCATATGAGGTCAGCCCCTTGGATTACTTTAATACCTGGATTTATTATATTTTTAACAGTCTTATCCTTTAACTATATTGGAGACGGTCTACGTGATGCCTTAGACCCTCACCTAAAAAGATAGGGGAGAAGTGCAACTATGAATGAAATATTGTTAGATGTGCAAGATTTACGAACTGTTTATAAAACAATTGCTGGCGATATAGTAGCCGTAGATGGGGTTTCTTTTAGAGTTTATAAAGGAGAAACTTTAGCAATAGTAGGTGAAAGTGGTTCTGGAAAAAGCCAAACTGCATTCTCAATACTAAGATTAATTCCTCAACCACCCGGAAAAATAGAAAAAGGCAGAGTTTTTTTTAAGGGTAAAAATTTATTAGAGTTAAAAAACGAAGATTTGCAAAAGGTTAGAGGTAACGAAATATCTATTATATTTCAGGAGCCAATGACAAGTTTAAACCCAGTTCATACAGCAGGAAGGCAAATAGCTGAAGTCCTAGAATTGCATCAGGGGCTAAATAAAAAAAAGGCCTTGCAGAAGGCAGTTGAAATGCTAAAAATAGTGGGCATTCCAGATCCCCAACAAAGAATTAATGAGTACCCTCATCAGTTGTCGGGTGGCATGCGCCAACGGGTAATGATTGCTATGGCATTGGCCTGTAAACCAAGCCTCTTAATAGCCGACGAGCCAACTACTGCTTTAGATGTAACTATTCAGGCTCAAATATTAGCAGAGATGCAACGCTTAAAAGATAAATTTACTATGAGTATTATGTTAATAACCCATGATTTAGGGGTAGTTGCAGGCATGGCAGATAGGGTTGTGGTTATGTATGCTGGTCAGGTTGTAGAGGTCAACGACATACGGTCACTGTTTAAAAAGCCAATCCATCCCTATACTATAGGGCTACTTGAATCTATTCCTAAAATGGATCAAGATAATGAATGGCTTGAAGTTATTGATGGTAATGTGCCCGATCCCCTGCTAATGCCTAAAGGCTGTAGATTTAACCCTAGATGTAAATATGTTACCAAAAAATGTTTAACAGAAATGCCTCCTTTAATAACTATAGCTAATGATGTAAGTTATCGATGTTGGTATCCACATAACTTAACAAAGGGAGGTAGTAAAAGTGAGTAGTAATACCCTTTTAGAAGTAAAAAAACTTTATAAGTATTTTCCTCAAGGAAAAAATTGGTTTAAAAAAAACACCTCTTTTGTAAAAGCCGTAGATGGGGTCAGTTTTCATGTTAATAAGGGGGAAACTTTAGGAGTTGTTGGTGAAAGTGGTTGTGGCAAATCAACTTTGGCACGTACAATACTACGGCTACATAAAGCCACTGGTGGAGAAGTAAAATATAAAAATACCAATATAGCAAAGCTAACAAATAAAGAGATGCGACAGTATAGACAACATATGCAAATTATCTTTCAAGACCCTTATTCATCATTAAACCCCCGTTTAACTGTTGAGCAAATAATTAAAGAGCCTTTAGATATTCATCATTGGAAAACAAAAAATGAACGAAGCCAGCGTGTTAAGCAACTTATTGAAATAGTAGGGTTAACTACAAGGCATCTTAAACGTTACCCTCATGAATTTAGCGGTGGCCAAAGGCAGAGAATTGGCATAGCGAGAGCATTAGCTTTACAGCCTGAGCTAGTAATTTGTGATGAGCCTGTTTCTGCCCTAGATGTTTCAATTCAGTCTCAAATCTTAAATCTGTTAAGAAAATTGCAAATTGAATATAAGCTTACTTATATATTTATTGCCCATGATTTAAGTGTAGTTAAACACATTAGTAATCGGGTTGCCGTAATGTACTTAGGTAAAATAGTTGAAATAGCAGCCGCCAAACAACTCTATAATAAGCCGACTCACCCCTATACTCAGGCTTTATTGTCTGCGATACCAGAGCCGGATCCCGACCTAAAAAAGCAAAGGATATTGCTGAAGGGTGATGTTCCTAGTCCCTGTAATCCACCTTCGGGATGTAGGTTTCACACAAGGTGTATGCATTGTATGGATATATGTAAAATGCAAGAGCCAGCTACAGTTGAAATAGCTAAGAATCACTTTGTATCTTGTCATTTAATTACATAAATTATATTGAGCTATGATGGTAACGTTTACAGATAATAATTAAAGATGATATAATAATCTAGAAACATAATAGGAGTGATTTCTTATGAGAAAGGCAAACAGTATTTTATAAATTTTATATTTAACATAAACAGTTTTAAAAGCCTCACATTTGTGATGCTCTGTTAATGTTGCTCTTTAAAAGAGCTATTATGCTGTAGTGCTTTACTTATAATGATTTCTAGATACTTATTAAACATATATTTATGTTTAGTTAGTTTATTAAAAGTCTCTAAAGACACAGGGTAATTCTCTGTGTCTTTTTTTATTTTTAAAGAAAGTAACGATTTTCTTTACTAGATTATCTAATTGAAATTGTTGTAAGTAATCAGCTTCAGGTGTTTCAAAAAATTTAAGGAGTGAATATTTTATGTTAAAAACAAAGCTAATAAAAACAGGAAAAGAAACTTGGGTAAAGGATGATAATTGGTAAACAATTAACAACAAAATAACTTTAATTATCATCCTATAATTAATGGAGGATGTTAATGGTAATAAAAAATATTGGAATTTATGCTCATGTAGATTCAGGCAAAACTACAATTACTGAAAATCTGTTGTATAGTGTGGGGGTTATTAAATCAATAGGTAGAGTAGACTCAGGAAATACCAAAACCGATTCTATGGAACTAGAGAAAAAAAGAGGTATTTCAATTCAAGCTGCTCCTGTATCTTTTAAAATTAAAGATACAAAAATCAATTTAATTGATACCCCCGGCCATGCAGATTTTGTGGCAGAAGTTGAGCGCTCTATGAATGTATTAGATGGTGCTATATTAGTAATATCAGCTAAAGAGGCAGTGCAGTCTCATACCTGTTTATTGTTTGAAGCCCTAAACAGAATGAGTATACCCACAATTATCTTTGTTAATAAAATAGATAGAATTGGGGTAGATATCTCTTATGTATTAAAGGATATTAAAGAGAACTTAAGCAAAAAGACTTTGCCAATTCAAACAGTAAAGAGGGTGGCAAATAAACGCTGTTTTGTAAGCGAATTATTTAATTATGACTGCTTAAAAACAGTAGAGTTTCTAGCAGATTATAATGATGTAATGTTAAAAAACATTATTGAGGGAATTGAAACCAGTAAGGATTTAATAAGGTCTACTATAATAAAGCTTACAAAAAATAATACTATATACCCAATATTGTTTGGTAGCGCATTACATGGTATTGGTATTAGTGAGCTAAAAACCGCTATAGAGCTATTACTTCCTAATAGCTTGCGTGCTACAGAGCAGGATTCCAGCGGAGTTGTATTTAAGATTAAACGCAATAAAAATAATGAACGTAAAATATATATTAGGCAGTATACAGGAAGTTTACAGGTTAGAGATTATGTTAATGGTGAAAAAATAACTAAAATAGAAAACTTAATAGCTGGCAAAGAAGTTGCCAAAGATAACATAAAGTCAGGTGATATAGGTATTATTTATGGTGTTAATAGTTTTAGAGTTGGAGACAGCTTTGGTTCTTTAAGTAAAAAACTAAATGCTAAGTTAGCAACCCCAACTGTTAAGGTGGAGATAAAACCAATTAACACCCAAAAAAGACATAGCCTGTTAAAAGCTTTAGTGATTATTTCAGAAGAAGATCCCTTTTTACAGTACGAAATAAGTGAAATAGAACACTCTATTTTTTTAAGTATTTTTGGGGAGATTCAAATGGAAATTATTGAGTATAGGTTATGGCATGAGTTTTCCATTAAAGTTGAGTTTAGTGATGCTAAAACGATTTATAAAGAAGCGCCTATTGGTACAGGATATGCAGTAATGCGAAAATATAGCAAAGGAAATCCCTTTTATGCTACAGTTGGCATAAAGGTAGAACCAGCAAAACTGGGTAGTGGCGTAGAGTTTGTATCACAAGTTCCTACAGGTCATTTGCCTCAAACTTTTCAAAATGGCATAGTAGATGGCATAAATCATTATAAAACACAGGGTTTAAAAGGTTGGGAGCTTAATGACATAAAAATATGTTTAGTAGATGGAGATTACTGTAGCGTTAATAGTACTCCTGCCGATTTTAGAAATTTAACACCTATGGTTTTATTAGAAGCAGTAGCAAATGCCCAAACTAAACTTCAATGGCCTTTATTTAGCTTTAAGCTAAAGGTGCCTTTTTTTGCAATTGGCAAAGCTGTTGCTGATTTAGCCAGAATGAAAGCAGAGTTTAATAACCCTAAACTAATGGAAAATTATTATCTTATTGAGGGAACTATACCAGCTGATTTATGTGGCAAATACGACCTAGAGGTGCGATCATACACAGCAGGAAAAGGTGTATTTATAACTAAATATTATCTTTATGCAGATGCACCAACCGATATAAAACATACCAGAATTAAAACTAAAGTTGATCCACTTAATAAAACTAGGTATATTTTATCCAAACGTGGAGCACTAAATAACCATTATTAAAAATACAGTATATACAGAAATAAATATATATGTTACTCTTAATACATTAAAAGTTAAAAGGGGGTGTGAACAATGTGCGTATTAAAAACTATTGTAATAACTAACGTGCATTTTAACATACAATTAAATAAATGTTCACAGCCTTTTGTAATAAATTAAGTCTAACTATTATTTACTTAATCTTTAATGAGGCTGTGTAAGTAGCCTATAACTAAAACTATAAAACGAATGGGTTTTGCTAATAGGCAAAACCCACTTTTGTTTTGTTGGCTTTAGCCAGTTAAGGTAGTACATTCAGTAATCTATTTATCTTTTACACTTTTTAAAAAACATGAATGGACTATTGATGAAGGTGCTGAGGCACGGAATTGACGGTCAGCAATGATACCTTCTTTTCTCTTCGTGTGCTTTGTGGTTAAACAAAGAACGTAACAATTGAGAAAAGATATACTTGAGCGATAGCAGCTGACAATATAGTCTTAAGACAACTGCTAAGCTTTATAGGAAGAACCTGTTACTACTACATTTAGAATGCAGTTTAAACGGTTAAAGACAATGTGGCTTGAACATAGTGAAAGTTAGTGTCTTGAGGCGCTTGTCGGTATCAACCCCTTATAGGGGTAGTGTAAACCACTTTAACGGGTGGTCCTAATTAAAAAAAAGATAAAAAGGAATAATATAAATGATAGAAATTAAATATAACCAAAAAAACTTAAAAAATAATTATACTTCATTAAAAAGGGATTTTATCTTTGATTCAATATTTCAAGGCTTAACTCCAGCTAAGGTTTATGTTAATAACAATAATGATAACTGTTTATCAATAGTTCAAGAGGGAGTGGCTTATTACTTTGGTGGTTTTAGTAAAAATGAATCTGAATACCAAGCGGTTATTGATTTTTATATTAATACCTTAGTAGAAAAAAGAACCCATAAATATCATATAGCTAAAATATTCTTTAGCTCTTTAAAATGGAAAAACTTATTGTTAAGTAAATTAAGTAGTTATAATATAAAATTGGTTAATTACAATTTATATCAACACAGTTTAGAAAATATACCAAAGCAACAGGCCTGTAACTATAATATTGTAGCTATAGATAAACAATTACTACAAAAAGAATTAAAACATAAAGCTGGTTTAGTAGCAGAACTTAACTACATGTGGGGATCAGTAGCAGGTTTTTTAAATAATGGCTTTGGCTCATGTACTGTAGACAATCAGACGATTACTGGCTGGTGTACTGCAGAGTATGTTAGTGATAAAAACTGTGGTATAGGTATAGAAACAGTAGAGCAATATCAAAAACAAGGTATAGCCTATAATAATGCCTGTAATCTGTTAAAGATGTGTAAAGAAAAAAAACTCACTGCTCATTGGGATTGCTGGGATAGTAACATGGGCTCAGTGAAAACAGCTGAGAAATGTGGTTTTAACAAAATTTTAAGCTATAAGATAATATTTTTGAAGTACTAAAATAATTTAAAATCAAGATTTAATTACAGTATTTAGCATAAACAGACCAATTTACTTACTGTTTATGCTAAACTTATTTTAAAACAAGAAAGGTAGCGATAAATGAAAAAACTAATTATATTTGATTTAGATGGAACCCTTTATAAAACTGATACTGTCTTATTAAAAGCTATTGAAAAGGCCTTTAATGACATGCATTTAAGCTCTCCAGACAAGAATAATATTTTAAAATTAATAGGTGAAAAATCTGAGGACTTTTTTAATAAGTTGTTAAATGGTTATGAAAACATAAATAAGCAAAAGATAATTGAAAAAATTAGCTATTATGAAAAAGAACTGCTAAAAGAACATGGAGAGCTTTATTTAAATACTATTAGCACCCTTAGAAAATTAAAGGGAAATGATTACCAGTTGGCTCTATGCTCTAATGGGAGCAAAGAATATGTTGAGAAGATTTTATATGCACATCATATTAAAGAGCTATTTTCTGTTATTAAACATAAACAAATTAACAAAAGCAAATCAGATCAGGTAAAAGAGATAGCTATTAATCTTAATACTGAGTTTGTAATAGTTGTGGGGGATAGTTATCACGACATACAAGCAGCTGTAGACAACAATTTTATAAGTGTGGCAGCCAATTATGGATACCAACTTGGTAGTGAAGTAAATGCTGATTTTGGTATAAATGAAATATCGGAGCTATTTCCCTTAGTATGTAAACTTGAAATAGCTTATAACATTGAAGCTAGGCTTCTAAAATTACCCCAAAATCAAAGTAAAGTAATAGGTATTAATGGTGTAGATACAAGTGGAAAAACTACTTTTGCTAGGTTTTTAGTTAAATTTTTAACAAATAAAAATTATAAAGTTCAAAGTATTGGTATTGATGAGTTTCATAACGCCAGTAAGAAACGTAATAGTGGAAATAATCCTATTGATAGCTATATTGATAATGCCTTTAACCTTGATTTGCTTAAAGAGGAAATACTTCAGCCCCTTAAAAATAAACAAGTAGTTAAAAAGCAGTTAAAACTATTGGATTTAGATTCTGACCTATATACGAATGTTAAAGATATAGACATAGATATGAATACAATAGTGATTATTGAGGGTGTGCTTTTATATAGAGAACCTATAGAAGAATATCTCAATATCAAGATTTACATAGATATATCATTCAACGAGGTGTTAAAAAGAGCTGAAATAAGAGATGTACCTAAATATGGAGTAAAGTTTTTAGCTAAATATAAAAATAAGTATATTCCTATTCAAAAAAAATACCTTAAAAAATACAAACCCAAACACAAAAGTGACTTTATTATAGATAACAATAATTTTAATGAACCAAAACTAATAAAATATAAGGCAAATAATGAAAATACTAAAAGATGAATATAATGTACAAAATATAACTTCAATAACTAAGCCCAATACAGGAAGTGGTAATACCTTATTAATAGCAACAGTTAGCGGTAAGTATGTATTAAAAAAGAATGAAAGAGATGACTATGTAGCAGTTTATAATAAGGCTCAAAAACATTTAACTAAAAAGGGTTTTAGGCAAAGTAAAATAGTATTAACTAAAGATAAAAAGCTAAAAACAGCTAACAACTATGTTTTATATGAGATGATAGCTGGTCAAACCATAACAGACTTTAATAATAAACAACTTAAAAATGCTTTGCAATATCTCAAACATTATAATATTGCTTTAAAGAGCCTTGATTTTTGTGAGAGTGAAATTAAACAGGTAAATAATTGGGATTTGGCTAAATCACTTAACTATATGCTAAACATTTTTAGAAAAGAGCTTAATTTTTACCTAAACAAACAAGAAACTCAGGATATTTTAATAAGCGCTTTAGATTATTTAGCATTCCATAAACAGCTTTTAGCTAATAGCCAAAAACAACTAATCCATAGTGATTTAGGTATAGATAATTTTTTATTTAATGAAGATGAAGTAGTATCAATAATCGACTTTACTCCAGAGTATGAACATGAATATTATTCGTTATGTCAATTTTATTATTGGAACTTTTTATATAAAGAAAATGACTATAATCACGATAGTGTTAATAAGGTACTTTTCCTTTATTTAAACAGCCAAATAAAAAATCAAAATAAGCTATTATTTAATGTGCTTTTATTAAAGGCTTGTTTATTTAGGGTGATTGGTCCATTATTGAATAGTAAAAATGAAGAACCTTCAGCTGGTCTTAATAAAAGAATTAAGCTAATAGACAAGGTACTGCAAAAAATAAAACTCATAAAATAATAAGTGCTGTAAGGAAGATATTCATGAAAAAAAATAAAAAAATACTTTTGATGTTAGGAACAATAGGTATCTTATTAGGTGTGGCTTATGTATTTTATTTTTCAAAAATAGCACAACCTGCTGTATTAGTAGCACCTCGAACAATAACTGAGATTGAACAGCGATTAAGTCAAGAGACTGGTGTTAGTAATATCACTATATCTCATAATAAAAAAATGCTAGTTTATAATAAACAAGCTGATAGTAAAGTAACAAGTTATTTATGGAGAATAAATGAGCTAGGTGCTATGGAGTTACTTAATTTTACTGGTCAATATGTAGCTTTTGCATATAGTAAACATGACAAAAATCTTATTATCAGTGAACAAATAGGCAATGAAGTCAGGTCACACTTGGTAAATACCATAACTGGTCAGGTAAGTGAAAAACAACTTGTTACATTAAATACCCCTATGTGGTCACCAACTGAAAATATCTTTGCTGTATTAACTCAAAATGAAAGTGAAATGTTTTTAAAAATCTTCTATAGTGATTTTAAAGAATTTCAAACTATCACTAAAACTGCAGCAAATCAAAGTTATCAGTTGTTAAGCTGGGATCAAAATAACAATATTAGCTATTTAGTAATTAATAAAGATTCATCAATAACAAGGTCTTATAACTATAGTAGAAAGATACATGAAATTTTAGGAGACTCAAATAAACTCTCTCCAAATAGCTGGCAGAGCATGTTAAATTGGCGTAGTGTTACAGTAGCTAAAGCCCGTTATAATGCTAAAGATTTATTTATTAATGGTGAGAGTGAAAAAAAGAAGATTGCTATAACCTTTGATGATGGACCAGACAAAAAAAATACTGCTAAAATTTTAGATATACTAAAAAAGTATAATGTAAAAGCTAGCTTTTTTGTTGTTGGTGATAAGGCAGAAAAGTACCCGGAATTAGTTAAAAGAATGTATAATGAGAACCATTTAGTACTTAACCATAGCTATAATCATGCTAATTATGAGTATAAAACTGCTGAGCAAATTAAAACTGATATTTTAAAAACCCAAGATATTATTAACAGTATTATTGCTGTTAAACCGCTTTTAATTCGCACCCCATATGGAGTTGTTAATGACAAAATATTTAATGTTACCAGAGATATCAACCATAAAATAATACTATGGAGCATTGATAGCCTAGATTGGTCTCAAAAAGAGGCAGATAATATCATTAAAAACACCTTAAATAATGCTAGATCAGGAGATATCGTATTGTTACATAGCGTTGCATTTACTACCGAAACAGTAAAAGCCCTGCCAGCTATAATTGAAAAATTAACTGAGCAAGGCTTTAGTTTAGTGGATGTGGCAGAGCTATTAAATGTAAAAGCATATCTAAACGAATCTGAAAAAAGTTGATCATTATCAACAAAGTACAAAAGAAGGTTCGTTAGCCCTCTCTTAATTATTTTTGAAGTCTTTATACAAAAGACTGGCTTGTATGCCTTGATTGTTTTGATATTTACCACTCCTATAGAGTTCATAATCACCCTCTATGGAGTGGTAATAGATTTGGCATATTTCAACACTAGGATAAATAATAATAGGCTGAATACAAAAAATCTCCAGAGTCCAATAACCTGCAAAACCAATATCTCCAAAGCCAGCCGTTACATGAATAAATAAACCTAGTCTGCCTGTAGAAGATCTTCCCTCCAACATAGGCACATATTTATCTGTTTTGGTGTATTCAATAGTTCTTCCCAAATACAATTTTCCTGGTTCTAATAATAAACCTTCTTCTGGTATTATAATTTTGTTTGTGGGGTTAGGTTTTTTCATATCCAGTACACTATTTTCATATACTAAAAGCTCGTTATGTAAACTCAAATTGTAGCTATTAGGGTTAATTTTGCTTTGATAAAAAGGATCAATGAAAATATCCTTGCCTATTTTTCTTTTAATTTCTTTGCCAGATAATATCATAAAAATACCCTCTCTTTAAACATTTTATATAACATTATTTTAAGGATAAAGTTCACAGTGGTCAATTATTAATAATATTTGTTGTAATTATAATAATTATCGTCATGTTTCAACACATTTATTAAGGCATTGCCTGTACAATGAAGCTGTAGTTATAGTTATTACTATACTTAACTTCAACTTTAGCTTTGCTCTTATATATAAACATATCTTTTTAGCAGCTTTAAGTAAAGGAAGAATATTGTAACATTATTAACTGTAATAAATTACTTTAAATTCATAGTTATTAAATACGCTTTTAGCTTAACTAACTTTACTGAGATTATACGGGTTGCTACTCACATTAAAGTCCATATCTAAGCCCAAAATACTTCACTAATTTGTAAACAAAATAAACATACTTATTATCTGTTGACTAAGTTCTATATACCTTAGCATGTACATACTTATTTTAAAAATAAAAATAATGATGTTATTTAGGTTAGTTAAATTTTTAACCACAAAAAAATTATATTAAGGGGTGATTCAAGATACATTTTGGTTGCTGTCGATTGAGGCTATTAATATAAGGAGAAAGTATATGCAAAAAAGACTGTTTATTTTTATACCACTATTAGTTTTAATGCTTGTTTTTACTGGGTGTAACAAAGCTGTTGAGCCAGCCCCTGTTGTTGATGACGGAGATGAAGAACCAGCCTATAAAATTGGTATTATGACTGGTACGGTATCTCAAAATGAAGAGGAATATAGATCAGCTGAAAAAATGAAAGAAAAATATGGTGATATGATTATTACCACTACTTTTCCCGATAACTTTAATACTGAACAAGAAACCACAATATCTAATATGGTTGCCATGGCAATGGATGAAAAGGTAAAAGTCATTATTATGAATCAGGGTGTTCTTGGTGCAGCAGCTGCTATTGACAGAGTTCGAGAAATAAGACCAGACATGCTATTTATTTTAGCCCATGCTGCTGAAGATCCAGATGTAATTTCATCCAAAGCAGATATCATTTTAACAACAGACACTATAAAACGCGGAACTTCAATAATAGAGCAGGCTCATAAAATGGGAGCAAAAAAGTTTGTACATTATTCATTTGCACGTCATTTATCTTATGAATCTATTGTTAAGCGGTTAGCAATATTTAAAGAAACAGCTGAAAATTTAGGTATTGAGTTTATTGAGTCTGATGCTCCTGACCCAACTAGTGATGCGGGTACATCAGGAACTCAGCAATTTATTATGGAAGATATTCCACGTAAAGTTGAACAATATGGTAAAGATACAGCCTTCTTTGGCACAAACTGTGCCATGATGGAGCCCATGATAAAACAATCTGTAGCTTATGGTGCCATTTTCCCAGTGCAATGTTGTCCATCTCCTTACCATGCCTTACCAGGTGCTTTAGGTATTAAAATACCTGACGATAAAAAAGGCGATGTTAAATGGCTATTATCGGAGATTGATAATACATTAAAAGGAACACAAGCAGATGGTAGGGTTGCTACTTGGCCGGTACCTGTAAGCATGTTGTCGACCGAAGTTGGAGTAGAGTATGGCATTCAGTACTGCGAAGGCAAAACCGATGGTAAGCTAGATGTTGAAAAAATAAAAGCATTATTTGAAGAAATATCTGGTGTTAGTATTAGCCTAAATAAGTGGGTAAGCACTATTACAGATCAACCATTAGATAATTACCTAATGTTACACCTTGATTATTACACATTTGGTACACAAAAAGAATAGAGAAATTTAAATAGTAACTCTATTATAAACATTGGCAAAGCTACTCAAATTCTTTTAGAGTTTGAGTAGCCTTTATACTTGGGTACTAAAGCTAGTTAAATAAACAGTAATTTTGTTTATGGGTGCTACTAAAGGGGGGATATAACTTGGATAATTACCTTTTAAAATTAAAAGCAATAGGTAAGGTATATAGTGGTACCAGGGTACTTAATAACATAAATATATCTGTTAAAGAGGGAGAAATACATGCCCTTTTAGGCGAAAATGGTGCTGGTAAATCAACTCTAATGAATATTTTGTTTGGTATGGATGTTATTCATACCACTGGAGGTTATGAAGGTGAAATAATCTTTAATGGTAAAACACAGCGCATCATGACTCCAGCTGATGCAATGACTTTGGGCATTGGCATGGTACACCAAGAGTTTATGTTATTACCGGGTTTTACAGTGACAGAAAATATTAAGCTTAATAGAGAAGACCTAAGCAATAAGTTTTTAAATAAGCTACTACCTAACAGACTAAAATCACTAAACAAGAAAAAAATGAAAAAAGATGCCCGTTTGTCACTTGACACGGTAGGGTTAGGTATTGACGAGTGGCTACCAGTTCAAGGTATGCCAGTTGGTTATAAGCAGTTTATTGAAATTGCTCGTGAACTCGATAAAACAGGAATAAAGTTACTAGTTTTTGATGAACCCACCGCAGTTTTAACAGAAGAAGAGGCTCGGGGTTTGTTAAAAACAATGAAACAGATAGCCCAAAAAGGTATTTCAATTTTATTTATTACTCATCGTTTAGATGAGGTAATAGAGGTTGCAAATCAAATAACAATACTGCGAGATGGAGAATTAGTGGCCAGCTTAAATAAACAAGAGACAAACGTAGCTGAATTAGCCAAGTTAATGGTTGGCAGAGAGGTTACTAGAGTAGTAGAACGTCGAGAAGTGAACGAAGATATACAAAGTGTTTTATCTATTAAAAATTTAAGAGTAAAGATGCCTGGTGAAATGGTAAGGGGTATAGATATAGAGATAAAACAAGGAGAAATCCTTGGTATTGGTGGTTTAGGTGGGCAAGGAAAAATGGGTATTGCCAATGGAATTATGGGGTTATATCCTGCTAAAGGAAAGGTATTTTTTAGAGGTAACCCCCTAAATCTTAATGATCCATACAAGGCTTTAAAATCTGGTTTAGCTATGGTGAGTGAAGATCGCAGAGGAGTTGGCTTGTTATTAAACACCTCTATTGCTGAAAATATAATTATGACAGCAATGCATATAAACGGAGATTTTTTACGTGATTACAAGCTGTTTAAACTAAAAAACAGTAAAGAAATAAATAAACATGCTACACAATGTGTTAGTAGCCTAGATATTAGATGTACAGGAATAAATCAAATAGTAAAAAGGCTAAGTGGAGGTAACCAGCAAAAGGTTTGTATAGCTAGAGCCCTAACCTTAAATCCTTCAGTATTATTTGTTTCAGAGCCAACACGTGGTATAGATGTGGGTGCAAAACACTTAGTGTTAAAAACCCTAATTAAGCTTAATCGCGAGCAGGGCATTACTATAATTATGACTTCAAGTGAGTTAGCAGAATTACGCTCTATTTGTGACCGTATTATGATAATGCATAAGGGCAAAAAAGCAGGAATATTACCCCCCGATGCTAGCGATGTTGACTTTGGTTTAATGATGGCTGGTGAGTATAATTATTTAAATAATAAGGGGGCTAGTTAGTGTGGAATACCTAAATAAGCTACTCAAAAGTTTTGGTACAGCTCGAATTATTATTGTTTTATTCTTGACCACACTCCTAATAGTGGCTTTAGCTGTAGGGATTTCTCCTATAGGACTCTTAAGTGATAGCCTTGTGAGGTTAGGAATGAATGGAGTTTTAGTATTAGCTATGGTTCCAGCAATATTATGTGGCATTGGTCCAAACTTTGGTTTACCATTAGGCATTGTATGTGGACTAGTAGGTGCTTTAGTAGCTATTGAACTAAAGTTAGTCGGCTTTGTAGCAATATTTGGGGCCATGTTAGTAGCCTTGCCACTGGCTGCTATTGTAGGCTTGGGATATGGAATTCTGCTTAACAGAGTTAAGGGGTCTGAGATGATGATCGCAACCTATGTAGGTTTTTCAACAGTATTTTTCATGTGTATAGGCTGGTTAGTTTTGCCCTTTAAAAGCCCAGAGTCATCTTGGTTTATTGGTGGTGGTTTAAGGGTTACGGTGTCTATTCAAGAACGTATGGGAAAATACTTAAATAATTTATTATCTTTTAATCTAGGTAAGCTAGAGATACCTACAGGATTATTACTATTCTTTTTAATTTTGTGTGGCTTAATGTGGTTGTTTTTGAGAAGTAAAGCTGGTATGTCTATGAAAGCGAGTGGCATAAATCCCCGTTTTGCAGCTGCCTCAGGTATTAATGTTAATAAAAATAGACTGATAGGCACTATGATATCTACTATCTTGGGTGCCATTGGTATTATAGTTTACGCTCAATCATTTACTTATTTACAGTTATACAAGGCTCCCATGTATATGGGCTTTCATGCAGTTGCAGCTATTTTAATAGGGGGAGCTACGGTTAAAACAGCAAAAATATCTCATGTGATTTTGGGAACATTTTTGTTTCAAGGTTTATTAGTTGTTTCTTTACCGGTGGCTAACAAAATAATAGCACAAGGAAATTTAGCTGAAATAACTAGAATTATTGTAAGTAACGGAGTAATATTATATGCCTTAACGCAGGCCCGAAAAGGAAGTGTTAAGTCATGATTGAAATTAAACATAAATTAAGTAAAAAGCAAATTGGTACATCTTTAAAAGCCTTTTTACTTAATAGAATAGTTACAATTATATTTGTAATAATTTGTTTGCTTAGTTTTAAACTATCTGGCATGAGTGTTACTTTTTATGTACGGGATATTTTAAGTAGATTATCCCGAAATTTATTTTTAATATTAGCATTAATAATACCTGTTTTGGCTGGAATGGGTTTAAATTTTGCTATTGTGCTGGGAGCAATGGCAGGTCAAATAGCTGTAATAATGGTAACCCATTTTGGAGTACCTGGTTTTCCAGGATTTTTGTTATGCCTGTTATGTGCTTTGCCTTTTGCCCTTTTATTTGGTTACTTAATAGGAAAATTATTAAATAGAACCAAGGGGCAAGAGATGATAACAAGCCTTATTTTAGGTTTTTTTGCCAATGGAGTGTATCAGTTTGCATTATTAATATTAGTTGGCTCTGTAATACCATTAAGCAATGCTAAGCTTATTTTAAGTAGGGGTTATGGTATAAAAAATACGGTAGATTTAACGGGTGGTCTAAAGTACTCCCTTGATGGTGTTTGGAAAGTACCTTTTCCCGTAACCGCTTTTTGGGGTGGAATTGCTGTGTGTGTGCTAATTGGCTTAATTTATGTGTATCAAAAATACTATAGTAAACATGGTAAAATCATATCTACTACTAAGGCTCTTATATATTCCTTATTGGCAATAATAATAGCTGTCTGGGGCTATACTTTAATGAATAGTAACTCTAGTCTTAATACCGTGTTTGTTCCTATTGTAACATTTATTGCTATCGCTATACTATGTCTATTTAATATCATAATAGTTAAAACCAAATTAGGGCAGGATTTTAGGGCAATTGGTATGAATCAGCATGTAGCTGCTGCTGCTGGTATTAATGTGAATAAAACAAGAATAATAGCCATTGTTATATCAATTGTTTTAGCTTCTTGGGGCCAAATAATTTTTTTGCAAAACCTAGGTAATCTTAATACCTACGGTAGCCATGGGCAGGTAGGGATATTTGCTATCGCGGCAATACTAATTGGGGGTGCCTCTGTAACTAAAGCCACTGTAGGGCAGGGTATTTTAGGTGCAATTTTATTTCATACCCTGTTTATGTTATCTCCATTAGCTGGCAGAAACCTAATGGGAGACGCTCAATTAGGAGAGTTTTTTAGGGCATTTGTTGCATACGGCGTAATTGCCCTCTCTTTAGGTATGTATGCTTGGAAACGTCAATTGCAAAAAAACTCTGAAAACGATGATTTTTAATAATAACAATCTCTTTAATAAAAAAACTGGGTCATTATTTTAACCCAGTTTTTTTATTACTTGTAGTAAGATATAATTATAAAAACACACAGTTTTGGACAAGATTAGTTGAGATATATATCCGTATCTTTTATAGAATTTAAGTGAAAGGAGAGGTGTTTATGGATTTCATTAATAAAATGAATGATGCCTTAGAGTATATTGAACACAATTTAACAAGTGATATTGATTTTAAGGTTGTAGCTCAAAAGGCATGTAGCTCGTCCTATAACTTCCAGAGAATGTTTTCATTTATAACCGATGTGTCACTAGCTGATTATATAAGGCGTCGTAGGTTAACCTTAGCAGCATTTGATATTGTTAATACTAAGGTTAAAATAATAGATATAGCCTTAAAATATGGCTATGAATCTCCTGTATCATTCTCTAGAGCCTTTCAGTCTTTACATAAGGTAACACCTAGTAAAGCACGTAAAGACGGGGCAAACCTTAAAGCCTATCCACGTTTATCCTTTCAAATTTCTATAAAAGGAGAAAAAGGTATGGATTACAGAATAGAACACAAAGATGCATTTGAGGTTTATGGTATAGAGGGGCTGGTTTCAACAACTGGTAAAGGTGAATATTTAAGAGAGGCAGCAGAGCTATGGCAGCAAAGCCATAAAAATGGTGAATATGAGAGGCTATTTAATAGTACTGTAAGTTTACCTGGCTTTGTAAATCAGGATTTATGTAAGGTGCATGCTGTAATGAATTATCGAAAAGTATCCGAAAACGTATACCCTTATATGATATGCAGTTTTGTTAGTGTAAACAGTGATTCAAATGGGTTTGAAAAAGTGACAATACCAGCTCAAACTTGGGCAATTTTTAGGTCGGAGGAGACACCATGGAGTAAAGTAAGTGAGGCTTTTTCTTCGTTAAATAAGCGCTTTTACAGTGAATGGTTGCCTACCTCAACTTATATAAAGGTAGATGGCCCTGAATTTGAGATATATGGTGGTAATGCAGATTCTGCTTATTTAGAATTGTGGATACCTGTTACAAAAGAGTAAGACTTTAAAAGGAGACGTATACTAATTTTACAAAGTAAAGATCTAAGTAAACTAATTATAAACATGCTTTTAGTAAAAAAGGCATGTTTATATTAAGTTAAGTCTTAGATAAGAAAGATTTAAATGGATTATAGTACGTTGATAAATTTAATAAATCAAATAATAGTAGTTTTTAATAATAGTACAAAGGGCACGAAGAGTCTTTAGGATAGTTATAATTGTGGTTTAAAATGAAATTTTATTAATTTATATTATCATCCTCTTTATAAAACTATGTAAAAAGCCAGCTTTAAAAGAGTTTTTTAATAAATGGATTTACTCAACAGAATGTTACGAGAAGTATTTAAAAATGGTAGTAAAAAAACACTAAGTAAATAATAAATTAATAATTGCCTACATTTAATATATTATTATACATAAAACTATTTTGTTACTATAAACAAATTTAGTATTATTTGTGTTATAATCAATAAAATACGGAAAAGGTGGTGGTGACATGATTAGTGATATTAGCGACATTAGTGACATTAGTGACATTGAGATTATAAAAAATTACAGTCTTATAGAGGAGGCTAATTATGTTAACCACTTATACAAAAGAGCTAAATTATTTAAATCAACAACCATTTTTAAAAGACGAGGTTAAATTTAACTTACTGCACAGAATTTTAGAAGGAGAACTAGCAGTAGCTTTATATGTAAAAGATAAATTAATAGCTTTACAGAACAAAAGTCATCCTATGGTCGTTTGGCTAAACACTAGTTTACCTAAAGCAGAAAAACAAAAATTGCTAAAGCAATTATACTTACATACTAGTGATTGTGAAATACCTGTTATTACAGCAGAACCTAGTAATGCTATTTATTTAGCAGAGCTTTTTAAAAAAGGCAGTGGTTTTAATTACGAAACTAAAATGGATTTAATGTCTTATTATTGCCCCAAGGTTAATGAGTTGAAAAAAGTTAATGGTGAGATGCGTTTAGCTAAAAAAGATGATTTAGAAACTATAGTAGATTTTTGTGTTGGTTTTGTTTTAGATGGTTTCGGTAAAACTGTTACCAGAGATAGCCAATTAAATTCAGCTACCAGGTTAATTGAATCCAAAAAACTCTATGTTTGGCAATGCAATGAAAGGGTTGTAAGTATGGCGAATTTAGCCCATCAATCCCCAAGACATTGTAGAATAAATAATGTTTATACTCCTCCCATGCAAAGGAGCAGAGGTTTTGCTACAGCTTTAACGGCTGAACTAAGCCAAAAAATATTGAACAATGGATTCACTCCTATTCTTTTTACCGACTTAAGTAACCCTATCTCTAATTGGGTTTACAAAAAAGCTGGTTATCAAGAATGTGGAAAGATTAAGGAACTAAAAATAATAAAATAAATATTTTAGCGGTAAGTTATGAAAATATATATTATAACTTACCGTTTATTATTTTGAGATTTATTCTGTTCTAGGTACATAATTGATTTAGCGACACAAGATTCAATATTTCCCCGGAAATCGTCATTTTTATGTTAGGTAAAAAGAAGATGCCTTATGGTTTAATTAGCTGTTAATAAAATTGACAATCTCAAATATATCTTGTAGAATCATGAAAATTTACATAAAACATTAGTTCAACAAAGAGGGTGAGGGTTACTATGCTTAACCATATAGGTACTCAAACTATAGAAACAGGTAATTTATTTATACGTAGGTTTAAAAAACAGGATATAAAAGACGCATTTAATAATTGGGTAACAGAAAAAGAAGTTGTTAAATTTTTATCATGTCCAGTACATAGCTCTATTGAGGTAACAGCCTCTGTTATAACAGATTGGATTCAGTGTTATGAAAAACACGACTTTTACCAATGGGCCATAGTTCCTAAAGATTATAAAAAAGCTATAGGAACAATCTCTATTATGAATATTCAAAACACACCCAAACGCTGTGAAATAGGTTATTGTATTGGTAAGGATTATTGGGGAAAAGGTTATACCACAGAGGCCTTAAAAGCTGTAATACACTATGCTCTATTTGATATTAATTTTAACAGAGTTGAGGCCATGTTTTACCCCCTATATAAAAACTCTGGCAAAGTAATGTCAAAAGCAGGAATGCAATATGAGGGATTATTTCGAAAATATGCCGAAGATAATAGTGATAAAATAATATATTCCATACTACAACAAGATTTGTTTAATAAAAACATTAAACAAGAGTTTATTAAAACCCCTATTTATAGCGATTCAGTAATAGAACTACGCTGTTCTAACCATGTGCCAGCAAATACTGCAAAAAAACATCTTCCTTATTATGTTTTTAGCATTAAAGTAATTCAGCAAAACAGCATAGTTGGAGTTATTCATTTACGGTTAGGATTTAATGAGGGAATTTATTATTGTGGTCATATTGGGTATCTTGTTGATGATAAATATCAAAATAAAGGTTATGCCACTCGAGCTTGTTTATTAATCAAAGAATTAGCTAAACAGCATGGCTATAAAAATCTATTAATAACAAATAATCCGGAAAACATAGCTTCGAGAAAAGTATGTGAAAAAATTGGAGCAGATTTTATTAGAGTAGTTGAATTACCTGTTTACAATGAGTTGAGAAAACAAGGTGAAAGCTTTAAGTGTATTTATCAATGGCAAATATAATTTATAGTTTGTAATACATGTTTAAACCTTAAGTATAAGATGAGAAAATTAGTTTGTAACGATATGCCCATTAAAAACGAACTCTTTGACATATTTTATATTTTTTTGGTATATTAAGGTGAGAGAAACGATTTTCTATTTAGTAATTACTGCTTTTTACTATGGGAGGGATTAAATGAATCTTACTCATATAGGAACACAGGAAATTGAAACTGACCGACTTATATTAAGAAAATTTACCATTTCAGATACAGAATTAGTATTTCATAATTGGTCTAAAGATGAAGATGTTTGTAAATACCTATCATGGAATCCTCATTTCTCAATTAATCATACCAAAAACATAATCAGCAATTGGCTGGAATGTTATCAAAAACTGAATTGTTATAATTGGGTAATATCCTTAAAAAAAAGTAAAGAGTTAATAGGCACAATTTTAATTACAGATATTTGGGAATCTACTCGTTGCGTAGAAATTGCTTATTGTATAGGCAAAAAATATTGGAATAAAGGTTATGCAACTGAGGCACTCAAAGCCGTAAGCCATTTTATGTTTATTGATGTTAATGTTAATAGAATTCAGGCAAAACATGATATTGAAAATATTGCTTCTGGTTGTGTACTTAATAAAGCTGAAATGGTACACGAGGGTATTCTAAGAAAAAATATTATCATAAATGGACAGTTACGAGACTGCTGTATTTATTCATTATTAAAACAAGATTTATTTAAAGCCCCTGCTAATATTTACTATGATAACATGAAAAATATTAAAGGCAATAATATAGAGCTAGTATGTAAACGAATGTTACATGCAGTGCCTGAAAAAGACTATGTCACTAATTACCTATATGATATAAGAATATTGAACGGCAGAGATAGTATAGGTAAACTTAATTTTAAGGTAGGGTTTAATCATAAAGTATATTATAGTGGACATATTGGCTATCAAATTTATCAAGCCTTTAGAGGTAAAAGCTATTCTGCAGAGGCTTGTAAATTGATTAAAAAAATAGCAAAACAGCTAGGTTTTAATAAACTATTAATAACCAATAATCCCAACAATATTGCCTCGCGAAAAATCTGTGATAAAATAGGAGCAGTGCTAATTAGGGTAGCAAAACTGCCACCTAACCATCAGTTATATAAAGTAGGAGAGCGTTATACCTGTATTTATCAATGGCAATTATAATATAAATTATACTATATAACATTACAAATCACGTTAAGTTTAACGTGATTTTTGCTTTTGTTATATATTTTTTAAGAAATTATATAAAAAAAGTACAATTACTATTAAAATAGAGATATATCAAACTAACATTTATTGATACACCTAATTAATGATGTTATAATTTGAGTGGCTTTTTATATTAACTTATTAAAGCAAAAATTTAGGAGGAACCGTTGATGAAAAAACTATTTACCATTGCTATTATTTTAGTATTAGTATCATCATTACTTGTAGGTTGCACACCAAAGGCAGAAGAATTTGATATTGAAAAGTTAGTGGTATTATTTGTACCATCTAGGAATCCAGAATCAATTACTAATGCAACTGGTCCATTAAAAAAATTATTAAAAGATGAATTAGCTAAACATGATATTAATGTAGGTGAAGTAGATATACAGGTAGGATCAAGCTACGAGGCAGTTGGAGATGCTTTAAGCGCAGGATCAGCACATGTTGGCTTTATACCTGGAGGTACATATGTACTATATGATGAAGATGTAGATGTTATTTTAACAGCTACTCGTGCTGGTTTAAATAAAGATTCTGAGAATGCTAAAGACTGGAATGATGGAAAACCTACTGAAGGTATAGATGAACAGGTAACATATTATAGAAGTTTATTTATTGTAGGTCCTTCAGAAAAAGGACAGGCCTTATTAAAAAAAGTTAATGATGGTGAAGCTATCACAGCTGAAGAGTTAAAAGAGTTATCTTGGGCTCTTAGTAATTCATCATCTTCATCAGGGTATATTTATCCAGCAGCTTATTTATATAATAATTACGATTTAAAGGTATCTGATATACCAAATAAAGTTCAAATTAAATCTTATGGAGATAAATTGGGTAGATTAGCTTCAGGTCAAGTTGATGTTGTTACAGCATACGCTGATGCACGTCGTGATTATATAAAAGAATGGACATCCGATTTTGGACGTGAGAAATCTATCTGGGAAGAAACTGGCATTATAGCTGTAACTGAAAAGGTATATAATGATACGGTATCTGTATCTAAAACCAATGAAGAAGTTACTCCTGAGTTAATAACTGCTTTACAAGAAGCTTTTCAAAATATAGTTAAAGATGAAGAAGGTGCAAAGGTTCTTAAAATTTATAGTCATTCTGGTTACAAAGTAGCAAAATCAGAGGATTATGATAGTCATCGTCAAGCTCAAGAGTTTGTAAAATCTATAAAGTAATTTTAAACACTCATGCCATACGGCATGAATGTTAGAGTATTGAAATAGTTCTGTTTCAATACTCTGACATTTGTGTTTTATACCATGAGTATTTTATATAGGTGTAAGTTATATTAATAGATAATTGGGTATTAGGAGGAAGTTAAATTGATAAAGTTTGATAAGGTCAATAAAATTTATCCGGGTGGATTACATGCCTTAAAAGACGTAACTTTAGAAATAGAGCAGGGGGAGTTTATTGCCATAATTGGTCTTTCAGGGGCAGGAAAATCTACTCTAATAAGAACCATAAATAGAATGCATGATATAACAGATGGATCTCTTAATGTTAATGATTTTGAAGTAAATGATTTAAAAGGCAGAGAGCTTCGCAGATTCCGCAGAAAAATTGGCATGGTATTTCAGTCTTTCAATTTAGTTTCCAGAACTACAGTAATAAAAAATGTACTAGCCTCTCGTGTGCCAGATATGCCACTTTGGAAGTCTATTTTAGGTTTATATTCTAAACAAGACAAAATAGTAGCTCTAAACGCCTTAGATAAAGTTGGCATTTTAGAGAAAGCCTATATAAGGGCAGACCAACTATCTGGGGGACAAATGCAGCGGGTTGCTGTTGCACGAACCTTAGCCCAAAATCCTGAGATTATTTTAGCAGATGAGCCAGTGGCGGCCTTAGACCCAGTTACAGCAAAGCAGGTTATGGGAGACTTTAAAAAAATTAACCGTGAGATGAATATAACTATAATAATAAACATTCATCATGTTGATTTAGCCCTACAGTATGCTGATAGGGTTATTGGTATAAGAGCAGGAGAAATTGTTTATGATGGTGTAGCCTCAGGTGTAAATGATGAAGTGCTTGAGCAGATTTATGGTGGGCAATTGTCTGAGAATGACGTAATGGGGGTATGAGATAATGAGTTTTATCAAAAGAATATTTGTTCCAGATAAGATTACTTTATCTAATAAAAAACAGGTAACTCCACCTAGACCTATCGCCCCTTATATTCTAATAGCATTATTTGCTTTTACTTATGTATCTGTTGTTATTACAGGGTTTGATATTAAGGTAGTTTTTACTAAATTTAATCAGTTTTTTATTATTATCAAGAAAATGTTTCCACCCGATTGGAGTTATACAAACACAGTATTGGATCCTCTATTAGATACTGTAAAAATGTCACTACTAGGGTCTATGTTTGGATCTTTTTTTGCTATTCCATTTGCTGTTTTATCTTCTACAAATATTAATGGCAATAAATTTCTATTAAGTTTAATTAGGTTCTTTCTTAGTATTATAAGAACTGTTCCAACACTTATTATTGCATTAGTTGCCACATATATTTTTGACTTGGGGACTTTTGCTGGATCATTGGCAATAGGCATTTTTACTTTTGCTATTGTTGCAAAAATGTTGTATGAGAAAATAGAGACAGTAGATATGGGGCCATTTGAGGCAATGGAATCTTTAGGAGCTAGTAAAGTTCAGGCTTTTGTAGGTGCAATTATGCCACAAATTTTACCAACATATTTATCTATAGCTCTATATAGCTTGGAAATTAATGTACGCCATGCTGCAATACTGGGGTATGTAGGTGCAGGAGGAATAGGTATATTACTTGATGAAAAACTAAGTTGGAGAGAGTATAGTAGTGCTGGTATGGTTATTTTTATGCTTTTTATTACAGTTTTAATTATTGAAGGACTAAGCAGATTTTTTAGAAAGAGGTTGGCATAATATGAAATATAACATTAAAGAAGCTCTCGAGAGAGAGCCAAAGTTAACCTTCAAAAAGATTGTAGTAGTCTTTTCAGTTTTAGTACTTTTATATTGGTCATATACTGCTATAGAGTATAAGGGTATTTCTCAAAATGGAGTAATAGTAGCTAAAAATATAATAAGAGGATTTTTAAATCCTGATTTAAAGTTTTTATTCACACTAACATCCCAAGGAGTACCATACCTATTACTTCAGACACTGTGTATAGCTTTTTTAGGAACAATAATTGGTTCAATTTTGGCAATTCCGTTGGCATTTTTATCATCAAGCAATATAGTTCCAAAGGTTATTAGTAGAATAGGAGCTTTGTCAATTGCAGCAATTAGAACATTTCCATCGTTTGTATATGCATTAATTTTTATTCGTATGACTGGCCCTGGTCCATTTGCTGGAGTTTTGACAATGTCAATAACCTCTATTGGTATGATTGCTAAATTATATATTGAAGCAATAGAAGATTTGGATAGAGGAATATTAGAATCACTTGATGCAGCAGGATGCAATACTTTTGAAAAAATAAGATACGGTATATATTGCCAGCTTTCTACTGATTTTATTTCAACATCAATATATAGGGTAGAAATAAACTTAAAAAATGCTTCTGTATTAGGATTAGTTGGTGCAGGAGGTATAGGAGCTCCATTGTTATTTGCAATGAGTGGCTATAAATGGAGAAAGGCAGGGTCACTATTAATTGGATTAATAGTCTTTGTTTTAATTGTTGAGTATTTCTCATCAAAAATTAGAAACAAACTCGCCAGAGGATAAAATAAAGGTTCGCCAAAAAGCGAACCTTTTAATATTTTGCAATAATTATTTTATAACTTTAAGATACTTTGTTTTATCTACTATAACTATTTTATTTTCTAAAAACTCGTTAATAATCAATTCAGTCATATCTATTTGAATATCTTCAACTACCTTTAAATCCTTAAAAAAGTCATATCCCCCTGTGCCAGATGAACGGTAGTTATTCATTACTAGTTTAAGTACATCATTCTCTTTAACTTCTTTATTTTTAAATTTTATGCTAACAACTCTATTGCCTACATCTTTAGTTAAATCAAAAACATAGTTAAGATTAGCGTAATGGTCGTAATTATAGTGCTCTATTTTAGGTTTTAAAAATCTACTAGAGACAGATATTTCGCCGTTATTATTTTCAAAGTAACTAGCACACCTCTCTAAAGCAAGCTTTAGTATTTTTCCAGAAACCTCTTTAACAATAAGGGTATTGGGATAAATATATGTTGATACAATATCTCTAACAGTAACCTCTTTACTAAAACCTTTTATAGAGTTAGCAAAAGATGTACACGCAATATCTGCATTGCAGTTTTTAAGTTGCACTTGATTAAAGAAGTTTGCTAAAAGAGTGCCATTAAGAGCCATGCTTAAATGACTGTCCGGTTTTAAGGCTGTATCTAAATAACCAACAGGTTTGTCTAGCCATTGTTGTACTTGTTTATCTAAATTAACTAGTTCATTACTAACGTTATAATCCTGTTTTATTGTAGCAGTTTTAAGTTGCCCATCGATTTTAGTAATGCTATTATGTTTAAATTCGACGTCTATTTCAGCATATTTAGTGCCATTAGCAGGGGTTTGAGCAATATAAGTATTACACACATATCTATCAATAATTGCCATATGTTGATGGCCTGTTAATAAAATATCAATATCAAAATCCTCACATATTTTATAGGCAATATTTTCACTTGTATCAGATAACTTTTGTTTGTTGTCTAAATCATTTTCAAATCCTCCATGATAAACAGCTACTAAAATATCACAATTATCTTTTACCTTTTTAAAGTATTTTTGCAGAGTAGCATAGCTATCTAAAATCTCAAAATTAATTAAGTTCTCGGGCTTTTCCCATACATTTATGTAATCTGTGGTAAGACCGATAATACCTACTCTAAGACCATTATCTAGGGTTTTTATATCATAAGGAAAAATTAAAGCATTATCTTTTTTGTCAATGACATTAGCAGTTAACACTTTTGCCTTAAGGTTTTGTAAATAGCTCATTAAATAATCATAACCATAATTAAAATCATGGTTACCCAAAACTACATAGTCGTAACCGAAATTATTAATCACGCTACAATAGGGATGAGTTGTAAGATTTTGTTTGCTAATAAAAGTGGTAAATGGGCTACCTTGAACTGTGTCACCACCATCTATTATTATGGTGTTTTCGTCTTTTTTATAATCACCTGTTAACTGTAAGAATCCCATATTTTTGAACTGTTTATCTCTATAATCAGTTGGAAATACATAGCCATGTACATCCGATGTATAATATAATTTTAACTTTTTCATATTAATCTCTCCATGAAGTTTATCCTGTAAATTATAACATAATAAACAATATGCTTGCCCTGCTTACCCTAAAAAGATAGAATAAACATATAACAATTAAGGAGAAAACAATGAAAATAGTTTTTGACATAGATGGAACACTTTTTAATTCCCGTACAGTTGCATTACCGGCATTTAAAAAGGTCTTAAAACATTATAATAAAGATATTCCTAGTGATAGTATTTTGTTAAATACTTTAGGCTATCCTATATCTGAAATATGGGAGATGCTTCTGCCAGAATTAAGTAATGATGATAAAGATAAAATTTCAGTATATATGGGTGAAATTGAGGCACAGATGATTAATAATGGTGATGGTAAGTTGTTTCCTGGGGTAAAAGAAAGCCTTACAAAGCTTCAGGCAGCTGGTCACAAACTATATACCCTAAGTAATTGTAATGAGGCTTATTTACATACAGTTATAGATGCTTTTAACCTAAGACCATTGTTTACAGGTTTACATTGTGCAAGTATGTATGCTAATGAAACTAAAGCCCAAATACTAAAACGGATAATAAAGGAAGATAAAGATGCTGTTATGGTTGGCGACAGATTTCACGATATAGAAGCAGGAAATATAAATAATATCCCAACTATCTTCTGTAACTATGGTTTTAGTCAAAGTTCGGAAATAACTAGTCAAGACTTTACAATAACCAGCTTTAGTGAAATACTAACAATAGTAAAAAAATTGAGCAGTAAAAAGGAGTAGTACAATGGCAACAATTGTATTTACAGGTGGTGGAACAGCGGGCCATGTAAACCCTGCTATAGCGTTGTTTTCGGACCTGCAAAAAAAGGGCTGGGATATCCGCTACATAGGTAGTTACAATGGCATAGAAAGAAAGTTAATTACGGATTTAAATATACCTTATTATCCAATTTCAACAGGTAAATTAAGGCGCTATTTTGATTTTAAAAATTTTACTGATCCTTTTAGAGTAACTAGAGGCATTTTACAAGCTCGTAAAATCTTAAAGAGAATAAGGCCAAAGCTGATATTCTCTAAAGGAGGATTTGTTCCTGTACCAGTTGTTATAGCTGCTAAACAATTAAAAATACCTATTATTTTACATGAATCCGATTTAACACCAGGCTTAGCTAACAAAATTGCCTTAAGATATGCCGATAAAATTTTTACTACCTTTCCGGAGACTGCTCAATATTTAAAGAAATACAATGCTGTTTATACAGGTACTCCCATAAGGCAAGAAATTCTTAATGGAGATCAAGATTCGGGATTAAAACTATGTGGCTTTACTAAAGATAAACCAATTATTATGGTAATGGGAGGCAGTAGTGGATCTAAGGCCATAAATGACTGTGTTCGTGAGATTTTACCGGAACTCCTTACTCAGTTTCAGCTTATTCATTTATGTGGTAAAGGACACTTAGATAATTCTCTAGAAAACACCAAAGGTTATGCTCAATTTGAATATATTAACGAAGCAATGCCCCATGTTTTTGCTATAGCAGATATGCTTGTGGCAAGAGCGGGTGCCAATACCTTGTTTGAAGTATTACAATTAAAACTGCCCAACTTATTAATACCTTTATCTAAAAAAGTAAGCCGTGGAGATCAAATTGAAAATGCGCAGTCTTTTAAAGATCAGGGTTTCAGCTTAGTGCTTCAAGAAGAAGATATGAATCCTAATACTTTGTTAATGAACATTTATGACCTTAATGAACATAAAAATGATTATATTAATAAGATGAATCAGGCCCCAGTAAGTAACAGTAATTTAAACATTATTGATGCCATCAACCAATATAAATAACTAACTATCTAACGTTTTTCTTAATAAATTATGAAGAATTTCTACTACTATTGATATTTTGCTTTACTCAAGAATATAATTGTATCATAATACCATATATAGTTAATTAAAAACCATAATTCTTATTGACAAATAAGAGTTATGGTTTTAATATTACCTTATCTGTACTAATAGACGTAGTACACCTATATAATTTAAATGGTGTTTATTTTTTTTAAACACATTTTCGCTACTAGAATATTAATATTTCAAAATTCTGGCAAAAAAATATTTAGAATTGGGAACAAACTTTGAACTGCTTGAGTCTACCTTGAGGGTAAATATAATTTGCTCATATTTATAATCAAAGTTAGGTAGTAATTTAATTATTATCGTTAGTTGGATGTTTGAAAAACTAAATTTTAAATTATTAGGTTCATCCTACACTTACATTTTTTGTAAGTTGCATAAATAGTACTATTCATTTAAGGAGGTGTGTTATGAGTAAACCAATAATTGCAGTAAACGATGTAAGCAAAATATTCTTAATGGGTAAAGAAACAGTTATAGCTCTACAAAGAATAAACCTTGAGTTTCATGAAAACAGAATCTACTGCATTGTGGGTACATCTGGCTCAGGTAAATCTACTCTACTAAACATGCTTGCAGGGTTAGAAAAACCTACAAGGGGAAACATTGTTTATTTTAATAAAGATAATATTGTTAAAATGGGAGAGAGTAAACTAGCTAAGTTTAGAAGAGAAAACATTGGATTTGTTTTTCAGTCCTACAATTTATTAAACCAGTTAACAGCATGGGAGAATGTGGCAATGCCTTTAACATTTAGAGGTTACTCTACCAGAATGAGAAGAAGAGCAGCAAAAGTTATGTTACATAAAGTAGGATTAGGTGAAAGAGCAAAACATTTACCAACTCAAATGAGTGGCGGACAGCAGCAAAGAACAAGTATTGCTAGAGCATTTGTAAGTCATCCCAAAATTGTTTTTGCTGATGAACCAACTGGTAACTTAGATACAAAAACATCAATAGAGGTAATGGAGCTAATTACAGGAATGGCCCGTAAACTAGGTCAGACCTTAATTATTGTAACGCATGATAAAGAAACAGCTGATTATGCGGACACCGTTGTAACTATGCGTGATGGAGAAATACTTGATATAACACATAAGTCGGAGGTTAATAATGAACAATAAATTAAGGTGTTTAAAGATTTTAGTTTTAATGTTGACTATAATTGTCTCACCACTTTTTGTTAAAGTGGCTAGTGCGGATACTGTTTTTGTAAATGCTCAATCAAAAGAACCAAATTTGTATATTGGCAACAAAGATTTACCTGAAATAACTATAGGTGAAGAGTTTAATTTAAGCCTATTAATTAAAAATGATAGTATTTATACAGCTAAAGAGGTTAAAATAACCCCTGTATTAGATGGAGCTACTTTTGAGTCATGTGAAATGATGACTACCAAAGATTTAATTAGCATAGTGGCTAATAAAAGCGAAACAGTTGACTTTAAATTTAGGGTTAGTGAAAAAACTAAGCCAGGTGTTTATGCCTTACAGTTTAAACTTGCCTATAGAAACATGTATAAAGTCTATTACGGACAAAGTGGTGATAGAGTAAGAACAATTTACTTAAAGGTTGTTGATACGCCAGGTTTACCCGAGGTAGACGTCGATACAATGAAGGTTGAGCCTCAAAAAGTAAAAGCTGGCCAGTTTGCTGACATAACTTTAACTGTTAAAAATAGTGGTGTTCAAGAGGCTAAAGAGATAGAGCTAATTTTAAATGGACTCTCTGCAAGTGGTTTTTCTATTTATAATGACTCTAGTAGCAGAACAGCAGAATCTATTGCTGGTGGAGAAAGTACTAGTTTTACATATAGGCTAAAAGCCGATGATTCAATGAGTACAGGTGGTCATAAATTATCTTATACCGTTAAATTTAAAGATAAGTTTAATCGTGAGTACTCACGAGAAGCAGACTTATATATTGCTGTTTTGGCAAAAGATGATGTGAGTGAAGATGATGATAGCAAAACTGTGCCTAAAATAATTGTCACAGAATACGGTACGGAGCCTCAGGTTGTTAATGCCGGTACTGAGTTTGAATTATCATTGGCTTTTTTCAATACAAGTAAGTTAAAAACTGTTAGGAACATTAAAATTTCTTTGGGTGTAAACGAAAAGTCTAATACTTCTGGTAATATTTTTGCACCTGTTAATAGCAGTAATACTTTATTTATAGATGAGTTAAATCCTCAAGCAACTGCCAAACGTAAAATGTTATTTCATGCAGTTAATGATGCCCAACCTAAAACATATAATGTAATTGTTAATTTTGAATACGAAGATAAAGCTGGTAAAGAATACACTTCAACTGAGGAAATTGGTATTAGGGTTATTCAAAAGCCTCGCTTAGAAGCCAATACTCCCAAAATACCTGAAAAAATTATGGTTGGCGAGTTTTTACCTCTTGAGATAGAGTTTTATAATATGGGTAGAACAACTATTTATAATCTACTAGTTAAAGTTGAAAGTGAAAATGCAGATGTAGATACCCCAAGTAAGTATGTTGGTAACTTCGACTCGGGTCGTAGTGAATACTTTGATACTGGTATTACGCCTACTGGTGAAGGCGAAGTGAGTGGTACAATTTTATATCAATTCGAAGATTCTACTGGTGAAGCAATGGAAGTACGTCAGGAGTTTAAACTCATAGCAGAAGCACAAGCAGCACCTCCTGAAAACCCTAATGAACCCGGTGGAGATATTAATAGTGGCACTGGTATGACAATAGATCCTGGTAAACCAACTATGCCAGGTAATCCAGATTTAACAGAACCCAAGGAGCAAAAGCCTTTGTTTAAGAGACCCCTTACATGGGTTGGAATAGCTGCTTTGTTGGTGTTAGTAATTTGGTTTTTCTATCGCAGAAAAAAGAAAAATAACGCTTTAGAAGATGCCCTAATTAAGGAACTAACCCTCAATGAATAAACTAGATATATTACTAATGGGAATACGCAATTTATGGAGACGTAAATTGCGTACCCTATTAACTGTGTTAGGTGTTGTCATTGGAGCATCAGCCATTGTAATAATGATTTCTTTAAGTATAGGCATACAGGTCGCAACCCGTAAACAAGTTGAAGGTTATGGAGATTTAAATAACATCCGTGTCCGTGCTAACTACGGTGGCGAACAAGGAGATATTAAACTAGATGAAGAGATGTATGAAAAAATTATGGAGATAGAAGGCATTGAGGCTGCCACTCCTATTTTAAATACTTCTGTTACATTTATGTGTGGCAAATATGAACTTAGTGAGTGGGTGGTGGGTCTTAACACCGATGCCCTACCCGTATTTGGAGTTGAGTTAGAACAAGGAAGGTTTTTAACAGAAGAGGATGAAATGGGCATTATCTTTACTAAAAGAAGCCTTATGAGATTTGAAAAACCCAAAAGATCAGGCTCTGGGGGTAGGATTTCTTACGGTGGTTATGGTTATGGTTATGGTTATGGTAGAGGTGGAGAGCAAGAAGACGAAGAACCCCCTATTGATGTAATGACTAACAAAGTACGTTTATTTGCTGGCCGTAGAGATAGCAGTGCTGATTCTGTTAGGCCTAAAATCTATAAGGCAGCGGCTGTTGGCATTTTGTCTAAAGATAATAACAGTGAACTTGCAGAACAAACTATCATGAACATTGAAACGGTTAAAAAGCTAAAAAAAGAGTATGATAGACAAAGAGATAGAGATTCTAAATCTGAAATTGAGTATGATACTATTATAATTAGAGCTAAGGATGTAGATTCTGCTATCAAGATTTGTGAAGAAATAGAAGCTTTAGGGCTACATACTCGTAGTATGAGTACCCACTTAAAGGAGATGGAAGAGTCAACTAAAACCATTAGAATGATCTTGGGTGGAATTGGTGCTATTTCAATGTTAGTAGCAGCCTTAATGATTGCCAATACCATGGTAATGTCTATATATGAAAGAACCAGAGAAATAGGTATTATGAAAGTGTTAGGAGCAGGACTTGGCGATATTGGTCGTTTATTCTTAGTGGAATCTGCCTTAATTGGTTTGGTAGGTGGAGTTGTGGGAATTGGAACAAGTTATGGTATTTCTAAATTAATGAATACCTTTATGGGAAGTGGTTTATTAGGTCGAGAGTTACCAGAAGGAGCTCCTATTTCTGTTATCCCATTTTGGCTAATTCTATTAGCATTAGGTTTTACCTCCATTGTAGGACTGGCATCTGGTTTATATCCCTCGGTTAAAGCAATGCGTATAAGTGCTTTAGAGGCAATAAAAACAGAGTAAACTACATTATTTTACTGAAAAATTAAATGGAGGTGTAAAATTGAAAAAGCTAAAAACTTTAACTATCAACCTATTACTGATTACAGTGTTAATAACATCTGTTAATTTAAAAATAGTAAACGCTAGACCCACGGAACCTATAATTTTTATTGAAAATGGTGAATTAGCTATTGGTTCAGTAGGTGAGACATTTACACTAGATGTAAATCTATCTAATAAAAGCAAATATTTTGCCAAAGAAATTAAGATAAGCCCGCAGCTAGATTCAGAGCTGTTAGAGCTTAGTGATTTGTTAGACTTTCATGAAGTAAAAAAACTAAGCTGTAATAAAAACGAAACAGTAAGTTTTAACTTTAGAGTAAAAGAAACAGCAAAGCCTGGGGTATATCCCATAACCTTTAATATTGAATTCAAAAATGCTGCAAATAGCAGCTTTAGTAACTCAAGAACAGT
Source organism: Clostridium sp. 'deep sea' (assembly GCF_014931565.1). Lineage (NCBI taxonomy): Bacteria > Bacillati > Bacillota > Clostridia > Eubacteriales > Clostridiaceae > Clostridium > Clostridium sp. 'deep sea'. Next base: position 2,812,716 of record NZ_CP063353.1, read on the forward strand.
TTATTTTAGGGTAATAGAGGGCAAAGATGAGCCCGAAATAGAGGTCGAAACAGTAATAGTAACACCCTTACATCCTAAAGCAGGGAAAGAGGCTTTGTACAGGGTAACAATTACTAACACAGGAGAAAGAACAGCCAGTGATATTGAGTTTTTGTTACAAGGTCTAACTGCTGAAAGCTTTACTATCAATAATGGCATAAATAAAAGAACGTTAAATATGCTTAAAGCTGGTGAAAGTGCTACTTTTGATTATACTATAATTGCCAATAAAGAAATGCACACTGGCGTTCAGGCTATAAGTTACAAAATTACTTATAAAGATGAGTTTGGTAAAGAATATAATAGTGAATCTGAGTTTTATACCTCTATATTAGCTAAAGATGATGAGGGTGATAGTAATGAGACTATTCCTAAAATAATCTTATCTAAATATAAAACTACTCCAAAGATAGTAATGTCGGGAGCTAACTTTAACTTAGATGCAACATTTTATAACACCAATGATAAAACAGCTGTAAAAAATATAAAAATTACAATGACAATGAAAGAATCAGATGATCCAAATGTAACAACTAAAAATATTTTTACACCTGTTAATGGCACTAACGTAGTTTATTTAGAGGAATTACAGCCTCGAACCTCAGCAGACTGTCAGATAGCGTTTAATGTAGCTAAATTTGCTGAGGCAAAAACCTATGTAATGGTACTTAATATGGAGTATGAAGATGGCAGTGGTAAGCAGTATAAAGCTACAGAAGAGATTTATATTAGAGTATCACAAGAGGCTAATTTAAAGATGGATCACTTTTATTTTGAGGAGCAAGTTGGTTTAAAGCAGGAGTCTTGGTTTGATGTATATATATATAACAATACTAGTGTTGATGTATATAATATCCTGATTAAAATTGAGGGTGAAAATCTTGAACCTCTTAAAACATCATATTATTTAGGTGGTATAGGTAAGTACAATGGTAAAAGTTTCGACACTAGAATAATGGCCATGACGGAGGGTAAACTAAGTGGTATTCTAACTTTAACTTATGAAGATGCCACTGGTAAACAGTATGAACAGAAAAAATCTTTTGATACAACCTGCGTAAATTATTGGGATGATTATAGAAATAAGGAAGAGCCAGAGGATAAAAAGCCAGATGGCACACCTTTATTGAAAAAGATTCTAATAGGTTTAGTAGCTGGATTAGTGTTACTTATTGCTGTGGTAGTATTTATTAAACGAAATAAAAAACGTAAAATAAGAGCATTTGAAAAGAGAATTATAGATCAAATAATGAAAAATCAACAGTAAACCAAAGGGTTATCGTAATTTAACGGTAACCTTTTTTTCTTTAAAGAGGTGCTAAAATCAAAAAAAGACTAAAAAAACCATAGATTATATTAGCAAAATTAATATGTGTAATAATTTCACACTTATTTCACACTTTCTTGGGCAAATACCCACAACACGATAGCTTTTTTTTGGCATAATAAATATAACAACAAGAATACAAAAGATGGTAGCTAAGTTACCACATAAAATATATTTATTTTAGATAGCTATTGTTGCTATATGCAGCCTTGTGATATAAAAAGTTCACGCATAAGCAGAGCGAAGCTCAAAAAAGGATTAGAGAATGGAAAAAGCATTTGTTAAAAGCAAATGCTTTTTCCATTTTTAAACTTGGGTTAAATTATATTACTTAAAAAAAACTTAAAAAATTGTGAAAATAGGTTTAAAACTAATAATATATGTATTATAATATTATATAAATTTATTTTAATTTACCATATATTTTCTTTAAACATAAATAATAAGCATAGTTAGCGATAATGCTTGGTCTGTAAATTATGTACATGTTAAAATTTATTTGCTAATTATAATTGTCTGTTAATTTTTTGTAGTAAATATAAGAGAGTAGTGTAATAATGAAGCCTTTATTAAGAGCAGATTATTCAGTTATAGAGTACTTTACACAGTTGCTTGTTCATATTAATAATGATTTTATAAAAATTATATTAGATTTATATGAGTTTATGTTTAATATACCCAATTACATCTTTAATAATAAATATTATCAAAGTATTTTTTGGTATTTTATTTTATTATTTTGCTTGTTATCTATAACTAAGTTTGTTTTTTACAAAATACATACACCATATAATAATATAAAAAAACAATATAAGCAATCTCTTACTATTATGTTAAAAAAATTAGTAGCTAGTTGTTTATTGATATTAATAGTCACTCAACATAAAGCTTTAATTAAAGTTGGGACAGCTATTACAGATTATTTAAAGACAGATATAAATATTATAGATATCAATAAATTTCTTTTAGAGCTGAATTATCAAAATCTAAATAAAGAATTTGCTTTAGAAATAGGTAATGAGCTAATTGTATTTATCTTATTAGTAATTACTATGATTTTAAGCCTGTATATCTTGATTAACATTATTCGGAGATTGGTAAATTTACTAATATTAGCTGTTATTAGCCCGTTTGTCTTTCTAAATATCTTAAAGGGAGAGGGGGTAAGCTCTACTAACTATTTTAGGATATTTGTATATACACTATTAAACTATTTTATAAGCTTAGTAGCGAGTTCGTTGGTAATATTCTTCCTACAATATTGTTTAATTGTTCTCAAGTTAAATATAGTAGTAGTTGTGATAGTATTTAATTTCTCAACTGTGTTAGTAGCTTATCTTTTACATAACTTAAATAAACAGTATTTTTTTGATAATAAACAGCTTGTATTGTATGTGAAAACCAAAATGCTGGAGTGTGAGCAATGTATATAATTCCTGAGCAAAGAAAACAAAAATCATTTTTAAGCCTTAATCTATTGCTGTTTATGGTGCTATTTTTATCATCAACTGCTATTTACTGTTTTTATATAGCTAAAACTAATATTGCCTTATTAATAACAATGTTAACAGTATTTATATATTTTATAGCGCTTTGCAAAAAAAATTCGGTAAGTATTTTTAGGGTTTTAAAATATTATCTAAATTGGAGAAACAACCAGCAACTATATATTTATCAAAGAAAACTATTAGCAGAGAAAGGCTCAAATAATAATGAAACAGTTATTCTTTAAACGTAAAAAAGATAAAAAAAATAACTCAGTACAAGATTGGATGCCTATAACAGATATTAATAATGGAATTATTTATCGAAAAGACAATTGCATAACTACTGTAATTTCTTTAAAACCTATTAACCTTAAGCTACTAAGTGAAGAGGAAATAAAAAACATAATAAGGGGTTTAACAAAAACCTTAAATGGCTTTTTACTAAATATGCAATGGCTGACTTTAAACAAGCCTGTTGACTTGGATTCTTACATGAGTCATCTCGAGAGTTTAGTTAAACAAACTTTAGATATTAATAAAAAAAAACTGTTAAAAAGTTACATGAAACAGGCAGTAGAAATGGCTTTGGGGGGAGCGGCCCTTACTAAACATTGTTACATGCTATTAGAGTTTGAGAGTGTTAATAGCATTGAGTATCTAGCAAAAAATACATCTATAGAGTTATGTAATAGCTTAACAGCTTTAGGTCTTCAAGCTGAATATTGTGATGACCAGCAGATTATTGAACTACTGTTTACATTCAATAACCCCATACACTCTAGCTTTGAAAAACAACCTAATAAATATGATGACTACCTCTCGCCGATATTAGGAGGTTAACATATGGATAACTATATTTCAGGACTAAACAATATTATTTCGCCTACTGCCTTAAAATTTGAGTCAAAAAGTATTGTATTTGGTGAGCAATTTGCCAGTGTTTTAGTGATAAGCGATTTTCCTGCTAAGGTAGGAAGTGCTTGGCTTGCTTCTATTACCAAGCTGCCTAATGTTTCAATTAGTATTCATATTAAGCCAAGTTCGGCAGATAACTTAGTTGCAAAACTGCAAAATAGCTTAAATGATATAACAACAGAATCTAAAAAAGGTAAAACCCAGCTAAGCAAATATCATTTTGAACAGCAAATAACTAATAATAAAGCTATCTTAAATAAAATTATGTATGAGAAACAAAAGGTATTTAAAACAACAGTATTAATAAGGGTAGTTGCAACTACTGAATATCAGCTTGAAGTACAAGTGAAAAATGTGCAAACCTGTTTAGCATCTTTAGGCATGAGGGGTAGAGTATTGGTATATAGGCAAGAAGATGCCTTAAAAGCAACCTCACCATATGCATTATTACCGTCAGATATTGCAAAAGACTATGGCTTTAATATGTTGTCACAAACAATTGCTGCCTCTTTGCCGTTTACTTCATCGGGAATTAATGATGGTAATGGTGTGATTCTTGGCAGAGATAATAATGGTGGCATATCCTTAATTGATATGTGGCATCAGGCTGACGATAGATCCAATTCTAATTGGCTGGTTTTGGGCAAATCTGGAGTAGGTAAGACCACTGCTGTTAAAAAAATACTACTCAATAACTATGCTCAGGGTTGTAAAGTAATTGTAATTGATCCCGAGCGAGAGTACCAAAAACTTTGTCAAAAGCTAAATGGTTGTTACCTCAATATAGGTAGTGGGGCAATCATTAACCCCTTGCAAGTAAAGAATGTACCTTCAGAAAATGAAACAGCTAATAACTTTAGCTTAGCTAGTCATTTTAACACTTTAAGAACATTCTTTAGTATTTGCTTTAAGGGTTTAACTAGTATTCAGGAGGCATTTTTAGAGCAGTGTTTAGAGCAGCTATACCAAAATTTTAATATTACATATAATACAGATTGCTCAAAAATAGCCAATGATAAGTGGCCAAAACTTATAGATGTTTATAATATTGTTGCTCAAAACGCCACTAAAGAACATGAGCAACTTGTAACCTTATTACGAAAGTTAGCACTTGGAGCAGACGCTAAACTCTATAATGGCTACACAAATATTGCAGTGACTGATAACGATTTTGTAGTTATAGATACCTTCTCCTTACAGCAGAGTTCCATAGTGAACCGTAGAGCTCTTTTATATAATATATTGACTTGGTTATGGAATGAAATTATAAGAACAGATAATAGAGTAATATTGGCAATAGATGAGGCCTATTTATTAGCAGATAAAGATAACCCTCAAGCATTACAGTTTTTAAGGGATACTGCTAAACGAATAAGAAAATATAATGGTTCATTAATAACAATTTCTCAAAACATCAATGATTTTTTAGACCCTCATATTGTGCAATATGGACAAGCTGTTGTAGATAACCCTAGCTATAAGCTAATTATGGCTCAAGGTGAAAACGATTTAAACACTTTAACTAAGTTAATGAACTTTAAGGAAGCTGAAATAGATATTTTAAGTAATGGTACACGAGGAGAGGCCCTAATTGTAGCAGGCTCTAAACGAGTTTTAACCAAGCTTGAGTTTACAGATTTAGAGTTAGAGCTGTTATTTTAGGTTATAAAATGAACAAAAGAGTCAATTTAAAAATAGAGTTACTTATTGTATTAATAACCTTAACAGTAGTTTGTTTCACAATATTAGCTCTACTTATGTTCGCAAGTTATTTTGATTTTATAAATATTAAAACAGCAGATCAAAACGGTAGATATAACTATGAGCAATTTATAAACTATAATTCAGTTTTTACTGATTCTAAAGTGAATAAAACTAAATAATTAATAGAGGTGTTAACTTTGTTTGCAGTTATGGCCAATGAAGCATATAAACAAATAATTAAAACCGCTATAGGTAATATAAAAACAATAGCTTATGAGAGTTATGGAGCTGTGGATATTAGTGAAAAGTTAGTAGAAATCAGCAGGCTTAATATTGGTGTTTTAATACTACATAGAGATATTGCCAAAGATAAAGAGTTAAATGACTCTCTTAAAACTCTAAAGGTACTAAGACCTCATTTAAGAGTAATATTTATAACTGCAAACACTAGCCCAGGCGATGCGCTAATTTCTAGTTTAATTACTAAAGGAATATACGATATTTTCAGCCCTAATAGTGATGAGAATATTAATCTTATAACCCATAACTTACAGAAAATTATTTATGGCAATAAAGCCAGCTATGCTGATGTAGCTAGGTGGGATGTATCTAGTTTAAATAATAAAACTGAAAAAATAACCACAATACCAGTAACTACAGCCCTTATTGTAAATGTAACCAAGTGCGCTGGTTCAACTATGTTAGCAACCTCTTTAGCGGGCGCCATAAATAAATATAAAATTAGATCAGCGGTTATTGAAATGCCCCACCAGCCTTATCTATTTGATTCACTTGGACTAAGACTGTTAGAGAATAACATAAATAAGTTTTATAGCTATCCTCATATAATTAATAGTGAAAAACAGCCTGAAATAGGCAAAGAGACTATTAAAGAGAATATTATTTGGTTGGTACCTGATTCGCGTTTACAAGCAATAACAGATTGGAGTTACCCCAAAATGATGAGGTTGCTTTACTGCTGTAAAGAGGCTGGTGCTTTAATAGTGGACGGTGGAAGTAATTTAAATAAAGCATACCTTGAATCTATTATTCCTATTGTAGATTTAGTAATTGCTGTAATTGACCCACTACCTGCTCAAATAATAAAAGCTAAGAATAATATTAACAAGCTTTTGGGCTTAAAAAGCAGTGGCTGTAACATAATATTTGCTGCCAATAAGTGGTCAAAAGGTCTATCAAAACAGGATTTTGCTAAGCTAATAAATGTTAAACCACATGTATATATACCTCAAATAGATCAGGCTAGTATTTATAAATCGGCGTATGCCTGTAAAACGCCATATAGTAGAACTGAAGTGCAAGAGGCTTTACATAAACCCATGCAAAAACTAGTAAGTCTATTATTGCCGCCTTCAGTATTTCATAATGTCAGTAGAAAAAACAGATTTTTCAACTTAAGGAGGTAATATTATGTGGCTTTTAAGAAATAAACTCTTTTTGGCATCAATATGTATTTTAATCGCTTTATTTTTTACGTTTGTGGTTACACCTCAATATCAAAACTACATTAATAAATCAGTTAAGGTAGTGATGTTAAATAAAAATATAAATACCAACACCCTAATAGTAGAGAGTATGTTAGTAAATAAATCAGTACGTTATTCAGAAGTACCTAAAAACGCAATTACAGATAAACAGCAAGTAATAGGTAAATTTGCTAAGGTTCCAATTTTTGCTGATGACTACCTAAATCCAATAAAAATAACATCAAAAAAAGTAGAAAAAGGCTATTTAAGTGGCGCAGATAATAATGCTACTGCAGTTGCCATTAACATGCCAAACCTTTCTGCCTCTTTAGCTGCACAAATAAGACCCGGCGATGTTGTTAGCATTGTGGCTTATGATAAACGTGAGTCACAAGTAATAGCTCCACCAGAACTTCAGTTCATAACTGTGGCAGATGTTATTAATAATGATGGTGTTAGTGTTTATGAGCAGAGCAACAAGGCTCTCGATATAGTTACTTCTGCTATTACTGCACAAAATATTATCCCAAGTTCAGTAATATTTATTTGCGACATCAAGCAATCATTAAAGCTGGTAGAGTTAGCGAATAGAGGGCAAGTACATATTATCTATAGAAATAAATCTAACTCATTTAAGCTGGAGGTGAATTAAGATTGATAGTTGCTATATGGGGTGCTAACGGAGCAGGTAAAACTACACTATCAACTATGTTAAGCTCAGAAATTGCTAAAAGCAAATTTACCTTGGTAATAGCAGGTGCTTTAACTCACAGCTCAGTTCAGCACAACTTTGGTATGTCCGAGACCGACAAATCCCTAAAAAATGTATTAAATGGTCCGGATAATATTCGAGATAACGTTATAAATTATCCCAAAAACAAGAACCTTTTTTTACTGGATTTAGCAGCTCAAGATGACTGTTTACAGCAGGAAGATACCAGCGATAAACAGGCAGAGAAACTACTGGAAATTGCCAGCAGTATTTTTGAAGTAGTAGTTGTTGATTGTTCAACTAATTTTAATAATCCTATAACGAGGGCAGCACTAATCTACTGTACAAAAATCATTAACATATTTCAGCCTACTTTAGAGGGCATATCGTTTACACTGTCTCACAAAGTTTTAATTGAGCGTTTGGGCTTATTGCCAAAAACCTCATTTGTTATTAACAAAGATCAAAAGATGATTGAATATAGTAGGCTTAAAAAACTGGTTGAAACAGATATTCTTGTAAAGCTACCTATGTGTGTAAGTATTCAAAAAAGTGCAGTTACTGGTATCCCCCTTACTATATCAGGTGCAAGTAGCTGGGATGAAAACAAGTATCTCAAAAAGATTTATTCTTTGGCAGAATTTTTGCTTAGTAGTTAATGAAAGGTAATGCCATGTTAAAAAGATCAATTCATGAAGTAATTAATGACCAATCATTAATTAATGTAGATTCAAAGAGTTTAGCAAAAGAAAAGAACATAATAATTACTGAGGTGACTTATGAAAAACACCTTAATAGTCTGCGAAACTATTTATCATCTCAACACGCCTCTGAGCTAGCTAAAACAATAGGAGACGAAAGCGCAAGTGATCGCATAAAAGCTTTAATCAGACAGTACATTCACAATAATGATGTACTTATAGAGGGCGAGCAATATGAACTGTTAATAAATAAATTTTATGATGATTTAGCAGGCTATGCTTTTATTAACAAGTATTTGTTCGATGAAAACATAGAAGAGATTAATGGCAATGCGTGGAATGACATAGAAATTGTTTACTCAAATAAATGGCATAAAGTTAAAGAGTCTTTTGCCAGCCCCCAAAATGCCATTGATATTATAAAAAAAATGATGAGAGCTGGGGGAGTAACACTCGATGAAAAAAAGCCTATTGGGGAGAGTTATATTTCAACTGGTATAAGAGTTTCGGCTATGATACCGCCAATTATTGATGAAAAAAAGGGTGCAGTATTCTCTTTAAGAAAACAAAAAACACGTATTTTTAGAAAAGAAGAATTGCTTAAATATGAAACATGCACCAAAGAAGAGTTTGAGTTTTTGCAAATGTGTTTAAACCATGGTGTTAGTATAGGCATTGCAGGGGCAACTTCATCTGGTAAAACTACCGACATAACTTCACTGTTAGCCTCGGTAGATGAGAGTAAAAGAATTTACATTATTGAGGATACTAGAGAGATAACAATAAACAAAGCTACAAAAGGTAAAATAAGTAATAGAGTAATATACACCAAAACCCGACCCAATTTACAGGAAGAGCGAAATATAAGTGCCTCAGATTTATTGCGGGCAGCTATGAGGTATCATCCAGATATAATTGTTCCTGCAGAAATGCGTGACGAAGTGGCGATGGTGGCAGTTGAGGCAGGCAGAACAGGACACACAATTTTAGCTGGATTACATGCTAATAATGCTATAGAAGCCTATGACAGAATATTAACTATGTGTATGATGTCAAGGATAAATCTAATTATCGTTGTAATTACAACGTATTTAGTATCAATAAAAGCTAAAAAAGAGCATTTTGCCTACGGTTTGCCTACGTAATTTTTAGCTTGTCGACAAAATGCTACTTGTTGCCTTCTCAAATATGTCTGTTGTTTCTTGAGACATCTTCTGCGTTACGTGTGCGTAAGTGTCCATAGTAACTGATAATTTAGAGTGACCTAAGCGTTTTTGAACATCTTTCATGTTAGCACCATTTTCAATTAGCATTGTTGCATGTGTATGTCTAAGCAAATGGAATTTGAATTTAATACCAAGTTTCTTTTTGATAGTCTTGCCACAGTCACCCATAGTTTCATTATTTACTAATGTTCCATTCTCATGAGTACATACAAAATGTATTAACTCGTCTTTTGAATCACTGGCAAAATAGATTCTTTTAGATTTATCTGAATAGTAATTTTTATAGTGCTCCCCATACCTTAATTGGTTCTCTAGTTGCCACTTTTTATGCTTTTTTAGAAGAGTCAATAATGTGTTGCCAATTGAAATATCCCTCATAGAGCTTTGTGTTTTGGTTGGTCCAAAATACCAATTATTATCAGAACGTTCTTTATATAAAATTCTTTTAACACTTATATTTTTATTTTGGAAGTCTATATTATCCCACGTAAGAGCACAAACTTCACTAACCCTCATACCTGTATAAAAAGCAAGTTGCAAAACAATATGGTATTTATGCCCAAAAGGATATTTATCTAAAATTCTTTGATACTCACTTAATTCAAGTGTTTTCTTTTCTTCCTGTTCTGCATAGTCTTTTTTCTTTGGCGTTTTAACATATTGCATAGGATTACCATTAATGAACTTACAAGGGAATACAGCATACTTCAATGATCCGCTTAAAACATTTCTTATACCTCTAAGGTAGTTATTACTATATCGACTGTTAAAGAGGTCATTCATAAATGTTTGTAAAGCTTCTGGAGTTAAGGACTTTAATTTGTAATTACCAAATGTAGGCTTTATAAATTGATTCACTATTCTTGAGTACTCTTTAATGCTATTAGGTCTACAGTTTATTAACACATAGTTTTCCATCCAGTAATCCATATAGTCAGAGACCGATATATCACTAGATTCAAAGATTAAACCTGCATTTTCATATTCTGTTAGTGCTTTTCTAAGAGCTGCGGATGCTTCTTTTTTAGTCCTACCACCAACTCGTTCAATACGCTTGCGTTTGCCATCTACAGTACTAGCCTCAAAGCTAAAATACCACTTGTTACCTCTCTTTCTTAGTGAGCCAGACATTTATATACATCTCCTTTATTTTAAAATGGGAGGTCATCATCATTTAAGCTTGTTGCAGCGGCTTCATTTTCTTCGGTGTAATCCCAAGGTTTTAATATACCATTCTGTAAAAAGGTAGATTCACTTCCGCATATGCTGCAGTATCTTTCATCACCTGCGAGTGGTTTTCCACAATCGAATTTGTTGGTACATCTATTAACTATATGCTTACCACATATTTGGCAGAATTCACCTTCGATATTAGTTTTTTCATTACCACAGACTGGGCAAATAACTGCTTTGCTATTTTCATTTAGCCCTATTCCATTGTATATCATTTCATTTACCTCCTCATTGTAGTCTCTATACAGACTACTTCCTCCACATACAGGGCAGAAATTAAGTACCTCTTTACAAGATACAAAACCGCAAATTTGGCATTTTTTTATATTTTTCTTTATGTAAACAAACTCTCTAAATTGATTTTGCTGTTTATGAAGACAAATATCACTAATCCAGTAATTATCAGATCTTCGGAATCGTAATCGATTTAGAGAGGCTTGATAAGACATATGGAAAATGTCTTGAACATCATGAGTGTTTAATTCCAATTCGTTTGCGATAACTATTGGTGCAAGGGCGTTTCTGGAAAATGAATTAGCTTCTTTCTCCAGCACTCTGTATTTTTTAGTAGGTATTCCTCCTCTTGTTAATAGCGCGATATCAAAATCAGCTAAATGATTTAAGATTATATGTCCAATTTCATGCATTAATGTGAATAGAATTCTACACTGTGGTTTCGTATCATTATAAGCTATTGAGTAATTTCTACCATTAAATATCGTATAACCATCTTCTGAACCAAAAGCTTCTGTTATATCATGTATAGTTACATGATATTTTTCTGCATACTGCGAATAGCTACACACATCCCAATTGTTATCTTCTATAATCTTAAATGGGTCCAATGGAAACCTGTAAACATGTTCTTTAGCGAGAAAATCTGTTGCTTTTTCTAGAACATAGTAGTACCTAGCGCTTGTCGGTATTTGCTGCAAAATTGTTACTAAATTCTTTAATAGATCTCGCTGGCTAGGATTTAAGTTCTTCATACCACGTGCGATAGCTCGAATTTGGGGGTCGAAATCATCGCTTTGGTTTTTTATATCTGGTGAATCATCCCAGATTACATTAGAGAACCCTGCAATTTCCCAAACGTCAATATTGAACACTTTAGCTATTTTTCTAAGATCACTCATTTTTGGGGGCTGTTTATCAGATTCTATACGATTAAGTAATTTGATGCTAATCCCAGCTTTTTTAGCAAGTTCCTCTTTACTCATATTTTTAGCATCTCTTGTTGCAATTATAAATTGCCCAGGACTTGTATCAAGATATTGATTATTTTCTTTTATCATATCTTCATGAACAGCTCTTTTATAGGCTTCATATTTATTTACATCCCCATCAAAATGTGAAGGTATTTGTTCATCATATAATCCGTATTTATCTAAAAACTCATAATAGGACAATCCAAGAATTTCTTCGAATTTATTTATTACATCTATCCTTACTTCATTTTCTTCTGATTCATATTGTAAGAGTTCTTTTGAGGATATTTCAAGGAAATTTGCGAGTTCCTTTATGCTTAGTCCTTGACTTTCTCGTTCTTCTTTCAAAGCATGTCCTACTCGATCTCCCTCAATACCTAAGAGTGTGTCCACTGACACACTAAAATAATTGGATATTTTAAGAAGCATTTCATAACTTGGCTCTCTGGTTCCGTTTTCCCAATTGCAAATTGTATTCTGGGCTACGTTGAATATTTCCCCTAACTTCTTTTGGCTCAGACGAGCACCTTCTCTTAAAATCTTTAATTGTATCATTATAACCACCTCTATCGATTAAATTATCACAAATAGGGATAATAGTCAACAAAAATCCCATAAAGGGATTGACCTTAAAACCATATCGTGATAATATCTCATTGTGGGATTGAAAGCGAGTAAACAGCGAAAAAGAGAGGAGGGTGTTAGATGAAACGGTACTGGCTTGTAAAATTTAGGAAGGGTTTAACTCAGCAAGAAGTAGCTAAAAAAGTTGGTATATCTCAAAATTTCTATAGTTGCATAGAGACAGGGGGTAGAAATCCAGGTGTAAATACTGCTAAAAAAATAGCAGCTGTTCTAGGTTTTAATTGGACACTATTTTATTAATCCATGATACAGAGTTGAAAATCAAAATATATAAGGAGAGGTTTAATGAACAGTTTACAAGTTTTTAACAATAGTGAGTTTGGACAAGTTCGTAGTTTGGTGATCGATAACGAGCCATGGTTTGTAGCTGGTGATATATGTAAGTGTTTAGGAGTAGGTAACCCATCACAGGCATTAAATAGGCTAGATGAAGATGAAAAGAATACTATCATTTTAAATGAGGGTATTGGTAATCCTTATAAATCTGCTGTAAATGAGTACGGGTTATATAACTTAATATTAGGTAGCAGAAAACCAGAAGCTAAGAAGTTTAAGCGTTGGGTAACCCATGAAGTATTACCGTCAATCCGAAAAACAGGATCATACATATCAAAGGATGTTAAATATCTGGATCAATTACAAGGAGTTAAGTTTGTCGCGGATGATCTAAAAGTAAATCAAGGATCAAGAATACTTATGTATCAAAAGGCGTGTAAAGCAAACAATGTAGATTCATCTTTTCTTCCTGCATACTCAGAGGAGAAACTTACGAAATCGTTAACTGATTTGCTAAAGCAATTCAATGTTGAGCATTCGGCTAGAAGCTTCAATACCAAATTAATTAAAGCTGGGATCGTAGAAATTGCAACAAGACCGTCAACTAAGGCACCTAGTGGGTTTAAGAATTTTAAGAGATTAACTGATAAGGGGCTTAAGTATGGTAAAAATCTTATTTCACCCAGTAATCAAAGAGAAACGCAGCCACATTATTATATAGACACATTTCAAGAGTTAGTAGATAAAGTATCAAAAAATTAAGAAAGAGGACAAGCCATGACTAGATTAAAAGCAAAACAAGTATTTTGGAAAATTGTACACTACATCGAAGATTGTTCAGACACTAATTTTAAGAATAAAGCTGAAGTAATAACTGACAAAGGTATGACTACTTCAAGCGGCGGCTGTATTATGTTTGGTCTAGATGATGGGGTTATTAGGATATACGATAATAAGAATTTCCCTATAGCGGCTTTTACAGAGGATAGCGAAACATTGTTAGTACTAAAGGAGATCTTTGAGGATATAGACTGGGGAGTAATAGCTAATGACTAAACTACTATACACAGTTAAAGAAGTATCAGAAATTATTAAATGCAACACAAGCTCTACATACAAGCTAATCAAGAAAGGATTACTACCAGCACTTAAATTAGGGCAGCTGAAAGTTAGGCATGTAACATTAGTTAACTTCTTAGAGAAGTACGAAGGTAAAGACCTAACCGACTTAGATAATATCATAGAACTTGATATACACAAGGAGGTTGGCTAAGTGACAATAGAGCGCACTGTATATGTAAAACTCTCAGAGGAGATTGAATGCATAAAGCTCCAAGATGGGTTGTTAATACTGAATGAACTTTACTTTAAGAAAGGAGAGGAGGTAGCAAGATGTGGTTAGTAGTAACCTGTGGAAATTGTGGTGATCCAATTTATTATCAACACCATGGGCTTTTTCATATTTCGTTGGATACAGACGAGCTTTGCATAGAGTGTCCTAAATGTAAAACAGAACACACATTTAGCGTTGATGTCAATTTTACTTTAAAAGTAGAAAACCGCCCAGCAAAAAGCTTAAGCGATAATCGTCTCTAGCAATTCGATTATATCGCAAAATTCTAAGGGAGTCAAAAAGCATGAATAAAATTAATATTCAAATTGATATAGATGCAAAACAAAGCGTTACAAAAATCAACGTAAAAGGCAATGAAATTGAAATGGTTGAAGAGCTTGATTCAACAGGTTCTGAGAGAACTACGTATGTAAATGGTACAGAAATGTATTTGGAGGACGTTGAATTTTTGCCGGAACCTATACACGAAGTTATTGACCGATTTTGGTTTGGTGACGTGATCAGAGAACTTAATAGGGAACTGTAAATGGATAATCTATTTATATTATATGTACTGTTAACAGCATTACTACTAATACTTCTACTACTTAGATTGGGAGTGGAAATCTATGAAAAAACAAAAGCATATATTCGCAAAAGAAACAGGCAATCCAAAGTGCCTGGTGTGTGGAAAAAGTCGTCAATACATAATACGAGAGCGAGAACAAAGAAAAAGATACAAAAGAAATTACCGGAATCGCTATTCAAAAGGTTTTAGTTACTATGGTTAGGCAAATATATACACTTAAAAACTCAACCAAAACACAGCTGGAAGATTATAAAAATAGGCTTATTGACTGCCTTAATCATAGAGATAGCGTAATAGCAAAAATAAATCAATGCAACCACTTATTAAGCGATTTAGATTACGAAATTAAACAAATAAGAAACTCTATAAAAGTTTTATCAGAAGAGTTAGAACAAGAAACAAACAGATTACAAAGAAACCATCCAGAAAACCAAATGCACATATGTGAAATTTTAATTGGGAGGACAAACTCAAATGTTAGAAATTAATATCAATATAAACGCCTCGGAGTTAGCTCAAGCAATAACCTTATTGGCTACCAATCTTGGACAAGCTAAATCCGTAAATGTAGTTAAGAGTAATTCACCAAAGGTGGAGTTAGCGGAGAAAGCAATTTCCAGCATGTCTGAAATGATGAATCAAGTTATCGAAAACGTTGAACCTACAAAAGAAGAAAAAGAACAAACAACTACCGAGCCAACTCTTACAGTTGTAGAAGTAAGAGCACTTGTTAAAAAGGCAGCTAAGAAGGATAAGGCAGCAGTTAAGAGCTTACTTAAAGAGTTCGGAGCTGAGAGCGTAACGGCTCTTGATGAAGAGCACTACCAAGCTTTCTATGACAAAGTGGAGGAGCTTTTATAATGGCTCATGCATTATTAAGTGCTTCCGGATCTAGCAGGTGGATTGCGTGTCCACCTTCCGCTAGATTGGAAGAAAAAGAACAAGATACAACCAGCGAATATGCCCGAGAGGGTACTTTAGCACATGAAATAGGTGAGCTGGCTTTAAGATTTTATGTAGGAGAGATAACCAAAAGAACTCATACTTTAAGGCTAAACAAGCTTAAAAAGCATGAGCTGTTTGCACCAGATATGCTGACTTATGTACAAGTCTATGTTGACTATGTAATTGAAAGATACCTATTAGCTAAAAAGAAAACACCAGATGCACAACTTATTATTGAACAACGATTAGACTTCTCAGAATACGTACCAGATGGATTTGGTACAGGTGATGCATTAATAATAGCAGATAATGGTATTGAGGTTATAGACCTCAAGTACGGCAAAGGTGTACAAGTTTCGGCAGAAAGCAATTCACAAATGATGCTATACGGATTAGGTGCTTTAAGCGAGTATGAAATGTTGTATGACATTCAAGAAGCACATTTAACAATAGTACAACCTAGGTTAGAAAACATATCAGAATTCACCATTAAAACTGATACGCTAATTGGTTGGGGTGAATTAATAAGAGAAACCGCTAAGCTGGCATACAACGGTGAAGGAGAGTTCAAAGCTGGCTCACATTGTCGCTTCTGCAAGATAAAAGCTAAGTGTAAAGCTTACGCTGATGAACAACTAAAACTAGCTAAATATGAGTTTAGAGACCCTGCTTTTTTAGTTGAGAAAGAAATAGCAGATATATTAAGTAGGGCTTCTGATTTTGATAAATGGCTTAAAGCCGTTAAAGCCTTTGCACTAGACCAAGCTGTAAATCATGAAGTAGAATACCCAGGATACAAGCTAGTAGAGGGTAGAAGTAATAGGCAATATGTTGATGAAGATAAAGCAGTTGTAAAACTAATAATGAATGGTTTTGAGGGTAAAGACCTGTACAAACCTAAAGAGGTTCTTGGTATTACAGCTATGGAAAAGCATGTCGGTAAAAAGAAATTTAATACTTTACTTGCTGATTTAGTTATAAAGCCTCAAGGCAAACCCTCGTTGGTACCAGTTAGTGATAAACGTCCAGAATGGCGTTCAGAAGATGATGCAGTTAAAGACTTTCAGGACCTTATTGGTTAAATATAAATTTTAAGGAGAAACAAATATGACAAATAAAATGCAAGAAACAAAGGTTACTACTGGATTAGTGAGATTTAGCTACTTGAATGTTTGGGAGCCAAGAGCTGCAAGTGAAGGGCAGGATCCAAAATACTCTGTATCTTTAATCATTCCTAAATCAGATAAAAAGACTATAAAAAAAATTGAAAAGGCTATAGAAAACGCTAAACTAGCAGGAAAAGCCAGCAAGTTTAATGGTAAGTTACCAGCTAACTTAAAAACACCATTGCGTGATGGGGACGAGGAAAGAGACGATGAAGCATACGAAAATAGCTACTTCCTTAATGCAACAAGTAAAACTAAACCAGGTGTTATTGATAGATCAGGTAACAGAATATTAGACCAAGAAGAAATTTACTCTGGTTGCTATGGCCATGCAAGCATAAACTTCTATGCCTTCAACGTAAACGGTAACAAAGGTATTGCTTGCGGATTAAATAACATCATGAAAAAAGAAGAAGGCGAGTATTTAGGTGGTAGATCAACAGCTGAGAGTGATTTTGCTGAGCTCATCGGGCAAGATGACGATGATGATTTACTATAATGCGTACTCTCTCAATAGATATTGAGACATATAGCAGTGTAGATTTATCAAAATCGGGGATTTACAAATATGTAGAATCCCCTGATTTTACTATTCTGCTCTTTGCTTATGCCTTCGATGATGAACCAGTTACAGTTGTTGATTTAGTATATCCGTTATTATTGCCTGATGAAGTTGTAGAAGCTTTACACGATAGTAACGTACTAAAAACCGCATACAACGCCCAGTTTGAAAGAGTATGTTTAAATGCTCACTTGAAAAGTCAAAGAGGAAGGGGTAATTACTCGAATACTGATCCTATTCCAATAGGTCAGTGGGAATGCACAATGGTTAAAGCCTCAATGCTGGGTATGCCCCTGGGGCTTAGTAAAGTAGCAGATGTACTTAAGTTGGATGTACAAAAAGATACTAAAGGTAAAAACCTCATTAAATACTTCTCAAAACCATGTAAGCCTACCAAAACGAATGGGGGGCGTACTCAGAATACTAAGTACGATGACCTTGATAAATGGCAGCAATTCAGAGAATATTGTAAGCGTGATGTTGAAGTAGAAATGGCTATTCGTAAAAAGATAAGTTTCTTTGAAATACCAGAGCAAGAGAAACAACTGTGGTATTTAGACCAACAAATTAACGACACTGGTATTAAGTTAAATATGCGATTAGTTAAGAATGCTATAAACCTTAATGAGACTTATGCCAATAGACTAACGCAAGAAATGAAAGATATCACAGCCGTAAATAACCCCAATAGTGTAGCTCAAATTAAAAAGTGGATTCTTGATACTACAGGTGTAGAAGTTAAAAGCTTATCTAAAGATACAATACCGGATTTGCTTTCACAGACTGATAGTAAAGAAGTACGACAAGTCTTAAAAATTAGACAGAAGCTTGCTAAAACCTCTATTAAGAAGTACGAAGCTATGGATAGAGCTGTTTGTAAAGATGGTAGAGTAAGAGGTCTATTACAGTTTTATGGTGCAAACCGAACAGGGCGATGGGCAGGGCGGCTCGTACAAGTGCAAAATCTACCTAAAAATAAAATACCCGACTTAGATCTAGCTCGTAATATTGTTTTAGAGGATGACCTTGAAACACTTGAACTTATATATGGCAATGTGCCTAGTATTCTTTCACAGCTTGTAAGAACCGCATTTATAGCCTCAGATGATTCAAGATTTATAGTAGCAGACTTCTCAGCTATAGAAGCCAGAGTAATAGCCTGGTTAGCTGGTGAGCAATGGAGATTAGATGTATTCAACGGTCATGGCAAGATATACGAGGCCTCAGCCTCACAGATGTTCCATGTACCTATTGAAGAAATTCACAAAGGTAGTCCGCTTAGGCAAAAAGGTAAAGTAGCGGAGTTGGCTTTAGGTTATCAGGGTGGGCCTGGTGCATTAATCGCTATGGGTGCTTTAGATATGGGTATTGAAGAGGACGAGTTGCAGAACATAGTTGATGCTTGGAGAAGTGCCAACAAGAAGATAGTAAAGTTATGGCGCACAATTGGAAAAGCTGCCATTAAGGCCGTTGATACAAAAACACCAGTAAAAATACAACACGGAATAGTGTTCTACTATAGAAAAGGTTTCTTATTTATAAGACTACCTTCCGGACGTGATTTAGCTTATATGCGAGCTTCGGTTGAACAAGGTGAATACGGTAAACAACTTGTTTATCAAGGCATGGATCAGACCAGTAAACAATGGAAAAGAATCCATACATACGGAGGCAAGTTGACGGAGAATATTGTACAAGCTATAGCAAGGGACTGCTTAATGGAAACTATGCTGCAAATTGCAAAATTAGGCTTCAAAACCGTTATGCATGTACATGATGAAGTAATAATTGATACCCCTTATAAAAGCGATTTAAACATGGAAAATGTTCTTAATATAATGAAAAAACCTATTGTTTGGGCACCTGGATTGCCACTTAAAGGTGATGGGTATGAAACTAAATATTACTTGAAAGATTGAGGTGATAACATGTTTAACTATAGAAATTTATCAAAGGCACTTAGAAATAAAGATACCGTTCAATGGATAAAAAGAAACAACCGTAATTATATAGTTTCAGATCATTTTATATTAGAGACTAACAAAGAGGTAACAGGCACAGCACTGACTACCTTAGTAAAAATCTTAGGGGGTATACCACAAAAAGACCAAGTTTTAACTTGTAAATTCAATAATAAAACTTCTAGCCCAACCAAAGATGTAACAATTATAGAGCTACTTAAGATTCCAACTGATAGCAAGACCGCTGTATTAACTGATTTACTGCAAAGATCGAGTTTAAAACATCAATCAAATAAATTATTATCTATCTTTAAAACAGAGAGTGACTATATTTTTATAGATAAAGATTATGTAGATCTAATAGATTGGAAAGCTAAGGACTTGAAAATATACTGCGAAAATAAACGTGTATCTGGAATATACGTTACTAATAAAAGCGATTCAATACTAATTATGCCGTACAGACTTGAACAGAAATCTGTTTATCTTAAAGATTAAGGTGGTGTAAATTTTGAAAAACACATTAGGAGATTTAAATAATCATTTATTCGCTCAATTAGAAAGATTAAGTGATGAGGATTTAACAGGAGAATCTCTAAGAGAGGAAATCGGTAGAGCTAAGGCAGTTAATGATGTAGCAACCAGAATCATAGCTAATGGCAAATTAGTTTTAGAAGGCCAGAAGTTTATGGATGGTCGAATGGATGCAAATGCAGCTCTACCAAAAATGTTGACAGGGGTTAAGGAAGAACTTAAAAGCAAACCCAACCGTACACAAAAATCTAGAAAAGAACAGATTAGTAAATTAGGTTTTGCTGATAGTTACTAAAGACCGATGAAAAGATATTCAAAAGAATTAAAAGATTTCATTGCAAATAATGTTACAGGTACGACAACAAAGGATTTAGTAGAACTTGTAAACAGCAAATTTGGAACAGAGTTTACTGGATCAAAAATGAAGTCTTATAAATCTAGAAACAAACTAAGAAGTGAAACGCCAAGTGGAGTACCAGCTGGAAGGGCAACTAAACTATACCCAGAAAGAATACAGAAATTTATTACAAAAAATCATATTGGTGTAGGCCCTAAAGAAATGGCAAAGTTACTAAATCAAACGTTTGGTACGAACTACACTGTAAGGCAGATGAAATCATATTACGCAAACCGAAAAATTAATAGCGGCCTTACTGGATGTTTCAAGAAAGGTCATATTCCTTTTAATAAAGGTAAAAAAGGACTTAGCATTGGTGGGAAAACTACTCAATTCAAGAAAGGTCATAGGCCTGCTAATTATCTGCCCGTTGGTACAGAGGCTAAAAAAGGCGACGGTTATGTTTATATAAAGATTGCTGATCCAAATAAGTGGAAGCAGAAGCACATTTTAATTTGGGAAGAATGTAACGGGCCTGTGCCTTCTGGTCACGTAATATTATTCGGTGATAGTGATAGATATAACTTCGATATTAGCAATCTAATTTGTGTATCTAAGCATCAGTTATTGATATTAAACCAAAAAGGGTTAATTCAAAAAGATGCAGACCTAACTAAGACGGGAATCACAATTGCAAAAATACATCAAAAAATTAGCGAGAGAAAGAAATTGTAAACACCAGGTGGTGAGACAGTGAATTATGATGGTGAATTAGCCATTGCGGTTGGGAGAAGCCGTTGGGAAACAAAATGGAAAAACAAAGATATAACTTGGTCTGAGTTGGTTCAGAAGCTTAGCGAAACAACTCGGACTGCTGAAACGCATAACGAATACTTGAGTAGTCCTAAGAGCAGAAGGGACGAAATTAAAGACGTAGGAGCCTTTGTAGGTGGCTATCTAAGTCAAGGGGTAAGGAAAGCTGACAGTGTAGTTAATAGGCAAGTTATTACTTTAGACATCGATCACGCCAAAGAAGATAGCTGTATATTTGATAGTTTTGAAATGCTTTATGGGTGTGCTGCTGTTATGTATAGCACCCACACCCATAGCTCTAAAAACCCTAAATTAAGGCTTGTAGTCCCTGTTAATAGACCTGTGTATTCAGATGAATATGAGGCTATATCGAGGCGGATAGCAGGGGATTTAGGTATCAATGATTTTGATGATACAACATTCCAGCCCTCTAGATTGATGTATTGGCCAAGTACTTCTAAAGATGCCGAATACCTATTTGAGAAGATAGATGCCCCTTGGTTAAACGCTGATGAAGTCTTAAACACCTACTTTGATTGGAAGGACAGCAGCGCATGGCCAATTTCTGATAGGGTGGACAAGATCATAGCAAGAGGTATAAAAAAACAAGGTGATCCACTAGAGAAGCCAGGCTTAATAGGTGCATTCTGCAGGTGTTATGACATACACGAAGCTATAGAGAAGTTTCTTAAAGACGATTATGAGGCTTGTAGCATTGAAGGTAGGTACACCTATAAACAAGGTAGTACTGCAGCTGGATTAGTAACTTATGAGGATAAATATGCTTACAGTCACCATGGAACAGACCTATCAAGTGGTAAGTTGTGTAACTCATTTGACCTCGTTCGTATTCACTTATATGGGCTCAAAGATGAAGATGCACAAGCAAATACACCTAGTAACCGGTTACCGTCTTATAAAGCCATGGTTGAGTTCTGTAGTAAGGATAAAGCCGTTAGGCAATTACTAGGTAAGGAAAAGATCGAGGCTGCATTAGGCGATTTTGCAGAGGTTATTGAAGAGGATATCAGCTGGACTGAAAACGTTGATATGGACAGTAAAGGCCGTTATAAAAACACCATCAAGAACATTGAGTTAATTCTTTCTAATGAACAGAGGATTAAAGGATGTTTGGCCAGGAATAAATTCAGTCAAAAAGATGTAGCTCTGAGAGATTTACCTTGGCGAAAGATAGATAAACGAATTGCGGCGGATGCAGTTTTAGAAGATTCAGATGATGCTAGGCTAAGAAGTTTTCTTGAAAAGTACGGGGCTTTTACTAAGGCTAAGATTGATGATGCGGTATCCAATGTAACTCAAGATAATGCATTCCATCCTATTAGAGAGTACCTTGATGGCTTAGTTTGGGATGGTAAAAAACGAATAGATTCATTACTTATAGATTACTTGGGCGCTGAGAATTCAGAGTATACCAAGGCAGTAACTAGAAAGTCATTAGTGGCTTGTGTGGCTAGAGTTAAGCGACCAGGATGCAAGTTCGATTATGTTCTCACTATAGTAGGTAAACAGGGTATAGGTAAGAGTACTATTCTTAGAAAGTTAGGCCAAGAGTGGTTTAGTGATAGCTTTACTACTGTTCAAGGTAAAGAAGCTACAGAGCAAATTCAAGGGTATTGGCTAATTGAAATGGGTGAATTAGCAGGACTTAGAAAAGCTGAAACGGAGCAGATCAAACACTTCATCAGCAAGCAAACAGACATTTTTAGAGTAGCATACGGCAGAAGAACAGGTGAATTTCCAAGACAATGTGTGTTTTTCGGTACTACTAATAATAGTGATTTTCTTAACGATGTTACAGGTAATCGTAGGTTTTGGGCTGTCGATACATTAGTTCAAGAACCTACTAAAAATATGTTTAAAGATTTAGACCAATACGAAATAGACCAAGTTTGGGCAGAAGCACAAGAGGTTTATAACAAAGGCGAGAAGTTATTCTTGGATCCCGCGCTAGAAACAGAAGCCAGAAAGGTTCAAGAGCAGCATAGTAAAGTGGATGATAGGGCGGGGGTAATTCAGGAATACTTAGATACTTTAGTGCCTGATAACTGGTACGACATGGATATTGATAGTAGAGCATTTTACTTTCAAGGTAATGAATATACCTCCAGGGAAGGCACTATGTTGAGAAATAAAATCAGTGTTATAGAGATATGGAGAGAATGCTTTGGAGCCCCTAAAAAGGACTTGGATAGACGTAAGTCTACTGAGCTGCATAATATTATGAAATCTTTAAAAGGATGGCGTATCTGCGGTAATAAAGGTGGTCTGATGAAGATAAAAGGCTATGGACCTCAAAGAGGTTACGAAAGGGTAACAAAGTAGGTAACAAAGTGGTAACAAACCACTTAATGGGTAACAAAGTGAAGGTAACAAAGGTAACAAAGAAAATAGTTTGTTACCCACTTTGTTACCTACCATAATAATTATAACTGTAACGTTTTTCATACTTGAGGTAACAAAGGTAACAAACTTTTACCTTTTAATTATATTTATGTATTAGGGGGAAATATACGTAAAATAGGCGTCTGTGTCCGCCTATACGCGTATATATAGTATTTATGAATTTTTTGTTACCTTTGTTACCTCGGATATTTTGAGGTGTTAAATTGAGAGAAAAACTGATTGAGAAAAAACTGAGAGAAGCAGTTAAAAATATGGGAGGCTTAGCCCTAAAGTTTCTGCCTTACTTTTGGGTAGGAGCTCCAGATAGAATTGTTTTATTACCTGGTGCTAGAGTTTATTGGGTTGAAACTAAAAGTACGGGCGATGACCTAAAGCCAAGACAAAGAACAAGAAAAAAGCAACTAGAGAAATTAGGATTTAAGGTTTATAAAGTTGATACGCAAGAGAAGTTAGACCAGTTTATTGAGGAGGTAAAGGCTAGTGTTGGTTAAATGTCATTGGTGCGGTAAAGGGTTCAACATTAGACCTAGCAAGTTAAAAGAAAGAAATTTTTGCAGTAAAAAATGCTATTTCGAGTATAAGGGTAGAAATAAAATACGGGGGTATTGTTTTAGATGCGGTATGCCTATTACAAAATCACCTTCACAAAAAAGTGAGCGTAATTTTTGTAGTAGAAGTTGCCACATGAAAACAATGAATGAGGAACTGAACCCTTTCAGAATGACGAAAGAGGTTAGAGCAAAATTAAGAATTAGTCATTTAGGTAAAGGCGAAGGTAAATCATATAGAAAGTATTACGGGCGGCATGAGCACCGAGTAGTAGCTGAGAAGAAGCTAGGGCGCAAGCTACGTAAAGGTGAGGTGGTCCATCATATTGATGGGGATAAATTAAATAATTCGCCAGATAACTTAATGGTGTTTTCTTCACAAGAGGAGCATGCTGCTTGGCACTCAAAACATGATGACTTTTTAGGGAATGAGAGGAGGTGTGTGGGCCTTGAGATTTAAGCCATACGGTTATCAGCAACACGCATTGGAACATATAATCAATAATCTTTATTGCGGATTATTTTTAGAAATGGGCTTAGGGTAAAACTGTTACTACATTAATGGCTATAGACTATCTCATGTATCAAGAATTAGAGGTTAACAAGGTTCTCGTAATAGCACCTTTAAGAGTAGCTGATTCAACTTGGAGTGCAGAGATAGAGAAATGGGATCACTTACGACATCTCAAGTATTCCAAGGTCTTAGGTTCAGCTGCTAAAAGAAAAGCAGCTCTAAAAGCTAAAGCAGATATTTACATAATCAATCGTGAGAACGTAGCCTGGTTAATAGCGCAGTATGGAAGTGCCTTTCCTTTTGACATGGTAGTTATCGATGAATTATCAAGCTTTAAGAGTGCAAAGTCAATAAGGTTTAAGGCTCTAAAGATGGTAAGGCCTCTTATCAACAGAGTTGTAGGACTTACAGGTACACCTTCACCAAATAGCCTTATAGATCTATGGAGTCAGATATATCTACTGGATATGGGAGAGCGATTAGGTAAGTTTATAGGGCATTACAGACGTAACTACTTTATACCAGGACAAACTAATGGACATGTCGTTTATAACTATAAGCTAAAACAGACAAGCGAAGAAGCCATTTACAACAAGATTTCAGATATCTGTATATCCATGAAAGCTAGAGACTACTTAGAATTACCAGAAAGAATAAATCGTAATGTAGATATCCGACTATCTGAAAAAGATAGATTCAGGTATGACGACTTTGAAAAGAAGATGGTACTTGAGTTTATGGACGATGAAGAGATATCTGTAGCCAATGCTGCAGGACTTAGTAATAAACTATTACAATTTGCAAACGGAGCAGTATATAACGAGAACAAAGAAGTTAAAGAGCTTCACAAAGAAAAGCTTAATGCCCTTGAAGAGATAGTTGAGTGTGCTAATGGTAAACCAGTGTTAGTATTCTATTCCTTTAAGCATGATTACAATCGGATTATGAAGCATCTTAAGAAGTACAAGCCTAAAAAGCTTGAGAATAATGATGATATTGAAAATTGGAATAAAGGCAAAATACAATTAATGTTAGCACACCCTGCAAGCTGTGGCCATGGGCTTAATCTACAGGCTGGTGGAAACATAATTGTGTGGTTTGGCTTAAATTGGAGTCTTGAACTATACCAACAAGCAAACGCAAGGTTAGATAGACAAGGCCAAACACATAGCGTTATTATACATCACTTAATAGCTAAAGGCACAATTGACGAAGATGTACTTAAGGCTTTGATGAATAAAGAAGCTGGACAAGATGCTTTAATGAATGCTGTTAAGGCTAGAGTTAAGAAGTATAAAGAGATTTGCAGTTTATCTGCATAAGCAAATTATTAGAGGTGAAATACCATAGACATAATCAAAGAAACTAAAGAACTTTTATATAACCATAAAGCCAATGAACAGGCAATTAAATCACTACTAGTTACAGCTCCAGCTGATGATAAACGACTAGTAGCAACTCAGAAAATTGTTAAATGCGTTAATTCGTCTTTGAGCTTATTAGATGAGGCAGAATACCAAGCTGTAAAAGCACGGTACATAGATAATCTATCGTGGTTTAAAGTATCACAGCGAATATATTTTAGTGACCGTTGGTCTAAGAAACTTGCACAACGTGGCTTGGAGAAGGTTGCCAGAGCGTTGTTTGGGGTTGATAAGAGTATTGAAGATTATATGGTTAGTTAGCAAATTATCAGAGGAGAAGCATTTGAAAATAAAAATCATCGAAGAATATAAAAAACTCATACAAGAGATAGCAGCATTAAAATCTGAAATTGCACGAAAGGAAAGGCACCTTAGAAGATTACGAGATATTTATAAGCCTATGGAGATAACAGCAATTGATTATAGTCACGATAATATAAGAGGCACTGCTAAGCAAGCTAATATTATGGATGTAGCCAGAGAAATAAACGAACTGAGCTTTGACATTGATTGCTTAAAAGAAGATTTGAACGAAGCTGTTAATCAACGAAAAGAGCTTGAAAGAGTAGTCAACGGATTAGGTGATGTAGAGAAACAGATTGCTATGCACCATATGAGAGATCCTCGAATGCCAGCTTGGAAGATAGCTAAGGCAGTCCATGTATCAAAAAGAACAGTCTATAATTACCTTAAAAAAATAGATGAAAAGAAGATCATCTAAAAGTTTGCACTCTTTTGCACAAAGTATGAGTTATAATTGGTATAGTTAAAAATGTATCAAAAGCCATGGCTCTGTGGGAGTTGTGGCTTTTTTGAATCCTCCTAAGCAGGAAACTAAGTTATAATATGGAATATCTAAGTTAGGTTAGGAGGGATTGATATGATTGGTACGACAATTTGGGTTATGTCATTAGTCGTCATTGGATTACTGTATATTAGAGGAGCTTTAAAAGTTTATATAGCATTGTCAAAAGAAAAACATAAGAACAAGCAAGGAAAAGCCAGATTATTTTTATATGTATTTATTATAACGTTAATAGGTATAATCATAATTACTATTATTCTAAATATAATTGTCTACAACAGCAAAATAGAAGCTTACACCCTTCCAGACTGGTTAACAGTACCGACAGGTAATCTGGATGTTTGGATTGGTTTCTTTGGGAGTTTATTTGGTGCAATAATTGGTGGACTAATCACTCTATATGTACTGAGTAAAACTATTAATGAGCAGAAGATTAATACAATTAAACTGATTGAGGCTGAAAGAATGAACACAAAGGATATACTCCAAAGATATGATAAACAGCTTGAAAGCCAATTTAAACCTTGTTTAGATGTCTATTTGAAAGATAATAATAGTGAAGTAAGGGAAATAAAATGCTCAAGAAATGATTATAGGGAAAAAAAATCAATTAATTTAATCATTAAAAACATAAGAAGTATACCCGTTATAGATGTAAGAATAGCACGTTATGAAACTCAAAAAATTCTTGAGAATGGGATATGGGAGTGGAAACGTAATGATAAAGAACAAAAGTCATTTCTTATGCCAATAGGGAATTTAAAGGAATTGGGAATTCTTAGTTTTGACAAGTTAAAAGTAGATATAAGAAAAGAAATATCTATACATTGCATCTTGGTATTTAGAAATGTGTTAGGAGAGACATATAAACTAAACTTTACTATATCAGTTACACATCCTAGGTCTTTTAAACCAGGAGAAGATCTTATTATAAAGATATATGTAACTAGTGAACCAATGAAAGTTGATAAAAAAGATGTTCCTGGACTGTATTTAGAGATATAAAAGTATAATATGATAGGTAGCATTTTTACTGGACACTTTTGGATAAAATTTTGTAATAATAAAATATATAATATATAAGACCATGGCGAGAGCTGTGGTTTTTTATATACCAAAAATCAATTGAGGTGATGTTATGAAAACACCCAGTGCATTTATATCCAATGTAAATAAACTACTAGATTATGGTTTCAATAGAGATTTTAAGTGTGCCTATTTCAAAAAGCCGTGTTATTACAGAGTGGTAAAACACCCTGTTTATTTAATAGTTTTGAAGAATACTAAGGAATTGAAACTTGTAACACCTAACGGGTTTGCAGCATTTATTGATGCACATAAAGATAAGTTCCAAGATTTAATAGATAGTGATTTAGTTAAGTTTGTGGGGTGATGATATGACTATTCAAGACCTGTTATGCAACAAGTGTAATTCGCCTAATGTGAAGTCAGTTGGTAAAGATTTTGTATGTAAAGAATGCAATAGTGTTTTACCTCAGTCTTATATTGATGAAGTTTTAAGCAAGTGTTTTGCTGAGCATATAGGTGTTGACCTAGCGAGTGGTAAGGATAGAACTGTGATTAATGGCTAACATCTACAAATCAAAGAAATGGAAGAAGAAAAGAGCCCAGGTACTAAGGCGTGATAATTATCTGTGCAGAGAGTGCAGGAGATATGGCAAGAGTGTTACTGCTACCACTGTTCATCACTGTGTACCAATCGAAGAAGATAATAGTCTAAAGCTTAATAGCCATAACCTTATTAGCCTGTGTAGTAAATGCCACGACAAGATGCATGATAGAACAAATAACCAATTAACCTATATTGGATTGTATTGGAAGAATAAAGTATCCCCCCTCCTATCGAAGTCTTAATTATAACCTTTGAAGACCGGGGGGGTAGGGGCTTTTCCAATAGAGCGAACTGTGAAAACTTTTTTTGGGAGGTGAGAGCATGGCAATTATACCAACTAGGGAGACAATAAAAAGATCAACTATTACAGCTATGAGAGAGCTTGGGATACATAAAAAACAGTATAACCGCCTAATTACTTTGTATGCCGATTTAGTCTATCAGTATTTAACGATCAATGATAAGTTTGAAAAAGACGGTTACGAATATGAGGTTTTCACTGCTCAAGGTGGTGTAAAAAAAGCCCCGATTGTTGCAACCCTAGAGACCTTAAGAAAAGATATATTAGCGTATTCTGACCGCTTATGCCTCAACCCAAAATCGTTAGAAACCGTCACAGCAGATAGCAATAAGAAATCAGTTTTAGCAAGCGTGTTGAGTAAACTTGAGTAAAAAATTTAATAACTATGATGTAGTATTTGAATACGTTAATAGCATAATTGAAGGTAGAAAAATTGGATGTAGAGAACTAATACTAGGTTGCACAAGGTTTATAAATGACCTAAAGAACCCATCATATGATTTTAACCCAAAAGATGCAGAGTTTGTAATAAACATAATAGAAAAAACCTTTGTGCATGCTCAAGGGGAAAGACTAGACGGCGCTCCGTTAAGAGGTACGCCGTTTTTATTAGAGCCCTTTCATAAATTTCAAATATATAACCTGCTGGGTTTTTATCATAAAGGAACTAAGATCAGACGCTTTAAGGAAGCGTTTATTTTTATTCCACGGAAAAATATAAAAACCTCATTTGCTGCAGCTTTAGCCTGGGCGCTTGGCCTCTTGAACAGGCGGAGCGGTTCAAAAGTTTATATAGTAGCAGCAGCATTAAAACAATCGCTTGAGAGCTTTAATTTTATAAATTTTAACCTGGGGCAAATGGGGGAGAAAGATAACTTTAGAGTAATTGACAATAACCAAGAGCATAGTATCAGTGGGGACTTAGGTGACGGGTCTTTATTTATCCAAGCCTTAGCAGCTAATCCGGATCGGCAGGACTCGTTAAACTGTAACATTGCTATAGCTGATGAAATACATGCCTATAAAACTCCTAAGCAGTATAACATTATAAAAGAAGCAATGAAGGCTTACACCAACAAACTAATGATTGGGATTTCAACAGCTGGGGACAAGATGAATTCATTTTGCTATAACAGATTACAATACTGCATTAAAATACTTGAAGGTATTGTGAAGGACGAAGCTTATTTTATTTTCATATGTAGAGCTGATAGAGATGAAAAAGGCAATGTAGATTATACAAACCCTATCATTCATGAAATGGCTAATCCTGCGTATGGAGTATCTATAAGACCTGATGACATAATGAACGATGCATTACAGGCTCAGAATGACCCACAGCAGAGAAAAGATTTTTTTGCTAAGAGTCTAAACATCTATACAGCAGCATTAAAGGCTTATTTCAATATTGATGAATTTAGAAATAGCGATAAGAAATTTAATTGGACCATAGAGGAACTAGCAAAGATGCCTATAGACTGGTATGGTGGTGCAGATCTATCTAAGCTACATGATTTAACTGCAAGTGCCTTATATGGAACTTTAAAAAATGTCTATAAAGATAGTGAAAATAAATGGCATGACGTGGATATTGTAATCACACATGCGTGGTTCCCTATTGTGGCGGCTGCTATAAAAGCTGATGAGGATAATATACCTTTGTTTGGTTGGCAAGACGATGGCTGGTTAACTATGTGTAATAATCCTACGGTGAATTATAGTGACATAATCAATTGGTTTATAAACATGAGAACAATGGGCTTCAAAATAAAACAGGTTGGCTTTGATAGGAAGTTTGGCCAAGAGTTTTATTTAGGGATGAAAAGAGCTAGGTTTAGCATTGTGGACGAACCACAGTTATACATAAATAAATCCCAAGGCTTTAGGCGCATAGAGAAAAAAGCAAAAGACGGAGATCTCTATTATTTACATTCGCAAGCATATGAGTATTGTCTACAGAACGTACGGGCAATTGAGAAGACTGATGATATGATCCAGTATGAAAAGGTTGAAACAACAATGCGTATTGACTTATTTGATGCAAGTGTATTTAGTGCTGTTAGGCTTATAAAAAATATGGAGAAGTCCGGAACAGCAAGTAAATGGTTGAAGGGTAGTGGATAAATGGGTGTATTTAGCTGGTTGAAGAAAACAAGAGCAGAGCCAACACCTGCAGAAAGTTGGTTCTTAACAACAACTGCATATGACTCGTTAGTTTTATCGGGTTATACCAAGCTGTCAAATAACCCCGAAGTAAAAATGGCTGTACATAAAATATCCGATTTAATATCTTCAATGACAATACATCTTATGAAAAACACTGATAGTGGAGATATAAGAGTCAAAAACGAGCTATCAAAAAAGATAGATATTAATCCTTGTAGCTATATGACTCGTAAAACATGGATATATAACATTGCTTACACATTATTGTTAGACGGCGAAGGCAATAGCATTGTTTATCCTAAAATCGACTCTAAAGGTTTGATTGATGAACTTACTCCACTGAGACCTTCAAAGGTAAGAATTGTAGATGCAAATAATGGTTATTCAATAGCTTATAATAATAAAACTTATAGCTATAATGAGGTTTTGCATTTCATAATTAACCCTAATCCAGAAAAACCGTATAAGGGGCAGGGTTATAGAGTAGTTCTTAAAGAGATTATTAATAACTTATCTCAAGCAACAGCAACTAAAAAATCATTTATGAGTGGTAAATATATGCCATCGCTCATTGTAAAGGTTGATGCTAATACGGCAGAGGTTTCGAGCGAAGAAGGTAGGGAATCGGTTTACAATAATTATCTAAAAACCGCTAACGCAGGGCAACCGTGGATCATACCTGCAGAATTATTAGAGGTACAGCAGGTAAAACCCCTATCGCTAAAAGATATTGCGATAAATGAAACTGTACAAATTGATAAAAAGACAGTAGCAGGTATATTCGGTATACCTGCTTTCTTCTTGGGAGTTGGCAGCTATAACAAAGATGAATATAACAACTTCATTAACACTACTATACTCCCATTAGCAAAGGGTATAGAGCAGGAGTTAACAAGGAAACTCTTGTACAGTCCAGACTTATACTTCAAGTTTAACCCAAGAAGTCTGTATGCCTACGATCTTAAGGAGCTGGCAGATGTGGGAGGCAATATGTATGTAAGAGGTATTATGCTGGGCAATGAAGTTAGAGATTGGCTAGGAATGTCACCACTTGATGGACTAGATGAAAGGGTTATTTTAGAGAACTATATACCCGCTGGGATGATAGGAGATCAAAAGAAACTGAAAGGTGGTGAGAGTGATGGAACGGACTAAAACGCAGATAAGAAGTTTGTTATCAGAACTTAAAACACGAGAACAAGAAAATAATGAAATGTTTATAGAAGGCTATTTCGCTGTGTTTAATAAGCAAACAGAGTTATGGCCAGGTGCATTCGAAGAAATTGCGCCTGGAGCTTTTGATGAAACAATGGGCAATGATGTGAGAGCCTTAATTAATCATGATACCTCACTTGTATTAGGTAGAAATAAGTCCGGAACCCTTGAATTGAAAATTGACTCAAGAGGTCTGTGGGGCAAGATAAGAATTAACCCTAATGATTCTGATGCAGTTAACTTATATGAAAGGGTAAAACGCGGTGATGTAGATCAATGCTCTTTTGGATTTAATATTGAAAAAGAGACTACTGACTGGCGTGATGATGGATCAGTAAAGTGGACGCTTGAAAAAGTTGATTTAAGAGAAGTTTCGGTTTGTACTTTTCCAGCTTATGAGGAAACGGGAGTACAGGCAAGGCATGAAGAGGTTGAGCAATATAAGCAAAGGCAGCTGGAGCAAAGAAAATCACAATTGAGAGAGAGGTTACAAAGTTATGGCACTAAGACAAATAATGATAGCTAAGAAAATTGAGCAAAGAAATGTGAGTTTATCTGAGTTATTAGAAAAGCAATCCAACCTAGATAAAAGAACATCAGAGTTAGAGGTCGCTATTGATGAGGCAAAGACCGATGAAGAAATTGCTACTGTTGAGGAAGAAACAGAAAAACTTGAAGCTGACCAAAAAGAACTTGATAAGTCAAAAACAAAGCTTGAAAGTGAAATAGCTGATTTAGAAAGTGAGTTAGAGAAATTGAACTCTAATGATCCTGCTCCAAATGAAAGGAGCAATGATAAGAAAGCACAGGGAGGAACAGCATATATGAGAACAGGAAAGTTTTTCGGAGGTATGACAAGGGAAGCTTTAGTTGACTTTGTCCATAGAGAGGAAGTAAAAAGTTTCCTTGAACGTACAAGAAGTTTAATAGGTCAGAAAAGAGCTATAACAGGTGCGGATCTAACTATACCTGAGGTTATGCTTGATTTATTAAGAGATAATTTACATAAGTATAGTAAGTTAATTAGTAAGGTAAGATTAAAGCCTGTACCAGGTAAGGCTCGCCAAAACATTGCCGGAACTATTCCTGAAGGTGTCTGGACAGAAGCCATAGGGAAATTAAATGAGTTAAAACTTGAGTTTAACCAAGTTGAGGTTGATGGCTATAAGGTTGGAGGATTTATTCCGATACCTAATTCAATTCTTGAGGATAGTGAACTTAACCTTGCTAATGAGATTTTGCAGGCACTGGGCCAAGCAATTGGATTAGCAGTAGATAAAGCCATTTGTTATGGTACTGGTGTAAAGATGCCTTTAGGAATAGCCAAAAGACTTGCTCAGACTGCAGAGCCAACTAACTGGGGAAGCGATGCACCACCATGGACTGATCTACACACAAAAAATCTATTAAAAATTGATGCAAGCAGTATGACCGCTGTAGAGTTTTATGCGGCGTTAATATTGAAGCTTGGTGTAGCTGAACCAAAATACAGTAATGGTAAAACATTCTGGGCAATGAATCGTCAGACAAAAATGACATTATTATCAAAAGCCCTTTCATTCAACGCTGCAGGAGCACTTGTGTCATCTCAGCTAAGTACAATGCCAGTAGAGAGTGGAGATATTGTAGAGTTAGATTTTGTTCCAGATGGCGATATTATCGGTGGATTTGGCTCATTGTATTTGCTAGCTGAAAGAGCAGGAGCACAACTAGCTTCAAGCCAGCATGTAAGATTTATCGAAGATCAAACTGTATTTAAGGGTACCGCTAGATATGATGGAGCACCTGCAAGAGGAGAAGGTTTTGTTGTAATAAATATCAATAATATTGCACCAACCACCTCTGTTCCTTTTGCAGCGGATAATGCAAACCCGTAGGCGCGTCCTTATCTGGGCTGGCGATAGGGGCGTTAGCGTTATCACCTAGTTTCGCTGGTGATGTATACGCATATACAGCAGATACAACCAATGCTTCAAATACAATTACAGCAACACCATTGAAGCAAGGAGTAACAGTTGTGGTTAAAGTAAACGATGTAGTTCACGAGAATGGTACAGCAGCTACATGGCAAGAAGGTGTAAACACAGTTGAAGCAACTGTTAAATACGGTACTACAACTAAAATTTATACTGCTACTGTAACTAAGTCATAAGGTTGTGAGTCTATGAACGAAGCACAAATATTAACACTAGTAAAGGCTGGGCTTAGTATCAGTACTACTGTAAGAGACACTTATTTACAAGCTATAATATCTGGTGTAGTTAAAGAGTTAGAAGATGAAAAAGGGTTAGTGCTAGATAGTGCTAACCCTTATCATCTTATGTTTATTGTTGATTATTCGATTTGGAGATACAAGAACAAAGATAGTCATATTTCTATGCCTCGGCATTTACAATTTAGACTCCACAACTTAATTATTCATGTAGGTGGGACTAGTAATGTATGACCATGAAATTACTTTAATAAGTGTTGATGACAATAACAAAAATGCAATAGGCAATAGAATACCTATTGAAGTAAGAAAGACTATTTTGTGCAAGAAAAAGTCTATTACAAGGCGTGAGTTTTATAGTGCTGCAATGGCAGGGTTGAATCCAGAAATAGTCTTTATTGTCCATGGCTATGAATATGAAAATGAAAAAGAAGTAGAGTTTGAAGGTAACCGGTATAGAGTTTTAAGAGCATACGCTACCGGATTTGAAGAGATAGAATTAACTTGTAAGAAGGTGATTTAATGCCTACTCCAAAGTCCGTAGTAAAAGTAAAGAAGAATGGTGTTGAATATATCTCCAATGTAAATAGAGCACAGTATACAATTAAAGAGTTGTGTAGGGCAGCATTACGTGATGTAGCCAAATTCTTAAGGAAAAGAATAAAAGCAAGAGCCCCAAAAGGTAAAGGAAATCTAAATAAAAATATAGGATCTTGGGTACGTAGAAGTAAAGATGGCATACCTCATTTGCAGATTGGAGTTTACGATAGATCAAGGGCTAAGAAAAAGGGTTTAAAGTATGCGTTCTATGCAATGTTCTTTGAGTTTGGCACATCAAAAATGCCAGCTAGACCTTTTATAAAGCCTACAGTTTTAGAAAATATAGAAACGATCAAAACAATTCAAGCTCAATATCTAAGTGCAATTGAGGATGAGCATAAGGCTCTCCAATTAATAAATGAAAAGGATGAGATTGCTGATGATGGTTGATACCATAGCATTACGTGAAGCTATACAACAAAAGTTAGAAGAATTGCACTCTCACGTGTATCCAAAAAAAGCTTCAGCAAATGAGTTTCCTCTTTATGTTGTATATAACTGGACTAGTACCGATAGTAGACCAAGCAAAGATTACTCACTTGATATTGATGTTTGGAATAAATCAAAAGATGAAACAGCATTAGAAACATTAGCGGATAATATAGAAAATGCACTTGATGGAACTGTAATAAACAATGAAAGATTAAGCGTAATTTTTTATAACAGCAGTAGATTAAACATTCCTGATTCCGAGCCTTCAATATCAAGAGTAAGAATTACAATTGATATGAGGGTTTATTTTAAGTAAAGGTGAGGATTAAATTGATAACTAAAAAGCAAATTGAAAATATCCAAATCGATTATGGAATTATATATAAAAACTATGGTGAAGCTGATGAAGAACGTTTAAACCCCGTACGTGGTGGTGGGGAGTTTAGCGTTACTGCCACGGTAAGAGACATAGAATTTGATGGAGCCAAGGGTAAAACCAAAGGATTGCAAGTAATAGATGATATGAACGCAGCTCTTAATGTAACTATTATGGATACATCTGTAGATAAACTAGCCCTTGCATTACCGTACTGTACCTTGGAAGGTGATGGAGATACAACACCATATACTTTAACAGGTAAAACAAGTAATATTGGAGCTATACAAGATAGCAGCTATCTAAAAAATATAACTATGTTTGCAAGAACAGTTAAGGGTGAATATCGGAAGATAACACTATATGAAGCCATGGCTGAAAATGGATTAACATTTGCAGCAGCTCCGAAGGGTGAGGGCGAGATAGCTCTTGAAATCAGCGCACATTGGACAGCAACCGATGATACAAAAGACTTATTTAAGATTGAGACTGTAGCTAGTATTAGCTAGAGTTTTTTTAATTTGGAGGTAATTAAAATGATAACAAGTGAACGATTATTTGATGCATTACCACATATGCTTGATATATATGATAAGTTAGACTTAGATAAATATAGAAAGAAAGTAACTAAGAAGTGTGAAGGCAAAAAGGTAGATGCAACTCAATTGGGGATAGATACTTTTAAGTATGTTATACGGAATGCTCATAAAGTAAAAGATGAATTCTTTAACGTAGTTGCTAAGGTAGAAGGCAAAACAGTTCAAGAGATTAAAGAGCAATCTTACATTAAAACAGTTAAAACATTTATGGATATCGCCAAGGATAAAGAATTACATGATTTTTTCAAATAAGCTATGCAATTGGCTATGAGGAAACTCTAAGCCTTTTACATAGCTTTTATTCTTTAGATTTTATATTAAGAGTACCAGCTAATAAACTAACAGGCTTACTTATTAAAGCAAAAGAAAAGGAAATTGAACAAGCTTCATGGGAGCTGTGGTCTAACTCCTACCCGTTTATGGCTTGTGGTTTTCTACCCTTTAAGTCATTTAAGGACTTCAAAAAAGAAGTAATTAAACCACAGCGCAAATGCTCACAAAAATCTTACAAAGAAATTGAGAAAGAAATGCTAAAAGTTGTTGAGGCATACGAGAAGGGGGGAGTTAGTAGTGCAAATCTTTAAGCTGTTCGGTTCTATATTTGTTGATAACGATAAAGCAAATAAAAGCTTATCAAAAACAGATAAAAAGGCTGAGGGGGTAGCTGGTAAATTTCTTAAAGTCGTAAAGTCAGCTGGTAAGGTAGGATTAGCTGTAGCAGGAATGGCCACAGTAGCAGGTGCTACAATATATAAACTTGCCTCTAAATCGGCTGAAACGACTGATCGAATAGATAAATTAAGTCAAAGACTAGGCTTGTCTAGAAAAGGATTTCAAGAGTGGGAGTATGCCTTGTCCCAATCTGGTGTAAACATAGATTCTTTGCAGTCCGGTATGAAAACTCTTAGCCAGCGTATGGGTGATGCAATAGAGGGAACCGGAGCAGGTGCTGAAATATTTAATAAGCTCGGTGTTTCTGTTAGGGATGCTAACGGAGAAATAAAGTCACAAGAGCAAGTATTTAATGAAGCGATTAGTTCATTTCAAAAAATGTCTGATGGCATAGAAAAGGCAGATCTAGCACAACAACTTTTTGCAAGAAGTGGCCAAGAATTGTTACCGCTTCTTAATAGTAGTTCTGAGGCTACAGAATTGCTAAAACAGCAAGCTAATGAAATGGGTATGGTCTTAAGTGATGATGCCGTAGACGCTGGAGTAAAGCTTACTGATACATTAGACACAATGAAGAGATCCATAGGCGCTGTATTCACTAAGATAGGCGTGGCATTAATGCCAATGATTCAATCTTTTAGTGAATGGGTAATAACTAATATGCCTCAAATACAAGCGGTATTTAGCACCGCATTTACTATAATTGGGGGATTTGTATCTGGGTTTATTGAAGGTATTAGATTAATTATAAACTGGCTAAAAGATTGGGTTGCTGAGAATCAAGAGACTATTAATTACATAGTAGAAAAGTTTAATTCACTTTTCAATACTGTAAGAGAGTACATTACTGCATTCATTGACTTCGCTAAAGAATTCTGGACTAAGTATGGTGAAGATATTAAGACTGTATTAAGTTCAGCTTTTGAAGTTGTTAAAAGCATATTCTCAACAGCCTTTGATGTAATAACAGATATCTTTAACATTTTTAGAGACCTTTTTAACGGAGATTGGGAAGGTTTTTGGGAAGGTGTTAAGAAACTCTTTTCAGATATCTGGAACGGGTTAAAGGATATTGCGGGCAAGGCATTAGACTTAGTTATAGATGTAATTAAGGGATTCGTTCCTATGATGCTCGATGCTGGAAAAGCACTCTTGAAGGGATTATGGGAAGGTATAAAGTCTGTATGGTCTGGTATCTATAACTGGATTACAGATAAGCTCAATTGGCTCAAAGATAAACTAATGTTCTGGAAATCAAGTAAAAGCAAAATGAGTTCAAGTTCGGTACCAAGTACAAGTTATACACCAAGTAATATACCAGGTCTTGCGACTGGTGGAAACATAGTAAGTTCTGGTCGTGTGCTTGTGGGCGAGAAAGGTCCTGAAATACTAGACCTTAAAGCTGGAGCTAGGGTTACCCCTTTGAATAAAATGGGGGGCGTAACAGTGAATATAAACAACCCTAAACTATTCAATGATCGTGATGCTGATAAGTTAGGTGATTTATTTGTTAATAGGCTTAGAACACTGGGAGTAGTGACTGCATGATGAGAAAGTTTAGAATTAATGACAAGGTTGTTCTAGTAGAAGCAGGATGGGGTATTAGCGATAAGATAAATGCTAGAACTACTTTATCATGTACTGTTATTGACTTAAGAGAGTTAGTCAGTATTAGTGACGGTGATACCATTGTAGTTACCCAAAACGGCACAAAAATATTTGCTGGAATTATTAATGATATAGAAGATTTTGAGCCTTATACGGGGATATTAAACTACTCAATAACTGCAGTAGATAACTCAGCTTTAGCAGATAAAAGAACAGTAGCTAATTCAGCTGTAGACATATATGCAGGAGATGTTGTTAAAAATATTATTCTTCCTATTTTAAGTGAAGAGAATGTTACAGCAGGCAATATAGTAAATGGCCCAATAATGAAAAAGGTAGTATTTAATTATATACCATGTTCAGATGCATTAAACTACTTGAAGAATGTAACTGGTCTTAACTGGAACATTGATAATGATAAGAAGCTGCATTTCTTTGACCGTTCTCATAACTTAGCTCCTTTTACACTAAGTAAAGCAGTGCAACATGTTGATTTTCGACGTAAAAGATCACTGAGCCAGTACAGGAATAAACAATATATTAGGGCAGGTAAAGGAAAGACTATTACCCAAGTAAAAAGAAAACCAACACCTCAGCCAGATGGGGTATCAAAAAGCTTTATTGTTAGATTCCCAATAGCTGAAAAACCAGATATCTATATAAATTCTGTGCAAGTTGCAGAAGATGATATCGGTGTAAATGGCTTAGACAAAGACAGAAAATTTTACTTTAGCTATGGTAGCAACGTAATAGCACAAGATCAATCTGAACCTGTCCTAATATCTAGTGATGTAATAGAGGTTAGTTATAAAGGTCTTTATCCCATCATGGTAGTTGTAGATAGTCCGGAAGAAATTGAGAAGCGTAAGGCAAAAGAACCTGGTACTAGTGGAATCTATGAGAAGTTGGTAACAGAAACATCACTGGATACTGGCGATCAAGCTGTCGAGTTTGCAGAAGGTCTAATATCTAAGTATGGGAATGTACCAGATAGAACTACTTTTAGAACTAATGTGAATGGGTTAAAAGCTGGACAATTACTAGCAATAAATAAGCCTTTATACGGTTTAAATGAAAATTTTTTAATAGAGAGTGTAAATATACGTGCTAGTGGTTCAAGCAGTTTAGAGTACGATATTTCAGCCCTTGACGGCGCTGCTTTAGGCGGATGGGAAGAGTTCTTTAAGGACTTACTTAAAGGACAAAGAGAATTTGTTATAGCTGAAAATGAGGTTATTATACTTCTTATATCTCTTTCAGAGACATGGAAGTTTTCGCAAGAGTTAACGGTTGAGTTTATTAAGAACAAGACTCTAAATAATAACACGTTTACCTCAGTTAATGGTATGGATTTATACACAAGTATAGGAAGTTCGGAAGAGGTGGGAGAAGTAATGGTTACAACAAACGCATTAAACTTATTAAGAGATGCATTGAATGGTGATAGCGTAAATGCTGAAATTAATTATATAGCTATAGGTGATGATACTACTGCAGTTACAGGTAATGAAACTCAATTAGGTAATGAATTAAAGAGAGTTCCCATTACTTCACGCTCAAAATCTAATGATGGTGTGTTAGATACGGTTGCTGAATTACTTGATAGTGACGGAGCTTATAACATACGTGAAGTTGGTTTTATTGCTGGTGGTACAGATACAGTTAATAGTGGAACATTAATATCTAGAGTTATCTACTCAAAAGATAAAACTACACTTGAATCACTAAGATTTAACGCAAAAAATACGATAAAGAGAGGGTGATTATAGTTGTATAACCCTACACAATGGCTCCCAAGGTTAAGGGAGTTTTTACTTAGGTACAAGCTAACATTAGTGCCAGGCACGACAGATACTTATGATTTCACTCTAATTGAGGGCGATGTGACCCAAGGGGGAACAGCAGCAAGCCCTGCAAATATGCAAAAGATTGAACAGGGTATAACAGATGCTCATGAGCATATAGCATTAACTAATAATCCTCATAATGTAACTGCTGAACAAATAGGATTAGACTCTATGGTATCAACTACAGGTGAAGTAGACAAGATTGTTAAAACTAACCCTGATGGTGATATTGCAGCGGGTCGATATTTAAAAGTTAGCA
This sequence comes from Clostridium sp. 'deep sea', assembly GCF_014931565.1. Taxonomy (NCBI): domain Bacteria; kingdom Bacillati; phylum Bacillota; class Clostridia; order Eubacteriales; family Clostridiaceae; genus Clostridium; species Clostridium sp. 'deep sea'. The sequence goes on from NZ_CP063353.1 coordinate 2,853,551, forward strand.
GTAATTATATAAGGTTTAATAATAATGTTTTAGAGGTAAGTTCTGATGGAACTATTTGGAAAGGAGTAGGAGCATCTGTGTATAATAAATTTAATGTAATTAATTTTGAAGCAAGTTCATTACCTACAGCATTAACAACCATTGCAAGCTTTACAGGAAGCGGAATTATTAGAGAGATAGTGGCAACTAATACCTCTCAAATAAGTGGAGCATATAATATTTATTATTCAATCGATGGAGGGGTAGAGCAACAGATAAGTAGACCAACTGCTACTAATTATGCGCTAGGAAAAGGATTAGCAGGTTCCACTTCATTTAATGGAGTTCATGGTTACGATTTGCCCGTTAATTTAACTTTTAATTCTTCGTTCACGGTTAGAGCAAATGCTACAGGTTCAAATGTAAATTCGTTTAGTTCTAGTGTAAAATATAATTATGAGTAGGTGAAAATGTGTTAAAAATAATAGAAAATGAAATATTAATTGGTACAGATGACAATGCATACGTACATTATGGGTTTGTGACTAAAAAAGACGTATCGGTTGAAGGTAGCGTTATTAAAGTTAAATCACTAGAATTTAGCTTAGAGAATAAGCAGTATGAGGTTAACGTAAGTGATAATAGTGTAATTGGTTATGTATTAAATGATACAAATAAAATTGGTGAATTTACAGAGGGTGTATTTACAGTAGATACAACTAATTTAACTGATATCAAATTAGAACTTGAAGGTGTGATTAAATATCTTAAGACTGAGAATGACACCTGGGTAGAATATACACCAGAACCACCTAAAAGTGAGATAGATAAACTTAAAAATCAAGTAGATCAATTGGCACTCGCAATTCTAACAATCTAGGGGGATAATATAATGTACGAAGTATTACAACGACTATCAGCAAAAGGATTATTAACTGAAGCCATGAAACAAAAAGCCATATCACTTAACTGGATAACTGAACAAGAGGCTCAAACGCTCTAAATGAGTGTTTTTTTAATTTAAATAATATTGAGGTGTTAAGATGAAAACTTTTTTAATGCAAGTATTTAAGAACGCTGATAGCCCAGCTATGTGGCTAGTTACAATTGCTGGAGGAGCATTCACAAGCTTAATTGGTGGGTATGACTCAATGGTAAAGATACTACTAATATTCATAGCTTTAGATTATATTAGCGGTATGATAGCTTCTATAATAGAGCATAAGCTTAGCAGTAAGGTTGGCTTTAAAGGTGTAGCTAAAAAAGTATTAATATTGATGTTGGTAGTGATAGGGCACCAGGTTGATATACTTTTAGGATTTACAATTTTAAGGAGTGCAATTATTTCATTCTATATAGCTAATGAAATAATATCAATCTTAGAGAACGTTAACCGCATGGGCTTAGAGACACCGAAAATCTTAAATATGATAATTGAGCTTTTACAAAAGAATGCAAACCCACCATTACCGGAGAATAAAGACAATGATTAAAATAGCACTAGATCCAGGACACGGCCTTGATAGCAAGAATGGTGGCCAAGGAATGACAGAGTACGAGTTTAATTCTGCCGTTGCCGGTTATGCTCAAAAGTTACTTACCGAAGCTGGCTATGAGGTTGTACTAACCCAACCACTACATGCTAATACAGTAAGTCTATCTGAGCGTTTAAATATTGCTATTAAGAACGATGTTGACCTACTTATTAGTATTCATGCTGATTATAATAAAAGCCCTAATCCACGTGGTTTTTGGGGCTTTTATTGGCATGAAAGTGAGAAGGGTAAACAGTTTGCTGAGATATGGGAGAGACACGCAACAAAGCATTTTCCACATCCAGCCAGAGGTCTTAGAGAATGCAATCTTGGGAAGTGGCCAAACTTCTATATGACACGTGAAACTCATAGGGCTGGTATACCAGCTATTTTAATTGAACATGGATTTATGTCTAACCCGGAAGATTTGAAAATATTAAAATCTGATAGCTTTAGGCAAATAGCAGCAATTACTATAGTAGATGCTGTTAATGAAATGTTTGGAGTACAAGTTGATTGGCGAGTGGAGATTGGTAAAAATGCATTAAATGAGTTAGTGGATAGAGGGTTAGTAGCAAATCCGGAGCAGATTGAAAACTTATATAAACCTCTACCTGCGTGGTTTCAACTTGAAATGTTTAATAGAATAGTAAAACTTAGTGAGTCATCTTAATTGATGGCTCTTTTTTTATTTTAAAGTATTTATATGCTTTGAAGTAATGGAGTATGAAAATAATAATTAAGTAACTCTAAGAGATTCCACCTTAGCGGGTGGCTCTTTTTTTGGTTTGCTGAAGAGAGGATTTTATTTACTATTTTTATAAAATACTATAATAGGTTATCTTTTGTACATAAAAAGGTCTTGTAAAATATTCCAATATAATGTAATCTTAAATTGGTATATGTACATATTATAAATTGAAAGTTTACTTGTGAGGTGCTGGAATGAATACATTAGTGCCAAAGATGGTATCTATTAGTCTAGAGTTATCAGATATAGATCTAAAAAGCATAGAGAAGTGTATAAGTAAGTTAAAAGAAGAGTATGGTTTTGAATCAGTTGAGCTAAACGAAGATAATATAGTGATGGAAAAAGGATCACCAGTAAGTAAGGTAGCTATTACAAAAGAGAAGATGCAATTTTTAATCTTTTTATATTACATAAATGATGATAAAGATAATGATAAATTAATTTTAGTGTCAAAATTTTTAGAAACCATTAATTATAAAATAGAATCAGCCCAATTTAGTAGTCTTAATAAAATAGAGTTAGTATATTTTGATGAGTTAGAAAATTTGACTGGATTTGATAACCACAAATACTTTGATGAAATTAATAAATTAACTATAACTATTAATGGAAAGAATAATAATAACGATCTAAAAACAGAAATCGGTATAGGTGAAAGTTATGTATTCTATTCAATCAGCAATAAATTAAAAAAAAGTTTACAGGATAGGAATGAATTGAATAGTTTACTTATTAGTAAAAAAGAACTACTTAATGAAGAATTCAATAAGTTGTGGAATGGGAATATCCAGAAATTTATATCTAGTTTTTAGAAGGGAAAATTTTACTTATGTCGAAACACGCTATGTTGTATAAAGTTTATAGTACTAAAGCTCTAGCAAATAAGAATGAAGCGGAAATAAAAGAATCATTAATTTATGATATTGAAAATTGTATGAATAATTCAAGACTACTATATCAGGCGATGTTTGACATGCCAGATATAGTAAAAAAGCAAATTGAAGAAGAATCATTAGGAGTTTTAGAAAAAGCTCAAGAATACCTAGAGCTAACTCGAAAAGAAGTAATCGTAAGTAAATCTGAAAGAAGTGTCTACAATAATCCTTTTGGGAGTATAATGAAGTATATACCTAAAAAGGCGGGATTTATTATGAGTGGTATTTTTTCTGATATTCCTTACATGTCAGTTGGAGAGATGGAAGACTCATTAAAATCTATTACTAGGTTAACTCCTTTAAAATGCTTTTTTGTAACAGTATTAACCACTTTAACTATGGCATTTAATGGCTTCCCTATTGCTGTTAGATCTTTAATCGGTCTTTCAATAATTACCTTTATAACAAGAGTAATGAAAGCATTTCGTTTAGGGGAGGATAAAGCTGTAGCAACAGGGAATGCAGTAGTAAAACTCGTTTGGACATACTTGTTACTGTGTGCGTTTTTTATCTTATCTCCTGTTATTTCTGAAGATTATTTGCCAAAAGGTACTCTTTTTATTATTGGGAATTATGTGCTTATTTATAATGAGGTTCAATGTATAGTTGGGTGTGCCAATAAAATGGGACTGTATGTTCCTGAAGTATTAAAGAAAATTGGAAAAAAAGATGTTGAGTTATAGTTAAAGACCAGCAAAGCCAATCAGCTAAGCTGCTCTTGAGGTTGAATATGATTTTATTAAATATCTTCTGTCATAAATGTATTAAGAGCTTAGGCTCTTTTTTGTTATATGCAGGATTTGGAAGTTTGGTGTGTAATAGATATGTAAGAAATATTTAGGGAGGTAGCAATATTGAAGTATATTCTGCTAGATACAAATTTATATTTAGATTTGGTCTCAAACAGATCTGTAAGTATCAACAAAAAGTGCAAAGATATTTTGCTTAAATTGTTACAACATGATAACTGTAAGTTAGTTATACCCGAAGTTGTAATACATGAATTTGTAAGAAATGTTGATTCAATACTAAGTATAGCTAAGGATAATTTAGGTAGCACTAGAGAACTATTAAAGAGTTGTTATTGGGTAGAATATTCTAGCTATCCTATTAATACATATGAGCAAGAAATAGACGGTATTAAAAAGTATCTGAAAAAGCTTAAAGTTTTATTAGTTAATGAATTTGATGATATAGAGAATAAAATGAAACAATGGTTTAGAGTTAATATTTTTAAGAATGCAAATTCTATTACGGTAAGAACCAATGATTTACTTACTAAAAAGGTAATGATGAGAAGAATGCATAAATTACCCCCATTCCACAAGAAGCAAACGGAATTCGGTGATGGATTGATATTAGAAACTATTTTAAACATTAAAGAACTAATACCAGAGTTTGATAAAAGGGATAAGTTGTACTTTATAACTAGAAATTACTCAGATTTTTGTGACAGTGATAATAAGGAAAAACTTCATAATCGCATTATAGATAGTATTAGTTTGGCTGGCTTAAATGATAATATAGTTTATTCTCCTTATTTTTATAAGACTGTAAAAGATGTTTTTGGTATCGAAATTGCCGAGGTGGAAAAATTAGAAGAAGAGATGGCACGACGTGAGGAGGAATATTTATCTGATTTAGCAGCATATGAAGATTATGTTACTGATAAACTTTTTGATTACCCCCATAATGAATATATTATTAATAATATGATAAATAAAGAAAAATTTGGTAAAATGCAAAAGAGTCATCATTCTTAGATGTCTCTTTTTTTTTACCCTTTTTTGCCGACATTTTGCCTACGGTGAATAGGTTTTTCAACAGATATTACAGACTATAATAAATTGTGATAAATTTTTTAACCCTCAAAATATATTGTAATTACAACGTTTTATAGTTGTAGTAAATCACAGGAAATAATAATAAGTTTTTTACTTTAAAGATGTGTATGATGTCTGGCACTAAACTCTCTGAAGAGTTACTTATGAGATTAATTATTAGCGCATTCCCCATTATGGTTTTTAAAGCCCAATTGCCAGATAGCTCTCGCAAATATATGCAAGTATTTGAGGCCTTAAAATTTAATCCTGTTACTAATATTTTAACAGGTAATATGTTATTTCAATATTTGGTTGAGGGTAGAGTGTTAAGTGAAGACAGTTCAAAAATAATAAGAATGATTGGCAAACATCAACAGCTAAATAAAATAAGTAATGATTTGGCTAATAGGCTAATTACAAATGGCTGCGACCTAAAGCTTGTAAAAAAATATGCAAACCCGCAGTGGAATGCTGGAGAGGTAAACTAAAAATGAAGTATATAATATTTTTTACTACATTTGTAGGAATATCTATTTTATTTGGCATATCTATTTCGGATATTATTAAAGAACTAGCCAAAATAAGATGGTCAAAAGCAGTTCAGCTTACAACAACCAGTCACAGTTTAATGATAAATAATTCATCGATTAGTAGGCTTAAAAAGTATCTTTATAAAGTAGAACAAGCACTTTTATCAGCCAACATTAAGCTTAAAGCAGACACCGTAATTCAAATTTCAATTATTCTTTTGTTATTTGGAGTAGGCTTAGGAATGTACTTTGGCAATTTATTGTTGGCTATTGTACTAGGCTTAGGGTTCTTTTTTTTACCCTACCAGTTTATTCAATACCTGCAATACAGATATCTAAAAGCACTAAATGATAGCATTAATTTAGGATTGTCTTTGGTAACTAATACCTATGTGCAAATTGAGGATTTAGTAAGCTCTATTAAGCAAAATGTAATGAGAGTAAATGAGCCCTTAAAGCAAGTATTGCTCGAATTTATTACAGATATAGAAATGATAAACCCTGATATAAACAAAGCAATTTTTAATATGAGAGCCAAAATAAACAATAAATACTTTTATAGGTGGTGTGATATTTTAATTCAGTGCCAAGATGATCGAGACCTCAGAAATGTCTTGCCCGCTATTATTACAGAAATGGCTGATGTAAGAAAACACCAAGCAGAGTACGACACAAAGATTTATGCTGTATATAAAGACTATTTTAGTGTTTTACTGCTAACCTTAGTCAGTTTTCCGTTACTTAGAGTCTTGAATACAAATTGGTATAACATTTTAATGAACACCCCTTTAGGTAAAATAATAGTTGCTATAACCATAACAATAATGTTTATTAGCTCTTATTATGTATTAAAATTAAGTAAGCCAATAAGCATTTTATAGGGAGTGATTTAGATAACAATACTACTAAAAATAATTATCTTCTTTACAATTGCTTTTGGATTTTATAGTCTCTTAACATTTGTAATTGTAACAACCGAAAGCCGAGCAGTTAAAATGATAAAGCTAATGAAAGCCAAAGATGAAAGAAGCCTGTTTACAAAGTATGTAGAATATTTAGCTAAATATTTAAGTAAGTATATTTACTTAGAGAAGTTTACAGCTCAAAAACTGCAAAAAGACCTCGAAAAAGTAGGCTATAAAAATAAAACCTGCCAGCAATATGTAGCAGAAATTATTGTAATTGCTTTTACTTTTGTGGCTCTTACTCTAGGCATATGGATTTTAGGACTCTACATTGTAAGCATAGGCTGTGGCTTAGTTGGCTTAGCCTTTACGATAAATAAAGGCTATGAATTACCTGAAAAAATTACTGAAATCAATAGCCAAATTGAGTTTGAGCTACCTCAATTTATTAGGTCTTTTTCCCAGGCCTTAGAGGGCGAAAAAGATATTATTAAAATATTGGAAAAGTATCGACAAATTTGTGGACAAGCATTTAGTTATGACCTAGACGTATTAATAACTGATTTAAAAACAGGTAACATGGAAGAGGCGCTTTACAAGTTTGATGAAAGGCTTAATATTCCAATAGTCACTTCTTTTGTTTCTGGCTTAATAGGTACTGCTAAGGGAATTGATCAAAAGGTATTCTTTTACATACTAGAGAGAGACATAAAAATGTTATCTCTTAAAAACCTAAACAAAGCCCTAGAAAAAAGGCCTAACAAAATTAAAATTGCAACTACAGGCATCGCAATAAGCTTTATAGTAATACTAACGTATCCCTTAATAATTAATATAATAACAAGCTTAAAATTCTTAGAATAAATAAGGAGAAAGTAAATGAAACCAATAAATTTTATAAAAAAATGGATAGCTAGTTTCTGCAATAGAGGTGGGGTTTTTGCTGAAACTGTAATGAAAATTGGTTTAGTAGTTATAGTTGGTGGTTTAGTATTAGTGGTATTAAAAACAGCAATTCCTGATTTATTCACTAAGCTAATTTTAAAAATAAAGACAACCTTAGAGATAACATGCATACTTTATTAAAGCTTAAATCAGATCAACGAGGTGGTTTGTATATCTCCGATTTATTTAAAATTGTAATTGCTTTAAGCCTTATAATGTCATTTATTTATTTGCCAAAACCATTTATTCAGTATATAAAGTTAACCCATATGTGTGAAACAATTGTGCACAGTATTGAAAGCAATGGTGCTGTTAATGAACATGTAGAGAGTTTAATTAAGGATCTTAAAGATGCCTATAATATTGAACCAATTATTAATATAGAGGGGCCATTTAAAGATGTAAATGGTGAGAGACGAATACAGCTTAAAAACCAATTTTCAGTGCAGGTAAGTGATACAGTTAAGCTAGTTATTTATCGGCCTACTTTTACCAATAGTATTGTAATTAATCTTCCTATAAGTAAAAAGATGATAGGAGTAGGACATGTCTATTGGAAAATCTTTTAATAAAAAAAACAACGCTGGCTTTATGTATCTGCAGTTAATACTTATTATAGGTATTTTTGTGGTTTTAGTACTAGAAATTTATCGGGACTATGAGCTACATAGAACTGTACAAAATACTATGCAACGTTTAGTGAATATGTCAGTAAGCATAGCTATCTCAGAAGATACCAGAGAAGACTTTGCCGTAATAAATGAAGCAAAGGCTAAAGAAGTTTTTAATACCTTATTGATAACAGAGCTTGGTTTAAATGCTGATAATAGTTTTGGTGATGATTATCGCCTTAATATCACTAGTTTTATTATAGTTAAACAGCCTCCTACAATAGAGGTAAAGGGAGAGATTATCGCAAGCCCATTTTTATTGCAACAAAGCATAGTTAAAAATGTAAAAGTTAAGCTACCGTTTAAAGCAAAGTCACGTACTCAACATATAGGCTATTGAGGTAATAAAGGAGAACTTATGAAAAGAATTAAAGCAATAGTTATACTAATTGTTATGTTAACAACTGGGTTTTTTAACACTAATATTACATATGCAGAAAAGCAGTTTTCAGATATAAGCGGCCATTGGGCAAAACAATCTATTATAGATTTAAACAAATACGGCATGATCAGTGGCTATTCCGATGGTACATTTAAACCAGATGCCACAGTAAGTAGGGCAGAACTAATTGCTTGGCTAACTAGAATAATGAAACATAAAATGGGTGAAGAAAAATACCAAGTTTCTTCAACAAAACATGATACAACATTATATAAATTAAGCGTTCCTATGAGTCTGCAGAGTTACTATGAGGACTATGCAAAGTTAAGTTTGCCAAACGGTTATTGGGCGAAACAAGCCATAGAAGAGGGTAAGTGGCTAGGTATATTACCATACATGGGTATAGGGCAAAAGAAGCTGTATTTAAACAAAGAGGACTATTACCAGCCTATAACCAGGGGTGAAGTAGCCTACTGTGTTACGAGAGCTGCCAGATACTTTAAGGACGAGTTCCCCGAGGCAAATAGACTCTTTTTTAGCTATATCTACGATAAAGTAAAAGATATTCACAATAGTTGGGAGTACCCTCTACAGTGTCAAATTGCCTATATACAGGGGTTTTTTGGGGGTTATGGAGATAATACCTTTAAGCCAGAAAAGCCAATTACGAGAGCTGAAACCACAACCGTTTTGATGAAGCTATTAGAGCCAAATAGAGCCAATCCCTTTAGGCTTGAAGATAAATCAATTCAGTTAGAACATTTATACTATATGCCGACCTGGGAGAATGGTAGCACTATAGCCACTATGAAGCCAGATAAACCAATGACGCTATATGCCCCTTACTACAGGCTAGAAGATAAGGTGGTTTATGAGGTCTTTGAGTTAGCTAAAATAATGGAGAAGGCTTCCGCTGAAATGCATAACTATGCTGAAGGTGGATATAGAAGGTTTTCGTATAATAATAAAAATGGAATGTTATCAATTAGTTTTTCTGAAAGTTATGAAGATTACAAATTTGCATTGGATAACAATGAATATCTAAAAGACACAGTATTTGGTGATTTTAGTATGGACATGGGGTATTTAAGAAATAGTCCAATAAGAGATAACAGAGATAACATGAATGGCTGTATTTATGAGTTTAAGTTAAACCCCCATTGGCAGATGTTAAAAAAGTATCACTGGGATACTATTAAAGAACTCTGCGAGTTCCTATTTGCAAAAGAAGCAGATGTATTATTGAATAAGATTATTGAACATAGCAAAAAATCCTCATCTGAGTTTACAACAGACTATTTTTACCTTAATAACAGAAAGGTGATATTTAAAGTAGGTTCTGATGGTATTTTAGTTATTAATATCGAAATTAAACAAGTATAATTAAATTGGAGAAATAGCATGAGAAAAAAAATAACAGTACTATTAGTACTTGTTTTATTAATAAATGCTCTCACGCCAAGAGTGGTAATAGGTGCCAGTAATAACCCTAATGTATATCAAGGCATATCTGCTCAAATAAGCTATAGCTCTATTCAAGAAGAGTTGCCCATAGGTATATCCCAGTATAACGCTAAAAACATGCCAATTAATACAGAGCTATGGCAAGATAAACACCTAGTAGTTTACGGAGACTATAGCACGGTTAACTATGGATCAGCCAACGTTAAGTACTACCACGAAGATGACCCCAATAACTTAGAGTCCTATTACTTTAGGGATAGTGAGGGTAAGAAGTGTGAGTATCGCTATTTAGGTTATACACGAGAGGGTAATAAATTCCCAAACCCTAAGTTCCCAGCAGATTACCGTACAGATATTCCCCCAGAGGATATAACTTGGTACTCCTACCCTTGGAGGTTGGGAAAGCATTATATGAGAGAAATTAGTTATACAAATAAAGAAGTAATAGCATATAAGTCTAATAGTAATAAAGCAATAGAGTATATAAATAATTCCTTAGATTGGTATATAAATAGAGCTATTGATGGACGTAATAATCAAAAATTAAAATCAAATGAAATTATGGGATTAGAAAAATTTTATTTTTTCAACGTAGACTCGCCACCTTCGGCATTACACCCAGGACGAGGCAGAATGATAAATCATTCCTACTCACGTAATAAAGACTATTACTGGACGTTTAGTATTCCAGCTGTAAAGGGTAAAAACCAAACCCCAATAGAGGCAAGATGTACCATACTAAATAAGAATGAATTAGTTTACGATACTGGAGAGCAAAAAAAGATTGCAAAAGTAGAGGTTATAGGATTACTAAAAGACGAAGAGTTTTACGATAATGTTTCCTATGGAATGTATAGTGGTAAAGAAGTAGATGCTTATGAGCGTTCAGTAAACTATTGTAGAGAAGATATTAAAGAATGGAATATTACCCTTAACACCCCGGGTGGACAAGCCTTAAAGGCTATTAAAAAAAGCAACAATGGTATCAATGGTGTTAAAAATGTTTTTTACGTGGAGCTTAGTAGAGACTTAGTGGATTCGGGTACAGTAGAGTTCCATGCTTCATTGTTTATAGATTATAAGACCAAAGAAAAAAGTAATACAGCAACAGCTATGGATAATGCCGATATTACAGCCAAAGCAAGCCTTTTTTCTTATTTTGAGATTACTAACATAATAGAAAAACAAGGTTATTCGGCTTCTGCGCTTAACTATCAAGACGCTTCGGTAGGAGATATAGCTAAATATGAATGGACAATTGTAAACATGACCACTTTAGAGCAACATAGCTTTAATTACCCCATTGCAATAACAAGCAATGTGGAAAAAGAGATATTTAACTTTACTAATCCCTACATTCAAGCTAATGAAGCAGACTGTAGCTTTGAAGTAACACAAACAGTCTCTAATGATAAGGGAATGAGTAATAGCTATAAACAAACAATTAACTTTACCCGAAGTTTAGAGCCACCTGCTATTGTAGTACCAGATTGTAGTATCCCCAAAAAGGCAATTGATATGGTAGCGTTTAAACCCTCAGATAATACAGATTTAAGCGAAGCTATGAGTAAGAGTGTTACTGTAGATGGTAGAGAGGTGGATTACAATAGATTTTTTTCAGGAAACTATACCTTTTGCGAAACAATTGGTCTGTTAGGTGCAAACGACAAGCTCGTGAAGGTTAGTGTTAATTATCAAAGTATAGATAATCAAGAGAGTCATTTTACAACTTGGGTTTATGTGTACACTAGTAAACCACGCTTGGATTATAGTATTTCTGGCACTACTAAAGTAAATAGAAAAATAGAGCTGACTAATGTATCGGAGTCTTGTAATGATGACTATGTTTTAAACAAGTACCCCATTAGCTATAGTTGGCAAATAGAAGCCCTTGAGGGCGATATGGCAGACCTAAAAATGCGAGCAGGCTACACCAATAATGTAAATAAAAAAGTATTTCTAACTAAAAAAGAGGGGCTGTATCGCTTTACCCTTAAAGGCAATAACGGCTTGCGAGATGGTGACCCCTATTCAATAGATATACCTATTTATAAAGACTATAATCCAGCAGTTATCTTTAATGTTTGGAATAATGTATTGGCTCGTAATGAACAGCTCCATATTACGGTAGAGGCTGTCAGCTTAGATGATGATATTATTACCACTCAAAGCCTTAAAATACTCTATGATAAAGACGAAGATGGAGAGTTTGAAACAGAGCTTAAGAGCTATGATAATGCCAAAAATTACGATGGATATATCCCTACAGAATTAGGCAGTTATCAAATGGTTTATGAGGTACATGAGGATTTTGGACAGGATACCTTGTTAGAGTTTATTAAACCAGAAGATGAACGATTTACTATCGAAAAACGGGAGTTTCATGTTGAAAACTTAAGCCCTATGACCAAGATGTATGTAGATATCCCTTTAGAATTTCCAGAAGCAGATATTTATATTTTAACTGACCCCAACTTAAACCTTAACAAAATTGGCGAGGTTAAGGGTAAACGTATAGATATAGTTAATAATTTAAGACAGAGTAGCATTGTACCAGAGGTTAATATTTGGGATTTACATACCTATGTTTATTCTCAAGAGGTAACTAGAACAAGAAACACGGGTGGTAGTTACCCTTCATCAAGCATTAGCTATAGCAATAATGGCTATAGTGGTACGTTACATAAGTACCGAACGGTAAACGATGATTACAAGGTGGATAGAGGTAAGTATGTAACTAAAACGGATAGTAAAACTGCTACTGGTTCAATCAGCTCAACAGCATGGTCGGAATACGATGCCGATGGCAATTTGGTAGATTCCTATTCCCCAGGTACATATTCCATTAGCTACAACTCAGGTGGTTATAGTGGTACTCTTTATAAAACAAGTGTTAAAAAACTTGGATCTAAAACTGTAAAGCATAGTGATGGTTCAAAAACACAGTATCAATATTATAGAGGTTATTATAGTGGCACTGTAACCAAAACCTATGAGGTATGGGTTGCAAAATGGGTAAGCTATGACGATTACACAGGATACTATCGTGGAACAGTTTATAAACATGTAAAACAACCCTTTAACGATATCTTTAGAGACACCAGTGAGAAATACATAATCTATATTGCCGATGGGAGCATTACCGGTAACAGTGACTTAAGTATGCTTAAAAATAGAAGCGATAGTAAGATTATTTATTCCAGTTCAGTAGCTAACAAGAATAATGTTCAGCATGACTTTTTTATTGAATATACAGGCAATGTAGATTCAATCTTAGCTGAAGCCCTAGAGATAATTAAAAATGAAAATCCCTATGAGCTTCAGTATACCTTACTGCTAAATAATAGTTTAAATATTAAGTTTGCTGATATTGATGCTGAAAATGACCCACTAGACAAACTAACATACCAGGTTGTACATGACCCAAATGTTTTTGATAACAACACAGGTATAGCTAGTTTTGCCAATAGTAGTTATAGTGATGGTAACTATCAGGAGATAAGTAAATCTAACCTAGACCTTAACTTTACTAAAAAAGGTAAGTACCTAGTTTATAGAAAGATTACAGATAAACCTATTGATCATGAAAACAAAGGTTTGCATTCCAATGAGCCTAAATTAGAGGTTTTAGTACATGAAAAGCCCATAGCAGACTTTGATTTACAATGGCTATATAACTACAACACCCAAGTCTACGACACTACTTGGTTAGACAAAAGCTACGATCCAGATTTTCAATTTAGCAGAGCAGATAAAGGCATTATTGACCGTAAAATAAGGTTTAGAAAAGTAGGTAAACCTTGGTCTTATAAAATACCTGAGACCTTAGATGTTGGTAGTTATCAGCTAGAGTATCGTGTAAAAGATGTGTTTGCAGTATGGAGTGATGTAAAGTCCTTTAACTTTAGCTTACAAGCAAACCCACCTGTAGAGGTTGAATATACCATTAACTATGTTTGTAATAATGAGGTGTTTTATAGCGAGACCATAACAGAAATAATGCAAGGAATACCTAGCAAAACTAAAACCTTTTATGCCAGAGATTTTAATCCACTATATAAATTAGCAGATGCTCACTCAAAGATTGCTAGGGTAAGTTACCAACGTCCTAAAACAACTATTGAGTTTAACTATAACTTTGTAGCAACAACTGAGGCAAAAATAAACATAACACTTAGTGGCAAAAGGCTGAGACCTGGCAATATTATTGCCAGTGGTTACGGAATAAATATAAATGCTTTAGCTAATATTACGGTAGGCTATAACAAAAACTTGCTCAGTGGCACACCCCAAATGCAGGTCATTTGGCTTGAAAACAAACCCTATGAGTGGACCTACAATAATATCTACCAGGTGGCTAATAACTATTCTATGGAATGGATTAGTGGCCCTATAGATAGCTGTGAGTTTACGTTAGAGCCCAATAACGATAGCAATATTAAGGCCCGTAAAATCTATAGCCCTGTTGAATTAACAGATGGAGAATATGACTGTATTGTTAAATTTTACGGAGTGAAATATCCCACATGGTATATTAATAGTAAGGGTAATGTAATTAGGGGTGAGGATTTAGAATTAACCTATCAAGAGACATTTATAATTACAATAGATGGTAGTATGTATGATGATATTAATGTGATTTCATAATGCATGCAGTAAAATTGTATAGTTATAGTAAAAAAGTATTAGTAAAAAATAACTAATACTTTTTTAGTAACCTAATAATTTTGCATCATATATTTGTTTATTTCCTTTATTTACATTTTTATTGATTTAAACTCAGTTTTTCTAATGTATAATAAACTTATAATACTAAGACAACTATAGTTAAAAGTCGTATTTTTTAGATTAAAAAAGTGTAGGAGAATATACATGAAAAAAAAGCATAGCTTTCTAATTGCATTAATTATCTTAGCTATAGTAATAGTTTCAGTTATTAAAAATACTAAAAAAGAACAAGTATTAATGAATGATGTCTACTATAAAAATGAAATAGTTAAGCAACTTAACACAAAAAAGTCAGTAGTCATTTTTGGCACTACGGATATTGAAGATTATCGCTTTGTAGGCTATTTAATTGGTAATACCGTACAGTCGCAAAGATGTTCTTATGCTGTATTTAAGAAGGTAGATACAGACTATTACCAAATAAATAGTGTTATATATTCCAAGAAAATGACTTCCAGAGCACAAGATATAGTAGTATCAAACTTTAGTTTTGTTAAAACGGGGAATACCGCCAGTACGATGTTTTTAATTGTACTTAGTAAAAATGCTAACCTTGCTAAGATAACCTTTGAAATTAAAAATGAAGATAATATCACAATAAAGAAAGTATATATAAATCCTTCTATCACTATTTTTGAATATCCACAGTATGATTTTACTGGTGAGTATTTATTTTATGATAAAGATGGCAACATAATAAGGTAATTGTATATCTACATAAGTTCTAATTTAATCATTTTAAGCTTCTATTTTTACATCTCATAAGCTGTCTACTAAATATTTATTTAAAGAGTATTAAGTAGAATAAATGATTTTACTGAGATAACCAATTAATACCTAAAATAAAAGACATAATCTAAGTCATTCTTAAATAGAGTGGCTTTTTATTTTAATAAATTAAATTAGCCAAAAAAACTCGCAGGAAAATTGAGAAATACAAAGAATTTACATTCTACAAGGGAGCAGTGATATTATGTACAAAGGCGTTATAGCAAGGTATAAAGAGTTTTTGCCAGTAACCTCTAAAACCCCCATTGTTAGTCTAAATGAAGGAAATACACCCCTAATATATGCCGCCAATTTAAGTCAAGAACTAAATATAAATCTTTATTTTAAATACGAGGGTTTAAATCCTACCGGTTCGTTTAAAGATAGAGGTATGACACTTGCTGTAAGCAAAGCCAAAGAACAGGGTGCTAAGGCAATTATTTGTGCCTCTACTGGCAATACTTCTGCTTCAGCAGCAGCCTATGCTGCTCGGGCGGGGCTTAAGTGTTTGGTAGTTTTACCGAAAAATAAAGTAGCTAAGGGCAAGCTAATGCAGGCACTTGTTTATGGAGCTAAAGTTATCGAAGTTAATGGTAATTTTGATCAAGCTTTGGAGCTGGTGCAGTATGCAGCAAAAAAATTTAACATAACTATTGTGAACTCTTTAAACCCCTATAGAATTGAGTGTCAAAAAACAGCCGCTTTTGAGCTATGTGATGATCTCAAAAAATCTCCAAACTATCTCTTTATACCCGTTGGTAATGCTGGCAATATTACTGCCTATTGGCAGGGATTTAAAGAATATTACCAAGCTCAAAGAATAAACACATTACCAAAAATGATGGGTTACCAAGCGGCCGGAGCGGCACCTATTGTAGAGAATAAACTCATTAAAAACCCCGAGACCATTGCTACAGCTATTCGTATTGGAAACCCAGTAAGTTGGCAAAAAGCTATTTTAGCCAGAGACGAATCTGGAGGCAATATAAATACTGTAACCGATAAAGAAATAACCACTGCATACCGCAAATTGGCTTATACAGAAGGTATCTTTGCTGAACCGGGGTCATGTGCAAGTTTTGCAGGGCTATTAAAAGCTCATGCTCAAAAGATTTTAAAACCCCAAAGTACAGTTGTTGCAGTTTTAACTGGTCATGGCTTAAAAGACCCCCAAATGGCAGAGATGCTAAACATGAAAATAGCTAGCATAAATGCCTGTGAAAGTGATCTAAAAACCTTTATTGAAAGGAATCTATAGCTATGAAAATACGGGTGCCAGCTACAACTGCAAACTTAGGAGCTGGATTTGATTGCCTAGGATTGGCACTTGACCTATGGCTACATGTTGAGGCAAAATATAATACCCCAGATATTAAGGTTATTACAACAGGGCAGGGTGGAGAATATTTACCTCAAAATGAACGCAATTATTTCATTAGAACCATTAACGCTATTTTGCGAAAATGGCAAATGCCACCTCTTAAAGGCATCAATCTTTTTGTAAATAATGAAATTCCTCTTTCACGTGGTTTGGGCAGCAGTGCAGCTGTAACAGTTGCAGCTGTAAAAATAGCTTCTCAGCTAGCTAATAAAAGAGTAAGTTCAAGAGAGGCCATTAACATTGCCGGTGAAATAGAGGGTCATGCAGATAATGTAGCTGCCGCTTATTATGGAGGACTGATTTTAACTGGAATGGTTAATAAAGAGGGTTATCAGGTTATTAAGCTACCCCTTAAACAACATGTGCCCTTAGCACTTGTTGCCATCCCCAACTATCGCATGCGTACGGCAGATGCTAGGGCAGTATTGCCTCGTAAAGTTACCCTACGAGACGCTGTATATAATAACAGTAGAACTGGCTTAGCGGTTTATGCATGGACATCTGGAGAATATCGCTTACTTAAAACGGCAATGCAGGACCGTTTACATCAGTTTTATCGTATTGGCATAATGGCGGGAGCTAAAGAAATGTTAGCTATGGCAAACTGCTGCAACAATAATTATGGAGCTGCACTAAGTGGCAGTGGTTCCACCTTAATTGCCTTTGGAGAAAAAAAGGGATTAACAGAGTTACGCACTATATGGCAAAATATTTGGGCAAAACATTCAATATCAGGAACCATAAAAATTATTAAAATATCAAGAGAAGGCGTATCTGTAGAATTATAAACGCTATATGTTGTGTATTTATTAAAAATAACACACTATATATTGTGTTATTTTGTTGAAAAACTCTATATTCAGGTGTTATAATTGATTCCAATCAATTTTTATAAAAGTTAAAATTACAAAATAAACCAAATTTATTACTAAAAACGGAGAGGCGTGTCATAATGAGATTAAGCAACAGTGCTAAAACTGTTTTAGAAAAGAGATACTTAACCAAAGTAAACGGCAAGGTTAATGAAACACCAGAGCAATTGGTGAGAAGAGTTGCTACAAATATTAGTATTATAGATAAAAATTACGGAGCAAATAAAGAGCAAGTTAAAAAAACAGAGCAAACATTTTTTAATTTAATATGGACACAAAAATTTATTCCTAATTCACCTACCTTAATGAATGCAGGCAAAGACCTACAACAACTATCTGCCTGTTTTGTTTTACCCATAGAAGACTCCATGGAAAGCATTTTTGATACAGTTAAAAACGCTGCTTTAATTCACAAAAGCGGTGGCGGAACAGGTTTTTCTTTTTCTCGTTTACGACCTAAAAACTCTACAGTAAAAAGTACTGGTGGAGTAGCTAGTGGCCCTGTATCTTTTATGAAAGTATTTAATGCTGCTACCGAGGCCGTTAAACAGGGTGGTGTTCGTAGGGGAGCCAATATGGCTATTTTAAGAGTTGATCATCCAGATATCTTAGAATTTATTACCTGTAAAGAGAATAGTACAGAGTTAACTAACTTTAATATTTCAGTAGGTATAACAGATGCTTTTATGAAAGCACTTAAAGATAATACAGACTATGAGTTGATTAACCCTCACAATAAAGAGGTTGTTAAAAAGCTATCTGCTACAGATATTTGGCAAAAAATAGTTAGTGGGGCGTGGCATAACGGTGAACCAGGAATTGTTTTTTTAGATCGTTTAAATGCCGCTAATCCAACACCAGAGATTGGCGAAATTGAGAGCACAAACCCCTGTGGAGAACAACCACTTTTACCATTTGAGTCTTGCAACTTAGGTTCAATTAATTTATCTAAATACGTAACTAATAAAGAAATTAACTGGAGTGAATTAGCCCAAACAGTGTTTGATGCTGTTCATTTTCTGGATAACGTTATAGATGCCAATAACTACCCTTTAAAACAAATTGATGAAACTACAAAAAGCAATCGTAAAATTGGTTTAGGGGTAATGGGATTTGCTGATCTACTATTAAAGCTGGAGATACCATATAACTCAGAGCAAGCAGTTGAAATGGCTGAAAAAGTAATGCAGTTTATTCAAGAACAGGGCAGAATAGCATCAACTAAGCTAGCTAAAGTTAGAGGCTCTTTCCCTAACTATGATAAAAGTATATTTAAAAATGGAGAGCCAATGCGTAATGCCACAATTACAACTATAGCTCCCACCGGAAGCATTAGCATTTTGGCTGGTTGCTCAAGTGGAATTGAGCCTGTATTTGCTTATGCCTTTGTTAGAAATGTATTAGATAATGATCGACTAATTGAGGTTCATGCTGCCTTTGAAGATATTATGAAAGAAAAAGGCTATTACTCTCAGTCTTTAATGGAACAGGTTTCTGATAGCGGTAATCTTCATAACACCAGCCTACCTCAAGAGACTAAAGATGTGTTTGTAACAGCCCATGATATAACACCTTATTGGCATATGCGTATTCAAGCTGCCTTTCAAAATCATGTAGATAACGCTGTTTCTAAAACAGTTAACTTTCCTAACGAAGCAAGCCGTGAGGATGTAGCTAAGGTATTTAAGTTAGCGTATGATCATGGCTGTAAAGGGGTTACAATATACCGTGATGGTAGTAGAGATCAACAGGTGTTAAGTGCTGGAATTAAAAGTGAGCCTGCCGTAGTAGAGGGTCACCAAATGACCCTAGATGCAGGTATGCATATTACCCCAAGACCACGACCAGAAGAGACCTTTGGCATTACTAAAAAGTATAACATTGGCGGCTGTGGTAAACTATACGTTACCGTAAACCAAGATGAAAACGGTATTTGTGAGGTGTTTACTAATACTGGCAGTGAGGGCTGTGAGGCACTTGCCGATGCTTTAGCTCGCTTAATTAGTATTACCATACGAGCTGGAATTGATATAGAATCAATCTTAAACCAACTAAAGGGTATTCGGTGTGTAGGCTGTATTGTAGACGATGATACAGATGTACTATCTTGTCCAGATGCCATAGCTCAATCAATTGAGAAGGTTGTAAAAGGCTATGCCAGTTTACAGCTAGACTATATTGGTGGACCTCGTAATGCTGAAATTTGCCCTGAGCCTGGCTGTAATGGATTAGTAGTGCACCAAGACGGCTGTTATATCTGTCGAAACTGTGGATTTACTAAGTGTTCATAGTTAAAATACACCTAAACAAGCTATAATTTTAGATAATAGTTTTATTGTTTAATTAGTTTGTTATACTAAATGAGGGTTGCTTATAAAAAAGTTACCCTCATTCTTTTAATAGATACTTAGAAAAATTGGAGTTGATTAAATGCTAACTAAAGATATCCTTGTACATATTGCTACAGCTGTAACCCTACGAGAGGGTAGTGAAGGGGTAAGAACCTTTTTACGACAGGTGTATCTTAATCAGGGAATTTCTACTAAAGCCTGCTCTAAAAATATTCGATTACCATTACCTATCACAGCTGCCCTAAAAAAGGAAGCTATTAAAGCTAACCTAATAGTTGATGGTGCAACCATGAAACTAACAGAACAGGGTGTTGAGTTTTGTGAAAAAGTTTTAGGTATAAAACAACAAACAGAGCTAGTATGCCCAAGGTGTAGTGGTTTACGGTATGTTATACCTCAAGAATTTCAGCAAGTAATGGAGCGTTTAAAGCTTTACCTATCAATGCGACCACAGGTTGATGTAACATTAGATCAGGCTCATGGAAAACCCATAACTGCTCTAAGAAGGGCTGTACTTGCTTTAGAAAAGGATGCCTTCTTTAATAGAGAAATAGCTTTGTTTGGTGACGATGACTTAGTTTCAGTAGCGCTAATGTTGGTATGGAAACTCATATATGCTGATCAAAAATCACCTAAAATAACTGTTTTTGATATAGATGAAAGGCTACTTGATTATATTGAAAGCATTGCTGATGAGCTAGAAATTGAGATAAACACGGTATTTTATGATGCCAAAAACGCTATAGCGACAGAACACTTAAATAAATTTGAGGTGGCCTTTACTGATCCACCCTATACAACAGAGGGTGCTAAGCTGTTTTTAACCAGAGTTAAACAGCTATTAAAGACCCAAGTTAATTTACCCGTATTTTTCTCCTACGGTCAAAAGTCTCCCCAGGATAACCATGCCGTAATAAGAGTATTAACTGAGTTAGGATTTGCCATAGAAGAGCTAATTCCAAACTTTAACGAATACGAAGGTGCGGCAATACTAGGTGGTGTAGGCCAAATGATGGTACTTAAAAACGCCCTTACAACAAGCCCCAAACTACAAGAATTTAAGGGGTTAATATACACAAAAGAGGTTAAAGAAAAATAACGATAAAAGCTGACCGTATTTAAGGTTAGCTTTTGTTTATTATATATCGCGAAGCCCACCCCGTAACCCAAAGGGATAGCCAAAGCACTCAGCTCCAAAGGGCTACGATGTAAAACAAGTGCAAACCAAAAAAATTGTTTAAAAAGGTTGGTT
Source organism: Clostridium sp. 'deep sea' (assembly GCF_014931565.1). Lineage (NCBI taxonomy): Bacteria > Bacillati > Bacillota > Clostridia > Eubacteriales > Clostridiaceae > Clostridium > Clostridium sp. 'deep sea'. Next base: position 2,874,823 of record NZ_CP063353.1, read on the forward strand.
TATAAGCCGTTCTATTATAATATATAGGGGTAAAATATAGATTAGCTTTTAAGTATGAGATTTTATGATGGGATTGATGCAAATGACATTTACTGCCGATGCTAAAAAAGAATGTGCACGTCTTGAAATGAAAGACCGATGCTGTATTCTTAGTGAATTAGCAGCCTTTGTCAGAATTAATGGTGTTTTAGAGCTAGCTGGAGCTGGTAAATTAGGTATTAGCATGAGTACTGAAAACCCAGCCACTGCAAGGCGTATGTACAAACTTATTAAGTTTGTAATGGACCTAGATACAAATGTATTTGTACGCCGTAAAGTAAAGCTACGCAAAAACTATACCTATATGGTAAGTATTCGTCCATCTACTAAAACCCATGATTTGCTTATCCAGCTAGGTATTATGGATAAAAACTATGCTATTATACCAGGTGTAAGTAGCAAGTTTATGAATTCTCAGTGTTGTAGAAGAGCATACTTAAGAGGAAGTTTTTTAGCATCTGGAGCAGTTAGTGATCCCAAAAGAGGGCGTTACCATTGTGAATTATTAACGCACGACAGCATTCATAAGGATCACTTAAAACACCTGTCATCAATAGAGGGTATACAATGGGGTGAAGTTGAGAAAAAAAATGATATAGTTTTATACCTTAAAGATAGCAGTTTAATAACAGTTCTTTTAAATCTAATAGGTGCAACATCAGCAGCCTTAAACTATGAAAACGCTCGGGTATACAGAGAGGTACGTAATAGAGTTAATCGTTTAGTTAACTCCGAAACAGCAAACCTTAACAAAACCCTTAAGGCGGCTTGGCGTCAGGCAGAAAAAATACAGATTATAGATAAATCTGTAGGACTAAGCACTTTACCAATATCTTTACGTGAGGTAGCTAAGCTTAGGGTAAATAATCCAGAGCTCAGTCTTTCAGAGCTGGCCCTGCTAATGAAAAAACCAATTAGTAAATCTGCTGTGAATTACAGGCTGCGCAAAATTGAACAGTTGGCAGACAGTCTTGAATCAAATTTAAAAGGCAAAGAATAAACTAAAAATGTGGAGTTTAGGATAAATTAATAGTACACTATATAAAGAAGTTTATAATAGCAGTGTATAGCAAATAAACGATAAAAGTCTGCTATATACATAACAATTTGAATAAATAGTTTAAAATCAATTCAAATGAATTACTTTTTAGGAGGATTAGATATGACAGTAAGAGTAGGAATTAATGGTTTTGGTCGTATTGGTCGTCAAGTATTTAGAGTTGCTCACGCTAACCCCCAAGTTGAGGTTGTGGCAATTAATGATTTAGGTTCACCCGATCAAATGGCTTATTTATTAAAGCATGACAGCAACTATGGTTCTTTTGATGCAGAAGTAAAGGTAGAAGGAACAAACCTAATAGTAGACGGCAAAGCAATAAAAATTACCTCAGAGCGTAATCCTGCTGATTTAAAGTGGGGCGAGTTAAACACCGAAATAGTACTAGAGTGCACAGGCATGTTCCGTGATAAGGCAAAAGCCAGTTTGCATATTGAAGCAGGTGCTAAAAAAGTAATAGTTTCTGCTCCTTGTAAAGATGCTGACTACACAATAGTGTTAGGTGTAAATGATGAAGGCTATAAACCAGAAGAACACCATATTTTATCTAATGCATCTTGCACAACAAACTGCTTAGCTCCAGTAGCTAAGGTATTAGATGAAAACTTTGGAATTAAGCGCGGATTTATGACAACTATTCATGCCTATACTAATGACCAGAAAATTTTAGATGGCCCCCATAAAAAAGACTTTAGACGTGCTCGTGCTGCTGCTGTCTCTATAATACCTACCTCAACAGGTGCTGCCAAAGCTATAGGCACTGTTTTACCTCAGTTGGCTGGCAAACTTAGTGGAATGGCAATGCGTGTTCCTACCCCTACAGGTTCAATTGTTGATTTAACAGTAGAGTTAAATAAAAACGTAACAGCTGAAGAAGTTAACAAAGCGTTTGAACTAGAAGCCAAAAACAAAATGAATGGTGTATTAGGTATTAGCTATGAGCCATTAGTTTCAGTAGATTATATTGGCGATAGTCGTTCATCAATTGTAGATGCACTTTCTACAACAGTTAACGATGATAATATGTTAAAAGTTTTATCTTGGTATGATAACGAGTGGGGTTATTCTAGTAGAATGATTGACCTTGCCGTATTTGTTGCCCAAAAATAACCCAATATTAGGAGTATCTAATGAAAAAAAAGTTAGTTAGTGATCTTAACTTGCAAAATAAAAGAGTATTAATGAGAGTAGACTTTAATGTTCCCTTAAAAGAAGGTGAAGTCACCGATGATACTCGTATTCAAGCGGCATTACCAACAATTAAATATATAATTGAACAGGGCGCCTCATTAATACTAATTAGTCATTTAGGAAGACCAAAAGGAAAAGTAAATATCGACTACTCTTTAGCCCCCGTAGCTTTGCACTTAAGTAAGCTTGTAGATACCAAAGTTAGTTTTATCAATAAAACAATTGGTGATGAGGTTAAAGAACAGGTAAAAAAACTACCCAGTGGAGAGATACTTATTTTAGAGAACCTTCGGTTTGATTCCAGAGAAAAGCAAAATGACTTACAGTTTGCTAAAGAACTAGCTCAGTATGCAGATATTTATGTTAACGATGCCTTTGGGGTTAGCCATAGAGCCCATGCCTCGGTTGAGGCATTAGCTAAATTAATGGCAGACAAAGCTGTAGCAGGATTTTTACTCGAAAAAGAAATAGACTATGCTACAAAAATTCTGGAAAACCCTAACAGACCATTTACAGCAATATTAGGTGGAAAAAAAGTTAGTGATAAAATTAAAGTAATTGAGTCACTATTATTAAAAGTAAACAACTTAATAATTGGTGGTGGTATGGCAAATACCTTTTTAAAGGCTATGAATTATGAGGTTGGTAAATCTTTTGTAGAAGAAGATAAAGTAGCGTTAGCTAAAGAGCTGTTAGTTGCAGCCCAAGAAAAGGGTGTTAATATTTACTTGCCAGTAGATGTTATTACAGCAACTGAGTTTTCAGAATCAGCCGAACCCCATTATTTTGATGTAGATAATATACCCCCAAATGAAATGATATTAGATATAGGACCAGCTACCTGTGAAGAGTACTCTGCCATTTTAAAAGAATCTAAATTAGTAGTATGGAATGGTCCAATGGGCGTGTTTGAACTAGATCCATTTTCGGTAGGAACTAGAACCCTAGCTGCCCATTTAGCAGTAAATGATGCAGAGGTAGTAGTGGGTGGTGGAGACTCTGCCGCAGCTGTTAAACAATTTGGTTATGGAGATGAAATGAACCATATTTCAACTGGTGGGGGCTCTTTTTTAGAAATGATGGAAGGCAAAGTGCTACCAGGTTTAGCCGCATTGGCAGATAAATAGGAGTATAAATAATGAGAAAACCAATAATTGCAGGTAACCATAAAATGAATTTAACACCTGCACAAACAGAATCACTCTTAAAAGAACTCAAAAATAACATAGCTAATTATGGGCAAGTAGAAATAATTATTTGCCCACCCTTTACATCTTTAGCTATTGCTAAGATAACAACAGAAAACACCAATATTCAATTAGGTGCCCAAAATGTTCATCAAGCAGAAAAGGGAGCCTTTACCGGTGAAATTTCAGCGCCTATGCTTAAAGAAATTGGCTGTGATTGGATTATATGTGGACACTCAGAGCGTCGTCACATATACCAAGAAAGCAATGAAATAGTAAATAATAAAATTAAAGCAACCTTAAATGCAGGTTTAAAACCAATATTATGTGTTGGTGAAACCAGTGAAGAGCGTGAACAGCATAAAACAAATGAAGTATTGCAGAATCAGTTAAAGGGAAGCTTGGCAGGATTAACAGAAGCACAACTGCAAACACTAGTAGTAGCTTATGAGCCTGTTTGGGCTATAGGTACTGGTAAAACAGCTACCCCTAATGATGCAAATACTGGCTGTAGCTTTATTAGAGAGCAAATAGCTAACATGTATGGAAAAAAACTAGCTGAAAATACTCGTATTTTATATGGTGGAAGCGTTAAGCCAGCCAATGTAAAACAATTAATGAGTGAAATCGATATAGATGGAGCATTAGTTGGTGGAGCTAGCCTCAAAAGTGCTGACTTTACTGCTATAGTTAAATTCAATGAGTAAATCAGCAATACTAATGATACTAGATGGTTTTGCTTTAGGTGAAGATTATGAATATAACGCCATTGCCTTAGCTAAAACCCCCATAATAGATTCATTATTAGAGAAATATCCTTATGCCAAGCTAAAAACCTGTGGAATTGATGTAGGCTTAATGCAGTCACAAATGGGTGACAGTAATGTCGGTCACTTAAACATTGGTGCAGGCAGAGTAGTGTGGCAGATGTTGCCTCGTATTCTACAAAGTATTGAAGAAGATAGTTTTTTTAATCAACATATTTTAATCAATGCAGTAAAAAAAGCTCAGCAAAATAATGAAGCTTTACACCTAATGGGCTTAGCATCCGATGGTGGAGTGCATAGCCATATTCAAGAATTTTACGCGGTATTAGAGCTGGTAAGAAGAAACGGCCCTGTGCCCGTTAAAATGCACCTATTTTTAGATGGCAGAGATGTGCCCCCCAAAAGCGCACTTAACTACATCGAAAAAATAGAGCAATGGATAAGCGAGTACGACTTTGCAGAAATTGCTACAGTTAGTGGTCGTTACTATGCTATGGATAGAGACAAACGCTGGCAGCGTACCAATAAAGCCCTAGATGCATTGCTTAAAGGTAGGGGCTTAAAAGCTAAGTCCGCCGCAGAGGCAGTAGAAAAGTCATATCAAGCAGATACCAGTGATGAGTTTGTTTTACCAACAGTAGTAGTAAAGCAAGATGGCGAAGCTAAAGGTAAAATGGCAGCTAATGAAACAGCAATTTTTATTAACTTTAGGGCAGATAGAGCTCGTCAAATAAGCAAGAAGCTACTAGAATACGGGGTGAATGTAATTGGAATGGCTGAGTACGATGAAAGCCTTAATATGCCAATAATATTTCCTCCTATAGAAATAAAAGATACCCTAGGTAGCGTGGTAAGTGCCGCAGGTTTAAAACAATTACGGGTTGCCGAAACTGAAAAATATGCACATGTAACTTTCTTTTTTAATGGCGGCAAAGAAGAAGAATTTACTGGAGAACACAGAATACTTGTAAACTCTCCTAAGGTTGCTACCTATGATTTACAGCCTGAAATGAGTGCCCCAGAGGTTACCAAAAAACTTATTGAGTATGTGCAAAAAGAAGAACCTGCTTTAGTAGTAGTAAACTTCGCTAACTGTGATATGGTTGGTCATACTGGCATTTTAGAGGCCACCATAAAAGCTGTAGAAACAGTAGATAGCTGTGTTGGAGAGATTCTAAAGGCCATAGATCACACAAAATACAGTTTTGTAATTTCGGCTGATCATGGTAACGCTGACCAGTTGCAAATTGATGGTAAAATAAGCACTAAACATTCCCGTAATGATGTGCCTTGTATTATAATTGATAACCGTGTAACTGAGGTAGAGCAGTTTGGTAGGTTAGCTGATATTGCACCTACAGTATTAAAGCTAATGGGGTTACCCCAGCCAAAGCTAATGACAGGCAGTTCACTTGTGACAAATCAAATAGGATAAATGAGGAGACTCAAACAATGACTAATATTTTTGATATATATGCTCGTGAGGTTTTAGATTCACGTGGTAATCCAACTGTTGAAGTAGAGGTTATTTTAGAGGGTGGAGCTATTGGACGAGCCATAGTACCATCTGGAGCTTCTACTGGTGCTTTTGAGGCAGTGGAATTACGCGATGGGGATCCTGAGTACTTTTTAGGAAAAGGCGTTCAAACAGCAGTTGATAATGTAAACGGCATTATTGCTACTGAATTAATTGGTAGAGATGCTGCTGATCAAGTAGAAATAGACCAAGTGCTTATTAATTTAGATGGTACCCCCAACAAAGCTAAGCTTGGAGCTAATGCAATATTAGGGGTTTCATTGGCAGTTGCTAGGGCAGCTAGTGATGCTTATAATATGCCTCTTTATAAATATATTGGTGGTGTACAAGCCAGAACCCTGCCTGTACCTATGCTCAATATCTTAAACGGTGGAGAACATGCCGACAATAACGTAGATATTCAAGAGTTTATGGTTATGCCTGTAGGAGCATCTTCAATTAATGAAGCGGTTAGAATGGGTGCAGAAATTTTTCACAACTTAAAAAAGGTCTTAAAAGCCAAAGGCTTAAATACTGCTGTAGGTGATGAGGGTGGATTTGCTCCTAACCTAGGCTCTAACGAAGAGGCTTTGCAGGTAATAATTGAGGCTATCGAGAAAGCCAACTATCAACCTGGCGAACAGGTTATGTTAGCACTTGATGTTGCCTCAACCGAAATCTATAATGAAGATACAAAAACCTATGAATTTTCTGGTGAAGGCGTTTCTCGAACTGCTGAGGAACTAGTAAGTTACTATGAAGAACTAGTTAATAAATACCCAATTATCTCTATTGAAGATGGTATGAGTGAAGAGGATTGGTCTGGCTGGAAACTAATGACAGAGCGTTTGGGTAATAGAATTCAAATAGTTGGTGATGACTTATTTGTAACTAATACTGAGCGACTAGCAAAGGGTATTGAGCTAGGTGTAGCTAATTCAATATTAATAAAGGTTAATCAAATAGGAACTTTAACAGAAACCCTAGAGGCTATAAAAATGGCTGAGCGTGCTGGCTACACCTGTGTTATGTCTCATCGCTCTGGTGAAACAGAAGATACAACCATAGCAGATTTAGCTGTTGCTACTGGAGTAGGGCAAATAAAAACTGGTGCTCCATCACGTACAGATCGTGTTGCTAAGTACAATCAATTAATGAGAATTGCAGATTATTTAGATATTTCAGCAATTTATCCAGGAAAATCAACATTTTATAATTTGAAATAGTAAAACTTATTGTCACTTTAAGATAGTTGTGTTAAAATACAGACCTGTAAACAAACTTAGGAGGTGGGTAAATGAATATCGTATTACATGTGGTTCTTGTCGCCTCAGCATTAGTATTAATCGCTAGTGTGTTACTACAATCAGGACGCGCAGCAGGATTGGGCGCTATCGGTGGAGGAGCAGATCAATTTTTTGGTCAGGGAGAAAAGCTTGATCGAATATTTTCCAGGGTCACAACTGCTTCCGCTGTTTTGTTTATGATAAGCACACTAATGATAACCGTTTTGCAGTAGGCGGATTATGCCTCGACCCCACGGGTTAGGGGCATTTATTATGTACTAATTTATCCCGGAGGAAACATAATGGATATGAAAATGATTCTTTGGCTCGCTCCAGTACTTGGAGCAATAGCGCTTGGATTCGCCCTAATTCTATCTTCAAGCATTAATAAGCGAGATGCCGGAAATAAACGCATGCTTGAAATCGGTAAGGCAATTCAAGATGGTTCTATGGCGTTTTTAAAACGTGAATATCGTACTTTAGCAATATTCGTTGTTCTCGTTTTTGGTGTTATTGTATGGAAAATTAAACTTGAAACTGGTATTGCATTTTTAGTGGGTGCTTTATGTTCAGTATTGGCTGGTTACATAGGAATGAATGTAGCTACAAGGGCTAATATTAGAACCGCAAGTGCAGCTCGTAAGGGGTTAAACCCTGCCTTAAAAGTTGCCTTTACAGGTGGTACTGTAATGGGTATGTCTGTTGTAGGTTTAGGTTTATTGGGTTTAGGTGTTCTTTACTATATTTATCGTGATGCTACTATAGTAAACGGTTTTGCCCTTGGTGCTAGTTCAATTGCCTTGTTTGCTCGTGTTGGTGGTGGAATATTTACTAAAGCCGCTGATGTAGGTGCTGACTTAGTAGGTAAAGTAGAAGCTGGTATTCCAGAAGATGACCCTCGTAACCCTGCTGTAATCGCAGATAACGTTGGTGATAACGTGGGTGATGTAGCTGGTATGGGTGCTGATTTATTTGAATCTTATGTTGGTTCTTTAATTGCTGCTATTGCAATTGGAACAACTGTTTATAATATGAATGGTGTATATTTACCATTACTAATAGCTGCAATTGGTATTGTTGCCAGTATCATTGGTAGCCGTTTTGTAAAAACAAATGATGACAGTAAAATTCAATCTGCATTACACAATGGTGTATATATTGCTGGTGCTTTAACCCTAATAGGTTCTTACTTTGCAGTTACTCAAACTGTTGGTGATATCAATGTATTTTGGGCTATTGTAGCTGGTTTAGTTGGTGGAATTGTTATTGGACAAGTTACCGAGTATTACACAGGTGCAGAACACAAACCAGTACAGTCTATTGCGGAGGCCTCTAAAACTGGTCCTGCAACCAATATTATTACAGGTTTGTCTGTAGGTATGAAGAGTACTGCTATCCCTGTTTTAATTATTTGTGCTGCTATCTACATCTCATTTGAGTTTGCTGGATTATATGGCATTGCTTTAGCTGCTGTAGGTATGTTAGCTACAACTGGTATTACAGTTGCAGTAGATGCATATGGTCCTATTGCGGATAACGCTGGTGGTATTGCTGAAATGGCCGAGTTAGGTGAAGATGTAAGAAAAATTACAGACTCTTTAGATGCTGTAGGTAACACAACAGCTGCTATGGGTAAAGGCTTTGCAATTGGTTCTGCTGCTTTAACAGCATTGGGATTATTCTCAGCTTACTCCAAAACAGTTGGTTTAGAAGGTATTAACCTCTTAGACGCAAAAGTAATCATTGGCTTATTTATTGGTGGTATGTTACCGTTCTTATTCTCAGCTATTACCATGCAGGCTGTAGGGAAATCTGCTTTTGATATGATAGAAGAAGTAAGACGTCAGTTCCGTGAAATTCCTGGAATCATGGAAGGAAAAGGTAAACCAGACTATGCTCGCTGTGTAGATATTTCTACTAAAGCCGCTTTAAGAGAGATGATTATTCCTGGTTTATTGGCTGTAATTGTACCTGTTTTAGTAGGTATGACTCTAGGAGCTGAGGCTTTAGGTGGTTTATTAGCTGGTGCTTTAGTTGCTGGATTAATGATGGCTATTATGATGGCTAATGCTGGTGGTGCATGGGATAACGCTAAAAAGTATGTAGAGGGCGGAGCCCATGGTGGTAAAGGTACAGAAACACATGCTGCATCAGTTGTAGGTGATACAGTAGGTGATCCATTTAAGGATACCTCAGGACCATCTATTAATATCTTAATTAAGTTAATGACAATTGTTGCTTTAGTATTTGCACCATTGTTTATGTAATAAATAACACAAAAGACTGCTCATATAAAGTGGGTGGTCTTTTTTTACTATTATAATAAGCAAAAAGTAAAATTAATCTTAATTCAAAGTTGAAAAAGCCTAAGTTAAATGTTAGGCTTTTTTATATGAAAGTAAAAAATATCAGTGGGAGAAGCTAAATGAAATATAAAATGGTTTGCATAGATTTAGACGGTACGTTACTAAATAAAAACCACCAAATTAGTAATTATAATTTATCAATACTTAAAAAACTAAAAGAAAAAGGCGTTGTTATATCCTTAGTAACAGGTAGACGTTATAAAAGTGCCCTAGAATTTGCCCAAAAAATAGAATTAGAAGCACCTTTAATTTGTTTTAATGGTGGCATGATAATTAATACCAAAACAGAGCAAATAATTCACAGCTCAACGCTGCCCAAAGACTATGCCAAGAGAGTTATTAAAGAATGGGTTAAAACAGGGGCGCCAACCTTTGCCTATGAAACCACATTAAAAGACCCCGATGTATATAATCAAAATGACAGTGATCATCACCAAATTAGGGGCTATTTTAAACATGAAAAACAGGCCATAAAAAAACATCAAGACTTAGCAGGAAAGCTACATTTTGAACCCTTATGTATAAAAACATTTGGTTATGAAGCCCATATTGAATCTTGTGATAGCTTAAGAGAGCAGTTTATTGACGATAGAGTTTTATGGCTTAAAACAAAAGATCCTAACAATACCTATTACTTAGAAATATACCCTATTGCAGCAAAAAAATCATTTGGTTTAAAGTGGCTTAGTGAACACTATAATATAGCTCAAGAGCAGATTATAGCTATTGGTGATAACTTAAATGATTTAGATATGTTAGAGTGGGCAGGCTGTGGTGTTGCTATGGGTAATGCTTTGCCAGAAGTTAAAGAGGTTGCTAATTTAATTACAGATACTTGTGATAATGATGGGGTAGGTAAAATATTGGAGCAATTATTTTTAGGGCTGTAACAAGTGTGATTTGAAAAAAAAACAACTTTATCTCTCAACAATTCTGGCAGAGGTAGCTAATGCAACAGCTAGTAACACATAATAACAAATTCTGGGTAACCCTGTGGGAAAAATTGATGAGAAACTGCCAAGTAAAATACCCAAAGTTAACCAGAAAAAAAATTCCGCTAAAGCTGGTCCAATTTTTCTTCTCATCAGAACAGCCAAGCTGAATAAGTAAAATACCCCATTAATTATTAAAAAAACACAAAGAATATAAAAAAAACTCTGAGTTTTAATAAAAGCAACACTAATACCTTCAACATTACGTAATCCTAATATAGTTAAACCTAATACAATAGCAAATAAGCTAGAAAAAAACGTTTTTCGTGGATTCACTAAACTCACATCCCTTAAAAACATTTGGTTATTATTAACTAATATGATAAACTGATTCAATTAACTACACTTAATTAAATAAAACATTCAAAAAGCAGTATAAAAGATTGCTGTTGAGAAAAATTAATATTATTAAATGTTGAACTTAAAACAGTCTTTTGCCTATTTAGCTCACTATTACAATAAAACAATCAGAGACCCAATATGTCATAGAACCGAAGCATTAAAGCTTACATGACTTACCTACTGCTGTAGTAGGTGTTAATAAATCATATAGTTCAATGTTAAAAATTACAGAAAAACTTGGTTTATAAATAAAATAACTTAAAACATGTGATAATATAAGTAGGCTGTAATATAGGGTTAAAAAATCCGCAGTAGATAACTTAAAAATTCGGTGGTGAAAACTTGATTAATAAAAAAGAATTACTTATTTTAATGGATGAAAAAAACTACAAACCACAAACTTTAGAAGAGCTCATAAAAGAACTAGAGCTTAAAAACACCAAAAAAGCTGACTTAAAACAGCTATTAGCTGAACTTGAGAGTGAAGGTTTAGTTATAAAAACAAGATATGGTAGATACGGACTTCCCCATAGAATGAACTTGGTACTTGGTAAATTACAGGGCAATAAAAGTGGTTATGCCTTTTTACTATCCGATAGAGAAGAAGAGGATGTCTTTATATCATCCGAAAAACTAAATGGCGCAATGCATGGTGATAAAGTTATTGCTAGGCTTTACTGGCCAGTAGAGGGTAAAAAGAAACGTGAAGGTGAAGTAATTCGCATAATTAAACGTGCTCGTACTTCAATTGTAGGTAGAATGGAAATAATTAAACGTAATCATGGCTTCATAATTCCAGACAGTAAACGCCTTGGTAGAGATTTTTATGTAGCAAAAAGTGACTTTAACGGAGCCAAAAACGGCGATAAAGTAGTTGCTGACATAACCTCATGGCCAATGAAACGTCGCGCCCCTGAGGCTAAAGTAACTAAAATACTAGGTAAAGAAGGAGATAAAGGGGTTGATACCTTATCTGTTATCCATCAATATGATTTACCTTTAGAGTTTCCAGAAAGCGTATTGGCAGAGGCCAAAAAAGTTGCTAAAGAGCCTAATAAACAAGAAATTGCCAAGAGAAAAGATTTAAGAGATGTACAAACAATAACCATAGATGGTGCAGATGCCAGAGACTTAGATGATGCCATAACCCTAGAAAAACTAACAAATGGTAATTACAAACTTGGGGTACATATTGCAGATGTTGGCCACTATGTAAAAAGAGGAACAAAGCTGGATATAGAGGCTCTAAAAAGAGGAACATCAGTTTATTTTCCAGACAGAGTTTTGCCAATGTTACCAACAGAGTTATCTAATGGCATCTGTAGCTTGCACCCAGAGGTAGATAGATTAACCTTAAGTGCCATAATGCAAGTAACAAATGAAGGTAAAGTAAAAGACTATGAAATAGTAGAATCCATAATTCATAGCAATGCCAGATTAACCTATACCGAAGTAAATGAAATCCTTGTAAATGAAAACAAAGAAACCATAAATAAGTATCAAGAACTAGTGCCATTATTAAAAATAGCAGGTGAGTTAGCTAAAATATTGAGATCTAAACGAATTAATAGAGGTAGCATAGATTTTGATTTTCCTGAGGCTAAAATTAAAGTAGATGAAAATTCGGGAAGACCAGTAGAAATTAAACCCCGTTCGCGTACCTTTGCCGACAGCATTATTGAAGAATTTATGCTGTTAGCTAATGAAACAGTAGCCTCACATTATTACTGGCTGCAAACACCCTTTGTTTATAGAGTTCATGATGAACCTGACCTAGAAAAAATGCTAGAACTAAACAGATTTTTAAATAACTTTGGTATCTACGTTAAGGGAGTGCAGAGTGGGCAGTTTCATCCTAAAGCAGTACAGCAAGTACTTGATGAAGCCAATGGTAAAAAAGAAGAGCAATTAATCAACACAGTAGTATTACGGTCTATGCAAAGAGCAGAGTATAAACCCGAATGTGACGGTCATTTTGGCTTAGCCGCCAAGTTCTATAGTCACTTTACATCTCCAATAAGGAGATACCCAGACTTGACTATTCATCGTATTATTAAACAGCTTATTAAAAGCAAAGGTAAATTAACCGAGAACGAGCGTTTAGAACTTGAGGAATTTGTGGATCATGCCTCATATCAATCAACAGAGCGAGAAAGAATAGCAGATGAAGCTGAGCGTGATATAGATGACTTACTTAAAGTTGAATACATGGCAGGTAACATAGGTAACGAATATACAGGTGTAATAAGTGGAGTAGTAACTGCAGGCTTTTTTGTTGAACTACCTAATACTATAGAAGGATTTGTGCATGTAAGCTCACTAGTAGATGACTACTACCTACTTGAACGTGAAAAATTTCGTTTTATAGGGCAAAGAGGTGGTCGAATATTTAGACTAGGGGATAAAGTACAGGTAGTAGTAAATAGTGTAAGCATTGAAAATAGAAGAATAGAATTTACCCTAACTGAATCACCACTGCGGACTAAAAAGCATGAAAAGTAAACAGCTTGTAGTAGTAGCCGTAATAATAATGCTTGTTACAGCCTTGGTAATGTCACAATCAACTAACACAAACTATATTAAACAAAGTGTAATAATAAGTAAACACCAAAAAAAAATTGAGCAAATAATTGTTAAAAACCAAAGTAAAATACCTATATTAATGTACCATGCATTTTCAGAAACAAACTCCGAATTATGTGTTTCTCCTAAGGATTTTGCTTTACAAATGCAATGGTTAGCAGACAACAACTATAGTCCTATAACGCTAAAGCAGTTATACGAACACTGGAATAACAAAAGTCCAATACCAACAAAACCAATTGTTTTAACCTTTGATGATGGCTACCTAGATAACTACACGGTAGCCTATCAAGAAATGAAAAAACATGGTTTTGTAGGAGTACTATTTATCTATGCAGATAAATTTAATAGAGGTAACAATGTAACAATTGAGCAGGTTAAAGAAATGTATGATTATGGCTGGGAGATAGGAAACCATAGCTATTATCATAGAGAACTAACTAGAGTTAATGATACAGCTTTAATCACAGAGACTAAAACAGCTAAAACCAAATTAGTAGAGTTAACTGGTGCTGAAATAACCTCTTTTTGTTATCCTGCTGGAAAATACAATGATAAAGTTATTGAAGCTGTCAAAAATTCAGAACATATTATAGCTGTAACTACCAATTACGGTTATTCAAAGCTAGATCAAGGAATTTTAAGTCTATCTCGGGTTCGTATTAATCGAAGTGATAAACTAAAAGGCTACATCCGAAAACTTTCGTAGAGGGCTCACGTGGAATTAAAGATAAAATTTCAATAACTGTTAATTAACTTTTATAGTCAGAGTTTCCTTAATGAAAAAAAATGTAATTCTAATTAATATTTTTATCAAAAATAAAGACTACGACAAACATCAAGTATGCACTACGCATACTTGATGTTGTAATAGTCAAAAACAAATACTAAATTTTATTAACCGATTGTTTTCGTTTAGAAATCAAAGCATTCAACTCTCCGCCACATAAAATAATAGTACTACTCATATATAGCCAAATTAGCAAAATGAAAATACCTGCCAAACTTCCATATGCTACATCATAATTGTTATAATTATTAACATAATAAGCAAATCCTAATGAGGCGATTAACCAGCCAAAGGTAGAGAAAAAAGCCCCCGGAATAGTTTCCCGCCAAGCAACATGGTGATTAGGTAAATACCTATAGATAATCATAAAAAATAGTAGTAAAATAACAATTGAAAAAACGTACCTAATAATATTCCAAAAGGGATTAAACCATTGAGAGATACCAATTAAAGAGAATACATGTAGGCTTATTAGCCTACCAAAAACCTGAGTAGACAAAACAACAGCTATAGATGGAATAAATAACAAAGTAATAAAAAAAGCTAAACCCCATACTGTAAAAATTGAGCGAGTTTCTTTAACCTTATAGGCCTTATTTAACACATAAATAATAGCAACTACTGCTCGCATCGGTAAATAAAAAGCGACTATAACACTCGCTGAAAACAGCGTGCTAGTGGAGGCATTAATAGTTTCTTTAATTAAACTATAAATAAAATTATAGGCCTCTGCAGGCAATAAAAAATAAAGAAACTTTAGAGTGGCATCTATCACATCTTGGTTAGAACTAGTAATAAAAACAGCCAAACTTATAAATGGAATCATCGCTAAAATTAAATAATAACTAGTTTGAGCTCCCAAAGAAAACAGTTCATCTTCGTATATCTTTTGCCAAAAGGTAATTATTGCTTTTATGTATTTATTTTTGAATTTTATTTCTGAAAAAAAGTTCTTTTTCATAACATATACCCCAATCTTCTTAACCTAATGTTAACAAAAAAAATAGGGCAAGTAAAACAAGAATAGGAAGCTAACCATGAAAAATAAAATATCAAACTACATTCATCGCTATATTAATCTACCAAATAACACCTTAAATATAGTATCTAAACAATATAAATCAATGCCTCATGCATTGCCTCATATTGAACAAGAAACAGGTAGCCTTTTACACAATATCATACTCGGTAAGTCTGCTAAACAGGTCTTAGAGCTAGGTACCTGTTTAGGCTATTCTACAATTTGGATGGCAGAGGCCTTGAAACTAACAGGTGGTAAACTATTAACAATAGAAAAAGATGAAAATCTTTATTGGCAGGCACGTAATAACCTAAAACAAGCAGGTCTTATGCACATTGTAGAGTTGGTATGTGCTGACGTAACAGAGGTATTACCGTGTTTGGCCAAGCAGTAT
Organism: Clostridium sp. 'deep sea'; assembly: GCF_014931565.1. Classification (NCBI taxonomy): domain Bacteria; kingdom Bacillati; phylum Bacillota; class Clostridia; order Eubacteriales; family Clostridiaceae; genus Clostridium; species Clostridium sp. 'deep sea'. The sequence goes on from NZ_CP063353.1 coordinate 2,890,354, forward strand.
GATATAATTTTTCAGGATTGTCAAAAAAATTTGTACCAACCCTTAATAAATGAATGTTATCGTTTAACAAAAACATCGGGATTGATAATTGCTGATGATACGCTTTTAGCTGTAACGAATAAATACCTAAGCATCAGAAAAGCGGTAGATAATTATAACAAAGCCATTTTTGCTGACCAAAGATTTTATAGCACAATTGTGCCAGTTGGAGATGGCTTAACAATTAGTGTAAAGATATAAAAAAGAGGAGAGATATAATGTTTAAAGAACAATTTCCTAGGGTAGAGTTAGATTTATGGCCAACACCAATACATAAACTAAAAAGATATGGTGAACTAATAGGTTTAAATAATTTATACATGAAAACGACATGATATCTCATTAGTTGGACTTGGTGGCAATAAACTAAGAAAATTAGAGTTTTGGTTAGGTGAGGCATTACAAAAAAATTGTGATACAATTTTGGTGGCTGGAGGTGCTCAATCTAACTTAGTAAGACTTACAGCAGCTGCCTGTGCTAAAATTGGTTTAAAATGCATAGCAATACATAACTCTGCTAAACCTGAAAGCTTGCAGGGAAATACCTTACTAAATAAGCTATTTGCTGTTGAATCACTTTACTATGGCAATATTAGCGAAGACGAAAGAAATATTAAGAGCCAAGAGCTTTTTAATAACTTAATTGCACAGGGTTATAAACCCTATATTATTAATGATGAGTTTATTGGAACCTTGGGATACACAGAGTGTGCAGAGGAAATTTATTATCAAAATAAAAAAAATAAGCTAAACATCAAAAACATAGTAATAGTAGGGGCAATGGCGTTTACCTCTAGTGGCTTTATTTATGGGAATAACCTGTTACCAAAACCTTTTACAACCCATGTTATAAGTGTAGAGTATAAAAAAGAAAAACTAGATCAACTAATACAAAGCAAAACTTTACAATTGAAGCAGCTTACCGGAGTTAATCCTATTCACGATTACCTAAAAAATACTTTTACCTATGACGACTATATGGGTGAAGGATGGGCTGTACCAACCAAGTCAGCTATGCAACAGATATATAACTTAGCAAAAACAGAAGCAATAATAGCAGATCATGTTTATAACGCTAAAACATTAGCTGGATTAGCTGGTTTAGTAAAAAGAGGCATCTTAAAAAAACATGAACCAACCTGCATAATCCATACAGGAGGATCACCATCGGTATTTGGCTACGCAGACTTAATAACTGAGTTTAGTAATAACTAATAATTAAAAATATAATAGGCAATATAATAATTGCCTATTATATTAATGAAAATAATTATAGTTACTTAATGTTTATGTAACAAACAGAATCTCATGAGCTAATAAAAATAGGTGTATTTAAAGGATAGTATGTGAAATATACAAACATAAAAATCATTAATAATATAACAAAACCAGCTATAAACAAAGCCAAAGAATTAGGATTAGTATTGTATTTTGGCCTAAGTTTGTAGGCAATAAATTCACCGCTAAATGCAGCTACTAAAGTAATTAAAATATCTACCGCCATAAGATGTTTGCCAATAATATTAGTATAGGTATAAAAAATCATAGGTACTAGTAAAACCATAACGATTAAAGATACAGCATAGCCAACTAAATACCGATTTTTTTTGCCTCCGCTAAATATAATACTAAACAAATAATACAGTAACCCAGCAAAAAAAATCATCTTCATGTGTTCCCAAACACTCTCATTTGCAGGACTAATTGGTTTAAAAATCTCAAGCTTTGTAATATCAAACAAACTATGCAAGAGCACAGCTAAAACAAAGATAATAATAGTACCCCAAAAAGAAAACCGTTTTTTCATTAAGAACTCTCCTTTCTCATAATGACTATAAACTAAAAATGGCCCTACTACATATATATACCTTTATAGTCAAGAGAAGTCTTAATTATAGTATTTACAAAATACGTAAATTTAATAGTTTAGCGAAATCTAAACATTGTACGGTTTCAATTATAAGTCCCTTTAAATACTCCACACTAAAAGCAGATCCTTCAATAATAGATGTTCGTAGATCAGTATTATTAAATCGTATATTAGAAAAATCACTACTAGCTAAATTGCACTCAATAAAATTAACATTATGCAATTTGCCACTAGAAAAATCGCTTTCAGCCATACTGCAATGAGAGAAAATAACATTTTTCATGTTTATGTAGCGTGAGGCGTAATAATCTGCCTGACATTTACCAAAATAAACATCTCTAAAAGTAGACTCTGGAAAGCTAGTGCCAATAAGCCTACAGTTCATAAACTCAACTTTATTAAAAACTGCATCTTCAAACTCACAGCCTGCCAAGTCACAGTTAATAAAACTAACATTACCTAAGTCAAGCCTATTAAATTTACAGTTTTCAAATACACAATTTTCAAATATAGCACTTCTTATAATAATTAAACGCTCATTAACATCATTAAATTCCTTATTTTTAAATATGCATTGCTCTAAAGAGTCTTCCTCAACAAACAAATAATCATTCATCTCTTGAAGATACTCTGTCTCAGGTAAGTTAACTGCTAATACTTCAATCTTTTTTAATTTCATGTTTAAACTCCATTTAACAAATAATCACGAATACCTTTATAATAATACACCAATTAATAATTAAATACTATTTCTTAATTCCATAAGGTAACGATTTGACAATTAGCTTACTAAATAACTTTTGTTAAGATATAATATGTGCTAAAATAAACAAAAACGAAAGGGGCATAAAAGTGACAAAAGCAAAACCCATAGAGGCCTCTAATTTTATAGAAAAGTTTATTAATGAAGATATAGAAAACGGTGTTTACGATGTAATACATACCCGTTTTCCACCCGAGCCAAATGGCTTTTTACACATTGGACATGTCAAGGCTGTTATGATTGATTTTGGTACAGCTAAAAAATACCAAGGTATGTGTAATTTAAGGTTTGATGACACAAACCCTGATGCTGAAGACGATGAATTTGTAGAATCAATCAAGAATGATATTCATTGGTTAGGTTTTGACTGGCAAGATCGTTTGTATTTTTGCTCAGATTATTTTCAACAAATATACGAAATAGCTGTTAATATGATTAAAAACGGAGATGCTTACGTTGACCACTGTAGCAAAGAAGAAATAAGAGAAAACAGAGGCTCTTTTACCAAGCCAGGTATAGATAGCCCCTATCGTAATCGCTCAGTTGAAGAGAACCTAATGCTTTTTAATAAAATGAAAAATGGTGAATTTGGCGAGGGTCAATGTGTTTTAAGAGCTAAAATAGATATGCAAAGCCCCAACCTTAATATGCGGGATCCTGTTATGTATCGTATTTCTTACACTACACACCACCGTACAGGAGATAAATGGTGTATTTATCCTATGTATGACTTCTCACACCCTTTAGGAGATGCGTTTGAGGGTGTAAGCCATTCACTTTGCTCAAAAGAGTACGAAGATCATCGACCTTTATATAACTGGTTTGTAAATCACTCGGGCGTAGAACATAAACCCCGTCAAATAGAGTTTGCGCGAATAAATGTAACAAATGCCTTAACAAGTAAGCGTAAAATAAAGCAACTTACAGAACTAGGTTTAGTAGAAGACTGGACAGACCCACGGTTAGTAACTGTATCGGGATTAAGACGTAGGGGATATACAGCAAATGCTTTATTAAACTTTGTTAAAGCAGCCGGAGTAGCTAAAGCAGATAGCGTGGTAGACTTTAGCATGTTAGAGTATGAAATTAGGGAGGACTTAAAACAAAAATCACCATGTGTAATGGCAGTTTTACGACCCCTAAAAGTAACAATAACTAACTATCCAGAGTCAGTAACAGAGCAACTAGAGGGAGATAATAATCCTAAAAATCAAGAGCTAGGCAAAAGACAAATAAGCTTTGGTAAAAATATCTATATTGATAGGAAAGATTTCACTGAAAATCCACCTAAAAAATATAAACGGTTGGCACCAGGATTAGAGGTAAGACTAAAGCATGCTTACTTCATAAAATGTAATGAGGTTGTCAAAGACCCCCATACAGGTGAAGTGATAGAACTACTATGTACCTATGATAAACAAACCAAGAGTGGTTCTGGCTTTAAAGATCGAAAACCTAATGGCACCATACATTGGGTGCATGCAGATAGTTGCCAAGAGATAGAGGTTCGTATCTTTAATAACCTCTTTAAAGAAGGTCAAGAAAATAATAGCAATTTACACGAAGCAATCAACCCAGAGTCTCGTATAGTTTTACCAAATGCATGTATTGAAAAGGGTTATAAAGACATAAATATTAATGATCGATATCAGTTTATTAGAGATGGCTACTATGTAATTGAAAAAAATGATAATAATAAAATCATATTTAATAAAATTGTGTCTTTAAAAAGCAACTGGAAAAAGAAATAATTTAGAGAATAAAGAGTATCACACCCCTATTTCAAGACGTTAGGTCTAGGAATAGGGGTGTTTTATTTATAGGGGAGATGAATTCTTTAGCATGACCGCAAACAGTTTACATAAGGTATCAGCAAATAATGGTATTTAGCAAAAACTATATAACAAAAATATTATTACTGTTATAATAGAATACATATTAAATATTAGTTTTATTAATGAATAATTAAACAAATAAGACTTATAGTTATAATAAAAAACACATACGTAAATATACTTGGAGATAACTATGAAAACAAAAAATAAACTAATAATTCTAATACTTTTAGTAGTATTGGCTGGTTGTAATATTACAAATAAAACCCCTCAAACAACAAAACCTATCAATAATAAAGATTACTTAGTTATTTATATAAATGACAATAAGGTTTACTTAAAAAACATAAAAACAAATGAATCTTGGATTGTTTATGAGCCTAAAGAGGTAATTGATTTTATTATACCTAACCCTACCATGAAAGTTATAGCCTATACAACTAAAGAAAACCAAAATAAAGAGAAACAGCTTAAAATATATGATTGGGGTAAAGATCAACATTTTGAGGTCAGTAGTGTACAGTCAGAAATGCCTGTAATAACCTGGTCAGGTGATGGCTGTTACCTAATGAAATATGAATCCCAAATAGGTAATTGGGGCAATGCGTTAATTTATAACTTTGTTACTCAAAGAGTGAGCTGTGAACTTACATCCATAGCTGAGCCAACTTGGAATGTTGATAGTAACAGAATTTTAGCCCATATTCCCCAGCATTTACAGAATAAAATACCCTTTGATAACGGAAATTCGAGCACCTTAATTGTTTATGATGTTGCGGACAAAGAATTTAAAACAATACTTGAAGGTAATGAAGAAGTAATTTATAGGTCACTAAAATGGCTAGCTGAAAATGAAATAGCGTATAGAAGATTTAATGTTAAAAGTGCAGAAGAACAGATTCATAGGCTTAACCTTATTAGTGGTAAAGATGACAACATAACAGATAAAGTTAACGAACTAATATTTGTAAATCCACCAGTGCCAAAAGAGTTTTATGAATATCAATACTATCAACTTACAGCAGATCATAACTTCGCTATTTTATGTATCATGAGCGAAAAACTGAATAGTATAGAGCTTTATAACAAAGAAACTGGCAAAATAAAAAACTTATCATCTGGATATTGTGCCTCATGGGTTAATTGGAAAATGAAGTAATTAGTTATATTTGGTTATAAAGAGTAGTGTAAAAGATTTCTATTTTTTTTATTCTCTTTTTTGTAAAAAATTATTACATTAAAAACTGGAAATGTTTTTGTGTCTAAATAAATTTTCTGAAAATCTAGCAACAATAACAACGAGAAACTAATTTAAATATAGAACTGCCAAAATCAAAGATTTTATGTGTAAAACACAATGATTTTGGCAATTTAATTTATGCTAAAATATAATAATTTTTGGATTATTAAATACTTATCTATAGTTTTCCTCACAAATATAGTTATCAAAGTCACGGGTAAACCGAGATGATAATTGATTTTCCCGATGCTTAGGTACCTAAACTAAATGACCTTGTAAGTAGCGATAGAAATATTCTTAAGTAAGTAACATAAGTATTACCTTAAAGTAAAAGAGGACAGTCTTTCACTATAGAAAACTCCATCATCATCAAACTTAGAATTAGATGCAGTATTCACATTAATTAGTATAATTAATATCATAAAATAATTCTTTAATACAGTATATTTATTGATTAAATTACATTAAATGTTTTTTATGAACTTATAATGTAACTATTTTAATCTAAAAAGATGTTAATGTATGGATTAATTAATATAGATTATACTTAATATATTTATTATACATTGAAAGATAAATATATGATATATTTAATACAAAGGGGGAGTTTTTTTGAGCAAAAAAAAAATGGGAGTTTTTTTTGTTGGAGTAGTTTTTATGTTTATTGTAATTATAGGGATGATACAAACAACAAATACATTCACATATAAAAAATTAACAAAATCCTCACAAATACCAGCGGTTGTTAAACAAGAGCTAGATAAGGTTAATTTGCAAAGAGGCATATATTTTTTTTCAAATCAATTTACAGGAAGTGATTCGTATTTAGTTATTTGTGGGGGTAATGAGTTTCGTGCTGGTTATGATGTAGATGTAAAATCAGTTAAATATGTGTCTATAGTTTCAAATAGTTCAGAGCCTGTACGTCAAGATGGTAGTCATTCATCTTTATATGGGTTCTATGAATTTAATCTTGATGAAAAACAATCAAAAATTGCATATAATTATAGTGAAAAACGTAATTATCCTATTATTGTATATAGAATTAAAAGCGATATAAACTATTACTGGCTTAAGATTAATTGTGAAAAAGCAATAAATATAAATCATTGGAGCAGTGCTGGTCAAACATCTATACAATCAAAAGATTGGGTATGTAAAGTTATTAGGAGCGAACACGAAATGCCTAAGTATATAAATTTATTAAACAGTCTTGAAAGTGGAGTTACAAAAGAGTTAACTAATTCTGAGTATAGTGATACAACAAGTATCCTGATTACGGGAAAACAAGGAGAGCCTCCTTTTAGAGCCGTTATTGAAGCAGTACATTGGCAAGATATTTCTACATATCATAAACCTAAATCACCAAATACAGGGCACTTTGAAATAGTTATCAGAAAAAAATATAGTACTGAAGATACTATGGAACATAATTCAATACCATACTCCATAGTTACAATGAAGACTCTAGAAAATTATGATTTTATTAGAGCTAATGATATTGTAATAATTGATGACAAGCTAAACTGGACACAGATACACTAATTATAGAATACTTAAATTAGAATAAAACACCTCACTTCAACAAATATTAACTACATATAGTTGAAGCGAGGTGTTTTTTTATGAAAGCAAAAATCACAGGATATGGCACAGAACATTTTGGGAAGCTTAAAGCTGTTTTGTTAAATAGACCGTATAATGCCTTAAAACGGATAAGAGAAAACAATTATAGCGATTATTTATGGGATACAGTTCCCGATATAGATAAATACCTACAAGAACATGAAGAGTATCAAAAACTACTAGAATCTTTAGGTATAGAAGTATATTTAGTACATAAACTTGTTGAAAAAAATAAAGAACTCTTAAACTATCTCCCAAACTTAGCTTATATGCACGATACAGCTGCTGTGAGTAGTAAAGGTGCTATCGTTTCTAGTATGTCTACCCCAGCCCGTAATGCCGAGAGCATTGCTGTTAAAGAAGCCTTAGTTAATTTAGGAATACCAATTTTTCATCATTTTAAAGAAGATGAGGCTTTTGAAGGCTGTTTATTGATTTCTCCAACTACCATGTTAATAGCCAATACAGAGAGACATTCCTCTTACGTAATAAAGCGGTTTATAACTAAAGCGTTAGGCATCTTTGAGCAAGTAATCTATGTAGATATACCACAAGAGCGTCGCTTTATGCATCCAGATATGATATTTAACCGTGTCACCAAAAACTTAGCACTGTACTTTCCACCTGCTTATAAAAACGTATTGTTATACACAAAGAATGGACATAAAACAATAGATTTTAAAACCCATATGGAAAAAAATCAAGTTGAATTAATAGCAATGAATACTCGGGAGCAATTGTATTGGGGGTCTTCATTTGTACCTATAGAACCTGGTCTTCATTTGTACCTATAGAACCTGGTAAAATAGTACATTACGATTTCTCTTTAAACAAAGATACGCGCAAATATCTTAAACAGCGAGCTGTAGAAATAATAGACTTCCACCCAGAGAATCTCTTAGCTGGTGGAGGTAGTTTAAGATGTTTAACCCTTAGGCTGTGGCGAGAGTAATATAATTTTTGATGTCTAATATTACACAAATAGCATAATAAATGAAAGTATTATGAATTAAAGATGCTTTTGTAATGTTGTAATTTATTGTAGTAAAGTAATTTATACAAGTAATAAAGAGCTTATGTTTATGTAGAGCTCTTTTTTATATAAAAAATATACCTAACAATTCAATATTTCACATTTATAAAAACACTGATTCAATCCATATCCTAATTTGAATTGACTTATGTTTAAATCAATATTATTATTTTAGTATTATCTAAAAATGCTTGTTTTTGAGGAGAGTGAAATATGAGATTAATAACACATTTACTAAAAAACTCTTTAAAACTAGACTTTAAAATGCTAATACCCTTTTTTGTGACCATAGTAATTATTGTATTAGTAACCTCTGCATCTACGGTTTCGGGGAATCTATTTGTGGAAGAGTCTCGTGATCCTGCTATTAAAGAGTTTGCAGGTGAAGTTTGTGTTTATAAAAGCTATAAAAAGGCCAAATTTGCGGTAGGTGCTACTGGCGTAGCCCAACAGTGGTATACTCAGCTGTTTGAGCCTTCAGATATTTTGGGAATAGCTGATTTGAATACAATCACATATGACTTAAACATCTGGGGAAAACATAGCTTTTTACACCAGATGGACACTAAAATACTAGGAAGAAACTATACTGAAAATACTCCACCATGGGAAATAAAAAAGGGAAAGCTACCGACTGTAACTGATATTGCTGAATGGGAGAAACAGGGTAGACCAGTTACTGTATTAATATCAGATAAAATGCCTCTTGAAATCAGAGACTATATTAAAGTTGGTGATAAGTTTGAGCTATTTATACCAGCTGTAATAGAGTCTGGGGGGGTGCTTAATCTCAAGGGTGCCGCTAATACTGTAATGTTACCTAAAGATACCGTAGATATGGACTACCTAAGTTATGATAAAGGACACTGGTTATCCTGTACAATAGCAGCTGTAGGTAGAGATGGATTAGGAACCGCAGGAGAAAGCATTGTAGTAATGCCGCTTAATATATTACAGCATCTAACAGGTGCTGGTTCAAAAATTAATAGAGCCGGAATCTCTCTAGCTAATACCTCAGAAGAAGAGCTGCTTAAGCTAGCTGATAGCGTTAGTCAAAAATATAATAGCTTTTATGGGCTAAGAACCACAGATATGTTTATTGGTACCTTTAAAAACCTAAATAGCTTGGAAAAACATGCTGATTTATTAATCTACTCTATTTATTTTATCGGATCTTTAATGGTAACTTGTGTTTTAATATTATTGCTACGTAATAGAAGGGCTTCAGATGTACAGCTAATTACTTTAGGAATAAATAGAAGTACCTTAGCTATGATAGCAATTATTGAGATTTTTATTGTATCTGTTTTATCAGTTCTTGCAGGGGCTTTAATACCAATGTTATTATCATTAATTCGGAGTGGCTCTATTGTGATGCAGTCTCAAAAAATGCTCAGATTCTTTTTAATAGTACCCTTTAACTTAATAATAACTGTAATAGTAACACAGCTTATGTTACCAAATAGTAAACAATGTTTGGAGGCTTTACGTTATGAATAAATCGCTAGTGATGAAAAATGTATATAAAGCATATGGAGAAGATGAAAGCAGAATAGAGATATTAAAAAACGTAGATTTAAGTTTAGAGCCAGGCGAATTTGTAATGATGTTAGGTCCCTCTGGTACAGGAAAATCAACAATACTTCATCTAATAGCAGGGCTTACCCCAGTCGATAAGGGTAGTATTGAAGTCTGTGGTACCGATGTTGAAAAGTGTAACAAAAATCAAATACTAAAGCTGAGAAGAGAAAAAATAGGTTTTGTGTTTCAAGATTTTAGGTTACTACAAGGCTTAACAGCTCTCGAAAATGTAATGGTGCCTTTATATTCAATTGGTAAAAATAAAACTGAGGCCCACAACACAGCTACTAAGTTACTAACCTTATTGGGATTAGAATCAAGATTAAATCATTATCCACGTAAAATGTCTGGTGGTGAGCAACAGCGAGTCGGTATAGCGAGGGCTTTAGCAAATGATCCCAAAGTTATACTAGCAGATGAGCCTACAGGCAACCTCGATCAAAAACTAGCTCATAGTGTAGTGCAAACTCTTGCTAGTTTACCGAAAAAAATAGGCACCTCAATTTTAATGGTTACCCACAACCCCGAACTAACACAATACGCAACAAGGGTTGTAAAATTAAATGATGGTCATTTAGAGGTGATCAGCAATGGCTAGTTTAGCACTAAAAATGGCAATGCAGGAATGGAAAAAAATAATACTAATAGCCATAGTATTAGCTTTTGCTGGGTCAATGTTTATATACTACAATGCTGTAATGAGCGAAATGCGCTATTTTTCAGTTAATAACTTAAACCCCAATGATGAAGATAAATTTGAGGGAATGAAAGTACCTAAAACTCGTTCAGAAATACTGGTATCGGCAATGACTATGCTTATTGTCTTGGCGGCTACCCTTTTTCAATTAAATATGTTAGTAGTAGATATGATAAATAAAAAGAAAGAATACTTTGCCCTTAAAGTAATTGGTGTATCTGAAGAGAAAGTAGAACTCTTCCCCCTAATGTATTCTTTATTAGCTAGTATGTTATCTACTATAATACTATTTGCTTTTTGGTTAATTGTATTTCCAAACATAAAAAATATACTAAGTATTCATCATGTAAGTTTTGGCTTGATCTTATTGGTTGCGGTAGTGTTTTTTGCTTTAAGTGTTATCATTGGTGTTAAAGCTCGCTATATTGCTGAATATATGGATACAAAATAATAATAAAGGTTTTGCTGTATGCAAAACCTTTATTTATTTGGTAAATTTGGTGCTTCATGATATTATAAATATATATTCTCATAAAATAATATGAATTATATGTAAATTTAGTAAGCCTTTTTAGTTCAATACCATATCAAAATAGCTAGAAATTGTTAAGAACACTTCAAGAGAAATATACATAAAACTTAATAATGCAAACAACTAGTTAAAATTATAATAAAAAAGTTGTTTTGGTTTCACCGTGACTAGAGAAAATGGGAGGGATTTTCAATGTCTGGTTTAAGACCTTATTTGCAATCTTATTGTATATCATCTCAGCAAAAAATCATCCTTTTACTTCAAAAAACTTAAATAAAAATTTTAGAGTAATAACTTAAGTTACTTAAGTTGTGCTGTTTAAAGCTGTGATGTTAATTTAAATATTACAGCTTTTGTTGTAATTGTTTCTATAGTTAATAGCTCTGATTATTAGAGATTTAGTAAAGAATAAACCAATATGTCTATCATTAAACTAGATTTTAGGAAGGAGAGAAAAAATGAAATCATTTATAATTACCGACATTGGCAGTACAACTACTAAAGCGTTATGGATAGCTAATAAAAATGGCAGATATAGATTGTTAGGAAGGGCAGAATCACCAACAACAGTAGAATCCCCTTACGAAGACGTAACTATTGGGGTAAGTAGAGCATTAAAAAAACTAGAGAAACAGTGTAATCAGCAATTTGAAGATAGCAACAACATAGTAGTGCCAACTGTTGAATACTATTCGTCTAGTAGCGCTGGAGGAGGATTACAAGTATTAGTCATTGGTCTATTTAGTAAAGTAACTGCTATAAGTGCTCAAAAAGCAGCCTTAGGAGCAGGGGCAATACTGCTTGATGTTATCTCTAATGATGATAAAAGAACATTGTTTGAAAGAATAGAAATAATACGTCAAATTCGTCCAGACATGATTTTATTAACTGGTGGATTAGACGGAGGCGATACCGATTTTGTAGTTGAGTTTTCAGATGTTATAAACTCTGCAAACCCACAACCACGCTTTGGGGAGACCTTAAAATTACCTGTAATATTTGCAGGTAATAAAAACGCTATCCCCCTAATTAAAGATACCTTAGGAGATAACTTCGATTTACATATAACAGATAATATCCGTCCGGAAATGGATTTAGAGAACCTCCAGCCGGCCCGTAGAGAACTGCATGAGTTGTTCTTAAGCCATGTTATGCAACAGGCACCAGGCTACCCTAAAGTAACTAAAGCTGTTAAGGCCGATATAATGCCTACTCCTTTGGCTTTTGGCTACATAATATCCGAGCTCAGTAGACAAAAAAAAGTAAATATATTATCAATGGATATAGGAGGTGCAACAACAGATATATTCTCTGTGATTAACAATAACTTTAATCGTACAGTTAGTGCTAACTATGGTATGTCATATAGTGTGGCTAATGTTATGCAGCAATGTGGTATTCAAAACATAAAAAGATGGTTACCTTTTGAAATTGATAATGTAGTGTTAGAGGATATAATTGGCCAAAAAATGCTATATCCAACTAGCCTGCCTAACACCGTATTGCATTTAATGGTTGAGCAAGCAGTTGCCCGAGAAGCAATAAAATTATCAGTAAAACATCACAGTGATTTAATTAGAGAACTACCTCAAAAAAGAGATAGAGGATTAAAAAAACTACTGAATCAATCTAGAAAAAAAGAAAAATGGCATGAAACTAAAAGCCTAATAGATATGAGCGATATAGGCTTAATTATTGGAAGTGGAGGAGTATTGTCGCATGCTCCTAAGCGTAATCAGGCAGCTCTAATGCTCATAGACTCTTGCAAACCCCAAGGGGTAACCCGTTTAGCTGTTGACAGTGTGTTTATGATGCCTCACTTAGGTGTTTTAGCTCAAAACCACCCCGAGATAGCCCTACAAGTTTTAAATGATGATTGCTTTATACCATTAGGTACGGTAATCAGTGGCACAGGTAACCTTAAAAAAGGAGAAAAAGCAGCGGTAGTTTCAGGCGAAATAAGTGGCAAACCTCTTAAACAGATTGTAAATGCAGGAGAGCTAAAGTGTATAAAATTGACTAATGCTTGTAATCTAGAGTTAAAAATTGAGTGTTATAAAGGTGTGACTATCGGGAAAGACAAAAAGCAAGTTCTTAATGTATTAGGTGATGTTGTGGGTCTTATTATAGATATGAGAGATTGCTGTCAACAAAATCTAACTGCAAATACTAATGAAGAACATGTGCTAGCGATTAATGCATTTACCCAGGCTGAAATAAATGAAGCGAGGAGGTTAGCTAATGAAATTAGTAGAGATTACTAGAAAACGCAAACTACCTTATGCTGGTTCAGTAATGGTTGAACTGGGGCAACAAGTTAGCAATACAGATTTAGTTGCTCAAATGAACTATTTTCCAGGACTTGTTAAAAAATTAAATGTAGCTAAATCCCTATCAATAAATCCTCAAAAGCTTATCGATGTTATATGCGTAGAACAAGGAAAATTAGTTAAAGAAGGGGAGTTAATTGCATTTAACTCTAGATGGCACAGAGCACAGTTTATGAAAGCCCCCCAGAGTGGAATCATTGGTATGATATCTAGACACTTAGGTATTGTGTACTTAAGAAAGTTAATCAAGTACAACACCAATACTTATGAAGTTTTTAATATTGAGCAACTACTCGATTCAAACTCTCGTTTTGCCAAAAAGAGTATCCTAGTAAATGTTGGTGACTCAGTATCGCCTGGTCAGATTATTGCTAACTTAATGTACTCAAAAGGCAGATTTAAAATAAAATATGTAACAACAAATCTCTTTGGTACTGTGGTTGAAATAAAGAATAATATAATAACCATCAAAAACTCTCAAAAAAGCCCAAAAAAATATGCTTATTTATCTGGAACAGTAACTGAGATAGAGCCTAACTGGTCTGTTACAATTAAATCGGAGGCCTATAAACTAACTGGGGTATATGGTCTAGGTGGAGAAATAAGCGGTCAATTACGAATAATAAAAAGCCCAAAATTAACAGTAGAACAGCTAACTGAACAAGATAAAAGCAAAATAATACTTACACAAGGGTTTATAACTAAAGCTGTATTATTAAAATCTAAAGAGATAGGTGTAGCTGCTATTATTGCATCAAGCTGTAATTTGGCTACCCTTAGAGAATATGCAGGTAAAAACTTTATACCTGGTATAACTGGTAGTGAAGATATCACTACAGGGGTTGTGTTGTTAAAAGGGTTTAACATAAGTGAGCTAAATAAAGAAGTGTTCAGTGAATTGCAAAACTACAATAACTGTGAATGTTCTATTAATGGGACAACTCATATACGAGCAGGTGCTATACGACCGGAGATACTAATTTTTCCAAAATAACAGGAGTTGATGCTATGAAACTAAATTTATTTTGTATGAAAGGTAATGAATTCTATAACACAAATAAAAAGCTGCTACTATGCCCTAACTTTAAACGCTTACTATCTCAAATTAATGATTTTTCCGAGTTAAATAATAAACAAGTAGAATTATTTACAAAGCATGGATGGCTAACAAAAGAGAATGACATTGTGAAGTCTACATTTCCAATACTAGATACAAACAATTGCATTGCTATAGAAAAACGAGTTGAAGACTGGTTACCAACTACAATTGAGCTACTTAGTAAAAGCCTTAGCGAACTTAAAGATCTCTTAAAAAACCAATATAGTAGTTATATTCATAACATTGTTTTGCATATAATTTTAGATTCTTTGTGGCAACAACTTTGGTTGAAAATCATTAAACCAGTTAAAAAGGGATGCATTGTACTAGTTAAAGAAGAACACGAGCTTAATGCCCTATTCACTAATATCGCAGTACTTAATAATAATTTGATTATGTTATATGGAGAGACGTCTTTACAACACAATAACAAAATGATGTGTAATAAATTAAACAACAAGTATATGATAAGGCTACTCTGTAGTGTAGATAATTCATGGTTAGTTTATCCATATGACCAACAAGAGTTCATATTAATGGAAATGAATCTTGTAAAGAGAATGAAAATAAAGGGTAGTATTGAGGACTATTTTAAATTAACAATACCAATAGTAAACAAAAAAATGATTACAGAAATGTTATCAGTACTAAAGCAAGTATCAGTAATTGGTTATAACCAGTTAAAAATCCTAATAAAAATACTTAATAAAAATAACAGAACCAGCTATATAGGACTTGATTGTGTATATCAGGAGGATTACTTACAGGCTTCATTCTTTGTAATAAAACATGCTATAGTTAAAGCCCTTATTTGCAATGATTGTATACCTGATTTTGTAGCAGTTCCATATTTAAATGAGCTAACTACTCGTTTACTTTATAAAAATGTAAGTTTAACAGATATGTAAAACTTAGTAATATAAAGAAAGGCGATAAAGAATGTATAGATTCATATATCAAATATATAATAAAAAAAGCTTTTTAAGCAACTATCACAACCTTCTATCTTTAAATATTAATCAGCAAGATTTTGAGGCTGTAGCAGGTTTACCTAATACAGCAACAGCTCTTCGCATTGAAATCATTAGTGCATTACAAAAAAGTGATCTATTGATAGAATGTGAAACAGGTTTTGTACCAACTTTTCCAATCCTAACTCCATTATTGGGTAACAAAATAGCAAGTTATATAAAAAAATACTGTCAAGAAGCAGCAAGTAAAATAACGGCTCAGCTAGGTGACAAAATTGCTAAGTCTTATCGTGCTACTTTACTAATTAATATTACACTTGGTTACTTATGGCAGGCTATTCTCAATAGAAAATGCAAGACAGGATCCACTGGAAGTATAGTGTTATTAAGAGAGTGTGAAAATAACCCTACATTATATATAGACGGAATTGGTCCTGGATTAGGTTCATATATAACATGGGCCAAAACCCCTTTGCAAAAAAATAATAAACAACTTAACATTGCCTTTGGTGATAAACATGTAAAGAATACCTTTCATTCAATTAAACAAGATGGAAGTATGATACCTTATGGCAATGCAAGAGAAAAGCTTACCGCACTTAAAATAGCACAATTAACGAGTGACCCAAACAACCCTGTGAGTAGGTTACTATTAGCTGAACCAGGTATTACCCCTCATATAATAAAGCAGCTAAAACATGATCTAGTAGACTTAAGTATTATAGGTGTAGAATCAATTGAGCAAATAGCAAAAGTTAGCCAGCAAGCATATACTAACCTTATGAAGAATGGTATAGTAAGTAAAATCTACTTTACTCAAGCTATGTATTATGTATATAGTAATGAACTGGTAAAACAGCTTATTAACATTGGGTACATGCCAAAACTCAGGGCTATACCAACTCTAGTTTAAGATTTATATTGTATAAACAATGTTTATCATAATATTATAAAAAGATATTAAAAAATACTAAAATTGTTCTTGACAATAGTGGTGGCGGGTGATATTATATACAAGTCGCCGAAAGCGGGGACGAAAAAAGAGAGTAGAACATTGAGAATTAAATAGTAGTAGAATAGGGCTCTTAAAAAAGTAACAAAGTCAGTAACGTTAAAAGTTTTAACGGAGAGTTTGATCCTGGCTCAGGACGAACGCTGGCGGCGTGCCTCATACATGCAAGTCGAGCGAAGGATTTGGTAGCTTGCTACCAAATGACTTAGCGGCGAACGGGTGAGTAACACGTGAGTAATCTGCCCTTCAGACTGGGATAACAGCGGGAAACTGCTGCTAATACCAGATATTATCTGACTGTCACATGGCGGACAGATGAAAAGCATTGTGCTGAAGGATGAACTCGCGCTTCATTAGCTAGTTGGTAAGGTAACGGCTTACCAAGGCGACGATGAATAGCCGGCCTGAGAGGGTGAACGGCCACACAGGAACTGAGACACGGTCCTGACTCCTACGGGGGGCAGCAGTCGGGGATATTGCACAATGGAGGAAACTCTGATGCAGCGACGCCGCGTGAATGATGAAGGCCTTCGGGTCGTAAAATTCTGATGTGAGAGACGAAGAAAGTGACGGTATCTCACCAGCAAGCACCGGCTAACTACGTGCCAGCAGCCGCGGTAATACGTAGGGTGCAAGCGTTGTCCGGAATCACTGGGCGTAAAGGGAGCGTAGGTGGTTATACAAGTATTTAGTAAAAGGCATGGGCTTAACCGATGTAAGCTAGATAAACTGTATAACTTGAGTGCAGTAGAGGTAAGCGGAATTCCTAGTGTAGCGGTGAAATGCGTAGATATTAGGAGGAACACCAGTGGCGAAGGCGGCTTACTGGGCTGTAACTGACACTGAGGCTCGAAAGCGTGGGGAGCAAACAGGATTAGATACCCTGGTAGTCCACGCTGTAAACGATGAATGCTAGGTGTCGGGGTTTAGATACCTTCGGTGCTGCAGTTAACGCAATAAGCATTCCGCCTGGGGAGTACGATCGCAAGATTGAAACTCAAAGGAATTGACGGGGGCCCGCACAAGCAGCGGAGCATGTGGTTTAATTCGACGCAACGCGAAGAACCTTACCAAGGCTTGACATCCTCTGATGTACCTAGAGATAGGTTTCCCTACGGGGCAGAGAGACAGGTGGTGCACGGTTGTCGTCAGCTCGTGTCGTGAGATGTTGGGTTAAGTCCCGCAACGAGCGCAACCCTTGTGTTTAGTTGCCATCATTAAGTTGGGGACTCTAGACAGACTGCCGGTGACAAACCGGAGGAAGGTGGGGATGACGTCAAATCAGCATGCCCTTTATGCCTTGGGCTACACACGTGCTACAATGGTCTGTACAAAGAGAAGCGAAACCGCGAGGTGGAGCGGATCTCATAAAGCAGATCTCAGTTCGGATTGTAGGCTGAAACTCGCCTACATGAAGTTGGAGTTGCTAGTAATCGTAGGTCAGCAATACTACGGTGAATGCGTTCCCGGGCCTTGTACACACCGCCCGTCACACCACGAGAGTTGGTAACACCCGAAGCCGGTGACCTAACCGTAAGGAAGGAGCTGTCTAAGGTGGGATCAGCGATTGGGGTGAAGTCGTAACAAGGTAGCCGTATCGGAAGGTGCGGCTGGATCACCTCCTTTCTAAGGAGACTAAGAAAACTATTCTACACTATTTAATTCTGAGGGTTGTACCCTCTTTATTTTACAGAACATTGAAAACTGCATAGAGAGGTCAAGTAAAAAAGAGCATATGGCGGATGCCTAGGCGCCAAGAGTCGAAGAAGGACGTAGCCAGCAACGATAAGCTGTGGGGAGCTGCAAGCAAGCGTTAAATCCACAGATTTCCGAATGGGGAAACCCAGTGGGTAGAAGGCCCACTACCGCTAAGTGAACAAAATAGCTTAGTAGGAGGCAACCAGGAGAACTGAACCATCTAAGTATCCTGAGGAAGAGAAAGAAACATCGATTCCCTGAGTAGCGGCGAGCGGAAGGGGAAGAGCCCAAACCAAGTACTTGTACTTGGGGTTGAGGACTCCAATAATCGAGTGGAATCTAATTGAATGGGAAGGGAAGCCCAGCCGTAGAGCGTGATAGCCGCGTAAATGAAAGAGGAAGCAAGAGTGGAGTATCCAGAGTAGTGCAGGACACGTGAAACCCTGTATGAAGCAGGGGGACCACCCCCAAGGCTAAATACTCCTTGGCGACCGATAGTGAAGCAGTACCGTGAGGGAAAGGTGAAAAGCACCCCGGGAGGGGAGTGAAATAGAACCTGAAACCATATGCTTACAATGAATTCGAGCACTACGGTGTGAGAGTGTACTTTGTAGAACGGACCGGCGAGTTACCATGAATAGCAAGGTTAAGGAATAAAGTTCTGGAGCCGCAGCGAAAGCGAGTCTGAATAGGGCGAATAGAGTTATTGGTGGTAGACCCGAAACCGCGTGATCTACGCATGACCAGAGTGAAGCGTATGTAAGAGTACGTGGAGGCTCGAACCCACTGAAGTTGAAAATTCAGGGGATGAGTTGTGTGTAGGGGTGAAATGCCAATCGAACGCGGAGATAGCTGGTACTCTCCGAAATAGCTTTAGGGCTAGCCTCAATCGGTGAGTCAGGGGCGTAGAGCACTGATGGAATAAGGGGACTTCACCGTCTACCAACTTCTGTCAAACTCCGAAGTCCGACTGACTTTAGATTGGGAGTCAGACTGCGAATGATAAGATCCGTAGTCGAGAGGGAAACAACCCAGACCACCTGCTAAGGTCCCCAAGTCATAACTAAGTGGAGAAGGAGGTGGGATTGCATAGACAACCAGGATGTTGGCTTAGAAGCAGCCATACATTTAAAGAGTGCGTAATAGCTCACTGGTCAAGTGATCCTGCGCCGAAAATGAACGGGGCTAAAGTTATGCACCGAAGCAGTGGCTAGATAGTAATATTTGGGGTAGGAGAGCATTGCATGGGCGGAGAAGCTGTGCTGTAAGGCATGGTGGAGCGCATGGAAGAGAGAATGCCGGTATGAGTAGCGAGAAGGAAAGTGAGAATCTTTCCCGTCGAAAGCCCAAGGTTTCCTGAGGAAGGCTCGTCCACTCAGGGTAAGTCGGGGCCTAAGCCGAGGCCGAAAGGCGTAGGCGATGGATAACTAGTTGAGATTCTAGTACCACCTAATATTGTTTGAGTGAAGCAATGACACAGGAAGGTAGGGACCGCGCACTGTTGGAGGTGCGTCCAAATGTGTAGGCAGTGATTGCAGGTAAGTCCGCAGTCACATATGCTGAGGCATGATGGGGAGCGAAATGAAGTAGCGAACGGCCTGATCCTACGCTGTCGAGAAAAGTTGCTAGTGAGATAGAAGGTGCCCGTACCGTAAACCGACACAGGTAGGCAAGGAGAGAATCCTAAGACGCGCAGGAGAACCCCTGTTAAGGAACTCGGCAAAATGACTCCGTAACTTCGGGAGAAGGAGTGCTCTAATATTGTGAAGTTCCTTGCGAATGGAGCAAGAAAGAGTTGCAGATGAGAGGCTCAAGCGACTGTTTACCAAAAACACAGGTCTCTGCTAAAGCGAAAGCTGAAGTATAGGGGCTGACGCCTGCCCGGTGCTGGAAGGTTAAGGGGAAGTGTTAGCGCAAGCGAAGCACAGAACTGAAGCCCCAGTGAACGGCGGCCGTAACTATAACGGTCCTAAGGTAGCGAAATTCCTTGTCGGGTAAGTTCCGACCCGCACGAAAGGCGTAACGGTTTGAGCGCTGTCTCAACAGGGGGCCTGGTGAAATTGCAATGCACGTGAAGATGCGTGCTACCCGCGACTGGACAGAAAGACCCCGTGAAGCTTTACTACAGCTTGATATTGGGTTTCGGTACTACATGTACAGGATAGGTGGGAGACTGTGAAGCTAGGACGTCAGTCTTAGTGGAGTCAATGTTGGGATACCACCCTTGTAGTGCTGAAATTCTAACCCGTGTCCGTAAGCCGGGCAGGGGACAGTGTCAGGTGGGTAGTTTGACTGGGGCGGTCGCCTCCTAAAGAGTAACGGAGGCGCTCCAAGGTTCCCTCAGCGCGGATGGAAATCGCGCGAAGAGTGCAAAGGCATAAGGGAGCTTGACTGTAAGACATACAGGTCGAGCAGGAACGAAAGTTGGACTTAGTGATCCGGCGGTACCGAGTGGAAGGGCCGTCGCTAAACGGATAAAAGCTACTCCGGGGATAACAGGCTTATCTCGCCCAAGAGTCCATATCGACGGCGAGGTTTGGCACCTCGATGTCGGCTCATCACATCCTGGAGCTGAAGCAGGTTCCAAGGGTTGGGCTGTTCGCCCATTAAAGTGGTACGTGAGCTGGGTTCAGAACGTCGTGAGACAGTTCGGTCCATATCCGTCGCGGGCGTAGGAAAATTGAAGAGAGCTGTCCCTAGTACGAGAGGACCGGGATGGACGAACCGCTGGTGTATCAGTTGTCTCGCCAGAGGCACCGCTGAGTAGCTAAGTTCGGAAGGGATAAACGCTGAAAGCATCTAAGCGTGAAGCCTCCTTTAAGACTAGTTTTCCCACCGAAAGGGTAAGGCACCATGAAGAAGACGTGGTAGATAGGCCAGAGGTGTAAGTGTGGTGACACATTCAGCTGACTGGTACTAATAAGCCGAGGACTTGACCTCAAATTTCTATGTAGTTTTCAGTGTTCTATGAAAACCGCTGAAAATGCACGCTCTCTGCGTTGTACGATTGTTTATTCATTCAGCATACAACTTGTATAGCTTTATTTCATAAACAATCTAGCGCCTTGACAGCATACATTTTCAACAATTTTCAACTTAGAGCATTAACAAGTTTATGGCGGCGATGGCAAAGGGGTCACACCTGTTCCCTTACCGAACACAGAAGTTAAGCCCTTTAGCGCCGATGGTACTTGGCTGGTGACGGCCTGGGAGAGTAGGACGCTGCCATATTAAATTTAGAAAAAGACTGTACGATATGTGCAGTCTTTTTTCTAGTTGGCTCTGGTGTGGGAATTGCTGAAAATGTTTTCTGTCAAGGCGCTTAAAATTTAACAGCTGTGCGTAATACATAGCGTATGCGTGCAGTTGATAAATTTTTTTGCAACGCGGAGAGAGAGCATTTTCAGCGGTTTCCGTTAAGTACTTTAGCGCCGATGGTCACTTGGCTGGTGACGGCCTGGGAGAGTAGGACGCTGCCATATTAAATTTCTTAAAAGAGTATTTGCATATGCTAATACTCTTTTTTCGTTATTTCCACGAATGATTTTTGGAACAAAATATCTTACCTTTACCCATCTATAATTAACGCTAGCTCTGCGTCATACGAGCTAATTTTCTAAAAAATACTGCAACGTATAATCTTTGTAGAGAATTCTCTCTATTCCTGAATCTAGCTTGTAAGTCATCGCATAATGATAGCTTTAAGGCTGTTGAGAGTATAGAAATACCATACTAACTGTACCTATGTAGGGAATGTGCCTCCGTGCCGTTCCATGTTTGGCATTACCTAAACGTACCAAGCAGGAGCTAATCAAAAGAACATCCCTATACCTCTCTGGTGGTACATTTTATGAGGACTTACCTTAGATAGTAGCTTCTTCACAGCTTTAAGAAAACACTTCTCCTCGTGATATAATTTTTTTAATCAATAGTCAGCCATAAGTCATGTTGTTTAGTTAACACAAAAGGGGGGCTCCCTCCAGATTATAATAATATAATGCATATAGAACTTCTAGGTAGTTAGCTTGTGTAGTTATGTTGTCTGGTATAACGGCAACTATGCTAATATTAGCTATGTCCTAAATACATTACATTCGTAGAAAAACCAGCCTAGTTCAGATATTACGAAAACATATCAGTTACCGAATCTTATGTTATGCATTTTGCTGTAAAATTTAACGTTTTATTTTACAGCAAGTTTGTATATAATATAAATAAAGAGGAGGGATTTAACATGCCTAATATAATGCCTGTATCTGATCTTCGTAATTATACCGATGTATTAAAAAATGTAGATGTAGATTCACCTGTTTTTTTAACTAAAAATGGCAGAGGTCGTTACGTAATTGTTGATATAAAAGAATATGAAAAACAAGAGGCAAAGCTTAAGCTCTTGGCTATGCTTCAAGAGAGCGAAGAATCAGTAAAGAATGGTGATGAGTGGTTAACATTAAATCAAGTAAAAAAAGACTTAGAGGTCTAAAATGCTTAAATTGCGCTTTAGCCCACTAGCTAGTAAAGATTTAAACGAGATTAATCAATATATAATAGAAGATACCTGTGATGAGCGTGTTGCTAACAAAACTCTAAATAACATCTTAAGCAAGGCCTTATTATTGGAGAACTTGCCGTTAATGGGTAATAGCTTAAAAGCCAAAATAGATATGGCGACAGATTATCGTTATTTAGTGGCAGGGTCATATTTACTGTTTTATAAAGTAGAAAAAGAGTTTATTTCTATTTATAGAGTAATTCATAGTAGAAGGGATTTTGTAAAAGTATTATTTGAGAATGATAGACAAGGCAGTTTGTAGATTACTGTCTTATCTCTGTTATCTCTACTTAGTACTATTAAGCTACTGCTAATGTGTTTTTAAACATAACCTTTTGTAGTTGGTAATGAAATCTCTATACTCTATCTGTTATATTATAAGAGACTAGCTTATATAGTAGGTAATTAGCTATAGTTTATATAATAGTGAACTGCTTATAATAGCCCATACCCCTTAAAGATAATAATTAAAAATTATAAATAAATAATTTCTTAATCTTAAACAAATACTAGTATAGAATAGCCAAATATTATTGCCTATAGATTAAGCTAAACCAGTGTGATATAAACATAATTCAGGTTAACTTAAGGTTATATGAATTAATTTATAAAAAACATTAATTAATCCTTGACAATAGTGGTGGCGGGTGATATTATATACAAGTCGCCGAAAGCGGGGACGAAAAAAGAGAGTAGAACATTGAGAATTAAATAGTAGTAGAATAGGGCTCTTAAAAAAGTAACAAAGTCAGTAACGTTAAAAGTTTTAACGGAGAGTTTGATCCTGGCTCAGGACGAACGCTGGCGGCGTGCCTCATACATGCAAGTCGAGCGAAGGATTTGGTAGCTTGCTACCAAATGACTTAGCGGCGAACGGGTGAGTAACACGTGAGTAATCTGCCCTTCAGACTGGGATAACAGCGGGAAACTGCTGCTAATACCAGATATTATCTGACCGTCACATGGCGGACAGATGAAAAGCATTGTGCTGAAGGATGAACTCGCGCTTCATTAGCTAGTTGGTAAGGTAACGGCTTACCAAGGCGACGATGAATAGCCGGCCTGAGAGGGTGAACGGCCACACAGGAACTGAGACACGGTCCTGACTCCTACGGGGGCAGCAGTCGGGGATATTGCACAATGGAGGAAACTCTGATGCAGCGACGCCGCGTGAATGATGAAGGCCTTCGGGTCGTAAAATTCTGATGTGAGAGACGAAGAAAGTGACGGTATCTCACCAGCAAGCACCGGCTAACTACGTGCCAGCAGCCGCGGTAATACGTAGGGTGCAAGCGTTGTCCGGAATCACTGGGCGTAAAGGGAGCGTAGGTGGTTATACAAGTATTTAGTAAAAGGCATGGGCTTAACCGATGTAAGCTAGATAAACTGTATAACTTGAGTGCAGTAGAGGTAAGCGGAATTCCTAGTGTAGCGGTGAAATGCGTAGATATTAGGAGGAACACCAGTGGCGAAGGCGGCTTACTGGGCTGTAACTGACACTGAGGCTCGAAAGCGTGGGGAGCAAACAGGATTAGATACCCTGGTAGTCCACGCTGTAAACGATGAATGCTAGGTGTCGGGGTTTAGATACCTTCGGTGCTGCAGTTAACGCAATAAGCATTCCGCCTGGGGAGTACGATCGCAAGATTGAAACTCAAAGGAATTGACGGGGGCCCGCACAAGCAGCGGAGCATGTGGTTTAATTCGACGCAACGCGAAGAACCTTACCAAGGCTTGACATCCTCTGACGTACCTAGAGATAGGTTTCCCTACGGGGCAGAGAGACAGGTGGTGCACGGTTGTCGTCAGCTCGTGTCGTGAGATGTTGGGTTAAGTCCCGCAACGAGCGCAACCCTTGTGTTTAGTTGCCATCATTAAGTTGGGGACTCTAGACAGACTGCCGGTGACAAACCGGAGGAAGGTGGGGATGACGTCAAATCAGCATGCCCTTTATGCCTTGGGCTACACACGTGCTACAATGGTCTGTACAAAGAGAAGCGAAACCGCGAGGTGGAGCGGATCTCATAAAGCAGATCTCAGTTCGGATTGTAGGCTGAAACTCGCCTACATGAAGTTGGAGTTGCTAGTAATCGTAGGTCAGCAATACTACGGTGAATGCGTTCCCGGGCCTTGTACACACCGCCCGTCACACCACGAGAGTTGGTAACACCCGAAGCCGGTGACCTAACCGTAAGGAAGGAGCTGTCTAAGGTGGGATCAGCGATTGGGGTGAAGTCGTAACAAGGTAGCCGTATCGGAAGGTGCGGCTGGATCACCTCCTTTCTAAGGAGACTAAGAAAACTATTCTACACTATTTAATTCTGAGGGTTGTACCCTCTTTATTTTACAGAACATTGAAAACTGCATAGAGAGGTCAAGTAAAAAAGAGCATATGGCGGATGCCTAGGCGCCAAGAGTCGAAGAAGGACGTAGCCAGCAACGATAAGCTGTGGGGAGCTGCAAGCAAGCGTTAAATCCACAGATTTCCGAATGGGGAAACCCAGTGGGTAGAAGGCCCACTACCGCTAAGTGAACAAAATAGCTTAGTAGGAGGCAACCAGGAGAACTGAACCATCTAAGTATCCTGAGGAAGAGAAAGAAACATCGATTCCCTGAGTAGCGGCGAGCGGAAGGGGAAGAGCCCAAACCAAGTACTTGTACTTGGGGTTGAGGACTCCAATAATCGAGTGGAATCTAATTGAATGGGAAGGGAAGCCCAGCCGTAGAGCGTGATAGCCGCGTAAATGAAAGAGGAAGCAAGAGTGGAGTATCCAGAGTAGTGCAGGACACGTGAAACCCTGTATGAAGCAGGGGGACCACCCCCAAGGCTAAATACTCCTTGGCGACCGATAGTGAAGCAGTACCGTGAGGGAAAGGTGAAAAGCACCCCGGGAGGGGAGTGAAATAGAACCTGAAACCATATGCTTACAATGAATTCGAGCACTACGGTGTGAGAGTGTACTTTGTAGAACGGACCGGCGAGTTACCATGAATAGCAAGGTTAAGGAATAAAGTTCTGGAGCCGCAGCGAAAGCGAGTCTGAATAGGGCGAATAGAGTTATTGGTGGTAGACCCGAAACCGCGTGATCTACGCATGACCAGAGTGAAGCGTATGTAAGAGTACGTGGAGGCTCGAACCCACTGAAGTTGAAAATTCAGGGGATGAGTTGTGTGTAGGGGTGAAATGCCAATCGAACGCGGAGATAGCTGGTACTCTCCGAAATAGCTTTAGGGCTAGCCTCAATCGGTGAGTCAGGGGCGTAGAGCACTGATGGAATAAGGGGACTTCACCGTCTACCAACTTCTGTCAAACTCCGAAGTCCGACTGACTTTAGATTGGGAGTCAGACTGCGAATGATAAGATCCGTAGTCGAGAGGGAAACAACCCAGACCACCTGCTAAGGTCCCCAAGTCATAACTAAGTGGAGAAGGAGGTGGGATTGCATAGACAACCAGGATGTTGGCTTAGAAGCAGCCATACATTTAAAGAGTGCGTAATAGCTCACTGGTCAAGTGATCCTGCGCCGAAAATGAACGGGGCTAAAGTTATGCACCGAAGCAGTGGCTAGATAGTAATATCTGGGGTAGGAGAGCATTGCATGGGCGGAGAAGCTGTGCTGTAAGGCATGGTGGAGCGCATGGAAGAGAGAATGCCGGTATGAGTAGCGAGAAGGAAAGTGAGAATCTTTCCCGTCGAAAGCCCAAGGTTTCCTGAGGAAGGCTCGTCCACTCAGGGTAAGTCGGGGCCTAAGCCGAGGCCGAAAGGCGTAGGCGATGGATAACTAGTTGAGATTCTAGTACCACCTAATATTGTTTGAGTGAAGCAATGACACAGGAAGGTAGGGACCGCGCACTGTTGGAGGTGCGTCCAAATGTGTAGGCAGTGATTGCAGGTAAGTCCGCAGTCACATATGCTGAGGCATGATGGGGAGCGAAATGAAGTAGCGAACGGCCTGATCCTACGCTGTCGAGAAAAGTTGCTAGTGAGATAGAAGGTGCCCGTACCGTAAACCGACACAGGTAGGCAAGGAGAGAATCCTAAGACGCGCAGGAGAACCCCTGTTAAGGAACTCGGCAAAATGACTCCGTAACTTCGGGAGAAGGAGTGCTCTAATATTGTGAAGTTCCTAGCGAATGGAGCAAGAAAGAGTTGCAGATGAGAGGCTCAAGCGACTGTTTACCAAAAACACAGGTCTCTGCTAAAGCGAAAGCTGAAGTATAGGGGCTGACGCCTGCCCGGTGCTGGAAGGTTAAGGGGAAGTGTTAGCGTAAGCGAAGCACAGAACTGAAGCCCCAGTGAACGGCGGCCGTAACTATAACGGTCCTAAGGTAGCGAAATTCCTTGTCGGGTAAGTTCCGACCCGCACGAAAGGCGTAACGGTTTGAGCGCTGTCTCAACAGGGGGCCTGGTGAAATTGCAATGCACGTGAAGATGCGTGCTACCCGCGACTGGACAGAAAGACCCCGTGAAGCTTTACTACAGCTTGATATTGGGTTTCGGTACTACATGTACAGGATAGGTGGGAGACTGTGAAGCTAGGACGTCAGTCTTAGTGGAGTCAATGTTGGGATACCACCCTTGTAGTGCTGAAATTCTAACCCGTGTCCGTAAGCCGGGCAGGGGACAGTGTCAGGTGGGTAGTTTGACTGGGGCGGTCGCCTCCTAAAGAGTAACGGAGGCGCTCCAAGGTTCCCTCAGCGCGGATGGAAATCGCGCGAAGAGTGCAAAGGCATAAGGGAGCTTGACTGTAAGACATACAGGTCGAGCAGGAACGAAAGTTGGACTTAGTGATCCGGCGGTACCGAGTGGAAGGGCCGTCGCTAAACGGATAAAAGCTACTCCGGGGATAACAGGCTTATCTCGCCCAAGAGTCCATATCGACGGCGAGGTTTGGCACCTCGATGTCGGCTCATCACATCCTGGAGCTGAAGCAGGTTCCAAGGGTTGGGCTGTTCGCCCATTAAAGTGGTACGTGAGCTGGGTTCAGAACGTCGTGAGACAGTTCGGTCCATATCCGTCGCGGGCGTAGGAAAATTGAAGAGAGCTGTCCCTAGTACGAGAGGACCGGGATGGACGAACCGCTGGTGTATCAGTTGTCTCGCCAGAGGCACCGCTGAGTAGCTAAGTTCGGAAGGGATAAACGCTGAAAGCATCTAAGCGTGAAGCCTCCTTTAAGACTAGTTTTCCCACCGAAAGGGTAAGGCACCATGAAGAAGACGTGGTAGATAGGCCAGAGGTGTAAGTGTGGTGACACATTCAGCTGACTGGTACTAATAAGCCGAGGACTTGACCTCAAAGATCTATGTAGTTTTGAATGCTCTGTTGATAAACAGAGTATGAATAAAGTTTATGGCGGCGATGGCAAAGGGGTCACACCTGTTCCCTTACCGAACACAGAAGTTAAGCCCTTTAGCGCCGATGGTACTTGGCTGGTGACGGCCTGGGAGAGTAGGACGCTGCCATATTAAATTTCTAAAAGAACTGTGCAATATTGCACAGTTCTTTTTTATATTGATTAAACAAACAAGGTAGGGTACGCATTGCATGCGTACCGCTGTTAGGCATTACGAAAACTACTATAAATTAAATACCTCTACTCCGTAATACCTGCTTTTACTCCACCAAGTATCCTAAGAACAACAATCTATACTTGTATCCAATTTAAACTATACATTCTAAAATAGTATTAGCAATTGAAAAGTGGGAATTGCTGAAAATGTTTTCTGTCAAGGCGCTTAAAATTTAACAGCTGTGCGTAATACATAGCGTATGCGTGCAGTTGATAAATTTTATTGCAACGAAGAGAGAGAGCATTTTCAGTGATTCCCGTTAAGCCCTTTAGCACCGATGGTCACTTGGCTGGTGACGGCCTGGGAGAGTAGGACGCTGCCATATTAAATTTCTTAAAAGAGTATTTGCATATGCTAATACTCTTTTTTCATTATTCCCACGAATGATTTTTGGAACAAAATATCTTACCTTATAAAGCAAAACAACAATTACGCTTCCATACGCATTGCATGCGTCCCGTTGTTTGGCATAACTAAAATGGGTCTTATAAACAACTGGCTTAGGGTGCTGTCATACTAAATTTAGTTTAAAGAGCCAGACTAAAATCTATAAAGCTATCACTGCAGTTGTTTTCTTTTCTTTTCTTTTCTTTTCTTTTCAACTATTCATTCAATATGTATAATTAATATAATAGTAATTTAATTAATGAGGTGTAAAATGAATAAGAGTAATATTAGTAAATTTGCTTTCACAGTGGTTGCCTTACCTTTAGGTTTCATTTCATCTAAAAGTGTACCTGTTAGTTCATTTTTGTTTATATCTTATGCTTTGGCTTGTTTTTTCTATTGGTTTACAGAACTAAAGCTTAAATCAAACACCCAAAATTCACGCGTTTCTATTTTCACACTTCTGCTTTTTGGACTCTTATTTTTGGCTTCTTATTATTATAATTTTCTTAGTAGTGTGCCATTTTATAAAGCTATGGTAATTTCAATTATTGTTTATTTTTGTGGAGAATCGTTAGAGAGTTTATTTCATTATTATCTAAAAAGACCTACCCCAAAATATCTCTAATTAATAATATATCATTGAGTTTCATTATTTTAGTCTTTCTGAGCATAAAAACATGTAATAGTTTAAGTGGATACTGATAATACAGCTTATATTAGCTGTATTATCAATTATTATTTTTGTTATTGGTTTTTACTATAATAAACAATTTTGGAACCTTAAACAAACCCTTAGCGTACAATAAGGTATAGCTAATTTCAGTTTTGGACATCATAATGTACGAGGAGGTATGCTAATGAATAATATCAACAAGTGCATTGTTTGTGGACAACATAACCCAAACGGTATAATGGTACGAGAAAAATACATATGCCCAGCGTGTGAAGATAAGATTGTAGCACTTACAGTAGACCACCCAGACTATAACATCATTAAAGAAAGTCTTAAGCAAATTTGGATTAGCTCAGATACTGAGGGTTTAGATATGACTTTAGATTCATGAAAATTTTGGGAAGAAGTACAACAAATAAACGATTTTTTACAAACATATTCCACTTTACAGCAATAGCTTTTAATTAGGCCTAACATAATGATTATGTTAGGTTTTTTATTTTGTTATAATTTATATAATCAATTAACGTAGCGGCAAGTTAAATTATATTTCTTGTTACTAACACATAAAATTTAGGTGATTTTTAATTTAGGGCTATTGTATTGTATAATTATATTAGTAAATAACTAAGGAAAAACTATAATATGCAAACTCCAATATGTGATGCTTTGGCTTTATATAAAGCTAAATATAAATATCGTTACCATACTCCCGGGCATGCAGGAGGTTATATAACCCCTCAAGCATTAACAAAGTGGACAAAAGATTTATGGAGTTATGATGCTACTGAAGTGAATGGTTTAGATAATCTACTAAACGAAGCAGGTGTCATTCAAGAATCTCAATCTTTGACCGCAAAGTTGTATTCTGTAGCTCATACTCTCTATTTAACCCAGGGTTCAACAGCAGGTATTCAAATTGCGATTATGGCTTGTGTAAAGCCTGGTGAGAAGGTTTTAGTACAAAGAAATTCTCATTTATCGGTATGGAATTCTTTAATTTTAAGTGGAGCTAACCCTGTTTGGCTAACTAATACATATAATATATGGGGTATACCAGAGCCCGTAGCATGTTGTGAAATAGAAGCTAAATTAAAGAAACATCCAGATACAGTAGCTGTGATAATTCAAAATCCAACCTATGAAGGTTTAGCTGGTGAACTAAGGAAGATTGTTGACTGTGTACACAAGTATAATATTCCGCTAATTGTAGATGAGGCTCATGGAGCTCACTGGCATTTTAGTAAGCACTTACCCCTTTCAGCTGTTGATGCTGGCGCAGACCTAATTATTCAGTCTGCACATAAAACCTTACCCGTTATCACTGGGGGAGCTTATCTTCATCAGCAGGGTAAGTTAGTGAGTGTTGAAAAGCTAAAGCGCTTTAGAAGAATAGTTCACTCTAGTAGTCCATCATATTTAATTTTGGCTTCTCTTGATGCAGTTCAGCAGTTTCTATACAATAATGCAATAAGAGAGTATAATAATTTATATAGTCTTTTAAACCAGTTTTATAATAATATAAAGGATTTAAAAGCAGTAAGGTTTTTACAGCTAGCTACTAAAAACCTTGATTTTACAAAGATAAATTGTAATATTTACTCTAATAGTACTACTAATTTTGTAAATACGTTAAAAAAATATGGTATAATGTTTGAAAAAAGTAACGGAAATAATTTTTTATTTTTAGCTACACTAGGAACAACAGAAAACAGTTTAAAGGCGTTATTTAACGGGTTATTAGCATACTCTAAACAGCAAAATGAAGTCAGTATAATTAATGATGATTCAGCTGTGTTACAATTGCCCCAAAATGGGGAAAATATCTATAAACCAAGAGAAATACTTTATATGAATAAAGAGTTAGTCTTAGTGAGTGAGTCACATTCTTTAGTTGCCGCTGAGCCAGTTCTTAAATATCCTCCAGGGGTACCAATAGTTTTACCTGGGGAAAAGTTAACTTCCGAGATAATAGAGTATCTGCTACAAGAGTATCATGGCAGTAATTTTGTTGGACTAGTTTTAATTGATAACAAACTGTATATTAAAATTGTAAAATAGTATATTAAAGTTACTTCATTAAGGAGTGTTAAATATGAAAATGATTGTTGCTGTTGTGCAAGACAAAGACAGTATAAGACTCATAGAGAGTCTTATTGAGCAAGGTTATCGAGCAACCAAGCTAGCTAGTAGCGGCGGTTTTTTAAAAGCTGGTAACACTACTCTCTTAATTGGTGTGGAAGAGGAAAAAGTAAACACAGTTATTGATATTATTAAAGAAACCTGTCATTCACGTGAGCAGCTAGTTACACCTATGTCTCCTATAGGTACATCAGGTTCAGAGTCATTTTTACCGTACCCTGTAGAAGTTGTTGTAGGGGGAGCTACAATTTTTGTTTTGAATGTAGAAGACTTCCATAGAGCTTAAGGTTTTATTATGTTATGGGATAAGATAGAAGGGCATCAAGATGTTAAAAATTCTCTAATGCATCAAATAGAGGCAGGTCGAATAGGCCATGCCTATCTTTTTGTTGGCACACATGGAATAGGTAAAAAGTTAGTTGCTAGGGCTTTTGCTTCAAAGGTGCTTTGTAAAGACGATTTAAAAACTATACAACCTTTAAGTTGTGAAGAAAGAGTTCAAAAAGCTATTCATCCTGACTTAAGAATTTGGCAAACAGAAAAAAAAAGCTTTAGTGTTAAAGAAATAAGAAGTTGGCAAAAAGACTTATGGTTACCCCCTACTTTAGCAAGTTATAAAGTTACAATAATAGATGAAGCAGAAAAACTTACTTTACAAGCTCAAAATGCTTTATTAAAACTGCTTGAAGAACCCCCATCTAATATTGTTTTTATTCTCACCTGCTGTGATACATCTAATATATTAACCACTATTCAATCAAGATGTAGAAAAGTAAGATTTAATAATTTAAAGGCTAATAGCTTTGAAAAAATTTTATGTTCTGAGATTACTGATGACAAGCTACTCAAGTTTTTATTTTACTTAACTAAAGGTAGCCCAGGACAAGCACTTAGTTTAAACGAAAAGCTAGATATAAAGCAAGTTAGAGATCAGCTAAATAAAATATGTGATTTGTTAAATAATAATAATATTGATAAAATGTTTGTAGTTGTAGCAGATATTATAAAAAAAGAAAACGAAGTTGAAATAATTCTTTTAATGTTAGAGACCATTTGGGCAATGGCTTTAAGGCAAGACAATAGAATTAATGATATAATAGATAATAGCGCAAAAATAATGAAAAGACCTATATGGGTTTTAAAACAAGATTGTAAACATATTATTAATGCTCAAAAACAAATTCAACAGTACCAAAACAAACAGCTTGTTTTGGAAACGTTACTGTTATATATATTGGAGGACATAAATGACTAAAGTTGTAGGAGTAAGATTTAGACCTGCAGGTAAAATTTATTATTTTGATCCTAATGATATAGAAACTGAATTAGGAACAGCTGTTATAGTTGAAACTGCAAGGGGTTTGGAATTCGGCGAAGTTGTTTCTACTGTTAAAGAGGTAACAGATGAAGAAATAGTTTCGCCATTACGCAAAGTAATGAGGATTGCAACTGAAGAAGATTGTTTAGTTTTAAAGAAAAATAAAGAAAAAGAAGCAGATGCAACAAAAATTTGCGAAGAGAAAATACAGAATCATAAGCTAGATATGAGTTTAGTTAATGTTGAATATGCCTTTGATGGCAGTAAAATTATTTTCTATTTTACTTCTGATGGTAGAGTAGATTTTAGAGAGTTAGTTAAAGATTTAGCAACAGTGTTTAGAACTAGAATAGAGTTAAGACAAATTGGGGTTAGAGATGAAGCCAAGATGTTTGGGGGAATTGGTCCATGTGGCAGACCTCTGTGTTGTGCTACTCATCTAGGGGATTTTGCCCCAGTATCAATTAAAATGGCAAAACAGCAAAACCTAACACTTAACCCATCAAAAATATCTGGTATTTGTAGTAGATTAATGTGTTGTTTAAGATATGAGAGTGAACACTATGAGGCCATGGAAAAAATAATACCCAATATTGGTCAGTACGTATACACTCCAGATGGGCCAGGAAAAGTTATATCTAGTAGTGCTATAAAAGAAAATGTACTTGTAGAGTTAGAAGATGATAATGTTCGTAAAGAATATTTACTTAAAGAGATAAAGAAAAAAAATGGTAATAAGTGTGCTCATAAAACAAATTGCCATGAAAATAGTACTAAAGAGTAATGGAACGAATAGATAATTTAATGCATACTGGCTTAAACATTATACAAGATGATAAGTATTTTTCATTTGGTATAGATGCCGTTTTGCTATCTATGTTTGTAAGATTAAAGCGTGGAGATAAAGTTGTTGATTTTGGTACAGGAGTAGGGGTTATCCCCTTAATGTTAAGTACTAGGCAAACTCATTTAAAGATTAAAGCCTTAGAAATTCAACCTGAAGTTGCTGCTTTAGCTTTAAGAAATGTTGAACTTAATAATTTATCCCAAACAATAGATATTGTTAATGAGGATTTAAAAAATAGCGTTTTACTATATGGTCATGAAAAGTTTGATGTAGTTGTAAGTAATCCTCCTTATATGCCTTTAGGTGTTGGAGATATTTCTCCTCAAAATTCATATGCAATTGCTCGTCATGAGGTGCATTGTACCTTAAGTGATGTAGTAAAAGCGAGTAAAGCAGTTGTAAAATATGGTGGTAAGGTTAACTTTGTTTATAAATCTTCAAGACTGGTAGAGTTAATTACTATGTTAAGAGAGCATAAGCTTGAGCCTAAACGATTACAACTAGTACAATCACGCCAGAATTCTGAATCACATATTTTTTTAGTAGAGGCTGTAAAGGGTGCAAAATCTGGTATCAAGATTTTACCAACCCTAGTTATATATGATGATGGTGAGAATTATACAGACCAAATGAAAAAGCTATGTTTTTCGGAGGATAAAAATGAGTGATGGTCAACTTTATTTAGTAGCAACTCCAATCGGTAATTTAGAAGATATTAGTTTTAGGGCTTTGAGAATATTAAAAGAAGTTAATCTTATTGCCTGCGAGGATACCCGAAGAACCAAACAACTTTGCAATTACTATGATATAAAAACCCCATTATTAAGTTACCATGAACATAATGAGCGTGACAGAGTAGATTTATTAATTAGCAAGTTAGTAGATGGTGAAAATATAGCAGTTGTTAGTGATGCAGGAACCCCTGCTATAAGTGATCCAGGAACAGTTATTGTAAAAGCAGCTATAACTAACGGAATAAAAATTATTCCTATACCTGGACCTACAGCATTTACTTCAGCCTTAATAGCCTCTGGATTAAACACAGAAGGATTTTTCTTTGCTGGATTTTTACCAAGAAAATCTAAATTAAGACAAGAGCTATTGAGCAAGTTGAAATACAATGAGTATACAACAATTTTTTATGTTAGTCCCCATCGCTATAATGATGTGATAAAAGATATTGTGAAATGTTGGGATAAACAAAGAGATGCTGTTGTGGCTCGAGAATTAACAAAAGTATATGAAACATTTTTAAGAGATAAAATTGGTAGCGAAGCTGTTTTGAATTACAGGCCTAAAGGAGAAATTTGTTTAGTTGTATCAGGTAGTTTAGAGAGTAAAACAGATATAGAGCAAAATCCCTTAAACAACTTAACTGTGTTAGACCACTATGAGTCTTATATAAATAGGGGAATGGAGAGAAAACAAGCCATAAAGCAGGTTGCAAAAGATAGAGCATTAAAGCGAAGCGAAGTATATGATATTTTGTTTAAAAACTAGGTTATGTAAAAAGAGCTAACCCTAGGGATTAGCTCTTTATAAAAAATCTTATAGATTTTCAGACATCTTAGCAATACAATCTTTACAAACTCTGCGACCCATGTAGTTTTCCATGTTGTCAGCAGAACCACAGAAGATGCACGCTGGAGCGTATTTCTTAAGTATAATGCTCTCATCGTCTACGTAAATTTCAACGTAGTCTTTAATTTCAATACCCATAACACGACGTAATTCGATTGGTAATACTAGACGACCTAAATCATCAATACGACGAACGATTCCTGTTGCTTTCATGTCAATCTCTCCTTTAATTCTGGCTAATTAACCAAATCTCGACATAATTATACATCGTATCACAAGATGTGTCAATATCCTTTTACTGAAAAGGAAGTACATGGTTTGTATTGTCAATTACAAGAAATGCAGTCAATAATAAAGATAAAAAGGTGAAAACATGGTTTTAATAGACACTCATTTACATTTAAACGACAAAAGATTTCAAGGCGATGTTAGGGAAGTAATCGAGCGAGCACAGGGTGCTGGCATTAAGCATATGATAAATGTTGGCTCAGACGTTTTTTCTTCTAAACTCGCAGTAAAACAAGCAAATGATTATTGTGGTGTTTATGCAGCAGTGGGCATACATCCTCATAGTGCAAGTAGCTCAAATGATGAAACTCTAACAGAACTAATAGAGCTATTACCAAATAAAAAAGTAGTAGCCTGGGGAGAAATTGGTCTTGATTACCACTATGATTTTTCACCTAGAAGTAAACAGAGAGAATCATTTATAACTCAGTTGGATATTGCAGAGATGTATAAATATCCAGTAATTATACACAATAGAGAATCTCATGAAGATATGATTAAGATACTAAACAGCAGGCAAAAACCAATAACTGGAGTTATGCATTGTTTTTCTGGCTCTGTAGAAATGGCTAAACAAATATTGGATTTAGGAATGTACATTTCTCTAGCTGGACCACTTACCTTTAAAAATGCACGTAAGTTACCAGACGTAGTTAAGTTTGTGCCGCTAGATAGACTATTAATTGAAACAGATAGTCCCTATTTAGCACCAGTTCCTTATAGAGGTAAACGAAATGAACCTGTATATGTTTTAGAAGTAGCAAAAAAAATAGCTCAAATAAAAGGCATAGAACTTGATGCAGTTGCAAGTAATACTACAGAAAATGCCTATAAGCTCTTTAGATTGGATGAAAAAATTAATGCCTAATTTATTGTCTATTAACACTGTAAAAGATTTAATGCAACGGCATGAGATGAAGTTTAGTAAGGGTTTGGGGCAAAACTTTCTCGTGGATAGACCTGCCTTACAAAAAATAGTTAAGAGTGCCAATCCCCAGCCGGAAGACATTGTTTTAGAAATAGGGCCTGGTGTTGGAACCCTTACTAATGAGTTATGTAAACAGGTAAAACAGGTATATGCTGTTGAAATAGACCAGCGATTAATGCCCATATTAGCTGAAACATTAGCTGATTTCAATAATGTTAAAGTTCACTTAGGAGACATTTTAAAAACAGACTTAAGAGGGTTAATAAGCTATTCATCACATGAACCATTAAAAGTTATTGCAAACCTTCCATATTATATAACGACACCAACTATTTTTCGATTGTTAGAGAGTGAAATAAGTTGGGATAGAATGGTTTTTTTAGTTCAGAGAGAAGTAGCTGAAAGATTAGCAGCTAAACACGGATCAAAACTATATGGTGCATCTTCGGTTAATATTCAAGCAAGAGCTAAAGTATTTATTTCAGGAATTGTAAAACCTGGTTGTTTTATACCACGTCCAAAGGTAGATTCTGCTATAATTGTTATTGAGCCCAAAAAAGAGCTATTAGACCCACAACTAGATTTTAAATTGCTTAAATCTGTAGTTCAAAAGGCCTTTTCTCAAAGACGTAAAAAATTATTTAACTCCTTATCTACTAAAGGAGAATTAGTCCTTACAAAAGAGTTATGGAGAAATATCTTTCTGCAATGTAATATAGAAGAGTCGGTAAGAGCCGAGCAACTTACGGTAGATAAGTTTATAGAGTTAGCAAAATGTGTGGCTAGTTCACAAAACTAATATTTATGGGGGATTAAAGGTGAAAGGCAAACGGCAAACAACAATTTTAGAGATAATAAGAGAAAAAGAAATTGAAACTCAAGAAGGTTTATTAACAGAGTTACATAATAGAGGTTGTATAGTTACTCAGGCAACTGTAAGTAGAGATATTAAAGAGTTAGGTTTAGTAAAACTTAAAGGAAGTACGGGTAGATACTACTACTCACAAGTAACTGACCAGCAACCAGGCAATGTAACTGATAGATTACTGAGATTATTAAGAAGCTCAATAATTAGTGTTGATTATGTGAGGAATATGGTAGTAGTAAAAACTATTACAGGTACTGCTAATGCAGCAGCAGAGGCTTTAGATAGCTTAGAGGATAACACTGTATTAGGATCTTTAGCTGGAGACAATACTGTATTAGTCATTTTAAGTAGTGATGAAGTAGCCCCATATTATGTAAATAGGCTTCAACAACTAATTAAATAATATTAAGTATCTCTTTCTTACAGTGATGGTATTTTTTTGCCATTGGGTTTCATTTGTGTTATAATAATAATGATATTCTGGACAGGGGGGATGGTATTTGGCTATGGCACTTAAGGACATACGATTGGATTTAGAAAACCATCTAGGAAGCAGGATAAAACTAAAAGCAAATCGTGGACGTAAAAAAACAATAGTTCGCGAAGGTATACTAGAACGAACCTACCCGCATGTGTTCACTGTACGTTTGGATGAAAACAATTCATCTATTCCCCGCGTATCGTATAGTTATATTGACATATTGACATCAAGTATTGAATTAGAATATTTAGATAATTAGTAGGTACAAAAAAGACCATTCGGTCTTTTTTTTGTTTATTACTATAAAAAAATAAGTATAAGAGGTTCATCTCCTATACTATGATGAGTGACTGACCAACGTAAATTTCATTTTTAGTGTTATGTAAATGATTATAAGTGACTATGCTTTCTATTGTGGTATTAAATTTATTAGCTAGATAAGCCAAGGTATCACCAGATTTTACCCTATAGGGTTGACCTGGTGGCATTTCATAACCAGAAGGTAAATCTTCAGGTGTTTTTATTATACCAACTTTTGTATTAATTGCCGTTGAATTATATAAATACTCTACATCAGTATTGTACATTCTAATACATCCCATAGAAATACTTTTTCCTATAGAGGTATTATTATTTGTGCCATGAATGCCATAACCACTAATACTAAGACCCATCCACCGAGATCCATATGGTCCACCAGGATCTTCTGCTTTGTTTATAATTCTATAAACTCCTAAAGGTGTTGGTGTACTAGGCTTTCCTACAGCTATTGGGTAGGATTGCGTTATCTTGTTACCTATGTAAACGTATAAACGCCGCCAGCTTCTAATAGCAACTATTACCATCACATCACTTCTCCTTGCTGTGTTTCTACATCATATGCAAAACTTGTTATTATGGTATTCATTAAGCATAAAATTGTATAAGTTCTAGGTATATCTGTCAATACTGAAATAGAGATTATTTTTACACATAATGAGAGGATATCAATATGAACGATAGTGGACTGTTGCTTATTATTGGTGGTGCGGAAGACCACAAAGGTGAGTGCGTTATTTTAAAAGAATTTATTAGGCTCGCAGGGGGTAGAGGTGCTAATATTGCTATTTTAGCAGTTGCTACCCAAAACCAGTTAAGATCAGAGCATATGTATAGTCATATATTTAGAAAACTTGGTGCGGGAAGTTGCAAAGCCCTTCATATTCTAGATAGAAGTGATGCTAATACTTATGACTTACAAAGTGAATTAGAGCATATAGATGGCATTTTTATTACGGGTGGAGACCAGCTAAGAATTACAACTATGTTAGGAGGAACAAACCTTTATTATGCATTACATGAGCTACATGCCAAAGGCACTATTATTGCCGGCACAAGTGCAGGTGCCTCAGTAATGAGTGAGATAATGATATTGGATGGTGAGAGTGATAAACCTCCAACAAAACAAACAGTAAGTCTATCTCCCGGACTAGGTCTGTTAGAGGGAATTGTAATTGATCAACATTTCGCCCAAAGGGGGCGATTAGGTCGCCTATTATCGATTGTAGCCTATAACCCCCATATTTTAGGTATTGGGATAGACGAAAATACAGCGGTAATAGTAGATGATGTTAGTGGTGAAATGAAAGTTATTGGTGAGGGTGCTGTGACAATTTTAGATGGTAAAGACATTGAGTTTTCAAATGTAGCAACAGTATCAGCAAGTCAAACCTTGGCAGTTGCTGGTTGTAAACTTTACACGTTACCTTGTAAATATCATTTTGATCTAAGATCACGAAAAGCTATTAATACTAGGCATTTGAAGGAGGATAACTAGTGAGGATTGAATCAGTTTCTTTAATTGAAGGAAAGAACATAGATAGCCATTTTCCAGTAGTAGTTATGCAACTAAATCTCGAGGAATATGCTGAGGTTACAACTAAAGATATTGGTGTCAGCTTCATTAATAGGCTTGTAAAGCTATTACCAGGATTAAATGAACATAAATGCAGTAAAGGTTATGTAGGTGGATTTGTTGAAAGGCTACAAGAAGGTACTCTATTAGGCCATGTTGTTGAACACATCGCTTTAGAATTGCAGGAAATGTTAGGTGTGGGTACTTACTATGGTAAAACCAGAAGAGTCTCACAAGGTATTTATAATATTATATATGAGTATAAAGCTGCCGTTGCTGCCGAAAAAATAGCCTATGTTTCAGTAGACATTGTTAAGAGACTGTTAAAAAATGATGAACCTAATATTAATAACATTATAAACGAGTTAAAGGATATTATAGAAAAAACAGAGTTAGGGCCAAGTACTAAAGCAATAGTTACTGCTGCTCAAAAACGCAATATTCCTGTTACTCGTTTAGATAATAATAGCTTAATTCAGTTAGGATATGGGGCTAAATCAGTTAAAATTCAGGCTACTTTAACAGAAAAAACTTCATGTATTGCTGTGGATATTGCTTGTGATAAGGACCTTAC
Organism: Clostridium sp. 'deep sea'; assembly: GCF_014931565.1. Classification (NCBI taxonomy): domain Bacteria; kingdom Bacillati; phylum Bacillota; class Clostridia; order Eubacteriales; family Clostridiaceae; genus Clostridium; species Clostridium sp. 'deep sea'. The sequence continues at coordinate 2,930,787 of NZ_CP063353.1, forward strand.
AAAAAAACGCTTAAGGTATGCTGGATTACCTGTTCCTTATGGGGCTGTGTGTGAGAATGTTGAACAAGCTCTAGATTTTCATAATAATCTATTACAGCCTATTGTTATTAAGCCAGTTGATGGCAATCAAGGTAAAGGGGTCAGCCTAAATTTAACCACTAGTCAAGCTATTACTGAGGCTTTTAAACTAGCTAAAAAATACTGTAATGAGGTATTGGTAGAGAAGTATATTGAGGGCAATCATTATCGATGTGCAGTTGTAGATGGAAAACTTATTGCTGTTTCATGGAGAATACCAGCCCATGTTATTGGAGACGGACTACATAGTATAACAGAGCTTATAGATATTGAAAATCTTAATCCTTTGCGAGGTAATTACCATGAAAAACCACTTACTAAATTAAAATACGATCCAATTGTAAAACAAGTACTTAAAAGACAAAAGCTAAACATTAAAAGTGTTCCTGAAAAAGGTAAGCAGGTCTTTTTAAGAGAGAATGCTAATCTAAGTACTGGTGGCATCGCTTATGATGTAACTGATATGATACACCCTGATAATAAGAGATTAGTAGAATCCGCTGTAAAAATTATTGGACTAGATGTAGCAGGAATAGATATTGTATTAGATGATATAGAAAACTCCTATGAAGAGTATGGAGGGGCTATTATTGAAATAAATGCAGCCCCAGGTTTAAGAATGCACCATTACCCAGCAAAAGGTGAATCTCGTGATGTTGCTTCGGCTATAGTTGATTACTTATTTCCTAATAAAGAAACAGGTAGAATTCCCTTGGTCTCTGTTACGGGTACCAATGGTAAAACAACAACAGTAAGATTAATTGCTCATATGTTAGCTAATAAATATGACAAAGTTGGTTATACAACATCTGATGGAATATATATTAATGAACAGCGGATTCTTACTGGAGATACAACGGGCCCTATCAGCACAAAAAACCTCTTAGAACGCAAGGAAATAAATGCAGCAGTACTAGAGTTAGCTAGAGGCGGTATTTTAAGAGGTGGTTTGGCTTATGACTATAGTGATGTAGCTGTTGTTACCAATGTAGGTTATGACCATATTGGGCAAGATGGAATCCTGTCACGCTGGGAGTTAGCAGACTTAAAAGCATTGACACTAGAAGCTGTTAATCAAAATGGTTATGCAGTTATTAACGCCGATGATGCTTTTGAGACTACTATGACAAAATCTAGTAGGTGTAAAATAATATATTTTAGTCTCAAATCTAATAACAGTGTTGTTGTAGAACATATAAACTGTGGTGAAAGAGCTGTAATTGTAAAGGATAATAAAATCATTTATTATAGTAATAGAGAAGAGAGAACTCTGGTAGATGTTAAGAGCATTCCGATTACGTTTAATGGAAAAGCTAAACACAATATTGCTAATATTTTAGCTGCTGTAGCCGTTGGTATATCATTAAACTTAACAGATACAGAAATGATAAAGGCTATTCGCAGCTTTAAACCAAATATAATCAATAATCCTGGTAGGCAAACTATTATTGAAATGCCTGATGGTAAAACTATAATGATTGACTACGCTCATAATCAGCTTGGATTAGAATCACTTGCTAGTTTTGCTAAAAACCTTAATTACAATAAAATAATAGGTGTTATTTGTGGACCAGGAGATAGAACGGCAGAACAGCTGATTGAAATGGGTAGAATAGTTGCTAAGGGCTTCGATAAGGTAGTATTTAAAGAAGATAAGGATAATAGAGGTAGAAAACAAGGCGATACAGCTGCTTTACTACTTGAAGGGTATTATTTAGAGAAGCCAAATGGATTTGCTAATATCATTGAAGAGGAGACAAAAGCAATAGAGCATGCTATAAACCTTGCTAGTAAAAACGACTTAATTATTATTAATTATGAAAAATTGGCAGATTGCCTTAAGTCTATCAATATCGCGTATAACCGTATTTATGATAAAAAGCAAAAAAACTTAATAGCAGGTGCATAGAGTAAAGGTAATGCTTATGTTATAATTTTAGGGGCTGTACATTAACCACAGTTAATGTATGCCCCTTTTAGTTAGTTTTTTGTTTATGTTATAACCATAATTTTATAAACTTATAAAACTAATAACGTGATTGACTTATAAGTTGGTAAAATAGTTAATATTTTATGATTAATTTAATAACACAAATAATAACCGGTAGCAGCAAAAAAGAGGTAGAAAAATGGCTAAGTATGTAAACATTAAAGCACCAGCAAAACTGAATTTGGGATTAAATATTACGGGGATAATAGAAAATCAATACCATACAATTGATACAATCTTTATATCGGTAGATTTATACGACAGTATTAAATTAACATTAAGTGATAAAATATCAGTTAAATGTAAACACTGCTTGGTTCCTAATGATAGTAATAACATAGCCTATAAAGCTGCTGAACTATTAAGAAAACAATACTCAGTAAACAAGGGTGTTGAAATAATTATAGACAAAAAAATTCCAGTGGGTGGAGGTATGGCAGGGGGTAGCTCTAATGCCGCCGCTGTGTTGCGTGCTTTACCACTTTTGTGGAATATAAATGTTGATATAATACAATTGAAACAAATAGCCCTGTCTCTTGGAGCTGATGTTTGGTATTGTTATATAGGTGGTATCCAAAGAGGGCAAGGTATTGGTAGCGAATTAACTTCTATTAATAGCAATATATCACTAAAGCTGGCTATTTTGCCTCAACCGTGGTCTTTTAATACCGCAGCTGTATTTAAGGCGTATGATAACTTGAAAATAAAGCAAAATATAAATGTAAGTGCTATAAAAGAGGCAATTTTAAAACAAGATGTAAAAAAACTTAATGAAAAACTTGGCAATTCTTTAGAACTTGCAGTATCTAGTATAGAACCAAGCCTTCTAACTATACTAAAAAACCTTAGAAATTATGGGCTAAATGTACAAATGACTGGTAGTGGTAGTACTTTGTATCTAGTACTTAGTTCTGAAAATGATATAATAAAACTTAATAAATATTATAATGGTAAGGTAATAGTTTGTAATTTACTGCCTATATTGCCTAAAGCAAAACTTTACACAATATAAAGGAATTATCCAAAAAGTATTTAATATATAATAGAGTGGTATCGGAGGTATTAATATGTCAGAAAAAAAACTTCATTTAGAACTAAACAGTTATAAACCCTTAAGAGAGATAGTTTTTGAAGTAATTAGAGAGTCTATTTTAAACGGTCGTTTTGCCCCAGGTGAGAGGCTAATGGAAACCCAGTTAGCTGAGGAGCTTGGTGTGAGTAGAACTCCTGTAAGAGAGGCTATTCGTAAGTTAGAACTAGAAGGACTAGTTGTAATGGTTCCCCGAAGAGGTGCTTATGTAGCTAGTATGAGTGTTAGAGATATCTCAGAAACATTTGAAATTAGGGCAGCACTAGAGGGTTTGGCAGCTAAGTTAGCTGTTGAAAAAATTACAACAGATGAGTTAGAAGCGATGGAGTTAACAGTGCTTAGAATGAGTAAGTGTATTGATAGTGGTGATTTAACAGAACTCATAGACATTGATGAAGAATTTCACGATATTTTAGTTAGAGCTAGTCGTAATGAAAGATTAACTCAAATGATAAGTTTGTTAAGAGAGCAAATAAAAAGATTTAGAAGAGCTAGCCTTTCTACTTTAGGTAGACAAAGTCTTATTTTGGGTGAGCATCGACAAATCTTAGAAGCAATTGCTGAAAGAGATGACAATAGGTCACAGCGTTTAGTAGAAGAGCATATTGCAAATGCTGAAGATAGTTTGTTAAACGTAGTACGTAACAATCAAGGAAAAAAGTAAAATAAGCATTATTTTGAAGCACAGGGGTTGATGATTTGAACACAGATAAATGGAAAAGAAGTGAGCGAGTTGGGGCATTAATTGAAATGCTTACAACATCTCCAGGCAAGTTGTTCTCTTTAGGACAGTTCTCAGATTTTTTTAATGCTGCTAGGTCAACTATTAGTGAGGATTTAACTTTAACTAGGCAGGTTTTAAGAAAAATAGGAAGAGGACATATCGAAACTATTGCTGGGCCAGCAGGGGGAGTTAAATATTTACCAGAAGTAGCAGAATGGCGTAGAACAGAGCTTTTAAATAGGCTAAGAGAACAACTTACTAATCCTGAACGAATATTGCCAGGAAACTATATTTATATGACTGATTGTATATATGACCCTAAAGTTTGCAATATACTTGGTGAAATATTTGCTTCTTACTTTTATGATAATGCCCCTGATGCTGTTGTTACTGTAGAAACAAAAGGTATTCCCTTAGCTATGGCAACTGCCTACTATCTAAATGTTCCTGTTATTGCAGCGAGAAGAGATCATCTAATTACAGAGGGAACATCAGTTAGTATTAATTATGTTTCTGGTTCATCCCGAAGTATTCAAACCATGTCATTGGCAAGACGCTCATTATCACCAGGAAAAAGGATTTTAATTATTGACGACTTTATGAGAGCTGGTGGTACTATTAAAGGATTAAAGGAATTAATGTCAGAATTTGAGGCTACAGTTGTAGGAGTAGGTGTATTATTAACAACTTCTAGTCCTACTAAAAAATTAATAAATAACTACATTTCGATGTTAGTTTTAGAAGATGTTGATACTGTAAATAATAAAATAATCATGAATGTATCCCCTTTTTGCGAAAATAATTAAAAAATTGTTATAAAATCACGTTTTTAGGCAGGAAAAATACGTTTTACATAGAAGAATTGAACAGCTAAAACGTTAGCATCAAGAAGGAGGTGTCCTCATGCAAGTTACAGAAGTTCGAATTCGCAGGGTAAATAATACAGGCAGAATGCGTGCAATAGCTTCTATAACAATCGACGATCAGTTTGTGGTTCATGATTTGCGAATCATAGAAGGTAACAATGGATTATTTGTTGCAATGCCAAGTCGTAAAACATCTAATGGCGAATTCAAAGATATTGCACATCCTATTTGTACCGAAATGAGGCAACATATTCATGATCAGATCATGGCTGAATATGAACGTGAGAATGCTTCAGAGCAGTAAAAGTGCATAAGAGTAGGGGTGGTACTCTACCCCTAGGATTGTAGTCGTAAAAGCTATTAATAAATCACCACAAATTTTAAGAAATTATATTATTATATACATACATATTGGTGATTCATAATTAGTCTTTAGTTAATTTCTGTTAACCCTTTTATGTGTTTTTATTAGCGTTACGAAGTAGTGTCTACATATTTAATATTTTGGGTATTTTTAGAGAGGAATCCTCTCTTTTTTGTTTTATTGGAACAAATTTATTTATAATGGGTAGTATAATAATATTAAATTAACTTGCATGTAACATGTTAATATATTAACATCAAAGTAGCTAGTTCCGATAAGGAGGGAACACCATGAATAAAGATTTAGTTGCCATTCTTCTTACCGCTGGCAAGGGTAAAAGAATGAAGTCAAAATTAATAAAAAATCTACATCCCTTAGCTGGGAAACCAATAATAAACCATTTAATAGATACAGTAAAAGAAATTAATGTTAAAGATATAGCTGTTGTAATAGGAAATGATGCTGAAAAAGTTAAGCAAAACTTAGGTGAGGGATATAATTATATTTATCAAAAAGAGTTGTTAGGAACAGGTCATGCCTTATTACAAGCTAATGATTTTATACATCAGCATAGAGATTGTACTATATTAGTATTTTTAGCAGATGGACCATTAATAACTAAAGAGTCATTAGAGTTGTTATTGCATAAACACTATACAGATAGAGCGAGTGCAACACTTATGACTTCTATTAAAGATAAACCATTTGGCTTTGGCAGAATAGTTAGAAACGAAGACGGTAGAGTTGCTTACACTGTTGAAGAAAAAGATGCTAATGAACGAGAAAAACTTATTAAAGAAGTATGGGCAGGTATTTGTTGTTACGAAGCAGAGGATTTATTAGAGAGCTTTAAGGGATTAAATAACAACAATGCCCAAGGTGAGTATTACATGCCTGATACCTTTAAATACTTAATAAAAAAAGAAAAAGTAGTGTCTGCTGTAAAAGCATTAACCGATTTAGAAACTCTTAATGTTAATGATAGAGTATCATTAGCTGAGGCTGAAAAATATTTAAATAATAACACATTAACTAAATTAATGAAAAACGGAGTAACAATTGTTAGTCCAGAAACAACTTTTATTGAGCCAAGCGTTAAAATTGCAAGCGATACTACAATTTTACCTTTTACTTATTTAACCGGAAATAGTACAATAGGTAGTGATTGCGTAATAGGGCCATATACACATATTACGAACTGTGAAATTGCAGATAATGCTGTAATAGAACGTTCAACTTTACGCGATTCAACGGTGCATAGCAATGTTAAAATAGGCCCGTTTGCTTATTTACGTCCTAATACCTTAGTTAAAACCAAAGGTAAAATAGGAACTTTTGTGGAGGTTAAAAACTCTACCATAGGAAAAGAAAGCAAAGTGAATCATTTAAGCTATGTTGGCGATACAGATGTAGGCGAAAAGGTTAATCTCGGAGCAGGTGCTATAGTTGTGAATTATGATGGAGTAAATAAACATCGTACCACAGTTGAAGATAATGCTTTTGTAGGTTGTAATTCAAACCTTGTTGCTCCTGTAAAAATAGAAAAAGGAGCATATGTTGCAGCAGGTTCTACTGTAACAGATAATGTACCATCTAACGCACTTGCTATTGCAAGAAGTAGGCAGATTAATAAAGAAGATTGGGTATCACGCCGAAAAAGAGTTAAGGAAAGTACAAATAAGCACTAGTAGAGTTACTACAGGGGAGGATTTATCATGGAGGAAATGAGCAAATTAAAGCTGTTTACTGGTTCAGCTCATGTAGAGTTAGCTGAAGAGATTGCTAAAGCATGTGGTACATCTTTAGCGGAAAGTAGTTTGGTTGTTTTTAGTGACGGTGAAAAATCTGTACGTATAGATGAAAGTGTTCGCGGTTGTGATGCTTTTATTATTCAACCTACCTGTTCACCAACAGCTGAGAATCTTATGGAAGTGTTAATTTATATTGACGCTTTACGTAGAGCATCTGCTCGTTCAATTACTGCTGTTATACCATACTTTGGATATGCTAGACAAGACAGAAAGTCTAAAGCCAGAGATCCTATTACAGCAAAATTGGTAGCTAATCTATTTACTGTTGCCGGCGCAGATAGAGTTTTAACAATGGACTTACATGCAAGGCAAATTCAAGGCTTTTTCGATATTCCAGTTGATAACTTAGAAGCTAATAATATTTTAGCTGAATATTTTGTAAGCCTTGGTTTTAAAGGTAGAGATGATATAGTAGTTGTATCTCCAGATAATGGCGGAATTACTCGCGCTAGACACTTAGCGGTTGCATTAAATGCTCCTTTGGCAATTATTGATAAAAGACGTCCAAGAGCAAATGAAATGGAAGTAATGAATGTAATAGGTGAAATAGAAGGCAAAATTGCTGTTATGACAGATGATATTATCGATACAGCAGGAACTATTACACGCGGTGCAGAAGCACTAATGAAGATGGGAGCTAGAGAGGTTTATGCAGGTTGTGTACATCCAATCCTTTCAGGCCCAGCTGTAGATAGAATTGCTGCTAGTGTTTTAAAAGAATTAGTTGTTACTAATACTGTTCCACTAGCTAAGCAAGCCAGAGCATTAGATAATATTAAAGTATTATCTGTGGGAGATTTATTCTCTAAGGCTATTAAAAGAATTTATGAGCACCGTTCTGTTTCAGAATTATTTAACTTGGACTAGTCTTAACTATATTAGTAGATAGCTAACCCTAGCAGTCCACTGAGAAAAACATACTATAAGGGGTGACTCAAATAGGTTAAGTCTATTAGAGTAGCCCCTTTGTAATTTTGGGTAAAAATTATGCTTTAAGGTGATTATATGAAATATATTGTAGGGCTTGGAAATCCGGGTCGTAAATACGAAAATACACGCCACAACTTAGGTTTTGCAGTTATTGCCAAATTGGCTGAAAGATTAAATGTAAAAACCACCCAGCAGAAATTTAAAGGATTATTTGCAAAAACAGTTTACGAGGGTGAAGATATAGTATTACTACAGCCCTTAACATTTATGAATAATAGTGGTCTTAGTGTAGCTGCTTTAAAATCCTTTTATAAATGTGATTTAAGTGATATTCTCATTGTATATGATGATTTTGATTTTGAGGTTGGTAAAATGAGACTTAGAAAGCAAGGCAGTGCTGGTGGTCATAATGGTATGAAATCAATTATAAATAGTTTAGGAAGTAGTGATTTTCCTAGATTACGTATAGGTATAGATAAACCAGGATATAGTCAAATAGATTTTGTGTTAGGTAAATTCAGTGAGGATGAACAGATAATCATTGATAAGGTAATAGAAGAGGCTGTTAATAGTATACTATGTTTTGCTAAAGAAGGTATTGATAAAGCAATGAATAAATTTAACATTAATATAGAATAGGGCAATTTAAATTTTGGGTATACTAAAAAGAAAATAGGAGGACAAACTTGCGCATTATACTAGTATCATTATTTGCAGCGAGTTTAGCCTATGTTTTCAACTCAATTATTATAAGAAAAATAGGGCTGGCTGTTTTAACTGATTTAATACCTATCATAGAAGAGTTTTTAAAGACCTATTCTGCTGTGCAATTTAATATACCAATACTTTATGATCATCTAATATTTGGTATTGTAGAAGCTATAACAGATTTTTACGCTGGTGAAAAATTAGCTGCTATACTTAGCATAGCTTCTCACACTTTTTTTGGTTTATTAGCAACCTATGTTTATAGTCATTTAGGGCTATTATGGTCACTTGCAGCAAGCTCAGTAGCTCATATGATTTATAATAAAATTATGTTAACAAAATAAGTTTAGAGGACCCCCCATTACAATATTGGGGCTTTTTCTCGTTTTAAATGTGAGGTGATAATATGCATAATTTGCTAGAACATATTCGAAAACTATCTGCTTATGATGACTTAAAAAATAACTTAAATAACAGTAAAGGTGAGCAGGCGGCCTTTGGTTTAATGGGAACCCAAAAAACTGCTTTAATATCTTCACTACTAAATGATTTACAATGTGCATCAATTATAATTGCTAGTGAAGAGAAACAAGCCCTAAGCTGGCAAGAAGATTTACAAACACTTTTACCTGATTATAATGTTCTTTTTTATCCTAAAAAGGATATCAAGCTACAGCGTTTATTGTTGGCAGATAGCCACGATGCAACGAAATTAAGATTACAGGTAATGCAAGCTCTAAAAACTAATCATCAAGTTGTGGTTTTAACTACCATAGAGGCGATAATGGAGGCATTACCTAAACCAGAATCACTCTGGCAACTAGCAATTAAAGTACAAAGTGGCGGAATAATTGATCAGAACGATTTAATTAAAGAATTAATATCTTCTGGTTATAAAAGGACCAATCAAGTAGAGGCATACGCCCAGTTTAGTGTCAGAGGCGATATTATAGATATTTTTACGTTGCTACATGAATACCCGATAAGAATAGAGTTTTTTGGTGATGAGGTAGATTCTATTAGGTACTTTGATGTAAATGATCAACGTACCGTAAAAGTAGTAGATAACGTAACCCTGATGCCTGCATCTGAGTATAGCTTTAATATGAATAAAATGAACAGTGGACTTAAACTACTAGAGTCAGATATTAATAGAAATATAAAAGCTATTCCAGATAGTCAAATGAAAAATCGATGGCTTGAGGATTTGGCAATATTAAAGCAAGGCAATGGGGTAGCTGGTTATGAACAGTATTCAGCATATTTTACTTCACTCAATTATTCACTACTAAGTTACTGTGAACAACAACCACTTATTATATGGGATGAACCAGCTAGATTAGCAGATAGGGCTAGATTACTCTTAACAGAAATATTTAACGATAATAACTTGTTACCAAGACAACAGGCTACTTTACATAGTTATAGTAGTTTGGTTGATGACTCAACTAAAACTAAAAAATCATTAACACTATCACTATTATCAAGACAAGTTAAGCCCCATAAACCAACTGCCTTACATACTTTTGCAGCAAGGCAAGTTCCAGTATTTCATGGCCAAATAGACTTATTAATTGAGGAAATAAAACATAGAGTAAAGCAAAACTATCGGGTTTTAATAACCTGTAATGACAGCAGTAAACTTAAGGCTTTAGCAGATCAAATAAAAGGCTGTGGTATTGAATCCTTAGTTGTGGATAAATTTCCAGATAACTTAGCTGGAGGTCAGGTTTTGTTAACCCAAGGCAGTCTAAAAAAAGGATTTGAAATACCCGAACTACAGCTCATAATGATAACCGAGCATGATATCTTTGGAACAGTGAAAAGAGCCCGAAGAAAAACTACTGGACAAAAAGATAGTCGTAAAAAACTACTAGATTATCGAGAATTAAATGTAGGAGACTATGTAGTACATGTTTCTCATGGTATTGGTGTTTACCAAGGCTTAAAAACTATGGAGATTAATAATGTACATCGTGATTACCTTACAATTAAATATAAGGGCGAAGATCGTCTCTATGTACCTGTAGATCAAATTCAATTAGTTCAAAAATACGTAGGTTCTGAGGGTAATGCTCCAAGGCTTTATGCCCTAGGAAATAGTGAATGGCAAAAAGTTAAAAAGCGAGTAAAGGCTTCTGTTCAGGAGATGGCAAGTGAGTTGCTAAAGCTCTATGCCAAACGAGAAGCTGTAGGTGGTATTTCTTACCCTACAGATGATAAATGGCAAGATGAATTTGAAAATGCTTTTCCATTTAATGAAACCGAAGATCAGCTAAAGGCAATCCATGATATTAAGCAAGACATGATAAATCATACCCCAATGGATAGACTACTATGTGGTGATGTAGGTTATGGCAAAACTGAGGTAGCACTGAGGGCAGTGTTTAAGGCAGCTATGTTTGGTAAACAGGTAGCTATATTAGTTCCAACAACTATCTTGGCTCATCAACACTATAGAACATTTAAATCACGATTAACAAAATACCCACTTAATGTGGCTATGTTAAGTAGGTTTAGGTCTCGTAAAGAGAACTTAAAAACTATTGAAAGATTAAATCAAGGATTGGTAGATGTTGTAGTCGGAACCCACGCAATATTACAAGATAAAGTTAAATTTAAAGATTTAGGATTATTGGTTATTGATGAAGAGCAGCGTTTTGGGGTAGCCCATAAAGAAAAAATCAAACAGCTTAAGTCTAATGTAGATGTATTAACCTTAAGTGCAACTCCAATCCCAAGAACCCTACATATGTCTATGGTGGGTATGAGAGATTTGAGTTTAATTGAAACACCCCCAGAAAATCGCTATCCAGTTCAAACCTATGTTGTAGAATATGAAGCAAATCTTATTGCTGAATGTATAAAACGAGAGCTTGAGCGTGAAGGTCAGGTATATTTTTTACACAATAGAGTCAAAGATATAGAATACACCGCCGAAAAGCTACAAAAAATATTACCAGAGGCCAGAATAGCTGTAGGACATGGGCAAATGTCAGAGCGAAAACTTGAGCAGATTATGTTAGATTTTTTTAATCACGAGTACGATGTTTTAGTAAGTACAACCATAATAGAGAGTGGTTTAGATATCCCTAATGTAAATACCCTAATAGTTGAAGATGCTGATAAATTTGGATTATCACAACTATATCAATTGCGAGGTAGGGTTGGGAGAGCTAATAGAATGGCATATGCTTATTTAACCTATAGAAAAGATAAGGTACTTAGTGAAATAGCTGAGAAGCGTCTTAATGCAATTCGGGAATTTACGGAGTTAGGGGCAGGTTTTAAAATTGCGCTTAGAGATTTACAAATTCGGGGAGCAGGTAATGTATTAGGGCCGGAACAGAGTGGATTTATGATGCAGGTAGGCTATGACATGTATGTTAACCTATTAGAACAGTCTATTAGAGAATTAAAGGGAGAGCTACCAGAGCAAAAGTTCGAGTGCGAAATTGAGGTTGCTATAGATGCTTATATTCCTAATAGATATATTAAAGACAATAAGCTTAAAATAGAAATGTATAAAAAAATTGTTTCTTGCAGGCATGTTAACGATATTCATGATATCACTGATGAACTTTTAGATAGATTTGGTAATCCACCATTGCCTGTTAGAAATCTTTTATTAATAACAGAGATTAAGTCACTACTAGAGATACTAAAAATACAATCACTTAAAAGAACAAAAAATACCTTTAAGGCTGTATTTGCCAATAATGCTGCAATAAAACCAGATTCTTTCCAAAATTTATGGAAAACATATGGATCTCAAATACAATTAACTACCGGCTCAACAGTAATATTAAAATTATGTGTCAAATCAGAAGAACCGGAACAACAGCTTAAAGAGCTAAGTCGAATATTATATAAGCTAATTGAGTTTGAGAAAGAAGAATAAAAGAGGACTCTGTAATGATAATAGATTTTGCTAAAAAGAACATTATAGCTTTAACATTAACGGCTATTTTACTTATGCTAGTTATTGTATCTTTAATTATGGGAATTAAATGGGTTGCCTATATTAATAATAATGATATAGTAGCCTATACTAAATCTCATGATGAGCAACTAAATTTAGGAGGCTTATTAATAAGTCGCTCTAATAGACAAAGTATCGAAAAATGCTATAACGTATTTTATGATTTACTGCTTAAAGATCCTATAAACCAAAAAAGAGATACAACTGTGCAAATATTTCAGGAATATCTTAACTCTATATTGGTAGAAGCGGACACTATTGCAAATAATCTATTATCCCAAAAAGAAATTACTAATGAACAAGAAAAATTATTTTTATTAGTTATGGAACAAGCTAAAAGAAAAAATATACAGTTAACGGACTTATATAAAAAACATAAAACTAATGAAGATGAATTAAAATCATGCTTGCATAAACAAGCAATTTTAAGATTAGCTAAAAACATGCTTGGTGAAAAGCAAGTTAATGACGAGGAGGCTCATAAATTCTATATTGACAACCAAAATCAATATATAACTCCCCCCAAAGTTCAAGCAGTAATAATTACTCTTAAAAATCAAGATCAAGCTCAAATAGTTTGGAATGATATCAAAAGTGGCAGTGATTTTTTTGAAGTTTTAGTTAAGTATAATAAGCAATTTTCCTTAGCAGATAATACTCTAAAACTATGGGTTAAGAAAGGTCAACTTGATATTAATTTGGAAAAGGCAATATTTGACATGGAGATAGGAGAAAAAAGAGGAATTGTTACCACAGGTGAAGGGTATCATATTATTAAAGTTGAGAATGTAGTTAAATCACAGTTGCTGGAGTTTGAGGCAGTTAAAGATATAGTTAAAGCCGACATAAAAGAGCTCTATGTAATTAGCAAATGGAAAGAATATATTACTCAACTTCGTGCTAAAACAAGAATAATTGTTTGGCGCTGAACATTTAATGGAAAGGCAAAAGGGGGATATTAATGAAAGCAACTGGGATAGTACGTCGTATTGATGATTTAGGCCGGGTAGTTATTCCTAAAGAAATTCGCCGTACCATGCGTATTCGTGAGGGAGATCCTCTAGAGGTTTTTGTAGATCGAGAAGGATCCGTAATTTTAAGAAAATACTCACCAATAGGCGAATTATCTGAATTTTCATTAGAGTATGGTGAGGCATTATTTGAAACAACTGGTAAGCCAGTTATGATAACAGATAGAGACTCTGTAATTGCTGTAGCAGGTGGAGTTAAAGACCTAAAAGGTAAACGAATAGGTCCACAGGCCGATGCAGCTATGGAGAACAGAAAAAAACTAGAGATAAAAGTAGCTAATGATGCCTATGAGTTTAATGGTGGTTTACTACAACATGTAAGTAATGAGTATACATACTACCAAGCATTATTAGTACCTATTGTCTCACAAGGACAACCTGTTGGATCAGTAATTTTCTTTACCCGAGATAAACAAAGTCAACTAACTGAAATTGAACTTAAATTAGCCGAAACAGCTGCAGCATTTTTAGGAAAACAAATGGCCGATTAACTAATTAAATTTAATATTGCATCATATACTTGAGGTAGTACCTTTGTACTGCCTCTATTTATTTTTTATAGGGATTTTTTACTTTATTTAACATATGATTATTGCTATAATAAGTCAATAACCATAAGGGAGGGTGAGGCTTGAGTAAACAAACAAAAAAATCACTAGTAAGAAATGCAGCTATTCTATCATTTGGAGCGTTATTTTGTAGAGTATTGGGCGCTCTTTATAGAATACCTTTATATAGACTTATCAATGCAGAAGGTATTGGCTTGTATGCGACAGGATATAGTATATATGCCATGTTATTTGCTATTTCAGCAACGGGTATACCTGTAGCAATTTCTAAGTTAGTATCAGAAGAGACATCTAAAAACAGAATGGGCGAAGTAAAAAGAATATTTAGCTTAGCCACAATTTTAATAACCACGATTGGTTTTGTAGTAACAATTGCACTCATAATAACTGCTCCTTTAATAGCAAAATTAAATGGAGACCCCAGAGTTGTCTATCCCTTGGTGGCAATAGCCCCTGCGATATTTTTAGTGGCTTTAATGGCATCAATAAGAGGTTTTTTTCAAGGTCTGCAAATTATGTGGCCAACTGCAATTTCCCAAATTGTAGAACAAGTAGTACGAATTATAGCTGTGCTATTATTGGCATGGTACACCATTAAGCTAAATTCCAGTATAGAGATAACAGCCGCATCTGCTACTTTTGGCTCAACTATAGGTTCGCTATTTGGACTTATTGTGATAGTAGTTATCTATTTTGTTTATAAATCTAAAATTAATAAAAGAATTAAAGGCAACCCTAAAACAAGTAAACTCTCAAACAAACAACTTATTAAACGAATTTTAGCATACGCCATTCCAATTACCTTAGGAGCAATGATAATCCCTGTAATGAACGGTATTGATACTATATTAGTTAAAAATAGACTAATTAGTATTGGATATACTATAAAAGATGCTACTAAAATGTATGGAAACTTATCTGGTGGAGCCATGCCTTTAGTAAACTTGCCTTCTACCATAGCTAATGGGCTTGCCGCAAGCTTAGTACCTGCTATTTCAATTGCTAATCTGCATGGTAGAAAAAAAGAAGTAAAAGCTAAATCAGAGCTAGCAATTAAGCTAATTTTAATAGTTGGGTTACCTGCTGCGGCAGGCCTAAGCTTATTATCTAAACCTATTTCAATGATGTTATATAAAAATATTGCTCCTGGCATACTTTTAGAATTAGCTGCCTTTGCTGTAGTATTTTTAACACTGCAACAGGCCTGTACTGGTATATTACAAGGCCTTGGTCACACAAAAATTCCAGTAATTAATCTAACAATTGGTGCCATTATTAAGCTTGTACTTAATTATTTTTTAATAGCAATTCCTGCAATTAATATTAAAGGAGCTGCAATATCAACTATTATAGCTTATGGTGTTGCCTCTATATTAAACTTTAGGTCTGTTACTAAAATGGTTGGGTTGAAAATTAAGTGGAAAGACATGATCATAAGGCCTCTATTGGCAACAGCGTTAATGACATTAGTAACGTCATTTAGTTATAATTATGTCTCTTCTTTAGGAATATCAAACCTTATAGCTACATTATTATCTGTGGGGCTTGGGGTTGGTTTTTTTGGAATAGGTGTTATTCTAACAAAGTGTTTTACAGAGTCCGAACTTAATATGATACCGTATGTAGGAAATACGATAATAGCTATAGCTAGTAAGCTAAAACTGCTAAGAAAAGAGTAACATGCACTAAAAAATGAGTTAACTAAATATTTATAGTAGTTTAAAGAGTTGTATTGAATTATATTACAGCTCTTTTTTTATTTTTTTGTTTTAAGTATAAGCACTATTTGTTATAATAATTAATGTCGTTGTCGGAAAGTGGGGATTAAGATGCGAAAACAAAAACAAGCCTCTTTTGTAAAAAACGCAGCAATATTATCTTTTGCTGGTATATTTTCACGAATGCTTGGTGCGATTTATAGAATACCTTTAACAAGATTAATTGGTAGAGAAGGTATGGGTCTATACCAAATGGGTTATAGCATATATGCTCTATTGCTTGCTGTATCAGCAACAGGAATACCCGTAGCAATCTCTAAACTAGTTTCAGAAGAAGCTACTAAAAACAGAATGGGTGAAGCAAGGCGTATATTTAAGGTTGCAACAATTCTATTAACTTCGATTGGCCTAGTCTTTACAGTAGGTTTTATGTTAACTGCGCCATTCATTTCAAATAAAATTGTTAAAGAACCGAGGGCCTTGTATCCAATGTTAGCAGTTGCTCCAGCTATATTTATTGTAGCCCTGATGGCCTCAATAAAAGGATTTTTTCAAGGTTTACAAATGATGTGGCCTACAGCAATTGCTCAATTATCGGAGCAATTTGGTAGAATAATAACAGTTTTAGTATTATCTTGGTATTTAGTGAGCATTAATTCTAAGCTTGAAATAACAGCCGCTGGAGCTTCATTTGGTGCTGTGATTGGATCATTAGTTGGCTTGATTGTTATAATATTTATATATTTAAGAAGCAAACCTTTTCTTAATAAGCTAACAAGGCAAAGCCCAAGAGTAAGTAAAAGATCAACAAATCAAATTATTAAAAGAATCCTAGTTTTTGCAATCCCTATTACTATTGGAGCTATGGTATTACCATTAATGAACGGTATTGATACAGTATTAGTAAAAAGTAGATTGTTAGATGCAGGAATTGAATCAACAGAGGCTCTTAGCTTATATGGTGATTTAACTACTGTTATCCCTTTAATCAACCTACCATCTATGTTAGCCTACGCTTTAGCTGCAAGTTTAGTACCGGCTATTTCTATGGCTAGTTCATCTGGTAAGTGGAGAGAGGTAAGATCGCGTTCTAAACTGGCAATAAAACTAATTTTAATGATTGGTTTGCCTGCTGCTTTAGGATTAAGTATACTTGCTACACCTGTTACAGGAATGTTATTCGGTTTTACAAATTCAGCTAAGGTGTTGCAGATATTAGCATTTGCTGTTATCTTTTTAACGTTGCACCAATGTTGTACAGGTATTTTACAGGGTTTAGGGTATACTGGATTACCAGTAAGAAACCTGTTAATAGGTGGCGTGGTTAAAATTGTACTTAACTATACCTTAATAGCAATACCAGTGCTCAATATACGAGGGGCTGCAATTTCAAGTGTATTGGCCTATGCAGTAGCTTCTATCTTAAATGTAAGATCAGTATGTAAACACACTGGCTTAAGATTTGACATATTTGATATGATTGTAAGACCGTTAATAGCTACCGGAATAATGGGAATATTTGTATACGGAAGTTACAGTGTATTTGTAAAGGCAGAGTTTGCTAATTCGATATCGGCTTTGGCTTCTGTTATGATTGGTGTAGTTTGTTATGCGATAGCTGTGTTGCTAACTAAATGTTTTTCAAAGTCAGAATTAGAGTCAATACCTTATGTTGGTCCAATTATAATAAGAGTTGCAGGTAAACTAAGGCTACTAAGGAGAGATTAAATTGAGTAATCAACTAAGAATAATTGGTTTGGGACCAGGGTCTTGGAATCAACTTACCCTAAAAGCAAAGCATGAAGTAGAGAATAGTAAGTGCCTTATTTTACGAACCAAACATCATCCAATGGTAAAAACCATGTCACAACAAGGAATAAAATTTAGTACATGTGATAATTTTTATGACGAAGTTAACACATTTACGGATGTTTATGATAATATATGTAAGCATGTCATATCAAACTTTAAGGATAATAACTTGGTACATTATGCTGTACCAGGGCATCCATTAGTTTTAGAGAAAACAGTTAAGCAGTTAATAGAATTATGTAGAGAGAAAGAGATAGAGGTAGAAATTGTATCTGGTATTAGCTCACTAGATGTAATCTATAGCTATCTAAAAACAGACCCTTCAAATGGTATTATTGCTTTAGATGCCTTAAATTTACCTTCTAAATCAATTTGGTCAGGTAAAGAGTTGCTAATTACGCAAGTTTATAATAAACTAACAGCTGGTGATTTAAAATTAGTATTATTAGAAGAATATGACGCAGAACATCAAATAAAAATACTTAAATCTATTGGTATAGCCAGTGCTGAAACAGTAATTAATGTTCCCCTATATCAATTAGATTGGCATGAGTTTGATCATCTTACTTCTGTATATGTACCTGCAGATAAAAGCGCTTCTTTAAATGCTATAAGTAGGTTAGAGGATATACTTGAAATACTAAGGTCACCCCATGGTTGTCCATGGGATAGAGAGCAGACTCATAGTAGCTTAAAAACTTCATTGCTTGAAGAAACATATGAAGTTTTAGAGGCGTTAGAACTAAAAAACATGGATATGTTATGTGAAGAACTGGGAGATTTATTATTGCAAATAGTTTTTCATTCTCAAATTGCCAAAGAAAATAACGATTTTTGTTTAAAAAATGTAATAAAAAGCATAAATGAGAAGATGATTAGACGTCATCCGCATGTATTTGCTGATAAAATTGTCAATAATACTAGTGAAGTTCTACATAATTGGGAACAAATAAAGATGAAAGAAAAATCATCTAAACAAAATGGTCCTATTGGCTTACTTGATAATGTGACAGTCACCCTGCCAGCATTAATGCAGGCAGCCAAAGTACAAGAGAAAGCAGCACGAGTAGGATTTGATTGGGATGATATAAGCCAAGTATGGGACAAACTATTTGAAGAAATAAATGAGTTACAAGAAGCAAAAGGTGATACTGAAAAAGCAGAAGAACTTGGTGATGTGCTTTTTGCCGTTGTTAATTTGTCACGCTTTATGGATGTAGATAGTGAAGTAGCGCTACTGCAAACTGTGCAAAAGTTTAAACGACGGTTTAAATATATTGAAAAACAAGTTGAACTTAGCGGAAAACAGATAACTGAGTTTACGCTATCAGAACTTGATGCCTTCTGGGAAGAGGCTAAAAAAAATAGGTTATAGACTGTAGGAGGTGCTCTTATGAGCAAAAATGGAATGGAAATGAAAAATCCTGTTATTAACAAGAGCGCATTAGTTAAAGCTATTGCAGAGAAAACAGCGTTAACAAACAAGGATGTAGACAAGGTTGTATCAATGTTTTTAGATGAGATTTCTAAATCTATTGCAGATGGCGTTAACGTACGTTTAGTTGGTTTTGGAACATTTGAAAGAAGAATTAGACGTGGTCGTGAGGGACATAATCCTCGTAAACCTGAGGAAAAGGTTTATATACCTGCACACTATGTACCATCTTTTAAAGCTGGTAAAAACTTAAAGGAGATTGTTAAAAAGACAGTTGAATAATGAACTAGCAACAATAAGACTAGACAAGTACCTTAAAATTTCTAGAATTATTAAAAGACGAACATTAGCTAAAGAAATTTGTGATCAAGGTCGAGTTAAAATAAACGACAGACCCGCAAAAGCAGGTAGTGATGTGACTTTGGAAGATATTTTGGAGATTGATTTTGGTAGTAAAATAGTTACGTTTAAAGTTTTGCAAATTTTAGCTCATGCTAATAAGGCAGATGCCTCAGCAATGTATGAGGTTTTAAAAGAAAGTCACGTAATATAATACATGAAACCTCCCACGTAGGTGATACTAAGAAAAAGTGGGAGGTTTTTTTGTTGAGAAAAACAATAATAGTTTTTATAGCAATGTGTTTGCTGTTTGTTGGCTGCTCTAATGGTGCTGAATCTAATAAGCCTGAAATCCCTGAGGCTATTAAAACAGCTGACAATACTGAGCCAACAATTAAGTTGTATGATGATAAAACTGGAAAAATAACAGACGTTAAATTCGAGAAATACATAGAGGGTGTTGTAGCTGCTGAAATGGATGTAAACTGGTCAGTAGAGGCACTTAAAGCTCAGGCCATTTTAGCTAGAACCTTTACCTTAGAGAAAATTGCTGATACTGGAGGAGTTCCAGCTAGAGGTGCCCATGCCTCAACCCTTATAGAAGAGTTTCAAGCATACGATGTTAGTAAAGTAAATGACAGTGTTAAAAAAGCAGTTGAAGAAACAAGAGGACAAGTATTAGCTAATGATAATAAGTTCATAAAATCTTGGTTTCATGCTTATAGTGGTGGCTATACAGCTACAGCAATAGAGGGTTTAGATTACGATAAAGTACCAACACCCTATATACAGACCGTAGAGGATCCTGGAAAATCAATAGTTCCCCAAGAGATAAGTGACTGGAATGCAGCTATTAAAAAAGCAACTATAAGAGAAAAAGTAAGTGCCAAAACAGGCTCTACAATACCAGATTTTAGCGAAATAAAAATAGCAGAGAGTGGTCCATCTGGCAGGGCTATTAAAGTTGATATAGGTGGAGTTGTTGTATCAGCTGCTCAATTTAGATTAGCGCTTGATAGCAAAATTGTTAAATCAACTTTTTTTAAAAGCATAACAGTAGAAGGAGATACTGTAAAAATGGTAGGACAAGGATATGGTCATGGGGTAGGAATGTCACAGTGGGGTGCAAAGTCAATGGCTGACTCTGGAAAAAATGCAGAAGAAATAGTAAAGTACTTTTTTAAAGACGTTACCTTAGTTAAAATGTGGCAGTAAAAAGGTCAGTTTAAATTTAACTTACCTAAAAATAAAAAACTAGTTATAAGTTCAAAGATTAAAAGTAGGGTAAAATTACCCTACTTTTTTAAGATTATTTTGTTCTATAAAACAAGTCTACTTGAATAATCTAGCAATAAGACCTTGTTTTTTACGACTAAAGCCCTCTGGACCTACATCTTCAAGGTAATCAAGAGTTTTAACTACACCCTCTATTTCTATGTGGCTATCGTCTAAATTTAGTTGCTTTATATGTAGCTCTTCACCTTGAACTAATAACATGCCTAAGTCAGTTTCTAAAATAATTTCTTCATCATTGAAGCTACTAATATGAAGAACGCCTTGTATTAGAAGTTGCTCTCTATTAGTAATAATCATGCGATGCTCTTTATTGTTTTGTTCCATTTTGTCCCCTCCTTGATTTTATAGCTAAAAACCTTTTAGCCATTGGCTCACTTATGTATATGAGAAAAATCTTTTTGATATGTATCACTACTGTAATAAATATTGCATATAATAATATACTGATTTTCAAAACTTTATAAAGCAGGTGATTAGCATCGATACAGCATGGCAATTTATTTCTATCATAAGCCTATTAGTTACCGGATTAGTAGTAGCATTTATACATGATATTTATAGAGCACTTATCAAAGCAATGCGTATTAAAGGTATTGTATTTGCTGTTGCAGAAATTATCTTTGCCTTTGTAGTTTTTATTTTTGTAAGCGCTGTTATGGTTTGGTTAACATCAGGAACTTTAAGGCCTATCTATCTTATCTCAATTATTGTTGGAATTATTTTCTATTATTTAATTTGGGGTAAGAGGATTCAAAATGTTCTTAAGAGATTTATAATAATGTTAAAGAGAGTGGTCTTTAAAATTGTTGGCTTTATAGTGAGAGTTTGTTACGTTATAGGTCGAATAATAACTTGGCCCCTCGAGGCAGTTTTTAAAATTACTACTTGCATTGCTAATGGTTTTACCTGTATTATGAAAATAAAGAGATAACTAGCTAAATACTACATAGGATGATATGAAATGCGAAAGAAAAATTCTCGCCCCAAAAAAGTTTATTCACGGGCAAAGTTAAGGGGACAAAAGGTCTCTGGATTAAAAAAATCAAAGAAACCAAAAAATAAGTATAAAAGGATTTTAGCTGCAGGAGTAATTCTGGTGGCTATCTTATTCTGTGGAAAAATGTTCTTAATGCAAAGGACACAATTGAATTCCTTATTGTCTCAAAAGAAAGAGTTAGAGACTGAAATAGCTGGTATACAAGAAAATACAGCCGAGCTTCATCAAGAGGTTAGTAAACTCGATGATCCCGAATATATTAAGATCGTTGCCAGAAAAGAGTATGGAATGGTAGGCAAAGAAGATAAAGTTTTTGTACCAGCAAGAACCTCAAAAGAAAGATAAAGATATGAGATATAGTGTAATAGATTGTGGAAGTAATTCATTTAGAATGGTAGTTGTAGAGGTAATAAATAATAAAATAGTGGAATTATATAGAGACTTAAAGATGGTTCAGCTAGGAGCTGATTTAACAGCCTCTGGTGGCATTATTAATAAGGACACTGAAGAAAGATGCATTTTGGCACTACAAGAGTTTAAAAATATGGCAATAAACTATGCCTGTCAGGAGATTTATTGTGTAGGTACAAGTGCCTTAAGGTCTGCTAGTAACTCTTTAGACTTTTGCCAAGCTGTATCATTTAAAACAGGAATAAATATTAAAGTAATTAGAGGCGAACAAGAGGCTTGGTACAGTTATTGTGGTGCAACAGAAAGCAAAAAGCTAATCGCAGGTGTAGCAGTGTTAGATATTGGTGGTGGCAGTACCGAAGTTGCCATAACTACTAAAGAAAAAATACTTAGCTCTAGTATAAAAGCTGGATCAGTGCGTTTAACCAATATGTTTGCTGATAATAACAAGCAAATTCAGCTAAACGAATTTCTAAAACTCAAACAATATGTGAAAGACTTATGGCATAGTTACTGGAATAACAAAAAACTGCCTATAAGCCGTTTTATAGGGGTTGCCGGTACAATAACTACATTATCTGCTATAAAGCTTAAAATGGAGCAATATGAGCCAAACAGAATAAACGGTTCATCATTAACTTATAATCAAATCTTGGGTTTATATAATAAATTAAATGATCTTACTGTAGAACAACGGTTAAAGCTAACTGGCTTAAAATCTAAAAAGAGAGCCGAAATAATTGTTGCGGGAACGGCAATTTTATTAGCAACCTTAGAGTATTGGCAGCAGAGTGAGTTAGAGATTAGAGACAATTCTTTATTGCAAGGTGTGATTTTTGATAAAATTATTAAATAAATTATTGACAAGGCTATAATCCTATGTTATATTATAACTCGTCACTGAAAGCGTAACGCTGATGGGCATAAAACATCGCGGGGTGGAGCAGTTGGTAGCTCGTCGGGCTCATAACCCGGAGGTCGTAGGTTCGAGTCCTGCCCCCGCCACCAAAAACAAGGTGGCGTAGCTCAGCTGGCTAGAGCATTCGGTTCATACCCGAAAGGTCACTGGTTCGACTCCAGTCGCCACCACCACAATACTTGCTTTGGCAAGTTTTTTTTAATTACGAATTAAAAAATAACAATAGCTTTTTTTCGAAGAAAATAAAGAACATTATTGTAAATATGTTAGAATTGCGTTGCAATTCTTTTTTTGTTTAAACGGTATTTCACAGAAAAGATCCATGTAGGGGATGTTCTTGTGTTATTCCGTGATTAGCATTACGTAACCTACCATTATACCTCTCACAAAAGAAGTCTGGCCTATCTCACGGTGGGGTCTGGCCTCAATCTGATTAACTCCACCTTAATCTTAGTGTAACATTAAGGCGAAAGAAATAACTATCTTATCAGCAAGAGATCTGAACCCTGCTGTAATAGATGTTTGTTAAAACACAGAGCATACTCAAAATCTAATCCGCAGAAACGACTTTGCTACATAGTGCTAAAGTGATTTTGCAAAATCCGTCGAAATCTTCTTAACCAGCCAAGACATATTTCAACACCTTGTGCATATATGCGGTATTATAATCAAAATACAGAAAATGTAATAAAAGAGGCTCTGGAGGGGTTGAGGTTTTTGAATCAAATTAGTCATAACTTTAGGAAAAGAGACTTCTTTAAAAAATATATGAAACCCTTTATAAAGCTCAATAAAAATGTTGTATCAACTGTGTCATATACAGATTTCATTATTTTTATTGGTGCTATTCTAATAGCCCGTAATGAAAGCTTCACAGCTACCTTAGGAATGGTAAGTGCTCTTTGGGCAACCTTGGTTATTCTTAAGTACAAATATTTAATTCCTATTTTCTTAGGGGCTTCAATTGGTTTAGGTAGTACTGGTAATACCAAAGCTATAATCGGTTTTTGGGCATTTTGCATGTGCTTTAGTATTTTAAAAAAGCTTAAAATAAAAAAAAAATCAATCCCAAAAGCGTTTTTAGTAGTTGTTAGTGCCGTAATTGCATACTCTATTAAAGTTTTGGGTGATATTCATGTAATTCATCTTCCTATTTATGTGTTATCAACTTTATTTTTAACTCAAATTTTTTTTATTGCTCTAAACGATAGTGTTCTTAAAATAACTAAATACAGCAATAATGATTGGCGTTTAATATGCAAAATAATATTTTTAGCTGCTGCCATAAGTGGGGTAGGTCCCCTAGTAATCTTAAATCTTTCTGTGGTCAATATTATTAAGTTCCTAAGTATTATGATTGTAGCTCAAGCAGGTTGTTATCCTGCAGCTTTGCTTGGAATAGTATTAGGAAGTGGATTATTATCTGGATCATTTAATGCAATATCTGCAGGACAAGCCTGTTTTTTAGGTTTTATCTTGGGAGTTTGTAAGGATTACTCTAAACTTACATACGTAGCAGTTGCTATAGCCTCCAATATAATATGGTTGAATCAAGGTAGTTTTATGGATATAAAAATTTCCCTATTAGAAATGACTTTAGCTAGTATTATTTGGCTAGTTATTAAAAAATTTATGCCTAAGAGTTTAATCTTTGAGCCTTTTAAAACAAGCCCTATACCTGTTAAAGAAAAACCCCAAAAAGTAGAAGATAGTTGGGTGCAAATAGCGCAGGTATGTGATGAAATTGCTGTAGTTTTAAGCACTTCTGAATATGAGCCTATAGAAAACACCCATCTGTTACAAATAATTGAATGGACAGGGGTATCTTTATGTCAAAACTGTGCGTATTATGAGCAATGTTGGTCACAGGATTTATTTTTAACCTATCATAAATGGAAAGACTTTTTAATAAGTCTCGATCAAAATAAAGATAATATCAATAGTATTTATCAGGTATTGCCTCAACATTGTCCTAGTAAAAATAAGCTTGTTGATGTCTTTGATCAACACTTAAACTTAATTAGAGTAGAACTTTTTTGGCGAAATAAACTACAAGAGTGTAGTAGCCTAGCTGTTGATAGATTAAGTGATTTTTCTGATATGGCAAGGTCTTTAGCCACCGGTTCAAACCAAAAAAAAGAGCTTGAAAAAGAATTAATAGCTCAAATAAAAAGAGAGTTACAGGAACAAGCAGTTAACCTTAATAAAATAAATATACGCTGTAACAATAGAAAGAGGATAATAAGTTTAACTATGGGTTCTTGTTATGATTATAAATCTTGTTCTAATATAATAGTACCTACAGTAAACAAAATTATAGGTGGAAAACTTGTAAATAGCTTGTATAACTGCTCTAAACATACTAAAAGCTTATCATGTAGTTGCGAACTAGAATATGCCCCATCAGTGGAGGTTGAGTATGGAGTAGCTAGCTTATCTCCTAGTGGTATATCAGGTGATTCTTACTGGCTAGATCATTTAACTGATGGACGATTTATAGCGTTATTAAGTGATGGTATGGGTAGCGGATATGTTGCCCGTAAAGATAGTAAGTACGCCATAGATTTGCTGCAAAAACTCCTTAAAACAGGCTTAGATATTAAAAGCCTTATTAAACTACTAAATACAGCGTTAGCTTTAGGAATACAACAGGACTCTTTTGTTACAATAGATGGTGTTTTAGTAGATTGCTTTAAAGGCTGTGCTCAATTAATAAAAATTGGTGCAAGTTACACCTGTTTAAAAAGAGATAGAGATGTTAAACTTTGGAAATCATCAACCTTGCCAGTAGGAGTGTTTCCAGAGATAGATATAGACCAGTATGATATAAGTCTGCAAAAAGATGATATTCTAATAATGTTATCTGATGGTATTGTAGATAATCAAAGAATTGTAGACAGCGAAAAATGGCTAATAAACATTATAAAAGAATTGCCTAAAATTACTGCAAATGAAATAGCAGACTACATAATTAAAATAGCAAAGCGTCATTGTAATGTTGAAATAAAAGATGACATGACCGTAGTAGTACTTAAAATTGTTTAATCTTTGACTATAACGGTATTCCGTTGATAGCTCATTCCTCCATACTTGGCACCATAAGGGTGCCTTTTTTTTTGTTTTGAGGAGATTATAAGCCAACTATTTAATTTAGCAGATTTTTTAATTAAATAAAGTATTGATTTAGCATAATAAAGTAGATAATATAATAAACAACAAAAGGGGTGAAGTAATGTCCACACATAAGTATCATGAATTCATTAAAATGCTAACAAATACATATCAGTGGCCAAGTGGTAAGACCCTAATAGTAGCAATAAGTGGAGGTCCTGATTCTACTTGTGCCATGAGGGTCTTGCATGACTTAGCCCTAAATCATGATTTTAAACTGCACTTAGCACATCTCGACCATTGTTTACGGGGTGAGCATTCGGATAAAGATGCCGAGTATGTGAAATCATTAGCACACATGTTTAAATGGGATTACACTATAGAAAAAGCTAATCTTAATCTCATTTACGAAGAAACTCAGGGATCTATGCAACAGGTATGTCGTGATGTGAGAATGAAATTTTTGCAAAGAGTTGCTAAAAAAGTTAAAGCCTTTGGCATAGCTTTTGGCCATAATAAAGGTGACCAAGCTGAGACTATTTTACAGCACTTAATTAGGGGTAGTGGTCTTGCAGGATTAACTGGAATGCAAATAATTGAAAAAAATAACGACAAATTAGCAATAATTCGACCCTTAATTCAAAAAACTAGGGGTGAAATACTTGAAATGCTGGATGCTTTTCAGTTAACATATCGACAGGATGCTTCAAATAAAACAGATAAGTACCAGAGAAACCATATTAGACACAATTTAATACCTTTTATCGAGGATAACTATAATCCACAAGTAATTGATAGAATTTCAGATATGAGCAAAGTACTTAAGCAGGATGAAGACTACTTAAATGAACAGGCTTTACTGCTTGCTCAACGAGCATTAAAAGAAACACCAAAAGCAGTAGTAGTTGAAATTGAAATATTGAAATCAATCCACTTAGCTTTATGTACTAGAGTAATGAGATATGCTTATCGTTTATTAACTGGCACAACAGACAACCTAAGTTTTGAGCATAGTTTAAAACTTAGTAAGTTAATAAATTCTCGCCATGGTGATTCAATATCATTGCCCAAAGAGGTTACTTGTGAGAAAGTGTATGATAGGTTATATTTATATTATAAAGACAACTGGAATGAAAGCGTTAACTTATCGAGCATAGCTATTGAATCCCCAACAACAATAGAATTGCCAGACAATAAATATCTTAAAATTGAAATTAAAGACTATAATCATAGTGAGGCATATAAGCTTAAACTAAGAGATGTAGCTTATTTTGATTTAGATAAAGTTGCTATGCCAATAATAGCAAGAACTAGACAAAATGGTGATAAATTCTTTCCGGAGGGGGCGCCTGGTAAAAAAAAGCTTAAAGATTTTTTTATAGATAAAAAAATACCTAAAAATTCACGTAATCATTTGGTTTTAATTGTCGATAATAGTGGTAAAATACTTTGGATAACAGGTTTAAGAAGAAGCCAATATGCAAAAATAACCAATAAAACTAAAAAAGTTTTGGCTTTGAGGATAATGGAGGGAGAATAGTTGGACAATAGTATTAAGTATGTAATGTACAGCGAAGAACAAATAAAAAAAAGAGTAAGCGAGATAGCAGCCCAAATAAGTGTTGATTATCAAAGCAAAGATGTATTACTCGTATGTGTATTAAGGGGTTCAATAATTTTCACTGCTGATTTGATTAGAGAAATAAGTATTCCTGTAAAGGTAGATACCATTGCCGTAAGCAGTTATGGAAACTCTACAGAATCAAGTGGTGTAGTGAGATTAATAAAGGACCTCGATGAAACTATTAAAGATGTACATGTTCTTATTGTAGAAGACATCATTGATAGTGGACTTACCCTTCAATATCTAATTAACATGCTTAAGCAGCGTAATCCGGCATCCGTTAAGGTATGTACTTTATTAGATAAACGCGAAAGACGTATGTCTAATGTAATTCCAGACTATGCTGGTTTTATAATACCTAATGAATTTGTAATAGGATATGGCATGGATTACGGCGAATATTATAGGCAGTTGCCTTATATAGGGGTTCTTAAACCAGAGGTATATCAATAATCTGGAATAGTTTTCTAGATGTAATTGAATACACTAAAAACGTATGATACAATATAATATGATTTTTTGGCAGCAGAGAGGAGGCCAACGTGGTTGAATAAACGTGTACGCGCAGCCAGTGTTTATATATTACTAATTATTATTGCTTTATCATTAATTAGTTACTTCTCCAATGGCGATGATCAGATTGCTAAACCCGATATTAATACCTTTCAAAAACAGGTAGAAAGCGGTATGGTTAAATCTTTGGTCGTAGAGGGTAATAATGGTAAAGGTGAGTATGCAGATGGAGCAAAATTTGAAATCTTTCTTCCTGCTGAGGACGAAGAATTAAGACAGCTAATGAAGGCTCATATACCTGACCTTAAATATAGACCTGTTCCTACTGCACCTTGGTGGACTGCTTTACTGACATACTTAATACCATTTGCACTAATCCTAGGTATTTGGTTCTTTTTCTTTAACCAAACCCAGGGTGGTGGCAATAGAGCTATGTCTTTTGGCAAGAGTAGAGCTAAGCTCCACGAGCAAAATCGTAAACAAGTAACATTTGATGATGTTGCGGGTTACGAAGAGGTGAAAGAAGAGTTAATTGAGATTGTAGAGTTCTTAAAGGATTCTCGTCGTTTTATTCAAATGGGAGCTAGAATACCTAAAGGAGTGCTTTTATTTGGACCTCCAGGTACTGGTAAAACATTCTTAGCAAGAGCAGTTGCTGGTGAAGCAAAAGTACCATTCTTTAGCATTAGTGGTTCTGACTTTGTTGAGATGTTTGTAGGTGTAGGTGCATCTCGAGTTAGGGATATGTTCGAGAACGCAAAAAAAAGTGCCCCATGTATTTTATTTATTGATGAAATTGATGCAGTAGGACGCCATCGTGGAGCTGGTTTAGGTGGAGGGCATGACGAAAGAGAGCAAACCCTTAACCAATTACTTGTGGAGATGGATGGCTTCGAAATGACAGAAAGAGTCATTGTAATGGCAGCTACTAATAGACCAGATATACTTGACCCTGCATTACTAAGACCTGGACGTTTTGATAGACAAGTAGTTGTTGGTAAACCAAATATTAAAGAACGAGAAGCAATTCTAAAAATTCATTCAAGAGGTAAACCACTGTCTGATGATGTAGATTTAGAAATACTTGCTCGTAGTACCCCAGGATTTACAGCGGCAGATTTAGAGAACTTATTGAATGAGGGCGCTTTGTTTGCTGCCCGTTACCATAAAAACCTAATTGAAATGGTAGATTTAGAAGAGGCAATAAACAGAGTTTTAGCTGGTCCAGCTAAAAAAGCTCGTGTTGATAGCAAAAAATCTCGTAGAATTGCTGCTTATCATGAGGCTGGGCATGCTTTAGTGGGCCATTATATGCCCCATATGGATCCTATTCATACAGTCACAATAATTCCTAGAGGTGCTGCAGGTGGTTTTACAGCTGCTTTACCAAAAGAAGATACCTTTTTCTACAGCAGAACAGAAATGTTAGAAAGAATAGCATTTGCTTTAGGTGGTAGAATAGCTGAAGCAATTATATTTGATGATATTACAACTGGTGCTAGTAATGATATTAAACAAGTAAGTGCTATAGCCAGAAGTATGGTTACTGAGTACGGTATGAGTGAAAAATTAGGACCAATTGCTTTTGGTCATCGAAGCGGAGAAGTATTTTTAGGTAGAGACATTGCTAAAGACCCTAATTATAGTGATGATATAGCAGCATTAATAGATGATGAAGTACACAAGTTAATAGAAGTAGGTTATAAACAAGCCGAAAAAGTACTTCAAGACCATATTGATGAATTACATGCAGTTGCTAAAGAGTTACTTGATAAAGAGACTCTTAAAGCAGAACAGTTTGGAGAATTAGTAGGAGAAAGACCTCAAATTCAAAATAAATATCTACAAGATTAGCAAAAAGCGTCCGTTTGGACGCTTTTTTTAACATAGCTTTATAACGTTAATTTATCATAAAATCCGCGTTAGCCCATCCTGTAACCCAAATTGTTACCCACACCATAATTTATACGTTTTATATAACGTAGTGGAATAAAATCGTTACCTTATGAAATTTGTAATGGCAATTATTCAAGCCGCGATACCAAAGGTGAGTCCAGCCCTATGTAAATAAAAAAAATATTAAATTTACGACTAGTTTTAATCTTAGTAGGATATTCTGATATAATATATATATTCATTATAAAACAACAATGAGGTGAACTCATGGATAAAGCTTTGTCTTTAGAATATACTACAGTTGAAGTTAAAGGTGAGCAGTATGCTCGAATTCCTATTAAAACACATTTAATATCTCCACAGGACGATATTGTAGATGTAATAGTGAAATACACAAAAGACATAATAAAAAGTGATGATATTATATTTGTTAGTGAAAAAGCTACTGCGGCAAGCCAAGGTAGAGCATATCACTTAAAAGATATAAACCCTGGTTGGTGGGCTAAGTTTTTAGCAAAGTATGTAAAAAAAGTTCCTTGGGGTATTGGTTTAGGTAGCCCTTATACAATGGAAATGGCAATACGTGAGTGTGGTTTACTAAGAATACTTTTTGCAGCAGGTGTTCATGTAATAAGTAAATACATATTAAGGCGAGAAGGCGACTTTTATCGCGTTGCAGGTATGCAAGCAGCTTTAATTGATGGACCTGTAAAGTATGCTCTGCCACCTTTTAATAAAATGGTGGTATTGGGGCCAAAAGATCCAGAAGGGGTAGCTGCAAAAATGGCAGCAGCAGCAGGAGCAAATGCCTGTATTGTAGATGTTAATGATATTGCTGGAGCCTGGGTTATTGGAGCTTCAAGCGATGTTGACCGAAAAAAAGTGGAAAAGATTATTGATGATAATCCATTGGGTCAAACTGATGAGCAAACCCCATTAGGCATAATTCGAAAAATGTAAGGTGGAAAATAATTGAGAGAAAACAAAGTTATTTGGTGTGGAACTTGGTATATAGCAGGCATTCTTTTAGGAATGATTATAGTTATAATATCTAGTTGGTAAACTGATATGTTTTACAGCTATCTTAAACATGCTATAATAACTTTGGCAGATAAGCAATATAAGGAGGATTTAACTTATGAAGAGTGATGTACAAATTGCACAAGAAGCTAAAATGCAACCTATTGTAGATATCGCGGCTAAATTAGGTATTAAGCCTGAAGAACTAGAGCTATATGGTAACCACAAAGCTAAGGTTGATTTAAAATTATGGGATAGAGTAAAGAATAACCCAGACGCTAAAGTAATACTAGTAACTGCAATTAATCCAACACCTGCAGGTGAAGGTAAAACAACAACCACAGTTGGTTTAGGACAGGCCTTAACACAGCTTGGTAAAAAAACAGTAATGGCTTTACGAGAGCCCTCTTTAGGCCCTTGTATGGGAGTTAAAGGAGGAGCTGCTGGTGGTGGATATTCTCAGGTAGTTCCTATGGAAGACATCAACCTCCAATTTACAGGTGATATTCCTGCAATTCAAACAGCTCATAATCTTTTATGTGCACTAGTAGATAATCATTTATACCATGGCAACGAACTTAATATTGATACCAGACGTATTGCTATTAGAAGAGTTATGGATATGAATGAACGTGCTTTACGTAGTACTGTTGTAGGTCTTAATGGCAATGGTGTACCAAGAGAAGATGGGTTTGATATTACAGTAGCATCCGAAGTTATGGCTATTTTCTGCTTAGCAACTGATTTAGAAGACTTAAAGAAACGTTTAAGTAGAATCATTGTTGCCTTTAATAAAGATGGAGACCCTGTTACTTGTGGAGACTTAAATGCACAAGGTGCAATGGCATTATTACTTAAAGATGCAATTAAACCTAACCTTGTACAAACTCTTGAACATGTACCTGTATTTATTCATGGTGGTCCATTTGCTAATATTGCTCATGGTTGTAACAGTGTAATGGCATCTCGTTTTGGCGTTAAATTAGCTGATTATTTTGTAACAGAGGCTGGTTTTGGGGCTGATTTAGGGGCAGAGAAATTCTTTGATATAAAATGTCGTTTCACAGGATTTAAACCAGATGCAGTTGTGTTAGTGGCAACAATAAGAGCTTTAAAAATGAATGGTGGAGTTAAAAAGCAAGACTTAGGTGCTGAAAACATTGAGGCTTTGGCAGCAGGATTTGTTAACTTAGCTCGTCACATTGAGAATATAAAGAAGTTTGGTATTCAACCAGTAGTAGCTATTAATAGATTCCCAACCGATACAGAAGCAGAATTAAAGCTTCTTGAAGAGCGTTGCAACGAATATGGAGCTAGTGTTGCTTTATCTGAGGTATTTACTAAAGGGGGAGACGGTGGAATTGAGTTAGCTAAAAAGGTTATTGAAGTTGTTGAAGCTGGCGAAGCTAATTTTAACGTACTATACCCTAATGACTTATCTTTACGTAAAAAGATTGAAACAGTAGCTAAAGAAATTTATAGAGCTGAAAAAGTTGTTATTAGTAAAAAAGTCCGCCGTAAACTAAAAAATTACGAAGAAATGGGCTACGGCCACTTCCCAGTTTGTATGGCTAAAACTCAATACTCGTTCTCTGATGATCCTAAAAAATTAGGTGCTCCAGAAGGATTCACCCTAAAAATTAGAGACGTAAGAGTTTCAGCTGGTGCAGGATTTGTAGTAGCTTTAACCGGTGATATTATGACTATGCCTGGTTTGCCAAAAAAACCTGCTGCTGAAAATATGGATATTTTAGAAGACGGCACTATTGTAGGCTTATTCTAATAAGTTAATCAAAAAGCATTGATGAGATATCAGTGCTTTTTTCTTTTTTTCCACGGACGCTTTTAGAATCCAACCCATCTGCTGCGTCATACGAGTAAAATCTCTCAAAGATATACTATATCGTATTATCATTGTTGCAGATTTTCTCTCCGCCTTTATCTAAGCTCAACTCTAGAAGCCACTGCATAATGTGATGGTGAGCCTGTTAGATTTTAAAGCTTATTTTTTGTGGGGTACTCATTTTGCTCGTATAGTTCGCTCCGTTGTGGTTTATTGCCTAAGTCACTACAGGACTATCACGTAAGCATAGCGCAATGTATATACTCCGATACCGCAGGTATCCCACCCACGAAATGAAATGAAGCCCACCCCGTATTTTGCAAGGCAAAATACCCAAACCGCGAGATGACGACGAGCCCACCACAAAATAAAAAAGAGTCCGAAGACTCATTTTTATTTTACAAAAACATCATTGTTAACGTTAAAGCAATAATTAAAGCAAAGGCTACTGAAAAAGCATTGCCTGTGCGTAGAACCAAAGCCGCTGCAATTACAAAATAAAGACTTGTAAATAACAAGGCGTTAAGAATACTAAATGCAAGTGTAACACCGCTTATATATAAAATTGTAAACATAGCTATATTACTTAAAACTAATAATATTATTAAACACTTTTTCATTGATAAATGTCTTTCAATTTCATACAACAAGTAAGAAAATACTAAAAAACTAATCCATATGATTAACACATACTTATAGATTATATTGCCATTAAACCAGGAACTAAAACTATTATATTTAACAGGTAAAGCTGTGGTGCTTATGATAAAAAGTATTAAACCAAATAAAGCATTTAAGGGCAAATACTTAACAAATTTACTGAACTGAACCCTTAAATGACCTGAGTAGATATCTCTATTTAATAATAAATAAACTAAACTATAAACTAATGAACCAACTAAATAGGCAGATTTTATATAACTATCAGTAGTTGTACAGGCTAAACCTATCCAAATTAAAATTATAAATGCCATATGAAATCTAAAGTCACTAGGAGATGGTTTGCAAAAATAAAAACTTTCTTTTTCAACTTTTTGATGTCGTTTGTTTGTCAATAAAATAATAATTCCTAAAACAGCTAAGAATATCATACAATAGCCTAAAGTTATTAAAGCAAAACTAAAAGACTTTAAAGAATGGCTATTGTTTTTAATTAAGCCCTTTATGGGGGCATTATTATCTAACAACATAATAGCTTTAAAATTATTTGGAAAAGAGAAAAATTTCTTTCCTGTAGGTGTAACAATAAAAGGCATGTAATTGTACATTTTTGTTAAAGCATCATTAGTTTTATCTATAAATACAGTTTCGTCACTAGTTTGCAGATATAATTGATTCATTAAATCGTAATACATACTTTGGGGCATTATTAACAAACAGTCTTTTGTTTCATACACACTGCCTTTAGTTACAATTTTGCCGTAACCATAAATAGCAAGTGCCATAGGTTCACTTTTATGTAAAATTGGTACTAAATAACCACCATCAGAAAATGAAACATTATTATTATCTATAGTGTAAGTTAAGTCAGAAAAATGGCGTGGTGTATCTAGGGTGATTTGCTCTCGTGAATAGCCGGTTTCTGAAATAGGCAATAATAGTAAAATAGTACCAGTTATCAATAAAAATAATGTGAGTGCAATAAGAATTAGAGTTTGTCTTAGACTTAAACATCTTTTAACTAGCAATTGTTTTCTCCCTTATTAATTATCAAATGGGAAAATTCGAGAACATATGCAATTTTCCTGCAAATTACTTAAAGTTAATAAAAAAAAACGTAAAAAAAATTTTTATAATTAGTTTAATTGACTTTATACAAAGGTATGCTAAAATGTTTTGCAGAAAATTACAAATAACATAACCTAATAAACAGATAAACGTAAATTTTTTGTATTTACACTAATATCTTTACTTATATGTTGCAAAAAAACAATTTTCTTGATAATAATATAAGTAAAGCAAACAATTAGTAAGATAACTATTTAAACAAAGTATTTTGATATAATTTAGGAGGATAAAATGGAATTAAATAATTTTATGATAAAACCAGTTGTTGAAAGGGCTCTTTATGAAGACATTGGTAATTTAGATATAACAACTACAGCATGTATACCAGTCGATATGAGGGCAAAAGCAGTTATAAGAGTTAAAGAAGATGGTGTTTTAGCAGGTATGCCGGTAGTTAAACTTGTATATCAATTATTAGATCCCAAAATAACAGTTAAAATTTTACAAGGAGAAGGTAGTGAAGTTAAAGCTGGAACAACTGTAGCAGAAGTAGTTGGACCAGCCAGAGCAATTCTCACTGGAGAAAGGGTAGCGCTAAATTTTATTCAACGTTTATCGGGTATTGCAACCAAAACAAAAAAAATGGTGGACATGCTTCAGTTTTACAACTGCCATATTACTGATACGCGTAAAACAACTCCTGGACTCAGAGATTTACAAAAGTATGCCATACGAGTTGGTGGTGGTGTAAACCATAGATTTAGCTTAGCAGATAACCTTTTAATCAAAGATAATCACATAAAAATATGTGGTGGTATTAAAACTGCTGTAGCTAAGGCTAGAAGAAGTATAGGCCATACCGTAAAAATTGAAGTTGAGGCAACTACCTTACCACAAGTTCAAGATGCCCTAGAATCTGCTGCTGATATAATATTACTGGATAATATGGGACTTGAAGATATAAAAGAAGCAGTTATACTAATAGGTAATAAAGCAATAATCGAAGCATCTGGTAATATAACAGAAGATATGGTGGTAGACGTAGCGAGAACTGGTGTTCAATATATAGCACTAGGTAGCTTAACACATAGTTATGAATCACTTGATATAAGCCTAGACATAGCCTATGGAGATGAAGAATGATACTAACTTTAAATGTACAAGATCAAAAAAAAGTACCCCAGTATATAAAAGAGCTGCAAAATCAGAAATTAAGTAGCCAACTTTTTTATTACGATAATGCTTCATCTACAATGGATATAGGTAAGGATTTAGTGAAAAATAATAAAGCGGATCATGGAGATGTAATTCTAGCAGAACATCAACAAGGTGGTAGAGGTAGAAGAGGACGTTTATGGTCCTCTCCAAGTGGCGGTTTATGGTTTACAGTTGTACTAAATCCACCCCTTACAGCGGGTAAAAACCCTTTAATTGCTTTGATGTCTGCAGTCTCTGTGGTGCAAGCAATAAAAGATATTACAGGTATAACAGTTTCTATAAAATGGCCTAATGATATTTTGTATAACAATAAAAAACTCTGTGGAATAGCCTTAGATTTAGTTTTTGATAGTAAATTTAAGCCCTGGATATTGTTAGGAATAGGTTTAAACGTTAATGTTGATACAAATTGTTTACCCAAAGATGTTAAAGATATAGCTACAAGTATCACTAATGAAACAGGTAAACAGCACAATAGAGCTAGTCTACTAGTATTAATAATTGAAAATTTAATGCTTAATCTAAAAAAATTACAAACGGATGAAGCAGATGCTCTAAATGAGTGGCGTAAATACGATATAACCTTAGGCAGTACTGTAGATGTATATCCTGTGGCAGGTAAAGAACCCTATGTAGGTACAGCCATAAATATAGATGAAAATGGAGCTCTAATAATCAAAGACTTAAACAATGAGCTTAAAACAGTCTTTGCAGCAGATGTATCAGTAAGAATAAAAAAGTAGAGAAATATTTGGGTGCATAAAATGAAAACTAATATATATAGAGCAAACAAACAAGGAATAGAAAAAGCAGCTTTATTAATAGCTAATAATGAGGTGGTAGCATTTCCCACAGAAACAGTGTATGGTTTGGGGGCAAATGCTTTAAGTGAAGAGGCCTGTAAAAAAATATTTATTGCCAAAAATAGACCAGCAGATAATCCCCTTATAGTTCATATAGCTAATATTAACCAATTGCATAAGCTAGTTTATGAGCCTAGTGAATGTGTTAAGAGCATAATAGAAAAGTTTTGGCCAGGACCTATCTCCATAGTTTTAAACGCTAAACCTTGTGTTCCTAAAATTGTAACAGCAGGCTTAAATACCGTTGCAATTCGATATCCTAATAATGATATTGCTTTAAGCTTAATAAGCGAGTCAGGCTGTGTAATTGCGGCCCCTAGTGCCAATATATCTGGCAAACCCAGCGCTACTAAAGCTGAACATGTTATTAGAGATTTTAATGGCAGGATTTCTGCAGTTATTGAGGCAGATACCTGTGAGTTTGGACTTGAAAGCACCGTTATAGATGGAACATCAACCCCAATTAAAATACTTAGGCCCGGTGCCGTAACCTATGAAATGTTAAGTGAGATTTGTGAGGTAGAAATAGCTACTAACCTTAACGATGGAAAGGTATTATCTCCAGGCATGAAGCACCCTCATTATAAGCCAGATGCAAATGTAATACTAATAAAGGGTCAAACAGCTACTATAATTAAACACAAGTTAAAAAAATTAGCTAATGATTTATCTAATTACGCAGTATTAGGATTAGCAAATGTGCTAACAGATACAGAGATTAAAGGCGCAATAATGATCGAGAAAAAAGAAAACACTAGCAGCTACGCAGAGCGTTTGTATAGTTTTTTTAGAGACTGTGATAAACAAAACATCGACCATATAATTCTACATGAGGTAGATATAAAAAATATGGGACTGGCCTTAATGAATAGAATAAATAAGGCTGCAAACCAAGTGTTGTAAGGAGGAACATAGGTGAAAGTATTACTTGTGTGTACAGGAAACACCTGTAGAAGTAGTATGGCAGAGGTATTACTGAAACAAATAATTGCTGAAAATGGCTTAAGCAGTGAATTTGAGATATCTTCAGCTGGATTGGCTGCTATAGCTGGAATGCCTGCTGCAAAAAATGCTATTGAGATTATGAAAGAGCATGAACTTGACTTACTAAAACATAAAAGTAGACAAATCAGTCCAGATATATTAAAAGTTGACTTAATAATTACCATGACTAATAGACACAAACAAATGTTAATAGGTTATAATAAAGAACTAGAGGATAGAACATTTACCCTAAAAGAGCTTGCTGGAGAAGAGCAGGATTTAGATATTATTGATCCATATGGTGGTTCTTTGCAAATATACAGAGATACTGCTACTCAATTAAAAAAATATTTAACTGAAATATGGCATAAAAAATTAAAAATTTACAATTAACTAGGTTTGCCTGTAGCTATTACTTACGTTATAATTAACACGTATTTTTAATAGTTAAAGAAATCTTTAACCGAGGTGAAGATATGATAGCAATTGGTAGTGACCATGGAGGAATTATATTAAAGAAAAAGATAATCCAGTGGTTACAAAGTATAAACTATCAAGTAGAAGATTATGGCACATTCAGTGATGAATCTGTAGATTACCCAGACTACGCCCAAAAAGTTTCTAAAGCTGTGGCTGAAGGCTCGACTGACTTGGGTATACTAATATGTGGAACAGGTATTGGCATGGCAATCTCTGCCAACAAGGTAAAGGGTGTAAGAGCTGCTAATGTTTCAGATACCTTTTCAGCTAGAATGTTTAAAGAACATAATAACGGTAATGTAATATGCCTAGGTGCAAGAGTTTTAGGTGATGAGTTAGCTAAGGATATAATACTGTCATTTTTAAATGCCTCTTTTGCAGGTGGTAGGCATACAAGAAGAGTTGATAAAATAATGGCATTAGAATCAAAAAACTAAACTATTATAAACAGGGAGGATTATGAAATGAGTATTTTGCAACAAGTAGATCCAGCTATTGCTAAGGCAATCGAAGAGGAGCTAAATCGACAGCGTGGAAACATTGAGCTAATTGCTTCAGAAAACTTTGTAAGTCGTGCAGTCTTAGAGGCTCAAGGTTCAATTATGACCAACAAATATGCCGAAGGTTATCCCGGAAGAAGATATTATGGTGGTTGTGAAGTAGTAGATATAGCTGAAAACTTGGCAAGAGATCGTGCTAAAGAACTGTTTGGAGCTGAGTTTGCTAATGTTCAGCCTCACTCTGGTTCTCAAGCAAACATGGGCGTGTATATGGCTGTATTAAAGCCTGGTGATACAATTTTAGGTATGAGCTTAGACCATGGTGGACACTTAACACACGGTTCTCCAGTGAACTTCTCTGGAACACTTTACAATATTGTAGCTTATGGTGTTAATCCAGAATCTGGTATGATTGATTACGAAGATGTACGTGAAAAAGCCCTAGAGCATAAACCAAAAATGATTTTAGCAGGTGCTAGTGCCTATTCAAGAACAATCGATTTTAAAAAGTTTAAAGATATTGCGGATGAAGTTGGAGCCTACTTTATGGTAGATATGGCTCATATTGCTGGCTTAGTAGCTGCTGGTTTACATCCAAATCCAGTAGAGTATGCTGATTTTGTTACTACAACTACCCATAAAACATTAAGAGGCCCTCGTGGTGGTATGATTTTATGCAAAAAGAAATATGCTAAAAAAATTAATAAATGCATTTTCCCTGGTATTCAAGGCGGTCCTTTAATGCATGTAATTTCAGCCAAGGCTGTTTGTTTCCAAGAGGCATTACAGCCAGAGTTTAAAGAATACGCTCAACGTGTAATTGATAATGCTAGTGCCTTAGCAGAGGGGTTAATGGAGCGTGGCTTTAATATTGTATCTCATGGTACAGATAACCACTTAATGCTTGTTGATCTTCGTAGTAAAGGTGTAACTGGTAAGGTAGTTGAAAAAGCCCTAGATCAGGTTGGTATTACTGTAAATAAAAATACTATTCCGGACGACCCTGAGAGTCCATTTGTAACTAGTGGTATTAGAATTGGTACACCTGCAGTTACAACTCGTGGCATGGGTGTTGCAGAAATGAAGGAAGTTGCAAACTTAATTGCAGATGCTATAGAAAACTTAGATGATAGTGTTGCTTTAGCAAACGTTTCTAAGAGAGTAAGCAATTTATGTGCTCGTTTCCCATTGTATGCTTAAAATAATAATCTAAAATAGCCCACCTTGTAAGGTGGGCTATTAAGATAGTTAGGCACTTAAACTAACTTATATAT
This sequence comes from Clostridium sp. 'deep sea', assembly GCF_014931565.1. Classification (NCBI taxonomy): domain Bacteria; kingdom Bacillati; phylum Bacillota; class Clostridia; order Eubacteriales; family Clostridiaceae; genus Clostridium; species Clostridium sp. 'deep sea'. The sequence continues at coordinate 2,970,911 of NZ_CP063353.1, forward strand.
TGCAACAATTTTAATTATAATGTAACTGTAAATAGTAGTAATATACCCATCATACTATGGTGGGTATTATATTAATAACTAAAAAGAGGTGTATTAAATGAAAGTTCATGTACTAAATCATCCCTTAATTCAACATAAGCTAACATATATTAGAGACATTAATACAGGCAATAAAGATTTTAGAGAATTGGTAGATGAAGTAGCAACGCTTATGGCATACGAAGTTACAAGAGATTTGCCACTTAAAGACCATGAGGTACAGACCCCAGTGTCAATGGCAAAAACAAAAGTTATTGCTGGTAAAAAGCTGGGAGTTGTACCCATTTTACGGGCTGGTATTGGTATGGTAGATGGCATACTTAAGCTTGTTCCACATGCTAGAGTTGGACATATTGGGCTGTACCGCGACCCTGAAACCCTACAGCCAGTTACCTATTACAGTAAGTTTCCTTCAGATATAACTGAAAGAGATTTTATTATAGTAGATCCAATGTTAGCTACTGGTGGCTCAGCTATTGCAGCCATTAAAGAATTACTAAAATTGCAAGCAAAATCAGTTAAACTTATGTGTTTAATTGCAGCTCCTGAGGGCATTAAAGCAGTAAATGAGGCCTGTCCAGAAGCTGAGATTTATGTGGCATGTGTAGATGAAATGTTAAATGATCATGGTTATATTGTACCTGGTTTAGGTGATGCTGGTGATCGTTTATTTGGAACAAAATAATGACAAATCGACCAGATTGGGATACCTATTTTGCTGAGATAACTCAACTTGTTGCCAAAAGAAGTACCTGTTTACGTCGCAAAGTTGGGGCAATACTGGTTAAAGAAAAAAGAATATTAGCTACTGGCTACAATGGTGCTCCATCGGGCTTAAAGCATTGCAGTGAAGTTGGCTGTATTAGAGAGCAACGAAATGTGCCCTCTGGGCAAAGGCATGAACTCTGTAGAGGGCTTCATGCAGAGCAAAATGCTATTATTCAGGCAGCTTTAGCTGGTGTTAGTATTAACAATAGCTCAATTTATACTACAACATATCCCTGTGTGCTTTGTGCAAAGATGTTAATAAATGCAGGTATAAAAGAGGTAATCTACTTAACTACCTACACAGACGAATTATCCAAACAATTATTAACTGAAGCAGGGGTAACATTACGACATTTTGCTATATAATTACTATTTGTCGTTGTTATTGTTTGTGTTATAATAAATCAATTAACCAGGGAAGGGGCATGTAAAGGTGAACTTTAATGATAAATTTGGTAAAGAAGCATTAACTTTTGACGATGTATTATTAGTTCCGGATCACTCGGAGGTATTACCAAATGAAGCAGTTACTACTACGCGTTTAACTAGAAATATTAAACTGCATATACCCATTGTAAGTGCAGCAATGGATACAGTTACCACTTCACGTATGGCAGTTGCTATGGCTCGTGAAGGCGGTTTGGGAATAATTCACAAAAATATGACTATAGCAAGACAAGCAGAAGAAGTTGACAAGGTGAAACGATCTGAGCATGGTGTTATAGTTGACCCTGTTTACTTAACAGCTGAGCATACTTTAGGAGATGCTGAGATGTTAATGAGTAAGTATAGAATTTCAGGCGTTCCTATTACTGAGGGTAAAAAGCTAATAGGGATTATAACCAATCGTGATATGCGTTTTGAAGAAGATATGAGCAAGCTTATTTCTGATGTTATGACCAAAGAGAACTTAATTACTGCCGGAATGGGCACGACACTACTTGAAGCTAAACAAATACTACAAACCAACAAAATTGAGAAACTACCTTTGGTTGATGAGGACTATAATCTTAAAGGTTTAATTACAATAAAAGACATAGAAAAAGCTAAAAAATATCCCCTAGCAACAAAAGATAAACAAGGTAGGTTATGTGTAGGAGCTGCAATTGGCGTTAGTGGAGATTCATTAGAAAGAGCTAAAGCACTTGTAGAGGCAGGTGTTGATGTCTTAGTTATTGATACAGCACATGGCCATAACCAAAACGTAATTAATCAAGTAGCACATATCAGGAGTTTATTTAAAGAGGTAGATATTATTGCTGGTAACGTAGCTACAGCTGAAGCAACAAAGGCGCTAATTGAGGCGGGTGTTGATGCCGTAAAGGTTGGCATTGGCCCAGGTTCAATTTGCACAACCAGAGTAGTTGCTGGTATTGGGGTTCCTCAAATTACAGCTATTTTTGATTGTTCACAAGAGGCCCATAAACATGGAGTACCTATTATTGCAGATGGTGGAATCAAATATAGTGGAGATGTAGTTAAGGCCTTAGCAGCAGGTGGAGATACCGTAATGTTAGGTAGCTTATTAGCTGGTGCTGAAGAAAGTCCTGGGGAAACAGTTATATACCAAGGTAGAACATTTAAGGTTTACCGTGGCATGGGTTCATTAGGAGCCATGAAAGAGGGTAGTAAAGACCGTTATTTTCAAAACGATACCCAAAAATTTGTTCCAGAAGGAATTGAGGGAAGGGTACCATATAAAGGTCTTATTTCAGATACAATTTATCAACTTATTGGTGGCTTACGAGCTGGTATGGGTTACTGCGGCTGTAAAACAGTTAAAGACCTGCAAGAAAAAGCTAAGTTTGTTCGTATAACAGCAGCTGGCTTAAGGGAAAGCCACCCACATGATGTTCAAATTACCAAAGAAGCCCCAAATTACAGCATCTAATTTTAATTACTAAAAAAATCATGCAGGAATAAAGCAAAGTTTGTTGAAAATAAATAGGTATGTATTTTATCTGTTATTGAATAAAGGGAGGCAAACGGAGTGAAGAATTATTCCACAGAAAACATTCGTAATATTGCTCTAATATCACATAGTAGTGCTGGAAAAACATCTTTAGCAGAAGCTATGTATTATAATACAGGAGCTGTAACTAGACTAGGTAGAGTTGAAGATGGAAATACAGTTTCTGACTTTGATTCTGAAGAAACAAAACGAACTATTTCTATTAACACAGGAATTGTGCCTTGTGAATGGAATGGTAAAAAAATTAACGTGCTAGATACCCCTGGTTACTTTGACTTTGTTGGTGAAGTTAAAGCTGCTTTAAGAGTTGCTGATGCTGCAGCAGTAGTAGTTTGTGGTGTTTCAGGAATTCAGGTAGGTACTGAATTAGTATGGCAATATGCTAATGAGAATAAACTACCCAAAATTGTAATAGTTAATAAACTAAATCGTGAAAATGCAAACTTCTTTAAAGTAGTTGAGCAATTACGTGATGAGTTTGGAACAAGCGTAGCTCCACTTTATGTTCCTATAGGAAAAGAAGATAATTTTAATGGTGTGTTAAACATCTTAACTAATAAAGCTTATGAGTTTAGTGGAAATGGCCGTGAGGTTAAAGAAATTGAGGCTCCAAGCGATTTGATAGATCAAATGGAAGAATACCGCACACAGCTTATTGAGGCTGTTGTAGAGCAAGATGATGAGCTAATGATGTTATACCTTGAGGGAGAAGAAATTCCCGATGCGGATTTAATTAGTGGCTTACAATCAAGTGTTAAGGCTGGCTCTGTTGTTCCAGTATTAGCAGCGGCTGCTACAAAAAATATTGGTATTCAGCCAATTATGAATTCAATTGTTGATTTATTGCCAGCACCAGTAGCTAATGAAGATGCCAATGGTCAACCAGCTGCCTTAATATTTAAAACTATGGCTGACCCATATGTAGGTAAAATCAACATTTTCCGTGTATTCTCTGGTGGAATTACTGCCGATACACAATACTACAATGTTAATAAAGGAAATAATGAGCGTTTAGGTTCAATTTTCTTGGTATGTGGTAAAAACCAAATAAATGTTAAAGAATTATGTGTAGGTGATATAGGTGGTGTTGCTAAACTCAATGATACAGACACCAATGATACCTTATCTGTTAAGGGCTCTGATTTTATAATTGACCCTATTCAATTCCCAGACCCAATCATCTCTAGGGCTGTAGAGGCAGATGCTAAAGGTGCTGAAGAAAAAATAGGTACTGGCTTAGCTAGGCTACAAGAAGAAGATCCTACATTTACTGCTGAACGTAATACTGAAACAAGTGAAACAGTTATCTCTGGTATGGGAGATATGCACTTACAAGTTATTAAAAGTCGTTTAGCTGACAAGTTTGAAGTAGCTGTAACACTTAAGGCTCCAAGGATTCCTTACCGTGAAACAGTTAAGAAAAAAGTTGAATCAATGCATAAACATAAGAAACAATCAGGTGGTAAAGGTCAATATGGTCATGTAGTAATTGATTTAGAGCCTTTACACAGTGAAGATAAAGACTACGAATTTGTAGATTCTATCTTTGGTGGTTCAGTTCCACGTCAATATATTCCTGCAGTAGATAAAGGAATTCAAGAATCATTGGGCGAGGGTCCTGTTGCTGGTTACCCTGTAGTTAAAGTGAAAATTAACTTAAAAGATGGCTCTTACCATGACGTAGATTCTTCAGAGATGGCATTTAAAATTGCAGGTAGTTATGCATTTAAAAAAGGATTCTTAAATGCTAGTCCTATATTATTAGAGCCTATCTATGATTTAGAGGTAACTGTTCCTGAAGAGTACATGGGAGATATCATGGGTGACTTAAATAAAAAACGTGGTCGCATCATGGGTATGGAACCATCAGGACGCAAACAAATCATTAAAGCTCAAGTTCCATTAGCTGAAATGTCAAGTTATGCTACAGATTTACGCTCTATGACTCAAGGTAGAGGTTTATTTAAAGCCAATTTTGCTCGTTATGAAGAAGTTCCAGCTATGTTAGCTGAAAAGATTATTCAAGAGAGTCAAAAAGAAGAGTAAATAGTTAAATATTATGATAAAAAAACAACTCCTATTTAGGGAGTTGTTTTTATTTTATGATTATTTTATTAAAGTATTAAACTATTAAGTTCATATGATACAATGTTCTAGCCAGAATAATAAGATTTAGCATATTATTAAATTGAAAAACATAGTAAAATAAGGTTAATAGCGAGACGAGGTGTAAGTATGAAAAAAATAATACTATTAACAACTCTTATGATTATGTCAGTTCTAATGTTATCATGCGCTAATAACGCATTTACAGGAATAACTATGGAGGCTACACAAGTTATTGATCTTCGTAATAGTGAGGAAGCAGTCACACCCACACCCAAAGTTAAGCAGTTTGATTTACCTAAAGATTTTACCATAAAACAAGTAATTAAAAAGGAGAATTCCCGTGTTGAGTGGGATGGAAGGGATTATAGGTGTTCACTAGAACTATTGATTGGAGAAGATAGTAGAGCAATATTGTCATTTCGTAATCGACAGGATAGAGTTATGCATACATTGAAAAGCGATAACCCTATAATGACAGGCTATATTTATGATGAAAATAACATATTCTTAGTTAGCCACGCTAATGATAAGCTTCTATTAAAAAGCTATAATTATTTTGGTAAAAACACAAAGAATTATGAGTTTAATAATTTTAAACAGGGTGAAGATTATAAAATTATTGCCAGTGATGTAGATAGCTTTTACTTAACTTACAGTCTCAATAAGCAAATACATATTGATTCTTTTAAAATCAATAATCAAGAATTAAGCCTTATCAGTCGAGATAAACTTAGGCCAGATATAGTTAATATTTTTAGCGATAAAAACACAATCTTTCTGCAACGGCAAGCTAAGAAAGGGGATTGTATTGATATCTTAAATAAAAAATTAGCTGTGTTAGACATAGTAAAGATTGGTAGTGATAATGAGGTACTTGATATTAAGTATGAGTTTGATACAAAGAATGATTTTAAAAGTGTTAGCAACTTAAATATCTACCTGCAAAATGAAGATAAGGTAATGAAGCAAACCATTCCTCAGCGCAATAACTATAATACCCTTTATACCCATACAGTATTCGAGAATAAGGAGCTTGAATACAATTCTAAAAATGAGCTACACTACATAGTTTTTGATTATTATAGAGGTGTTTTTGAAAATGGTTGTATAGTAGAGATGAATTTTCCATTTATCTTAGATAACAATTATGGTGATATAAACTACTTACAACTTCCAAATGGTAAAGTTGTAAAAACAAACGAAGAATATGATTATTGTTCTTTATTGATAGCTAAAGATAATGATATAGCTAAAATGTTAAAAATAGATAATTACTATATAGGTTTAAATAGGCAAGATGAGGTAACTTATATTGACCCAGATTTTAAAGATTGCATATTAAATGAAACTTTTATTGGTGTGAAGTTAACTTTTGGTCAGGTTTTTTTCAATAAAGAAACTAATAAGGTATATTACTTTAAGATCCAGAATAATTCTATGTATCTATATAGTATAAATAGTAGTCGAGAAACTGAGCTAGTCTTAGATATTCCAGATAATATTTGGAGGTTAGCAGTTAATGTGAAAACTATGCCATATAAATTTTTTGCTAATGATCTAGGAGTAGCTTTATTAACTGAGAACACCTATGGATACAGAATGTGTTACTATGATTTTACTACAAAGAAGTGGCAGATTTTTAAAAAAGATACTGAAATAAGAAAGGATAAAAGCAAAATATACTATGAGATTGGAGATTTACAATACTGCTTTAACCAAGAGACAAAGCTATTTGAGCCTATGATCTTCCAGGGTAAAGAATACTATAACTGTTTAACTATAGACGATAAGATATATGTAGATGCAGAATATAGTAGTATTGAAAACGATTCAAATTGTATCTTATATAATTCTCCATATATAGAGTATAAAATTGGTAATGAGAATTTCAAAATCACTGATTATCAGACAATAGCTAATCATACTATAGTTAAGCAATATAAAACAGCAAACATTTATAGTATTGAAGATGACAGTTATCAAAAGCTTATTGATACAGCAGTGAGAAGGTATAGCATTTCTGAGCAGGGAATATTATACACTGGATTTGAAAATGATGTTAATCTGTATTATTATGATTTTGAGACAAAGCAGTTAAATATACTATACGAGGGTTTGGTGTATGATTTAGCTCTCAAGAATAACTTTGCTTATTTCATAGCCATTGAGGATAAAAATAAACTAGTTAAGCTTAATATTACTAATGGTCAAAAACAAGTATCAAAGCTCAGTGATACTGAGTTAAGTTTTCAAATAGGCGATAATTATTTAGCACTTAGTTCAAAAGATTTTAATTATATTAAGATATTTAGCTTGAGTGATTTAGAGCTTGTGGATACTATAGATGGCTTTTACTTTATCTGGTCAGAAGATAAATTATACTATAGCTGTGGTGGATATTTAGTGAGGTATAATGCCTTAAAAAAAACTATGACTTTAATTGATTATATAACTTATCCATTTACCTTAACTATAAAAGATAATTATCTCTATTATCTATGTTTTTACGATGCAGACGTACCTTTGTGTAGAACAAACCTAAATAAAGAAATTATCTTACCAAGAACTAAAACAGATTACTTATTGATTGAGATGGAAACAGATTATCTTCAAAGATTATTGCTTTATAATGTTAAAGAAAAGCGGATATCTGAAATCATTTGTAGTAGAAGTGTTGATTATAAAATTAAGGGAAGCACTATTCACTATAAAGGTAAGGGTTATAATGAAAATAATGACTGGCAACAACTAAAACTAAAAGAGGGTAGTGTTATTACCATTGTAGATAAAAAGGATTTATCAAGAACTAAAGAATACTAATATAACCGAACTTAGCTTAAGGCGCCCAGTGGGCGTCTTTTTTTATTAAGGTATTTGACTAATAACAGTTTTCTTTGGATCGGCGTATTAACAAAGTGACTTCATGTTACAAAGTAATACTGTTGTAGGGCGAACTTTGTGGTCAAGACCGATAAGTATTATTCTTAGGCAAATAAAGTTATTATGTTAAATATATGAAAAAAAATAATATTATGGTATTATTTATATATGAGTAAAAAAGGAGGTGCAAAATGAAATTTCTTAAACCACCTGTAAAAGTTAGTCCATTATATAGATGTGATATAGTTTGCTCAATAATACAAATACCATAAAATACTTTACTAAAGCATGTAGGGGCGCCCAGTGGGCGTCTTTGTATATTAACATATTAGTATGTCTAGGTTTGTTAGAGTATTGGTACTATTAAACTCTTCTGGTATTTATGAAAATCAACATTATTTAAGGTGGTTTTATTAGATTTATTACCACTATAATAAAATTAATCGGTATATACTCTTTTAATGTGGTATAATCAGCAAATATAAAAATAGTTTTATAAAATAAGGGAGAGAGTTAGGCTTATGAAAAAAAGGTATCTTATTGCCTGTTTACTTATCATTATTTTAGTTTTAACAACTGGATGTGAAAATAAAACACTTAAAAATGTAATTACTTTAGAGGCAACTAAAGAGATAGATTTAAGTCAAGGAAATATAGTTGGTGATGCTACAAAAACTATAAATGAACCAAGCTTACCTAAAAATTTTGAGGTTAAAGAGCTTATTAAGCAAAATAATGTTTTGATTGATTGGCATGGATATTATACTACTACTAATCTTAGTTTGGCTATTGGTAAGCAAAATAATGCCATTATATCTTTTTGCACTAATCTAGATAATCAAAAAGAAAACATAGAAATAACAACAGCTAATACTATCTTAACTGGCTATATATATGATAGTAATAATGTACTGCTAATAACAAGAGCTGATAATAATAAACTAATAATTGAGTGTTATAGCTACTACGGTGATAAAAGGGCTGAATACAAGTTTAATCATGTATCAGCTACAGATTATCAAACTATTTCTTGTGATATATATGCCTTTTACCTAACCTACAAACTTAATAATCAAATACATATTGATACATTTAAAATAAATGATAAAAGTATTACCTTAGTTGAAAAAAATAAGTTTCGAACAGATATTGTAGAAGTTTTAAGTGATAAGAGTACTATATTTTTAAAAAGGAAAACTAACAAAGGCTTTTATTTAGATATAACAAACAAACAGCTTGCAGTTATTGATATTTTAAAAGTAAATAAGAATGCTGAAATCTCTGCTATTAAATATCAGCGTCACGGAGAAGAATCAAAGCTTAAGCTTTACTTAAGAGAGTTAAACAAAATAAAAGAGTATGAAATAAAGCAAGAAAATAACTACTATAAGCTGTGCACCCACACCATTCTTGAAAGCAAAATAATAAAACAAGATGATAGGTATCAAAAACACTTTGTTATTTATGATAGTTATTATGGTATTTTTGAGAATGGCATAAAATGTGACTTAAAATATGACGATGTTTACGAAGATAGTTATAGCACAATGAATTTTTATAAAATTGAATCATGTGGCTATATTATTACTAATCATAACTATGATGTAAGCTATTTATTAACAAATAATGCTGATGTAGATAAGTTTATGAGAGTAAATGACTATTATGTTGGACTCAATGAAAACAATGAGATATGTGATGTTTATGCAAAATTTAGTTCAGAAGTCTTAAATGAAAAATTTTTAGGTGAGAAATTCGAAAACGGATTTGTGTTTGTTAATAAACAAAATAATAAGCTCTATTACTTAAATAAAGCAGATCAAGCAGTTTATAGTATTGATAGTAATAGAAATAAACAATTAGTAAGCCAAATACCTTCTGATATTTGGCAAAAAACAATAAATGAAAATACAAACTCATTAATATTTGCTGATAATAATATGGTTGTACTATTAAATACATTCGATACAATTCAAAGTAGCATTAATTACTATAATCTAAAAACTAAAAGTTGGCATTACATTGTTAGTGATTTTGAAATTTATTACCAAGAAGGTCAGGGTATATTGTATAACAAAGGTAGAGTATCTTATAAATTAAACCCTAAAACCAATAAGTTTGAGCGATATTATCGCAAATACCATGAGTATTATAAAAGCTTAATCGTAAACGATATTTTATATGTAAATAACAATGTCTGTTATGAAAATGATAAGAATATTGATATGCAAGCAAACTATGTTAAATATAAAACAAACAATAATACATATCGTATTATTGATATAAAAAAAACAGAATCTCATACAGTAATGAAGCAGTATTACACTGCTCAACTTTTAAACCTAACTAACAGCGGTTTCGTAAATCCTTTTAGTACTGCGGTAAGAGCATATGATTTATCTAAAGATGGTATTTTGTACACAGGATTTGGTGATGAAGCTATTCTATATTACTATAATTTTAAATTTGCTGAAGTTTCAACATTATATAATAAGGGTTTAATAGCTGATTTAGCTATAAAAGATAATTATGCTTATTTTGTTTCATTAGCAGAAAATAAGAGGCTAATAAAACTTAACATAACTACTGGTAAGTCTTTAGAAATACCGATTAATGATAAAGATATCACTTTTAAACTAGCTGGTAACTATCTTGCAATTTCTAGCATGAGAAATAACAAAATTAAAATAGTAGATATCAATGAATTTGCTGTTACAGATATTATAGATGGGAATAGTTTTATTTGGCATGACAATAAGTTAATATATGAATGTGGGGGATATTTAGTTAGTTATAATCCACTAACTAAACAAATGATAATAATTAAACATATTGGACACGCAAGTCCCTTTGTTATCCACAAAGAAAACGTCTATTACTACTTAAATGGTAAAGAGGAAAGACCAATAAGCAAAATTTCCCTAACTAATAAAATTAATTTACCAATAGTTAAAGATGTAGATTATATTTTAATTAAGTCTGATACAAACTACACATCAAATTTAATTATGTATGATAATAATCACAACAGACTTAATTTGATTGTAAGTGGTGCTAGAATAAAATATCAAATTAATAACAATTGTGTTAAGTACAAAAAATATGACTACGAAAATAACAAATGGCAGCAAGAATGGAACGAGTATAAGGTTGAAAGCAATAAAGTAATCAAAGAAGCATCAATAAATGATATTTATTAAAGGTAGTACAACAACTTATTTAATCTAGGAAAATAGTTAGAACTATTTTTCTAGATTTTTTTATTAAGTGATTAAAGAAATAGGAAATGCATTTAGCTAATTTAATTAGTAATATTAGTGTTATTAACTTAAAGATAAGTAAAGAGTGTAATGATTTAAATGTAAACAATGAGAAAAAATTTATAGCAATTTTAATTAGTAAATGATTAATTAAAAATAATGTATTGAAATTATAAAATAACATAAATTTTAATTTATAAAAATATTGTAATATTGTGTAAGTTTATGATATAATTTGAATGAAATTAATATTCAAGGAGGTCAATACTATGACATTTTTAAAATTACCTAACAAGAATCCAATTACTCTTGAATTTTGTTATTGGAAAAGAAAGTGCCCATTATTTGAAACAGTATAATAATTGAATAAATTTAACTAAAAACAACTTTAGTAAGTAGTAGAATAAAAGTAGGCATGAAAAAATCATGTCTACTTTTTAGCATCATAAATAAATATAAGTATTAATCTAAGTTATTACACAAGGCTCCAGTATGGTATTAAGATTTAAATAGAAGCATAATTTCTAATCGTATGATATAATATTTTGACCTAGTAAGTCTAAACATTAATTAAATTAGCACAAAAAGAACCGTCCCTAGAATGTTTTTTTTGTCTTATAACGTTATAAAGGGTTTGTTAGTATTTATTAAAAAAATATTACATACATAATTCGGAGGTTATTATGGTTAAAAGTAAGACTATTTTTCTGTGTATATTTTTAGTTTTATGTACAATTTTTTGTACGGGTTGTGAGTTTAATAAAGAAAAAGGCTTTAAGGTGACTGCCTTAAAACCTACAAAACATCTTAATATGCAAAATGGAGAGCTTGTTAATGATTACAAGCCTTATAATGACTATAATATAAAGATGCCAACTGGTTTTAAGGTAAAAGATATGAAAATGGATGATAAGACAGTACTGCATATAGGGGAGGATAATAGAGCCTTTATAGTATTTGGAGCTGACTTTACTGACCCTCAAGAAACCTATGATCTAAAAATAGATGAAAACCTATTAACAGGTTTTGTAAATTACCGAGATGTTTTTCTTGTAACATATACTAATAACAAACTTAGATTTAACTCTTACAGCTGTTATGATGGAGCAAAACATATTATTAGTGAGTTTAAAGATTATAATTTGGGCAGTGATTATAGAATAATTACTAAAGACAAAAATCAATTTTATCTTACCTATCAACTAAATAATGTTTATCATATAGACACATTTAAACTAGCAGAAAACAAAGTTATTTTAGAGGAGAGTAATAAATTTCGCGCAGATGTGGTCAAGATATTCGCTGATAAAAATACCATATTCTTAGAGAGAAAGAATGGTAATAAACATTATCTCGATATCCTCAATAAAAAACTAGCTGTTTTAGATATTATTTCTTTAGAAGAAGACAATGAAATTTTAAAACTAAACTACTCTCAAGAAGATAATGAATCTTTATTACATATGTACTATAAATCAGCAAATAATACTGTGAAAAAATGCGTAATACCACAAGAAAACAATTATAAAAGCTTAGCTAGTCATACTGTAATAGAAAATAAAAAATTTAAATATAATACTCTTTATGAAAAACACTATCTTATTTATGACAAAAAATCTGTATTCGTAAATGGAGTTTATAAAGATACTCAGTTGCAAAAAAGTATAGGGTATGGTTATTATAGAATGTCTGATGATTCTATTATTAAAACTGATTTAGAATTTAAAACTGTTTATTTTATTACAGAGCAGAGTAATGGTACTAACGAGTATCTAAAGATAGATGATTATTATGTGGGATTAAATGAGGAAAATAAAATATGTTATATTGACCCTAGCTATCAAGATGAGATTCTAAATCAGGAATTTATAGGAGAAACTATTGGCTTTGGGGAAATTTTTAAAAACCCAAATGATAATAAACTTTACTACATTAATGAGCAAGAAAAAGCACTCTACAGTATTGATGCTAATAGAATCAAACAGTTGGTGTTAAAGATACCAGAGGATAAGTGGCAAGATGCAATGAAAAAGGGTTATGGTGAACATATATCATATTATGTAGATAATAATGCAGTATCCATAATAGGAAATTCTGATTGGAAAAATGACATTCATAAAATGCATTATTATAACTTACATAAAAAAGAGTGGAAAACTATAACTAAAAAATCAGAGATATATATTAGTGAATTAGGACTTACTTATAATGGCATAGGAGAATTAGTTTATATTTTTAATGGAGCAACTCTCTCATTTGAGCCCTGTTATATAAACAATCAAAAATATTTTAATACCTTTATATTAGATAATATATTATATGTTTATGGTTATCATCACAACATAAAAAATGACTCAAGCTTTAAAATATGTAATTCGCAATATATACTTTATAATTCAAAATACGGGATCTATAATATTACTGATGCAAAAAATGAAAAAGATCACAGTGTGTTAAAAGAATACCAAACTAATACGCTTATAAAGCTAACCAATGAAGGTATAACTAAGCCCATTGATATGTCGGTTAGATTATTCGATGTATCTAAAAAAGGCATTTTATTTTCTGGCTATAAACAAGATGCTATTTTGTATTACTATGATTACAACACAAAAAAAGTAGCTACTCTAAGTGACAAGGGTTTAATTACAGAATTAGCCTTAAATGATAATTTTGCAATTTTCACCTCACTATACAAAGGAGATAATTACCTCAATAAATACAACTTTAATACTGGAGAAGTATTGCAGTTAAAAATAAAAGAGGTACCTTCTGAGTTTAAACTTTCAGGTAATTATTTAGCAGTTAGCCTATCAAATAGCTATACAATAGATATTGTTGATATAAACAAATTTAAAATAGTTGATACAATTGATGGTTCTGATTTTACTTGGCATGATAATGAGTTATATTATGCTTGTGGAGGCCTTTTAGTAAAGTATAGTACCCAAAGTAAAACTGCCATTATACTTAGGTCTTGGCAGTATTCATATCCCTGTGTCTATCATCAGAATAGTTTATACTGTTGTTATTCTCCTGGTGATGCAGGATGGGCTTTGCTTAAGTATGATATAAAGGAAATTAAGCTACCACAAGAAAAAAATATAGATTTTTATATTATTAAAGCAGAAACAGATTTTTTAGCAGATTTATCAATTTATGATATTAACAATAAAAGATTGAATTTTATCAAAAGTGGTACAAAAATAAAATATCAAATTGATAAAAATACTATTAAGTATCAAGTAAAAAATCAATATTTTGGCAAATGGATAAATCATAACTATAAAGTAGAAAAAGAAAAAGTAATTAAGAAATTAAGAATAGCTAATTGATTATTTAAAATTTGTAAAAGTACTTTGAATAAATGGGATTTTTTTTGAAAATTGTTTAGGTTTATTTAATACTATAAAATAATGAATATTACACTAATTCGGAGGTTTTTATGTTTAAAAGTAAGACTATTTTTCTGTGTATTTTTTTAGTTTTTTGCACAATTTTTTGTACCAGTTGTGAATTTAATAAAGAAAAAGCTGTTGAGGTAACTACCTTAACAGCAACAAAACAACTTAATATGCAAAATGGAGAGGTTGTTGATGATTACAAGCCTTATAATAACTATAATATAAAGTTACCAACTGGTTTTAAGGTAAAAGAAACAATTGTTTATGATGATATTGCACTACATATTGGTAAAGACAATAGAGCTTTTTTAGTATATGGAACTGATTTTGCAAATCCTAAAAAAAACTATGATATAAATGTAAATGAAAGTTTACTAACAGGTTTTGTAAATTATCGAGATGTTTTTCTTGTAACATATGCTAACAATAAACTAAGATTTGACTCTTATAAGAGCTCATCTGAAGTTAAACATAGGTATGATGGAGTTAAATATAGTATTAATGAGTTTGATAATTATCAATTAGGCACTGATTATAAAAAAATAGCAAGTGATGAATTTGATAATTATGAATTAGGTACTGACTATAAAATAATAGTAAGTGATAAAGATGAGTTATACCTTACCTATAAGCTAAATAATAATTATTATGTAGATACATTTAAGATAGTTAGCAATGGTGAGATTAGCAAAGTACTTTTAGAACAAAGAAATAAACTGAGAGCTGATGTGGTAAATATTTTTTCTAGCAAAAATACTATTTTTCTAGAAAGAAAAAATGGAGATAAACATTATTTAGATATTGTGAACAAGGAGTTAGCTGCTTTAGACATAATCTCTTTAGAGAAAGATTATGAAATTTTAGATATAAAGTATTGCCAAGATAAAGATAAAAACAAGTCGTTTTTACATATGTATTATAGTGCAGCAGATAATGTTATAAAAAAATGCTTGATACCTCAAGAAAATAATTATAACAAATTATTTAGTCATACAGTAGTAGAAAATAAAGAATCTAAGTACAATCCACTTTTTGAAAAGCATTATATCATCTACGATAGAGAATTAATCTTTGAAAATGGTATTTATAAAGATATTCAATTAGAAAAACACTTAGGATATGGCTATTATAGAACGACTAATGATTTTATTATTAAAACTGCGTTAGTGTATAATACAGCCTATTTTATTACCGAGCAGAGTAATGATGTTTATGATTATTTAAAGATAGATGATTATTATGTAGGATTAAATGAGGAAAATAAAATATGTTATATTGACCCTAACTATCAAGATGAGGTTCTAAATGAGCAATTTATGGGAGAATCTATTGGCTTTGGGGAGATTTTTAAAAACCCAAATAATAATAAACTTTACTACATCAATAAGCAAGAAAAAGCCTTGTACAGTATTGATGAGAATAGAAACAAACAGCTGGTGTTAAATATCCCTGGAGATAAGTGGAAAGATACAATTCAAGAAGATTCCACTGGTAAATGGATAATATTCTATGCAAGTAATCAAGGAGTAGCCTTGCTAGGCCAAGGTAATAATCGTACTATATATTATTATGGCTTTGCTAATAAAGTATGGAATACTATTACAGCTGAACATAGTCTTTTTGTTAATGAGTTAGGGGTTTATTACAAAGAGGATTCTGTACCTGAGTTGCTGTATGTTTTTAATGAAGATACTCTGTGCTTTAAGCCTTATTATCAACAAACTGATATGCCATTTAATTATTTTAAATTAAATGGGGTAATGTACGTTGAAGGTTACAGTTGTTTGGATGAGGACGGTTATGTTGATGAGGACGAAAGTGATTTTAAATTAATTGACTATAAGTTTGTTCAATATGAATCGGATTATGGGGTATTTAATGTTATTGATTGTAAAGAAATGCCTACTCATACTGTTATAAAACAATTTGAAACAAATCAACTTGTAAAAATTACTGAAAACGCAGTTACTAAACCTATAGATATGGCAATAAGGGTATATGATATATCTGAAAAAGGAATTTTGTTTTCTGGTTATGGAAAAGAGTCATTATTGTACTTTTATGATTATAATCAGCAAAGAATAACTACCCTTTACAGTGAAGGCCTAGTACATGATTTAGTGCTCAAAGATAATTATGCCTATTTTACCGTTACTAATAGCGATGGAAATAGTCTAATAAAGTACGATATTATCGCAGGAACATCCTCTCAACTAAAACTAAAGAATCTACCAGTAAAATTTGAGTTAGGGGATAATTATATTGCTTTAGCATCTAAAAATAGTAAAGAAATTAAAATAATTAATAAAAAAACACTTAAAATAATTGATACTTTTGATGGTGGTGATTTCATATGGCATAAAGATTATTTATACTTTAATTATAGTGATTTCTTAGTTAAATATAGTCCTTTAGATAAAACAATGATACCAATTGATGAATCTTATAACTGCTTTCTGCTAGCTGTTTATAATGATTTTATATACACATCTTGGCAATATATGGAGACTTCACTATCTAAAACAAGTATTCATGAATCAATGATTTTTACCGAAGGCAATGACGTATGGGTTGATTACTACATAATAACAAATGGTAATGAATTCAGGGAATATCCAACTTATCTACATATATACGATGCTAATAAAAAGAGGTTTAAATTTATAGCTGAAGCATGGAGATTAAAGTATAAAATTGTAGGCAACACTGTACTATATAAGGGTGAAGAACAGAAAGAATGGAAAGAGTATAAAGTAGAAGAAGGTAAGGTAATTAAAGCAGATTATGAGTAATAGTATAAACACTAATTCCTTGTATAGGCGCCCATTGGGCGCTTTTTTGGTTTATTGGCTTTAGCCAGTTGAGAACGTGGAACTACGAAATAATAAACCACCCACTATGCGGCGAGGAAACGAAAGTTATACAGAGAATAGAACTTACCTCTAAGTGTAGAATGATATTTTTAAGGTAATGATTTTACTGCACAGCTGACAACATAAAGCCTCTTTAGGGTCTGGTTTGCACAAGTGTTAAAGATAATGTGGCTTGAGTGAAAGCCAGCGTCTTAAGGAGCTTGTCCGTATCAACCCCTTATAGGGGTGATCATGATTAAATAATATCTATTAAGATTTTGGTTATATCATTGCAATAATTCGCTCATCCAAAGTGGAAGATTGAGCATGAAAAATAGCTTGAGAAAACCAAAATGTCATTTTATGAAATGATATGACATTTTTTACTGGTGTTGTTGTATAATTGTTTTGTAGTAAGAAAACTTAAGGTGGTGAAATAGTATGACATTTATAAAATTACCTAAGTCTGAAATTCAATCAGATCCATTCTGCCCATGGAAGAAAAAGTGTCCATTATTCCAGTTTGAGTAAAATAAGTTATAATTAGTGTGAACGCCCACTGGGCGTTTTTTTTTAACCCAAATTCCCAAGGGGCGCGCATTGCGCGTCTTTTTGTAAGGTGTTTAAGAAACAGAACGCTTAATAAAATAATCGATATCGCAAACCTCACGGCTTGCTAATTTTAAGTAACTCATGTTTACAAATGCCAGTTGTTATAACAGGACATGTCATTCGGGTAAAGCCACCCACCACTGTGCAAAGAAAGATTTACTGAAAGATGTAAAGTTACCTGAAGTAAATGCCTCAAGATGTGTCCCTCCGTAGAGGCTTGAAGATATGTTTTGGTTGCAGCCTTCGTAGGGCCGTATGGCAATACTCCCGTGTCTGGAACAACGTAAACCACATTAAAACCTCCAAACGTTGGGCATACTTCACGGTGGAGTCTGACCTCTTTTACACAAGCTTGACCTAACTTATTTAGTTAAATCAATTTTACATAGGCAACCCTAAAAATTAAGGCACAGGTCTGACCCTTGTTACAATCAAACCGTTAGGCATAAGAAGCAGCTCACTTAAAAGCAATTATGAAAGCGTCCATAGAAAGAGACGTATACCTCAGGAACTAAAAGTGCATAATAGTCAAGAAAAGTCAAAAATACTATTGACAACAATTAAATCATTGTTTAATATAATGTCAAGGAAGGTCAAAAAGTTAGTTAAGGTCAAATAGTGAGGTGATAATATGGCTAGTATGGCAGACATTATAGCCATTTATTTACAGGAACAGTTGCAAGATAGTAGTAATTATATAGAGGTTAGTAGAAAAGAATTAGCAGATTATTTTGATTGTGTACCTTCTCAAATAACATATGTGCTGCAAACTCGTTTCACGCCGAGAAATGGTTATCGCGTAGTTAGTGTTCGTGGTGGAGGCGGATATATTCGGATATTTAAAAGAGTAGTAGATCATAAAGCTTTACCTATTATTGAAGATGCTATTAGTGAAAAATCAGCTCAGTTGTTAATAGATTCACTATACAATCAAAGATATATAGATACAGAGCAACATTTAATATTAAGAACCACTACAAGCAATCATACCTTTGGCTTTAGTGGTACGGAAGCAGACAAGTTGCGTAGTAGACTATTGAGATCTTTGTTTAACATTATGTTAGTAAAGTAGAAGGGGTGATAAAATGAAATGTAATGTTTGTGGTCAAAAAGAAGCCAATGTAAAAATAGTTAAGGTTATTAATGGTGAAAAAACAGTTATCCATTTATGTGAGGATTGTGCTAAAAATCATGGAGATCTAACCTTTAATCAGCAGGGTTTTAACTTGTCTAATTTAATCTCTGACTTTTTTAGTTCAAGTTTTTCAACACCACAATTTAATGCCTTACAGAATAACGAATTAAAGTGCAGTAAATGTGGTTTATCATGGCGAGGCTTTCAGGAGCATAGTAGATTAGGATGTAGTGAATGTTACAACACATTTAAAGATCAGCTCTTACCGTTAATTCGAAGAATGCATGGTAATGCTCTTCATCAAGGGCAAATACCTAAAACAAAACAACCTGATTTGCTCAAGAAAAAGCAATTAAAAGATAAAAAAATAAAATTGCAAGAGGCAATACTAGAAGAACGATATGAAGATGCCGCTAAATTTAGAGATGAAATAAAAACAATAGAACACGAAATAGAGGGTATTAAAAATGAATAAGCCAGTTAATAATATTAATTGTGCTTGGATTAATGAAGCCAAAGCCACAGACTATATTGTTGTAAGTAGTAGGGTTAGGTTAGCACGTAATCTACAAGAGTTTGTATTTCCTACAAATATAAACTTGCAAGACTCCCAAAAAGTAGTGAATAAACTAAAAGAAATAATTACTAAAAATGAGCAGTTTAATTACTATAAATTATCTGATTTAAACAACCTATCTAAACTAGTTTTAGTAGAAAAACATCTTATTAGCCCTCAGTTTGCTAATGTGACTAATAGAGATGGAGCTGTTTTAATTAATAATGAGGGTAGTATTAGCATAATGGTAAATGAAGAGGATCATTTAAGGCTACAATGTATTTTACCTGGACTTAACTTAAATGAGTGTTATAACAAAGTTAATGAAATAGATGAGAGTTTTGAAAAAGAGTTAAATTATGCTTACGATTCACAATTAGGCTATTTAACATCTTGCCCTACTAATATAGGTACCGGAATGAGAGCATCAGTTATGCTTCACTTACCAGCCTTAGTTAAAACCAAGAATATTGCTAAAGCTTTTGATACAGCTGCTAAGTTTGGTTTTGTAGCAAGAGGTATTTATGGTGAAGGAACAGAGGGACTAGGCAACATGTTTCAAATCAGTAATCAAATAACGCTTGGTAGGTCAGAGGAAGATATTATTAATAGTCTTTCTAACCTTGTTAAACAATTAGTAGATTATGAAATAAATGCTCGCAAATATTTAGTAGAACATTATCAATTAGAGCTAGAAGATAGCATTGGTAGAGCCTGGGGCATAATGACTGGAGCTCGTAAAATGAGCAGTGAAGAAGCAATGAAGTTATTGTCTAATTTAAGATTAGGGGCAGAAAGAGATCTTGTTGTTAAAATTACTGCTCAAGAGTTAAATAAAATAATGTTAGAGATACAACCTGCTTCATTACAGCATACTGTAAATGAACGACTAAATGCGGATAATAGAGATATTATGAGAGCAACAATATTGAGACAGCGTTTACAATAATAAGGGGGGATTTTATATGTTTGATCGTTTTTCAAGTACAGCCAGAAAAGCTATTATGAAAGCCCAAGAAGAATCAATTGATTTAGGTCATAATTTAGTAGGTACAGAACACCTGCTCTTAGGATTAATAGCTATAGATGAAGGACTAGCAGCTAAGGCATTAAAGAATGCTGGTTTAAGTTCTGAAAAAATAAAGCAACGTATTACTGAAATAGTAAAGCCAATGCCAAATCAAATGCTTCAAAACTTACCAGCCCAATCTGTCGCTATAACACCACGTGTTAAGCGTATTATTGAATTAGCGATGATAGCTGCTAGAGACTTAGGCCACAACTATATAGGAACAGAGCATCTGCTTATTGGTTTAATACGAGAAGGTGAAGGTGTTGCTATTAGGGTTATTGTAGATTTGGGTTTAAGTAAAACTAGGATTCAAAATGAAATACTAAAGCTTTTACAGAATTCACCAAATAATAAAAATATGAGTTCTAAAACAGGCAATAATGAGGGATCAAAAGATGTACTGGAGCAGTATGGCAGAGATCTTACTGATTTAGCTCGTAAAGGCGACATAGACCCTGTAATAGGTAGAAGTAAAGAAATTCAAAGAGTAGTGCAAATACTAACACGTAGAACAAAAAATAATCCAGTATTAATTGGTGAACCCGGAGTTGGAAAAACAGCAATTGCCGAAGGATTAGCTCAAAGTATAGTTGATGGAAAAGTCCCAGAACTATTACAGAATAAAAGACTCTTTTCATTAGATATGGGTTCTTTAGTTGCTGGCACTAAATACAGAGGAGAGTTTGAAGATCGTCTTAAAAATGTTATAAAGGAACTTTCGGAGCAAAAGGATACCATTTTATTTGTTGATGAACTACACACAATAGTGGGTGCTGGAGGTGCTGAAGGCGCAATAGATGCCTCAAACATGTTAAAACCAGCCCTTGCAAGAGGTGAGCTACAGGTTATTGGTGCAACAACTTTAGATGAATATCGTAAGTATGTAGAAAAAGACGCTGCTTTAGAAAGACGTTTTCAGCCAATAGATGTGGATGAACCCTCTGTAGAAGAAACAATTGCTATCCTAAAAGGTATTAGAGATAAATATGAGGCTCATCATAAGGTTAAAATTTCTGATAAAGCCTTAGAGCAGGCAGCTGTTTTATCTGATAGATATATTTCAGATCGATTTTTGCCAGATAAAGCTATTGATTTAATAGATGAAGCAGCCTCAAAGGTAAGACTAAAACATGCCATACTGCCTCCAGATTTAAAAGGTATTCAGCAAAAGCTGGAGAAGTACAAAGCAGAAAAAATGGCGGCAATAGAAGAGCAAGACTTCGAAAAAGCAGCCAATATAAGAGACAAAGAGACTGAGCTAATTCAAAAACAACGTAATCTTAAAAAAGACTGGGAGACAGAAAAATTCTCACGTAGTGTGGTTGTTGGTGCAGAAGATATTGCAGACATTGTTTCCGACTGGACAGGTATTCCGTTAAATAAATTGGCTGAAAGTGAAAGTGAAAGACTCTTAAAATTAGAAGAAGTATTACATGAAAGAGTTATTGGCCAGCATGAAGCCATTGGCGCTGTTTCTAAGGCAGTAAGGCGAGCTAGAGCAGGTCTAAAAGATCCTAGCCGACCAATAGGTTCATTTATCTTTTTAGGTCCTACTGGTGTTGGTAAAACTGAGCTAGTAAAGACTTTAGCTGAGGTATTATTTGGCGATGAAGATGCAGTTGTAAGAATAGATATGTCAGAATATATGGATAGGTTTAATGTATCTCGTTTAGTGGGAGCCCCCCCTGGCTACGTAGGTTATGATGAGGGTGGTCAGCTAACAGAGAGTGTAAGACGCAAACCTTATTCAGTTGTATTATTAGATGAAATAGAAAAAGCTCACCCAGAAGTGTTTAATATTTTACTACAGGTGTTAGATGATGGTCGCTTAACAGATTCACAGGGTCGCACTGTAGACTTTAGAAACACTGTAATAATAATGACCTCTAATGTTGGTGCTAGAGCTATGAATAAAAAAGGTGGTTTAGGATTCCAGTCGGGTGAAGAAGATAGTAAAAGTCAATATAAAGAAATGAAAACAAATGTATTGGCTGAAATGCGTAGAACCTTTAGGCCGGAGTTTATAAATAGAGTTGATGAAACAATAGTCTTTCATTCTCTTAATGAAGAGCATATTAGTGAAATAGTAGACATTATGTTAAAAGAGGTAATAGAGCGTTTGGCCGATATGTCTATTACAATTAAGTTTACAGCTAATGCTAAAAAACTATTAGCTAGCCTTGGATATGACCCGGAGTATGGTGCAAGGCCTTTGCGTAGGGTTATAAGAAGAAGCATAGAAGATGAATTATCTGAAAAACTGCTTAGTAAGGAAATTGAGTCTGGCATGAAGGTTACCGTTGGTGCAAGAGATAACCAATTTACCTTTAAAGTATTTCAGAATAGTAATGACTAATTAGCTACAGATGAGTAATAAGCAGTTAAACAGGTTAAAATAGTTTGTAGTTTTCTTAATCTAATAGCTACACATTAGCATGTTTTGCATGTTAGTGTGTAGTTTTGTTTTTGCACTAAAAGCAGACAGAAAACTAACAGTTTTATTTTAATAATATATTTAGGTATAATTATATTATTAAATGAATGTAAAGGATGATGAAGTTGTCTGTAATAGATAATATAAAATATAATTTTAAAAACTTGAGTCAAACTCAAAAAACAATTGCAGATTTTATTATTAATAAACCAGAAGTAGCATGTTTTTGCTCCCTAAAAGAGATGAGCGAAAAAGTTAATGTTACAGAAGTTACTATACTCAAATTTGCTAAGAAACTTGGATATGCTAGTTTTCTAGAACTTAAAAAAGAGCTACAAAAATATATTCAAAATAAACTTTCACCCAATGAAAGGCTTGTTGTTGCTGTAAAAGATATTAAAAAAGATGTAAAAGATAACTATTTAGAAATTATAGATTCAGAGATTCAAGCTCTTGTTAATACTACCAAGCTATTAAATGTAAATGATATAGATAGAGCTGTTAAGTGTATTAGAGATGCCCCAAGAATTTTCTTGGTTGGAGATATGGTTTCTAAAACTGTAGTAAAATATTTGCAAGTCAGGTTAAGAAGTTTGGGCATCAATGCAATAACATATGATCTATCGACTTACACAGATATAAGCCACCAATTGTTAGATGTAAACTCAGATGATGTTTTTATTCTTAGTTGTTTCCCGAGATACTCAGGGAGAACTGTAAGGGTGTTTAACTATTTAAGAGAGCGTAAAGTTAAAGTAATAGCATTTACGGATAAGTTAACATCTCCAATAGCGGAGAATAGCTTTGTAACCTTTCGTTGTATAACAGATACATCAGTTTTTTATAACTCTATGAATCCCCCAATTGCATTAGCTAATATACTTATATCAAGTTTAGCTATAGTTATAAAAGATAGATTTGAAAATACTGAAAAGAAAGCCCAAGTAATTAATAGCTTTTTGCATGATTGTTATTAATAAACTTTAATTTAGTATAAAATAGGAAAACTCCTAACTTTAGATTTCTAAAATTGGGAGTTTTTTTATTTTAAAACGTGTATTATGGATATATTAATATAGTAAATGCTTTACATGGAATAGTAAATACAATATAATTATTACGTTATTATATAAATATTAGGAGGAAAAATGATGTTGAAAAAGCCTGTTTTTTTATTTGTTGCATTGCTTACGTTAATATCTGTTTTTTTTACTGCATGTTCATCTAATGTTCAGCCAGCAGATAACGATGTTAACAAACCTGTTGTATATCGAACAACTGGTAGTAAGATTTCTACCCTAAATCCACATGTATACCAGTTATCTGCTGAAAGAACTGATATGGATAGAATTTATAGTAGCTTATACTTTGCTATTGTAGATCCTGAAACTAAAAATTTAAAATTTGTGCCGTATGATGCAGCAGAAGAGCCTGTAATTAATGAGGATTCTAGTGTTTGGTCATTTAAAATTAAAAAAGATCTTTTATGGGAAGATGGAGATGTTTTAGATGCAAATGACTATGAATATTCATATAAAATGTTATTAGATCCTAAGCTTAAAAACTCTCGTGCTACTTCTTTATTTGGTGGAGCTTTAGTTATAAAAAATGCAGAGCAGTACTGGAAAGGTGAAGTAACGTGGGACAAAGTTGGAATAAAAGCTATAGACAATACACTTCAACTAACTTTTAAATATCCTACTCCTAAAATAGATGTGATGAGTGCATTTTCATACTCAGGACCACTTTCACCAGTAAATGAACGATTATATAGTGGTGGTATGAATGATGATAAAACAGAAACCAACTATGCTACAAGTTTAGAAACTATATCGTCTTCTGGTATATTTGTTATGACAGAATGGATAAGAGATCAAAATAAAGAGTTTGATAAGAGATTAAAAACACCTTTAAGTGACTATATAACAGTAGATAAAGTTACCGTAAGAATTGTTAATTCTTCATCTACAAAACTTCAACTATTTGAGAACAATGAGACAGATTATGTATCTCTAAGTGGTAAAAATTATGATAAATACTCTGATGATCCTCGTGTAATATTCTCTGAGGCTACAGGTGTTCGATGTATGTATATTAATATGGAGAATCAAGAAAAGCCATTCTTGACTGATATAAACTTTAGACAAGCTATGTTTTGGGCCATGAATCGTGAATCAATTGCTAAGAATATTTATAAAACAGCTATACCAGCTACATACATAATAGCAACAGGTGGCATAGTTGATATTGATAATGGTTTAAGATATCGAGATACAGAACCTGCAAAGAGTGTTTTAGTACAAGACAATGGATTTAATCAAGATAAGGCTGTAGAGTATTTTAATAAAGCTTACAAAAAATATGGTAAACAAATGGTTGTAGAGTTACAGTATTTTGAAGGCAGTGACTCTATGAAAAATATGGCGGAGTATGTTGAAGAAAGTTTCCAAAATTTATTTGGACCAGACAAGCTTGATATTAAGTTAAGAGCGGTTCCTACAAGTAGTGTGTATCAAAACATGCGAGATGGTAAATATGAGATGGCATTTGGTAGATGGAATGCTGGAAGGTTTAATCCTTGGTCATTCTTAACAATTCATACCTCAGACCATACAGGAAAACTAGATAGAATGAGAAATAAAGAGTTCGATTTATTATTAGAAAGATGTCTTACTGGTGATTTATTACTTAAATCTCAAGAGAGAATAGAGGCTTTAGCAGAATTAGAAAAAATTATGTTAAGTGAGTTACCTAAGATTCCTATATATGAAGATAGATATGCAAGTATGATTCACGACAGAATAACACTGATAACCGATGGCAGATATGTTCCTGGCGTAGGCTTTGGTGTTTTACAATCAGATTTTGCTGAACTAGATTAGTTTTAAAAATAAATTAATAAATACAATTATGGCTGATAGAAATTTAAACTATCAGCCGTAAATGATTTTTTTATGAACCTATAAATAAACAGGAGGAGAAAAATGGGTAGATACCTATTAAAGAGAATCATTGCTTTAGGCATTACTTTATTAATTATTGTTAGCTTAGCTTTTGTTACAATTAGATTTATGCCGGGAAGCTTTATTGATGACCCCCTAATGACTGAGGATGTTAAAAAGGCTATTGAAGATAAGTATCATCTTAACGACCCACTTTATGTTCAATATGGTTATTTTCTAAAAGACTTTATTAAATTAGACTTTGGAGTTTCTGTAGCAATCCAAAAGAAAGTACCTGTTAATGAAATATTAAAAAAGAAAATTCCTGTATCAATGCAGTTAAATATATTCTCATTATTACTTACTATACCATTTGGAATATTGTTTGGCATTATTGCTGCGATAAAAAAGAACAAAATACCAGATCATTTGATTTCTATTATGGTTATATTGTTTATATCAGTGCCATCATTTATTTTCGCAAGCCTATTACAATACTTTTTAGCATTTAAACTTAAATTGTTTCCAATACTACTATCAACAGATCCGGGCTTAACATTGAATAAGCTCTATTCAATTATACTACCTGTTTTAGCATTATCATTCTGGGGTATTGCAGTAATCACGAGGTATTTGAGAGCGGAACTATGTGATGCAATAAATTCTGAATATATGTTATTAGCTAGAGCTAAAGGACTTTCTAATTTTCAAGCTGTGGTTAGGCATGCAATACGTAATTCTTTTATTCCTTTAGCTAATATAATAATTCCAATGTTTACTTCAATTTTGGGAGGTTCATTAGTTATAGAGAAGATATTTGGAGTACCAGGTATGGGAGGTCTTCTTATTGAAGCGATTAATACCAATGACCATTCAGTTACTGTAGGTATATTATTTTGGTATTCGTTAATTACCTTATTAACAGTTTTAATTGTAGATTTATCATATGGAGTAATTGATCCTAGAATTAGAATAGGTGGTAGTAAAAATGAGTAACAACACAATTCCAGAATATAAAATTGATAAAAGTGACTTTAAGCTTGTAGAAAGAAAGAATGAGATTAAAGATGACAAGATGCAAGGTAAAGCGATAGGTTTTTTTAGAGATGCCTTACAAAGATTTATTAAAAATAAAGCCTCAATAATAGCATTTTGTGTTATATCATTTATTGTATTAATGTCTTTAATTGGACCTAGTATGAATGCCTATACTTTTAGGCAACAGAATGTTGAGTGGTCTTATTTACCTCCTAAAATTAAAATGTTAGAAAAAACGCCATGGTTTAATGGTTATGCAAACAAAGAGATTTTAAAGAGTAATATGGAAACTAAATATAAAGGTTCAATTGTTAAAGTTATTAAGGAATATACTAAAAAGAACAAAGAAATGGCAACAGTTCAACTTGATATGTATAAGTATAAAGGTGCAGAAGGTAAATATTTTTGGTTTGGTACCGATTCATTAGGAAGAGATCAATGGACTAGGCTCTGGAGGGGAGCACGAATATCTTTTATTATTGCACTGTTAGCAGTAAGTGTTAATATGTGTATTGGCGTAACTTATGGCTCAATTTCCGGCTATTTTGGGGGAACAATTGATCTTTTTATGCAACGATTTATTGAGATTTTAAACGGAATACCTCGAATAGTAATTGTTGTTTTGTTTGTTTTTTATGTTGGGCCAGGTATAGTGCCTATTGCTTTATCCTTTGTTATTAAGGGATGGATAGGAATGAGTAGAATGATAAGAGCCCAGTTTTTTAGGTATAAAAATATGGAATATGTTTTGGCTTCAAGAACTATGGGGGCCTCTAATAAGCTCTTAATTTTTAGGCATATATTACCAAACGCAATTGGTCCAATTATTACAAAGACTACCTTGGCGATACCTGGGGCTATTTTTAGTGAAGCATTTTTGGCCTATATTGGTTTAGGTCTACAGGCTCCAGAGCCATCAATTGGTGTATTATTAGCAGCTGGTCAGGAAGTTCTTTTAGAATATCCATTTATGACTATATATCCAGCCATTTTAATATCATTGCTAATGGTTTCATTTAATTTATTTGGTAATGGTTTAAGAGATGCGTTTGATCCTACATTAAGAGGTGTTGAATAATGAGCCGCAAGAAAATATTAGAAGTAAAGAACATAGATATAACATTTAATACATATTCGGGAGTAGTAAAAGCTGTAAGAGATGTCAGCTTTAATCTCTTTGAGGGTGAAACTTTAGCAATTGTAGGTGAGTCAGGGTCTGGTAAATCGGTAACAGCAAAAACTATAATGGGACTACTGGCTAAAAATGCGAATATTGAAAATGGTAAAATTATATATGAAGATAAGAATATCTTATTACATAGTGAAGATCAAATGGTCAAGTTAAGAGGCTCTAAAATTGGTATGATTTTTCAAGATCCTATGTCATCGCTTGACCCTATCATGAAAATTGGGAAACAAATAACTGAGGCAATAATCTTAAGAAAAGAGTGTAGTAAGGAAGAAGCAAGAATAAAAGCTATAGAATTAATGAAATCCGTAGGAATCGATCAAGTTGAAAAAAGATTTGAGCAATTTCCTTTTCAATTTTCTGGTGGCATGAGACAAAGAATTGTAATTGCCATAGCTTTGGCTGGTGATCCTAATGTTTTAATTTGTGATGAACCTACTACAGCTTTAGATGTAACAATTCAAGCCCAAATACTAGACCTAATAAAAGATATACAGCAGAAAAGAAATTTGTCTGTAATTTTCATTACTCATGATTTAGGAGTAGTTGCTAGTATAGCAGATAGAGTTTGTGTTATGTATGCTGGAAAAATAATTGAAAAAGGTTTAACAAAAGAGGTTTTTTATAACCCAAAATCACCATATACTTGGGCCTTACTATCTTCAATGCCTGATGTTAATATGAGCTCAAATGTAGATCTTTATACAATAAAAGGAACACCTCCTAATATGCTTTATCCACCAATAGGCGATGCATTTGCTTCGCGAAATGAATACGCCTTAGAAATAGATTATAAAAAAGAACCACCTATGTTTAAGGTGTCGGATACCCATTATGCCTCAACTTGGTTATTACATGACTATGCTCCAAAAGTTGAAATGCCTAAAATATTGCAAGATAGAATAACACGAAAGTTAGAACCAATTAAACAGCACTATAAAAATACTATAGATAATAAGCAAAGCAATGAAGTTGTGTTATCTGTAACAGATTTAAAGCAATATTTTTCCGCAGGCAGAGGTAAGAAAAAAATAACCGTTAAAGCTGTGGATGGCATTAGTTTTGATATTAAAAAAGGTGAAACATTTGGTTTGGTTGGAGAATCTGGTTGCGGTAAAACAACTACAGGTAGAACTATAATTAGACTATACAAGCCGACCTCTGGAACGGTAGAGTTTAAACAAGAGATAATATCTTCAAAATTAAATAAAGTAACACGTAAATTAGTAACTAGTGGAATACAAATGATTTTTCAAGACCCTATAGCGTCACTTAATCCCAGAATGACTGTAAAAGAAATAATCGCTGAGGGATTAAAAATTAACAAGCTATGTGATAGTAAACAAGAAATTGATAAAAAGGTATATGAAGCATTAGAGTTAGTTGGCTTAACCTCAGAACATGCCACAAGGTATCCACACGAATTTTCTGGAGGGCAGAGACAAAGAATTGGAATTGCTAGGGCAATAATTTCAAAGCCTAAATTAATAATTGCAGATGAACCTATATCTGCTTTAGATGTATCAATACAGGCTCAGGTTCTAAACTTGTTAAATGAGTTGAAGCGTAAATTAGGATTAACTATTTTATTCATTGCCCATGACCTATCAGTAGTTAAATACTTCTGCGATACAATAGCAGTAATGCATAAAGGAAAAATTGTTGAAAAAGCTAAATCTAATGAACTGTACAGTAACCCAATACATCCGTATACAAAATCACTATTATCAGCGATTCCAGTGCCAGATCCAGACTATGAAAAAAAACGTAAGAGAATAACTTATAAACACTTAGAAAATGAAAATATGGCTAGTGAACTAAGAGAAATAACTACTAATCATTATGTTCATTGCACTAAGGATGAGTATAAAAACTATTTAAGCATAATTAGTTAAATAAACTAACAAAGAATTATACCCTTGTAGAGAAAATGTAAAAAGCCGATATTTCCTCCACATAGCCAGGTGTACCTATTGGTGCACCTCTACAAGGGTTATAATATTAAAACAAAAAAATATCTATTAAAACAGAAATATAGCTAAGAGTTAAACTCAAGATGTGCTGTAAGCTAATTTCTGTTTTTGTTCTCTACCATAAAAATTGAGTAAAAAGATATAAATTTTTGTAAAAATCTCAATAGATCCACTAACAAGAGCTCTTTTTTAGCTATAATAGAGAAAAGAGGGTGAAGGTATGTCTAAAAATAAAACAGTGTTTGTTTGTAATGAGTGTGGCTCCGAGACCCCGCGTTGGTCTGGTAAATGTACCTCATGTGGAGCATGGAACACTTTAGTTGAAGTTATAGTCAATAAAAAAAGTAAGGCATCTACTAATAAGCATATGGCTGGTCAAACAAGTAAGCCAGTTTTATTAAATAAAATTGTTTCAGGAAATGAAATTAGATTTAGCAGTGGTATTAAGGAGCTTAATAGAGTATTAGGTGGTGGTATAGTTCCTGGTGAAATGGCTCTTATAGGAGGAGATCCAGGCATAGGTAAATCTACCCTACTACTACAAATGGCCATTAAACTTACCCAAAATGGAATTAAGGTTTTTTATGTTACGGGTGAGGAATCTGTTCAGCAGGTTAAAATGAGAGCTGAACGATTAGCTGGAGAGAATGAAGATATTTATTTAATGGCTGAAACAGATGTGGATTTAATAATTCAAAATATCCATCAAATTAATCCGCAAATAGTTATCATAGATTCTATCCAAACTTTAGTAACTAGTGAGATAGGGTCAGCTCCAGGTAGTGTTAGTCAGGTTAGAGAGTGTGCTGGTAGATTACTAAAAATAGCTAAAGCCAAAGAAATAGCGGTATTTTTAGTTGGTCATGTTACTAAAGAGGGTTCAATTGCTGGACCACGGGTACTAGAGCACATGGTAGATTGTGTATTATACTTTGAGGGAGATAATTATAACTCTTTTAGAATATTAAGGGCAGTTAAAAATCGCTTTGGTTCCACTAATGAAATAGGAGTATTTACTATGGAAGGTCATGGTTTAGAAGAGGTTAGTAATCCCTCTGCTCATTTATTAAGAGAGCGAGAGTCTTCTGCCATAGGATCTGTTGTAACTGCAACAATGGAGGGAACTCGACCTGTTTTGGTGGAGATTCAATCACTGCTAACAGACACTAATTATGGAACACCTCGTAGAATGACTAATGGCGTAGACTATAATAGAACAGCAATGTTGATGGCCGTTTTACAGAAAAGAGCAGGCCTCTATTTAAGTCAGCAAGATGCCTATGTAAACGCTATTGGAGGTATAAGAGTTAATGAGCCAGCAGCAGATTTAGCTATTTGTTTATCAATCTACTCTAGCTTAAACAATAATGAAGTATCACCAAGCCTTTTGGCGGTTGGTGAGGTAGGTTTAACAGGAGAAGTAAGGGCAATTTCTCAGTTATCTTTACGGGTTGCAGAGGCTGAAAAAATGGGTTTTAAATCAATAATAGTTCCTAAACAAAGCCTAAAAAACCTTAAACAAAAATATGTAATAGAGGTTATTGCAGTTAAAAATATTAATGAGGCATTACGAAAAATATAAAACTGACCACTAAATTAAGTGGTCAGCATTAAAAAATAACCATAATAATATAATAATAATACGTAACTACGATAATCTGTAAATACCAAAAGTATCAATTCTATTTTGTTCTTTTGCAATAATATTATCTAATTTTAATCCAAAAATATTTAATAATGCCGACATATAGAATAGACATCTACCAAGCTCGTTCTCAATAGCATCTTTACAAGAGTTACATAACTCACCAGAAAGGTGATTGCTCATGTGCTCTTTAACTTCGTGGTATGATGTAATATTGTTAGGTATGTTTTGACATTCGCCCTTAATAGTTACACAGCCACAACTGGTCACTGCTTTAGCAATGGCACGGTTAAGACGGGCATTAGATTCTTGAAGTTTAGAAGTAATATCCAGAATACTGCGGTGACGTATTAAGTTTTCATCAACAGACTCCTGGAATTTAGAGAATTGTGAATTTTCCATGCCGTTCACCTCTCGTCTCAATTTCACACTAAAATTATACTTATCTATCTTGTATAATGTCAAATTTATTTGAATAAAAATTAAATAAAATTTGTCGCTGTGTGTAAAGTAACTAAAATATGTATCATATGTGTAGAATTTTTGATAATTTAAGGTGGACTTTTTAAATATATGTATAAAGATATATTTGTTTAATTACACTAACAGAATAATTTTTTTTAACTATAAGATTATGTTAAAATATAAACTATAACTTAATATTAATGAATACTCTTTAATTATTGGCGTAGATACTTTATAATGTGCATTGTATACGAAAGAGGGGGGTGTAGCTAGTGAAATTAATGCGTTGGGTAATAGCCATAGTAGCACTTTTAATTGGGTATCAGTTAACATTTGATGCCTTGCCAACAGTGCTTAATTTCTTTAACGTTACAGCTGATAAATCAACACAAAATATCATAACAATATTTAGTAGCTTAATCTTTGCAATTATATTTTTTATTATTACTCCCTACATCTTCCGTAGAATGGTATACTATGTTGACTCAGTGAATATTCGTTTTCAGAAAACCCCTGCTCAAGACATAGTTGTGTGTATAGTTGGTTTAGTGTCTGGACTTATATTAGCTAATTTATTAACTATACCATTAGTGAAAATACCTTTTATAGGATCTTATCTGCCTGTAGTAGCTAATGTGTTACTTGGCTACTTGGGCTTGATGATAGCTTGGCGAAAACGAGATGAACTGGCAATTTTATTGGCCTTAAATAAAAATAGATCTACATCAAAAAATGCTCAAATGGCTGCCATAAAAGTGCTAGACACTAGTGTAATTATTGATGGAAGAATCGCAGACATCTGTAGTACTGGAATAATTGAAGGCACAATAGGAATACCTATATTTGTATTGCAGGAGCTTCAATACATAGCTGATTCTGCAGATGCATTAAGGCGAAACCGTGGACGTAGAGGTTTAGATGTTTTAAATCGAATGCAAAAAGAACTTGGGACCCAAGTAAAGATATTTGAGAGAGATTATCCAGATATAACTGAGGTAGATAGCAAACTAATAAGCTTAGCACAAGATCTAAATGCTACAATAATTACAAATGACTATAACCTTAATAAAGTATGTAGAGTACAAAGTGTTGAGGTTCTTAATATTAACGAATTAGCCAACTCGGTAAAACCAGTAGTATTGCCTGGTGAAGAGATGTCGGTTTTAATTATCAAAGATGGAAAAGAAAACAGTCAGGGTATTGGTTATCTCGATGACGGTACTATGATTGTAGTAGAAGGTGGCAGAAAGTTCATAAATGAAGCTGTTAAAGTAGTTGTAACAAGTGTATTGCAAACAGCTGCTGGACGTATGATATTTACAAAGCTCTCTGAGAAAGCGAGTTAAAAAATAATGAATGTAAGCTCAATAATATTAGCAGCTGGTAAAGGAACTAGAATGAACACCTCGAGTAATAAGATACTCTTAACTCTTGGTGGACATTCTCTTTTATCTTATAGCGTTAATATTTTTAATAAAGCCGAAAAAATAAACGAAATAATAATTGTACATGCCTTAAATGAAAAAAAACATTTAATAGAAAGTCTCAAAGAAATTAACTTTGTTAAACCAGTAAAGTATGTTTTAGGAGGTAAATCACGCCAAGAGTCTGTTCAAAACGGAATAAAAGCCGTAGATAACAGCTGTGAATATATAGCAATTCACGATGGGGCACGCCCCTTTATATCAGTTGATTTTCTTAATGATATACTAATTAAAGCCATTGAAACAGGTGCTGTGATACCTGCGTTACCTGTGAAAGATACAATTAAAATGGTTGAAAACAATAAAGTTATAGGTACCTTAGAGCGGAAAAAACTCTATGCTGTACAAACCCCACAAATTTTTAAACT
This sequence comes from Clostridium sp. 'deep sea', assembly GCF_014931565.1. NCBI lineage: Bacteria > Bacillati > Bacillota > Clostridia > Eubacteriales > Clostridiaceae > Clostridium > Clostridium sp. 'deep sea'. The sequence goes on from NZ_CP063353.1 coordinate 3,005,108, forward strand.
TAAAACATTTTTAATACATCAAAACAAACAAATAGCTGTAACTGATGACGCTTCATTAATTGAGGGTAATTACCCTGTTACAATTTTTCCTGGAAGTTATTATAATAAAAAAATAACTACTCCAGAGGATCTTTTATTTGCCGAGGCAGTTATAAGAAAGGTTGAACATCTAAAATGGTAAAAACGGGATTTGGCATAGATATTCACCAGCTAAAGCAAGGTAGAAAATGCATTTTAGGGGGAATTGAAATACCCTCAGATATTGGACCATATGGACATTCAGATGCAGATGTAGTAATTCATGCGCTAATAGATGGATTATTAGGTGCTACGGCTCTTGGTGATATTGGGCAGTGGTTTCCAGATACAGATGATAAATATAAAGATATTGATAGTGCAATTTTACTTACAGAAGTTGTAAATACCCTCGGCCAAAAAAACTATATAATTAACCATATAGATATAAATATAGTAGCTGAAAAGCCTAAAATTGCCCCTTATGTTGTTGCAATAAGAGAGAACCTAGCTAGTCTATTAAGAGTAAATTTTAACTCTGTTAGTGTTAAAGCAACTACTGCTGAAAAAATAGGTTTTATAGGTAGAAAAGAAGGCATAATGGCAACGGCTACTGTAACAATATTTGAACAAACAAATAATAAAAAAAAACTAGACTATAAAGTAGACTATAAAAAATTAACTCCTATGGCACTTGCCTATATGGGTGATGCTGTTTTAGAGCTTTATGTAAGAAGGTATCTTTTATCAAGGGGAGTAAAGAAAGGTGCCCAGCTCCAAAAATTAGCCTTAGAATTTGTGTCAGCTAAAGCCCAAGCCCAAATGATTAAAGATAATATGCACTTGCTTACTGAAAAAGAGCATGATGTTTGGCGCTGGGGTAGAAACTCAAGGGGTGGTAATGTGCCCAAAAACACTGATCCAGTAAGCTATAGATTCAGCACAGGACTAGAGACCCTTATTGGTTATATTTATTTTAGTGAAGATATGGAACGTTTAGAGGAGCTTATAAACATCTTAATAGAAAATAAAAAAAATAAAGTGGAGGAACTAAAATGATAAAAGTTAACTTGCTTGCTCATACCCCCAACCCAGAGAGAACAGTAGCAGCAGCTGCACGTTTGTGTTATTCAGCTGTTGGTGCTGAAGATTTACACAAAGACTTATCTGAAAAACAAGTGAAAAACCTAATAAAAAAACTAGGATCAATGGGACACACCTCTACTTTTGAGCATGCCTCATTTACCTTTGCCATAGAGGGAGTAAGTAGAGTATTAACTCATCAATTAGTTCGTCATAGAATAGCCTCTTATAGCCAAAAATCTCAGCGTTATGTAACCGAAAAGGATTTTGAGTATATAGTGCCAAAGGCAATTGCTGAAAACCAAGAAGCCCTAAAAATCTATGAAAAACAAATGCAATCAGCACATGAATCATATGTTAAACTAATGCAATTAGTCCATAAAGAAGACGCCCGTTATGTATTGCCTAATGCTACAGAGACTAAAATAGTAGTAACAATGAATGCTCGTACTTTATTGCATTTCTTTAGCAAACGTTGCTGCTTAAGAGCCCAAACAGAAATAAGAGAACTGGCAGACAAAATGTTAGCTTTAGTTAAAGAAGTAGCACCCAATCTTTTTGAAGTAGCAGGACCCTCATGTGTAACAGAGGGTGTATGTTATGAGGGTAAATTAACCTGTGGACGAGCTAAAATAGTGAAGTAATACTAATCAATATTTAATAGACAATTAAAATGTTTGCTGTTAAGGCTCTAAACTTTTACAGGCAAAGGTAGTACATTAGTATGTTTTTGGTTGTGGAAGTTTGTAGAACGCAGAGAGCAAACTATTTTAGCAGTCTAAGGAGGTAGTCATATGCAACTTGAAGGCAGACAATTAGTGATAAGTGCCTTAAAGGAAAACAAACAAATTGAAAAAATACAAATGTTACGAAATGCTTCGGGCGATATAATTAATGAAATATACAAACTAGCTAAAGATAAAAGGGTACCAATAATTAGGGTAGAGCGACAAAAACTAAATTCCATAAGTAAAACCAATAATCATCAAGGTGTCATAGCTATATTACCAACATGGCAGTATAGCGAATTAGATGATGTACTGACAAAATGCTCCAAAAAAGATGGTTATCCATTTTTACTTATGCTCGACCACTTAAATGACCCCCATAACTTCGGTTCTATAATAAGAACTGCCGATGCTGCTGGAGTAGATGGTATAATAATTCCACACCGCAGAAGTGTTGGCATAACCGAGGTAGTAATGAAGGTTAGTGCAGGTGCAATAACCAACGTACCAATTGTAAAGGTAACAAAGCTTAACAATGTACTTCAAGACCTTAAAAAACAAGGTTTTTGGGTAGTTGGTACCGATGCCAATACCGATAAAATGATTTATGATGTAGACCTAAAAATGCCCATAGTAATGCTAATAGGTAGTGAGGGCAAAGGATTAGGTAAACCTATAAAAGACAAGTGTGACTTTTTAGTAAAGCTACCCATGAAAGGACACGTATCATCCCTAAACGCCTCAGTAGCGGCAGGGATTTGTATGTTTGAGGTAGTAAGACAACAAGAGGCTGTTCGATAGAGCAGCCTCTTGTTGTCTTATGTATCTGCAATGCCCAATATAGGGGATGGCCTTGTGCCATCCTATGTTAATTATAAAGTTAAACCCAACAAAAACACTTTCCCCAAAAACAAGTGACTAACCACAAGGTGGGGTCTGGCCTCAACAGGACTAACTTTACCTAATTATCTAGTAAACATTATGGCTGAAAGAAATAACTATCTTACAGCACGAGGCCTGACCCCTGTTACAATTAACCCGTTAGGCAATAAGATATCAGTATGTACAATTTACATGATAATTAATGCATAAATGCAATATCCAATGTAAGGGATGGCCTTGTGCCATCCTATGTTAATTATAAAGTTAAACCCAACAAAAAACCTCCCTCCCAAAACGTTTGACCAACCTCAAAGTGGGGTCTGGCCTCAACAGGACTAACTTTACCTAATTATCTAGTAAACATTATGGCTGAAAGAAATAACTATATCACCAGCACGAGGCCTGACCCCTGTTACAATTAAACTGTTAGGCAATAAGATATCAGTATGTACAATTTACATGATAATTAATGCATAAATGCAATACCCAATGTAGGGGATGGCCTTGTGCCATCCTATGTTAATTATAAAGTTAAACCCAACAAAAACACTTTCCCCAAAAACAAGTGACTAACCACAAGGTGGGGTCTGGCCTCAACAGGACTAACTTTACCTAATTATCTAGTAAACATTATGGCTAAAAGAAATAACTATCTTACAGCACGAGGCCTGACCCCTGTTACAATTAAAGCGTTAGGCAATAATAAACCATTTGCAAAAAGATGTCAGTGTTGTTGAGTAATTATTAAATTATATGTTAAAATATAGGTAAAAATGTAGAGGTGAGATATGAGAGACATTAAAGGTGAGAGTAATACTATAAATATTTTTGAAGGAGACATAAAAAATAAAGAAAGTATTGATAACTTTGTAATTGGCACACAAATTATTAATAATCCAACTCAAAAGCAAGATGAAATTAAATATGAAATAAAGCAAGGAAAGTTAAGACTTAACAAAAATGTGATTTCAATAGTAGGTGGGTCATTCTCTTTAGTAGGATTACTAGGGTTTATATCAAGTATATTTACAATAGTTGGAGGTATAAAAGACGGACAATTTTTGGAGTTAACCCCCATTAGTAATTATTATTTTATTTCATTACTCATTGGAATACTAGTTTTATTCTTCAGTATTAAATTGAGGAAAAAAAGAATAGTTAGCATATTTTCAAAGTATATATTTGGCTTTCAATTAGGGTTGTTTAAAGATGGGACAGTAGCTAGGTTAAAGATAGCTAGTAGCTGTCCAAAACAAAATTGTGGCGGTAAGCTAAATTTTTACTATAACGAGAATGAAGATAAGTACTATTTTATATGTTCAAGAAATTCGAGTCAACATAGATTTGAGTTTGATTTTACCACATTAGAGTATTAACAAATTGCTTGCTAGTTATATAAAAATTGCTAGTGCCTTGGTTGATGTATATTTCTGAAGTTTCTATTTAGGAGATAATATAACTTTGATTGAATAATTGAACATGTTTGATTACATATTTGATATATCATATTGTATTTATTTAATATTTCATATAAAAGAGGGTGCTATTATTGAAAATCGCAACAGTAACCAGAGAGAATCATTTTGACGTAAAAGATATCAGTGAATTATTAGTTAAAGAATTATACTCATATAATGAAATATTAACAGATTTCAAAAGTATGAATGAACCTTATCAATTAATATGTCGTTCATATAGTCATTTTCTTGAAAATATAAAGCAAAGTAACTATAAAAAGCCTATGCAAGTAAAACATGATATTATTAATACATTAAATTCCTTTTTATCATCATCTCAGAAATATCTGGATAAGGTTAAAAGAATATTAATAAAAACATTTCCCAATGAGATACCTACTCCTTCTCACATTATAAAAAGAACGAAAAATAAGAACATAAAAGAAGGTGAGAAAATATATTTGGAAATAACAATGAAAATTTATGACTCTAGTTTTGAATATAGGTTAACTTATAATATGAGAAATTATTGTCAACATACAGGACATCAAGCATTTACGATACTTAAAAATAAAAATGGAATTAATATATTACTTTCTAAGAATGAATATTTAAATGACCATTTGGGTATTCAAAATCCTTTGAAAAAAGAGTTAGTGAAAATGAACATAGATGATTTAGATATTCTCAATATTTTCAGTAAATATATGAGTGATATTAAGGGAATGAATAATGAGTTTCTTAATATAATGATTAAAGAAAAAATAGCAGATGCAATAGTTGCAGGATATCAAATATTACATAAATTTCCAGAAAGAAAGGTTTATGAAGAATGGGTGTTTATTAAGGATAGTAGCTTTGACGGTGAAAATTTTAATGGTGACATAATTTCTTTCAACTATGTATTAGCTAATGATTTAGCAAAAGATAACTTAAGGAGTTTTCATTCTCTGGTGTAAATAGTTATTTAACTAATAATGGATTTCCAAAAATTGAAGATAGTATGATTTTCAATGGCTTAGATTTAGTAAAAACTAATGATTATTCTTGGGAAAAGTATTATGAAAATTACTCATTTAATGGTGAGTATTACGCTTTGTATTTTCCTTTATTTATGGAGGCAAACAACAAGAAAAAGATATTTGATAAAATAGTAGGTAATAGGAAGTAGGTCTGTTTAATGTTAGAACATAAATCACTCCTAACAACATTTATTATAAATTTGAAAATACCTTACGATTACAAGGTAATTGTTCTCACGCATTGTGTCTTTTTTGCATGCGTATTTAACAAGCTTACTTGAAATAAACAGTTTGTTTAGCAGAGCTCACGTCTTATTAGTTTTTAAGTAAGCTATGGTTCAACTGCCAATGTTCGCCACTGAATGGCCTTGTGCCATCCTATGATTAATATAAAGCAAACCCACCAAAAACCCTCTTGGATGGAATAAATAACTATATCACCAGCACGAGGCCTGACCCCTGTTACAATTAAACTGTTAGGCATTAATAAAAGCTCTGATAAAACCTGTTTAACACATCACAGCTTAATCAAACGTTATTCCGCAGAGCCTTACGGCTTGCTAGTTTTTAAGTAAGAAACCGTATGCAAATGCCAGTATATGCTGCTGGGACACATCATTCGGGTTGTGGTTTTTACCACTTTGTTAGTTAAATGAAACTTTAAGCTGTAAAGCTACGTAGGATATTGCCTCAAGAAATGTCCCGAGTTTCAGGCTGTCGGTACGTTTGGTCATCAGTCTTCGTAGCGGCGTATGGCAATACGCCTTATGTACCAAAGGCACACTTCATATGCCGTAAAGCATACTTCATCCCTAAGAGGTACTTCATTTGCGAAGTGTCTTCATGTGCTAAAGCACACTTTAGGACTGTGACAATTAACCCGTTAGGTATTAAGATATGTGTAAGCATAAAAAGCAATTTCCAAAGCGTCCGTGGAAAGAAAATACCCCCCAATTTGACGATTAAACAATATACCAGTATAATATTAGTTACGTTGTAACAGGTCGAATTATGTATAATGGGGGCGATATATGTGGATATGATGTGCCAAAGAGAGGTAGCATCTCCGTTTGAGTTTCTACCCGAAGAGAAGATTGTTGAAGCAGCAAAAGATGGTAGCCATTATGCATATGAGTTTATTTTTAGTCGCTATCGAGGCTTTGTTAGAGCTAAGGCGCGCTCTTACTTTTTAATAGGAGCAGATAGAGAAGATATAGTTCAAGAGGGAATGATAGGTTTGTATAAAGCTATCCGTGACTATAGAACAGATAAGCTTGCCTCATTTAGAGCCTTTGCTGAGCTGTGTGTTACTCGTCAAATAATTACCGCAATAAAAACTGCAACACGCCAAAAGCACATACCATTAAACTCATATGTATCACTGAATAAACCCGTATATGACGAAGAATCAGACCGAACTTTATTAGATGTGTTAAAAGGAAGTAAAATAACTAATCCTGAGCAATTAGTGATAAACTTAGAAGCCTATCAAGCCATAGAACATAAGCTAACAGAAATTCTTAGTGAACTCGAATGGCAAGTGTTAATGTTTTATCTTGATGGTAAATCGTATCAAGAAATTGCTGTAGATTTAAACCGACATGTTAAGTCTGTAGATAACGCTTTACAGAGGGTAAAAAGAAAGCTAGAAAAATACTTGGAAGATAGAGAATAAAAAAACTAAAAAGCTATTGACATTTGCAGGTGACTTATATATAATTTATTACGCGTCCTGAATCCATAGGGTGTTTAGGAGAGATGCCCGAGTGGCTAAAGGGGGCGGACTGTAAATCCGTTAGCGAAGCTTACACTGGTTCGAATCCAGTTCTCTCCACCAATACGCGGGTGTAGCTCAATGGTAGAGCCCCAGCCTTCCAAGCTGGTCATGAGGGTTCGATTCCCTTCACCCGCTCCATTTATTTAAATGGGGTGTTTTTTTTTACCTATAAATTATGCTCTCATAGCTCAGGAGGTAGAGCGCGTCCTTGGTAAGGACGAGGTCACCGGTTCAACGCCGGTTGAGAGCTCCATATAAAGAACTGCCGTTTAGGCAGTTTTTTTGTGCATTAAATTACCAACGTAGGGGCTAACCTTGTGTTCGCTTGTGTTTGACATTATGTAACCCCACCAAAAAACTCCTACCCCAAACGGCATGACATAACCTCACGGCGGGGTCTGGCCTCAACAGGACTAATTTTACCTTAATCATTTAGTAAGCATATGGCTGAAAGAAATAACTACTTTACCAGCACGAGGCCTGACCCCTGTTACAATTAACCCGTCAGGATTTAAGCTACAGTAAGAGATAGCTCAATTATGAAAGCGTCAGTGGAAAGAAAGTATAACAAAAATTATGTTACTACAGTATATATTATTGACTAACTAAGTACATACTGGTAAAATGTCGATGAAATCCAATGGTAATTATATTTCTAAGGAGGTCAGGAAATGGCTAAACAGAAGTTTGAACGCAATAAACCACACGTTAATATCGGAACAATAGGTCACATTGACCACGGTAAAACAACTTTAACAGCGGCTATTACAAAAGTTTTAGCAGCAGCAGGAACTTCAGAAGAAGTTAAATTTGAAGATATCGATAAGGCTCCAGAAGAGAGAGAGCGCGGTATTACAATTAATACAGCTCACGTTGAATATGAAACAGCTGACAGGCATTACGCTCATGTAGACTGCCCAGGTCACGCTGACTACGTTAAAAACATGATTACTGGTGCAGCACAAATGGATGGAGCTATTTTAGTAGTATCAGCTGCTGATGGCCCAATGCCTCAAACACGTGAGCACATTCTTTTAAGTCACCAAGTAAACGTACCTTATATCGTAGTATTTATGAATAAGGCAGACATGGTAGATGATGAAGAGCTTATTGAATTAGTAGAAATGGAAGTACGTGAATTATTAGACCAATACAAATTCCCAGGAGATGACACTCCATTCGTAGCAGGATCAGCCTTAAAGGCTTTAGAATGTGGTTGTGGAAGTCGTGACTGTGAGTGGTGTGGTCAAATTCTAAAATTAATGGATGAAGTAGATGCCTACATTCCATTGCCAGAGCGTGCTGTAGATAAGCCATTCTTAATGCCAATTGAGGACGTATTCTCAATTACAGGCCGTGGTACAGTAGCTACAGGCAGAATCGAACGTGGAATTGTTCACGTAGGTGATGAAGTAGAAATCGTAGGTATGATGGATCAGCCTCGCAAAACAACCTGTACAGGTGTTGAAATGTTCCGTAAATTAATGGACGAAGGTATGGCTGGAGACAACGTAGGTTGTTTATTACGTGGTATTGGTCGTGCTGAGATTGAGCGTGGTCAAGTATTAGCTAAACCAGGTAGTATTAATCCACATACTCATTTTAACGGAGAGGTATACGTATTAAAAAAAGAAGAGGGCGGACGTCATAAACCATTCTTCGCAGGATACCGTCCACAGTTTTTCTTTAGCACAACAGATGTTACAGGCGTTATTGAGTTACCAGAAGGTGTAGAAATGGTTATGCCTGGAGATAACGTACAAATGACAATTAAATTAATCACCCCAATTGCTATTGAGCAAGGTACAAGTTTTGCTATCCGTGAGGGTGGAAGAACTGTTGGTGCTGGAATTGTTACTTCTATTATTGAGTAGTAAATCGCAAAATAACTAACAATTTAAAATAATAGGTATATTGAGTTGTTAACACAACTCAATATACCAATATACATTAGCAATAATATTCATTTGACTTTAAAGGTATATTAAATTAGGTAAATAATAATATGCATAGGTGTATTATTCCAAAGTATACCTATGTAAATTAAGGCTAATTTCATGAAACTATGAGGGCGAATTAGTAATGCAATTTGGCATTAAGGTAGTTGTACAAAGCAGTTAAAAAGCCTTGAGCTTGTTTTCGGCTTTAATTACAGCTTTTTTTATTGTAAATTAAAATAGTTTTATTGACATGTATTTTAATATGTGGTAGTTTTATTGGGTACCCTTATGAGTGCATCGAGGTTTAGTATACCTTAAGATATAAATATAGATGGAGGTGCCCGTTATGCGCGTGGGAATTACTTTGGCTTGTACAGAGTGTAAGCAACGTAATTATAGGACAAGTAAGAACCGTCGAACCCATAATAACCGTATTGAGTTAAACAAATATTGCAAGTTTTGCCGAAAGCATACCCTGCATCGGGAGACCAGATAGGCAATAAAAAAGGATGTGTCACTTATGTCTACAAAAGCTCAACCCCAAAAAAAGAAGTCGAGATTTAAGTTTTTTAAGGAAGTTCGTGCCGAGTTAAGAAAAGTTAATTGGCCTGGACGATCTGAGTTAGTTACAGCTACAGGAGTTGTAATAGCAACTGTAGCGGGTGTAGCTATGCTCGTACTATTGTTTGATTCTGCTTTCTCTCAACTCTTACAACTAGTTTTATAATGAGTAACGAGGAGGGAACGGTTTAACCGGTAAGAATGTCAGATAAAAGATGGTATGTCGTTCATACTTATTCTGGTTATGAGAATAAGGTAAAAACTAATATGGAAAAACGTATAGAGTCTATGGAAGTATCTGATAAGATTTTTCGCGTAGAGGTACCTACTGAGGAAGTTACGGAAGTCAAGAACGGGCAAACCCGTACTGTCGAACGTAAAATATTTCCTGGGTATGTTCTTGTGCAAATGATTATGACAGATCATTCATGGTACGTTGTACGTAACACGCCTGGTGTTACTGGTTTTGTTGGACCAGGATCACGTCCTGTGCCATTAGAGGATCACGAGGTGGATAATTTATTGGGCGAAGCTGAATTAGAAGACGTAGTGCTAAAGGTTAGTTATGAAGTTGGTGAAGTCGTTGTTGTTACAGACGGACCATTCAAAAACTTTAGTGGAGTTATTGAAGAAGTGTCAGCTCCAAGACAACGCCTAAAAGTACGTGTTTCTATGTTTGGTAGAAATACACCTTTGGAACTCGATTTTAATCAAGTAAAAAAAATTAATTAAAGGATTTAAGGAGGTGCAAACATGGCTAAAAAAGTTATTAATTTAGTTAAATTGCAAATACCTGCAGGTAAAGCTAATCCAGCTCCTCCAGTTGGACCAGCATTAGGTCAGGCTGGCGTTAACATAATGCAATTTTGTAAAGAGTTTAATGCCCGCACTCAAAAGGATAATGGTTTAATTATTCCTGTAGTAATTACTGTATATCAGGATAGAAGTTTTACATTTATCACTAAAACACCACCTGCAGCAGTATTATTAAAGAAAGCGGCTGGCGTTGAGTCTGGTTCTGGTGAGCCTAATCGAACAAAAGTTGCAACTGTTACAAAACAACAGGTTAAAGAAATTGCTGAGCAAAAAATGCCTGATTTAAACGCAGCTAACATTGAGTCAGCTATGCGTATGATTGAAGGTACAGCTCGCAGCATGGGATTCGTAGTTAAAGAAAACTAATTGAATTATTTAATGTGGGAGAGAATTATCGTTTGAACCACTAGGAGGTATAGAAATGGCAAAACAAGGAAAACGCTATTCAGCAGCTAAAGAGCTTGTGGATCGTGATCGTTTGTATGATCCACTAGAAGCGCTAGAATTAGTTAAAAAGAATGCTACTGCAAAATTTGACGAGACAATTGAATTAGCTGTTAAGCTGGGTGTTAACCCACGTCATGCTGATCAACAAGTTCGTGGTGCTGTAACAATGCCTGCTGGTTTAGGCCGTACAGTACGCATGGTAGTTTTTGCTAAAGATGATGCGGCAGAGGCAGCTAAAGCAGCTGGTGCTGATATGATCGGTGACGAAGAAGTAGCTAAAAAAATTCAAGGCGGCTGGATGGATTTTGATTTAGTATTAGCGACACCAGATATGATGAGAGTAGTTGGTCGTTTAGGTAGAGTATTGGGTCCTCGTGGTTTAATGCCTAACCCTAAAGCTGGTACTGTAACTGCTGATATCGCTAATGCGGTTAAAGAGTTTAAGGCTGGTAAAATTGAGTACCGTGTTGAGCGTGCTGGTATTGTACATGCTCCAATCGGTAAAGCGTCATTCAGCGTAGAAGATTTGAAATCAAACTTTAATGCTTTAATGGGAGCTCTTATGCGTGCTCGCCCTGCGGCTGCTAAAGGTCAATACGTTAAAAGCGTAGCTGTATCATCTACAATGGGACCTGGCATCAAGATTAACCAACAAAAAGCTTCAGAGTAATTGCATTAATAACCGATTAACCTAATAAACACTATTGTAAAATTATTTATTGACAGATTAAAAATTATATAGTAAAATACTTTTTGGCTGTAGACAGTAGGAGCCTTTGGCTTAATATCCTACCGAGGTTCTTAGGTTAATTAATTACGCTATGATGCGTTTGTTATACCTGCCTCTATGTCTATACCATAGAGGCTTTTTAATTTATATAAATTTTTATCGTAACAATTTGATTATACAAATCGCACATTTGTTAAGGAGGTGGAAAAATGAGTATGCGTGAAGATAAGCAGCGTCAAGTTTCAGAAATTCGTGAGAGATTTGAGAAAGCTAAATCAGTAATTCTAACCGATTACCGTGGAATTAACGTAGCGGATATGACTGAACTTCGAAAGCAATTACGTGAAGCAGGTATTGAGTATAAGGTATTGAAAAATACATTAGTTAAAATTGCTTTAGAGGGTAAAGAGGTTGATGAAATAAAAGACTCTTTACAAGGCCCAACAGCTTTAGCATTTGGATATGATGATCCTGTTACAGCAGCTAAAATTTTAAGTGATTTCAGTAAAAACCACGAAAACAATTTACCTGTTGTTAAAGCCGGTATTTTAGAAGGTAAAGTAATTGATACCGCTGGTGTTACAGCTTTAGCAGACCTTCCATCAAGAGAGGTATTACTTTCTATGGTTTTAAGTGGTATGCAGGCTCCTATTACTGGTTTTGTACGTGCATCAAACGGTATTATCTCAAGTTTAGTATATGCATTAAATGCTGTTCGTGAACAGAAAGAACAAGCATCTTAAAATAAAAAAAATTGTGGAGGTACAATTATGAATAAAGAGCAAATTATTGAAGCTATTAAGAATATGACTGTTATGGAGTTATCTGAGTTAGTTAAAGAGATGGAAGAAATTTTTGGTGTTTCTGCTTCTGCTCCTATGGCTATGGCTATGCCTGGTGCTGGTGCTGCTGCTGAAGTTGAAGAGCAAACAGAATTTGACGTAATCTTAAAGAGCTTTGGTGCTAAGAAGATTGCTGTAGTTAAAGCTGTTCGTGGAATCACAGGTTTAGGTCTTGTTGATGCTAAGAAATTAGTAGACGAGTGCCCATCTACAATTAAAGAAGCTGTCTCTAAAGAGGAAGCTGAAGAGTTCAAGAAGCAGCTAGTGGAAGCTGGCGCTGAAGTAGAACTTAAGTAATAGTATAAAAAAAATAAAAAAGCACTTAAAGTGCTTTTTTTTTATCAAATAATTTGACAAATCATCAATAATTTGTTATCATTTTTTATTGCTATGATTTTGTAAAGACAAGCGATTAAAGCTAATTATAGTGTTTATGAAAATGAGTCTAAAAACAGGTTGATTAACGTTTGAGATTCATAATATATGGCAGAAAATTGTCGAATTAGCAATCGTTTGCTGATGAGGGGGATTCCCTCTTTTTTGCTTTTGCTGAAAAAAAACAACCAAGGGGTGAAGATCTGTATGACGACCCAAAAGGTTAGGCTAGGACGCCGTACCAGACACACATTTGCTCGTACACAAGAAGTTTTGGAAATGCCAGATCTTATCGAAATTCAACGAGAATCTTATCGTTGGTTTGAACAGGTAGGATTAAGAGAAGCATTTGATGGTATTTCTCCAATTCAAGATTTTACAGGAAATCTAAAGCTTGAGTTTTTAGATTACTATTTTGGTAAGCCAAAATATTCTGTTGATGAAGCCAGAGAAAGAGATGTAACTTACTCTAGACCATTAAGAGGTAAGGTTAGACTTATTAATCAAGAAACTGGTGAGGTTAAAGAGCAAGAGGTCTTTATGGGAGATTTCCCAATAATGACTGAAACAGGTACATTTATTTACAATGGAGCTGAACGAGTAATTGTTAGTCAATTAGTGCGTTCTCCAGGAGCCTATTACAAGAATCCTGTTGATAAAAATGGAAACCAACTAGTTGAAGCAAAGGTTATACCTAATAGAGGTGCATGGATAGAATATAATTATGACAGACGTGGAATTGTTACGGTAAGAATAGACCGTAGTAGAAAAGTACCAGTAACCACTTTTATTAGAGCTTTAGGTTATGGTTCAGATGCCCAGATTTATGATTTATTAGGTCAGGGTGCTAGAGTGGCAGCAACATTAGAAAAAGATTCTACTAAGAGTGAAGAAGAAGGTTTACTCGAAGTATATCGTAAAATTAGACCAGGTGAGCCACCCACAGTTGAAACATCTAAATCTTTGTTAAATGCTATGTTTTTCCAAAATAAAAGATACGATTTAGCTAAGGTTGGAAGATATAAATTTAATAAAAAACTTGCTCTATCTAAACGCATTAAGGGATGTATCTCAGCTGAAACAATATTAGCTACAGAAGATATTTACCAAGGAAAAACGGTTGTTAATCAAGATACAGGTGAGATTATTTCTCAAATTGGAGAACTAATTGTTGCCAAAGGTGAAGTTTTAGTTGAATCGGGTCAAAAGATTACTGATGAGATTATTATTAAACTACAAAAATCTGGAATTAACAGTTTATGCGTGACTTTAGAGGATAATAGAATTATAAGAATTATTGGTAATGGCTTTGATAAAAAAACATGGCAAGATAAGCTCTTAAAAAGAACTATTACAGAGCCTATTCTTGTTAACGATGAAGTAATTATTCCTAAAAATACTTATATAGATGAAGACCAATTAAAGCTCGTAGAAAGTAATTTAGAAGAATTATATGGTGCTTTAGTTACATTGAAAACATTGAAGGAACAAACAGTACAAGTAGTATTGGCAGATGAATATTTGCCTAATAATGCCAAGTGTTTAGTAAAAGCAGATATCATTGCTACAATTAGTTATATCTTTAACCTCCTTGAGGGAATAGGTAGATTTGATGATATAGACCATTTAGGTAATAGAAGACTACGCTGTGTAGGTGAACTATTACAAAACGAATTCCGTACAGGTTTATCTCGTATGGAGCGTGTTGTAAGAGAACGTATGACCATTCAGGATACTGAATCTGTAACACCACAGGCGCTTATAAATATAAGACCTGTAGTTGCTAAAGTTAAAGAATTCTTTGGCAGTAGTCAGTTAAGTCAATTTATGGATCAAACAAACCCACTAGCAGAGTTATCTAACAAAAGAACTCTAAGTGCCTTAGGTCCTGGTGGATTAAATCGTGATCGGGCAAGTTTTGACGTTCGTGATGTACATCACTCACACTTTGGCAGAATTTGTCCAATTGAAACACCTGAGGGTCCTAACATTGGTTTAATAGGCCGTTTAGGTACCTATACTAGAGTTAATGAGTACGGTTTTATGCAAACTCCTTATCGAGTAGTAGATAAAGAGACACATTCCGTAACAGATGAAATAAGGTATTTTACAGCTGATGAAGAGGAAGGATATTTCTTTGGTCAATCAGATGTAAACTTAGATTCAGAAACAGGGCGTATTTTAGATGAGCAGGTGCCAGTTCGTGTAAATAAAGACGTAAGGGCAGTGAGGCCTGATAAAGTTGACTTTATTGATGTTTCACCAAAGCAAATCTTTAGTATAGCCACAGCCTTAATACCATTCTTAGAGAATGATGATGCGAGTAGAGCCCTAATGGGAGCAAACATGCAGAAGCAGGCTGTACCGCTTTTAGTGCCCCAGGCCCCTATAGTAGGTACTGGCATGGAGCATAAAGCCGCAAAAGACTCTGGCCATGTTATTATTGCTAAAAATAAAGGCAGAGTAAGCTATGTTTCTGGCAGAAGAATAGAAATAACTACCGAGAATGGTAGAGTAGATAAATATAAACTAAAGAAATTTGAGAGATCTAATCAAGGTACATGTATCAATCAAAGACCTTTAGTAGCCTTTAATGAAGAAATTAATAAAGGTGACATTATTGCTGATGGTCCTTCTGTAGATAAGGGAGAATTAGCTTTAGGTCGTAATATGTTAGTTGGATTTTTAACCTGGAATGGTTATAACTATGAGGATGCTATCATTATTAATGAGAACATTGTAAAAGACGATGTATTAACATCTATTCATATAGAAGAATACGAGGCTGAAGCCCGTGACACTAAGCTAGGTCCAGAGGAAATTACTCGAGACATTCCTAACGTAGGTGAAGATGCCTTAAAAGATCTTGACGAACGTGGAATAGTTAGGATTGGTGCGGAAGTTAAGTCTGGAGATATTTTAGTAGGTAAGGTTACTCCTAAAGGAGAAACAGAGTTAACTGCTGAAGAGCGTTTGTTAAGAGCCATTTTTGGTGAAAAAGCTCGTGAAGTAAGAGATACCTCTACTCGAGTACCTAATGGTGCTGAGGGTATGGTTGTTGATGTTAACGTATTTACCCGTGAGAACGGTGATGAACTGCCACCAGGGGTAGACCAACTAGTTAGAGTATACGTTGCTCAAAAGCGTAAAATCTCTGTTGGTGACAAAATGGCTGGACGCCATGGTAATAAAGGTATTGTTGCACGTATTGTACCAGAAGAAGATATGCCATTCTTACCAGATGGAAGACCACTTGACATAGTGTTAACACCACTAGGAATTCCTTCTCGTATGAATATTGGTCAGCTCTTTGAGACCCACTTAGGCTGGGCAGCCAGTGAGTTAGGTGTGCATATAGCAACTCCAGTTTTTGATGGTGCTACAGAAGATCAAATTAGAGAATGGCTTAAAAGAGCTGGCTTACCCGAAAAAGGTAAAACAGTACTTTATGATGGTCGTACTGGTGAAAGATTCCAAAATGAAGTAACTGTGGGATACATTTATATGCTTAAGTTATTCCATTTAGTAGACGATAAAATTCACGCGCGTTCAACTGGTCCTTACTCTTTAGTAACCCAACAACCACTAGGTGGTAAAGCGCAGTTCGGTGGACAGCGTTTTGGTGAGATGGAAGTATGGGCATTAGAGGCTTATGGTGCGGCTTACACCTTGCAGGAAATGTTAACTGTTAAGTCAGATGACGTTGTAGGTCGTGTTAAAACCTATGAGGCAATTGTAAAAGGCGAAAACATACCTGAGCCTGGAATACCCGAATCGTTTAAGGTACTAATAAAAGAAATGCAAAGCTTAGGTTTAGACGTTAGAATTACTTCAGGTGAAGATGTGGTAGAAGCAGAGTTCGAAGATAATGCCAACAATGATGTAGAGATTGAAAACGAGCTAAAGAATGTTCCTACTCCAGAGCCTAAAACTCAAGAACAGGATCCACAAGATTATGAAGCTGAGAATGATGAAAGTGAAGCATATTCTAATGAAGATGAAGCAGAATCAGAGGCTATTGCTATAGCAAGTGCTGAAAGTGAAGTTGAAGATAAAGAAATGACTCTTGAAGAGCGAATTGCCAAACTTAGTGAATTAATTAGACCACGAGATGATCTAAACTAAAATATGGATGAATTAGTATCTAAAAAATTGAAGGGAGCGTGCCCCTTTTGATAGACCACAACAAATTTGATGCAATGTTAATAGGATTAGCTTCTCCAGAGAAGATTCGATCTTGGTCAAAAGGTGAAGTAAAGAAGCCTGAAACAATAAATTACCGAACCCTTAAGCCGGAACGTGATGGTTTGTTTTGTGAGCGTATATTTGGACCACAAAAAGACTGGGAATGTCATTGTGGAAAATATAAGAGAATTAGATATAAAGGTGTAGTATGTGATCGCTGTGGCGTTGAAGTTACAAGATCACGAGTGCGCCGTGAACGAATGGGACATATTGAGTTAGCAGCTCCAGTATCGCATATTTGGTACTTTAAAGGGGTTCCTAGTCGTATAGGATATGTATTAGGTATGTCTCCACGTTTGCTCGAAAAAGTGCTGTATTTTGCTTCATATGTTGTACTAGATGCTGGTGATACAGCGTTGACAAAAAAACAAGTATTAACCGAAGTAGAATATCGCGAAGCCAGAGATAAATATGGTCAAGCATTTACTGTTGGCATGGGTGCAGAGGCTATTAAAGTATTATTGAGTGAAGTGGAGCTAGGCAAAGAAGCTACCGCTTTGAGACAAGAAATAGCCGATACCTCAGGCCAAAGAAAAAAACGAGCCATGAGAAGACTGGAGATTATCGATGCCTTCTCAAAATCTGGCAATAATCCTGAGTGGATGATATTAGATGTAATTCCTGTTATACCGCCTGACTTAAGACCAATGGTTCAATTAGATGGTGGTAGATTCGCTACATGCGATTTAAACGATTTATATAGAAGAGTAATTAACCGAAACAACCGTTTAAAGAGATTATTAGATTTAGGTGCTCCAGACATAATTGTACGTAACGAAAAACGTATGTTACAAGAGGCTGTAGATGCTTTAATCGATAACGGTCGTCGAGGAAGACCTGTTACAGGTCCCGGAAACCGTGCTCTAAAGTCTTTAAGTGATATGCTTAAAGGTAAACAGGGTCGTTTCCGTCAAAACCTACTTGGTAAGCGTGTTGACTACTCTGGTCGTTCAGTTATTGTAGTTGGTCCTGAGCTAAAGTTGTATCAGTGCGGGCTACCTAAAGAAATGGCTCTTGAGCTATTTAAGCCTTTTGTAATGAAAGAGCTTGTTGAAAATGGCAGTGCCACAAATATTAAATCAGCTAAAAAGAAAGTAGAGCGGATGCATGATGAGGTATGGGATGTATTGGAGTATGTTATTAAAGATCACCCTGTGCTGTTAAACCGTGCACCTACTTTACACAGATTAGGTATCCAGGCCTTTGAGCCAAAGTTGGTTGAAGGAAAAGCCATACAAGTACATCCACTAGTGTGTTCTGGTTATAATGCTGACTTTGATGGTGACCAAATGGCTGTACATGTACCATTATCTGCTGAAGCACAAGCTGAGTGTAGAATACTTCTATTATCAGCCCATAACTTATTAAACCCTAAGGATGGTAGCCCTGAGTCCGTACCAGCCAAAGACATGGTATTGGGTATCTACTTTATGACTATGTTAAGACCTGGTGATTTAGGCGAGGGTAAAATCTTTAGTTCATATGAAGAAGCCTTAATGGCTTACCAAACAAATAATATTGGTTTACAGGCTGGTATTAAAGTTTATTTAAAAGCAAACGGAAAACGTCAGTTAGTGGATACAACTATTGGGCGCTTAATTCTTAATGAGTTTATTCCTCAGGATTTAGGATTTGTAGACCGTAGTATTCCGAGTAATGAATGTTTACCAGAAATAAACTTTAAGGTTGCCAAAAAGCAACTAGGTAAAATAGTAGACCAGTGTTACAGATGTCATGGTAATACTATTACAGCTGGTGTTCTTGATGATTTAAAACGTTTAGGTTTTCAGAACTCAACGTTATCTGGGATTTCAATTGGTGTTAATGATATTATTATACCTAAAGAAAAACACGAGATTATTGAGAAAGCCGATATTGAAGTAGAAAGAATTAAACGTGCTTTTAGACGTGGTCTTTTAAGTGAAGAAGAACGTTATAAGCGTATTATAGAAATATGGCATGGTGTAAAAGCTGATGTTACTAAGGCTTTACAGAGCGCTATACCTGAGTTTAATACTTTAGGTATTATGCATGTCTCAGGTGCGAGGGGTAACATATCTCAGTTAACTCAGATGGGCGGAATGCGTGGGCTAATGGCAGACCCATCCGGCCGAGAAATTGAGTTGCCAATAAAAGCCAACTTCCGAGAGGGACTAGATGTATTAGAGTATTTCACATCAACCCACGGAACACGTAAAGGTCTTGCAGATACAGCTTTACGAACAGCTGACTCAGGTTATTTAACCAGACGTTTAGTAGATGTGTCTCAAGATGTAATTGTAAGAGATATAGACTGTAATACAACTAGTGGAACTTATACTGAGGATATATACAGTGACTCTACCGTAATTGTTCCTATAAGTGAGCGTATTCAAGGTAGAACAGCTGCTGAAGATATTTGTTATCCAGTTTATGTTGATCCTATTACAGGAGAGCTTAACGATAATGAAAAGATTATTGTTGATGAGAATGAAATGGTTAGCTACGCAGATGCAGAGTTAATTCAAACATTTGGTATCATCAAAGCTCCTATATCAGGAAAAATTAAAGTTAAAGCAGATAGATTAGAAATTAAAGGTGACGGTGGTACTGAAATAAGATATATTTCACCAGATCACGAAGTTTTAGTAAAAAATAACGATGAAGTATCTGCTGGAGATAAATTAACAAGTCGCTTGATTCATGGCGTATATATTAGAACTGTACTAAACTGCCGTAGTAAGCAGGGTGTGTGTGCTAAGTGTTATGGTCGTGATATGGCTACAGGTAACCATGTAACAGTTGGTGAGGCTATTGGTACTGTGGCTGCTCAATCAATTGGTGAGCCTGGTACTCAGTTAACAATGCGTACATTCCATACTGGTGGTGTAGCTGGTAATGATATTACCCAAGGTTTGCCACGTGTAGAAGAATTATTTGAAGCCCGTAATCCAAAGGGTCAAGCAATAATAACTGAAGTTGATGGTAGAATTCATATAGAAGAAGAACGTGAGCATCGTTTAATTTCTGTAATAACAGAAGAGGGTGAGGCTCAAAGTTATAAAGTTCCATATAGTATGCGCTTAAAAGTTAAAGAAAATGTAGAGGTCGAAGCAGGTCAGCCATTAACAGAGGGTTCAATTAATCCACATGAATTATTAGATATTAGTGGTTTAAGAGCTGTTCAGCTTTATCTATTAAGTGAGGTGCAAAAAGTATATAGAATGCAGGGTGTAGACATTAATGATAAACATATTGAGGTTATTGTACGTCAAATGTTACGTAAAGTTAAAGTCGAAGAGGCCTGTGATTCAAGATTGCTTCCTGGTAGTTTAGTAGATATCTTTGCTTTTGAGGATGCAAATGAAGAGGCTTTAATGAAAGGTGGCTTGCCAGCAACCGCAAGACCTGTGTTGCTAGGTATTACTAAAGCATCATTAGCTACCGATTCATTCTTATCAGCTGCTTCATTCCAAGAAACAACAAGAGTTCTTACAGACGCAGCTATAAAAGGTAAACGTGATCCATTATTAGGTCTAAAAGAAAACGTAATAATCGGTAAGCTAATACCAGCCGGAACAGGCTTAGCTAAGTACCGCGATTTAGTAGTAAGTAATATCGAAGAAGATATACTAGAAGTTGAAGATGATGCTATAGCAGTATCTCTTGAAGAAAACTAAAATAATTAAAAGGCTCACTCGTAAGAGTGAGTCTTTTTTAGTATGTACTTTTCATAATAATTAACGTAGGGGATGGCTTTGTGCCATTCTGTGTTAGGTGTTAAACCTACAAAAAACCTCCCATTCAAAACGTTTGGTAAACCACCCAGTGGGGTCTGGCCTCAACATAATAAGCAATATCTGTATTCTTTGTATAATATAAATCTAAAAGCAGTGACTTTCTTACCAGCAAGAGGCCTGACCCCTGTTATAATTAAACCGTTAGGCATTAAGAAGGTTTTGGTTATACTTGCTTAACATATCACTGCTCAATCAAAACTCTACTCCGCAAGCCTTATGGCTTGCTAATTTTTAAGGTAATCAGCGGTTGCTAATGCCAATGTTTGCCACTGGGACACATCATTCGGTTTATAGCTCCTACCACTGTGTAAAGTTAAATGAAACAATAAGTTGTAAAGACGCGTAAGTTAATGCCTCAAGAAATGTCCCGACTAAAAGTCCAACGAAATATAACTGCCACCAACAATGTTATACTTTCTGATTGAATCAGCCTTACATGGTATACTATAAAAAGAGGTGAAATAATGAAAATAGATAGACTTCTAGGAATTCTTATGCAACTAATAAACAAAAAAAAGATTACTGCTAAACAATTGGCAGATTATTATGAGGTATCTGTAAGAACTATTCATAGAGATATGGAGACACTTAATATGGCTGGAATTCCGCTGTACGGTGATGTTGGAAAAAATGGTGGTTATGCACTGCTTGATAACTATAGACTTGATAAAAGCTTTCTCAGCAAAAATGAAGCAAATATACTTATAAAATTCTTAGAAGACCTCAGTAACATTGGTGCATCAAAAGAAATCAGTTCTATTTACAATAAAATCCAACTTACAAATAGTATTGAAGACGATGAAAAGCTGGTTATTCAATTAAACCCCTTAATCAGTGATGAGTTCTTTAAAGAAAACCTTAAATGCCTGTCTTCAGCTAGGGATTCATTGAATAAGGTACACATTAAATACTATGATGTTAATTTTAAGGAGACTCATAGAATAATTAATCCATACACACTGCTTATGACTACTACAAAATGGTATGTATACGCGTATTGTGAACTACGAAAAGACTTTAGATTATTTAAGCTCAATAGAATTATCTCAGTTGAAGTCTTGAAAGAGAAATTTAATAAAATTGAACTGCCTGAGGTGAAACCTTGGCAGACAAGTGGTGAAGGAAATAGTGATTTAGAAAGCATCATTCTAAAGGTTGACATAAACCTGCTTGGTAGGGTTGCTGAAATATTCAAATACCATACCTGTGATATACGAGAGGACTATATACTAATAAACATAAATGCAAAACTGGATGAATGGTTATTTGCAACTATACTTTCACTAACCCCATATGTTGAGATAATAGAGCCATCTCACCTTAAAATAGAATATAAAGATAGACTAAATAAGGGACTAAGTAAAAACTGTTAACCATGACATACTGCTGTCAGTATTACTCCTACATAATTAAGATATAATCTTAAGAAAGTGAGACGATAGTATGAACTATACAATTGGAGAGAAAAAGGGTTTTATGTTAGTTGGTATGAAGTACTACGGGAATAACTCAAATGAAATAGGAAAACTTTGGGATAACTTCGTAGCCAGAATTGGAGAAATAAGAAATAGAGTTGATGTGGATATTCACTATGGATATGATACTTGGACAGCAGAGATAAATACCAATGGCAAGTTTACCTATTATGCAGCAGTTAAAGTGGCAGATGATTCATGCGTTCCGGCTGGAATGGATCTAATAAAAATCCCTGCTAATAAATATGCAATATTCAAAATTGAGAACTATAATGAGTATCCTAATTACGATAATATAGTTCAACATATATATAAAGAAGTTCTACCTAAAGAAGGATTAATAATTAGTAGTAATTATGATTTTGAAGAGACCGGTAAAAAAGACATGTATTTTCATGTGCCTATTAAATAACCCTAAAATCTATAAAGTCAAAAAGCTTACCTAATAGGGTGAGCTTTTTCGATAGACAGTACTTATAGCCAAGTAAAATACTGCAAATGATATAATTTAAAATAAATTACATATATGTAACAAAATGTAGTAACGGTATGCCTTTAAATTCGCTCTGTAAGGCATTTTTTTACTATTTAAAGGTAACAACATAGACTCACGGCTAAACCTTTTCTATGGACGAATCCTGTGTATTATGTAAAAAACGACTTTCGTAGGGCGAACCTTGTGTTCGCCTGTGTCTGTTATAACATAAATCTACCAAAAAAATTCTTCAACTAAACGCCTGGCTAACCTGACAGTGGGGTCTGGCCTCAACATGACTAACTATGAATTAATTATTTAGTTAACATAGAACTGAAAGCAATAAGTTTCATACCAGCAAGAGGCCTGACCCCTGTTACAATCAAAGCGTTAGGAATTAAGGCACACGATAATTAAAAAAGAATTTGATAAAACGTCTACTTAGTAGAAAACCTCCAACAAAAACGTCTGGTTAACCTCATGGTGGGGTCTGGCCTCAACATGATTAACTATGAATTAATTATTTAGTTAACATAGAACTGAAAGCAATAAGTCTCAATCAGCAAGAGGCCTGACCCCTGTTACAATCAAAGCGTTAGGAATTAAGGCACACGATAATTAAAAAAGAATTTGATAAAACGTCTACTTAGTAGAAAACCTCCAACAAAAACGTGTGGCTAACCTCACGGTGGGGTCTGGCCTCAACATGACTAACTATGAATTAATTATTTAGTTAACATAGAACTGAAAGCAATAAGTTTCATACCAGCAAGAGGCCTGACCCCTGTTACAATCAAAGCGTTAGGAATTAAGGGACACGATAATTAAAAAAGAATTTGATAAAACGTCAAATTAGTAAAAAACCTCCAACAAAAACGCCTAGCTAGCCTCACGGTGGGGTCTGGCCTCAACATGACTAACTATGGCTTAATTATTTAGTTAACATAGAACTGAAAGCAATAAGTCTCAATCAGCAAGAGGCCTGACCCCTGTTACAATCAAAGCGCTAGGAATTAAGGCACACGATATTTAAAAATGAATTTGATAAAACGTCAACTTTGTTCAATCGGTGGAAAAAACTACAAACTAAAAAAAACTGTTGACTATCTAAACCTAACCTGTTAAACTAGCCGAGTATGCAAAAAGCCTAGGGGTGAGGGGTTTAATTACTACTCATATCATCATCTATGAGTAAAATCACACCCAAAAGGCAAAAATAAATACTAAGATAATAATTTTAAGTATCAAACAGCTAAAAACACTGCATTTTTTCATTCTTACTAATGCTTGTACGTCTGTTACTGTACTTAACAAAAAATTCTTAAAAATATTGTTGACATAACGTTATTATAGTGTTAAAATGAGCGAGTCTGTAAAATACTACAATGTATTTACGCTGCTTGTAGTCACATTGAAAATGTGGCTTTTTGACCGGGTGACGTTGCCGCGCGGTCATATTCTATTGCTAAAAAGAAATTCGGTACAACCGAGGGAGGTGCAATGATGCCGACCATTAATCAATTAGTACGTAAAGGACGTCATACTTCAAAGAAGAAGTCTGCTTCTCGTAAGTTAGGTGGTTCTCCACAACGTAGGGGAATGTGTGTTCAGGTCCGTACTATGAATCCAAAAAAACCAAACTCAGCGATTCGTAAAATTGCTAGGGTAAGGTTAACTAATGGTGAAGAGGTTACAGCTTACATCCCTGGAATTGGTCACAATTTACAGGAGCACTCAGTAGTTTTAGTGCGTGGTGGTCGTGTTAAAGATTTACCTGGTGTACGTTTTCACATCGTAAGAGGTACTCTTGACACAGCTGGTGTTGAAGGACGTAAGCAAAGCCGTTCTAAATACGGTGCTAGACGCCCTAAGTAAAAGATTAATTGTGTAGTCTATCGTAAAGGAGGTTGCAAAATGCCCCGTAAAGGTCCCGTTCCAAAACGCGATGTATTACCAGATCCAATTTATAAGAGCAAATTGGTGACACGTTTTATAAATAAATTAATGCTTGATGGTAAACGTGGTGTTGCTCAACGCATTTTTTATGGTGCTATGGAAATAGTAGAGCAAAAAAGCGGAAAACCTGCTTTAGAAGTATTTGAGACAGCAATCAAGAACGTTTCTCCAATTCTAGAGGTAAAATCTCGTCGTGTTGGTGGTGCTACTTATCAGGTACCAACAGAAGTTAGTTCTCGCCGTCAGTTAATGCTTTCTATTCGTTGGTTAGTATCGTACGCCCGGTCGCGTGGTGAAAGAACCATGGTCGAGCGTTTGTCAGGTGAAATCTTAGATGCCTCTAATAACCAAGGTGGCGCTATTAAGAAGAGAGAAGATACTCACCGTATGGCAGAAGCAAATAGAGCTTTCGCACACTACCGTTGGTAGTATAAATTAAACATAAATAAATATTAAGAGAAAGGGGGCTTCTGTATGTCTGCAAGTAATGCACTAAATAATGTTCGAAATATTGGAATTATGGCTCACATTGATGCTGGCAAAACTACTACAACTGAACGTATTTTGTTTTATACTGGACGCGTTCATAGATTAGGGGAAGTGCATGAAGGTTCTGCTACTATGGACTGGATGGTTCAAGAGCAGGAAAGAGGAATTACCATAACTTCTGCTGCAACTACTTGTCATTGGAAAGGGAAAACAGTAAATATTATTGATACACCCGGACACGTGGATTTTACTGTAGAGGTAGAACGTTCGTTGCGCGTACTAGATGGCTCCGTAGCTGTTTTTTGTGCTAAAGGCGGAGTAGAGCCTCAATCAGAGACGGTATGGCGACAGGCAACTAGATATAATGTTCCAATAATAGCTTATGTAAATAAGATGGATACACTAGGAGCCGATTTCTACAATGTAGTAGAAATGATGCGAGACCGACTAAGCGCTAATGCAGTGCCTTTACAGATGCCAATAGGTGCTGAGGACAGTTTCTCTGGTATTATTGATTTGGTAGCTAACAAGATGATTTCTTATAAAGATGATCTTGGTAAAGAAATTGAAGTAATCAGCATACCTGAAGAATACAAAGATGAAGCAGAAATAAGAAGAATCGAGATGATCGAAGCTGTAGCTGAGTTCGATGATGAGCTAATGATGACTTATCTCGAGGGTGAAGAAGTTTCTGAAGAAGTTCTTAAAGATATAATTCGCAAGGTGACTTTAGCTAGCAAGATCGTACCAGTTTTTTGCGGTTCATCTTATAAAAACAAAGGTGTACAGTTAATCCTAGACGCTATTGTAGATTATTTACCTTCTCCGCTGGAAGTAATACCTGTAACTGGTACATCTCCAGATAGTGGTGAAGAGGTTGTTCGCAAAGCAGATAATGATGAACCTTTTGCAGCATTGGCGTTTAAAATAATGGCTGACAACTATGTAGGTAAACTAGCCTTTTGTCGAGTTTACTCAGGTGTGTTGGAGTCAGGTTCTTATGTCTATAACTCTACCAAAGGAAAGCGTGAGCGTGTAGGAAGAATTTTAAGAATGCATGCTAATCGCCGTGAAGAGATAAGTAAGGTAACAGCTGGAGACATAATTGCTATAGTAGGACTTAAAAATACAGCAACGGGTGATACCCTTTGTGTGGAAGATAATCCAGTTATTTTAGAGTCAATGGAGTTTCCTGAGCCTGTAATTGAGCAGGCAATTGAGCCTAAAACACGAAATGATGAAGACAAGTTGACAGCAGCACTTGTTAGGTTATCTGAAGAAGATCCAACATTTAAGGCCTATACAAACCATGATACAGGCCAAACAATTATCTCGGGTATGGGTGAGTTGCACTTAGAAATTATTGCAGATCGTTTATTAAGAGAGTTTGGTGTAAAGGCTAGTATTGGTAAACCACAGGTAGCTTATAGAGAGACTATTATGAAGCCAGCAAGGGCTGAAGCAAAGTTTGCTCGTCAAAGTGGTGGTCGTGGTCAATATGGTCATGTAGTTATTGATGTTGAGCCAATTGAAGGTTATGTTGGTTATGAATTTGAGTCTAAAATTGTAGGTGGAGCAATACCACGAGAATACTGGGCAGCAGTTGATCAAGGTATTCAAGACGCAATGGTTAACGGAAGTATAGCAGGATATCCAGTAAGCGGAGTAAAGGTAACATTAATAGATGGTAGCTATCATGAGGTGGATTCATCTGAGATTGCCTTTAAAGTTGCTGGTTCTATGGCTATTAAAGATGCATTGCATAAAGCTCACTCACAGTTGCTTGAGCCAATTATGAAAGTTGAAGTAGTGGTTCCTGAAGAGTATCTAGGTGACGTCATTGGAGATATTAACTCTAGACGTGGTCGAATTGAAGGAATGGACGAACGCTCAGGCGCAAGAGTAGTGAATGCAATGGTGCCTTTAGCATGTATGTTTGGTTATGCCACAGACATGCGATCACGCACACAAGGACGCGGATCTTATAGTATGGAGTTTGCTCAGTATGATCCAGTGCCAACCCAAGTAGCTGAAAAAATTATCAAACATATTTGATGAAAAATATCTCAGGAGGTCACGATAATGGCTAAACAGAAGTTTGAACGTAATAAACCACACGTTAATATCGGAACAATTGGTCACATTGACCACGGTAAAACAACTTTAACAGCTGCAATTACAAAAGTTTTAGCAGCAGCTGGAACTTCAGAAGAAGTTAAATTTGAAGATATCGATAAGGCTCCAGAAGAGAGAGAACGCGGTATTACAATTAACACAGCTCACGTTGAATATGAAACAGCTGACAGGCATTACGCCCACGTAGACTGCCCAGGCCATGCTGACTATGTTAAAAACATGATCACAGGTGCAGCCCAAATGGATGGAGCTATTTTAGTAGTATCAGCTGCTGATGGCCCAATGCCTCAAACACGTGAGCACATTCTTTTAAGTCACCAAGTAAACGTACCTTATATCGTAGTATTTATGAATAAGGCAGACATGGTAGATGATGAAGAGCTTATTGAATTAGTAGAAATGGAAGTACGTGAATTATTAGACCAATACAAATTCCCAGGAGATGACACTCCATTCGTAGCAGGATCAGCCTTAAAGGCTTTAGAATGTGGTTGTGGAAGTCGTGACTGTGAGTGGTGTGGTCAAATTCTAAAATTAATGGATGAAGTAGATGCCTACATTCCATTGCCAGAGCGTGCTGTAGATAAGCCATTCTTAATGCCAATTGAGGATGTATTCTCAATTACAGGTCGTGGTACAGTAGCTACAGGCAGAATCGAACGTGGAATTGTTCACGTAGGTGATGAAGTAGAAATCGTAGGTATGATGGATCAGCCTCGCAAAACAACCTGTACAGGTGTTGAAATGTTCCGTAAATTAATGGACGAAGGTATGGCTGGAGACAACGTAGGTTGTTTATTACGTGGTATTGGTCGTACTGAGATTGAGCGTGGTCAAGTATTAGCTAAACCAGGTAGTATTAATCCTCATACTCATTTTAACGGAGAGGTATACGTATTAAAAAAAGAAGAGGGCGGACGTCATAAGCCATTCTTCGCAGGATACCGTCCACAGTTTTTCTTTAGTACAACAGACGTTACAGGTATTATTGAATTGCCAGAAGGCGTAGAAATGGTTATGCCTGGAGATAACGTACAAATGACAATTAAATTAATCACACCAATCGCTATTGAGCAAGGTACAAGTTTTGCTATCCGTGAGGGTGGAAGAACTGTTGGTGCTGGAATTGTTACTTCTATTATTGAGTAGTAATAACTCTACTAAGGCTCAAATTTGAGTCATATTAACCTAAATGCTATGAAGCAGAAGGTTGCCACCCTTTATTTGTGGGGAATTTCTGTGGAGCATAGTCCCACTTAAGGACAAGGAGGAGAAAAATGCCTAAACAAGTTATTCGTATTCGTTTAAAAGCATTTGATCACACAGTGTTAGATGCATCTGCAACTAAAATTGTTGATACTGCAACAAGAACTGGTGCTTCGGTTTCTGGTCCAGTACCACTACCGACAGAGAGACACCTATTTACAATCTTAAGATCAACATTTAAGAGTAAAGACAGTCGTGAGCAGTTTGAAATGCGCACACACAAGAGACTAATAGATATTATCGAGCCTACACCACAAACAGTTGACGCTTTAATGCGCCTTGACTTACCAGCTGGTGTAGACATTGAGATAAAATTGTAAAGGATAGACGGGAGGTGCCAGTGCAATGAAAAAAGCTATTCTTGGAAAAAAGATAGGCATGACCCAAGTGTTTACTGAAGATGGCAGCTTAGTTCCAGTAACAGTTATTCAGGCTGGTCCATGTGTTGTCACTCAAGTGAAAACAGTTGAGAATGATGGCTATGACGCCATTCAAGTAGGTTTCATTGATATGCCAGAACGCAAAACTAACAAACCATTAAAAGGTCATTTTGCAAAAGCTGGAGTTAAGCCTAAGCGTCATCTGACAGAATTTCGATTGGATGATATCAAAGGTTACGAAGTTGGTAGCGAAGTGAAAGCTGACATTTTCAGTTCGGGAGATTTTATTGATGTAACAGCTACTTCTAAAGGTAAGGGTTACCAAGGACCAATTAAGCGTCATGGTTTCTCAAGAGGACCTATGTCACATGGTTCTAAGTACCACCGCGGAGTAGGTTCATTAGGAGCTTCAGCTGGAATTAGTCATGTTATGAAGGGTAAAAAGATGGCTGGCCGCATGGGCGGAGAGCGTATCACTACTCAAAACTTAACTATCGTTCGTGTTGATATCGATAAAAACCTTATCTTAGTTAAAGGGGCAGTTCCGGGTCCACGCGGTGCTAAGGTATGCATCCGTAACGCGGTTAAAAGCCTTGTTTAACCTGTTGGTGTACAGGAAGGAGGCGTAGCAAATGCCTGCAGTGGCTTTATACAATACTAAAGGGGACCAAATCGGCAATGTTGATTTAACAGAAGCTGTATTTGGCGCAGAAGTAAATCAAAGTTTAATGCATCAAGCTGTTGTTATGTATTTGGCAGCACAGCGTCGTGGCACTGCAAGTGTAAAAACACGCGGTGAAGTAAGGGGAGGCGGCCGTAAACCTTGGAGACAAAAGGGAACAGGTCGTGCCCGTATCGGTACTATCCGTGCTCCACATTGGACCGGTGGTGGTACTGTATTCGGACCAACTCCACGCGATTACACTAAGAAGATGAACAAAAAAGCCAGACGTCAAGCAATTCGTTCAGCTTTATCTGCTAAAGTAGCAGCTGGCGAGTTAATCGTTGTAGATGAACTACAATTTGATAAGCCAAAAACAAAAGAAATGGTTGGAGTTTTACAAAACATTAAGGCTGGTAAAAAAGTATTAGTGGTAACTCCAATTGGCCATGAGAATGTAGTATTATCAGCTCGTAATATTCCTAGTGTTTACACAGCGGCAGCTTCAATGGTGAATGTTTACCAGGTATTAAACTGTGATTCACTAGTTATGACAAAAGAAGCAGTTCAGAAGGTTGAGGAGGTGTTCGCATAATGCATGTACGCGACATTATAATTAAACCTATCGTAACTGAGCGCACATCTGAGTTAATGGAAGAAAACAAATACACATTTCAAGTGGCAAAGAACGCTAATAAAATTCAAATTAAGAATGCAATAGAAGAAGTCTTTGGCGTTAAAGTAGCAAGCGTAAACACAATGAACATGCAAGGTAAGAAAAAGCGCATGGGCGTTCACGTTGGCCGCAGAGCTGACTGGAAAAAAGCAATTGTTACATTAACCCCAGACAGTAAAACTATTGAGATTTTTGAAGGCGTATAAGCCTCTTAGATAAAGGAGGGAAACTACCGTGGCACTTAAAAAGTTTAAGCCAACCTCTCCAGGTCGTCGTACTATGACGGTTTCAACTTTTGAAGAAATTACACGAACAGCACCGGAGAAGTCTTTAACAGTTACACTAAAGAAGACTGGTGGCAGAAACAATAAAGGTCGTGTTACAGTACGTCACCGTGGTGGTGGACATAAGCGCCGTTATAGAATAATTGACTTTAAGCGTAGTAAAGACGATATTCCTGCAAGAGTTGCTCATATTGAATATGATCCAAATCGTTCAGCTCGAATTGCGTTATTACACTATGTTGATGGAGAAAAGCGATATATTATTGCACCTGTAGGTTTAGAAGTTGGTCAAATGGTTATGTCTGGCCCTAAAGCAGACATTATACCAGGAAACTCTTTAAAGCTTAAGGATATACCATTAGGTACAGTTGTTCATAACCTAGAGTTAAAGCCTGGAAAAGGCGGCCAATTAGTAAGATCTGCTGGTTCATCTGCGCAGGTTATGGCTAAAGAAGGAAGTTACGCTCATATTCGTCTTCCAAGTGGCGAAGTTCGCTTAATTCACTTAGAGTGTAGAGCAACTATTGGTCAGGTTGGTAATGTAGAGCATGAGATAATATCTATTGGTAAAGCTGGACGTAATCGTTGGTTAGGTAAACGCCCAACAGTACGTGGTAGTGTAATGAACCCAGTAGATCACCCACACGGTGGTGGTGAAGGTCGCGCTCCTATCGGACGTAAATCACCAATGACACCATGGGGTAAACCAGCGCTTGGCGCTAAAACACGTAAGCGTAAGCAAAGCGATAAATATATTGTGCGACGTAGGCATGATAAATAATTTTGCTTCACAAGGAAAGGAGGCCACAAGGTGAGTCGTTCTACCAAAAAAGGGCCCTTTGTAGATGTTAAATTGCTTAAACGCATTGAAGATATGAATGAAAAGAACGAGAAAAAGGTACTTAAGACTTGGTCAAGAGCTTCAACAATTTTTCCACAAATGGTTGGACATACAATTGCAGTTCACGATGGTCGTAAACATGTACCTGTATACGTTACCGAAGATATGGTTGGTCACAAATTAGGTGAATTTGCACCAACTAGAACATACCGCGGCCATGATGATAAAAGCGGCCGTAGCAGTTCGGTAAGATAAATCAGGGAGGTATAGCAGCATGGAAGCAAAAGCTAAAGCACGTTTCGTGCGCGTTACTCCACGAAAAGCGCGTCAAGTTATCGATGAAATTCGTGGCAAAGATGTTGCCGAAGCCCTGGCCGTTCTACGCTTTACTCGTCGTAAATCTGCCGACATCATTTATAAAGTGGTTGCCTCTGCAGCATCAAACGCTGAGCACAACTTTGAAATGAACAAAGACAGCCTATATATTGCTGAGGCGTTCGTTGATGGTGGTCCGGTATTAAAAAGATTTAAAGCACGAGCTCAAGGACGCGCCTATCCGATACTAAAGAGAACCAGCCACATCACAGTGGTAGTTAAAGAGCGTTCATAAGGAGGGGCAAAAAATTGGGTCAAAAAGTAAATCCAAACGGATTACGCATAGGCATTATTCGTGATTGGGATTCTAAATGGTATGCAGAAAAAGACTTTGCTAACTATTTAGTAGAAGATGATAAAATTCGTAAATTTGTTAAGAAGTCATTTTACGATGCTGGAATTGCAAAAGTAATAATTGAGAGAACAGCTAATATTATTAGACTTTCTCTAAATACAGCTAAGCCAGGAATGATTATTGGTAAAAATGGTGCAGGAGTAGATGCTCTTCGCGCGCAGTTAACCAAAATGACTGGTAAGCAGATTTTCATAAATGTTGTAGAAATTAAAAAACCAGAAATAGATGCCGCTTTAGTAGCAGAGAATATTGCTAGTCAGCTTGAGCGTCGCATTACTTATAGAAGAGCAATGCGTCAAGTTATGACTAGAGCTATGCGTGCTAATGCTCAAGGAATTAAGGTTATGATTTCTGGAAGATTAAATGGTGCAGAAATAGCTCGATGTGAGTGGGATCGTATGGGACGTATTCCCCTACAGACCTTACGCGCTGATATCGATTACGGTGTGGCTACTGCATATACCACATATGGTCAACTTGGTATCAAAGTGTGGATTTATAAAGGTGAGGTTTTACCTCGTAAATAAAAGACCGTAGCTTCAAAAAAGGAGGTCGCCATTATGTTAATGCCAAAACGCGTAAAGTATCGCCGACATCACCGCGGCCGCATGAAAGGCAAAGCCAAAGGCGGAACCACTGTTGCACATGGTGAATATGGTTTACAAGCTCAAGAGCCTGGTTGGATTACCAGTCGTCAAATAGAGGCAGCTCGTGTAGCTTTAACTAGATCCATAAAACGTGGTGGTCAAGTGTGGATAAATATATTCCCTCATAAACCTGTTACAGCTAAACCTGCTGAAACTCGTATGGGTAGTGGTAAGGGTGCTCCAGAGTACTGGGTAGCTGTTGTTAAGCCAAACAGAGTTATGTTTGAGCTAAGCGGAGTTCCTGAGGAGATAGCTCGCGAAGCGATTAGATTGGCATCTCATAAGTTGCCAATAAAGTGTAAGTTTGTTAAACGTGAAGAACTGGGTGGTGAAGAATAATGCGAGTAAATGAAATTCGCGTATTAAGTGATCAAGACCTAGGAAAGAAACTTGATGATTTAAAAGAGGAATTGTTCAATTTACGGTTTCGTTCAGCCGTTGGGCAATTAGAAAACCCAATGCGCATTCGCACAGTGAGAAAGTCTATTGCTCGTATTAAAACTGTTATGCGCGAGCGTGAACTGGGAATCAACCAGTAGTTGAAGGGAGGCCGACCCGATAATGGAAAGAAATAATCGTAAGGTGCGACAGGGAGTTGTATTAAGCGATAAGATGGATAAAACCGTTGTTGTCAATGTTGAACGGATTACCCGTCATCCTTTGTACGGCAAGAAAATGAAGCGTAGTAAGAAGTATCATGCTCATGATGTTGAGAATGTTTGTCGTCAAGGTGATATAGTTGAAATAATGGAAACACGACCATTGAGTAAAACTAAGCGTTGGCGTGTTGTCCGCATTGTTAAAAAAGCCGAGTAGGTTGAAGGGAGGAACACGCTGTGATTCAAAGCGAAAGCAGACTGCGTGTTGCAGATAACTCCGGAGCTAAAGAAGTATTATGTATTCGTGTACTTGGAGGCTCTAAACGTCGGTACGCAAGCATCGGTGATATTATTGTCGCTACCGTTAAGGAAGCAACACCCGGCGGAGTTGTTAAGAAAGGTGAAGTAGTTAAGGCGGTTGTAGTCCGTACTAAGTACGGTGTTAGTCGAACAGACGGAAGTCTAATTAGATTTGACGATAACGCAGTCGTTATTCTTGACGACAATCATAACCCACGTGGCACACGTATATTTGGGCCTGTGGCACGTGAAATTCGAGAAAAGAATTTCATGAAAATTGTTTCACTCGCCCCCGAAGTATTTTAATTGCTAGGAGGGAAAGCGATGAGTCAGAAAAAACTTCATGTCAAAAAAGATGATAAAGTTCTTATTTTGGCAGGCAAAGATAAGGGCAAATCTGGTAAAGTGTTAAAAGCTATGCCAGCAGAGAACCGTGTTATTGTTGAAAGTGCCAGCAGAGAACCGTGTTATTGTTGACCAGGTAAAATGGGTCAAGATAGTGGAATTATTGAAAGAGAAGCTCCACTAAATGTATCAAACGTTATGCTTGTTTGCCCTAGCTGCAAAGAAGCTAGTCGCACAGGCATGAAAATCCTAGAAGATGGTGCCAAAGTACGTTACTGCAAAAAATGCGGTCAAACGATTGATAAGTAGTAAATGACGGAAAGGAGGATCATCCGTGTCTAGGCTAAAAGAAAAATATATTTCTGAAGTTAAACCAGCAATGCAAGAGAAGTTTAACTACGACAATGTTATGGAAATTCCTAAGATTGAAAAGATTTCTGTAAATATGGGTGTAGGTAGAGCTGTTGAAGACAAAAAGTTAATTGACTATGCTGTTGCAGATTTAGCAACAATCACTGGTCAAAAACCTGTTGTTAACAATGCAAGACGATCTGTATCAAACTTTAAGCTTCGTGCTGGTATGCCAATTGGATGTAAAGTTACACTTCGCGGTAAGCGAATGTATGACTTTTTAGATAAACTAATTAGTATTAACTTACCACGTGTAAGAGATTTTCGTGGTATTTCTCCTGAGGCCTTTGATGGTCGAGGAAACTATACTCTTGGTGTAAAAGAGCAACTCATATTCCCAGAAATCCGTTACGATCAAGTACAACATGTACAAGGTATGAATATTACAATCGTAACTACAGCGAAATCTGATGAGGAAGCTCATGAGTTGTTAACCTTAATGGGTATGCCGTTTAAGAGATAAGGGGGTAGACTCGTGGCTAAGAAATCAATGATCGCCAAGCAAAAGCGTAAGCAAAA
Organism: Clostridium sp. 'deep sea'; assembly: GCF_014931565.1. Classification (NCBI taxonomy): domain Bacteria; kingdom Bacillati; phylum Bacillota; class Clostridia; order Eubacteriales; family Clostridiaceae; genus Clostridium; species Clostridium sp. 'deep sea'. Next base: position 3,039,997 of record NZ_CP063353.1, read on the forward strand.
ATTCACTACCCGGGAATACAATCGCTGTAGAATATGTGGTAGACCGCGTGGTTATATGCGTAAATTCGGTATCTGCCGAATCTGTTTCCGTAAGCTGGCACATCAGGGTATGATCCCTGGCGTGAAAAAGGCCAGTTGGTAGGAGCATAGAAAAGGAGGCTGTTACCATGGTAATGACTGACCCTATTGCTGATATGTTAACTAGAATACGTAATGCAGCTTCTGCTCTTCATAATAGTGTTGATGTTCCTGCATCAAACATGAAGAAGGCGATAGCTGAACTACTGTTACAAGAAGGATATATTAAGGGTTTTGAAGTATTAGATAATAACAACCAAGGCACTATTCGTATTGCCTTAAAATATGGACCTAACCGTACTCAGGTTATTCACGGAATTAAAAGAATTTCTAAGCCTGGCTTAAGAATTTACAGTCGTAAAAATGAAATTCCAAGAGTACTTGGTGGCTTAGGTATAGCTTTGATATCAACATCTCAAGGTTTAGTTACAGACAATAAGGCACGCGAACTTCGCTTAGGCGGAGAAGTAGTTTGCTATGTTTGGTAGGGGGGTGTCGATATGTCACGTATAGGAAGAAAACCTATCACCATACCAAAAGGTGTAGAGGTTAAAAAAGATGGTAATACACTTGAAATAAAAGGACCTAAAGGTGTTCTAAAAGACACATTTAACCCTGATATGGAGATTGTTATTGAAGAGAATATAATTTCAGTTAAACGTCCTAATGACCAAGTTAAAAACCGTGCTTTACATGGTTTAACAAGAAGCTTAATTGCTAATATGGTTGAAGGTGTTACAAAAGGTTTCGAAAAATCACTAGAGCTAAGAGGTGTTGGTTATCGTGCTGCTAAACAAGGTAAAAAACTTGTTTTAACAGTAGGTTACTCTCATCCAGTTGAAATGGATCCACCAGCTGGGATTGAAGTTGAGGTTCCATCTAACACAAAGATCGTAGTAAAAGGAATAAATAAACAGGTAGTTGGCCAATTTGCGGCAGAAGTTCGCTCCGTACGCGCACCTGAGCCATATAAAGGCAAAGGTATTCGTTACGAAGGTGAGTATGTACGTCAAAAAGTCGGTAAGACTGGCTAATTAATCCGTGGCGACGGAAAGGAGTAGTGTATTATGCTACAAAAAGCGGATCGTAATAAACTTCGTAAGAAGCGCCATTATCGTATACGCAATCGCGTTTTCGGTAATCCTGAGCGTCCACGGTTAAATGTATACCGTAGTAATAAACATATCTATGCTCAAATCATCGATGATGAAGTAGGTAAAACATTATTATCGGTATCAACATTAAGCCCTGAAATTGCGTCTGTATGTAATAATGGTGGTAACGTAGAGGCAGCCCGTATGGTAGGTAAACTGATTGGCGAGAAAGCTGTAGCGCTTGGTGTGAGCAAAGTAGTATTTGATCGTGGTGGATATAAATACCATGGTCGTGTAGCTAACCTAGCAAGTGCTGCGCGCGAAGCTGGTCTTGAGTTTTAACAGCGGGAGGATATAAGATGGAAAAGCGCCAAAATAAACGTAGAAGAAACGATAAAGTTAAAAGTGATCTTTTAGAAAAGGTTATAGAGATAAAGCCTGTATCTAAAACCGTAAAAGGTGGTAGAGTTAGAAGCTTTAGCGCTATTGTTGCTGTTGGTGATGGTAAAGGTAAAGTAGGAGTTGGCTTAGGCAAAGCTCGTGGTGTACCTGATGCTGTACGTAAAGCAATTGATACTGCTCGTAAAAACATGGTGGCTATCCCACTTGTTGGTACCACAATACCTCACCAGGTATTAGGTGTTTACGGTGCAGGAAAAGTTCTCTTAAAACCAGCCTCTGAAGGTACAGGAGTTATTGCCGGAAGTGCTGCTCGTGCTATCTTAGAATTAGTTGGTGTAAGAGATATTTTAACAAAGTCTCTAGGCTCACCTAACAAGATTAATATTGCGTATGCAACTATGCAAGGTTTGAAAGAACTTCAAACTGCTGAGCAAGTTTCAGCACTTCGCAATAAAGATATTGAGAGTTTACATTAAGGTATAGCGGGAGGTAGTGATATGTCAACTCAATTAAAAATCACGCTGAAACGTAGCCTGATTGGTAATATACAAAAACAAAAAGATACTGTAAAAGCACTTGGTTTAAAAAAAATCCGCCAATCTGTGATTCATAATGATACACCACAGATTCGCGGAATGATTCACAAGGTTGCTCATTTAGTTACAGTAGAAGAGATTAACTAGAGCAGCGGGAGGTGTAAACGATGAAATTACATCAGTTAAAGCCTGCTAAGGGCTCTCGTGGCAAGCAAAAGCGTGTTGGAAGAGGTCCTGGTTCAGGTTATGGTACAACTGCTGGACGCGGTATGAATGGTCAAAATTCACGCTCAGGTGGTGGAGTATCAGTAGGATTTGAAGGTGGTCAAATGCCACTATCACGTTTGTTACCAAAGCGTGGGTTTACAAATATATTCCGTAAAGAATATGCTGCTATTAATTTAGATCAACTAAACATCTTTGAGAATGGCACTGTTGTAGATGTTGAGGTATTAAAATCTAGTGGCTTGGTCAAGAATGTAAAGCATGGGGTGAAAATCTTAGGCAGAGGCAAACTTGATAAGAAGTTAACAGTGAAGGTTCACGCATTCTCAAAATCTGCCACAGAAGCTATAAAGGCTGCTGGTGGAGAAGCAGAGGTGATATAAGTGATTAAGACATTACGCAATGCCTGGAAGATTCCTGATTTACGTAAACGTCTTTTATTCACACTAGGGATGTTATTTGTATTCAGGCTAGGTGCTCATATACCTGTGCCTGGAGTAAATAATGAGGCATTAAAAGATTTGTTTAGTCAAGGCAATCTACTTGGTTTTTTTGATGTAGTAGCAGGTGGTGCGCTTAAAGACTTTACAATATTTGCAATGTCGGTAACACCTTATATCACGGCATCTATTGTAATTCAGCTATTAACTTTAATTATTCCTTCTTGGGAGAGAATGATTAAAGAAGGTGGCCAAGAGGGTCGTAAAAAGCAAATGCGATATACCAGATATGCAACTGTTATTTTAGCGTTTATTCAAGCTTTAGCTGTTACATTAGGTATTCGCAGTTACTTGTTAAAACAATCATGGTCATCATATCTACTCATTGCCTTAACATTAGCTGCTGGTACAGCGTTCTTAATGTGGCTAGGTGAAAAGATACAAGAGCATGGAATAGGAAATGGTATTTCTTTAATTATTTTCACAGGTATTATTTCACGTTTGCCTATGTCTGTAGTGAATATGATTCGTAAAGTTAGGCTAAATGAAATGAGTATCTTTACTGTAATTGCTATTGTTTTAGGTGTAGTAGTAATGATTGCAGCAGTTATCTTAATACAAGAAGGACAAAGAAGAATTCCAGTGCAGTATGCTCGTAGAGTAGTTGGTCGTAAAGTTGTTGGTGGACAGAGTACCCACATTCCTTTACGTATTAACCAAGCGGGTGTTATCCCTGTAATTTTTGCTTCATCAATCTTAATGTTCCCAGCCACTATTGCTACTTTTAGTAAGGCTGCTTGGTTAAAGAAAGTTGGCGAAGCTTTACAAATGGGTGGTTGGTTGCATACCATACTTTACATGTTATTCATCTTTGGATTTACCTATTTCTATACATCAGTACAGTTTAATCCTCGTGATATTTCAGATAATCTAAAGCAGCAGGGTGGTTTTGTACCTGGTATTAGACCTGGTAAACCAACAACAGATTATTTATCACGAGTTTCAGGAAGGTTAACATTTGTAGGTGCTACATTCTTATGTGCATTAGTAATTATTCCTATAGTTATAAGTAGTGCTTTCAATATTCAAATTGGAATTGCTGGTACTAGTTTAATTATTATGGTAGGTGTAGCGTTAGACACTGTTAAACAGATTGAAAATCAGCTTATGATGCGCCATTATGGTGGATTTCTTAAATAAGAGGTAAACAACTATGAGAATAATTTTAGTTGGTCCCCCTGGGGCCGGTAAAGGTACTCAAGCAAAGAGTATCGCAGAAAAATATAATATACCTCACATATCAACTGGAGATATGTTCCGTAAAGCTTTACGTGAACAAACACCAATGGGTCAAAAAGCTAAATTATATATGGATCGAGGAGAATTAGTTCCTGATGATGTAACTATTGGTTTAGTAAAAGAGAGATTATCAGAAGCAGATTGCCAAAATGGTTATATGTTAGATGGTTATCCTCGCACAATTGCTCAGGCAGATGCGCTTGAAAAGTTGTTAACATCATGGAATAGCCAACTCGATCATGTTATTAATATATCTTCATCAGATAAAGTTGTAGTTGCTCGGTTAACCGGACGCAGATCCTGCCTTGAGTGTGGAGCTGTATACCATATGTTATTTAACCCTCCTAAAAAGGATAGTTTATGTGACATATGTGGTCATGAGTTAGTACAACGAAAAGATGATAACGAAGAGACAGTAGTTAATAGGCTTAATGTTTATAAAAAGCAGACTGAGCCATTACTAAATTATTACCAAAAACGCAACTTACTTCGAGACATTAATGGCGAACAAAGCCTAGCTAAAGTTTTCGAAGAAATCTGTGAAGTCTTGGAGGGATAATAGTAGTGATCACTATTAAATCAGAACGTGAATTATCATATATGCGTGAAGCTGGTGAAGTGGTCGCACAAGCCTTAGACTTAATGAAAGAGAATGTTAAACCCGGAATTTCCACAAAAGAACTGGACGATATCGTTACAGATTTTATGGAAAAAGTAGGGGCTAGGCCCTCTTTCAAAGGGTATCAAGGTTTTCCCGCCGCAATTTGTGCGTCAGTTAATGAAGAATTAGTTCATGGCATACCAAGGCGAGATAAAATACTGCGTGAAGGCGATATTTGTAGTATTGATGTTGGTGCAGAAGTTAAGGGTTATCATGGAGATGCCGCTAAAACCTTTGCAGTAGGCGATATTACAGATGAAGCTAAACATTTATTACAGATTACTGAAAAGGCGCTAATGGATGGTATCGCGGCTGCTACCTCCGGAGCACGTCTATCAGATATATCACATGCCGTTCAGGTTGAAGTAGAGAGTCATAATTACTCTGTACCACGTGAATATACAGGGCATGGTATTGGTCAAGAAATGCATGAGGATCCCCAGGTTCTTAATTACGGTCCACCCGGTAGAGGTATAAAACTAAAGCCTGGGCTAACGTTAGCAATCGAACCAATGGTAATTGCAGGTGACTATCGTGTTAAAGAACTTGATGATGGTTGGACTGTTGTATCAGTCGACGGAAGTCTCTGCGCTCACTTTGAGCATACCATATGTGTTCGCGAGGGTCAGGCAGAAATCCTGACAAAACGCTGATGCTTCGGAAGTTAAATGAGAGAATCCAGGGGAGGGTTATGTAAAATGGCTAATCAAAAAGCAATAGAAGTTGAAGGTAGAGTAGTGGAAGCTATGCCTAATGCCCGTTTTAGAGTAAAACTAGAAAACGGTCATGAAGTATTAGCAACAATCTCAGGTAAAATAAGAATGAATTATATTCGTATTCTTACAGGGGACCGTGTAAAGATTGAATTATCGCCTTACGATTTGACACAAGGTCGGATAACATATCGTTACAAGTAGTAACGTCACAGGAGGTGCTGTCGGTGAAAGTAAGACCGTCGGTAAAGAAGTTTTGTGAAAAATGCAAAATTATCCGCCGTAAAGGTAGGGTAATGGTTATATGTGAAAACCCAAAGCATAAACAACGCCAGGGTTAAAGTGGAGGTGTAAGAATGGCTCGTATATCAGGGGTTGACCTACCACGTGAAAAGCGGGTTGTAATTGGTCTTACCTATATATATGGTATTGGTAGATCTCGTGCTGAGGATATATTAGAAAGCACAGGAGTAGATCCTTCTACTCGCGTACGTGATTTAACTGAGGAAGAAGTTAATAAAATACGTGATTTTATAGATGTAAATTATGTTGTTGAAGGTGATTTACGGCGTGATGTTACGCAGAGCGTAAAGCGTTTAATGGAAATTGGTTGCTACCGTGGCTTACGTCATAGACGTGGTTTACCGGTACGTGGACAACGTACAAAAACAAACGCTCGAACCCGTAAAGGTCATAAAAAGACTGTAGGCATTCGACGTAAAAAGTAAGGAGGAAGGGTGTTATGGCAAGAAGAAGTCGAGGAAATAATCGTCGACGTCGACGCGAACGCAAAAATGTCGACTCAGGTATAGCGCATATCGTATCGACATTTAACAATACAATTGTTACGATAACAGATAAATCTGGTAATGCTCTGTCTTGGTCGAGTGCTGGAGCTCAAGGTTTTAAGGGTTCTAGAAAATCGACTCCATTTGCTGCAGGTGTAGCTGCAGAAGTGGCAGCAAAGGCATCAATGGAGCATGGAATGCGTACTGTAGACGTCCGCGTTAAAGGCCCTGGACCAGGTCGTGAGGCTGCAATTAGATCTTTGCAGGCTGCTGGCTTGGAAGTTAATTCCATTGCTGATGTAACTCCCATTCCACACAACGGTTGTCGTCCACCTAAACGACGCCGTGTGTAATTAAGGAGGCTAACAATGGCTAAATATACAGGACCAGTTTGTCGATTATGTCGACGTGAAGGCACAAAGTTATATCTTAAAGGTGATCGTTGCTATACAGCAAAATGCGCTTTTGAAAGACGTGCTTATGCCCCAGGTCAACATGGAAAAGGCAGAATCAAGGTTAGTGATTATGGTTTACAGCTTCGTGCTAAACAAAAAGCACGTCGCATATATGGTGTTTTAGAGAAGCAGTTCCGTGCTTATTATGAAGAGGCTGCTAAGGTACGTGGAGTTACTGGTGAAGTATTAATACAGATTCTCGAAAGTCGTTTAGATAATATGGTATTTAGAGCTGGTTTTGCCGCCTCTAGAAGTCAAGCTAGACAACTTGTACGACATGGACATTTTACAGTAAATGGTAAAAAGGTTAACATTCCTTCGTATCGTATGAAAGCTGAAGATGTAATTGACGTACGTGAAAAGAGCAGAAGTTCTGTAATAATGAAAGATATTGCCGAGGCTCTTCAGGATAGAACTATTCCTGAATGGTTAGATGTTGACAAGGCACAGTTGGCATGTAAGGTAGTACGCTTGCCAGAACGCGCAGAAATTAACATACCTGTGGAAGAACATCTCATTGTAGAGCGTTATTCACGTTAATGTGTTAACACCCTCACATTGGTAGGCAACACATATTGTGATTCAGGAGGGTATGCTGTGATTGAAATGACAAAGCCGTCTATTACCAAAGTGAATGAAAATATTGAAGAAAATTACGCTTGCTATGTTATAGAACCACTCGAGAGAGGTTATGGTACAACATTAGGCAATTCTTTACGTAGGATATTACTGTCTTCTTTACCCGGAGCAGCAGTATCTAGAGTTCGTATTGATAGTGTGCTTCATGAGTTTTCAACAATCGAAGGTGTTGTAGAGGACGTTACAGAAATTATGCTGAATCTAAAACAATTGCGTTTGCATTTACATGGAGTTGAAGACGTTGTACGTATCAATATTGCAGCCGAAGGTCCTGGGGTAGTTACAGCTAATGATTTTACATCAGATAGTGATATAACTATACTCAACCCAGACCTGCATATTGCAACTCTTGAGCGTGGTGGACGTTTATTCATGGAAGTAGATGTTGAGATGGGCAGAGGATATGTATCAGCTGTTATGAACAAAGCTGAAGACCAACCAATTGGTGTTATTCCTGTTGACTCAATTTTCTCTCCAGTAAGACGTGTAAGTTACAACGTAGAAAACACTCGTGTTGGGCAAGACATTAATAAACATAAGCTTACAATAGAATTGTGGACAGATGGAAGATTATCTCCAGATGAAGCTTTAGGTTTAGGCGCACGCATTATGAGTGAGCACCTAGCATTGTTTATCAATATGTCTGATACAGCAAGAGACGCAGAAGTTCTCGTGGAGCAAGAAGAAGATACAATGAATCGTGTACTTGAAATGCCAATCGAAGAACTTGATCTCTCTGTTAGATCATACAATTGTTTAAAACGAGCAGGCATAAATACAGTACAAGAGCTTATACAGCGCTCTGAAGATGAAATGCTTAAGGTACGAAACTTAGGTAAGAAGTCCTTAACCGAAGTAAAACACAAGCTAGTTGAATTAAACTTAAGCATGCGTGATTCGGAGTAAAGCAAAAAGGAGGGTAAGTGATCATGGGCTATCGTAAACTAGGGCGTCGTTCATCGCATCGTAGATCTATGTTAAGAAATTTAACAACTGACTTTTTGCGACACGGTCGTATTGAAACGACTGAAACACGTGCTAAAGAATTACGTCGAATAGCAGAAAAAATGATTACGTTAGGCAAACGTGGGGATTTACACGCTCGCCGTCAAGCCTTAGCATATATTTATGATGAAGCAGTAGTTTCTCGTTTATTCGAGGAAATTGCTCCAAAATATGCAGAAGTAAATGGTGGATATACACGTATCATTAAAGGTAATTTACGTAGAGGTGACTCAGCTCCTAGAGCAATTATTGAGTTAGTATAAATAAATAAGTGGCTACTCACGAATACTGAGAAGCCACTTTTTTAATACATAAGATTCTGTTAGCTAATTTCCACATTAATTACAACAGGGGTCAGGCCTCTTGCTTGTAAGAAAGTTATTGCTTTCAGTGTAAACTTAACTAATTGATTTAGAGAAAGGTAGCCCTGTTGAGGCCAGACCCCACTGTGAGGTTAGCCAGACGTTTGGGGTTGATGTTTACTAGATACAAGATTTAAGTGTAGTGAACGACCTCTGTGTCGTTCAAGTAGCCAGCTGATAGTATCTTTAAAAGCTCACACTAAAAACACCAAGCCAAACACTAAGTCGGGACATTTCTTGACTTGAAAAAGGCTAAGTAAATTTACAGCTTTATGTTAATTTTACTTTGCAACGTGGTAGGAGGCTGTAACCGAATGATGTGTCCTGTATTAAAACTGGCAATCGCAACCGTGGCTTACGCAAACATTAGCAATCAAAGGCTCTGCGGAATAGATTTTCAATATACTCTGTATTAGTCAAAACGAGGATTTTATGATGGGTTTCCATAAAAACAAACACGGGATGACACAAGGCCATCCCCTACATGGGAACAATTTGCATGATACGGTTAGATACTTTGCACGTGGTGAGAGCCACAATCCGAATGATATGTTCCAGCTCGAACACTGGTATTTGCAAACCGTTGCTTACTTAAAAACCAGCAAGCCAAAGGCTTTGCGGAATAGATTTCAATATACTCTGTGTTAGTCAAAACAAGGATTTTATGATGGATTTCCATAAAAACAAACACGGGATGACACAAGGACATCCCCTACATGGGAACAATTTGTATGAAACCGTTAGATACATTGCACCATGGTAGGAGGCTGTAACCGAATGATGTGTCCTGTATTTAAAACTGGCAATCGCAACCGTGGCTTACGCAAACATTAGCAATCAAAGGCTCTGCGGAATAGATTTTCAATATACTCTGTATTAGTCAAAACGAGGATTTTATGATGGGTTTCCATAAAAACAAATACGGGATGACACAAGGCCATCCCCTACATGGGAACAATTTGTATGATACGGTTAGATACTTTGCACCGTGGTGAGAGCCACAATCCGAATGATATGTTCCAGCGTCGCACACTGGTATTTGCAAACCGTTGCTTACTTAAAAACCAGCAAGCCAAAGGCTTTGCGGAATATATTTCAATATACTCTGTGTTAGTCAAAACGAGGATTTTATGATGGGTTTCCATAAAAACAAATACGGGATGACACAAGGCCATCCCCTACATGGGAACAATTTGCATGATACGGTTAGATACTTTGCACCGTTGTGAGAGCCACAATCCGAATGATGTGTCCCAGCAGCGAACATTGGCATTAGCAATCGGTATGTCAAACACTTACTCCCAATGATTTTTACACTAATACTTCTGCCCACAAATATAAACAATTTAAAAATTGTATTCAAAACAAATTTTCTTTATAATATATAATGTTTAATTAGGAGCTAAATAATAGGGGTTAAAAAAATGAGCAATTTAATTATAGAGTGTAAAAACATTAACTTTAAATACGATAAAGAAGAACAGAACAAAGTTCTTAACAACATAAATCTTACAATTAATGAGGGTGAATTTGTTTGTATAGTTGGAGCAAATGGCTCTGGTAAATCAACCTTAGCTAAAATGTTTAATGCTTTGCTATTGCCAGATTCCGGTGAAGTGAACGTAGTAGGTTATAAAACTAGCGACGAAGCAAATACTCAAAAGATACGGCAAAAAGTTGGTATGGTTTTTCAAAATCCAGATAACCAAATAGTAGCAACTATAGTAGAAGAAGATGTTGCTTTTGGTCCTGAAAACCTAGGCATACCTCCACTAGAGATAAGAGAACGAGTAAACGAATCACTTAAAACAGTGGGTATGTATAATTACCGTATGCATGCACCCCATTTATTGTCGGGTGGTCAAAAGCAACGTATTGCTATTGCAGGGGTGTTAGCAATAACCCCGCAGGTAATAATACTAGATGAAGCAACAGCCATGTTAGATCCAAATGGACGAAAAGAAGTAATGGAGACCATTAAACAATTGCATAAAGAAAAAAACATAACCGTTATTTTAATAACCCATCATATGGATGAGGTTGTAAATGCAGATAGAGTTTTAGTGATGTCTGGTGGAGAAATTCAAATAGATGATAACCCTGTAAACGTATTTAGCTTAGGTCGAAAGCTAAAAAATTATGGTTTAGATTTGCCCCAAATAGCATCCTTAGCAGTAAGCCTAAAAGAGAACGGCTTAAACATTAATACAGGAATCCTAACTATAGAAGAGATGGTAAATGCCTTATGCCAATTAAACTAAAAAACGTAAGCTGTATATATAACCCCAAAACACCCTTTGAAGTATATGCCTTAAAAGAAATAGATTTAGAAATAAGTGATGGCTCTTATGTAGCCATAATTGGGCAAACAGGTTCGGGTAAATCTACCTTAATACAGCATTTTAATGGACTAATATTGCCAAGTTCTGGTTCAGTTACAGTAAATCAACTAGCTATGAGTGATAAAAAAAATAGACGCCAAATAAGAAAAGACGTTGGCATAGTATTTCAGTACCCTGAGCATCAGCTATTCGAGGAAACTGTATTTAAAGATATAGCTTTTGGACCCACAAACATGGGTATGAGTAAAAACGAAATTGAAAAGGCTGTAATAAGCTCTCTTAAAGCTGTAGGATTAAGTGAAGACTTACTTGAAGAATCACCCTTCGATTTAAGCGGAGGGCAAATGCGAAGGGTTGCAATTGCTGGAGTGTTAGCTATGAGTCCTAAAATATTAGTGTTAGATGAGCCTACTGCTGGGCTTGACCCAAAGGCCAGACATGCTATATTACAAATGATAAATAAAATACACCAAAAGCATAAAATAACAATTATTTTAGTTACCCACGATATGGAGCAGGCCGCAGCTTATGCTAGTAGAGTGGTGGTAATGAATAACGGAACTATTGTATACGACGGAAAACCAAGAGAGGTATTTAAAAACATAAATGAACTTAAAGAGTTAGGCTTGGATGTACCTCCTGTAACCCTTTTGTGTTACAAGCTCAAGCAGCTAGGTTATAAAGTACCACAGCTACCTTTAACCATTAGCGAGGCTAAGGAAATAATACTAAAGAATATCGGGGTGAAAAGCAATGCTGAATAATATTACAATTGGACAGTATATTCCCGGTAATTCAGCTGTGCATAAAATTGACCCTAGAGTGAAAATACTGCTAACAATCTTCTTTGTAGTGGTTCTATTTATTGCCAAGGGTTTTTATTCGTACTTAACTATTGCGCTCTTTACAATGGCAATTATAGCAATCTCAAGGGTAGGTATAAAAGTAATACTAAAGGGCTTAAAGCCTTTAGTTATAATAATTGGCTTAACAGTAATACTACATGCTTTATTTAATAAAAATGGTGAGCTATTATGGAGCATTGGTCCTCTTAAAATATACTCCGAGGGTCTTTACTTTGGTTTGCTAATGGCAAGCAGATTAATACTACTAATAACCTTTACTTCACTGTTAACACTTACAACATCACCGATTGCTTTAACTGATGGTATAGAGCGATTGTTATCGCCATTTAAACGCATTGGTTTACCCGCTCATGAGCTAGCAATGATGATGACCATAGCCTTAAGATTTATACCAACTTTGTTAGAAGAGGCTCAAAAAATAATGAAAGCCCAGCAGTCTCGAGGTGCAGATTTTGAAACAGGTAAATTAGTTGAAAGAGCCAAAGCCTTAATACCACTTTTAGTGCCACTTTTTGTGAGCGCTTTTAGAAGAGCAGATGATTTGGCAATGGCTATGGAAGCAAGGTGTTACCAAGGGGGAGAGGGTAGAACCCGAATGAAGATCCTAAAGCTAAGATTTATAGATTTTGTTTCGTTTGCAGTGATGATAGCTTTATGTACCTTAATACTCTATCTGAAATCGTATGCTATATGAGAAGTATATTAATATCTATAAGCTATGATGGCACTGATTTTTGTGGCTGGCAAAGGCAAAGCAAAGATAGAACTGTTCAGCAAGTTATCGAAGATAACTTAAGCCGAGTATGTAAGGAAAAAGTCACTATAACAGGATGCAGTAGAACAGATGCAGGAGTTCATGCCCTTGACCAAAAGGCAACATTTAAAACAATCTGCAATATACCAACCAATAAATTTGCGTTAGTTTTAAATGCCGAACTTCCCAATGATATTTTAATTACAAACTGTGAAGAAGTAGACATAAATTTTCACCCTCGCCATGAGGCAAAAAGTAAACAATATGAGTACCTTATTCAAAATAGCTTAGCCATAGACATAAGAGATTTAAGATATTGTTGGCATATAACACAACAGCTAAATATTGCTGAAATGCAAAAGGCGTGCAGCTATTTTATAGGTGAACACGACTTTTCAACCTTTTGTGCCGCTGGTAGCAAGGTCATAAATCGAGTTCGCACTGTCTCTAAAGCTGAACTGACTGTAATAGAAAACAATAAATTGAAATTTACAATTGAAGGCAATGGTTTTTTATATAAAATGGTAAGAATTATGGTTGGTAGCTTAGTGAATGTAGGTTTAGGCAAAATTAAATCCACCGATTTACCTAATATCATCCTCTCTAAGTGTAGAGATAATGCCACGACTACTGCCCCTGCCAAGGGATTATGCCTAAAGAATATTGAATATAAATAGATATAGCAGTGGACTAAGTGATGCCGCTATTGATTAATGTAACTGTAAATAGTTCATAATAGCTAATCTAATTTTAGGTGCTTTGTAAAACTAATATAAAAAAGATTTATAATTGTAACAAAAAATCGTTAAAAAAACTTGACGTGAGCTCAAGTTTCTATTAAAATAATTGGAGTGTCTTTTATTGCAATTGTTACTTGCCCCGTTGCAATTGTAGTGAAAATATAATTGAAGAAATAAAGGAGGGACGACCATGCGTACTTATATGGCTAAACCAGCTGAGGTTGAGCATAAGTGGTATGTTGTGGACGTTGCCGGGCAAACTCTTGGTCGTGTGGCCAGTGAGATTGCTGTTATTTTACGCGGCAAGCACAAACCTGAATATACCCCCCATATCGATACTGGGGATTTTGTAATAGTAATTAACGCAGATAAAGTTGTTTTAACTGGTAATAAGTTAGAGCAAAAAGAATTCCAACGATACTCAGGATATCCAGGCGGACTTAAGAGAATTAAGTATGCTGAAATAATGGAAAAGACACCTGAAAGAGCAGTAGAAAAAGCAGTAAAAGGTATGTTACCTAAGAACAAATTAGGTCGCAAAATGATTAAAAAATTAAAAGTTTACGCTGGTGCGGAGCATCCTCACCAAGCGCAGCAGCCCGAAGCTTGGGAACTGCGTCGACAATAGGATAGGAGGGGAAGCTAATAATGGCACAACAATTACAATATTGGGGAACCGGCCGAAGAAAAAAAGCTGTTGCTAGAGTTCGTTTAGTTCCTGGTAGTGGAAAAATTGTTATTAACGGCAAAGATATCAATGATTACTTTGGTTTAGAGACATTAAAAGTTATCTCTCGTCAACCATTAGAGTTAACAAAAACATCTGGTATGTATGATGTATTTGTTAATGTTCATGGCGGTGGATTCTCTGGTCAAGCTGGTGCAATTCGTCACGGAATAGCTCGTGCGTTAATTGTAGCTGACAAAGAGAGTTATAGAAAGCCTCTTAAAAAAGCTGGCTTCTTAACAAGAGATTCACGCATGAAAGAGCGTAAAAAGCCTGGTCTTAAAAAGGCTCGTCGTGCTCCACAGTTCTCTAAGCGTTAAGATTTCAAATATAACAAAACCCCGAAACTATATAGTTACGGGGTTTTTTACTATTGGTTTTAGCCTTTTGAGCCGAGGAACTGTGCATCATAAAATCATTAGTTATGTTTAAATGATTAGTAAATTATAGAAAAATATCTTAAATAAAAGTTAAGTTGAAATACACTAATATGGTTATCAAAGGCAACTGGCTTAATGGCTTCTTGCCAATATTTGTAGAGCATAAACTAATTAAATACATAATAGAACTCTTAGAGTATCATAAATAGTTATCTGTAATAAACAAATTGCTTAGGAAAAATTTTGAACAGTACAACCCCTAAATTATTCACTTTAGGGATATTTTATATTTAAGGAGTGTGTGCAAATGTTTAATAAGAAATTCGTTATCGGAGCAATAATCATTATTATAGTTTTATTAGTGATTGTAGCTAATAACATCAACTACTCTGCTACATCTAGTAAAGATATAAATCCAACTATCTTATTTCAAACTAGCAAGAGTAGTGATGAAGTTAATTACACAATTAGCATTAATAAAATGATAGATACGTATATTATTGCTAGCGCATTATACCTGGATTTTGATAGTAGAATAATACTGCCTAATACCGAAGAACATTCAATCTATAAAAAAGCCAAAGAATTCTTTATACCATATAAAAATCACAGTTTTATTAAGTCTATGCATAAATATGTTAATAATGGCGATGTGAATGGAGATGTTATTGGAGTTTTATTGTCCTATAGTCCTACAGCCTCTTTAAATAAACTACATAATGTTGATGATAAGTATAAAAGGTACTTATTTAAGGAAGATAAAGACATTGAAATTTTTATAAGAGGTCTTAAAGACTTTTATAAAGATAGCAATGCAAATAAATTTTTTAGTTGTAATAAAGCATTGGATAGAAAAGTAAAAACCTATATTCAAAAGAATACTAAAGAGAGTAAAATAATTGAATTAATAAAATCTACAGAAGAATATGTAAATACTAAAAATAAATACTTTGGAGAATTACCTGTAGCGTATGAAACAGTACTAACAATTTTTAGACCGTCAATGGCAAGTTTTTATTCATATGAGACAAAGAATGGATTTAAAATAATATCTTTTCAATCACCAAATGATATTTCTCAAAACCCATACAAACTAGATATTTGCAATTTCGTTGAAAATGTCATTCACGAATTTCTTCATTCATACATAAACGAACCAATATATAATATAACAATCAGTAATTGCAAAGATATAAGCAAATACTATACTAGTATCGTTAATAACAAAATGTATAGTAGTATGCCACTAACTAGACAGATAGATGAATATATAGTGAGAGCTATTGAAGGTAGAATCTACAGTCAAACGTTTGGGGAGGAATATGCTAAAAAAACAATTATTAATAAAGAAATTGAATTTGGGGGATTTGAGAGATTAGGTGAAATTTATAACATGCTAAGTAATTATGAAAAAGACAGAGATAAATATCTAGCCATAGATGATTTTTTACCTCAACTAGTGGAGGAATTAACTAGACGGGCTGAATAGGTATTTACAAGCTAAGATAAAAACGCAGCTATTTATGTTTAGCAATTATAATTAAAAATATTAGTGAATTGTGAATTATATTACAATTATTAACAAGGCTGTGTTAATCCATAAGCCTCAAGATGTATTTCCTTAAGGCTTGTAGTAAGTCATAGGCACAACTTTGTAGGGGCGAATCTCGTGTTCGCCTGTGTCTTGAACTACTTGAAATTATAGTAAAGAACCTCCCACTCAAAAAGTCAGTTCAACCTTATTGGTTTCAAGCTTCCTGTTGTATGCTACAATACAAATACCTAATTAATGGAGGGGAATTTATGATTAAGCCACTACTAACAACAGGAGACACAGTGGGCATAATAGCTTGCTCCGACGGAATGAAGGAAAATCAAAGAATCATATTGACAAATGTAATTAAGCAATTAAGCAATATAGGTTTAAAAATAGAGTTAGCTAAAACGATTTTTAGAGTACAGGCAGAACTTAGTGGAACAGCACAGGAGAGAGCACATGAGTTAATGAAGCTTTTTACAAATAAAAACATTAAAGCCATCTTTGATATTTCGGGTGGAGATTCAGCAAATCAAATACTACCATACTTAAACTATCAAGCAATACAACAAAACGCTAAACCTTATTTTGGTATAAGTGACCTTACAGTTTTACTAAATGCATTAACTACCTGTAGTAACATACCAACCTATCACTATATGATAAGAAACCTAGTTGATGAATATGCGGATAGGCAGCTACTGCTGTTCCAAAATAGCTTTATGATAGGCAAAGATGATATCTATAATATTAACTATAATTGGGTAAATGGCAATGAAATGCAGGGTATGGTTATAGGCGGTAATATTAGATGCTTTCTTAAGTTAGCTGGTACAAAGTACCTACCTAATGCAAATGGTAAAATATTATTTTTAGAGAGCTTGGGTGGTAGTGTCAACAGAATAGGTTCTTTATTAGCACAGCTAAAGCAAATGAATTATTTACAAAAAATAAGCGGTATAATACTAGGTACTTTTTCACAGCTTGAGTTAGAACAAACTCAACCAACAAAAGAGGAAATGGTATTAAATATAACTAGTGATCTTAATATACCGATTATTAGAACAAGTGAATTAGGTCACGGTAAAAATGCTCATTGTCTTGTAATTGGTAAACAATACTCATTTAGAAAGAAAAAATAATAGTACATATCACTATATTTGCAATACATAAATAATATTATTTAATTTCCATATATTGACTTTTACTAAAGCTAACTATACAATTTTAAAAAGGGGTGTAGTAATATAGGAGGCTGTAAAAATGAAAAAATATATATCTATGTTTTTAATAACTTCAATTTTAGTGTTAAACTTTGCAGTTGTTGCCCAAGCTAACCCATTTATTCCACCATTTGATCCTATGACAATGCTGTTTTATAAAGGACTTAATGATGATGGTGTAATGGTAACCATAATATGTGAAGCTATAGACTTTCAATTAGAGGTTTGGAATAACAATGTTAAAAATGGACCAGTGTATTTTGAAAGTGGCCCTAATTTAGGTGAAATTGCTGGAGACATTAGATACGGAACAGTTTATTGGCGTTAATAAATTATAGACTTAACAAAAATTTAAATTATATAACTTAAAGTAAGGTAAAATATAATAAAAACAGTTACAATATACAGACAACAAAGTTATATTTAACTTATTAATATACAAAATCGTACTACACTCCTCTAAACAATCCTTAGTAAATCCAATAAGACCTACCATTTTAACTCAGCCTAGTGCAATCTAGCTTTATATATAAAACAGATAAAAATAGAAATAATTTACATAAAAATAGATATTGATTTTATATTAAGAAAATTGAAGAATAAGTTTAAAAGAGGGTAATGAATGAAAACAGTCTATAAAAAAAGAATAAGAACAACTATCTTAACTATCCTTACGTTGTTTATTTTATTATATAATATTCCTTTTAATATTAATAAGAAGATTAAAGCCATAGAAATAAAGCTAGATGACCCTAACTATATGGAGAAGAGAACTATTAATATTGTAGGAAAATATCATTTTAACTTATTTATCAGCGATATTTTTAGAGGTCGAATAAATGCCTTTGAGTATGGACCAACAACTGAAGAATTGCGTGATTTTAAGTTTCGAGAATACTCATGCTGTTTAAACTATAAGTATAAAACTTCTATTAGACCTGGTGGATGTTATAATTACGATATAACTCCTTTAGGATCACTTTATGCTATGCCACTTATGAAAAAAACAGTAATAAGAATACGGGATTACAATGAAAATGGTAAAAGAGGTGGATGGCCTTTAGGTAACTATTTTTTGGTGGCGAATGCTAATAACCGTGAAGAGGCCTTAAAAATATTAGAGAAATATAAAATATCAACTAACTAAAAAGTATTTAATAATATGTTTCCGGTATTTATAATTCTTTGATTAGCAAAATTAAAGCTACTAATAATCAACAATTATACTAAGAAAATAATTGTTAAGAGACTCTACTTCAGTATTACAACAAACATTAATCACTTCATTTTCAGCTAACGTATCTATCTCAAAATATTTTTTATTAAAATTACCTTTAGCAAAATATCCAATTTTACAATCATGCTTCTGCTTACCAGAGATGTTTTTTAAGCTCAAAAAAATATTAGTGTTTTGGTCGTTAACAGGTAAGCAGTAAGATATAAGCCTAAAATAGGGTGTTGTTTTATCTTTTTCAGGATAGTTGCCATCAAAATATATAATATAATTTTTAGGGCTCTGTATTCTCTTATCATGAATGCATAGCTCCTTCCATTCACTATTCCAACTAACTTGCAAATCACAACTATCAATTAAAACCCTTATAGGAATAAACATTAGTTCAAAAACACCATTAAATTTAGCTGGAGCAACATCCATTATGTGGGTTTTACCATTAATGTAAGCGGTTTTACATCCTATGGCAAGTTTAATCTCATTACCTAAAAACCTAAAAGTTCTTTGTTTAGTTTCTTTATCATAACCTACATAGTTAACATTTAAAGCCTGCATAGCAATAGACATTGGTATCATTAGTCTATTGCTATCTTTGTCGATGTAATAATTTCGATTAGATTTTAGTGCTAAAACAATACAATCATCAACTTTAAGTTTTGGCATTTCTTCTGCATTAGCTAAAGGGGCTAACAATAATATTATAGCTAAAGTAAAAAACATTTTTTTCACATTAATTCCCTCTGTTTCTTTTTTTCATAAATATACCATAAAATACAATATATAAACAGAGGTATGGATCAAAAACTTTATCATAAATGAGTGGTCATTAGAGTATAAAACAAAATGATATACTATTACGAACGGAGAACCATCTACTTCGTATGTTTTGGAGTGAGCAGGCAGAGGTCTGACCCTTGTTGTAATTTAAGCATGTAGTAATGACTTATATTAAATTGTCAGTAATTAAGTTGTTTAAGGCATTAATTGGCTTACTTATCATAATACCTATTCCCATCTCATAAAATTGTAAAGTAATTATATCTATAACGAATTTATTAATAGTTCGTTCTTCAATGGAGTGAGTGAGATTGTTAAAAAAACTAAAAGTCATATTTTTAATCTTTATGATGTTAGTGTTGTTATTATTATCACGCGACTACTACGTTGCGCAGGTTTCTGGAGAAATGTTTAGTTGGGGAGAAATGGTTATTGTCATAGATGCAGGGCATGGGGGTATAGACTCGGGTTGTACGGGCAACGGCTTACTCGAAAAAGATATTACATTAGCTTTAAGCAATGAAACAGCACGGCTTTTAAGAGCCTGTGGTATCATGACAGTTTGTACGCGAGTGGATGATGTTGCCTTAAAGGAAAAAAACGATGATATAACATATCGTAACCGCTGGCGGCTTGATTTAGCCCGTAGAGTAGAGATAGCTCAAGAAGCAAATGCCAACGCCTTAATATCTATTCATATTAATAGTATTAGAAGCAGTAAATGGCGTGGAGCACAAGTATTTTATGACCCAGAGAAAAAAGACAGTAAATACTTAGCAGATATTATTCAAAAGCAGCTTAACAAAGTAACCAATGGAAAACGACTTAGTAATACAGGAGATTATTATGTAACAAGAGAATCAAACATGCCTAGTGTTATCGTAGAAGCTGGCTTTTTATCTAACTCTAGTGAAGCAAAGCTTTTGGCAGATTTAGGGTACCAAAAACAAATAGCTTGGGCCATTGTTAGTGGTATTTTAAATTGGCTAGATAACAACGTTATTCATCAATAATACCTACAAAAATATAAGCTAAAACCTTGCTTTATGGCAAGGTTTTTATTTTTTAGAAAAATAAAAATAATATTAGAAAGTATATTGTTAAATGTAAAATAATAACTTATAATGGTTATATAAGACTAATTAACTATTAAATTATAGTTTATTATATTTATTATGTTAAGAAGTCTCAGTATCTATAATATTAAGATTTTTTATATTTATTATTATCAAAAATACTTACGAAAGGAGTGAAAACTATGAAGTACAAAACTCCTAGCTTAATTAGTATTGAAGAGATATCTAGAGGATGTAGTGGTGGTAACTGCTGTAATGGCAAGCCAGGTCAAGAGCTAGAACAAAGATAGTTAATAACAACTTAATTTAAGCTAATATAGATGGCTGAGACTTTTTATATTTATATAAGAATCTTCAAACCAGAATTATTAAAGTAACTAAAATAGAGCTTTTTACTCTATTAATAAAATTATCATACAATTAGGAGGGCGAAAATGGATATTAGTTTAAGCGATAAATTTAAGTGGATTTTAAAAGAAAGCGGAGGTTATATTTATAGCTTTGAAGATAAAAGTGTTAAAGTTATTAATGAAACAGGGGTCTATATTTTACAAAACATAACAAATTGCAGTATGGAAGAGTTAGCAGATAATATGACTGAACGTTATAAAGATACTAAGAGAGAAGACCTATACAGAGATATAAATAGCTTTATAAACCAATTGCAGTCGGAGGGTTATTTATGCGTAAACAAATAGACAGACTTTACATAACCCTTACAAATCAATGTAATATGAGATGTCCACATTGCTGGATATCAGCAGGTGAGGCTCATGATGAAAGAAAAATTGAGTTTAGGGAGTATAAAAACGTAATTGATTCTTTATTAAATTATGGTCTTAAAACAATTAAAGTAACTGGTGGAGAGCCACTCATCAAAAAAGACTTAGTTAAATCATTATTAGCCTATTGTAATGAAAAATCTTTAAGCTTTAACGTAGAAACAAATGGCTTACTTATAGATGATGAATATCTTGAGTTATTTAAAAATGCTAAAGATATAGAGCTAGGCTTAAGCTTAGATTTTCCCAATGACATGCATGATAGCTTTAGAAAGTTTCCAGATGCATTTAACATTATAAAAAATGTTTTAATTAAGCTCAATAAAAATAATATATCAAACTCAGTCGTAATGACTGTTCATAAAGGCAACTATCACTTTATGGAGCAGCTTGCCGACTTAGTAATAGGTGAGTTTGGTGGTACATTTGTTAAGTACCTAGTTTGTAGAGAATCTGGAAGAGCAGAAACAGAAATGCTTAATGAGTTATTAAATCCTAGTGAAATAATCAATTTCTATAAAGAAGTGATTAGAATAGCCCATAAATACCCCAAAAAAATAACGGCTATGATTCCAACCGCATTCCAAGAAATAGATAGCGAATTAATTGTTGGAACATGTGATTTTGATAAAATAATTAGTGTTTTACCAGATGGCTCTATAGCATTATGTGGCATTGGTATTAACAACCCCGAAACTGTCTTAGGTAAAATTAGTGTAGATTCTATTTCAAATATCGTTGAAAACAACATGCTTTTAGAGAAAATAAGAAGTCAGAACAAAGTATATACCGGAGTATGTGGGGTTTGTATTTTTAACAAAGTTTGTGCCAATATTTGTCCTGCAAGCTCTTACTCGTCATATAATACCTATTTTGGGCCATATCCTATTTGCCAAAAACTATATGAAGCTGGTTTATTCCCTCAAGAATATGTTATTGGTGAAGCAGCTGTATGATAGAACTAGATACCTTATACCTCAGATTTGCAGACAGTATAGCTATTAACGAACACTTAATAATAAAGGGTATTAAAGAAGCCAAAGAGCTAAGTGCTAAAAACATCAAGTTTTTTGGTAACTCTACCAGAGATAAAGAGCTTTTTAAACGACTAGTAAAACAAATTGTGGCGTTAAATATGGCTGTTGAAATAGACATTAATATAACTGATATTGATTTAGAGTTAGTAGAATTCATTAAAGAGCATGCCGCCTCAGTTAAATTTGGTTTAAATATAACGCCCCCCTATAACTTAAATGATATAAACATTAATTGTAAGGGTTTATTAGTAAATATAAATATCAACAACAATAATATTAATTTTATACCAGATATTATAGATAGCTATATCTATAAACATGGCTTTAGAAGAGTAAAGCTTTACTTTAATCTACATAGTCTTGATTACGATAAATATCAAAATTTAGTAAAGTATATCTTACAACACTACAGTGAATATGGAGATAAGTTATATACTGCCATTCCCTATGTCTTTTTAGAGCAGCGTAATCTAAAACTAGCACGCAGAGTATGTAATTATCATAAAGTAGTAGGTCTGTTTACGGACGGTGTAATTACTGCATGTGGTATTAAAAGAAGTAGATCTGATGAATCTTATAATTTGAAACAAAAAAGCTTACTACAAATAATTACTTCGCATGAAAAAATAATAAAATTACACCAAATGAAACCCAGTGATTTAGTAGGTGTTTGTAAAATTTGTGTATTTAAAAATTACTGTGGCAATATTTGCCCAGCAGCAGTATATAACCATAGTGGTGCTTTTAACAAGTCATTTAGAGATTGTCAGCTACTATACGATAAGGGGTTATTTCCAAATGAATATCTTACAGTCTAATTCTTTGTTACCTTTAGAAACAAAAAATTGTTTAGACATAAATATAGATCACGAGTGGTTTATTACAAAAAGCTATAACATTAACATGCAAAACTTAAGTGAACTGCAACGATTTGTTATGGAATTTAAAAGGCAAGATTTAAACAACCTTGTTGAATGTTACTGGGGTAATAAACAGGTTAAGTATGGAATTTGTTATAAGTACTCAACTGTTTTGTGTGCATTATTATTAAAGAACTTTGCAAAAAAAGATATATATGTATTGATATGTCACGATACAGGGCATAATTTTTATAACTCTATTCATGCATCTGTAATATATTTATTAAATGATCAATGGATTGAAATTGATTTAACGAAAGAAAAAGCTGAATTAGCTGTTAGCACAATACCTCTTGAGGCAATGGCAGATAGAGTAATATGCTTATTTAACAATAATACCAGCTTTATTAACATAAACAAAAATTTAAGCTATCAAGTTTAACTAATGAGTATGCGTTTATAAAGTCTCTGGTATCTATTAAGTGTATTATAGTAGTTAATTTTATTAACCAAATTACATAGGAAAGGAGGGATAAATGTGAAATACAACGTACCTAGAATTAAATCTTTAGAAGAAGTATCAAGAGGTTGTGGTGCAGGAGATTGTTGTAATGGTAAACCAACAGAGCCCGAGCAGAAATTTAATTAAAGTCTAACTTAATAAATAGATACTAGAGACTTTTTTTTTATAAGTCTAGTAAAACCAAAATTATGAGGAATATTATAATGGAAAATATATTTAAGATAAAAAATGTTTGTAAAACATATAAAAATGGTGTACAAGCTAATAATAATATTTGTTTAAACATTGATAAAGGCGAAATATTTGGTTTATTTGGCCCAAATGGTGCGGGAAAAACTACCCTTATTAAACAAATAACTACCCTAATAAAGCCTACGTCAGGTACTATTGATATATTTGGTAAAGACCTTTATGAGAATATTCCTTTAGCTATTAACAATATTTCTTATTTAGGACAAGCTACAGCTGCTTTCTCAACATATAGATTCGAAGATGTTATTTTACATGCTGGTATGCATAGGGGATTATCTAAAAAAGAAACTATAAAGCAAACAAATTATTTAATCGATAGATTTAATATGAATAAAAAAAGAAAAAGACTAAGATATCAGTTATCAGGGGGAGAGCGTAAGCTTTCTATGTTATTGGCTACTTTTATAGGTAATAATCCAATCTTAATATTAGATGAGCCCACTAATCAACTTGACCCACGACACAGAGCGAAGGTTTGGCAATATCTTATAGAACTAAATAAAGAGCAAAATACAACAATTGTTTTAGTAACTCACAATGTAATAGAAGCAGAAAATGTGATAAATAGAGTAGCTATTATTGATGACGGCAAGATTTGCGCTAATGGTTCACAGGGTGAATTAAAAAAACAGGTAAGTGACGAGGTAAAAATTATAGTTACATTTAAAGGTCAAGTTGATTTAAGTAACATTAAAAATGAATACAAACAAATCCAAAAAGATAAGTATTGCATTTATACCGATAGCTCTAATATGTCTGTTGTATTCGACTCCCTAGTTAAATCAGTAGGTTTAACAAAAATCGACGATTTTAGAGTAACCACACCAACCCTAGAGGATGTTTATACTAAACTAACAAGGAGAGAGTGGGATGGAAAATAATAAAATTAAAAAATTCTTTATAGACTACTGGTGGATACTAAAAGGTAAACTGTATGATATGCGTCTTGAGTGGAAATTTTACATAATACTAATTTCTCTATCTCCATTAAGCTACTTATTTTTCCTATGGTTTTATGGAGGCATGGGTGATTATAGTAAAAATCTCTATATAGTAACTGGTTCGGTGGCTAATAGTGCTGTAACAGCAGCAATGCTTGGGTTAGGGCAAAGCATTGGTTCTTTGCGTTTAAGCCACGTTATGGAATACTACGCTACTTATCCTATTTCCAAACTATCTTTTATACTTGCTTTAGCTAGTAAGGGCGTGATATTTTCTATTCCATCAGCAATTATAATATTAGTAATAGGTGGTCCAGTATTAGGGGTTCCAGTTATATCGAACCTTATTCCAATCTTTATTGTTTACTTTGCTGGTGCCTTTAGCTTAGCTGGATTGGGTGCAATCATTGGTTTTTATGGGTCTACCCCTTACTCATCCAGTATGATAACTCAAATAGTTAGTCCCTTAATAGTTTTATTTGCTCCTGTTTATTTTCCACTATTTAAATTGCCAAGATTTTTGCAAATAAGCTCACATGTAATTCCAACTACCTATGTAGCGAGGGGCATGCGTCAGGCTATAACTACCCCTTATAGTACAGGCTATTGGTTAAATATTTTAATACTTTTAGGCTTCACTATAGTTGGTTTAGTAGCCAGTGTTTATAAAACATCTTGGCGTGTTACATCAACAGAAGCCAAATAAACAATAAAACTATTGTTAAATGAGTAGCAGACATTTAACTTTTGTACAAATTACCCCAATATAAATTGAGTGAAAATAATTGCTTGGTATACTTTAAATAAACTTACATACTTATATTATTATAGAACTGATAAATCTTACAATTATAAGAGTCAGTTCTTTTTAATGTCAAGTGAAGTATAAAATTTACTCAAAATAATATAATAATTCTGAAAAATCAGAAAAAAACAGCAGGAATTTTAACTTCATTCTATAATATAATATATGTTAAAACTTCCATAATTTATAAATATTCAATACTATGAATATATATAAGCGGAAAGATAAAAAAACAGGAGGTAATGTGTTGAAAAAAATTATTATTATGGGCGCTGCTGGTAGAGATTTTCATAACTTTAACGTAAGATATCGTGATAATGAGGATTATCAGGTAGTTGCATTTACAGCAACTCAAATTCCAGATATTGATGGCAGAAAATATCCTGCAGAATTAGCTGGAAAACTTTATCCTAATGGCATTCCTATATATGATGAGGAAATGTTACCACAATTAATCAAGGAGCATAATATTGAGGAAGTAGTTTTTGCTTATAGTGACGTTCCGTATGACTATTTAGGTCATCGTTTATCTATAGTCAATGGTTCTGGTGCCGACTTTACC
The DNA here is from genome assembly GCF_014931565.1 of Clostridium sp. 'deep sea'. Classification (NCBI taxonomy): domain Bacteria; kingdom Bacillati; phylum Bacillota; class Clostridia; order Eubacteriales; family Clostridiaceae; genus Clostridium; species Clostridium sp. 'deep sea'. Next base: position 3,066,112 of record NZ_CP063353.1, read on the forward strand.
TTCTTAAATCCAGAGTCTACAATGATAAAATCTGTTAAACCTTTAGTAGCTGTTTGTGCAGTAAGAACTGGTGTTGGTAAAAGTCAAACTACTAGAGCAGTATGCAAAAAGCTTAAAGAAATGGGTCATAATGTGGTTGCAATTCGTCACCCAATGCCTTATGGTGACTTAGTTAAACAAGCAGTTCAAAGATTTGCTACTTATGCTGATTTAGATGTACATGAGTGTACTATTGAAGAGCGTGAAGAGTACGAACCTCATATCGATAAAGGCATTATTGTTTATTCTGGTGTTGATTACGAGGCAATTTTACGTGAGGCTGAAAAAGAGGCCGATGTAATTGTTTGGGATGGTGGAAATAATGATACCCCATTTTATAAACCAGACCTGCTAATTACTTTAGTAGACCCCCATAGAGCTGGTAATGAACTTGCTTATTACCCAGGCGAAACAAACCTACGAATCGCCGATGTTTGTTTAATTAATAAAGTTGATACTGCCAGATTTGATGATATTAATACTGTACGTGAAAATATAAGTATGGCTAATCCGCAAGCAGTTGTCATAGATGGTGCGTCTCCAATCTTTGTTAATAATTCAGAAGAGATTAGAGGTAAACGTGTTTTAGTAATTGAAGATGGTCCAACCCTAACACATGGTGAAATGACTTATGGAGCTGGTGTTGTTGCTGCTAAAAAGTTTGGTGCTGGTGAATTAGTAGACCCAAGACCTTACGCTAAAGGGACTTTAGCAGAAACATTTAAAAAATATAGTCATATAACTGAGATTTTACCTGCCATGGGTTATGGCGAAAAACAAATGAAAGATCTACAAGAAACAATTGATTCAATTCCTTGTGATTTAGTAATAGCGGCTACTCCTATAGATTTAACTCGAGTTATAAAAGTTAATAAACCAATGTTAAGAGTTTACTATGAACTCGAAGAAATTGGCGAACCAAAACTCTGTGAAGTACTAAAGAAATTCCAAAAATAACTGCGTTACATATTTTTACACAAATAACAAAATCGAAGTTTCAAAATCTTGACAAACATAATAAATTATTATAGACTTTCAACAAGTCTATTTTTTTTTGTTCCAATACTTTGATATTCAAACTATTGGAATTTCAAATAATAACAAAGCGGAGTGTGTACATGGATAATAGAGATACAAGGATTGACTTAATTAATACTTATTTAGTACGGCTATTTAATCAAATATTAGCTATAGAAGAAAAATCTTTAACAGATGCAGGACTAACTAATTTATCTATGACAGAAATGCATACTATTGAGGCGGTTGGTTTCCATGAACCTTGCACTATGTCAATCATAGCAAAGTATTTACGTATAACTCTGGGTACACTAACAACATCTATAAATCGCTTAGTTAAAAAGGGTTATGTAACAAGATACAGAGACAGTGAAGACAGGCGCAAAGTACTTGTTGAGCTTACTCAAAAGGGTAAAGAAGCAGATATAGTTCATTCTGAGTTTCATAAAAGAATGGTTGGTCAAATGACTGACGATTTAAAGCTTCAGGATAAAGTGGTTTTAATGAGAAGTCTACGTAATCTTAAACATTTTTTTGACAAAGAATATAGAGATGTAAGTGGATTTAGTATTAAAAATGAAAATATAGAGTAAAAGGGGATCAAAAATAGTGAGAGCAGCTATTACAGGTTGGGGCGGTTATGTACCAGATAATAAGGTCAATAACCATTTTCTATCTACCATCGTAGATACAAGTGATGAGTGGATTAGAACCAGAACTGGCATAAAAAATAGATTCATATCAACAGGTGAGAATACATCTCATTTAGCAATTGAGGCCTCTAAGCAGGCATTAGTAAATAGTAACTTAAAAGCAAAAGAGCTAGATTTAATAATAGTAGCAACAGTAACCCCCGATAGCTACACTCCAGCAACTGCCTGTTTGGTCCAGGCAGCTTTAGGTGCGTCAAAAGCTGTAGCTTTTGACGTAACTGCTGGTTGTTCAGGGTTTATTTATGGTATGAACATTGCCAAAAATTTTATTGAAAATGGAAATGTACAAAATGCCTTAGTAATTGGAGCAGAGACATTGTCTAAGGTAACCAACTGGCAAGATCGTAATACCTGCGTGTTATTTGGAGATGGTGCAGGTGCAGTAATATTACAGGCCTCAAGATTACAAGGAATACTTGCTAGTGATTTGGGAACAGCAGGAGATGTTGACGGTTTATTAACTATTCCAGCAGCGCCTTTGCGAAACCCATTTATAAAAGGTGAAATTAAAAATAGCTATATTACCATGCAAGGACAAAAGGTATTTAAATTTGCTGTTAAAGCAATGCGTAAGAGCATAGAAAAAGTTCTTGATGATGCAAAATTAACTTTAAAAGACATAAAGTATGTAATACCACATCAAGCCAATAATAGAATAATAGATTATGTTGCTAAAAAAATGAAAGCAGATAACAAAAAATTCTATAAAAATATTGAAAATATTGGTAATACATCTGCTGCAACAATACCAATAGCTTTCAACCAAATGATATCACAAGGCTTATTAAATAAAGGAGACAAAGTAATTATGGTTGGCTTCGGAGGAGGCCTAACTTGGGGGGCGGTGTTAGTAGAACTATAAAACTTACAAACCAAAACAAAGCAAATAAAACATTAACTTAAATATAAGGAGTATTAAAAAATGACATTTGATAAAGTAAGAGAAATCTTAGTAGAGAACCTTGGTGTGAGTGAAGATGAAGTTGCCATACAGAGTCATATTCAAAATGATTTAGGTGCTGACTCATTAGATATCGTTGAAATCGTTATGAGTGTAGAAGATGTTTTTGGCGTTGCTGTGGAAGAAGACCATATTCGCAGTGTTAAAACCGTACAAGACTTAGTAACATACATCGATAGCCACAAAAACTAAGTGGTGTAAAAATGTTAAATAGCATATGTGAATTACTAGATATAAAATACCCTATTATACAAGGTGGTATGGCATGGATTTCTGATGCTAACCTATCTTCAGCAGTATCTAATGCAGGTGGTTTAGGAGTTATTGCCGCTGGCAATCATAACGCAGAGTGGCTCAGGGCTGAAATAAAAAAGGCCCGCAACTTAACTTCTAAACCCCTTGGGGTAAACATAATGCTACTTAGTCCACATGTTAATGAGGTAGCTCAAGTAGTATGCGAAGAAAAGGTTGATGTAGTTATAACAGGAGCAGGAAATCCGGGTACTTACCTTAACATGTGGAAAGAAGCCGGTATTAAAGTAATACCAGTTATTCCATCTGTAGCACTAGCAAGAAGACTAGAGCAAAAGGGAGTAGATGCCGTAATATGTGAAGGCATGGAAGCCGGAGGTCATATTGGTTCCTTAACAACTATGGCATTAGTGCCCCAAATAGTTGATGCAGTAAATATCCCTGTAATAGCAGCGGGAGGAATAGCAGATAGCCGTGGTGTTTTAGCTGTTTTAGCTTTAGGAGCAACCGGCGTGCAAATTGGTACTCGTTTTTTAGTAGCAAAAGAATGCAATATTCACTCAAATTATAAAGAAAAAGTAATAAAATCTCGAGATAGAGATACTGTAATAACTGGTGTAAGCACAGGTCACCCTGTAAGGTCACTAAAAAACAAACTTACTCGTGAATATCAAAAGCTTGAAAAAAGTGGAGCAAGTCATGAAGAACTAAACAAATTAGGACAAGGTAGCTTACGAAAAGCTGCTATTGAAGGTGACATGAATTTTGGCTCTCCTATGGCAGGTCAAATCGCTGCTTTAGTAACAAAAGAACAGAGTGTGCAAGAAATTATACATGACCTTATTGAAAATATCCCCAGTGTTTTAACCAAAATAATGGAGGTAAATAAATGGGCAAAATAGCTGTATTATTTCCTGGCCAAGGGTCACAGTATGTAGGCATGGGGCAGGATATATATCAAAATCTTCAGCAAAGTAAACAGATATTTGACCTTGCAGACAAAAGCCTTAACTATAAACTTTCCGATTTGTGTTTTAATGGTCCGGAAGAAGACCTAAAAAAAACAGAGATAACCCAGCCTGCAATGCTAACAGTTTGTATGGCATTGTATGAAGCCTTAAAGGAAAAAGAAATTACGGTTAAAGCTACAGCTGGGTTAAGCTTAGGTGAATATTGCTCGCTAGTTGCTGCTGGCATTATAAGCTTTGAAGAAGCGGTAGTTTTAGTTCAAAAACGAGGCAAATATATGCAGGAGGCAGTACCTTTTGGGGTTGGCACTATGGCAGCAATAATAGGCTTAGATGCTGATGCAATAAATAACATTTGTCAGCAAGTTGAGGGTGTTGTAGAGGTTGCTAACTACAATTGCCCGGGTCAAATTGTTATTGGCGGAGAAATTGAGTCAGTAGAAAAGGCCTGTAAATTATGCCTAGAAAAGGGAGCAAAAAAAGCAGTTAGATTAGCTGTTAGTGCCCCATTTCATACCTCAATGTTACAGCCTGCCAAAGAGTTACTAGCTGAGGAATTAACTAAAGTAAACATAAACAAAGCTACGATGCCTGTTGTATCAAGTGTAACAGGTGATTTTATTAGTAATAAAACAGTAATAAGAGATCTATTAGCATTACAAGTATGTAGTAGCGTGCAGTGGGAGAAGGCTATGCGTACTTTACTAAATGAAGGCTTTGATACCTTTATTGAAGTGGGTCCAGGAAAAACCCTAAGAAGTTTTATGAGAAGAATAGATAAAAAGGCCAAAGTCATTAACGTATATAACATCGAAACCCTCAATAAAGCTATTGAAACACTGGAGGCAAATTAATGAAGCAAATAGCTATTATAACAGGCGCTAGCCGAGGCATTGGTCAAGCTATCGCTATACATTTAAGTAAAATGGGCATGAATATTGCCCTTAATTTTTATGGAAAAGATGATGAAATAACTGAAACCCTAAAGCTTTGTGAGCAAAATGGGTCAGAATGTATTATAAATAACAGCGATATTAGCAATTTTAACAATGCTAAAGAATTAATCACACAAACCCATAAACACTTTGGCAGAATTGATGTATTAGTAAATAACGCTGGTATTACCAGAGATAATTTATTAATGCGAATGAGCGAGGCTGAGTTTGATTCAGTTTTAGCTGTTAACTTAAAGGGTGCTTTTAACTGTACTAAACACATCAGTAGAATTATGTTAAAACAACGCAGTGGATCAATTGTAAACATTGCCTCTGTTGTGGGTATAACTGGTAACTTGGGGCAAGCAAACTATGCTGCCTCTAAAGCAGGCTTAATTGGTTTCACAAAGTCTGTAGCTAAAGAATTTTCCTCAAGAGGAGTAAGAGCTAATGCCATTGCACCTGGGTTTATTGAAACCTCTATGACTGAGGTACTATCTACAGAAATAAGGAATGAGATGTTAAAAAATATCCCCCTTAAACGTTACGGAAAACCTAGTGATGTAGCAGAAGCTGTAGGTTTTTTAGTAAGCGATTCTGCCTCTTACATTACAGGACAAGTACTGTGTGTAGATGGCGGAATGGTGATGTAGGAGGTAAACATGAAAAGAAGAGTGGTAGTAACTGGAATAGGAATAATTTCTCCTGTAGGTAATGACCTAAAGAGCTTTTGGCAATCTATTAGTACTGGAAAGAATGGCATGGACTTTATTAAGCGGTTTGATATAACCGACTTTCCAGTTAAAATAGCAGCTGAGGTTAAGGATTTTGATCCTACTGAATATATGGGAAAAAAAGATGCTAGACGTATGGATAGATTTTGCCAGTTTGCCTTAGCTGCTGCAAAGCAGGCTTGGCAGGATTGTAAGCTGTGTGATAATCCACCACAGGCAGATAGAGCAGGTGTAATATTTGGTAGTGGAATAGGTGGATTAGAGACTATTGAAAAACAGGCATTAAGATTAAATAAGTTTGGGCCCAAAAAAGTTTCACCATTTTTTATACCAATGAGTATCATAAACATGGCTGCTGGTTATATAGCAATTGCTCTTAATCTTAAAGGAGTAAATTCTTCTGTACAAACTGCCTGTGCTACTGGCAGTACGGCTATAGGCGAAGCCATGCAAAAAATACAAAATAACGATGTAGATGTAATAGTTGCAGGTGGTGCAGAGGCAACCATTACTCCGCTTGCTATAGCTGGTTTTCAGGTAATGAATGCCTTAAATGATGGCGATAATCCAGATAGAGCTTCTATTCCATTTGATAAAGAACGTAGTGGCTTTGTGATGGGTGAAGGCTCAGCAGCCCTAGTTTTAGAGTCGCTAGAGCATGCTCAAGCTAGGGGTGCAAAAATTTATGGTGAGGTTGTAGGTTATGGGTCTACTGCTGATGCCTATCATATAACAGCCCCATCACCAGAGGCCGAAGGAGCAACTAATGCTATTAACTTGGCCCTTAAAAGTGCAGACATATCGGCAAAAGATATAGGCTATATTAATGCCCATGGCACCAGTACTCCTATGAATGATAAATTAGAGACCCTAGCAATAAAAAAAGCGTTTGGAGATTATGCAGCTAAAGTTCCTGTTAGCTCTACTAAATCAATGACAGGTCATCTATTGGGTGCTGCTGGCGCAGTAGAGGCGGCTGTATGCCTTAAAGCTCTACAAGAGGGCATATTACCACCTACAATTAATTACCAAGTTAGTGACCCCGAATGTGATTTAGATTATATTGCAAATGAGCCCCGTAAGCAGCAAATTAAATACGCATTATCTAACTCATTAGGCTTTGGGGGACATAATGTTACCCTAGTGTTTAAACGTTGGGAGAACTAAAAATGTTTAATAAAGAACAAATAAAACAAATAATACCTCACAGACACCCTTTTTTGCTCATAGATGAAATTACAGATTTAATCCCAGGTAAAGTGGCTGTAGGTAAAAAACATGTAAAAATAGATGAATACTATTTTCAAGGACATTTTCCACAAGAGCCGGTAATGCCAGGGGTATTAATAATAGAGGCCCTAGCTCAAACCGGTGCTGTAGCCTTATTAAGTATGCCAGAGTTTAAGGGCAAAATAGCCTATTTTGGCGGTATAAAAAAGGCCAGATTTAAAGACAAAGTTATGCCTGGAGATACCTTAGAGCTATCAACAGAACTAACCTCCATGAAAGGTCGAGTGGGTATAGGTAAAGGCATTGCTAAAGTAAATGGTAAAATAGTAGCTACTGCAGAGCTTACCTTTGCAGTAGGAGAATAAGGTTTACAAAAGGGCTGTTGCTAATAAACTAAGCAATAGCCCTTTAGTTTATATCTTAGTAAACATTACATAAAACACTACAATAAACTTATAGTTAATAACAATTAATGACCCATAAAATTCAGTGTAAGCAAATTAAATAAGTAATTAATCATTCATCTATTTTATGGTATAATAAAACTTTACAACGACTAATTTTAAGGCTTTAACATTGCTCATATGATAAACTTTGCAAAAGCAGATTATATCACTGCTATTTGGGTAAAGTTATAAATGAGGCAGGAATTTATATGTTAACACCTAATAAAGTATATAGAGTTATGTAGGAGGATTAGGCTATGCAATCAATATCACGTCAGCAAATAAATAAAATAATTGAAGACTTACAAAATAAACTTAAACAAGAGCCAGAGAATGCAATGTATTTGCATGATTTAGGTGTAGCGTATATGCATTTACAAGAGTGGGATAAAGCTCTAGATAGCCTTACAGAAAGCTTACAATATGTTAATGGCAAAGAGGCTGTTAGTTCACTTTACCATCGCGGTACAGCATATGCTGAACAGGGTGATATAGATAAAGCTATTAAAGAATGGAAACAGGTAATTAGAATAGATGAGCACAATGTATTTGCCCACTATTCATTAGCGAAAGGTTATGCTTTTAAAAAACTATATGACGCAGCAATTATGCATTTAAAAAAGGCAGATAGATATAACCCTAATCGTTCATTAAAACTCATTCATCAAACTTTAGCGAGAGTATACACCTTAAAAGGTAATTATCAAGAAGCAATTAAAGCTTTGCATAAAATTCTCGATATAGATAAAGAAGATATAAAAGTTTTACATGAAATAAGTATGCTTTACTTGCATATAAATGAATTGAATAAGGCATTAAACTACTGCAAAAAAGAACTTAAATTAGGTAGCGAAGACCCCTCTGTTTATTATAATATGGGGTTGGCACATTTAGGACTTAATAAAGCCAATAAAGCAATAGAAAATTTTGAGAAAGCTTTAGTGAACGGCTTAACAGATATTAATATAAGAGTTAACTTAGGAGAAGCATACGCACGTGAGGGTAAAATTGATGAAGCAATAAGAGCATGGGAGCAGGTATTAGCTATTGATCCTAAAAACCTTTATGCTAGCTACAATATTGGTATGCTTTTTTATGATCACGGACTATATGAACGGGCTATTAAAGCTTGGGATAAAACCCTAAAAATAGACCCAAGCTACTTACCAGCAGTTGTTAGCACTGGTTCAGCTTACTTGGTTTTAGGAAGCTATGACTTAGCAGAACAATATATGCTCAAAGCAAGAGAGCAGGCTCCAGAAAATCCTGCAATTATTGGTAATTTAGCTGAAATACTTTTAATGTTAAAAAAGCCGCAAGAGGCACTAGAGCAGGCTCATATAGCTGCCAGATTACAGCAAACTAATCCACTTGTATTTGTTCTTTCGGGCTGTGCCTATGCTATGCTTGAGCAGTGGGAGCAGGCAGCTATTGCTTGGCAACAGGGTTATGATATAGATGAAAATGTGTTTACATTAACAAACACCTTAATAACTAAATGTCTTACCCAAAAACACCTTAATAACGTAATGAAAAATGGTGGAGAAGAAGGCAGTGTGGTTAACTTAATTAAAGTTGCTATAGAATCAGAGTCTAAAAACAAAAAAAATAAAGAAAAAACAGGAAAAGGTGTTTCAGAAATCTTAAATAAATTTATTAAGCGATAAACGCGATAAACGCGTTTTTAAATAACTGTTAGGGGTAATTGTTATGGGAGAAATTTTAGGAATATTAAAAAATTTTTCATTAATTGATTTTCTCGATATAATTATTGTTGCTTATATAGCATATAGAGTTATGTTGGTATTTAAACAAACAAGGGCTGTGCCTTTAATAAAAGGTATTGTAGCCCTTGCTGTGATTACAGCTATAAGTGAAATTGCTCAACTTACAACACTAAGTTGGCTTTTAAACAATGTTTGGACAGTAGGATTATTAGCTATTGTTATACTATTTCAACCCGAACTAAGAAGAGCACTCGAACAGTTTGGCAGAACAGGTTTGTTACCAACTAGTTTTAGGACCAGACCAGATACCAATATATCAGAGGCTATAGAAGAGGTTGCAAAATCAACAGTCATTTTATCTAAAAATAAAATAGGGGCACTTATTGTATGGGAACGTGAAACAGGAATGCGTGACTATATGGAAACTGGCATTGCTATAGATAGTTTGGTTAGTAGTTCCTTGCTTATTAATATGTTTATACCAAAAACACCGCTTCATGATGGCGCTGTTATGATAAGAAAAGGGCGTATAGTATCTGCTGCTTGTTATTTGCCTTTAACATCAAATAATGAACTAAGTACCGAGCTTGGTACACGCCACCGAGCAGCTATAGGTATTACAGAAAACACAGATGCTTTAGCTATAATAGTTTCGGAGGAAACAGGTGGAATATCATTAGCAGTAGACGGTCAACTAAAACGTTATATAGATTCTAAAACATTAGCAGATTTACTCCAGCAGTATCTTATGCAAGAGCCACATGAGAGAAGACTAGATAAGCTATGGAGAGCTTCTTCCAATGGAAAATAAAAACAATAATAACTTAACTAAAATAATAGCCATTATATTAGCAATAGTTTTATGGTTTTTTGTAAGAGTAAAGCTAAATTTAAAGTGAACTTTTTAACTTGTTTTACGTATATATTACAGATAGATTAAATAATGAAGAAAACACTTAATATCTAGAGATAATATTTGAGAAAGCAATATAGATATACTATACTAAAATAAACTTAAAGCTACATGTTGGAGGAGTGTAAGAATGAAAAGCAAAGGCTTTAATATTAAACAAGGTACATTACTAAAAATATTTGCACTATTTTTTGCTTTTTTTCTTTGGATTTATGTTCAAGCTCAACAAGTAGAACCTATAGATAACACCACTCAAAGCTTTACCAAGGTAGAAATAGAATGGATGACAGATCCAAATTACGATGTGGTAGCTGTTACTAATCAATATGTAGATATAATAGTAAGAGGGCAATCCTCAAAAATTAGTAACATAAAAGATGGTGACATCACTATGAAATTAGATTTGCGATCGTATAAAGATGGTAAATATAATATTAAGTTAACGCCGCAATTACCATTTGGAGTTAAACTTACTAGTATTACGCCAGATAATATTGATATAGTACTAGATAAATGGATTACGGAAGAAAAACAATTAGAGATAGAATACCTAAATGAATTACCTAGTGAACTAATAATTGAAGAGGTAGTTTTGGAGCCTAAAACAGTTAAAGTTAGAGGCACGCGTGGTGAGATGGAAAAAATAAAAAAAGTAGTAGTTCCATATAACTTAGAGTTGCAAGGTATATCAGCTGTAGAAATAAAGCCAGAAGCCAGAGATTCTAGTAATAAAACAATAGATAAAGTATTAATTAATCAAAATGTAAATGTAAACTTAAAAATTAAATACAGAAAGTGGTTGCCAGTAAAAGCCACATTCAATGGTGAATTACCTGAGGATATAACATACACAATAAAACCAGCCAGAATAGAAGTATTTGGTCAAAAGGCTGAGCTAGATGTAATAACAGAAGTATTTACAACAGAGATAGATATAAGTGATATTAAAAAAGGCGATGTTATAGAAAAAGAGATTGCTTTTCAAGATAACTTAGAGCCTAGCTCACCAGATTATAAGACTGTAAATATTACTTTTGAATAATAGGAGGTACTGTTTTTGAAAAGACAATACTTTGGAACAGATGGCGTGCGTGGTGTAGCTAATGGCTCACTGCTCACGCCTGAATTTGTACTAGCACTTGGTCAGGCAATAGCGAATACCTTACCTAGTACAGAAAATGGATTTATACTAATAGGCAGAGATAGCAGAGTATCAGGACTTATGTTAGAGTCAGCATTAGTTGCGGGTATAACATCGATGGGAAGAAAACCAGTGTGTTTAGGCATTGTACCAACCCCAGCAGTATCTTATTTAACAGCCACTACTAAAGCAGATTTAGGAATAATGATTTCTGCTTCACATAACCCAGTTCCAGATAATGGAATTAAACTATTCAACAAAACAGGCCATAAATTAGCAGATGACCTTGAGCTTAAACTAGAGCAAGAGCTAAGTAATAGATTAGCTGGTAAAACAACATCAAAACGAGTGACTGGAACAAACATACCTTTACCAGAGTCTAATAAAGAGTTAGTAAACCTCTATATAGATTATTTAATAAATAAGCTACCAGTAAATCTTAATGGCATGAATATTGTTTGTGATGCTGCCTTTGGTGCAGCAGCACCTTGGGTTAATACAGTATTTACAAAAGCTGGTGCCAACTTAACTACCATTAATGGTGAAGCACTTGGCTCAAAAATTAACGTTAATTGTGGCTCTACAAACATACATCAGTTACAGCAAAAAGTGTTAAAAAATAAGGCAGATTTAGGTTTAGCATTCGACGGAGATGCAGATAGATTGATTGCCGTTGATAATAAAGGTAACAAAATTGATGGTGATTCTATATTATATACTCTGGCGACTCATTTGTTTAAACAAAACAAACTTAAAGAGTCAGCTATAGTAGGCACTGTAATGAGTAATATGGGTCTTGAAAAATCACTTCAAGAACAGGGTATTGCCCTTATACGTGCTAAAGTAGGAGACCGTTATGTTTGGCAACAAATGCAGAGTAAAAATATCATATTAGGGGGGGAGCAATCGGGGCATATTATTAATAGTGAATGGGCGATAACCGGTGATGGCATGTTAAATGGTTTACAGTTAGCCGCAGTTATTAAACAGAGTGGTAAAACCTTGGCAGAACTAACTTCTGGTATGCAGGTTTATCCTCAGTGTTTGATTAATGTTGAAGTTGCTAATAAACAGCAAACAATGAATAACAAAAAACTATTGAATAACAAAGCCAAGGCTGAACAAGAACTACAAGATAAAGGTCGAATAGTATTAAGACCGTCTGGAACTCAACAGCTAATAAGAGTAATGGTTGAGGCCCAAAGTGAAGAACTAGCAGTAAAAACTGCTAAAAAAATTGCTACAGTTGTTGAAGAGGTAAGTAAATAACTGTACTAAAATTAAATATTATTTAATACAATATTTAGGTAGTAAATTATTAAGAACATTTAAATTATCAAAATAGTATAGTATCTATTAAGTTACTAGGCTTTTTAGCTCTTTAGCTTTATGGTGATACTTAAGCGCCCGGACTCTTTTAAGAGTTGACGAGGAGAGGGTTTATCGAATAGTCGGCGGGTGCCCTCCGGGTTGTCATACCCGTTAACGGCAGACAAAACTGTAGGTAACTACAGCCTAAAACTGACCAGGTGACATTATTTTGGAGGTTAAAAATTTGTGCGGAATAATTGGATACACAGGCCCTAAACAGGCCGCTAAAATATTAATAGATGGATTACAAATACTAGAGTATAGAGGTTATGATTCAGCAGGAGTAGCAGTACTTCATAATGAAAACCTAAAGGTTATAAAAAAAGAGGGCAAGGTAAGTAAACTGGCAGAGGTATTAGAGGTAGCTGATTCAACAGGTAACTGTGGTATAGCACATACCCGTTGGGCAACCCATGGTAAACCTTCGGATGTAAATTCTCACCCCCATACTGATTGCAATAATAACTTTGCTATAATTCACAACGGAATAGTAGAAAACTATTTAGAGCTAAAAGAAGAGCTGATAAAAAAAGGTCATAAATTTGATTCGGAAACAGATACCGAAGTTATAGCTCACTTAGTAGAGCAACTATATGCTGGAGATTTGTTTAACGCTGTAAGAGCTGTAGCAAATAAACTTGAGGGAGCTTATGCAATTGCAGTAGTAAGCACCTATGAGCCTAATAAAATAGTAGCAGTTCGCCAAGAAACACCCCTGTTAATAGGTTTAGGTGAAGGAGAAAAAATACTAGCCTCTGATCCCTCAGCATTGGTTAAATATACCAAGAAGTTTTGGCGCTTAGAGAATGGTGAGATGGCAGTAATAACTCCAGATAAAGCCCAAGCTTATATAACAGCAACGGGTGAAAAAATTGAAAAGCAAATTCAAGAAATTGATTGGAATATAGAAGAAGCTCAACGTAGTGGTTTTAACCACTATATGCGTAAAGAAATAGAAGAACAGCCAGAAGTAATTGAAAACACTCTGAGGGGGCGTTTTAATGATGATGGCACTATATCTTTACCTGAGTTAGATAATATAAAAGATGTGTTAAAAGATGCTCAAAAAATTCATATTGTGGCCTGTGGTACATCATATCATGCAGGTATAGTAGGCAAATATCTATTTGAGAATTTAGCGAAAATACCTGTAGAAGTGGATGTAGCAAGTGAGTATCGTTATAGAAACCCACTTTTAGCTAAAGGTGATGTTGTATTAGTAATAAGCCAATCTGGCGAAACAGCAGATACCTTAGCAGTTGTAAGATTAGCAAAAAAACTTAATATACCTGTATTAGGTATAGTGAATGTTGTAAATAGTAGCATTGCAGCAGAATGTGACGCAGTGACCTACTTACACGCTGGACCAGAGATAGGAGTTGCTTCTACAAAAGCCTATGTTTCTCAGTTGGTATTACTAACATTAATAACCTTATATTTAAAAGATATTCGTAAGGTAGCTATAGATACTACTCAAATAGTAAAAGACATACCAAAGCTAAGTAAATACGCAGCTGAACTATTAAAACAAGAGAACCAAATAGAGAATATTGCACAAACAATGAGAAATAACGCAAACTGTTTCTTTATTGGTAGATTATTAGACTATGCTGTAGTATTAGAAGGAGCCCTAAAACTAAAAGAAATCTCTTATATCCATGCCGAAGCAAAGGCAGCAGGCGAGTTAAAACATGGTCCATTAGCACTAGTTGAACCAGGTACACCAATAGTGACAGTTGTAACTCAAGATAGCATAAGAGATAAAATGCATAGCAGTATAATGGAGGTAAAAGCTCGTGGTGGTAACATTATACTAATAACCGACAAGCCTAACAAAGCTCAAGAGATTGCTAATACAGTAATAGCAATACCAAAAGTATCATCTTGGCTTTCACCCATACTAAGTGTTATACCACAACAATTACTCTCATACCACGCCTCAGTAATACGTGGTATAAACCCAGATCGACCAAGAAACTTGGCAAAAAGTGTAACTGTGGAGTAGGTAAGACTGTTTAACATAAAAACCCTATTAATAAAAATTAAAAATAAGGCCTCTAAATAAAAGTTTAGAGGCCTTTTTAATTAATTATTAATTAGTTATAATTTATTACATAGCAGGGTAATGCAATGATATGAACAAAAGGTAAAAAAACCTTTTTTAGCAACAAAACGTAGGGGAGCCCATTGGGCGTCAGTCGTCAAACATGCAATTATTTTAGATAGGAATATTAGTTGATAGCGAGTAAATTATGAACAAACCAAAACGAAAACATAATAGATTAAAAAATTACGATTATTCCCAAGCAGGGTATTACTTTATAACGATTTGTACAAAAGATAAAAAAAACCCTTTTTGGAAACAAAGCGTAGGGGAGCCCATTGGGCGTCAGTTGTCAAACCTGCAATTATCTAAGATAGGAATATTAGTTGATAAATCAATCAATAACATAACAAATAATTTTTAACATATTAAAATTGATAAATATAGAATATTGCCGAACCATGTACAATTAATTATAATATTATAGTCAATAAAAAGTTTACGCATTAAAAATTAGGTAAATCTATACAAATAGTATTTACTTTATGCAAACATCAAGGAGTACTTATGAATGAAAAAAAACTGTTAATAGCAATACTAATGCTTATAGTAATTATAGCTTGTTTTGTTATTTACAGAGCCAATATTACCTATGAAATGAAAGGTTGTATGACGTACTCTGAGTTAACTAGGCTTGTTAAAAAAGAATTAATAACTTTTAAGCAATACGAGTATCCTAATGACATGATAGAGTATTTAGCAAAATATAAAATTGTAATGACAGGTGAAACCCATTACATAAAAGAAAATGGTTTAGTATTAACTAACCTAATGATAAAGCTTCATGAAAAAAGTAATTTTAATACTTTATTAATAGAAATGCCACATTGCTTTAACTGGGTATACGAAGACTATGTTGCTGGATTACTTAAAGAAGTTGATGAGAAAAAAATGTTTTTAGAGTTACACCGTATAGATATCTTAAAAGACTATAACTTAACTCATGAATCTAAAATTAAAGTACATACTATAGATATTAATCATCAAAAACTCTACTTTACTAACAGTTTAAAATTTATGAATTCTATCTTAAAATCTAAATATATTGAAGATCAACTAACTAAGTACACAAACCATATGGATAATGAACTATATCTTAAAGCCTTAAAAACAACACTTTTAGAAATAAAAAGTAATCAAAGCATACTAACAGAGCAACTCACAGATAATTGGTATAATAGGTTATATAAAATGATTGAAGTAGAGATTTTAAGCCACAATTGTAGAAATCTCATTGAAATAGGCAAAAAAGAGCAAAGATACTATGAAAGAGAAGAGTATATTAAAAAAACTGTAGATCAGTATTTGCAAAATACAACTAAAATTATGTTACATATGGGTTCTCAACATATAAAAAATAATTCAAATACCTTTGACATAGAGTGGGTGGGTGAATATTTAAGCAATAGAAACTTACATGCTAAAAATAGTACCTATAGCATACGTTTATGTTATAGCAAAGGAAGTAATTACAGAGGTAATTATAATTTATTGAAACTAAGATTAAAAAATAATTTACCAGTGCTTATGGCAAAGTTAATTAAAAATAAGTCTGGATTTTTACCACTTCAAAACAAAGATTTTGATAATAATTTGTGGTTCTACATTAACAAACAACCGTTACAAGTTAAAAATTATTATGATGGTATATTGATGATGCCAGTGGGTACCTATGACAATACAATAATAGAAAACTATAATTAAGGTAGCAATTAAAATATTAAAAAAGGTTAATAAAAGTTATGTTATTAAATGTACAGCAAAAAGATAAAATAGTAATTAATAAATTTATTTGTGAAGATAACATTTTTAAAAAAAGATATACTACTGAATATCTTACTGCTAAATTAAATAAGTTTTATACAGTAAAAAACTATGCAGCATTTTTCCACAAACGTGCTAATGAAATATTAAGTTATGGTATTTATCATTTATTTGCAGAAAATAATGAAGACCTTTATAACAAGTCATTTTATACACATGTAAGACTGAACTATCTTCATCATCTAGCTATCAAAGATGAACAAAAGTATGTAGGTGGTTGTGACACTTATCATATGAGAGGAATGAAAAAAGCAATAATCCTGGAGGATAATAAGCTTATAAATGTTTATTTTAAAAAATATCCACAGTTAAGCCAATCTAGTTTATTCAACAATAAGTCACAACATAATTTTATATATTATGTATTTAATAAAACCGAAGATAAAAATTTGGTCTTAAATCAAATTGAAAAGGCTATAAGTGCAGCTAGTACTAAGTATGAAAAATATTATTTTTCTTGCTTGTTAAATTTACTTGTAGAAAATAAAGAGCAATACTTTAATGATTTAAAAAAACTAACACCTCTTTACTTAAGAGTAAGTAGTGATGATAAAACATTAAACAAATTTTATTGTGAAGATGCATTATTTTTAGCTAAGCTTGGTATGAAAGTATTTAGTATGAAATATTCTGATTTCAATAGTATTTTGTACATCACTGCTAAATTACTAATTTCTAAAAAACGAGATGAAAATGATTACCTAAATATATTAAATAATTTTAGTGAAATAAAAGAACTAATGATAAGTTTGCCACTTAACTATGAGTTATCAATTTTTCAAAAAGAAGAACTTTAAGTCTAAAGAAATAAAAACATACCCAATAACTGTAGTTATTAGGTATGTTATATTTGTTTAAAAAAAGTTACAGTCTTTTTAGTAGTTATAATTTTACCTGTTTTAGCTCAAGCCATAGTGGTTTAGAGTGGTTAATATTACCGGCATAGAATAATAGTGAATCAGGTTTGGCTGCATTTTTAAAGAGTTGTTCACAAACATAACCATACGAAATACATAAAGTATTTTGACTGAATTTTGGAGCAATTAAGGCTAGTGTATTATCTTCTTTTTGATTAACATATAGCCACTTATTTCTTGCTATTTCACTATTATTTAATACTTCTTCCCAAGGTCTAAAATTAAACTTATTAAACCAACACATAAAATCTTCTACTGTAGGAACAATAATATCCTTAACATAAGGAGAATAAAGTTGAACATAATTAGTAAACAGCATTCTCCTCATAATGAAATGACATTTATCGTTTAAATCTTTTTGAGTATTAAGTCTGTGTTCGTCTTTTTCTAAATCTTCTATAGCTAAATAGCTGTTTAATTCACGTGCATATAATGCATATACTTTTTTATTATAAGTTGGCATAATATCTGTGGCTATTTCAATATTATGAACCATATAAGGCTCATTAGAAGAGATTATGAGTCTATTATTTTTGGATAACTTATCAGCTGATATCCTCCAAACATCTTCTCTAAAGAACCTATTTCGTAAAGGGCTAACTATTGTACTTCCATCAAATAAAGAAATACAATCACTCATGTTAGAAACAAAGGTTTCTGGTCTATATTCTTTTTCAATGTCATACTCACCCTCTTGATTAGATAATGTAATAGAAACCTTTCTGTTTAGGTAATCAGTATTATTCATATTAATAAATCTACTACAAAGCCTTAAATAAATGGGTTTGTCTATTTTACTTAAATTAAACTCTATACTAAACTTACTTACTTTGGTATTGTTACTAACAGTATGCCAACTACCGTCAAAAATTTTCCATGGTTCAAGGGCAGACTTTTCCTTACAAAACTTTGCATTACCAATAATAGCTAAATTCTTATTAGCAAAATCTCCAACACTGTTATAATTTAAAATGTTACCAAAGTCAAAGAAGATATAATCTATGGCTTCTTTTTCAGCATATACTGCATTTCTTTCTAAAGGCAAATCTCCAAAAAATTCATTCTTAAACCTTTCCAAATAGCTAATAATATTACTGACAAGTGTATAATTAATACGTTTTTTATTTAATTTGCTATAACAAATTAACTGCCTACAAACTCTTCTTAATTCGTCTTTAATATTTTGTACTCTTTTCCATAAACCGTACTTGTTATTAATGAACAAAAGAATCTCTTCTAAGTATTCTTCACCATATGTTGCAACTAAATGATTATATTCATCGGGAATAACTGACATCCAGTTATAGGTATCAAAACTTATAGAGCATAAATAGTTTTTAAAATCAGCTATATCCCATAAGCAGTTTACATAATGAAGTAACTCTGAATTATTTCTGTAATCATCGCTATGTATTAACTTAAAATAAGCCTTTATTAAAGTAGCATATTTATCAATTTCATTAAACACAGGTAATTCAAGGGACTTATTAACAGCTGTTTTAATTTCATTTATGTATTCAGCTATGCTAGCTGTATCTACACCTTTTATTTGCGTAACTGATAGTTCAGGCATATAGTCATCTAAACAAGATATATACTTCATAATAATTTTTTCAATTATGTTATTATCATATAGTTCCTCAGTTAAATTATTTACATTTTTGCCAAGCTGAATAATTTCATTAAAAGTTTGCTGTTGTTTATTTAATACACAAAATTCTGGGGTTCTTAAAATAAACTCAACTAAACTAAGGCTACCTTCTGCCCAGTATATTGGTGATATATACTCTTTTAATCTATTGATAGGCGACAAATAGGTATCAGCATACTCAGCTAAAAATGGAATATATTCATCAATACCATTTTCTTTTATACCTTGAATACACTCGGGTATACCATCAGCTAAATGTTTTGATTTTAACATTGGTTTTATGGTAGAGCAGTTAATAAAATTATAAAATCCTTTAATCTGCATCTCATATGGCATATCATTATTAAAGTTTTCATGGTAAGTTAACATTTCATTTCTATTATTAAAGTAGTCTTCATCTAAGAGGATATCAAACATATTATCTAAAGATTTTTTTATCACTGAAATATTTTTATCAATATGTGCTAAGTCATTTTTAATATCTACAAAGTTTTCTATAATTGTTTGTTCTATATGATTTAAATACTTAAATACATTCTTAAAATTATGTTGTATCATATCACCTAATTGAGCAATTTGATCAATAATCATTTCCTCTGGAGTTTTTTTGTTTCTGTTAATAAAATATGATGTTATAGATGTAATACCTCCAATTAAACTAGCAGCCACCCCTATAAGTCCAAGTGGCCCAGCAGCACACCCAATTAGTGAAATCCCTACACTAAGAGTTGCGCCAATAATAACACCAGCACAATTAAACGCCTCTTCTACTTCTTCATTGCCTGTTGCACCTGCTATTAAACCTCCTAATTCAGTAATACCAGTTATAATGCTAGATGTATTGTTGATAAAGTCTTGAGCATCACTTACTTTTTGGCTTTTCTCCCAATCATCAAAAAAGTCATTAGCCTTTTCATTTAAAGATTTTATTTTAGTTATTTTAGTTTTTGAAGTTTCTTGTTGTATACCTAAAATATCATTTACTAAATCATCATAAATCTCTTGAGCGTCAACATCTTCATCATTAACACATTTTAAATGTCCCTCAATATACTTTTTGAATTTATCTAAATCACCATTATATTTAACAAATAATTCAGACAACATAGCCATGTCTAAAGCCTTAGGATTACCTGTTATTAATATTAATTCGTTAACTTTTTTATGAGTAATTTCAATACATTCAACGAGTGCAGTCTTAATTTTGTTTAAAAGAATAACTTCAACATTTAAATAAAAATTTAACAAATGTTCAAGTATTTTAACATATAAATTTAAATTATAAAACGATGGTATCGAAACAAAATTGTACTTTTCCACATCACTAACGGATGTAATTGCCTTATTAATACTTGGCATTGAAGATGCAATACAGTTTCTTATAATTCGTTCTTTACATTGGTGGTTTTGCTCATTTTTATCAAGATATTTGGCTATTAAAAGGGCCCTATAAATAAACCTATCACACTCTAATGTTTCTTGATTTTTTTTAATGTAATGCTGTTGAATAGTGCTGTTTAAAAATTTTCCTTGCTCTTGAGTCATTTTGATACCTCCTAATTAATAAAATACACATTGATATACTATTAGTATTATTTAAAAATTAGTACAAGTATTTTCCAGTAAGGGTCATTATAATAAAAATAACTTACAAATAGATAACTATAAAATATTTGTTTATAACCATATGATAATAAATTTACTTGCTTAATTACAGTTTAAAATACTTTAGTATCTATATGATATTGACTATCATTATCATATATGATATGTTTTAGTTGCTAAAACAAATTAACTAGGTATTATAAACTTAAAACGGAGGAATTATACAGTGAAAAATTTAAAAGTAATGATGGCCTACTTTTCTGGTACTAATAACACAAAAAAAATTGCAGATATAATTACAAAAAAATTAGAAGATATTAATGTGTCAATAACTGTAATTGACATTACTGCAAAATCTATTAGAGAAGAAGATATATCGATTAGTGATTATGATGCCTTTATTTTTGGCTTTCCTATTTACTCCTTAAGGGCACCACGTGTATGTAGAAATTGGCTAAAAAAGCTTAATGGTCAAGGAAAAAAATGTTCAGTTTTTTTTACATATGGAGGTTTTGGAAAAGATCCAGCTCATTATTATATAAAAGAGCTATTGGATAAACAAAATTTTAAGCTTGTTTCTACAGCAGAGTTTTTAGGAGCTCATACATTTAATTACAGCGGATGGCAAGCAGCTACAGAGCGTCCTAATAAATCAGATTTTAAGCTTGCTGAAGAATATACAGTTGCTACAGTTAAAAGATTTACTGGAGAAGATCCAGGAGAACTTAGAAAGTTTAAAAAACCAAAGTATAGTAAAATACAATTAAATATGGCAGAAAAATATAGATTTAACTTAATAAAACAGCTTCCAACAAGAGTTACCGAAAGTTGTTGTATGTGTGGAATTTGTGAAAGTATTTGTCCAACAAATGCTATGAATGCAAAGAAAGGTACTGCTAATCCTAAGGCCTGTATTGCATGCTTTAAATGCATTGCAAATTGTCCTGAGAAAGTAATAAAAACAAATGATCTATCTCATGCTTGGTCTCAAAAATTAAAATTTCATAAAACAACAAAAGAAGAAATAGACAATTCAAAAGGTATAATTTATCTATAAGAAAAAAAACACCTGTGAGGTAAGTTAAAATGAATGATTGCTCTAAAATAATTGAGAAGATGGCAGCTGTTCAATATAGAATTAATCTAAATGATAAAAAACCTAAGAATTTTGGTACAAGTCAGCTTTTATATCATTCTGAGATTCATTTTATTGATGCAATCGGAACTAGTAAAGAAATAAATGCTTCTCAGTTATCAAGTAAACTAGATATAACAAATGGGGCAGTGACACAAGTTTCTCAAAAACTATTACAGAAGAAATTACTAGAAAAATATAAAAAAGAAACAAACAAAAAAGAAGTGTATTTTAAATTAACAGTAGAAGGTAAAATTGCATATGAAAATCATAAACTATTTCATCAAGAACTAAATGATAAAATAGTTGCATATCTAAAAGAATTAAGTCAAGAACAAATTAATGGAATATTAGGACTTATAACTATTGCTGAAAATCATTTACCTCGACTTTCATAATTAAAAGCTATAGAGTTAGTTAGTAAAAATAAGGAACAATTATTAAAACAGAAAGAGGGGACAAAGTATGGAAATAATTAAATTAAAGTTATCTGCTACAATGTGTTATCTAATTCCAATTAAAAATAAGTATTTACTTGTAGACACAGGATATGAAAAAGATAAAGCCTTGTTTTATAAAAGCTTATCAAATTTAAATATTAGTATTAATGATATTGCTTATGTTTTGTTAACTCATCACCATGATGATCATGCAGGTTTATTAAATGAAATTAAAACTTGTAATAAATCTTGCCGAATTATTATGCATGAAAAATGTGTAGCTCTTCTTGAAAAGGGAAAAAATAATATGTCTTCTGGTGGTGGTTATATTAACAGGAGAGTTAATATGATGATTAAAATATTTAAGAAGATGAATAAAGAATGGGATTTTACTTTTCCAGCTTATAAAATAGATAGTAATGATATTATTATTAGCGATCAAACAACATTAAGAGAAATTGGCATAGATATTCCTGGAAAAATTATTTATACACCGGGTCACACAGTTGATTCAATTTCATTATTACTTGATAATGGGATTTGCTTTGTAGGTGATGCTGCTGCAAATATGCTAGGATTTATGGGAACAAAATATTGTGTTATTTTTATTGCTGATTTAAAACAATATTATCAAAGCTGGGAGAAGCTTATTAATCAAAATGTTAAGATGATATATCCTGCACATGGAGAAATTTTTGGAATTGAAAAACTTAAGAAAAATATCTACAAGAATAAAAAAGACAATATGGTAAAAGCAGACTAACTATAGATTAGTTTTAAGTTCTGCTAGCTGTTCCCATGTGTCCAGAGTTAAATAATAATGGTAATCATATTTAATATATAAATAGCCATTGATAAACTGTTAAAGAAGGTGAGTTAGATTTGAATGACATTAAAAAAGATTCATTTTTTCTTAATAAGATGGCTACTTTAAATAAGACAACAAAAAACTATACTATACATACAATTTTGCCTAAATACGGAAAAGGTACAATTACAATTTTCAATATTATACCAGGCTTAAAAGTAGTATTTAATGATTTAATGTTACAAGGCAAGATTGTTAACTGCTTTTCGAAATATAAGACGGTTTCCCAAGGTTATTTAAAAATTGAGTATTGTTTAAAGGGAAGTCTCTTGAGCAGTAATCAAGAGAACAAAGTATTTTTAGGTAGTAAAGGTATAGCTATGTACTATCAAGGAACTGGAAATGTTAGGGCAATGGTGCCTTATGATAAACATTATGAAAGCATTACATTTTTAGGATACAGTAATGAAATAATAAAAGTATTTAAAGAAATATTTCAAGTAGATAAAAATTTTTTTGCTGATTTTTATAAAATGATTAATAAGGGTAAAGCAATAGTTGTTAAATATAATAGTACAGTAAAAAGTCTTTTAAATGAGATAAAACAAGCTATTTACAATAATGATAATGAAATTATGAGATTAAAAGCGATTGAATTAGTATTCTATGAAGTAAAAAATTTTGATAAAAACAAAAGATTTAATGTAGTTTATTATAATCGTTCTACAATTGATAAGGTGATAATTATTAAAAGCTATATAATAAAGAATTTAGATAAAAAGATTACTATAAATTATATCTGTGATAGATTTAATATTTCAGCTAACACACTGAAAGGGTGCTTTAAACAAACGTTTTTAACTAGTATATACGCCTATATTAAACAAGCTAGAATGGAAAAAGGGAAAGAATCATTAGAAAATAGTGATAAAAGTATAATGAAAATTGCCTTAGATTGTGGATATAGTAATCATCATAGTTTTGCTAAAGCATTTAAACAACATTACAATATTACCCCAAGTGATGTAAGAAATTTACATCAATGATAGTGCAAAAACGCTGTAGAATACATTAGGATTAAGTCTTATATTCTATTATAAAATTAAGCGTAGAGTTTTTAATGATTAATTATCTGTTTGGAACCCTGGTTGCTCTGAATGAGTAAACAGGGTTATTTTTTTTATGTTAATATTCAAAAGAATAGAAGTTAGTTGAAACTAACTTAATCCATTAGGAGGTTAAGTGTTGATTAGATATATAAGAAAAAGACTTATTAGTTTAATAATAGTTTTAATAGGAGTAACTATCCTTTCATTTGTATTTTCAAATATATCCACTATTGATCCTGCTGAGGCACTAGCAAGACGTAACATGGTAAATCCTACACTTGATCAAATAGAACAAATACGAGAGGAAATGGGACTGAATTTACCATTACATAAGCAATATCTCAGCTGGGTAAGTCAATGTATAAAAGGTAACTTAGGTATATCATTAATTACAAGAAATCCTGTTAGTGTAGACATAGCTAAAAAATTGCCAGCTACATTAATGATGGTTGCAGCTTCTTTTATATGGATTATTACAATAACATTTCCCATGAGTATATTGTCTGCTATTAAAAAAGATAGTTTTTTTGATCATTTATTGAGAATGATAACCATTATTGGAATGTCTGTACCTAGCTTTTGGTTAGGGTTTATAATGCTTATTACGTTTGCTGTAATATTTCCAGTTTTTAATGTAGTAGATTATGGTAATTTAAAAAGTTTAATATTACCCTCATTAACACTTGCTATTCCTATTATATCAACTTCTATAAGACTATTTAGGGCTACTATAATTTCAAATATGAATAAAGACTTTGTAACATATGCAAAAGCAAGAGGGATTTCAAGCGCAAATATAATTTGCAGACATGTTTTAAAAAACTCCCTACCACCTATGGTAACTGTTTTATGTCAAAACTTAGGATACATGATAGCAGGAAGTGCAATTATGGAGAATGTTTTTTCTTGGCCAGGAATTGGCAGTCATTTAGTAGATGCAATTATAGGTAGAGATTTGCCTACAATAAATGGTTGTGTTTTAGTTATAGCAGTTATTTTTGTTTTATGTAATCTTGTTGCAGATATCTTAAGTATTATAATTAATCCCAAAATGCTTAATGAAAAGGGCGAGTTTTAATGGTTTAACATGTTAATAAAATTTATGATTCTACCCAACAGTCATTTATTTTTAATAAAAAACTTTAAACAAGAAAGGAAAAAATAATGATAAAAAAATTAACAACAATAATGGTAGCTGTGTTAATGATGTTAACACTAGTAGCTGGTTGCTCTAACACACATAGTAGGGACATATCTCAAGTTGGGGCTGGCAAACTTAAAGAAATCACTTTATGTGAAAGCTGGAGATTTGAGAAAGGATTCCCTACTGTTATAACTCCTGAAAATAGTACTAATCAGGGAATTGCTTATTATTTGGGAAACTTTTATGAAACATTAGTTAATTCTGAAAATGGAAAGATTGTTCAAGGGCTTGCTAAATCTTGGAGTGTTTCAAAAGACGGACTAGTGTATACATTCGGTCTTAAAAAAGGGGTGAAATTCTCAGATGGAGCAGATTTTAATGCAGAAGTTGTTAAAAAAAACTTAGAAATGATACCAAAGCTATTAGGAAAATATAACGGATCTTTTGGTTTAGTCACTACACTTTTTAAAGAAGTTAAAGTTATTGATGAATACACCGTTAAAGTTTATCTTAGTTCACCTTACTATGGAGCATTGCAAGATTTTGCAATGTTAAATCCAATGAGTATAATGTCTCCAAATGCATTTAATGAAGATGGAACTTTATCGGATAAGTTATTAACATCAACTATGGGTACCGGGCCATATATGTTTTATGATGAGACTAATGGAAACATGTATACTTTTATACGAAATAAATACTACTGGGGTGAAAAACCCGAAGTTGATAAATTTAATATTAAAGTTATTCCAGATAATCAATCGAAGGCCTTAGCACTAAGAAGTGGTGAAATAGATATGATTTTTGGATCACGTAAGATATCTTATAATACATTTAAAGAATTCTCAGATAATAAATGTTATATTGCCAAAAAATCCAATTCACCTTTTATGACTAGATATTTAGGTTTCAATTTAACTGAAGATCCATTTAACGATAAAAATGTTAGATTAGCTATTAGTCATGCAATTGATAAACAAAACATTTGTGATAATTTATTATATGGTATTGACACAAAGGCAGATACACTATTAAGTACATCATGGACTTATTGTGATGTGGAAATACAGCCATATGAATATAATATTGAAAAGGCTAAAAAAATACTGGAAGATTCAGGGTGGAAGGATTCTGATCAAGATGGTATAAGAGAAAAAGATGGCAAAAAATTAGAAGGCGAAATTATCTATAAAACTGGAAATGCAACCGTAGATGAAATAGTTTTATTAATTGAGTCGTATCTAAAGAAAATTGGCATGAATATAAAAATAAAGGGATTTGATTTTTTGTCTCGTATTGCAGAAATTCAAAAGGGAAATTTCAGTATGGCATATGAGGAAACTTATGGTATACCTTATGATCCGTTCACATTTGTGGTAAACATGAATTCAGATATAGCAAAAAATATACCAGCTCAAGGACTTGCTCATATTAAAGATAGTAATAAGATAATAATGGAATTATCATCCTTGGTAGATGAAAATGAAGTTCAGGATAAATATAAATTTATACTAAATGAAATTCATAAAAATGTTTCGTTTGTTCCAATTTCATATAAGAAGGAACTAGTTATTTTCAATTCTGAAAAAATAGCTGATTATGAGTATAATGGTCAACCTTCTAATGTAGATATATCTGGTGTGAAATTTAAAATAAACCAATAAATAAAATTTAATGATATAGATATAACAAGGAGGAACCAATTGAATGAATCTTATAAAAAGGATACTGTTCTATTCACAGGAATACAAAAATAAAATATTTTTAGCAATGTTTCTTATTTTTTGTAGTGTAATAGTTGGAATGTTGCCATATATAATTACCTATGATATTATCTTAAGCTTTACGGTGAAAAATTCTGTTACATTGGTTTATTTATTGCTAATGGCTACAGGAATTATACTCTGTTTATTGTTACAATCTTTTTTGTACTTTAAGGGTTTTTCTGCAGCTCATAAAGCGGCATATGATACTTTAATGGGTATGAGAATAAAATTTGCAGATAAGATGACAAAATTACCACTAGGAGATATAAATAAAAGAGGAACAGGCATTTTTAAGAAATATCTTGTAGATGATATAGAGAGTATAGAAGCTTTAATTGCTCATATGTTGCCAGAAGGTATACCTTATGCAGTTGCACCAATAATAGTGTTCATAATTTTGTTTAGCTTAGATTGGAGGTTAGGTCTTCTTTCCATGGCTTCAATTCCAATAGGTATGGTCGCAATGACAATAATGATGAAAATTTCTAAAAAAAGAATGGGACCACATCATACCTCAGCTGAAAAGATGAACTCTGCTATAGTAGAATATGTTTCTGGAATGGAAGTCATTAAGATTTTTAATAGGACAACAAAATCTTTTAAAAAATATGTGTCAACAGTAAAAGATTATAAAGAATCTACTTTAGCTTGGTGGAAGGAAACATGGATATATATAGCAATATATGGTGCAGTTCTTCCATGTACAATTGTACTTTTATTACCTGTTGGTACCGTACTATACATTAATGGAACGTTGGAATTTTCCACTTTTGTTTTTTCGTTATTGTTATCTATGAGCATAGGAGTGCCCTTAACAAAATTATACTATTTTTTCCCATTATTTCCGCAAGTAAAATATAAAATGAATAAATTAGAAGAAATTTTTGGAGCAGAAGAATTAAAGACTAATAATCAGGATATAGAACTAAAAAATTATAATGTAGAATTTAAAAACGTTACATTTGCTTATGAGGCAAAAGACGTGATTAAAGATATTTCTTTCTATGCAAAGGAAAATTCGGTAACTGCTATTGTCGGTGAATCAGGAAGTGGTAAAAGCACGCTTGCTAAATTATTAGTTCATTTTTGGGATGTCAAAGATGGAGAAATTACAATAGGAGATGTAAATATTAATGACATGTCTTTTGAAAAGCTCATGAACTCAATAAGTTATGTTTCCCAAGATACATTTCTTTTTAATACTTCCATTATGGAGAATATTCGTATGGGTAACCCAAATGCTACTGATGAAGAAATTATTGAAGTTTCAAAACTTGCAATGTGTCATGATTTTATTATGAATATGGATAAAGGCTATAGTACTAATGTAGGTGATACAGGAAACAAACTATCGGGTGGAGAAAAACAAAGGATTACCATAGCACGAGCAATTTTACAAAATGCACCTATAATTATCTTAGATGAAGCTACCGCTTTTACAGACCCAGAAAATGAAGATAGAATACAAGAAGCCTTAAACAAATTAATAGAAGGAAAAACAATTATAGTAATAGCACATAGGCTGTCTACCATTGTAGAAGCAGACAATATTATATTAATGGATAAAGGTAATTTACTTATACAAGGAAGCCATGATGAATTATTATCAAAGTCTGATACTTATAAACTATTATGGGATTCTTACATAAAATCAGTTAACTGGAACATTAATGTTAAGGGGGTTCAAAATGCTTAGAATAGTTAGAACAGTTTTAAAATTAGCAGGAGAATATGCTGGTAAAATTAAGATTGCATTTGTTTTTAGTATTTTAGAATCAATATTTGCTCAATTACCTATTATGACAGTTTTATATATACTCATTAAAATAGTCTCAAAAAGTGTAACGATTAAAGATGCTTGGGTTGCAGGTATTGTAGTGTTTGTTAGTATAATATTTAGAACTTTAGCTAAGTGGTCAGTAGATATGTTACAAAGTGGTACAGGTTATAAAATTTTTGCAAGAGAGAGAATGAAGATAGGTGATAGATTAAAAAGATTTCCAATGGGATATTTTACGGAGGGTAACATTGGTAATATTACAGCAGTAATTACATCTGATTTTGAGTTTGTAGAACAATGGTCTATGGAAACACTTTCAAAAATAACTTCAGGGTATTTAAGTGTTACACTTGGTACAATAATGATAACCATTTTAGATTATAGAATAGGGATTATTTCTATCATAACCATTATTTTAGCTATTTTAGCTCTTAAAAAAATTCAGAATGTGGGAGAATACCATTCGGCAATTAGGCAGGAGGCTCAATCTAGGCTTGTTAATGTTGTGATTGAATATGTAAAAGGTATTTCTGTTATTAAATCACTCAATATGGTAGGTGATAAATCAAAAATAATTACCAAAGAATTTCACAAATTTCGGGATACATGCCTCGAATTTGAAGAAAAATTTGTACCACCTAATTTTCTTTACGAAAGTTGCTTTTCTATAGGAATAGGATTTACAATTTTAGCATCTTCATATTTTGCTTTTAATCAAACTATAAACATATCATTTATGCTAATGATGTTAATATTTATATTTCAAATTTATATTCCATTTAAAGCATTAGGTGGACTTACAGCTGATATTCGTGTTATGGAAGCCGCGCTTAATAGATATGATGATATTAAAGATATAAAGATTATTGATGAAAATGGAAAAGATATTAAGCTTAATAACTTTAATATTGAGTTCAAAGATGTTTCATTTGCTTATGAAGATAAGAATGTACTTAAGAATATTAACTTTGAGATTCCTGAGCATAGTATGACAGCCCTTGTAGGGGCTTCAGGTTGTGGTAAAACTACAATAGCTAATCTTGTTGCAAGGTTTTGGGATGTACAAAAAGGAGAAGTATTAGTAGGTGGAATTAATGTTAAAGAAATGACCTGCGATAGCCTTCTTAAAAATATTAGTATGGTATTTCAAGAGGTATATTTATTTAACGATACAATTTTAAATAATATAAAAATTGGTAAGCCAGATGCTACCGAAAAAGAAGTAATAGAAGCAGCTAAGAAAGCAAGATGCCATGACTTTATAACAGAGCTTAAAAATGGTTATGATACCATGATAGGAGAAGGAGGATCTACACTCTCTGGGGGAGAAAAACAGCGAATTTCAATTGCAAGAGCTATCCTTAAGGATGCACCAATTATATTACTTGATGAAGCAACTGCAAGTGTTGATCCCGATAACGAAAAATATATTCAAATGGCAATCAATGAGCTTGTAAAAGACAAAACCCTTGTTGTAATTGCTCATAGACTATCCACTGTGAAAAATGCTGATCAAATACTAGTTATAGATAAAGGTGAGATTATTCAAAGAGGTAATCATAATGAGCTTATAGAACAAAAAGGTCAATATAATGACTTTTGGAAAAGACGAATGAATGCTAGAAGCTGGAAAATAATAAGGCTACGAAGTAATGCCTAATTCTTCTATTTAAACAATTAGCAGATAAGAAGATTATTAGTAAGAAAGTTCTTGAATTGAAGATAAATATTAGTTAATACAGCCTAATCAATACAGGCAAAAACCGTGGACAAAATCCACGGTTTTATTATAAATTTATAAGGTCACGATTTGCCAGATTATTAATACCAATAAATATGCATTTAACAAGCCTAATTTAATCTCTATAACAACATCACTTTTCTTCTAATTCAATATATAAAGGATCACAAATACTATGTTCCTCAGCTGCAAAAATATACTTATTCTTGTTTTTATTTTTGCATAAATAGCCAAAAGAGTTATCCAGATATTTTCTTCTAAATTTTGGTACTATAATAGCAAATTTATTTGCCTCATAAGTTATTAAATACAGCCAAGGATTTCTTAAAATCTCCGGAAGCATTGTTTTAGCTATTTGTTCTTTTACTTCATTAAGAGGGCATAAATTTAGTTCTTTATCCCATTGTTTTGTATCATAATTTGTTGAAATAACATAATCATTTAAATAAGTAGAGTATAACTGAATATAGTTAGTAAAAGGTTTATATTCAATTTTAAAATAACATTTTTCATCTAATTGTGGTGTGAAATTCACTCTATGTTTACCTTTCTCATATTCTTCTATAGTTAAATATAATTTACTATTAGGTATAGACAAAGCATATTCACAATCATTTTGTTTAAAAACAGCTGTTGCTATTTCTATATTTTGAATCATTAATTCCTTTTTAGTAACTACACTTATCTCATTATTTTTTTCGCAAAGATTTTCTGCAGGAATAACAAATACACTTTCGCTAAAGAAAGGATTTTTTAATTTACTATTAACAACACAGCCATTAAAACAGGTTATCTGTTCTTTTTCATTGTTAATAAAAGTTTCAGGCCTATACTGGTCAGCAATAACATAACTGCCTAAATCATTAGTCAAAACTAAGGAAACATGTCTGTTAAAATAACCTTCATTATCCATGTTAATAAATCTACTATTCAAACGAAAATAAAGAGGATTATTTGTATTATTAAGATTAAAAAGTATACTAAAAGAATTACTTCTTTCTAATGGCGTATGCCAACTACCATCTAGTACTTGCCAAGAGCTGATAGAGTCTTTACTTAAACATTTTACTATAGCATTACCATTACCAATAATTTTAAGTTCCTTATTATCAAAGTTAATTTTACTATTAAAATCTAATACGTTACCAAAGTCTATAAAATTATAATCTAATACGTTATTTTGAGCTGATTTATAAGAGGCAGACTCAGTTCCATAAAATTCTGAACTAAACCTTAATAAATAGCTTAAAATATTTTTAGTCAATAAGTCTCCTATAGACTCTTTAGGTGCTTTGCTATAAGTTATTAGTTTGCGGCAATTTCTTTTTGACTCTTCTTTAATATATTGAAGTCTTTTCCAAACTCCATATTTATTTTTAATAAACAATGTAATTTGCTCGGTGTAACCAGCCTGTGAAACTACTAATTTATCGTACTCCTTATTAATTGAAAACATATTATTGTTAATATACTTAATAATGTCATTAAGATAATCGAGTAAGTCTTGGCCACTGCATAAATTACTTAAAGCTTCAATTACATCAATATTATTAATATAAGCATCATTATGTATTAGTTTAAAATAGGCTTTAACTAAAATACAGTATTCATTTAGTTGCTGAATTATACCTGACTTTTTGACCTGTTCAATTGCTTTTGTAACGTTTTCGAGATACTCATTCACATATTTACTATCTACTTTCAGTAAGTCTAGGTGTGCTAGTTCAGGAAGATAATTTTCAATGCAATCAATATATCTTAAAATAATTTTTTCTAAAACTTTCTTATTATAAAGCTGTTCAGTAAGCTCTATAACATCACTGCCTAACTGCATAATTTCGTTAAAAGTCTCTTTTTGCTTAGGGATAGTTTTAAACTCAGGGTTTCTTAAAATAAACTCTACTAAGCTAAGGCACCCTTCTCCCCAGTACATAGGGGATATATACTCTTTACATAGTTTAATATTACATAGATACATGTTAGCGTACTCAGCTAAAAAGGGTATGTAAAAATCAATGCCTTTTTCTTTAATACCATTTATACAGTAGGTTATACCATCGGCTAAATGTTTAGATTTATTTTTGGATTTCACTGTGCAACAGTTTACAAAGTTAAAAAAGCTGTTAACTTGCATATCATAAGGCATATCTGTATCAAAGTTTTCATGATATGTTAACATTTTATTGCGATTATTAAAATACTCTTCATCTAAAAGAATATCAAACATAGTATCTAGCATACTTTTTATTTCATCAATATTTTTATCAATATTTTTTAAATCATATTTTAAATCAATAAATTTCTCAATCATAGTTGTTTCAATACTGCTTAAATATTTATACACATATTTAAAATTTTGTTCTATCATCTTACCTAATTGAGCAATTTGATCTATAATTATTTCTTCAGGTGATTTCTTATCTTTATTAACAAAATAAGAAGTGATTGATGTTACTCCCCCAACTAAACTAGAGGCTACACCTAGTATTCCCAGAACTCCAAAGGGTCCTAAACAACAACTAATAAGTGCTAAACCCACATTAAGAGTTGCCCCAACTATTACTCCTGTACAATTTAATGTCTCTTCTAGTTCTTTATTACCTTTACTGCCTGCAATAAGAGTGCCTAGTTCCATAACTCCAGTAATTATGTTTGATGTGTTTTCAACAAATTCCTTAGCGTCATCAATATCTTGGCTTTTTTCCCAATCATCAAAAAAATCATTTGCTTTGTCTTTTAGGGATTTAATTTTTTGGGGACTAGTTTTTTTAGTTTCGTTAAATAGATTGGTTAAGGCCATTTTTATATTATTATGTAACTTTTTTAATTTGGAGATTGAGTTGTTTTCTAAGCTATTACTCTTTACAAGGAGACTTTTAAAGTCATTAATACTTGAACCATATTTATTAAAAAACAGTGTTAAATTTGGCATGTTTAATAGCTTACTATTATCTGTAATTTTTTCCATGTGGCTTATTTTAGCTTGAATTATATTTATACATTCTATTATTTGTGGCTTGATAACCATTTTAATTTTGCTTGTAGATGAAATATAAAAACCAAGTAAGAAGTCTAATAACATGTTATATAAATTTAAATTATAATACGATGAAACACTCATATATTCATATTTTGCTACATCACTCACAGATGTTTTAGCTACTTTTAAAGGCGGTATTACTTGCGCTATGCAATTTCTTACTATTCTTGTTTTAGACACAGGCTCTTGTTGATGACTATCAATGTAGGTGGCTATTTGTAAAGCTAATTGAATAAATTTATTATATTCAAGGTTGTTAAGATATTCAGCATGGTGATAATTTAACCCAATACTACATGTTTCATTTTCAATTTTCATTAAAAAACCTCACAATTATAATATGTACTACATTATTAATATAAATTAAAAAATAATACATATCAAGCATTAATTGTAAATTAAGAAATATTTCTTAGTAATATCTTTAATTATTATAAATACTATCTAATAAAATCAAATAATGATAAAATAGTTTGTAAATAATTATTAATAGTAAAAACTTGAGAGGAAAAATAATGACATACACAGCAAAAGATATATACGGAATTATTCTGTTAATTATTATGAATATAGATATGCTACTACAGGTGCTAAAAATAAAGAATATATCTAATAATGCCGATAATTTAGATTTTATATATCTTGGATTAGCGTTATTTTTTAAAACTGATATAACATTTTATGTGATTTTAGTATATGTGATATTAAAAAAAATTTATCGATATGTAAATGCAGAATATTCATATACAATAAGTAATATTACCAATAATAACTTAGAAGATTTTAAGTTGATAACTGCTAAGCATTTAACAACAGATAAGGATATATTTATAGAGCATGAAAAAAGTTCTATTATAATAAAAATTCCAAGAAGAAAAAAGCAAATTATTAAACCTATGTTAAAAGAAATTAACTACTATTTAAGAGGAAATGGAACAGTATCATTATCGTCTATAGGACAAGAATTATTGGTTATAGTCTTTACAATATTTATTGTTGTATATGATGTATTTTAATACCTTATGGTTTGGGTATTTACACTATTTATATTTTAGTTAGTTATAATTTTATATATAAATTATATAAGCATTCATACTAAAACGAAAAATTAAGTACTATGCCAAATATACGAGAAAGGAAACTATGACTTACATAAATATCTATATAATAATCTGTGCAGTAATCTTAAGCATAGAGAGTATTTTAATGATGTTAAAAATCACAAATATAACATCAACTTTTAATATTAACTATTATCTAATGTCCTATTGGCTAGCATATTTCAAAAAATATGATGTACTCCTATGTATCATACTAATTATAATGCTTATTGCTGCTATACATAAATATAAAAATCCATATCTATCATATAAAATAATAAATGTTGCCAATGAAAACGTTACTGATATAAATTTAATATTAAATAAATACCTTAAACAAGGTTATAACATAGAATTAAAATATA
This sequence comes from Clostridium sp. 'deep sea', assembly GCF_014931565.1. NCBI lineage: Bacteria > Bacillati > Bacillota > Clostridia > Eubacteriales > Clostridiaceae > Clostridium > Clostridium sp. 'deep sea'. Next base: position 3,101,088 of record NZ_CP063353.1, read on the forward strand.
AAGATAACTCAATGATACTCAAATTACCTAGGCCAAAATATGAAGAGCTAAAGCCAGTTATCAAAGAAATTGATCGTTACCTAAGAGGTAATGGTAAAACATCTAAACAAAACAAGATAAGGGTAGTAGTTTTTCTATGCATATTAATAGTAAGTGTTATTGTTGGTGTAATTAAATAAATATATATAGTAAATCAATAAAAAGTATTAACTCTATTGGTTAATTAAAATAAAACCTCAAAGTGACTTCGTAGTGGCGAACCTCGTGTTCACCTAAGTAATACCTCAAACAACAAAAAAAGCGAAGACCATCTTGCCCCTACAACGTGGTAAAATAAACAAAAAGCCGTGGTCACCCACGGCTATCTATTATTTACTTATCCCTATAAAATAAACCCTATCTTTTAAACAAAAACTCTCCGTTTCTAACCTCTGTCTGGTTACCATTATCGACAGCAATTTCACCATTAACAATAACATAATCTATGCCCTCAGGTTTACTAAAAGGATCTCTATAGGTGGCTGTATCGCTTACATTGTCTGCATCAAAGATTGTTATATCAGCAACATAACCCTCTTTTAATACTCCACGATTTTTAATTCCCATGAAAGAGGCAGATAAAGCAGTCACTTTGTATACAGCATCTTCAATTGGCATTAAGTTATGTTCTCTAGCTAGCTTTAAGAACCTAGGAAAAGTACCATAACTACGTGGGTGTGGCTTGCCATCTGCTAGGTTAGAGTCTAATGGCATACCTGAGCCATCACTGCCTATGGCAATATCAATTTCCTTAATAAAGTTTAATACATCTTTAGGATCCATAGCAAAGCTTATTTCTCGGCAATGTCCGTTTGTTTCTATTACTACCTTTTCAATAGCTTCAGCCATTGTTATATTTAACTGCTTAGCAATATCTGTAATTGTTTTGTCATCTGCAAAAGGATAAAGCCCATTGGTTGAAACAATATAAACTCTATGACCATCAGCATCTTCTTGAAATTTTTCATTTAGCTCAGCCATAAGTCTAGCTCTTTCGGGGCCTTTAAACTTAGCTGCAGCACCTTCAACACCATTATCTAGTGTCCACTTCGGTAAAACATTTGTTATGCCCGATGAAGCTGCTTCATAAGGATACATGTCACAGGTTACATTTATGCCACGTTGCTGGGCATCTCTAATGTGTTTTAGCACTTTATCTGAGGTTCCCCAATTTTGTTTGCCACCAACTTTTAGGTGGGCTATATGAACATGGGCGCCACTTTGTTTGTTAATTTCAAACATTTCATCTAAGGCATCGTAAATATAATCATTTTGATTTCTCATATGTGAGGCTACCATGCCATTATATTTAGCTACTACATGACCTAAAGCAACTAACTCTTCAATATCAGCGAAGATACCAGGTGCATATCCTAAACCTAAAGACAAACCCCAAGCCCCTGCCTTCATTTCTTGTTCTAGTAAAGTTACCATTTGATTAATTTCATCTTTAGTTGCCTTGCGACCCTCTAAACCCATAACACTGGTTCTTAAGGCATTATGACCAATAAGAGTTAACCAGTTGTTTGCAGGCTTTTTATGATTTTTTTTGGCTTTCTCCAAAAATTCTATAAAAGAACATGAAGCATAAAAATCTGTATCAACATCATTAGTGTTTTTTAAATACGCTCGTAAATTATCAATATTGGCAGTAGTAGTTGGATACATTGTATAACCACATTCACCTACAACTTCAGTAGTCACTCCTTGATATATTTTTGACTCAGACCGATCATCTTCAATAAATGAAGCATCAGAGTGAGTATGAATATCTATAAACCCTGGAGATACTATACTATTATTAGCATTTATTATTTGCTTTGCATCTTCCTTAATATCTGGCGATATTTTTACTATTTTTCCATTTGCAATTGCTATATTAGCTTTATATGGTTTGTTACGCAGTCCATCTACTAGTATTCCGTTTTTAATTATAATGTCGTACATATTGTAACCCCCAAATTTTATAGCTGTATTTCACACTCCTTCTACAGTAGAAATACTCTGTTCAACATTCGACAATAAATCTTGTTACCCTTTGCAAGTTAATAAAAAAGTTATAAATAATATATTTATTTAATATTTATGCAATGTATAGTGTAAATAATATGGTTATATTGTCACTTTACTAGAGCTACAAATGGTCCTATAATAAATAGATAAAATATAAATAAAGAGGTACTTATTATGGCTCAATGTGAAAAGTTTGCAGCTTGTCCGTTTTACCAAGGTAAAATGAACATAGAATCTGCAATAGGTAAAATATATCGAAGAAAATACTGTGAAGGTGATAAAACAAACTGTGCTCGTTACAAAGTGGCTACAGCTTTAGGTAAAAAGTTTGTACCATTAGATTTATACCCAAATATGACTGATAGAGCAAATAAAATTTTGCAAGACAATAATTGATACATAATAATAAGTAGAAGAGGTTGCTATAAGCACCTCTGTTTTTTTAGTAAAATGAGATATAATAGATTCACTGCTAAACATATTAGTTTTTTTTAAGAGAATCAATTATAATTTCATGGTATGAAAAGTAGTATTGCTAAAGGAGATATTATGAAGTACCTATTAAAAGATAATACCAAAATAAAATACTTTAATGATATGAGAATAGTGTTTAAATCGCTTGATGGTTTGCAAAACAAATATAATTGGCTAATAACTGACATAGAGTGTTATCCAGAGATTGCCCAAATAACTGAGAACAGTTTTATGTCGGATGAAGAACTAACAGAGATTTTAAATAAAACAGATGTGCAATTTATTTGGGCAGTTTTTTCGGCATTTCCTAAAGACTTTTCGCTTAATGTTAAAAACCTAAAAGTAAAACCCTATATTAGAGATAATTATGATTTTTGGGATGATGTGAATATTCAACATCCCCAAGCTATGGTAGAAATAGACTGTTGTGACAGTAGTTATTTAACACTAGTAAGCAGAGACGATAACCTTGCTAAAAAGTTTAAAGAATTTTTTGTAAATGTCTTTGATTTAAACGAAAATAAATATAGTAATAATAAAAGAATAGACTGGAGATATCCAGAGCTAGATAAACTAGAGCAAAATAAGCAGTGGCATGAGGCATTACTATATGCATATAATATGTGGGTAGATAATAAGCTTGAACTAATGCATTTAATTAGGCTTGGTTTTTTAAGCTGGTATCTCTTAGTTTATTGGGATAACTTAACTATAAATGAACTGAGTAAAGATGATGTAAACTTAATCTTGAATGAGGTTAGTAAATTTGGGCAAACCAACTTTAATCATCACAATGAGTTTTTAATGATATTTGGCTATATGATACAGCAATATCCACTATTCTTTGGTGATTACCAGCAAAAACAACAACAGGGTACTAAAATGCTTAAAAAAGCACAGTTTTTAAACCCTCACGATGATTTAAATAAAGTATTATATTATGGTACTAATAAACAGCAATTTACTAAAGAATATCAGCAATCAAAACATAAATTACAAACAGAACTTGAGAGCAGATTTAAAGGCGCTACAGTATTAAGCAACTATTTTGTTAGTGTATTAAAGGAATAAACAATGAGTATAAGCAAAATGCAACACAAAGTGAAAGAGTTTGTTGATAGTTACAATTTGCAAACTGATTTAGCAACGCGACTTTTAGATTTAGTTTCGGAGGTAGGAGAATTAAGCAAAGAAGTACTTAAGGCTACTAGTTATGGTAAAAAAGATATAGAGCTTACCGAAAACTTTAGCTCCGAACTTGGTGATGTATTTTTGCATTATTATGCATAGCAAATAGTACGAATACTAACTTACAAAGCTGTTTAAATGAGGTTTTACTAAAATATCAGCAACGCTTTAGTAATAAAGGCTCAATTGATTCTGGTAATTAAATTAAATTATTAAAAAGAGTTTTTTAGATGTGGATAGTCTGAAAGACTCTTTTTGAATTTATAGCTAATAGACCACCTCGTAATTCATAATACTTCAAGAGTTCCTCTTTGGGCTGTATTTGCTAAAACCCTAGCTACTCGACATATTAATTTATTTTTTGTAATATAAAAAACTTCACTAAACGACATATACCAAAGTATTGTGAAGAATATTGTCTAACTATAAAATGGCCCAAAAACTGTTCACTTTTTGGGTCATTGTTAGTATTTAAAGGTCATGCTACCATGAAAAAAATGGTATAAAATCATTCTTCTCGGAGGTAGGTTATGAAAAAAATAATATTAACTTTTATAGTTATTTTTCTTTTAATATTAGCAATAAGTAACGTTAAGGTAATACCAACCACCAACCAGATCCAAGATCCCAATAAGCCAATTTGTTTATCTGTTTTTATGACTAAAGCTGAAATACTTAAGCTATTAGGTGACAATTATTCCTTCACAACCGAAAAAGATGAAAGCGGTACTAATTACTACAGTACCTTGTCCTACCAAGACTTATACTTTGGCTTTAGTCATAAAGAAGAGACCTGCCCTCAAGATATAACACCTAGCACTATAATAACAGTTTCTAAAAAATATACTTTTAGTAATGGTTTTACCATAGGCACAAACTCTATTCAGGCATTAAATCAATGTGAGCAACTCTTTGATTTAACTCTTAATGAACTTAATGATACTTACTTTTTTGATATTTTTGATTATAAAGAGTTTAACGAAAATAATAAATTAATAAATACTGATTTTAAAATTAGGTTTGAATATACTTCAGATAAATACTTTGAAAACAAAGACGCCATAGATAAAGAATCAACCATTGAGTTAATCCATTTATTTTCAATGAGTGACTAACAAGTTTAAGTTAAAAGCTTTTAAAAACTAAATAGGGATATATAAAATGAAAAATAAAATAATTATCTTATTTCTAATAACCTCACTATTAATAATTACTGTATATTATAAAAATAATCTTCAAAAACAGGTAACAGCTAACAACAGTAAAAATGTAATTACCTTATCTATGTTTATGACCAAAAAAGATATAATTGAAGCCTTAGGTGAAGATTACGAAGAAAAGACTAGCTATGGTGATTATGTAGGTCAATATACTGAATTAATATACGATGGTATCAGCCTAATTTTTACCCATGAAAACGGAGAACTAAGTGAGTTTAAAACTATTGATTCAGCTTATATAACATCTAATAAATATACCTTTAGCAATCAGTTTACAGTTGGAGAGAATGCTTTAAATGCTATTAAGAAATGCAGCAATATCTATGAAAATGCTTATACTCATCACCAAGATAAATACTTAGTAGATATCTTTGATTATAAAGAGTGTAATAAAAAAGGTGATTTAATTAAAACAAAATTCTCAATTAAATTTGAGTATAACTTGGGTAGTGGATATGAATCACTAACTGAATTTCCCCATAATGAAACTATAAAAACAATTTTTATTTTCGAAGTTTTAGATTAAAACTCAGTATTTTATAGGTGGAACAAAAAAAAATATTATAGTGTCTTAAGTATATATCAATTTTAATCAGTTAAAGATTGGCTAAATTTAATGTATCATTTCTATTAAATTATTACTTATGGTATTGCACAATAGCAGTAGTCATAGTAAAGTAGCCTAATAGGAGCAACTTATAAAAAATGCTTACCATGATAACAAAAGAACTAAATTTTATTGATATCTACTTAAGGAGGAATCATTAATATTGAAAAGACTAAGTAGTATATTAGCTGTAGTTATGATTCTGTTAGTTATTTTTAGTGGCTGTACTAAAAATGCTAATCTAAGTGAACAAGATCCTACAGATAATAATAATCCAGCACCTGTTACAACTCCACCTAGTGTACCCGACCCTGTAGAACCAGAACCAATTGTTACAACCTTATCGGTATTAATGTCTAGAGAAGATATAACATCTCTTTTAGGTGAAAATTACACAATAAAAACAGAAGAAGATGGATTTGCTTATAACTATGCTACAACAATTGCCTATGATGGCATTACCTTTGTATATGGACACGATGAAGAAGAAGTACCTGAAAAGCCCCACTTAAGTGAGATAAGAATAACTTCAAATAACTATAAATTTAACTATGAATTTAAGGTAGGAGATACAGCAGTATCGGCAATTGAATTATGTGAAGCTAATAAGCTAGAAAAACTGTTTAATCACCATAATGAACAGCATAGATTCGATGTATTTAAGTACCAAGAAAAGAGTAATGGTGATTTAGTAGAAACAAGTTTGGTTATTACTTGGGAGTATGACTCAGAAGAAGGTCATTATGAATCTAAAGATACATTACCTAATGATGTTAAAATTAAAACTATAAGACTCTTCGAGCCGATAGATTAAAAATAAATTATAATAAAAAGGCTGTTCACTGGTTTAGTGTACAGCCTTTTAGTACTATTGCTTTTCCTTTATTAAATCATAAATTTTTGTCATAACTGCGTCATTACCAGTTTTTATGTCATTATGAGTAGCATAAACAGTAATATCAGGCATTAAAGCATCTTCATGTTCTTTGCTTGGGTCTATTCGTTTAACTAAAAATTTAGATACAATAAACCTGTATCCTGTGTTAGGTAAAAAGCATTCTACACGAGATGTATAGCTGGTTGGTTTATTACCACTTGGCTCACCTACAAGGATTGCTAAATTATTGTCTTTACCCATAAAGCCAGCAATGTTTGAGGCACTAAAGGTTCTATTTGATATAAGCATATAAAACTTGCCTTTAAACTTTTGTTCTTCAGGTACTTCTATAACTGGCTTAGCAACATAAGCTAATTGCTCTCTCATACCCTCTTTAATTTCATATTCTTTTGCGGCCGCTTTATTAACTCTACTAGTTCCACCATACATTTTATATTCCTTTACTCCAGATAAATAGGCAATAGTATAGTCCATTGTTCGGCTACCGCCACCTACATTGTAACGTAGATCTACAACAAGGTTTTTTGCTTCACTTTTAGCAACCTCTGTAAAAAAGGCTTTTAGTTCGTCTTTAAAATAGTCATTACATAAGCAAAAATCATATCTAAAGTAGCCTATAGATTTTTCCTTATTGATATTCCAACTAATCCAATTGTTTTTTTTGCTTAATTCACTAAGACTAGCATGTTTGCTGTTTATAGTGTTAAAGGGAAGATTAACCTCATAGCCTTTATTATCTCTTAGGTAGTATATAGTAACAGTGTTGTCTTTATTAACTAAATTAAAATTCCTTAATATTAACTCCTGCTTTAAACTCGTTTCTGCCTTGTATCGTATCCAGTTATCATTTTCAGCAGATGTAAAGCTTCTCAAATCATTTAACAATTCAGTGTTATTTTTTCCACCAATTTTTATAATTTGGTCCCCTAATTCAAAAATATCCGTCTTTTTATTAATACATATTCCTTCATTAAGCCAAATAATAGGTAAATTTATTTCTTTAGTGCCAATTGTAGAATAGTAGCTAAAAGCTGTGTGGGCATCCTGCAGACTGGCTGCTATTTTTGAAACTAAAAAATAAAACTCACCAGCTGTTTTTGGCTGTTTTATAGCCTCTTTAACTTCTTTAATAGCCTGTTTCAGTTTGTCTGGGCTATTCTTGTATGTAAGTGGGTGATAGTAATTTAATTTTTCTACTAAAAAATCTACATCTTCCTGCATTTGTTTAACGGTAAGAGTTTCATTGTAAGCTATTTGAGTAATATTGGTAGTAGGACTTTCTGGCTTGCTTTTAACAGGCGCTGAACATGAAGTAACTATAAGCAAACAAACAACTAAACTTAAAGCCAAAATTTTTAGCTTTTTCATAAAAAGCCTCCTTAAATAAGATAAAGTGGAATACTTCTAAAATATCCCACTTGTATATTCCCTTTATTATTAAGTTCTAATCGCATTTTGTTTCTTTATAATCATAAACTACTTCAAAAATAACAGTTAAAAACATTGATGCAAACATAATGCCGCATAGTATCCACCATATTGCTGACACAAATATTTCGTTAGGATTACTATAGGTATAAGCCATAAAGAATAAATAAAGCATAAAACGTACTACCCTAAATGACATTGCCTCAGCAGTTACTTTTCTTAAAACTAATCTCTCATCGTTTTCATTTAAAATTATATTTTTCATAGATTTTGGCTTACGCTTTAGTATTAGTAAGTTTAATACTGAGCCTATAACAATACCAAAAGGAAAAACAGCTAAAGCAATTAAGGATTTGTTTGATATATGTTGCAAATTGGGCTTAATAAAATATCCTAATGTAAAGAGGGTTAAACATAATATTGTATTGCTAATAATTAATGTTTTTTGAGTCTTAGTGAATTTTGTTGTATTCATCTTTTTCCTCCTTTGTCTTTAAACCATTTTTCACATAGTTTTTTGCTAGTTTAGATACTGTTATTAATACTAATGCATATAAACCCCAAAGATGATAAAAAATATTGCCAATGCCCTCAGCTCCTAAATAAAAATAAAAACCTGAAAAGAATAATACATTAATAACACCCATAGTATAATAAATAAAACTTTCTTCTCTGTATTTAAGAATCCTCAGCCTTTCATCATTAGCTAATATTTTAGCCTTTTTTAAAGCCTTCTCACTTCTTTTGTTATATAAATAATTTAAATAGTGTAGTAAAGTCCAAGCGAATGGTAAAATTACTAGAACCCATAAATACAATGGTTTGGCAAATATTTTAATATCTAACCACAATGTAAATAAAGCACAGCCTAACAATATAAAACCGATAATTAGGTTAGTTTTAATTCTTAGTCTAAAATCTTCTTCATAATAATTCATAATTATACCTCCCAAAACAAGTCATTTAAGGTTTTATTAAGAGCTTTACAAATAGCAGTGCAAAGCTTAAGACTAGGGTTATAGTTACCAGACTCAATCATGCTAATAGTTTGTCTTGTTACACCTACTATATCAGCCAGCTGTTCTTGTGAAACATCGCACTCAACCCGAGCAATTTTCATTCTCTTATTTTTCACACAAAATCATCTCCTGTATTTTTATTATATGATTTAAATTACATTATGTCAAATATATATTGCATTTATTCAGTTAAAAATTGAATTAGATTATATTAATTGGTATTTATATCTTTTTTTAGCGGCAATTTGCATAGAATTGTGTTGGAGATTTTTAGGAAATTATCGATATATAAAAACAGGAGATATGGAATTTGCTCCGACAAAGACTAGCAGTCAAAAGTATCAATATCCTCTAAGAAGGGACACATCTTGAGGCATAACTACATATAACTTTACAGCACTTATTAATATTATATTTGCACCGTGGTAGGTGGCTGTATCCGAATGACGTGTCCTGTATAAACAATAGCATTCGCAACCGTTGATTATTTAAAAACTAGCAAGCCATAAGGCTTGCGGAAGAGAGTTTCAATATACGTTATGTTAATCAAACATTTAGCTTGCAAAAGTGAGGTAATAACTACAGGCTTTAATTGCAACAAGGGCATGAGAATCGGTAAAAGCATATGATATAGTAACACTTCATACCAAAGATTTTAAACAACTCTACATTTTTTCAACTATCTTACAATTACTAAGCACCTCCGTGTTTAAACCAAGCTCTTTAAATATGCTATTTAATCTATTAAATCTTGCTAAAGTACAGGCACGATTAGGATTATGTAAATAGTATTGAAGTGTATCTGCATCTTTTAATAACTCATCATAACTATCATTTATTTCACTTTTTGAGCTATGGTGATATATTGCATTGGTAATAATTTGCTGCTCCTCTTCGGTAAAAACATTTAGTTTTTTTAAAATTATAAGGGCATCTTTAGCACCATTGTGGGCATGGAGTTTAGATATTTTAGTACGGTATGTATATATATCATGTAACATCGCAATTATCATAGCTAGCTCAGGGTCAAGTGATCTTGATAGAGCTAATTGATGACACAACGCTGAAACCCCATATAAATGAATATAGCCACAATTAGCGTGAATCTTATCAGTTTGTTTTTCTAAAACCTCATTTACAATCCCTCTAACCAAATCAATACGTTTCTTACTAGTCATGTTTTTACCCTCCTCTTTTTTAATATCTATTAGTATAACATAATGAAAGTATGTTAATGTTGTAATAACAGCTAATATGCATTTGCTCAAAACTGCAAAATAGGATATATTCATGTTTAGTATAATTAGCAATGTTTTGAAAGGAATAAACTATGGATAACTATAAAATGACTATCTTAAAAGAGAAATTTAATAACTCTCAAACAGAACAGCAGGTAGAAGGTTTAACACTAATGATAGAGGGAAAAATAAAAGAGGTATTTGATAAGGTTTTAGAATGTTCAGATGATTATTGTAACTATGAAGAGGTATTTCAAGATGCTTTATTTATGGGTTTAAGCCATATAATTTATCAAGAACATAACAAAAATAAATAATTAATAACAACAATGTGCAAATAAATAGATTTTATAAAAATTACTATAATATCTGCTTAATTTATTAATTAGCACAGTTAATAATAATAACTAAATTTGGGTTGTTAAATATTTTTCTGCTAACAATCATTATTTTTGATATAATAATAGAATAAAATTTATACAGAATTAGAGGCGAATGGTGTGCGGAAGATTTTTTTTGATTTAGAAACTACAGATTTAAGACCAGGTCAAATTTGTCAGCTGGCTTATATTTGTGAGGAGAATAATAAACTAACAAATGGTAACTGGTTTTTTACTGTACGCTATGTAACGCCAACCGCCTTCAGAATACACGGTTTAAACCGTAAAGATTTAGAAAAACTATCTAATGGTGATGAGTTTGACGATTATGCTCTTAAAATAGCCAATATTTTTGATGGAGCAAGAAAAGTAGCCCATAATGTTAACTTCGATCGTATATTTTTGCAAACAGAGTTACGTAGAAGTGGCGTAGCCCTACCTAAAGGAGAATGGTTTTGTACAATGTACCATTTTACTAATGTTTGCAAGCTAACACATTCTCAAAAAAATGGTTACAAATATCCATCGTTAGTAGAACTTATGGATTTTTTTAAGATTACTAAAGAGCGAGTACAAAGCAAAACACTTGAACTATTTAAATCTTCTGTTAGTGCACATGATGCTAGGTATGATACTGTAGCTGTATGGCTATGTTACAAAGAGGCAGAAAAACAAGGGCTTTGCTGATTTACTTATAAAATCTATTTTATTCAAATAATTAAAGTAGTTTGTGATAGTTTTAAAAACTATTACTATATAAAAAGAAGTGAGTAGGGGTGAATTAAGATGAACTTTAATTCTTTAGATTTCATAAAAGAATTAACAAATGCAAATGGTGCTCCAGGTTTTGAAGATGAAATAGTAGAAATAGTAAAGCGTTATGCTAAACCCTATTGTGGTGAAATATATGAAGATAAAATGCGTAATGTGATAGCTTATCGAAAAAACCATAAAGGAAATAAGCCAGTAATAATGTTAGATGGTCATACCGACGAAGTTGCCTTTATGGTTCAGTCAATTAACGCCAATGGTTCAATTAATTTTTTACCACTTGGTGGATGGCATGCCCAAAATGTACCCGCCCATTTAGTAAAAATAAAAAATAGAGATGGTAAGTATATTACAGGTATAATTGCTTCTAAACCTCCACACTTTATGTCAGTGGATGAAAGAAGTCGCTTGCAACCAATCAATGAAATGACTATAGATGTGGGTGCTTCAAGTTATGAAGAGGTTGTTGATGTATATAAAATTGATGTGGCCTCTCCTATAGTGCCTTTAGTTGATTTTAACTACAATGAAAATACAGACATTATGATGGGTAAGGCGTTTGATAATCGGTTAGGTACTGCGTGTGCTATAGAGACTTTAATAAAACTACAAAATGAAGAACTTCCTGTGGATGTAGTGGCAGCGGCAGCTGCTCAAGAAGAAATTGGTACTCGGGGAGCAGAAGTAACTGTAAGAACTGTTATGCCAGACTTAGCTATAGTATTTGAAGGAAGCCCTTCTGATGACATGTATAAAAATAAACATACAACTCAATGTGCCTTAAAAAAAGGACCACAAATACGACACCGTGATAAATCAATGATTAGCAATCCACGTTTTACTGCATGGGCTCGTAAGATTGCGCAGCAAAACAATATTCCTTTTCAAGATGCAGTACGTTGGGCTGGTGGAACAGATGCTGGGAAAATTCATTTAGGTAATTTAGCAGTTCCTACAGTTGTAATTGGCATTCCAACCAGATATGCTCATACTCATTATTGTTATGCTGCTTATGAGGATTATGTGAATTCTATTAAGTGGGCTTTGGCAATTATTAAAAATATTACCCCTGAGATTATTGAGTCATTTTAATAACTAATTAAAGTAGGCTATTGATATCAATAGCCTACTTACTCTAACAACCCAAAATTAAAAATATATCAAAAAAATAGTAAAAACACTTACTTTTAGACCTAGTAATTGATATAATGATACTCTTTCGCTATTTATAATAGTGTTTAAAATAATGCCATTGCTTGGAGGTAAGAGAAGAGTTATATGAGTAAAGTAAGAGGCTTTGAGAAAATAAGCATTAACCAATTTGTCAAAGATATAAAAATAACCGAATCACATCTTAAAACTTGTTATGCAAATTATCAAGTTCCCCAAAGAGGTACAGCTGTATCAGCTGGTTACGACTTTTATGCCTTGCAAAATATAACGCTACAGCCAGGTGAGCAAATTGTTGTGCCTACTGGTATAAAAGCTTATATGCAACCAGATGAGTGGCTTGCTATATTAGTGAGAAGTAGCCACGGATTTAAATATAATCTGCGATTAATGAATCAAGTTGGAGTCATCGATGCAGATTATTACAATAACCCAAGTAATGAGGGGCACATTTTTGTGGCCTTAAAAAATGAGGGAAACAGAACTTGGCAAGTTAAAGCCTCACAGGCCTTTGCTCAGGGTATATTTATGAAATACTTATGTGTAGATGGAGAAAATCCTGTATCACAGCAACGGTTAGGTGGTATTGGTTCAACAGATCGGAGGGGTTAAATTGAGTATGATTTCAAAACCAGAGTGGAATGAAGAAGAAAAATACCTTAATAGAGTAATGAAAGTTATAGAAGACGATTATGAGCAGACCACTGCCCAATGTGATAAAAGATCTGGAGAGCTAAATGACTATCGTAAGTATTTATGGGAAAATCGAAGAGATTTTAATAACTTATTCGAGATAGCCGAATATGAAGACCGCTTACGAGAAGATTTAAGAGGTTATGAGGTTTCTATGCATCGAAAGAAGGTACTAGAGAGAGCCTTAAAAATGCCTTATTTTGGAAGAGTGGATTTTATAGAAACAGGAGAAAAAATTACAGATAACCTATATATTGGCTTAGCCTCAATCATAAATCGAGAACAGTTTGAAATACTTGTTACAGATTGGCGTGCCCCAGCCGCAGGTATGTATTACGACTTTGAAGTAGGGCCAGCATCCTATACAGCACCCGATGGTTTAATTGAAGGTGAGGTAATCTTAAAAAGACAGTTTAAAATAAAAAACGGCAAGTTAGTTTTGGCAGTAGACACTGGTATACGTATAGATGATGAAATATTATTACAAACCCTAAGTAAATCTCGTAATCCGCACATGCAGCAAATAGTCTATTCCATCCAAAGAGAGCAAAATCGAGTAATTAGAGATAGAAGCAGTAGATATTTATGGATTCAAGGCGTTGCGGGTAGTGGCAAAACTTCAATAGCTTTGCATAGAATTGCTTATTTATTATACCATCGTAGTAAACACTTAAAATCAGATAATTTTATTGTGTTCTCTCCTAACCAGGTATTTATAGATTATATTTCAGATGTTTTACCCGAACTAGGTGAGGAAAATGCTCGTCAAATAACCTTTTTTGACTGTGCTGTTAAAACACTAGCTAATTATAACTTGCAAATAGAAGACGTTAGTGAGCAATTAGAGCTACTAATGCAACAAAAACCAAACAAAAGAAAACAGATAGCAAAATATAAAATGAGTCCAGAGTTTATAAAGGTGCTGGATTTATATTTACAGTATCTAAAACAGTTTAAATGGAAATTTAGGAATGTTATTTTTGCCAAACGCAAAGTTTTTACTGCCTCAGATGCAGAGTATTTATTCAATCAAGAGTATGCTCATTTACCTTTAAGTGAGAGAATTGAACAAGTAAAAAATCGAATTGTATTTTTAATTAGTTCAAAGTATAAAAGTGTACATGAAGAAAAACTAAAACAAGCAGTAATAGAAGCGTTTCCTAAAATAAATGCCTTTAGACTTTATAAAAAGCTCTATCATAACCCCCAATTATGGAGTGAAATTGGGGTAAAAGATCTGCCCAAAAAGTTAGATCAACTGTGTAGATATACAGTAGAGAGTTTAAACAAAGGAAAACTGTTATATGAAGATGTAGCTCCCTTAATGTATATGCAGAATTTTATAGAAGGACTCAATATAGATGCAACTGTAAACCATGTGGTAGTAGATGAAGTTCAAGACTACACCTTATTGCAGCTTAGGTTAATTCGAGCAATGTTTGCTGATGCTGATTACACACTTTTAGGAGATATAAATCAAAGTATTCATCCTCTTAATTTTTGGCAACTAGCAGAAGGCAGCAAGTCCTTTACTGAAAACTGCAAAATAGTTGAACTTAACAGATGTTATAGATCAACCATCGAAATAGCTGAATTAGCTAAATTTATATTACCTCAACAAAAGCTCGAAATTATCAAGAGAGAGGGTCAAAAACCCACACTGCATACTATAGCTAAAGATAATCTTATGCCCGAACTTGTAAATCTACTAAGGTCTCTAAGTAAGTATGAGTCTATTGCAGTTATTTGCAAAACCCTTAGTAGGTGTAAAGAAGTTTATAAAGAACTAGAACAGCAGGGTATGCAAGTAAAAATGTTAACAGGTTCTTCACGCAAATTTACCAATGGCGTCACCATATTGCCCTCTTATGTTAGTAAAGGGTTAGAGTTTGATGCAGTTATAGTTTTAGATGCAGATGAAGCTACTTACAACAGTAAAACAGAACGTAGATTATTATATACATTAACTACCAGAGCATTACACGATTTGCACTTTTTTGCACAACAGCCTTTAAGATTATTACAAAAAGCGTTAGCTAATAACTTGTTATGTAAATAAAATAACAATATGGGGTGAGTAAATACCATGTATCAACATCGTGATTATCCCGAAAAATCTTGGTCAGCTTCAAAGTTAGAGTCTTTTTATAGCTGTAAAAGACAGTACTACTTTAATGCCTATGGTCATTGGAATGGTTGGGAGTTTGATGCAGACGAGCGTACAAAACAAATATATAGATTAAAAAAGATTCAAAATTGCTACACCTTAAGTGGTCAACTATTACACGAACAGATTAAAAATGTATTTAATTATCGAGTTGATAACCCTCAAACCATGTTGACAGCTATTAGAACTAGCTTAAATGACTCTGTTAAAAATTCAATACACAAAAAGTCTTATTGGCAGCAAAAGCCTAATAGGCTTACTATGTTACATGAGTACTACTATGGTAAGGGCATAAATAAACAGTTAGGGAATCAAATAATAGATCGTATGAAAACCTGTTTAACTAACTTTTTTAAGAGTGATATATATCATGATTTTAAAGCTGGAACTATTAAAATAATAGAAAATGAAGAGCAAGGTTTTCCTCATTTTACATTTAACGATTATAAAATATACTGTATCCTTGATATGCTCTATAAAAAGGGTGACAACTACTATATAGTAGATTGGAAAACAGGTAAACCTGCAGCTGAAGAAAATCGCAGACAAATGGTAGTGTATGCTTTATACGTTTTAAGCCAATACCAAAATATATCTCTTGCTAATATAAAAGGGATTAATAAATACTTACTCTCAGGTGAAACCATAGAATATAACTTTACAAGTGAAGATGTAGTGGACTGTAGAGATATGTTAGAAAATAGTATAACTAAAATGGAAAACTACTTAGAGAATAAAGAGCAAAATCAACCTAAAAATGAACTAGTGTTTGAGGCTAATGTGGGTAGACATTGCAAAATGTGTAACTTTGTAGGTATTTGCCAAGAGGCTCAAGCTACTAACCAAGTTGCAGTAACTAAAGAGCTAGGGCAATAAGACCAAGCGCTGTTGTGTACTCGCCTAATATTTAGGATTTGCCTGTTTGTTTAAGGTAATTATTTTATTCCGTTGCTCTCCATAAAACATATTGCATCGTGTAGTGTGTATTTTACAAGGTGAAATACGTAGTGTACTTACCTTTGGTTGAGTGTGGTGAGTTTGTTTTGTAAACGTGATTATTTAAAGTTTAAAAAAACTGAGGTATTAATACCTTAGTTTTTTTAGGCTCTATAATAAAGGGCTCTTATAAGAAATAGTGTGGGTGAAAAAACATCCATACTATTTTTTTATTAAAATAAGAAGGACATAACCCCAGAACGTAGTAGTTTTAATTGCTAAGAAAAAAACGAAAGGACTGGGATTATGCCTCAAAACAATAATATATAAGAGTTACTGAATATTCAAGATAAAAAAATATAATTATATCAAGATTATTTATAAAAAGAAATAGTAAAAGGTAAGCAAAGAAATAAAACATTACCTTAAAAACAGGCGAAGCCAATATAAATATTAGGCAAGTACAGCACAGGTCTTGTTTGAGCAATCTATTTATATAACCTAAATATCCTGTATTAAAAAGGTTTTTTCAAGTCTATCAAGAACTAACAAGGTATTACAATAAATTGGAGGGGTAAACATTGGCAAAAAACTTAACCTGCCCTATTGACTTTTTTGGACATGAAATGGGAGCAGATCGCAAAATAGCACGTTGGGATAAAATTGTAGAATACTTTTTTAAGCTAGAATCAGAGAGTAATAAAATAAAAGTTGTTAATATGGGTCCTTCAACAGAAGGTAATCCATTTTTAGCGGTATATATAACTGCTGAAAATAACCTAAAAAATCTTAAACACTACCGCAATATAAGTGAAAAAATAGCCAACCCCAACACCATAGTTAATGAAAACATTAATGATTTAATTAAAGAGGGTAAGGCCGTAATTGTTCAAAGCATGAGCCTGCATGCATCAGAGATTGGAGGCACCCAAATGGCACCTTTACTTGCCTATGATTTGCTTACCAAAACAGATGAAGAGACTAACAGCATTTTAGAGAATGTAATATTTATAATGGTACCTTGTTTTAATCCAGATGGTCAGCTAATGGTTACTGATTGGTATAATGATTGGCTTGATACAGAGTATGAGGGTTGTAGCATGCCATGGCTTTACCATAAATATGCAGGTCATGATAATAACCGTGATGCCTTTGCCTTAAATCTTATAGAATCACAGTATATGGCTCAACTATTGTTTAAACAATGGTTTCCACAGGCATTTCAAGATCACCACCATATGGGTAGTTATGGGGCTCGCTTTTACGTGGCACCTTATTGTGATCCAATACGCCCTTATGCAGACCCCTTAATCTGGAGAGAACTAGCTTGGTATGGCTCTCATATGGCCTATAAACTAGAAGAAGAAGGTATTGCTGGGGTTTTAAGTGGAGGTCAATTCCCTGGCTGGGGTCACTTTGGCTACCATTGGCTTACTAACCATCACAATATAGCAGGCATGTTAACCGAGTCTGCAAGTGCCAATTTGGCAAGCCCTAAATACATAGAGCCAACACTTTTAACCGGCAGTAATAGCAAGTCGTTTCCAGAGTACCAAGCTCAAAGTAACTTTCCTAACCCTTGGAAAGGTGGTTGGTGGCATTTAAGTGATATAGTTAACCAGCAAAAAATATCCGCTTGGGCTTTATTAGATATGGCTGCCCGTAACAAAGAAACAATACTTAAAAATACCTATATAAAGGCTGTAAATCAAACTGAGAGAGGCTCTTTAGACGAAGAGTATGCTTATTTAATACCAGCTAAACAACATGATAGTAAAGTAGTTAAAAAGCTTATTCAACTGCTATTAAACCAAGGAATTGAGGTCAAAACAAATACAGCAGATTTAACAGTAGCAAGTGCAGTTTATCCTGAGGGTTCATATATTGTATTTTTAGCTCAACCCAAAATGGGGGTTATAAAAAGCCTGTTAAGTAAAACCAGTTATCCAGATAATTTTTATACCGAAAATTTAAATGGAGAGTCTATGGCTTTTGATACAGCCACTGATACAATAGCAGAGTATATGGGAGTTACAGTGATTCCACTAGGTAATGAGTTTGAAGGGCAGTTTGCAGTAGTGGATTTTGTACCAAATACCAATATTATTGTAGAAGAGGGCAACTGTTACGTTTTTGATAACCGAATTAATAATAGCTTTAAGGCACTTAACTTGTTGCAAAATAAGGGTCTTAAGGTATATCGAATAAACAGCAGTGTATATGTAAACAAAGAGCTTTGGCCTGCTGGTAGCTTTTATGTTGAGTGTAATCATAGTATTGCTTGTGAGGTGGCAAATTTAGCAGATGTAAGCTTTATAAAAGCTAATGATATACAATTACAAGACTATCATAAAACAGAGCTTAAAGAGCTAAAAATAGGCTTGTTCCAGCGCTATTGGGGTGGCAACACCGATGAGGGGTGGACCCGTTTAGTATTAGAGAAATATAACTTTAAATATATCACTATAAAAGACAATGACTTACCAAGCCTTAACGAAAAAATAGATGTGTTGATTATTCCTTGTGACGAAGAAGACGTTGTTATAGATGTTACAAAAGCCAAATCTAAAGAAACTAAAATGTTGTTGAAATGGTTTGGTGATACTATACCACCACAGTATCGAAGTGGTATTGGTGATCATGGTTTGCAAGCCTTAAAAGACTTTGTGCAAAATGGTGGTAGATTAGTTACGCTAGATGAATCTTGTAATATTGCTATTAAAGCCTTTGATCTAAAGATTAATAATATTGTAAAAGAAAAATCTTCAAAAGAATATATGACTCATGGCTCAACACTTTGGGTAGACGTAAATAATAATCATAGCTTAGCGTATGGCATGCCTAAAAAAGCCCTTGTATTTAATTGGGATAGTCCTATTTTTCAAGTAGATGATCGCTTTAGCGCCCAAAACTATGAGGTATATATGAGGTATGTAGAAAAAAACATTCTTCAAAGTGGACAATTAAATGGCGAAAAACTATTGTCAGGTCAGGCAGCTGCTATTAAAACTCATCATGGCAAAGGTGATATTATTCTTTTATCAGTTCCAGTTCATTTTAGAGCTCAGCTTGAGGGTACATTTAAATTGTTATTTAACACATTACTTTAAATATAATTTAGTATCGTGTGTAACGATATTTACTATAATGAACAACTCTGTGTTGTTCATTTATTTTTTAAAAATTCAGTTATTTAGTACTATAACAAATATAAGTTTAAAACCACTAAAATTAGTTAAAAATATAAAAAATATATAGTTAATAATAAAAGGGGTTTTATATTGAAAAAAATACGGCGTACTATAGCATTCCTAACTATAGCTGCTTTAATTTTTTCCACAATACTGTTAGTTAACCTGTTTTATTGGGCTACTAATAGTGAGTTTTATGAACAAACACAACTTAAAAATAAGGTTAGTAGTGTAGTAGAACTAAATCAGCAGCAAATTAATACTATAAATAAAAGTATTATAAAATACTTAACCTTAAGGTTAAATAGTATAGATATAAAGTGTCCAATTCAATCAACTCATATCTTTAATGCTAAAGAAATATCTCATATGGTAGATGTAAAAAAACTTTTTATATATGGTTATGTTTTTGTAGCAGTAGCTAGTTTAATAATTGTTATAGTAATTATTAAACTACTATTAAATAAATGCCTAAAATCAATAATTAAAATAACAGTAATAACACCCTTTATTTTAATAATAATGAGCGTAATAATAATATCGGTTGTTTTACTAGACTTTAATTACTGGTTTAACATTTTTCATAAAATTATATTCACTAATAATTCATGGTTGTTAAATCCTCAAACCGATACCTTAATTCAAATAATGCCCTTAAAATTTTTTACAAGCATGTTTACACATATTGTAATAACCTCAATTATTAGTTTAGCAGTATTAATGATATTAGGATTTTTAACAACAAAGTTACTCAAAAAAGTGATGGTTACTAAATAGTTATTGATTCTTTAAGAAACTATAATCTCTTTCTCTATTTAATCTGCAGCTTTAATTTTCATAACAGCTCAAAAAAAATTATAATATATGTCTTGCTTAAATCATAAATTTAAACATATTTAGGTTTAGGTAGGTAAAAAAATGATTAAAAAAAAGCATGTAGTTTTAATTGGTTTAATATTTATACTTATTTTCATTGGAAATCTTGTAATAAGTTACTGGCAACGGGGGGAAAATATAATATCACTATTTTTAGATGCAAAAAGCTATTACATAGAATACGATTTATTTTATAGCAATAGCAACGACCAAGTTTTAGTAAGAGAGTGGTATATTAGCCCCCATCAATACTATCAAGAGCGATCAGTAAATGGAGAGGTAACAATTCAAATTTGGAGTAGCAGTAATGGCACTGTCTGGAGGAATGTAGTTCAAAGTGATTCATTAAAAGTTGCTCAATATGTACCATCAACTGTTTGGCAATCTTTTAGTAAACTAGCTGGTCAGCCAGCGTTTAAACAAGAGCATGGCTATTATTTAGCTCTGCCAGGGTTAAACAAACCAAAGATCAAGTTAGAGTTTAGTAAAAAAGGAGAACCTATTAAAATTACAGTAAACGAAAAAGCTGGCTCATGGGAGATAGTGTTTAGAGAATACAAAACAAATATTAAAATTGATACGAGTATTATGGAGCCTTTTGTAACATAATTAAAATAGGCTAATAAACTAAAGTACAGTGAGTACTAGGCTAACTTCATACATCTTTATGCTTTACATAGTAAATGCATAATACATTAGTAGTGCGAAATAATATTAATCAATACTACTAAACGTAGTGGCTTAGTTTATTTGTTGGTTGCTGAAATTTATAGTAAAAATGAATGTTTATGGTTTTATGGTTTATGTTTCCAACAGAAACGTAATGAAATATTTTATGCAGGTATGCTATACTTATGGCAAGCTCAATATCTGCCTATGGCGGGAGTGAAAACTATGTCAAGATCGGGGAGATGGGTTTACTCTGATCAACTGGAGTTACATCATATGAAAATACATCAAGATGAGGATAAGCGTAAAAGAATCTTCATAACTGCCGAAAGCTATGAGCTGGAGGATATTGATATAGCAGAATTAATAGCTAGGTTAAAGAATGGCTATGAATCAATGAGTGAGATTAACTTATTATTAGCTACGGAGGCATTCTTTGCTGAGACTGAAGTCATGCAAGAATTCATATATTGTCATAAGTTGTCGGAGGATAACATATGATGATTATTAAACGTGGAGAAGTATATCAAGCAGATTTAAACCCAGTTGTTGGATCTGAACAAGGAGGAAAAAGACCCGTTCTAGTGATTCAAAATGATATAGGAAATGCCTATAGTCCAACGGTTATTGTTGCCGCAATAACATCTCAAATTAATAAATCACGCCTTCCTACCCATGTTGAATTACTAGCAGAAGAATGTGGCTTAGAGAAAGATTCGGTACTACTTTTAGAGCAAGTCAGAACCATTGATAAACAAAGATTAATACAAAGAATTACAGAACTTGACCCTAAAATAATGTCTTATGTAAATGAAGCCTTAAAAATAAGTTTAGGTCTAGTATGTTTCTAATTAAATAAACCAATAAATACACTGAAAGCACTAAGGTAATTCCTTTAGTGCTTTATTAGTTTTAAAAAATAGGGGTATGGGCTATTGATAACATATAATAGTATGAGCTTTTAGAAATTACGGCTAAACATTCCTTAAAAATACTTAGAGTAGATTAACTGTGTACACATTTTTTTTACAATATTTACACTGTCATTAAGTTTTTTATGGATAGAATAAATAATTAAACAAAATATGTTATTGCTGATACATAAGCTTTATATCAAAAAAAGAAGGGATTTTAGCCTTTAATCTAGAATAAAACGCCCACGAAAAAAAATACAAAGTGCATAATAATAAAAAGAAATTTGAAGTTATTATTAATTTCAAAGAGCAAAATGGAGGAAGCTAATTATGAAACCAATGATAGGAATAACATGTTTTTATGACTGGAAAAACGAAGTAATGAGACAAAATCAAACCTATGTTAATGCAGTGCATAAGGCTGGTGGAATCCCAGTTTTACTACCATCAGTAAACGATGAAGAGGTTATTCAAGGTATGTTAGATGGAATTGATGGATTATTAGTATCTGGTGGCCCAGATGTTGGTGCTCATCTTTTTGGAGAAGAACCCCATAAAGACTTAGGTGGTATTTCTCCCCTCATGGATGAATTCGAAATCGAGTTAATCAGAAGAGCAGCAGCTCAAAATGTTCCTATTTTAGGAATTTGTAGAGGAGAACAGGTTTTAAATATTGCCTTAGGTGGTACACTATATCAAGACATCTACAGCCAGTTGGATACAACAATTCAACATCGACAGCAAGCCCCAAGACAATACGCAGCTCATTCTGTTAAAATAGAAGAAGATAGTAAATTAGCAGAATTACTGGGTACTGAAATAAGAGTAAATAGTTACCATCATCAGGCTGTAAAAGACGTAGCCCCAGGATTAAAAGTTGTTGCATATGCTCCAGATAGAATAATTGAGGCCATTGAGTCAAAAAATAAAGAGGAGTTTATTATTGGAGTTCAGTGGCATCCTGAGGGAATGTGGAACAGTAGTTACAACTATGATAACTTATTTAATGAGTTCATAAAAGAATCAACTAAGAAACAAGCATAGTTATATTATTTTTAAATTAATTTGTAAAGGAGGTTAGATATAGTGCCATTTTTTAAAGAATACGAGGAAATTTCAGATGAACGTCGTGATGAAATGATTAGCTTTATAATTTCTAAAGTTGAAAAATATGGGGTATTTGTACCTGCATTATTTTTACTTGAAACCGGACAACCATTAAGCTTTGTATTTAGTCAGCTTGCTTATGGCGGAGCACCATTTACAGAGGTATTAGTTCAGGATGGACAAACCAGAGTAGAAGACTATGCTCAAATATTCGAAGACAGAAAAAATCTTAATGTGTTAATTGAACGTATGCAAGATCGTGCTGCTGAAGTTCAAATTGAAGAAGAGAAGGAAAAAATTAGAATTAAGAGATTAAAAGCTAAGATGAAAGAGGAAAATGAAAATATTGGAGGTAATTCCAAAAAAAAGAAAGGTTTTAAATTCCCTTGGTCTAAATAGTCATAAATTGTGAAAATTTTAAAATTTTCTCTAGTATTATGGGTGTAAAAACATACAATATAAACTGAATGTCTTGTTAAAAGTGTTTTTATTGTGCTATAATCTTTAAGGTGCATAACTGGCGAAGGAGGAGAGTCTATTGGCTATAGATCCGAAGAATATTAAGTCTATCTTGGCTACGGACTGCGGTAGTACTACAACAAAAGCAATTCTAATTGAGTTTGTAAATGGTGAGTACCGTTTAGTTAAACGTGGCGAAGCACCAACAACTGTTGAGGCTCCATTTGAAGATGTAACTATGGGTGTTAGGAATGCTATCACTGAGATTGCAGAGCTTAAAAATGAAGACCTTAAAGCTAAAGGTGCTGCTGTAAACTATTTAGACGACAAGGGTGTTATTACACGAAGTCGTAAACCCAACCGAGATGAGTATACAGGTGTTGATTTGTATGTATCTACTAGTTCTGCTGGTGGTGGATTACAAATGATGGTTTCTGGCGTTGTTAGCTCTATGACAGCTGAATCTGCTGAGAGAGCAGCTTTAGGTGCTGGTGCTATTGTAATGGACGTTATTGCTCAGAATGATGGTCGTGCTGATTATCAAAAGATTCAGCGTATCCGTGAGTTACGTCCTGACATGATTTTATTATCTGGAGGTATCGATGGCGGTACTACAGTTCACGTAGCTGAACTTGCAGAAATGGTACATGCTGCGCAGCCTCGCCCTCGTTTAGGTATTGGTTTTAAAATTCCTATTATATTTGCAGGTAATAAAGATGCAAGACCATTGGTAGATAAAATTTTAGGCGAAGAAACAGATTTACGTATTGTAGATAATATTCGTCCTGTATTAGAGAAAGAAAACCTAGGTCCAGCTCGTGACGAAATTCATAATTTATTTATGGAACACGTTATGGCTCAGGCTCCAGGTTATAATAAATTAATGGAATGGGTAGACAACCCAATCATGCCTACACCAGGTGCTGTAGGTAAACTTATCGAAGAAACAGCTCGTCAAAATAACATCACAATTGTTGGTGTAGATATTGGTGGAGCTACCACAGACGTTTTCTCTGTATTCGATGAAATTTTCAACCGTACTGTAAGTGCTAACTTAGGTATGAGTTATAGTATTTGTAACGTATTAAACGAAGCTGGTATTGAGAACTTATTACGTTGGGTTCCATTACACATCGAAATCTCTGAATTACGTAACCGTATTCGTAATAAGATGATTCGTCCAACTACTATTCCTCAATCATTAGAAGATTTAGTAGTTGAACAAGCTATTGCTCGTGAAGCGTTACGTTTAGCTTTTGAACATCACAAGACATTAGCAGTAGGTCTAAAGGGTGTACAAACCCAGCGTGATATTTCTGAAGCGTTTGATCAAACAGGTTCTGGTCAAACATTGGTTAACATGATGCATCTTGATATGATTATTGGTTCAGGTGGTGTATTATCACATGCTCCACGTCGTGTACAATCAGTTATGATGATGTTAGACGCTTTCCAACCAGAGGGTGTTACAAAGTTAACAGTAGATAGTATCTTTATGATGCCTCAGCTTGGTGTATTATCCGAGGTTCATCCTGTTGCTGCTACTCAGGTATTTGAACGTGACTGTCTAATTCACTTAGGTACAGCTATTGCTCCAGTTCAAGGTGCTAACAGTAAAGTTAAGCCTGGTACTGAGTGTGTAACTGTATCATTAAAGCGTAAAGATGGATCTACAGATTCTGTAAGTGTTCCATTTGGTTCAATTGCTCGTTTGGATCTTGAAGTTGGTGAGACCGCTTCTGCAGAGATTAAACCAGCTAGAGGATTTGATTGTGGTAAAGGTTCTGGTACAAACATTACTATGGAAGTTGAAGGCGGATTATGTGGTGTTATTATTGATGCCCGTGGTCGTCGTCCTATGTACTTACCTACTGAGCCAAAAGAGCGTGTTGCTAAGTTGTTAGAGTGGATTGAAGCTATGAACGTATATCCACTTGAAACACTTAAGGAATACTTGAAATAAGTGTAAGAGGAGTGAAGAATAATGGGTAGTGCATATACACCGGGTTTGAAAGTTACTCGATCAACAATTGTACGCAAAGTTCGTAAACTGCCTCTTAAGGGTGACGTATTAGTTCAAAAAGGTCAAACTGTTAAGCCTCATGACGAAGTGGCTAAAACATTTTTACCTGGTGAACCTGTTACTATGAACCTAGCTCAAATTTTTAACTACGATGTAAGTATGGCTGAAGAGATTCAAATGCTTAAAGAATTATTAGTAGTTGAAATGGGTCAAGAGGTAAAAAAAGGCGATTTACTTGCTAAGAAAAAAGGCTTGTTTGGTATTGAATTTTTTGCAACAAAAGTTCAATCTCCAATTTCAGGCGTTATAGATAGTTTATC
Organism: Clostridium sp. 'deep sea'; assembly: GCF_014931565.1. Taxonomy (NCBI): domain Bacteria; kingdom Bacillati; phylum Bacillota; class Clostridia; order Eubacteriales; family Clostridiaceae; genus Clostridium; species Clostridium sp. 'deep sea'. The sequence goes on from NZ_CP063353.1 coordinate 3,126,888, forward strand.
TGAAATAACTGGTCAGTTAACAATTCGTAAACCTCCAGTACCAATTCAGATGGAAGCATATATTCCTGGCGAAGTTATTGACGTTCTTCCAGAAGAAGGCGTTGTAGTAGAAACTCACGCGGGTTTGATTCAAGGTATTTTTGGTGTTGGTGGCGAGGCTTATGGCGAAATTATGGTTGTAGCCAGTTCTCCAGATCAAGTACTAACAGCAGATATGATAACTCCAGCTTGTAAAGATAAAATTGTTGTTGGTGGTTCACTAGTAACAGCAGAAGCTTTAAGAAAAGCTGGTGAAGTTGGATGTACAGGTATTGTAGGTGGCGGAATCATTGACGTAGACCTAATTGAATACCTAGGATACGATATTGGTGTTGCTATTACAGGTACAGAAGATATTCCTATTACTTTAATTTTAACTGAAGGTTTTGGTGAAATCCGTATGGCTACTAAAACATTCAATATGTTAAAAGAGTTTAATGGTAGAATGGCTTCTATAAATGGTGCTACACAAATTCGTGCTGGTGTAATGAGACCTGAAATCATCGTAGCTAATGATACTGCTTACGTTGAGACTAAATCTCATATTGAAGAAGGTGGAATGGGTAAAGATACATTAATTCGTATTATCCGTGCTCCTTACTTTGGTCAAATTGCAACAGTTGACAGTTTACCACCAGAGTTACAGCAAGTAGAATCTGAAACATGGGTTCGTGTATTATTTGCTAAATTAGGTGATGGCTCAGTAGTTCGTGTTCCACGTGCTAACGTTGAGTTAATTGAAGAATAATTACTTCACAATTATAAAACAAATAATAAAGAGCTTTTTCGTAAAGGAAAAAGCTCTTTTTGTTATGCTTTCTCCTAAAAATAACGATTATTAGAGTATTTAAATAGTTATTATTTTCAAAATATAAAATATGTTAAAAAAATATGTACTGTTAATTAGTTAATAAAAAACTTGACAAATATATAAGCATAATATAATATAAATTTTAATTGGATTATATTCAAAATTATGTAAATAAGAGAATGTAATTCAAATTACTACAAAAGGGGATAAACAAATGATGCGTAAAATTACAGTATTTTTGCTTGTAATGGCTCTTAGTGTAGCTATGATTGTGCCAGCTTTTGCTGACGTGCATGGTGGATGGGATGAAGATACAGGGTATTTTAAAACTAAGTTAGTAAATAGGGATTCATTGAACATAAAACTAAGTGCACAAAATGATCCAAAGCATACTGGTAAACGAGAGAGGGAGGATATTGACGGTACAACTAACTATAGGGCTCACGGATGGACAACATGGGTTGATGTATACCACTATACTAGAGCAAGAATGGAAGAAAGAAATATTTTTGGTCAGCTAAAAAGAGTATTAACGGATTCTGGCCAACAATATGGTACTAGTGGTACAGAAGCAAAGTCACCTTGGTGGCCATTTGATCCAGATGTTAATGAAAAAGCCCGCACTTACTATGGTAGACCTTAATATTAAGATATAGATTATAATCTTTGTAGGAGGAGATGGAGTAGAAAATGAAATACAAAAAGCTTATATCTTTTATTTTAACAGTAACATTTATTTTATTATTAATGTGTTACGAGAATCAGTTTCAAAATGTACATAATGCACTCATCTTAGAAAGCAATGATTTATTTTCACCACATCACCTCCTTGCAGATAATTCAGTTGCTTTAGAGTGGAATAACCTACAAAATAAGCAAGATAATTTTAGAGTTTTTGGGTTGATTGAAAAAAGTGTAAGATATACTGTTATGAGCATTTATTCAACAGATTATACTGAGTTTAAACCTCCACTACATAGTGGTATATCTTTTTCTAGACCCAATAGTCAAGAGGCAGTGGTAGGTAGAGATGTTCAAACCATAACTATAGATAATAAAGAATATTTTTATTATCACGATAAAAAATATAGAGTTATAGGTAAAATAGGTATATCTGAAGATAGCCCATTGAAGAAACATGTATTGATTAACGATACAGCTTTACTAAATAAGCCCAGTATTCCTCTTGTGTTCGATGGTAATAACATTAAAAATATAACTTGGCTTAAGGGTCAGTCTTTTGAGACTAAGGGTGTAGAACGTTGGTTTAATCTTACATTTATTTCAAAATTAATTAATTGGACAGTTTTAATAGTTATAATAGGTGCGTCGGCTTTGGCTGCTTATTTTTTTGAAATAGCAACTTGTGAAGCTAATTTGTTACGTTATCAAACTGGAGTAAACTTAAAAAATATTCTTCTTAGAGGTTTAATAATGTTAACTACTACTACTTTGATATCTATTATAATTTTATTTTTGTTAGCCTATTATAGTATCTTTAGTTTGACAATTTTGAAAGTCATATGTAATTGCTTATTGTCTTATTGCACTATGGTAGTAACTTATTTTAAACTATCTACTAAACGAGTAACTAAGGAGACAGCTTATGACTAATAAAATCCGTGAAATAGCTATTTTATTTAAAACAAATAGCTTATTCTATATTCTGAGTATTATTGTTCTTACCTCTCTCTTAGTTATTGTAGGTTTAGTAACAACATTGTATTCATCAGCTCAAAGTAGAGAAAATTATATGCAACAAACTTTAAATGGAATAAAATCGTACACTATAGTAGATTCATTATATGAGTCTGATGCATTTAGTAGTCATCTTAAAAGTAGTGACAGAATTATTCGAGTAATTAACTTTTACAATTCACTTACGTCATCGTCGAAATTTAAGTTTCTCTCTAGGTATAATCAGGCAGTTGTCATAAATAATTTTCAAGGTAATGAGCAGTTTTATCAAAGTTCAAAGGCTTTTCGTGAAGCTAACCCCAAAGCGCCATTGTATATTAAGTCTATTCAAGTTAACAAAGACTTATTTGATTTTTATAAAATTAAATTGACAACTGGTGATGGGATTGATTGGAATGATATAAATTTTAATAGCCATGAATTACCTATCTTATTAGGCTCTAATTATAAAGGTGTTTATAAGTTGGGAGATAAGTTAACTGGGAAGTTTTTATTCAAAAATTTTAACTTTGTTATAAAAGGATTCATAGCACCTAATACATTCATTAATAACCAAAGTAATCCAGAATATTATATAGATCAGCATATTATTATACCCTATCCTAAAATAAAAGATTTTAATTACTCTAAAGGAGATATATTAAATATAATATCCTTAAGTATGATTAACGGAGATTTGGTTAGTAGCTCTAGTTCTCAAAAAGAAATACTTTTAGAGCTTCAGAAAATTGGAAAAAAAACTGGTTTTCAGCAATATGACATACTTGGGTTACAACGATTAACCTATAGGTATGCTGAAATGATTTCAGTTATAAATGAGAATAAAAAACATTTAGCATATAGCATTATCATATTATTTACTTTAATTACATTTATTCAGCACGGAAATGCTCGCATGGTTTTAACAAGGCGCTTAAACTTATATAAAACATACCAACTTATGGGTTACCAAAAATCAAAAAATATTTTTAAGTGGGATATACTTATACCTTACCCTGTAGCATACGTTCTTGCTAATATTATTATTAATAATTGTTTTGATTATGTTGATTTATTTGCTCTTATTTCGACATTTGTAGTTGCAATTTTAATATTTATCATTACATTTAACTCATGTAAAAAGATATTTATCGAAGAAACTCATAAGATAATGTAATAGGAGAAAGCTATGATAAAATTGGTTGATATTAATAAAGAATATAATTACGGTAAAAATAATAGTTGTAAGGTGTTCAGTAATACTGATTATGACATGGGAGACAATAGCGCAGTTGCTATTAGAGGAAGAAGCGGTTCTGGAAAATCAACTTTACTCAGCATTATAGCAGGATTGGATTTAAAATATTCTGGTGATTATTATTTCAAACAAAAACTACTCAGTAAAGATAGAAAGGATATGGCAGATTACCGCTTACAGCATATAGGTATCATAACTCAGAACTATCATTTGCTAACTGACCGAAATGTATTTAACAATATTGCATTTCCTCTTCAATGTAAAAAGATGAAAAGGAATGATATTTTAGATAAGGTAAGAGTAACTATGGATTTATTAAAACTGAGTGATTTGCAAAAAAAATACCCTAGTCAGCTATCTGGAGGTCAGTGTCAGCGTGTAGCTATAGCTAGAGCTTTAGTTAAAAATCCGGATTTAATACTTGCTGATGAGCCAACGGGGGCTTTAGATGAAACCTCTGAACAAGAGGTCTTAAAGGTTTTATCCTTACTCATAGAGAAAGGTCAACGTATTATAATTGCTACCCATAGTCAGCAAGTAGCTGATTATTGTAGCGCTGAATATAGAATAAGTAACTATAAGCTTACTCAAGTACGTTAAAAGAAATCCGTATTATCCGTGCTCCTTACTTTGGTCAGATTGCAACAGTTGACAGTTTACCACCAGAGTTACAGCAAGTAGAATCTGAAACATGGGTTCGTGTATTATTTGCTAAATTAGGTGATGGCTCAGTAGTTCGTGTTCCACGTGCTAACGTTGAGTTAATTGAAGAATAATTACTTCACAATAATATAAATCAAATAATTAAGAGCTTTTTCATTAAGGAAAAAGCTCTTTTTGTATTTCTGTAGAGTAAATGCTACATTTATCTTTGTTTATTTCTGGTTAGAAATTAATAAATAACTTGCATAAATATAGAAATTAATAAACAATTATATTATACTACTATAACATGATTAAAGTGAGAACTTTACATAATAGTTAAATGATATAAAAACTTAAAAAAACAGAGGTAATTATGAGTAAAAAATTAGTTTGTATAATTATTTTTATAGTTGTTGTTATAGTTGTTGGTCTTTTTTTCGAAAATCATGTTTCATATGAGAAAGTCATAAAAGAAAGTGATATTCCAAAGGCTGTATTAGAAAAATTAAATAACACTAATTTAGAGAGAGGTGTTTATGTATTTACCAGGAATTTTGTTGATGGTTATGTTTATTTAGTATTTTGCGGTGGAGAACATTACAAAAATAACTATGATGTAACAGTTAAAAAGCTGTCAAAAAAGAATAACTTTCACACATTTCATAATGTATTAATTAAAGAATCTGACTCACAAAAAAAGGTTGAATATGGTACTAACTATAAATATCCTATAGTAGTTTACAGGGTTAAAGACTATACAGGAATATCAGAAAAATCTCTAATGTTTGAAGTATCTGTAGCCACTAATAATGGTGATAAAGTCCCTATTATTAACTGGTGGGGTAGTAGTCGAAGAGATTTATCAAAAAAGCAGTTTTCTTATGAATTTATTAATAACAAAAAAGATATACCTGATGTTATACTAGATAAGTTAAATTATTATGAGTTTAAAGATGTCCCAGCTGCATACGTTTTTTCACCATCAGATACAGCAGTAACATCCTTTGATATTGATGATTTATATCTTATAATATCACCCGGTAAAAAAAATGTTGACAGATATAGCGTTTTAATTGAGAATATATATTTACCTAATAGATCAAATAATAATCATGCACTGGTCTTTTATATTTCCTTAAGAGAACAGTATGATACAGATTACGGTCACTTTACAAATTTTCAAGGTTATCCATATGAAGTGTTAAAAATAAGCAGTTCTTTAATTAAAAACAGAATTCGGAGAGTAAATGGTAAAACCTATTCAATTAGAGTAGCTGTAGGTTCTACTTACTACATAGAAAACGATACATCATATCTCAATATACCAATTATTGAGATGAGAACAGATAAAGAGTAAAAAGTGTTACATCTAAAAATAAACAATGTAGGGGCGCCCAGTGGGCGTCTTTTTAATCTCACGGGAGGGTCTGGCCTCAACAGGACTGACTTTTTCTTGGTAGACAAAGTTAACATTACGCTGAAAGTACAAACTAAATTATATGCAAGAGGCCTGACCCTTATTGTAATTAAAGCTTGAATCAATAAGTAACGGTACGGAGAAAAGATGTTTTGCTATACATCAACTTAATTGAAAGTTGTTCCCCAAACCTCATGGTTTGCTAGTATTTAAATAGCAACGGTTTACAAATACCAGTTTTAAACACTGGCACACATCATTAGGGCTGCAGCTCCTATCTCTCTAATTAAACTAATAAAACGTAAAGCTGTAAAGCTAACGTTTGTTATTGCCTCAAGAAATGTGTCCCTACTGGGAGGATACTCTCTTAATTAAATCAATAACCTTATCTTTAATTAAATCTCTAGTAAGCCTAAACCCCTCAAGAGAACCACCAGAGGGATCTTGTAAACCCCAATCTTCTTCATGTTTACAAGGCACAAATGGGCAGGTTACATTACAACCCATTGTAATTAAGTAATCTAGTTCCTCAGGAATGTCTTCAAGCAGTTTAGGGTACTGGTCGCTTATGTCAATGCCTATTTCTTGCATAACTTCCACAGCCTTGGGTTTAACCTGTGAATAAGTTTCAGTTCCTGCTGAATAAACCTCTAAAACATCACTGCCTAACTGCTTAGCAAAAGCCTCTGCCATTTGGCTTCTACATGAATTATGCACACATACAAAGGCAACCTTTACTTTATCCATAATATGCTCCTTTACAGCTAACTTAATACTGCTTAACAAAAGCTATCATAATTACTTTAGTTTAAGTAATAATGATAATGTTATACCTTATCTTACTATACATTGTTGTGTTTAAACAAAAAAAATAAAATTTATTTATATCACTGCATATTTAGCAAAGACTTTTTCAAACAATAAACAAAAGGAGGTAAGGTATGAAAAGAGAGTATCATTATTTTTTAAACGAAGATGAAATTACTAAAGAACGTGAAGAAGAGATTATAGATAAGTTAGCCCGTGAGATTTATAAACGTCAATTAGAGGTACCAGCAATTTTCTTAGGAGAAATTGCTAAGCCCTTTTCCTTTATACTAAGCTCTATAGTACACGGTGCTAATCCAATTTTATCACCTTTTTTAGACTTTAAAACCGTTGAGCAGTATGCATTTTTTATTGAGAAAAGAGCTAATATAGAAAAAATTCAATGTAGATTAGAAGAAATGAAAGCTAAAGAACCTAAAAAAGGTTTTTTTAGATAAACAATAAACCTACAAAATATAACAAAAATGAGATAGTCGGCAATAATTTTTTTCAGTTTGCTGGCTATCTCTTTTTGCTATATAGTACAACCTCGCGTATATTCACTCTGTATCACATTTTAGTAAAAGCTATGATTTGATATATTATTACAGAATTTAGAATACTCCCAGTAGCAATTTTAAGCTTTGTAGCTATATAAATATCTAAAACAGGCATATACCTTGTGCTTGAAACAGAATAGTATGACAGATGTAATAGTAGAATAGTATTTTTATCACAAGGTTAGCAAAGAACGTTTAAATATGTAATTAAAGCTTGAAAAATCAGACACAACTTAGATAATAAACATTTAATTGAGAAACCACTAAGAACTCCAAGGATACAAAGTTGGGCACTTTAAGATACCTTCGTTTTTGTTGTTACTTAAACCTAAAGTATAAATTGTCCGCCAGTAGGGAATCACCTCTGTGTGATTCCGTTGTGGATACTTAGTTGTATATTAATTACAGTTTATTGTTGATATTAGAATTATTAATTGACAGAGCAAGGTAATTTATTTATAATCTATATGACTAAAATAATATAAATAGTCATATGGAGGTGATTTTGTGCCAAAAAGCTTTAGTGAACAACAAAAAAAGAACATACGCCACAAACTACTAACAGAATGTACTCAACAATGGTCGAAATATGGATATAAAAAAACAAGTATAGACACCCTTTGTGCTAATGTTGGAATATCTAAAGGAGCTTTTTATACATTCTTTAACTCAAAAGAAGCCCTGTTTTGTGAAGCTTTATGTTTAGTTCAGGATAATCTTTATAAACAAGCAAATGAAATAATGGCTAACTCTCCCAACAAGTATGGTTTAGCAGAGGTACTAAAAGTAACGTATCGACAGTATTGTAAACATAGTTTTATATGCAATACAACAAGTGTTGATTTTATATCATTTACTAATAAATTATCACCAATACAATTAACAGCAATAGCCGAGTATAGTCAAAAAGCAGGGCAGGTCTTTTTAAACAAGCCCTATATAAAATTTAAAATCAATCAAAAAAAAGCTATTTCTGTGATAACAGCGTTGCTAGCTATGGTTTCATCAAAAGAAAAAATGTGTTATGACCACTTGGAGGTTTTTGATTTTATGGTTGATAACCTCATTAACGATATTTGTGAGTAGGAGATACTTATGACTATTGTAATAGAAGCTAAAACGCTTCAAAAAAGTTTTGGTGATTTAAAAGTAATTAAAGATGGTAGCTTTTCAGTAAAAGAAAAAAAGATATATGGTCTTTTAGGTGCTAATGGGGCAGGAAAAACAACCGTATTAAAAATGCTTACCGGACTACTACAAAGAGATTTGGGTTCAATAAGTATTTTTGATTTAAATATCGATACGCAGCGTAATGAAATATTAAAATATATTGGACTATCTATAGAAACACCCGTATTTTATGAGCATTTAAGCGCAGAAGAGAATCTAAAGATTCACTTAGCTTACATGGACTCTAAAGCTGATATTAAAAATACTCTTCAAATGGTAGGACTTGAGGGTGTGAATAACCGCTCAGTTTCTAAATTCTCTTTAGGAATGAGAGCTAGGTTGGCTATTGCAAGGGCTATTATACATGAACCTAAACTATTAATTTTAGATGAACCAGTTAATGGGCTAGACCCTCAAGGTATTAAGGATATGAGGGTGTTGTTTAAAAGGCTTTGTGAAGAAGAAGATAAAACAATTTTATTATCAAGCCACACGTTAAGCGAAGTAGAACAGGTGGCAGATTTTATAGTAGTATTAGCAAATGGCATAACAAAACAAGCAAAAATGAGTGATATAAAAAAGCAGTATAGAGGCGGATTAGAAGAATACTATTTTAGTATTGTAGGAGAAAAAGCAAATGATAAAACTAATTAAATTAGAGATTAAACGCAATAGACTTACCTCATATTATATTGCTTTAATTATTATTTCCATATTAATGCTTGCTTTTATATATATGATCGCTATGATAGCTAAAGTTGAAAATGATATACAGTTTCAGAGTTACGATAATCTGTTAAAGATGCATACGGGTATATGTTTTATCGTCTTTTCAGTTTTTTCTGTAGTTCTTTTTTCTAAATTTATTATAGAAGATTACAGTCGCCAAAAAGCTATGCTCATGTTTTCGTATCCGGTATCTAAAACCAAAGTATTTTTTAGTAAAGTTATGTTGGTCACAAGCTTTATTGCTTTTGGTTTTTTAATATGTACCTTAATACCAAGTAGTATTTTTTTCTTAACTGAAAACATCAAACCAATATTAAGTGGTAAGATCACAAACCAACATATTCTAAGCCAATATCTAAGAGTTATTACCTCTGTTTTTGCTATTATGACAGTTGGCTTAATATCATTAAGAATAGGTTTTATTAAAAAATCAGTTTCAACAACAATTGTAACAGCAATTATATTATCTGTTATTTTTGGAAATGTAATTATTGGTATCAACCCAAATCTCTATATGGTTATTGGTAGTATGGTACTTTTAGCAGTAGGTATTTTGGCTGCTTATTCTACGAATAAGGTTATTAACAAAATGGAGGTTTAGTAAAATGAAAATAGGGATAATTTTAGGTGCTATATTGGGCATTGTTTTACTCTTAATTAGTTTAATAGGGTTTTTCTTAAGTAAAAATAAAACAGAATCAAGTATATGGTATAAATGGCTGGCTCTTGCTGGAGTATGTGCTTTAGTTACTGCTGTAATAAATGCCTTAAAGATGTTATAGTAGTTTTAACGAAATAGGGTCATTAAAATTAGTAAATAATTTTAATGACCCAAATTATTGTATAGCTCATAATTAATATATGACTAATACTTTATTGTGAAACAAATTTGTCCATGATATTTTTAAAACGTTTGTATAACACAGCAGTTATAATACAACTTATTAAACCACGCAATAAGTTAAATGGAATAATTGCAGATATAACTAATGGTTTAATTTGCTCAACTGGAATACCCCAAATAGGTAAGGCGATATACATATTTGTTAATACCATAAGCATAGTCATTGTGATTGTACCCAAAACATAACCAATTACTGAGCCTGTAAAGCTCTTTTTAAGCTTTTTATAAATGTAGCTAGCTACAAAAACCAAAGACACGGTAGAAACTAAGTTCATAAACGCTCCGATAATGCCGCTTTTGCCTTTGGTTAGTAAAAAAACAAAAGCTTTTACAATAGATATTAAGCACCCCGCAACAGGTCCTAAAGAAAAAGCACCCATTAAAACTGGCACATCGCTTAAATCATACTCCAAAAAAGGAGCAGCAGGTAGTAGTGGTACTTGAAACCACATTAAAACAGTAGACAGGGCTGCTAAAAAACCTATAGCAACCATTGTTTTTGTTTGGTATCGCATAATTATCCTCCCAAAACCTCTGGAGCCCATAGACTAACTTTTTCACTTTATCCATGAATATATACAGTAGTCTATACTTTGATGTTTAAAACATAAAAACCCCGACTTATATTTAAAGTCGGGGTAAATTGTTTAAAAACAAGCCTTCTTTCATCCAGACTTTACTGTCGGCATTGGAATTTCACCAATTCAGCATTACTGCTCGCGGGCTTTAACCGCCGGTAGGGAATTGCACCCTGCCCCGAAGGTAAATATTATTTACAACAACAGTATAGTATTATATTAATAAATATGTCAAGCTAGTTTTTTCAATTAAGCATGTCTGTTATAATAGGGTATTGAGAAATTAGATTTTATTAGACCCAGAGAAAGTAGGTTATGTTATGTTAACGCTTAAATCTAATTCTGTAGAAAACACTGAAAATATAGCGCAAAAAGTAGGGCATATTTTAACTAAAAATGATATCTTACTTTTAAATGGAGAGTTAGGGGTAGGTAAAACTGCTTTTGTTAGAGGTATTCTTAAGGGGGTAGGGGGCAGTGCGGATATGGTAACGAGTCCTTCATACACCTATTTAAATATATATGAGGCACCCATAAAAGTTTTTCATATGGATGTGTATCTGTTACATAGTTTTAGCGATGTATATGAGCTTGGATACGAAGAGCTATATAACAATGGCTTAATTGTAATGGAGTGGGGGGATAAATTTATCGCCGAAATACTAGACCCGTATTGGCAAATTAATATAAGCTATACGGATACGATAAATGAAAGAATAATTAAAATAATACCTCCTAAAACAAAAAAACATTTACTAAAGGAGCTGAAAATAAGTGGCAATCTTAGCCTTTGATACCTCAAGCAAAGCCTGTACAATTGCTTTAGGTACTAATGAAAAGTTACTTATAGAGTATACCCTAAACCTTGATTACACTCACTCAGATTACCTATTGTCTTTAATAAAAGAGGCCTTAAGAGTGGCTGATTTAACAATCAATGAGCTAGATGCAATTGGGGTAGTAAAAGGACCAGGGTCATTTACGGGGTTAAGAATTGGCTTAACTGTAGCCAAGGGTTTAGCAATAGCCGCTAACTGCCCTATATATAGCTTTACCTCGCTTGAGGTTTTAGCCGCATCTTATTGGGGTGTAAAAGAACCCGTAATAGCAACTATTCCGGCTCAACGAGGACAAGTATATGTTGGTCAATTTAATTGCAGTGAGGGTAAACCTAAGCTTATAAATGACTACTTTATTGGTAAATTACAAAACGAAATAAGTGATTTAATTTTGGCACATGATAAGGTACACTTAATAAGCAATGATAATAAGGCAAATGCGCAAGAGATTGTTAGTTTATTTGCTGATAAAGTTATAAATAATACCCCTTTTCATAGCTATTCCAGGGCATCTTTAATTTTGCCTTTAGTAGTTGATGCAATCAAAAACAAACAAAAACCATGTAATACAGAAACAGTAGAACCATTTTATATGAGATTATCTGCAGCTGAAGAACAGCGGCTAGAAAGAGAAACTAAAAATGTTAAATCATAGACCCATGCTTCAAAGTGATTTAGATAATATTACTCGTATTGAACACTTAACATACACAAATCCTTGGAGTAAAAATACCTTTATCACAGAGTTAACTCATAACGATCACTCTAGTTATATGGTATTACTAAAAAACGAAACCATAATTGCCTATGGTGGCTTATGGCAGGTATTGGATGAGTCTCATATAACAACAATAGCAGTAGACCCTAACTATCAGGGCAAAGGTTATGGTAATACTATGCTTAACATCTTATTTTCGAAGGCAGTTACTAATGGAGCCACCTCTATTACCCTTGAGGTTAGAGAATCTAATGAAAAGGCCATAAATCTCTACAAAAAGAACGGTTTTTTAGTGGGTGGCAGGCGTATAAAATATTACAGTGATAATAATGAAGATGCCTTAGTAATGTGGAAAAAAGATATTAATAAACTGCATAAACCTCTAGTAGAGTTGGTGATTTAAGGTGAAAACAACTACAACAATTTTAGCTATCGAAACATCGTGTGATGAAACCTCAGTTGCTATTGTTCAAGATGGCCACAGGGTTTTAGCCAATGAAATTTCTTCTCAAATAGACCTACACAGGTTATATGGAGGGGTGGTGCCAGAGATAGCCTCTCGTCGCCATATTAAAAACATAGTACCAGTATACAAAGCCGCTTTACAACAGGCTGGCTTAACTATGGAAGATATAGATGCCATTGCAGTAACCGCAGGTCCAGGTTTAATAGGAGCCTTATTAATAGGTTTATCTTTTGCTAAGGCATTAGCTTTTGGATACAATAAACCACTTGTTACAATTAATCATTTAGCCGGACATCTATATGGATCATTTATTGATAGACCAAACCTACAGCTACCCTTAATTGCCTTAGTAGTATCGGGTGGACATACAGAATTAATATATATGGAAGAACACTTAAAATTTGAACGCATTGCTCATACCCGTGATGATGCGGCGGGCGAGGCCTTTGATAAAATTGCCCGAAGACTAGGCTTAGGTTATCCAGGTGGACCAGTAATTGAAAATATATCCCTTAAAGGGGATAATACAGCCTTTGCTTTTCCGCGAGCCTTTGCCAAAGAAGATACCCTTGACTTTAGTTTTAGCGGGTTAAAATCTGCTGTTATTAATGTAATTCATAAACACGAGCAAAAGAATATAGAGTTACCCGTAAATGATATAGCGGCATCTTTTCAGCAGGCGGTAGTTGATGTATTAGTAGAAAATACTATAAAAGCTGCTAAACTCAAACAAGTTAATCAGGTTGCATTAGCCGGAGGTGTGGCCGCAAACACTGCTTTAAGACAGCAGTTAACTAAGGCGTTGCAGAAACATAATATAAAACTATTTTACCCTCAAAAAGTATACTGTACAGATAATGCAGCCATGGTAGGAGTAGCTGGTTATCACTACTATAAACAGGGTTTAATAGCTAAGTTAAATGCCAATGCCTATGCTACCTTGCCTATTACTGAACACCCCCAATAAGGAGAATACAATGGCAAACTTAAAAGAGATAAAAACAAAACTAAGAAAACAAATTATTGAAAAACGCAGTATTATTAATAAAGATACACGTGAAAAGGCAGACTTACAAATAAAAGAAAATCTTGAGAAAACTGCCCAATATCAACAAGCAAATATAATTCTGTATTATGTTGATTTTCGTGGTGAAGTGTCCACAAAAGAACTCATTGACACAGCCTTAAAAGCTGATAAAATAGTATGCGTGCCTATAACTATACCAAAAACCAGAAGTATTCTTGCTTACCAAATTAAATCTAAAAATGATTTAATAAAAGGAAACTACGGTATTATGGAGCCTAACAAAGAGCACTGCACAGCAATAGACCTATCAAAAATAGATTTAGTAATTACTCCAGGAGTAGCCTTTGATACAAACCGTAATAGACTAGGTTACGGAGGAGGTTATTATGACAGATTAGTTGCTAAACTATCCTCTACTTGTTCAAGAATTGCATTAGCATACGAAACACAAATAGTAGATAAAATTCCTACTGGAATATTTGATGTGCCAGTTAACTTTATAATTACAGAGAATAGAATTATTGGGAGGAACAAGAAGGATGAGGAATTTAAAACCAGGAGAAATTAGAGAAGCAACAATAGATGTTGGCATAAAAAAATCAGTTCGACCAGCTTGGCTTACCTTATTGTTAGGATTTTTAGCAGGTTGTTATATTTCTTTTGCTGGCTTTGCTTCAATTATAATTTCACAAGATGTATCCCAATTTTTAGGATATGGTATGTCTAAAATGATGGCGGGTGTTATATTCAGTTTAGCTTTAATTTTAATTTTATTAGCAGGAGCAGAATTATTTACAGGCAACAATTTGTTAATAATGGCTTGTCAAAAGAAAAAAATCTCTGTAGGTGCTATGTTAAAAAATTGGTCATTAGTTTATCTATCAAACTTTATAGGAGCTGTTTTTGTAGCATTTTTAATAGCAAAATCGGGTTTATGGGCAACTAACCATGGATTTGCTGCTAATGTTGCCTTAAAAGTTGCCAAGGCAAAAGTAAGTATGCCATTTATGCAAGCCTTAATTAGGGGTTTGTTAGCAAACTGGTTGGTATGTTTGGCTGTTTGGGTTGCCACATCGGCTAAAACAGTGTGGGGTAAAATTATTGCCTGTGTGTCAATTATAACTCCATTTGTAGCCTGTGGATTTGAACACTCAATTGCTAACATGTTTTATATTCCTGCTGGAATTATGTTAAAAGGTACTAGTTATATTGCTAATATAGCTCAGTTTGGTGATTTAGGCTCACTTAACTGGGGAAGTATGATTACCTCTAATTTACTTCCTGTAACTATAGGCAATATTATAGGAGGAGCCTTTTTTGTAGGAGCTTTATACTGCTTTGCATATAATAAACAAACTAAAAACAGGTAATATTTATTTAAAGCTTTTCAGGTTGCTTTTGTAAAGTTTTAGTTATATATTAACTTTATATTAACCATTTTTTTATTAAGCTACAACAAAAACATGAAGCTTGTGACTTTTTGTCGTAAGCTTTTTTATTTATACACTTGACATTTTCAATAATATTGGTATATTAATGTATATGATTAGCACTCACTTAGTAAGAGTGCTAATAATCAAAAAATAACTATACAGAGGAGGCATACAGATGGCTATAAAACCTTTGGCTAATCGTGTAATAATTGAAGTACTTAAACAAAAAGAGACCAAAATTGGTGGAATTATAATGCCTGATTCAGCAAAAGAAAAACCTCAAGAGGGTAAAGTGATTGCTGTTGGTATAGGTAAAAGAGATAATAACGGAAACTTAATGCCAATGGAAGTAAAGGCAGGAGATTCAGTACTATTCTCAAAATATGCTGGTAATGAAGTGAAACACAATGGTAGTGAATACCTTGTTATGAAAGAAGAAGACATAATAGCTGTTATCGAAAACTAAACAGGAGGTGTACATAAATGGCTAAACAATTTAAGTACAATGAAGATGCACGTAAAGCTTTAGAACGTGGTGTGAATGCATTAGCTGATGCAGTTAAAGTTACATTAGGACCTAAAGGTCGTAATGTAGTATTAGATAAAAAATTTGGTGCCCCATTAATTACTAATGATGGTGTAACAATTGCTCGCGAAATTGAGGTAGAAGATCCATTTGAAAACATGGGTGCTCAATTAGTTAAAGAAGTTGCTACAAAAACAAATGATGTAGCAGGAGATGGAACAACAACTGCTACTTTATTAGCTCAGGCAATGGTACGTGAGGGACTAAAAAACGTAGCTGCTGGTGCTAATCCAATGATTTTACGTCGTGGTATTGAAGAGGCAGTAATTTGCGCTGTTGAAGAAATTAAAGGCAGAAGCATAACCGTACGTAGTAAAGAAGATATCACTCAGGTAGCTTCTATTTCAGCAAATGAAGCTCAAATAGGTGAGTTAATTGCTGAGGCAATGGAGAAGGTTGGTAACGACGGTGTTATTACTGTAGAAGAATCTAAAAACATGAAAACAACTTTAGAGGTTGTTGAAGGTATGCAGTTTGATCGTGGTTATGTATCTCCTTACATGGTTACAGATGCTGAAAAAATGGAAGCAATTTTAGATAATCCATATATCTTATTAACAGATCGCAAGATTACAAATATTCAAGACTTATTACCTTTACTTCAACAAATGGTTGAAAGAGGAAGCTCTTTAATTATTATTGCAGAAGATATCGAAGGTGAAGCATTAGCTACATTAGTAGTAAACAAACTACGTGGTATCATGAATGCTGTAGCTGTTAAAGCTCCTGGTTTTGGTGATCGTCGTAAAGCTATGTTAGAAGATATTGCTATTTTAACAGGTGCTCAAGTTATTTCTGAAGACTTAGGTTTAGAGCTAAAGAATACAGATATGAACATGTTAGGAAAAGCACATCAAGTACGTATTACTAAAGAAGAAACAATTATTATAGATGGTGCTGGTGAGCAAGGTGGAGTTGATAACCGTGTTCGTCAAATTAAAGCCCAAATAGAAGATACAACTTCTGATTATGACCGCGAAAAGCTTCAAGAGCGTTTAGCTAAATTATCTGGTGGTGTTGCAGTTATTCAGGTAGGTGCCGCTACTGAGGTAGAGTTAAAAGAGCGTAAGCTACGTATAGAAGATGCTTTATCTGCTACACGTGCAGCTGTAGAAGAAGGAATTATTTCTGGCGGTGGCACAGCTTTACTTGAGATTCAAGCTAAAGTTAAAGAGGTAGTAGAGAGACTAGAAGGCGATGCTAAAACAGGTGCTAAAATTGTTGAGCGTGCTTTAGAAGAGCCAGTTCGTCAAATCGCCTTTAATGCTGGTTTAGAGGGCAGTGTTATTGTATCAGAAGTAGTTAAATCTGATTCAGGCGTTGGTTTTGATGCCTTAAATGAGCGTTATGTGAACATGATAGAAGCTGGTATTGTTGACCCAGCTAAGGTTACTCGCTCAGCTTTACAAAACGCTGCAAGTATTGCTGCTATGATTTTAACAACAGAAACATTGGTTGCTGATATTCCAGAAGAAGAGCCAGCAATGCCAGCAGGTCCAGGCATGGGTGGCGGAATGCCAATGATGTAGTAAAATACGAAATGCTCACAAATTGTGAGCATTTCTTTTTTTATAATTAAAAAATATTGTACCATTTTGCTTCTTACAAATCTTTTTGGTAGTCAGTAATATATAGTATCTACACAAATTATTAAATAACCTCTCTAAACTTTTGTTTTATACTACAATCCATAGCCTCTCCAATTATATTAAGTGAACTCAATATGCAATTAAACATTATTTTAAAATAATTTAAAAGATGTTAATTAATAATTTTATGTGGAAATATGTAAAATATATTTGACATATAGCTATTTAGATAATACAATGAATATACGAGATAACATAATTATACATCCATAGGTTTAGGGTTTAAAGACAACATGAAAGGAGCTGTAAAGTGAAAAATATTAAAAAACTTAATGCAAAGAAAATCATTATAGTTGTTGTATCTTTATGTTTAGTAGTAGCTTTAGTATATTTTGGCATAGTTAGAGACTATTTATTTAGGTTGTATTCAGTGGATCAAAAGCTGGAAGACTTTAATTACTTATGTGAAACAATTGAAGCTGATTATTGTTTTTTTGAAGATTGGGAAGAGAGTTATCCTTTAAGTTTTGAAAAACTAAGAGAACAATTTAAAACTAAAATATTAAAAACAGATACTGATAAACAATTTTTAAACTTATTAAACGAGTTTATGATAGAAATAAGAGATCCCCATTCTTATCTTGTTAATCCAAAAGAGTTTTGGATAATAGCTTCTAATATAGAGTTAAAAAGAGAGTACATAGGTGAAGAAGCATACAATACATACAAAGAATTAAATGATTTAAGTAGTGAGAATTATAAGTATTGGAGTAGAGTGATATCTCATAACTATAAAAAGAATAAGGCTTATTCATATTCAAGTAGCGGATATTCAGTAAAAGAATATCCAGAATTAAATACAATATATGTAAAGATTCCAATGTTTACGTTAACTACAGATGAGCGAGAAGAAATTAAACAGTATTTATTAAATAAAGCAACATCAAATATTATTCTTGATATCAGAGACAATGCTGGTGGTTATATTGATGATTGGTCTGAATATATCTTACCTGCAATTATAAAGAACGAAACTAGCGTATCAAAATATGGGCTATTAAAGAGAAGCCAAGTTACCAATGAACTTAAGGAACAGAACATTCTTGAGCTTAGTAACCTACCAGTGGCAACTCTTGATCCATTTATCACAGCTAATTATTCACATTTTTTTGAAGTTGAAACTAAAGTAAAACCTGTTAACAGTAAAAAAGGATATGATAAATTATTTTTACTGGTTAATCAACATTGTTTATCTGCATCAGAGCAATTAATTAGCTGGGTTAAATACTCCAATACAGGTACAATTGTTGGCTCAAAATCAGGTGGAATAGATTCAGGCTATAGTAAAATGTATACCCTACCAAATACAAAATTACAAGTAAGAATATCTAATACCCGAATACTGTTTCCAGATGGCACTATACGAACTGTTCTTGAGGGAACCCCACCCGATATTGAGTGCAATCCTCAAAAGGCATTAGAAGTGGTATTGGATATTATTAAAAACTAATTAGATTTAACAAGTTTAATACCAACAACTTAAATAAAATTATGCATTGAACGGGCTGAAATCCATTTTCACCCGTTTTTTTAAAGCAATTACTATGAAATACTAAGTGAAAATGTTAAAGTAAATTGTTGAAATAGCAATATAATAAATATAATCAATCAAACATAGCTGCACCCTCTTGCTAACACAGACTTGTTAGTATAAAATTTTAATAAAATAATCTTTATTTACACCTAAAATGATTCCCTTCCTGAAAGGCATAAACTATGAAAATGTTAAAAAAATACTCACTTTTTATCACTATTTCATTAATAATATTAGTTGTGAGTGTTGTTTTTGATATAACAAAAATATCAAATACAAATACATTGCAAGTGGTTAATGGTTGTTTAGATTTATCTCATTATAATCTTCAAGAAGGACCAATTAAATTAAGTGGCGAGTGGGAGTTGTATAAAAACCAATTACTTACCTATGAAGACTTTCAAAATAATCACTATCAAGCACAGCTGCAAAATGTGCCAGGTAGTTTTCAACCAACCCACATTTCTAACATAAAAGGTTATGGATATGGTACATATCGCCTTAAAGTAAAAACAAACGATATAAACAAAATTCTAGGCCTTAAAATCTTAACAATGTCTACCTCATATAAGCTAATGATTAATAATGAAGTTGTAGCAACTAATGGCATAGTAGCAACCAATAAACAAGGGTATAAAAGTAGTTTTAGACCCCAAATTGTTGTCTTTAACAATACTAATCATGAGTTTGATATTATTGTTCAGGTTGCTAATTACACCTATAATCGTACGGGTATGTGGCATAGCATGATTTTGGGAGAATACCAGCAAGTAATGAATCTTAAAAAACACTCAACTCATAGAGCAGTGTTTTTATTGGGTGGTATTTTATTTACCCTTATTTATCATGTTGGAATCTTTTTTTTACAGAAAAAAAATAACAAAACTAATCTATACTTAATTATTAGCTTATCAATTATGCTTATTAGAATTCTATTTACTGGTGATTATATAATTACAAGTTTGTTTCCTAATATTTCCGTTGCCTTTATTGCTAGGGTAGAGTACTTAACTATAATCTGGGGTCCATCAGCTGTTGCACTGTTTAATTATACACTTTTTGAAGATATTGTAAGTAAATTAAGTATAAAATTAACAATTGGTTATGCCGTATTTTGCACAATAATTATTACTATTTTACCAACCTATGTTTATACAAACTATGTTATTGTATTAGAAATTATCTATATATTAGTATTTATCTATTTAATATATTGTAATTATAAAGCAATTCAAAAAGATAAGACATTTTCGGTTTTATGTACTATAGGTTACTCATCAGTAATATGTGCCTGTATTTTAGATGTTTTATACTATATGAATATTATAAATATAATTGATGGAGGAATAACCCCTTATTCAGTATTTTCAATACTAACAATACAGGTATTTATAGTAGCACATCGTTATGAAAAGTCGTTTGAGGATATTAGAAAACTATCTACAGAGTTAATTAAACAGGATAAAATAAAAGATGATTTTTTAGCCTATACCTCACACGAAATTAAAACTCCTTTACAAGGAATGATTGGGTTGATAGAACATATTATTGAAAATGGCGAGAATCTTTATGATACCCAAAAAGAAAACCTAACTTATGCGGTGAAGAGTGGAAGAAGATTATCGCAGTTAGTTAATAATATACTTGATTATGCAAAACTAAAAAATAATGATATAAAACTGCAACTAAAAAATGTAACACTTTTAAGCGTAGCACATTTTGTAATTAATACTCAAAAATACTTAGCTAACAATCAAGATATTGAAATAAGTTGCAATATAGACCCTAAAATAAGAGTTTATGGAGATGAAAATCGACTTATACAGATACTAACTAATTTAGTATCTAACTCTCTAAAGTTTACTAAACAAGGTGAGATAAAAATTAGCTGTATTAAACAGAATACCTTGATAAGAGTATGTGTAGAAGATACAGGGTGTGGAATTCCCCTAGATAAACTACAGCAAATATTTAAGGCCTATAATCAAGTGAATCATACAAACTCAGTATTAGGAACAGGGCTGGGTTTGAGTATTTCAAAACAGCTTGTAAAATTACATGGAGGTGAAATTTGGGCTGAATCCGATTCTAAAACAGGCTCTAAATTTTACTTTACCTTACAAGCAAGTAAAAACACAGTATCGCAACTATCCCTTAATTTTAGATCAAAACCTAGGCTTAAAAACATTAAGCAACAGAGTTTTTCAAAGATAAAAATTCTTAAAAAGAATAATAAAAACACAATTTTAATTGTTGATGATGATTCAGCTAATTTGCAAGTTTTAATTAATATATTATCTACCGAAGACTATAGATTAATAGTTACATGCAATAGCAAAGAAGCGGTTAAAGCTATTGAACAATATAAAATAGATATTGCAATACTAGATATCATGATGGATGAAATCTCAGGCTATGATTTATGTAAGATAATAAGGTCAACCTATAATTTATATCAGTTACCAGTTTTAATGATTACAGCTCAAACCCATACTGAGGCAATGATCCATGGCTTTAAATTAGGCGCTAATGACTTTTTAACTAAGCCTTTTAGTAGTGAAGAGCTAAAAGCCAGAATTAGTACCTTAATAAATATGAGAACATCAGCAATAGAGGTAATTAATAATAAAGTTGCTTTTTTGCAAGCTCAAATAAAACCCCATTTTATCTATAATGCCTTAAATGTAATAGTTTCTTTATGCGATACTGACCCAAATAAAGCCAGTGACCTGCTAATAGATTTTAGTAGCTATTTAAGAAAGAGCTTCGATTTTAGCAATACTAAAAACTTTGTACCTATTGAGAGTGAAATAGAATATATAAAGTCCTATTTAGCTATTGAACAGGTACGTTTTGAGAATAAAATAAAGTGCAATTTTAATATAAAATACACAGGGTTTATGATTCCACCGTTAATACTACAACCCTTAGTGGAGAATTGTATTAAACACGGTATTCTTAAAAAGGTTGGTAATGGTGAAATAAACATTAGTATTTATAAAAAAAACCAAAAGATATATATAATTGTTGAAGACGATGGTGTGGGTATCTCTAAGAATAAACTTAACACAATCTTAAGTGATACAGATACAGTAAGTAAAAGTGTTGGTTTAAAAAATATCAATAAGAGATTACAGCACTATTATGGTGTTGGTCTTAAAATAGATAGTAGCATACAAAAAGGGTGTAGATTTATAATTGAAATACCAGAGAATATTATTGGGGAGGAATATTAATGAGAGCTTTGGTAATAGATGATGAGCAACATGCTATCAACAGATTAAGAAAACTACTACAACAGATACCTGATATTACTGAAATAAACTCTTTTACAGATGCCAATAAAGCACTTAGTTATATGCAAAACAAAAAACACCATATCATATTTTTAGATATTGAAATGCCTCTGAATGGCTTAGAGGTTTTCAAAAAAATTATGGATATTGAGCGCTTTATTCCTATTGTTTTTACTACTGCTTATGACCAATATGCCATTAAAGCCTTTGAGTTAAATGCTATAGACTACTTATTAAAACCTTTTAAACTTGAAAGACTAAAAAAATCTGTAAACAGGGCCGTAGAGTTTTATCAATTAAATGAGCAGAAAACAGAGATAACTAATAGTAAATTCAAAATACAGTGTTTTAAAAGATTAACAATGTATTTTAACAACAAAATAATAAATAATAATTGGCGTACCAAAAAAGCCGATGAATTAATAGCCTATTTAATATGTGAGCAAGGTAATTATGTTTCTAAAGATAAAATAATAGATAACTTATGGCCGGGCTCCAATTGTAAAAAAGCAATGAGTAGCCTTTATACAACACTATATTATATTAGGCAACAAGAACAGGCCCAAAATATTACCATACCCATAGAATCCGTTAGGGGTAAAATGAGGCTCAACACCGAAAAAATAGAGATAGACATAAATACCTTAAATAAATACTATAAACGCTTTAAAAGTGGTAAAACAATCAATAAACAAGAGATAGCAGATATTTACACAGGTATGTTATTTGAAGAACATGATTACCCCTGGAGTATTGTTTTGCAAGCAAAATACGAAAATATGTATCATGATTTAATAGCAAGTCAATAAATACTTAAACAAATGTACGGGCTGGCTTCCATGCCAGCCCGTGTATATTAAAAAGAAAATTTGTAAATTAAAACTACAATTTACTTAAAAACTCTTCAATTCTATTTAACCCTTCAACCAAACTCTCCATAGATACCGCGCAAGATATGCGTAAGTATCCCTCTCCATACTGCGAAAAAGCGTCTCCAGGAATTAAAGCTACTCCAGCTTCTTCAACCAAACGCAATGCCATATCAAAAGACTTTACACCTAGGTGTTTTATAGAAGTAAAAATATAAAATGCTCCACCTGGTTTGTGGGTTTTTAAGCCCATGTCATTTAATCTTTTCCAAGTATATTCTATACGCTCATAATATGAGTCTCTCATAGGGTAGGCATCTTCATAACCATTTGTTAAGGCCTCTAAAGCAGCTATTTGACTTACACTGCTAGCACAAGTTACATTGTACTGATGTACCTTAAGTATTTGATTTGCCAAGTAGCTAGGGGCCAATAAAATACCTACACGCCAGCCTGTCATAGCGTGGCTTTTTGATAAACCATTTATAATTATAGTTTTTTCACGCATATTCTCATAATTAGCAATACTTTTATGATTACCTTCAAAAACCAACTCGCTATATAACTCGTCTGCAATAATAACTACATCTTTATCCTTTAAACACTGTGCTAAATCTTTGAGCTCTTGCTCTGTTAAAATTGCACCTGTTGGATTAGATGGGTATGGTAGAATAACTACCTTTGTATTTTTAGTTAAGTGTTTAGTTAACTGAGTGGCTGTTAGTTTAAAGTTTGTTTCAGTAGTATCAACTAAAACTGTTTTTGCTCCACACATTGTAATTACAGGTTCATAACCAGGGTAAACAGGAGCCGGTAAAATAACCTCATCACCAGTAGTTAATAACGCTCTTAAAGCAATGTCGATAGCTTCACTAGAGCCAGCAGTAATAATAATTTCATCTTCTGCTTGGTAGCTTAATTGGTACTTTTTTTTCATCCAGTTTGAGGTAGCTTCTCTTAGCTCCATAAAACCAGCATTATGGGTATAACGAGTAGTATTATTGTTAATAGCTTTAATGGCAGCATCTTTTATATGCTGAGGGGTATCAAAATTAGGCTGACCCAAAGTTAAAGATACTATATTATCTTTACCAGATATCATATTGAAAAATTTTCTAATTCCAGAGATCTCAATTTCTTTAACTTTAGGGTTAATATTCATTGTCATTAAAAAAACCTACCTTTAACGTTATTATAATATATATTTTAACATAAAGAGGAGGGTTAGTATGCTTTATATATCATATAAAAGTGGTATAATAGCTAAGAAGAAGATGTTAAGCTGGGGGTAATTATGAGACTACAACAAATAAACGCTTCACAGCGTGAAATGTTTAATAACTATATACAAAACGTTCCAAAAGCACATGTATTTCAACTATATGAATGGGGCGAGCTAAAAAGCACAACAGGATGGAAACCACTATACTTTATGGTTTTTGACAATAATAAACCTAAAGCAGCCATATCAATACTAAAAAGAAAAATTCCAGGTCTTAATAAAAACATATTTTATGCTCCAAGAGGACCTATTTGTGATATTAAAGATTATGATACAATGGATTTTTTATGGGCTGAAATAGCTAAATTAGCTAAAGAACACAAAGCAGTTTTTCTTAAAATAGATCCTGATATTAGTGTAGAAAACAAAGATTTTCAAGAGTATTTAGAGAGTAGAAAATTTAAAAAATTATCTACAGGTAAAGACTTTAATGGTATACAGCCAAAGTTTGTAATGCGTTTAAAACTGGATAAATCTGAGCAAGATCTTTTGGCAGCAATGGCCAGTAAAACTCGTTATAATATTCGCTATTCAGCCCGAAAAGGTGTTAGCATACGTAGTGAATGTAATGATAGTGATTTAAAGAAGTTTTACGAAATTTTAATCGAAACAGCTAAAAGAGATAATTTTGGTATTAGAAGCTTTGAGTACTTTGAGAATATGTATAAATATTTAGTAAAAACAGGACATGGAAAACTCTTTTTAGCTGAGTATGAAGGAGAGATAATCTCTGGTACATTGGCCTTAATTTGTGGTAAAACAGTATGGTATAGTTATGGAGCTTCTGATAAACACCGTAATAAACAGCCTAGTTATTTAATTCAATGGAATATGATAAAGTGGGCATTAGAGAACAACTGTGATGTTTATGATTTTAGGGGTATATCTGGAGATCTAGATGAAAACAATCCTTTATATGGACTATATAGATTTAAAAAAGGCTTTGGTGCAGAGTTTACTGAGTATATTGGAGAATACGATTTAGTATTTTCTCCATTAATGTATACCCTTTGGGAAAAGGCAATGCCTGCTGCCAAAAAACTTCGTAAAAAAGTTCTTAAAGTAATAAAAAAATAGCTACTAACTTTGGAGGATAGCATGAAGTTTATTGAAATAAATGAAAATAATAAAAAGCAATATAATGACTATATAAAAGAATCACATCAAAGTCATGTTTATCAACTATATGAGTGGGGGGAACTAAAAAATGAAACCAACTGGGTTCCCTATAGATATATGGTTTATGATGGAGATACAGCAAAGGCAGCTATATCTTTATTAAAAAAAAGAATACCTGCAATTGGTAAATACTTTTTTTATGCTCCGAGGGGGCCGGTATGTAGTTTAACTGATTATGAAACAATGGATTTTTTATGGGAGAACATTAGCAAAATTGCTAAACAGCAACATGTAGCATTTTTGAAAATAGATCCAGGTGCTTATGCAGGTGATGAAGAACTGCACAATTATTTAACTAGTAGAGATTTTAAACATATAGCTAATCGTAAAGATTATAAAGAAATACAGCCTAAGTTTGTACACAGATTAGCTGTAAATAAAGACGAAGATAGATTGTTAGCAGAGATGTCGAGTAAAACCCGTTACAATATTCGTTATGCGGCTAAAAAGGGTGTTGTAATTAAAGATGACTGTAGTATAGACGACCTAAAAGAGTTTTATAGATTACTTAAAATTACCGCAAATAGAGATAACTTTGGAGCAAGGGGTTACGAGTATTACGTTAACATGTGGAATCATTTAGTTAAAAATGGTTATGGAAAATTGTTTATGGCGGAATATGAAGGCACTTATATTGCCGGTGCTTTTAACTTAATTTGTGGTAATAAAGTATGGTACGCTTATGGAGCATCTGATAATAAAATGCGCAACAAACAGCCCAACTCTTTAGTTCAGTGGACCATGATAAAATGGGCAATTGAAAATAACTGTGATATATATGATTTTGGTGGAGTATCAGGATTTGCCGATGAAACTCACCCCATGTATGGTGTGTATAGATTTAAAAAAGGTTTTGGTGGCGGTGTAACTGAATTTATTGGCGAATATGATTTAGTGTTCTCTAAATTACATTACTCAATGTGGGACAAACTAATGCCATTTGCAATTAAAAAGAGAGCTCAAATCTTAAAGTTATTACGTCGCTAGGGAGGAAAATTTAATGTCAGATATGAATTTCAATAGCTGGATATATATAGATAAGTCAGCTATTCGGCATAACATTAAAGAGGTTAAAAAACATATTGGAGATACCCGATTATTAGGTGTTGTTAAAGCAGATGCTTACGGTCATGGTATTGTTAATATGGCCCATTTAATGTTAGAAGAACAAGTAAATTATTTAGGGGTAGCATTACCAAATGAGGTATATGAGCTAAGACAAGCAGGTATTGCTGTGCCTATATTATTAATGAGTCCAACATTACCAGATCAGTTTGTACAGCTTGTGGCTGCTGGATGTACCCTTACAATTAATTCTATATCTGATGTTATATATCTTCAACAAGTAGCAGCCAATGCTCGCAGAACTGTAAGGGTTCATATTAACATAAATACTGGTATGTATCGTTATGGAGTTAATGCTGACGAGGCACTTGCTTTGGCCAAAAAAATAATAGATCAAGAGAACCTAGAGCTTGAAGGTTTGTATACTCATTTTGCGAAAGCAGAAAGCAAAGTAGCCACTCGAAAGCAGCTAGAGCAGTTTATGCAAATTGTAAAAAGTATAAAACAAACAGGTATAGATGTACCAATACTACATTGTGCTAATAGTAGTGCAACAGCCCATATGCCTGAAACTCACCTTGATATGGTAAGAGTTGGTACTTTGCTAATAGGTCAATGCCGAGTTAATAGTAAGTTAAAATTAAAAAGGGCATGGCACTTGCAAGCAAAAATTGTTAATATAATAAATGTTCCTAAAGGTTCAGCCATAGGATATGGAGCAACGTATAAAGTTAAAAGAAACTCACGATTAGCTATTATTCAATTAGGCTTTGCAGACGGTATAAGTATGTGGCCTGTTCATCGAAAAAGCACTCTAAAAGAGTTAATAAAAGATATAGCTAAAACAACCCTTAGGTTTTTTGGATTTAAGAGAGTTTTAGAAACAGCATTAATAAATGGGCATAAAATTTCATACATTGGAAAAGTAGGAATGCAGCATTTGGCATTAGATATAACAGATTATAATGATATACACAAAGGCGATATAGCTAATGTAAGAATTTTACAAGCAGCTGTAAATGCTAAAATACCAAGAGTATTTAAAGCTCCAAACACAGATCGGGAGGGTAATTATGCCTAATAGGTTTAATAGAACAGTTGAGTTAGTATCAAAGTTGCCTGTTGGAGTAAGAAAGCCCATCATTCATAATGTTTTAAAAACAGCAATTAAGTATCATGCTGATCTTAAAGTTACTGGGCGTGAACACTTAAAACAACGAATGGGTAAACCAACTATTTATATTGCCAATCACCTAAGCAATATAGATGCCCCAGTTTTAAACCTTTATCTTAAACCATACAAAGCAACCTTTGTAGCAGGTGTAAAATTAAATGACGTAACCGTTACGAGATATATTATGGAGACTTTATCTACAATATCCATTAACCCTGGTACACCAGATAAACAGGCTATAAAAAATTGTGTAGCCCTTCTTAAAAGTGGTGGCTCATTGGTGATATTTCCAGAAGGAACACGTAGCAGAAGTGCAGCAATGAGTGAAGCTAAAAAAGGATTTGTATTATTAGCAAGATTAAGTGGTGCCTCAATTATGCCTATAGCTTTAGAAGGAACAGAGGTATTATTACCTATTAACGATAGTAATATGGGTAGAGAAAAACTACATAAAGCAACTGTACATGTGAAATTTGGTGAGGCATTTACCTTACCAGATAAACGCAAAGTGCAGGTAGAAGACTTTAATAGATATGCTGCAGATTTTTGTATGGGCAAGATTGCCGAGTTGATGAGTCCCAGGTATAGAGGTCACTATAGTTAGGTTATAGTTTATTTCCACGGACGCTTTCATAATTAAATCTATATCTTCGTCATACACAAAAAAACACAAAAATATATACCAGTTTGTATTATATTTTTGTGTTTTTTTGCTATTCCTTAATCTAGATTCAATTCTGAAAGCCACGACATAATGACACTCTGAGGCTATTAGGTGGTAGTACATAATTTATTAAAAATTAAGAACTGTTTGCGCAGTTCTTAATTATTTTTCTGTTATAATTAATGTCAAGAGGGAAACTCATACTGAAAGTGACGGTTATGTTTATGGAGATATTAGTATTTATAGCTGTAGTATCTTCGTTTTATTTAAGTGTAAGGTATTTTTAAAACAAACATAAAAATTACAATATTCCACTTATTCCAGAGAGATATCAATATCTTTGCCTATGATACTCCACTAGAGTATTTAGTTATTTTTTTAATTTTAGTTTTAAAGCTGTATAAAGGCACTCAAAACTACCTATATATTTGTTGTCATTATAATAAATATTATGTAGGGAATCACCTCTGTGTGATTCCGTTGTGGATACTTAGGTAATGTGTATTAAATACTGTTAAAAGAATTAATTATCAGGGATGCAAATTTACAATATCACATAACAGTAAAATTATTTTTAATTTTTACTCTTTATATTTAATTTCATCTCTACAAGCAATTAGCTTATTCGGGTAATTTGTAATAATGCCATCAACACCCAGAGCTATCATTTGGTCAACATACTTTGTGTCATTTACGGTATAGGTATTTACAGCTAAGCCAGCTTCATGGCAGTGTTTTAATAATTCGGGTGTTAGGGTGTGCCAAGCTGGGTGCAGGGCATTAAAGTTTAATACCTCTCGGTATCGCCACGGCTTAATCCATGAGGCCGCGTACAATACACCTGTTTTAATATTGGGGTTTATTTCTTTAACCCTTTGCAGAGCGAAGTGATCAAAAGATGAAATAATAACCTGCTTTTCAAGCCTATATTCGCTAACCATATCTATTACTATTCTTTCAATATTTTTATACATCTTAGAGCCAGCTTTGAGCTCGATATTTAATAATAATTGTTTATCTACAACTTTACATAATTGTAAAACTTCAGCTAATAATGGAATTTTAAATCCTCTAAATTTTTTGCCATACCAACTGCCAGCATCAAATTGCTGTAGTTCACTAGCAGTGTATTCAGCTACTAGGCCACTTCCATTTGTTGTTCTATTTATTGTTCTGTCATGTATTACAACTGGTATATTATCCTTACTTAAGTGAACATCAAACTCTAAGCCATCAGCATTTTGAAGTATGGCTAACTTAAAAGAGCTCATTGTATTTTCGGGTGCATATCCACTTGCACCTCTATGTCCAAGTATTAGAGTCATTTTATATCTCCTAACATAATAAATATATTTATAACAATATTATATAACATTGTATCTTTTTGCAGTATAATTAAAATATATTTTACATAGGAGATACTAATATGAGATATCATTATGAGGGTAATGTAAAAGGACCATTAGGTTGTTTAATAACTTTTATAATTATTATTGTAGTTGCCCTAATTATCCTAAGTGCAATTGGAGTAACAATTGCCACAACAATAATAACATTTATAATAGCCAGTCCATTCATTTTGATTGCTATTATACTGGTTATAGTAGTTTCTATACTGAAATTTATTTTTGGTTAAATAAAAACAAAAGTATGAATTTATTTAACAATAAAAAGGGTAATTGCACAAAACATAAATGTGCAATTACCCTTTTTTTTATTCTTATGAAAAAACGCATTTATAGAAGTTACATTATACTAAGAGTAAAACGCAATTCAACAAAACTAACATCCTACTAATTAGCTACAATGTTTACTAATCTCTTGGGTATTACAATAACTTTTCGAATAGTTTTACCTTCAAGCGAGCTGGTGATATTTTCATTAGCCAATACTAATTTTTCTATTTCATCTTTGCTTAAAGAGCTATCTATAGTTAATCTGGTTTTCACCTTGCCATTAATCTGCACTGCAATCTCAACAGTATCTAGCACTAGGGCTTTTTCATTATACTTAGGCCACTCTTGATTAAATATAGAGTACTCATAGCCACTTTGGCTCCACATTTCTTCAGTAAAATGAGGGGCGAAAGGTGCCATAATTAACATTAAGTCACGAACACAATCACTCATTAGCTTAACATTTTTACTCTCAACATTTTGGTCATATTTATATAAGGCGTTGGTTAGCTCCATCATACGAGATACACAGGTATTATATTGCATTCTGGCAGCATCTATAGATACACCTTTAATAGCATAATGACGTATATAGTTAAGGTCTTTTTCAGCTTTACCCATTTCTGTTGAAGTGTTTTTACACGACATAGAAAGTTGGTTAACTCTCTTTATTAGTCTTTCAACGCGTTCCACAAAACGAACAATGGCTTTTATTCCCTTTTCGTCCCATGGACCTCCCTCAGTGTAAGCAAAACCAAAGGCTAAGAATAAACGAAGAACGTCTGAACCATTTTCCTCAATATATCTATCAGGAGAAACAACATTTCCTTTAGACTTACTCATTCTTTTACCATCGGGACCTAAAATTATACCTTGGTGGGTTAATGATTTAAAAGGCTCGTCAAAGTTTAAATAACCCAAGTCTCTTAATGCTTTAGTAATAAAGCGAGCATACAGTAAATGCATACAAGCATGTTCCGGACCACCTACATATTTATCTACTGGTAACATTTTATTTACTAAATCTATATCCCAAGGTTTATTCTCATTATTATTGTCTGGGTAGCGTAAAAAATACCAACTTGAATCTACAAAAGTATCTAAAGTGTTTGGATCTCTCTTAGCTTTTGCACCGCAAATAGGGCAAGTTGTATTTATAAATTGCTCATTTGTTGCTAGTGGAGCTTTACCCTGTGGTTTATAGTCTACATCAAAGGGTAATGTTACTGGCAAATCTTTTTCAGGAACTGGAACCATACCACACTTATCACAATGAATAATTGGTATAGGAGCGCCCCAGTAACGCTGCCGAGATATAGACCAATCTCTTAAACGGAAATTAATCGAAAACTCTCCTGCTTGTTTTTTTGCTAATTTTTCTACAACAGCTTTTTTGCCTTGCTCTGAGCTTAGCCCGTTAAACTCTTCGCTATTAACCATAACTCCATATTCTGTAAATGGTAAGTCATCATTATTATTATTTTTACCTTTAATTACTCGAGGTATAGGCAATTTAAACTTTGTTGCAAATTCAAAATCCCTAGTATCATGTGCGGGTACCGCCATAACAGCACCAGTACCATAACTAGCTAATACATAGTCCGAAATCCAAATAGGAATTTTATCACCAGTTAAGGGGTGAACGGCATAAGCACCAGTGAAAACACCTGTTTTTTCTTTATCTGTAGACATGCGTTCAATTTCACTTTGTTTACGTGCATAAAGTTGGTACTCTTTTACAGCCTCAGCTTGCTCTTTAGTAGTAATTTTAGCAACAAGCTTATGTTCGGGTGCTAAAACAACATAAGAAACGCCCAGTAAGGTATCTGCTCTTGTTGTAAATACTTTAAACGAATTGTTTTCACCACATACTTCAAACTTTATTTCAGCTCCAACAGATTTACCAATCCAGTTCTTTTGGGCTGCTATAGTACGTGAAGGCCAATCTAAATCATCTAAACCTGCTAATAGTTCATCAGCATACTTTGTAATACGGAAAAACCATTGAGTCATATCTTTTCTAATTATTTCAGCATCACAACGCTCACAAAAACCATTAACAACTTGTTCATTAGCCAAGACTGTTTGGCAAGAAGGACACCAGTTAACGGGTGCATCTGATCTATAAGCCAAATCATTTTTATAGAGCTGTAAAAATAGCCATTGGGTCCATTTATAATAATTTGGTTCACAGGTAGCAAGTTCATAATCCCAGTCAAACATAGCACCCATAGACCTTAATTGTTTTTGCATTGTTTTAACATTGTTTTCTGTAGAAGTCTTAGGATGAATACCTGTTTTAATAGCGTAGTTTTCGGCTGGTAAACCAAAGGCATCAAAGCCCATAGGCTCAAATACTTCATAACCTTGCATTCTCTTTAATCTTGCAAAAGAATCAGTTAAGCCATAATTATACCAATGACCTAAATGAAGCTTAGAGCCAGATGGATAAGAGAACATTTCTAAGCAATAAAACTTTTTATCAATATTATCACTTTTGAAGTTATATAGGTTAGTATCTTGCCATATTTGTTGCCATTTTAAATCAGTTTGGCGTGAATAACTATTTTCCATGTAAAAACCCTCCTATAAATATAAAAAACCCCTCATCTCCACATAGAGACGAAAGGAATGCTTCCGCGGTACCACTCTTATTCTAAGTTTAAAACTTAGCACTTAAAGAACATTTAACGCATGTTAACGAATAATACTACTCTGCTGTTCATATTATTAGCTCCTAGGCGAGTTCCAAACTATGTTTAATTGCTTTACACCACCCAGCAACTCTCTACATAAACATACATTTGTACTATTCCTAATCATAGCTTTGTCGGTAATTATAAAATATTTTATGTTAAAAGTCAAATAAGGTTGTTAATATAGCAAATTGTAAAAATTTAGCTTATCTAAATACTTGACAATGGTAATATATTTATTTATATTGAAAAAGAGTAGAGAGGAATGAACATAATGACAATAAAATGTGTAAATAAAGAAAAAAATGAACAGGACTGTCCTTGTGTTAAAACTAATTGTACTAACCATGGTATGTGTTGTGAGTGTGTTGCTCATCATCGCAAAATTAAAACGTACCCAGCTTGTTTACGAGATATTGACAAAAAATAGCTTAATCACAGTTTTTGATATATAATTATAACACTAGTGCAGGATAATTTCTTTAAAGCTAGAACTATAATAGCAATCATTTAAAAGGAGTGCCATAAGTGTCAAAAACTATTAAGAGAATATTAGCAGCTTTATTAATAATAATTGGCGGTATAGTATTAGTACAGATGTTTGAAGATAAATTCGTAAAAATGTTTATAACCGCATGTATAGTATTTTTTGCAACATACTTAAATAAACGCACACTAAAGCGTAGAAAACTAGATGAGCTACGTACTAAGTTAGAAAAAGAAATAGAAGAAGAAGAACTTGCTGAACAACAAAATCAAACAACTGTTATAGACACAGAGGCTAGTGAAGTAATACTAGAAGAAGAGCAAAAGAAGGTTGAAGAAGAGCAAATTATAGATCCTCAATAATAACAACATCAATAGCTGGTTTATTAATAAAGACCTATTAAAGAAATTATCATCTTTAATAGGTCTTTATTAAATTATCTGTTATATCGATAGCCATCTTCAAGTTCCTTTAATCTCTTAACAATACTAGCCATATTATGATCCTTTATATTATCATCTCTTAAAAAAGAACTAAAACCACTAAGAAAATTTTGTAGATCATTGCACTGTAAATGATAAATCCTCATAGAACCCTCAATGCTTTCTTGAACTATACCAGCATCTTTTAACACTTTTAAATGCTGTGAAATCCTAGGTTGACTAGTTTGCAAAACCTCAGTAAGTTCACATACACATAAATCATTCTCAGCAAGAAGCCTTATTATTTGCAATCTGGTAGGCTGACCTAAGGCTTTAAATCCCTTTACAAATGCATCTATGTTCATAATTATCACCTTATATAATAATTTTCTTATATTATATCGTTATTCTATTGACAAAACAATATAGTAATGCATATAATGTGATTGTTATATAAGAGATTACGCATATAATGTTTAACTTATATGGAGGGATATAAAATGTTTAAAGCATTTGCAGACTGGTTAGTCGGAGATATATTTAAAATGGATTTAACCAGTAAACTGGGAGGAGCTGTTCACTTTTTTGTGTGGGATGTAACAAAAATTTTAATTTTATTGTCTTGTATGATTTTTATTATATCCTATATCCGTAGTTATTTCTCACCTACAAAAACAAAAAAGGTGTTAGAAAAGATAACTGGTGTAAAGGCTCATGTTGTGGCCTCTTTGTTGGGCATAATTACTCCTTTTTGCTCTTGTTCATCAGTACCATTATTTATTGGCTTTGTGGAGGCTGGTATACCATTAGGAGTTACTTTTTCATTTTTAATAACCTCTCCTATTGTTAATGAATTTGCTATGGGCATGTTGTTTATAGCTTTTGGCTGGAAAATAGCTTTAACCTATATTATTGCGGGTGTAGTTATAGGAGTAGTTGGCGGTATTATTATAGATAAGTTAAAATTAGAAAAATACGTAGAAGAATATGTTTATAAAATGAAAATGGGTTCACACAAAGAAGAGGTATTAACCCTAAAACAACGTTTAGAATTTGCTAAAGAAAACGTTATTGAGATAGTGAAAAGGGTCTGGCTGTTTGTGATAATTGGTATAGGAATAGGGGCCGCTATTCATGGTTTAGTACCCAAAGACTTTTTAGCAACTCATGCTGGCCCAAACAACCCCTTTGCTGTACTTATTGGTGTTGTTGCTGGCATACCATTATACTCTAATGCTATGGGGGCATTACCGATAGCAGCGGTTTTAATTGATAAGGGGGTAGGCATAGGTACAGCATTGTCATTTGTGATGGCTGTTACAGCATTGTCACTACCCGAAATGATAATACTTCGTAAGGTTATAAAGACCAAGTTAATTGCCATATTTGTAGTTATTACAGGTATTGCTATAATAATAGTAGGCTATTATATGAATTTTATGAGCAACTATTTAATGTAAGGAGACAAAAACATGAAAATAGAGATTTTAGGTACAGGTTGTACAAAATGTCGCAGGTTATATGAACGTGTACAAAAGGCTGTTACAGAGTTAGGTATAAATGCCGAGGTTGTGAAGGTTGAAAA
Source organism: Clostridium sp. 'deep sea' (assembly GCF_014931565.1). Taxonomy (NCBI): domain Bacteria; kingdom Bacillati; phylum Bacillota; class Clostridia; order Eubacteriales; family Clostridiaceae; genus Clostridium; species Clostridium sp. 'deep sea'. The sequence goes on from NZ_CP063353.1 coordinate 3,162,130, forward strand.
TATGACTGAAATAATTAACTATGGAGTAATGAAAACACCCGCTTTAGCTGTTAATGGTAAAGTAGAGATTGTTGGCAGAATTCCAAAGCTAGCTGAAATAAAGGCTTTAATTAGCTAGTATAATAATAATAACCTAAAAAATAATCGAAAATGTTTTCGATTATTTTTTTAATTTCCTTATAATAATAAATCTTTTGTAATATGCTATACTATACATAGTAATAAAATGCCGCAGAATTGGGGTGGAGAATTGATACCTATAAGAGATACTGTTAGGTCTAGAAGAAAGCCTATTATAACAATAATCATAATTGCAATAAATATTGTTGTTTTTTTATATCAAAATTCACTTGGTACAAGAGCTTATCAAATGTTTGTCGCAAAATATTCAATAATACCAGTGTTAGGATTTTACCAACCTTGGAGATTCATAACCTCTGCGTTTTTACATGGTAGTTGGTTGCATTTAATAGGTAATATGTTGTATCTATGGATATTTGGTGATAATGTTGAAGATAAAACAGGTCATTTTAAGTTTATTTTATTTTACATATTAGCAGCTGCTATAGCTGGATTCGCCCAAATGTTAACTGATGTAAATAGCCTTGTTCCTGTTATTGGTGCAAGTGGAGCAGTTGCGGGTATTTTAGGTGCTTATTTTATTTGTTGTCCTGGTTCAAGAGTAGTAACTTTAATACCAATCTTTTTCTTTTTTACAACTGTAGAAATACCAGCTTTTGTTTATTTATTAGGCTGGTTTGCACTGCAATTTATCAATGGTGTATCTACAGTTGGTGGGGCTTCATCGGTAGCATGGTGGGCTCATATTGGCGGATTTGTAGCAGGTATGGTGCTTATTAAACTGTTTTATAGTAAGCAGAAAAGAAGAGATGATTTTTATTAAACTATAGATCTTAGTGAGCTCGCTATTATGCGAGCTTTTTATATAAGAAATTATTGCTAACTAGAAAATGTCATAAACAGTATATTGACATTTATTATGGTTAGAGCTTTAATAGTAAGAGAAATGTGGGTTATTATCAAAATATATTAAGGGGATAACAATGAAGATAACAGGAGTATCTATTGGTGGATTTAAAAACATAGAAACAGTAACACTAAATTTCAGTAATAAAATTACTGCCCTAATTGGGTTTAATAACTATGGTAAATCAAATGTTCTTGATGCAATTAACTTTGGTCTACAGTTCATTAAAGCAAACATGAGCAATAGAAAAAAAATGATGTCTAACTCTCAAGTACAGCCACTTATAATAGATTTAAAAGGTAAGCCTTTCAAATTTTCTATCCAGTTTAAAGACAACAAACATTGTTATTCGTATTCGTATAGTTGGTATTGGAATACAGATGAGGTTTACAACGAAGAACTTATTAGAGATAATTTAGTAATACACTACCGAAACACAAACACTCAGGTAGTACCTAATTTAGGTTTATTAATAGATAAAAAGGATAGTAACTTACAAGAGTTGTATAAGTGGATTAAAACAATTTCTGCTTATGGAGCTGATTTAGTTACAGACATAAAATCAAATACAGTAGTACATAAAGAGCACCACTCTACACTTGCCAAAGCACTTTATGATTTGCAGAATAATTTTAGCAATGAGTACCAACTATTAATGGAAGCTTATACATCATTAATGCCCAGCATTAAATACTTAAAACCACAAATCCAAAATAATGAGTATAGAATACTTGTAAAAGAAGATAATGTAAAAACAGAAACCCTATTTGAGCAATTATCTATGGGTTCACGTAGACTTTTAGCACTATTATACATGGCTATAAAAGCAAAAGAACTTAATATTCAAGTCCTGTTTTTTGAAGAAATAGAGGCATGTTTACACCCCAGACTAATACCTTTACTCTTAATGTCTTTAAGTAAACTAGCAATAGAGAGTAATATAGTGTTAACCAGTCATTCACCTTATTTAATACAACATCTTCCAATCAATAGTATTTATTTATCTTTACCATTAAAAAATGGTTTAGCAAGTTTTAAAACCATAAACACCGATTTACAAGCAAAATTACTAAGGCAAGCTGAAGAACTTGAAATATCTTTAGGTGTTTATCTTTTTGATTTATTAATAGAGTCCTTTTATGATCCCCAAGTATTAATGGAGTGGCTATAAACATGGTTAAACAGAACTATGGAGTAATCATATTTGTTGAGGGAGACACCGAAGTAGAGTTTTATAAATTTTTAATAGAGTGGTTAAAAAGACATGGTTATAAATCAAAAACAAAGGGTCCCGTTATTATTAAAAATCTACACGGAATTGGTGGGTTTAAAAGGATTGCCTTACGTTATTACTTAAATAAAATACTTCCTAAACAAGTAAATACTAAATTTTATGTTGTATTAGCTTATGATACTGATGTATTTGAGTATAGTAACCAACCACCAGTTAATTGGAAAAAGGTTGACAAAGCTTTTAGAGCTTATGGAGCCTTAGATGTAATTCACGTAGAACAACAATATATGATAGAAGATTGGTTTTTACTAGACTCAAAGGGTTTATGTAAACACTTAGGCTTACCCTTAAATACAGTTGTACCAGCTGGCAAAGATGCAAATGAGCGTATGCAAAGGCTTTTTTATAAAGCCAATAAGCTATATTATAAAGGGCATTACACAAAACGCTTTTTAGACGAATTAGACATAGGTTTAATATATAACAAATTAAAACCAGAATTAAAACCATTTGTAGAAATTCTTTTTAATAAAAAGGTGAACTAAATGTTAGCTAATATTTTAGTTGTAGAAGATGATGAAGCTATTCGTTGTATTGTCAAAAAATACTTACAGGTAAATGGATTTAAGGTGCTTGAAGCTAGTGATGGTTTGCAAGCTATGGTTATCATAAAGACTCAAAATATAGACCTAGTAATTTTAGATATTTTAATTCCTCATTTAGATGGTTTTACAGTATGTAAATACATTAGAGAATCAAATACAGTGCCAATTATAATGGTAACAGCAAAAAGCACTGACCATGATAAACTAAAAGGTTATGATTTGGGAGCAGATGATTATGTAGTAAAACCATTTAATCCCCAGGTATTAGTTGCAAAAGTAAAAGCCATGATAACTAGGGCTAACAGGGGTAGTAATATTGATTTTATTAACTTAGGTGGGGTATGTTTAAATAGCTCAGCTCAAACGGTAATAGCAGATAATCAAGAAATAACTTTAACCTATAAAGAATATCAGTTATTAAAAATTCTAATGAAAAATGCTGGCAGGGTCTTTACAAGAGAACAACTATTAAATAAAGTTTGGGGATATGATTATCAAGGCAGTTTAAGAACAGTAGATACCCATATTAAAAGACTGCGTAACAAGTTAGGTACTCAGTCTAAACATATTGTAACTCTTATAAAATCAGGATATAAATTTGAGGCTAAAGATGATAAATTTAAATAAAGTAAAACAGAAATATTTTCATGGAATTTCTCTAAAATTATTTTTAATAGCTAAAATCTTTATCTGTATTTTGCTTCTTTTAAGCTTTACCCCTAATATTATAGTTTTTAGTTTTGCTACTATTGAAATCAACCTAATCTCAATAATAAGTATTTGTTTTATACTCATACTATTTTACACTTATAATAAAATGTTAGCCCAACCTTTAATTAAAATAAATGAGGCTGTAGCGAAAATAACTGATTTGCAATTTCAAACTAACATAAGTATTCATCATAAAGATGAACTTGGAGAACTGGGTCATAATCTTAATTTATTGTCTAAAAAATTAAAAATTACTATTAATCAGCTTGAAAATGAGTTAAATAAAAACACAAATTTATTGAAACAACAACAAGAATTAATAGACGATTTATCTCATGAAATAAAAACTCCGCTAAGTATAATTACTGCCTATACTCAGGCAATAAAAGATAATATCAATCCTCAATTAAATAATGCTTACTTGTGTACAATACTCTCAGAAGTAACAAAAATAAATAGCCTGTTGGTTAAGCTGTTAAATATATCTGCATATGAGTCTGGTGTATTAAACATAAATGCCCAATCTTTTGATTTAGTAGAATTAGTAGAGGAAATAGCGGGTAGAATTTTAATAGATCAGTCTTTAAAGGAATTAAATATAATATGTAATTTACCACAGAGTATTTTTATTAAGGCAGATAAAGACTTGCTAGCAAAAGCTCTTACAAATTTAGTATTGAATGCTTATCTTTATGTAGATGAAAATAACACAATAAAAATTACCATAAAAAATGAAAATAATACAGTACTGTTTGAGCTGTATAACTCATGTGAGTTTATTAGCAATGAGCAGTTAAAAAATATATGGAAAAGGTTTTATCGAATAGATAAATCACGCAGTAAAAATACTGGTGGAAGTGGCTTAGGATTGTCAACTGTTTATCATATATTAAAACTTCATAATTACCAATTTACTGCTAAATATAAAAATAATGGCTTTCATTTTTCATTAATAATATAAAAGTTCACATGTAGGACACATGCTCGAAAACTCCGGAACAAATTTATTTGTTATAGTGCAAATAAATAAAGTGAAGGAGTTGTTTTTATGTTTTTAGGATTACAATGGTATTGGTGGCTGGTTTTGATAGTGCTTTTTGTAGGTGCATTGCCTTTAAAGATTAAGCTAACCAAGAGACTATTAAATAAATCAACTAAAGAAAGTAAACATAAAGATGATTAAAGTTAGTAATCTCCAATTTGCCTACAATAGCAATAATATAGTTTTACACGACCTTAAGTTTAGTGTTAAAAAAGGTGAAATATTTGGTTTTTTAGGACCTAATGGATCAGGAAAGTCAACTACTCAAAAAATTTTAATGGGAATATTACCAAATTATTTTGGAAACGTAAAAGTAAATAATACAGATCTAAAGAAAATAAATAAACATTATTATGAAGACATAGGGGTTCTGTTTGAAATGCCGTATCTCTATAATACACTAAGTGCAGTAGATAACCTAAAATACTTTGCTAGTTTTTATAGTCAAAAAACTAGAGATATAGTTCAATTATTACGATTAGTAGGTCTAAAGTCTGAGTACTTTCACAAACAGGTAAAGCATTATTCAAAAGGCATGAAACAACGTACAAGTATAGCGAGGTGTTTAGTTAATAACCCCAAAATATTATTTTTAGATGAACCTGTTAGTGGTTTAGACCCTAGTGGAGCTGTATTAATAAAAAACATAATAAGAGCTGAAAAAGAGAAAGGAACAACTATATTTTTAACAACACACAATATGTTTGTGGCAGAGCAGCTCTGTGATAGAGTTGCATTTATAGTTGACGGTGAAATAAAGGCTTTAAATTCTCCCCAAAAATTAAAACAAGATTATGCAGCTAATACTCTAGAAATTAAATATTTAAGAGAAGGGATAGAAGAAGTTCAGGTTATATCCATTGAAGAGTTTAAAAGAGGCATAGCAGCTAGCTTCGATAATATTGTAAGTATTAATTCTAAACAAGATAATCTGGAAGATGTTTTTATAAAACTAACTGGCAAGAGGTTACACAATGGTTAAACAATTTATAGCCATTCTTAAAAACGATTTTAAATGTGTAATAAAGAGCAATCAGTATCTTATATTAATATGTTCATTACTAGTTTACACCCTGTATATTAACTGTATCTATATTAATAATAATGTTAATCCATATCCCATAATAATTTTGGATTCCTACAAATCCAGTTTAATTAGTGATACACATGTAAGCTATGTTGATAATGAACAACAGCTATATCAAGAATTACAAAATAATAAGGAAGCTATAGCAGTTAAAACAGCTAATAAAAAATCAGAAATCGTAATAATTGATTCTGGTAGTGAAAAAATTAACAACCTAAAAAAGCTATATGTAACAAGTAAGCTTAAAAGTACAAACATTAAAGCAGATTTTGAGGTGCTTGGTACAATTAGTTTTAAACAACATAAGAGAATAGAAATGACTAGTGTAGTGATTTTTTTCGAGATTACAGCCATTAGCTTTTTAACCATTGCTGCATTATTTTTTAAAGAAAAAGAGCAGGGTATCTTAAAAATAAGTTCTATTATGCCAATTAAAAAACACTACCTTATTTTATCAAAAATTATAGTTTTTCTGTTACTAGATATTTGTTTTGTTGTGATATTGTGTTTACTAAACATAGGTTATAGCTATTTTATGACTGTGTTAATAAATGTGCTAATTCAAGTGTTATTGTTATCACCAATAATGGTTATGTTAGGATTTATTTTTTCATTATTGTATAGAAACTTTAAACAATTTATATTTGCCTATACTGGTATAATTATTTTGTTTACTTCACCTGTTTTTTTATTTGTTAACACCCCTTTTAAGTGGTCTGCCATAGAGTATTTTCCTACCTACTATTTATATACAAACTTACATAAAGCGCTTTATAACAAGCTAAACATGTCTCTAGTAAGCTACCTAGTTTATATCTTAGTGTTGATACTCTTATTTATAATTAATACTAGGTTAATAAGAAATGAAATGAAAAGGAGCTGATAAAATGTTTACTATGATAAAACTACAACTAAAAAATATGTTTAGAGATAAAATTATTATTATTTCAGTTTGTTTGCCTTTAGTACTGGCTATTATAATAAAATTTTATACTCCAGAAAGCTTACTTGTTGATCCTAAAATAGCCATTTTAGAGAATAATTTAAGTAACGTAATGGTTAAAAAATTAAGAAACTATGCTGATGTTGAATTGTTTAAGAGTGTAAACGAATTAGAGAATAAAGTAAAAGTAACTAGTGATGAAACCATTGGCATTATATATGATGAAAAAACAAATATATATAGTTACATTTTGCAAGGAAACGAAACAAACCGTACCAAAGAAATAGCAAGTTCATTAGTTGCCTTTAATGCCAATGGCTACAGCACTATAGGTAATATTAAAATCTTAAAGTGTTCTTCAGAAGGACTCAATAGCAAAGATTTAATTTCTGCTATTGTCATTTTAATTGCTTTTTATATGGGAAGTACATTTGTTACATTTACTATAGTAAGTGAAAAAGAGCAGGGATTAAATCAGGTATTTAAAATATCACCAATTTCAAAATCTAAATTTGCTTTAATAAAAATTATTTTAGGATTTTCTCTTACATGTATAGTTAGTTTTATAGTAGCTCTATTCTTAGTAGACACTAGTAACATATCATTATTATTTTTATTTATTACAGTTTCATCACTCAGTACTGTTAGCTTAGGATTATTTATAGGGTCTTTATCTAAAGATTTAATTACAGCAATCGTTAACACAAAAGTTGTGTTATTAGCATTTATTTTTTTACCATTTATTGCTATTATAATGCCAGATAACCTACAAAAAGTAAAAATATTATTTAATATTTTGCCTAGTTATCCAATCTTTAAGGGTTTGCTAAGTTTTAATAATATAACAACAACTAGTATCTTAACTTGTATAGCTACAATAGCAATTCACATAATTATTTCATACTATCTCTACACAAAAAAGCTATATAATAAATACTATTAGCTTATTTGTTGACATTAATATTAAGCTAAACTATACTAAAAGTAATAACATGAAAGAGGGTGTTCACAATGAAAAAACTACAAAATAATATTTTAGCTAGTAAACTGAATGCCTTGCATATTAGGATAAAGTAAACTTATATCCCTATAGCAGGCCTATGCTGGCTTTAGGGATTTTAAATAGGTAGCTATTTATAGCTTAATAATAAAGTGAGTCCCTATGACATAGGGACTTTTTTATATTTTATTAATAATCCATAAAGTTGGCAACAAAATTATGGAGGTATTTTATTGAACAACACAATAACATTAGTTGATTTAGGTTTTAATGAATCACTTAAATTAGCACTTTTAAACTACAATAAACAACATCAAACTAACTACAAAGCTGGCAGAGTAGCTGTTGTGCAAAGAGACTTATTTACAGTATATTGTGAACATGGTTTGATACCAGCAACAATTACTGGCAAATATTTGTTTGTAAATGGCTTTGATTGTCAGCCAGCCGTTGGTGACTGGGTAGTTTATAAAAAAAGTCAATGCAGCAATAGTAACGCAATTATCTACGATATATTACCACGTTTTAGTAAATTCTCTCGCAAAGTGGCAGGAGATAAACTAAACGAGCAAATCATTGCCTCAAATATTAATTACTTATTTATTTGTATTTCTCTTAATAATGACTTTAACCTTAGCAGGTTAGAGCGTTATTTAACAATGGTTTTTAATAGTGGTGTTATACCTGTTATCATTCTTACTAAATGCGATTTAATTACAGACAAAGATAGTAAAATAAATGAAGTAAAAAACATAGCAGTAGCAGTGAATGTACATGCAATTAGTTCTGTTACAGGAGAAGGCATTTGTGAACTTAACAAATATTGCAAGCAGGGTAACACAATAGCCCTTGTTGGTTCATCTGGAGTAGGTAAATCTACCTTAATTAATCATTTAGCGGGAGAAGAGCTTCTTAAAACCAATACGGTAAGAGAAAAAGACGATAGAGGAAAACATACTACAACACACAGACAATTAATTGTGTTAAAAAATAAAGCAATAGTAATAGATACTCCAGGTATGCGTGAGTTTCATCTATTAGCAGTATCTAATGCTGTAAGTAATACCTTTAAGGATATAGAAGATTTAGCAAAACACTGTAAATTTAAGAATTGTCAGCATAAAACAGAGCCGTGCTGTGCTGTTAAACAGGCAATAGAATATGGAGAGCTCACCCAAACAAGGTTAAATAATTATTTTAAACTGCAAAAAGAGGCAGCCTATATGGCAAAAAAAGAAAAAAGAAAATTAGCGAGAAATAATAGAATTAATAATTATTAATAATGAACAATTGTGGATTTAGTGTAAGTACAATGTGCCAAAAGCACCCAAAACAAAAGGCATTGGAAAGTTACTTCCCAATGCCCTGTTTTATTACTCAAATATAACTTTATTTTCAATTTTACTTTCTGTCATTAAAGTAGTTGTAATTGTTGTTATAAGTTTACTCATTTTAGCATTTTTTATTTGACTTGAAATATAATCCTTTACATCTTCAAGCTTTAACTCTTTATTGCCAGACTGCATTACTATACGTAAAAACTCATCTTCAACTTCTTTGTCAGTTACAACCACTTGACTATATAGATTATTTTCTTTAACATAGTCATTTAAATATTTATCTGTATTTAATTTCTTTTTAAGAATTTCTTTTTGCTCTTCTTCAGTTGTTTTTGCTTCTTTAAGAGCTTCATTAAATTTCTCTACTGATTCATAATTGTCGATTATAGCTTGGTATGCTTTGTCAATGTCTTCTTGAGTTGGTTCATACTCATCTTTAGCTGCATACTGTTCAATCAGCATTTCTCTAATCATTGAGTCTAAAATATTGTTTTTAAGTTGAGTGTCCTGTTCTTTAGTTAAGGTTGTACCATTAGTTTGTAAGTACTCAATATTTTTAGTATATTCAATATCAAATTCGGATTGAATAATATTTTCATCATTCACAACTACTAATACTTTATTGGGGTCTGGGGCAACTTCTTTTTTGCAAGCAGCCATTGTAAAAACTAAAGATACTGCTAAAATTATTAGCATAAATTTTTTTCGCATATTTACCTCTCCATTCAATTGCAATGTGGTTATAATACCATATTGTTGCTAAAAGTGCCAATTCAAAAGTGAAAATTAGCAACGTATTTTAACACTGTTAAAATACGGACGTAATTTCTCCTGTAAATGTTCCAAGTAACTTAGTTCACAGTTTTTTGTTGAGCACAGCTGTGGATTTAAAACATTCTCATTATACTTATAACCCTGCAAAACATATTTTTGGGCACCCCTTAACCACTCTCCAATAATCTGTGCATCTGCGTCTGTATACAGGCTTTCCATTATAGTGGTTCTAAACTCATATTTAATGTTACTAGCTTTTAATAAGTTAACGCTACTAGTGATTTTTACTTTATCACTCTCACTAGCTCCAAACTCATTATATTTAGCTAGAGTAGTTTTTATATCCATTGCTACGTAATCTAAGAGGTTTTGTTGCAATAATGTCTCCAAAACTTTTGGATTTGTACCATTGGTATCTAATTTTACTAAAAAATTATTTGATTTTAACAACATGATAAAGTTTATTAAGTTGGGCCATAGAGTAGGTTCTCCACCAGTAATGCAAACACCTTTAATAAGGTGTTTGCGATTTAATAAATAGTTTAAAAACTCTTCTTCTGTTTTATTGGCCTCTTTAGCAGTTAATAATGTGGAATTATGGCAGTAACAACAGTTAAGATTACATCCACCTATAAAGACAGTTGTCGCTATATTTCCTGGGAAATCGACAAATGATACTGGCATAAAATCAATAATCATAATACTACCTACTGAGCAACTACAAACTCTACTCGGTCTTTAAACTCTTCACGTTTACCATTGTTCCAACATTGAACTGGTCTATAATAGCCTACAACTCTGCTCCAAACCTCACAAGTTAAACCACAGTGAGGACACTCAAAATGTTCACCCTTTAAATGACCATGCTCAGGACAAATAGAGAAAGTTGGAGATAAAGTGAAATACGGAGTTCTAAAATTAGTTGCCAATGATTTAATTAGTTCCTTAGTAACAGCTATATCGCTCATAGCTTCGCCCAAAAATCCGTGCAGAACAGTTCCTCCCGTATAACGAGATTGTAATTCCTCTTGCATTTCAAAAGCAGTGAAAATATCTTCGGTATAGTCCACTGGCAGCTGGGTTGAATTAGTATAGTAAGGTTCATCATTACCAGATGTTATAATGCTAGGATATCTCTTTTTATCTAGCTTAGCTAATCTATAGGTTGTACCTTCTCCAGGAGTCGCCTCAAGATTATACATCATGCCAGATTGTTCTTGCATATCTTGAAGTTTATTACGCATAAAGTCTAGTACTTCAATGGCAAAGTCTTTTCCCTCAGTGGTATCAATACCTTTGCCCATAAAGTTAAGTAGTGCCTCGTGCATTCCTATTAAACCAATGGTATTAAAGTGATTAGACCAATACTCGTTGTTCTGTTCTTTTATATTTCTTAAATAAAACTTAGCATAAGGATATAAACCATTATTGGTCATATTCTCTAATATTTTTCGTTTAATTTCTAAACTAGTACACGCTATATTCATTAACTCATTTATTCTGTTTAAAAACTCACTTTTTGTAGTTGCCATATATCCTATGCGAGGCATGTTAATTGTAACAACACCAATAGAACCAGTTAATGGAGCAGCTCCAAATAAACCACCACCACGTCTTCTTAGTTCTCTATTGTCTAGTCTTAAGCGACAACACATGCTTCTAACATCATCAGGATCAAGGTCACTATTAATAAAGTTAGAGAAGTAAGGTAATCCGTATTTCATAGTCATTTCCATAACTCTATTTATCATAGGGTTTTCCCAATTTAAATCACTCGTAATATTATATGTAGGAATAGGGAAGGTAAAAATTCTTCCACTGGCATCTCCTTCAGTCATAATCTCACAAAATGCTTTATTAATTAAGTCAATCTCATCTTGAAACTCACCCAGCTTTTTATCTTGTTCAGTTCCCCCAACAATAGCAGGTAGTGAAGCTAAAGATTTAGGGCACTGCAAATCCATAGTAATGTTTACAAAGGGAGTTTGAAAACCAACTCGTGTTGGTACGTTTAAATTAAAAATAAACTCCTGCATAGCTTGTTTTACTTCTTTATAACTTAATTTATCATAAAAAACATAAGGGGCTAAATAGGTATCAAAATTACTTAACGCTTGGGCTCCAGCAGCTTCTCCTTGTAGGGTATAAAAGAAGTTAACAATTTGTCCTAAAGCAGTTCTAAAATGGCGTGGTGGTTTGCTTTGAATTTTTCCTTCTACTCCTGTAAAACCATTTTTAAGTAAGTCACCTATATCCCAACCACAACAATAAACAGATAATAAACCGAGGTCATGAATATGAATATCTCCTTCTAAATGAGCTCGACTAACCTCATTAGGATATACCTTTTCAAGCCAATAACGTTTAGTAATTGTAGTGGCTATATGATTATTTAAACCCTGCAAAGAGTATCCCATATTTGAGTTTTCTCTTACATGCCAATCATTGTCTTGAATGTAGTCATCTATTAAACTTCCAATACTTAAGATTGATTCTTTTAAATTCCTAATCTCTTTACGTTGCTTTCTGTAGAGAATAAATGCCTTAGCAGTACGAGCATGTCCTAATTCTATTAAAGTTTTTTCAACAATGTCTTGAATTTCTTCAACAGTTGGAATATCATTAAATTGGTTAGACCTTTCGTACGTGTCTACAACCTGGCGAGCAAGCCTTATTGAAAGCTCTCGGTTATGACCTCCCACAGCCCTTGCGGCTTTAAAAATTGCTTCTGCAATTTTATTAATATTAAAGTCTACTTCTCTTCCATCTCTTTTAATAATTTTTGTTATCATCGGCATCGTCTCCCTAAATAATTGATTAGTGTACTATATATTGTACCTTATATGATGCTAAGCCACAATATATAGTATTAAATATATTTTTTGAAATTGTATTTTAATGTTATAATATGTTGTAAGAACGCTTAACTTCAGAGGGATAAAAAATGAAAAAATATTATTTAGATAACGCTTCAACCACTAAAACTAAGCCCGAAACTGTTTATGATGCAATAAATAATACATTAAGAAACATTGGCTGCAGTCCAAGCCGGGGTAGCTATTATTGCTCACTACAGGCTGGTCGTTTAGTGTTTAAAACAAGAAATAAGTTAGCAAAACTTTTTAATGTAGAAGATAGTCGATATATAGTATTTACACCTGGTATAACTTACTCTATAAATACTGCCTTAAGGGGTTTACTTAATGAAGGTGACCATGTTATAACAACCTGTATGGAGCATAATGCTGTAAGCAGACCATTAAGAACCCTAAAACAGCAAAAAAACATAGATATAACATGGATCCCTGCGGACACTAATGGCCATATAAATATAAGTGATGTAGAAAAAGCAATATTGCCAAATACTAAGCTTATGGTTGTTAACCATGCTTCTAATATAATTGGCACAATCTTGCCTCTGGCAGAAATAACAGCTATTGCAAAAAAACATAATATATACACTATTGCTGATTGTGCTCAAACTGCAGGTTACTGTGACATAAACTTTACGCAGTTAGGTTTAGATGTATTAGCTTTTACAGGACATAAAGCTTTATATGGACCACCAGGAACAGGTGGTATGGTATTGAGTAAAAGAGCAGCAAAAGAAATGAGACCACTAATAGTAGGTGGTACAGGAAGTAGTTCAACAAAACAATTCCAACCAGATCATATGCCTGAAAAATTTGAGAGTGGTACCCAAAATACTGCTGGAATAGCTGGTTTAGGCGCTGGTGTACAATTTATCCTAGATACTAAAACAGAGATCATTAGAAAACATGAGCAACAGCTTTTACAGCAGCTTTTAACGGGTTTAAAGCAAATAGATAATATTAAAATATACTATTCTGGGGATGTGAAACAGCAAGTTCCTACAATATCCATAACTATAAATAATCTAGAGATGGGCGAGATGAGCATTGTTTTAGACGAAAAGTATGGCATAATGACTCGCTCAGGGGTACATTGTTCTCCTTTATCTCATAACTCAGTAGGAACCTTAAAGACAGGTACTATCCGTTTAAGTATAGGCTACTTTAATACAGCCGAAGAAATAACATATGTAATAAAATCTCTTAAGGATTTAGCCCAAGGAGCACCAAGTGAATAAGTATTACCTCAAGCAGCAAATGCCTTGGGGAGAGATAGCTATAGTTTTTAATGATACTAAACAAATTGAATACGTTTCACTTTGTGGAGATTTGCCCCAGAATGTAATTAAAGCAACTTGGTTAGAGTTATCAATAAAGCTACAGAAATATGCAAATGGAGAACCAGTTGAGTTTTTAGAGCGTTTAAAAATAAATCACTTACCTAATTTTACTCGCAATGTTTTACTATGGTTGCAGCAAAACTGTAGATATGGTGAAACAGTTACCTATGGAGACATTGCTAAAGCTTTAGGTAAACCAAAATCAGCAAGAGCTGTAGGTCAAGTGATGGCCAGAAATCAACTACCACTATTTGTACCCTGACATCGGGTATTGGCTAGCACGGGTGCTGGGGGATTTTCAGCTAAAGGTGGCTTAACATTAAAACAGCAAATGCTTAAATTAGAGGGTTATAGTTTGCATTTATAATCCCAATTAAAACTAACATAATACTAAAATAAGATATAGATTATCATGTAATTGGCATGAAATTGAAAACAATATTTTAAAATCATTTAAAAACCATTAAAATAAAGCAAAAAAATAGTTTTATAATTTAGATTTAGCCATATAATATATAGTGTGGTCAAAATTTCGAAACTAAAAAAAACTTAAAATAAAAAGAGGAATTTTGAGATAACTTGTTTAATATACCAATAAGAAAATAATATATAATATTGTAAAATTAAGCATATTTGTAAAAAAGGGTTACTATGCTGTAACATAGTAACCCATACCGAGGGTTAATCCCTACGCACCAGTTAGACTTTACAAATGCAAAAGACCGTCCTGTTGCAGTCAGGGCGGTCTCTTTTTATGTAAAAAGTAATATTATCTCTTACGAGCTGCAATTACCAAGCCAATGATACCAATGACCAGCATCAAAATTTGATAATCTGTCATTAGAATCACCTCCCTATAAAATAAGGAGCGCTAGACCAACCCTGCGGTACTTTAATAGTAGCATATTAATAATTTCTATACAATGCTTAATTTGCCAAATATAAACATATGGTTTTTATTGCCAATTTTTCTGTGAATAATGTCAAATAATGACATCTAAAATACTGTATTAAAAATAAATAAAACATTTATTATCTAAATGGTTCATTAAAAAAGGCGAAAATATTTTCGCCTTTTTTATGCAATTTAGGTCAATATTCTGGTAAAATATAATCATAGTAAAGGGGGCACATAAATGTGAACCCTGTTTGCAACTGTATCAAAAAATCGTTAACACTGGAGCGATAACATGCATGTTAAGGCTGTAAAACAAAAACTAGAAAGTTACTTAAATCAAATAAAATCTTTTTTTCCAAACTATGAGGATCGCCCTCAACAGTACGAAATGATAAGGGCAATATTAAATGGAATATATAAAAAAAAGCATATATTAATTGAAGCAGGAACAGGAACAGGCAAATCCTTAGCATATATTCTGGCTTTATTATCTATCATTAAAGCTAATGAATTAAAAGAAAAAGCGATTATATCTACTTATACTATTAACCTTCAACAACAGCTTATAGAAAAAGATATACCTTTACTGCAAAAAATACTAGATGAAGATTTTAAAGTAGCTATAGCTAAAGGTAGAAGTAATTATTTGTGTCAAAATAGAGTGATGAATGTACTAAATAGTATAGCAGGATTATTTAGTACCGCTGAGGAAGCCCTAAACTATCGGGAGTTATTAGATGAAGTATATGATGGCTCTGGACTTAGGGTTGGGGATCGTGCAGATTTAACTACCTCAGTAATGCCTAGTGTTTGGAATGAAGTATGCTCTAGTAGAGAAACCTGTTTAGAAGATAGCTGTCCTTATGAGTTTAAATGTCAGTTTAAAAAAGCACGTAAAGAGCTTCATAAAGCAGATATAGTAATTGCTAATCACGCCTTGTTTTTTGTAGATTTAATGTTAAGAGGAGATACAACTCAAGAAGAAGGCGGAATACTACCTACCTACGACTACGTAGTGTTTGATGAGGCTCACCATGTAGAAGATGCAGCAACAAGTGCCTTTTCTATAACGGTAGACTCAAAAAGCGTTAATCAGCCAGCAGCATGGCTACAAAACATGTTAAAGCGTGAAGTTGTACGCACAGCCTTAACTGAATGTGGCTATACCTTAAATCATGCCGCACAGTTAAATCAGCAGTATTTTGCCAAATCAAATGAGCTGATGCAGAATATAGAGAAATTAAATGGTAGCTCAATGAGTAAAAGAGTGTCACCATTACAAATTAAAGAGGTTGAAAATAGTTTAAATGATACGCTAACAGAGCTTATAGAAATTACAGATAAAATGAGTAATAACATGGCAATAGATGAAACTACTGCAGCAGAAATAGAAAGGTTGCGCCTTAATTTTCAGGGCATAGCTGATAATATTGATTTTGTATTAAATGCCAAAGGTAGTGACTATGTATATTGGGTTGAATCACGCAATTATCCAGCGGCCTTTGCTGCTCCCTTAAATATTGCTGAAATGATGAATGAAAGAATATTCACCCATGAAACCCCAATTGTATGTACTTCAGCTACCCTAGCTGTGCCAGATATGAACTACTTTGCTTACCGAATGGGTGTCGAAAACTATAACTCCAATATAATATATTCACCATTTAATTATGAAAAACAAGCAAAACTAATAGTACCCAATGATGCTTTGGAACCAGACTTTAATAATATAAATAAGTATGAAAACTATATAGCTAACACTGTGTTAGAGGCACGCAACAAAATTAAAGGTGGAATTTTCGTATTATTTACATCTTATAAAATGTTAGATAGTGTTCATAATTTAGTTGCAAGCAAACTTTTAGTAGACAATAAAACTATTTTAAAGCAGGGTGAAACATCACGAAGCGAGCTAATAAGAAAATTTAAAAGTGATGGTGACGCCATTTTGTTTGGTACTTCATCTTTTTGGGAGGGTGTAGATGTAGCTGGTGATAGCTTAAGGTGCGTTATTATCACTAAATTACCATTTCCAGTTCCAGATGATCCTTTGGCTGAAGCCCGAATGGATAAAATAAAAGCAACTGGCGGCAATCCCTTTGGCAAATATATGTTACCTCAAGCAGTACTACATTTTAAACAAGGTTTTGGCAGACTGATAAGAAGCAAAAGTGATAGCGGCCTAGTTATTGTTACTGATAAACGACTTGTTTCAAAACGTTATGGCAGTAATTTTATAAAAGCATTACCTCAAATATCACTAGATAATGAAATTAAAGATATTAAGCCCCTGTAGGGGTAAACATGCAAAACGTTACAAATAATTGTACCTATGTAGGGTAAGAATTGCATGCGTACCGCCGTAGGTTAATGAGTAATATTACCATAATAATATCTATAATAATACCTAAACCCATTACAAAAACAGCAACTATTTTCATGAAAATTGTACCCATGTAGGGTACGCATTGCATGCGTACCGCTGTAGGTTGATGAGTAATATTACCATAATAATATCTATAATAATACCTAAACCCATTACAAAAACAGCAACTATTTTCATGAAAATTGTACCCATGTAGGGTACGCATTGCATGCGTACCGCCGTAGGTTAATGAGTAAAACCCATAATAATACCTAAACCCATTACAAAAACAGCAACTATTTTCATGAAAATTGTACCCATGTAGGGTACGCATTGCATGCGTATCGCCGTAGGTTAATGAGTAATATTACCATAATAATATCTATAATAGTACCTAAACCCATTACAAAAATAGCAATTATTTTTATGAAAATTGTACCCATGTAGGGTACGCATTGCATGCGTACCGCTGTAGGTTAATGAGTAAAACCCATAATAATTACCAAGGAGAAAAAATGAAATACAAACAAGACTTAATCAAAATACTAAACTCAAACCCTAAATTTATGATGTACCTTGAAACTGCTCACAGGTTAGGTTTAAAAAACTATTGTGTAGGAGCGGGGTCTATAAGAGATACTGTCTGGTCTTATTTACATAATATTAATACAGTTAAATACAAGGATATAGATCTAGCTTACTTCAATAAACAAGAAGATAGAATTAAAGAAGAAGAGTATGAACAACAACTAAATAAATTAGGTTTAAATGTAGAATGGGATGTTAAAAACCAAGCTTTAGTACATGAATGGTATGAGCAGAAATTTGGCATAAAGGTTAAACCCTATACTAGTATAGAAGATGCCATTTCAACATGGCCCGAGCCCGCAACTAGCGTGGCAGTTTATTTAAACCCAAATAATCAAATGCAGGTAATAGCACCTTTAGGATTAGACGATTTGTTTAATATTACTTTACGCAGAAATAAAAAAAGAATAAGTCAAAAAATCTTTGAAGAGCGTTTAAAAAGCAAAGATATGGTGAAAAAATGGCCGAACCTTACAGTAATAAGAAGCTAACGTTTAAGTGATTAAATGAAAAGTCTTTAGCATAAAAAATCAATATAGGCTAATCATAATTACAGAAGTTAAACTAAGGAGAGTAATTTATGATTATTTATAATAAGCTTATAAGAGATAAAATACCCCAAATAATAAAACAACAAGGTAAAAAATGCAATACCAAAGAGTTAAATGATACCGAATATCTACGCTATTTAAACCTAAAACTCAACGAAGAGATTAATGAATATTATGAAAGCCAAAATCCAGATGAACTAGCCGATGTGGTTGAGGTAATCTATGCTTTATTAAAGTATCAAGGCATAAGTATAGAAGAGTTTGAAACTATTAGAAAAACAAAGCTAAAAACTAATGGTGGTTTTAATAAACGACTTTTACTGCTAGAAGTTTCCTCGAAAAAAGGTTGATTAAATAGGGTATGGATAATTATTGTATAATATTGATTTTTCTATTTACATAGTGCTATACAATAATTATCCATCTAAGCTTCTTTTTGTGAAAATCTTAAAAATACTAAGAGGATACACTCTCAAACTGAGTTTGCTGCAGTATATTGTTTTGATTAATCATTTTTTTAAATAAAAGTCGAGATATCAGGCTGGCCATCAGCACTAAGACTGAAAAAATTAATATACAAAAATAAGCTGGTATTTTATCTAACATTCTACCCATAATTGCTTGACCTAGTGGAATAGATGATAATATAAAAGTACTCATAACCGCAGATATTCTACCCATCATATGTCCTGGAATAATTTTTTGACGAGCAGTAATAGATATTACTGATGCCATTGTAATTAGAGCCCCTAGTATAAAAGAAGAAATAATAACTCCTATATAAGCTACCCAAAAGCCAAATGGAAACATATTTGGAATTACAGTAATGCCAGCAAAAATAAATGAAATTCCACATATGCAATAGAGCGCAGGAATCGACTTTTTAAAGTCATATTTTTTCATGAATTTACTAACCAGTAAAGATCCTATAATTGGTCCAGTCATCATTAGAGAGCGAGCTATACCATATAAATTATCTCCTACTTGTAAATTTTGTCGTAGTACATAAGGAAAAGCTATCATTGATACTGGAGCTATAGTAAAGTTTATTATAACTGATCCCATTGTTAGGATTTGTAATACTGGTTTTTGTCTTAAAAAACTAATGCCCTCAGCAAAAGATTTAAAAAATGATTCTTTTTAGCTTTGTGAACACTCTCTTTGTGAACACTTATAAACATTTCAGAGATTGATGAAAGAAAAAAACTAATCCCATTCAATACCATTACAATTAAAAGACCTAGTTGTGAGTACAGAATTCCACCTAACAATGGTGCTAAAATGGTTGTAAAAGACAGTATTAAACGTCTCACAGAGTTTATAGTAGCAAGCTGTTCTTTTTCAACAATATCTGGAATAATGGCAGCTGTAGCCGGCTCAAATAAAACAGTAATCATGCCTAACAGTAAAGTGAAAATATATATTTGAGTAAGGCTCAAGCCGTTATTACAATACAGGAGAGCTACAAACAAAAAAGTAAGAAATCCTGCTATAGCATCGAGTATTACAATTAACTTTTTTCTACTTACTCTGTCTGCTAGCACCCCTGCAAACGGTCCCAAAACAATGCGTGGAATCATACTAAGCAGTATTACATTAGAAAACATAGTAGCAGACTGAGTTGTATCAAGCACATAAAGAGATAAAGCAAATAACTGCATGCTGCTTCCTAAGGTAGATACTAGTTGACCTAAAAGCAGAAGTATAGGGTTTTTACCTTTAATATCTTTAAGATTCATTCTTTTAGCCTTTCTATCATGTTCATTAATTTATAATTATCTTAACTGCTTCATAAAGCTTTGATTCTAATGCTTTTTTATTTAGAGAATAATGCACCTTATTATCATGATGCCATTCTATTTTTACTAATCCAACTTCCACTAATTTTTTCATATGATAGCTGGTGGTTGCTGCAGTTAACTCACATTTTTCGGCTAGCTCTTTGCTATAGCGAGTTGCTTTAGCTAAGAGTTTAAGAACTTGTAATCTTTTTGGGTCTGCTAGAGTTTTAAAAAGCCTTGCAACGTGTTTTTCATTTGCTTGAACGTTTAGCCTCTCAATTAGCGTAAAGCCGTAATGATGGTAATAAGCATCTTCAAAATTCCATAACGCCTGACCAGCATAAGAAAAATACATTGTATATAGGTATATAGGTTTATCAGTTTTATACTCATTCTCAGATTTATACCAAATTATCTCGTTAAAAAAACGATCTTGATCTATATCATAAATTTCTTGATGTTTCTTAACAGTTTTATTTAAATACTCCTTAACATGAGGAACAAACTCTTTAAAGTATTTATGGTAATAATTTTTAAAAATAGAACAGTACCTTCTTTTAATTTCCACTGGATTATGTTTGTATAAAAGAAAGCTTTCAGCATCAGTAGATTTTATATCTGTAATAGGGTTTTTATCAATTGCTAATTTTAGGACATTGTCATTGTCTAAAACAGTTAGGTCAACATGTATTCTACGTAAATACCTGTTAAGCAAGTCATGTGTAGATATATTCTCTAATTCTAGCAAACAATCTTCAATGCTTTTAAACTCATTGGCAATCTCATAAAGCGCAATAAATATTCCTGAAAAGTTTAAAAACACTAAGTCAAAATCTTGTTTCATTATTAAGTCCATGTTTGTCTCTAAATTATGGTAGAAATTATTTATTACTTTAACTTCAGCATAATTGCTTTTTGTAGGAGTAATACCTTGTTTAGTTTTAACTAGGCTTAAAATAGAGCTAAAAAATTCATAGTTAAGGTTATACATTATAATATTATTAGACATTAATTAAACTCCTTTGTGTTAGATGAATATCTAATGTAATTATAAAATAGCTCTAGTTATATGTCAATAATGATAATCAATATCACTAAATCGATTATTGCTTTAAAATAAAAAAACAAGGCTAAAACCTTGCTGGCCTTGTTTTTAATAAAATAGAGTAATTATTTATAGATAAGAGATACAGGTAAAGTCAACACATCCCCACACATTTGAGCAATGAAAATACTTACTACATGGATAAACTGGCTCTTCAACTTGAAGCTTACATGGATTAACTAAAAAAATCATCTTAAAACCTCACTTTTAGAATATAAATTATTAAAATTATTTAAGTAGCAAATTGTTAATAACTAAAATTATAACAGTGGTAACTTCTACAGCCACCATAGGATGTGCAGTTTAAATAATTTCTACAACCTAAAGCTAAGATAGAGTCTTTTGGATTAACTAAAAATTTCATTACTGAAACCTCCCTCATTATCATATATACATTATAACATGTAAAATATTAGTAATTAAAGCATAATATAAAATAAAAAGAGAATTAATGGTTTATTAATAAGTTTAATAATGCTATATTAAGTTTAAAATAACAGAGTCGCCCTAAGGCGACTCTCAAATAATTATCTCATGTTATTTGTTTCTGGTTCTGGGTACTCTACTGCAAAAGTATCCACAGTCATTTCCTTAATGATTGGTGCCTCTACAGGGTTTCCCATACGTGGGTTAATTAATGGGCTATCAACAATAGCTTTAACGGCATCCATTCCCTCAATAACCTTACCAAATCCTGCATAGTTATTATCTAAATGTGGAGCAGGTTTATCCATAATAAAAAACTGTGATCCTGCAGAGTCTGGATGCTGAGCTCTAGCCATAGATAAAACGCCCTCAACATGTTTTAAATCATTTTTTACACCGTTATTATTAAACTCACCTTTAATTCCATAACCTGGTCCACCAGTACCGTTACCTGTTGGGCAACCACCTTGAATTACAAAACCAGGAATAATTCTATGAAATGTTAAACCATTATAAAAACCTTTGTTTATTAAGCTTATAAAATTGTTAACTGTGTTTGGGGCAACTTCTGGATATAATTCTGCTTTAATTACAGAATCATCTTGCATTGTTATAGTAACAATAGGGTTTTGATTACTCATAATATAAATCTCCTAAATGTAGTTTTGTCATAGATATAGTAACATTAAATGCTAATATTTTAAAATTAGTTTGCAAAATATGTTAATTATATATATATTTATTAATAACCGCAAAGTTCGCTAAGATATAAGAAGGGCTTATTATTAATTAGTGTGAACGTGTAAATGTTCTAAGTAGTTTCACGTAAAGGTTGCTTAAGGAGAATGAAATTTTGGAAGAACACTTTAAAACTGTTTTAGATTGTGCTTTTGAAATACACTTGGCCCTGGATTGTTAGAAAATACATATAAGCAATGTTTAGCACATGAAATATCATTAAGAGGTCTAAAGGTAGAGGTTGAAATGGAAATACCAGTAATATACAAGAACATAAAATTGAAATGTGGATATAGGATAGATATCTTGGCAGAAGACTGTATTATAGTTGAAATAAAATCTACTAAGCAAATTAATGATGTGCATTTAGCTCAAATTATGACGTATTTAAAATTATCCAACAAAATGCTGGGATTATTGGCTAATTTTAATGTAAAATATTTAAAGAATGGCATTAAAAGAGTTGTGAATAGATACAAAATATAATATCTATAGGTTTTGGTAAATAAGCTTCCATTTCAATAAGCTGTATCTCTTCATTATCTTTGCGCTCTTTGCGGTTTAATTTTGCTATACTGATAAGTAAGGTAATATTTAAAGATACGGAGGAATAAAAATGAATCAAGAATCAAAACAATTTTTGCAAGATTTAATAACTACCCCCTCACCATCTGGTGCAGAATATGCCATACAACAAAAGTGGATAAACTACACAAAACAATTTGCCCACAAAATACAAACCGATGCAGTTGGCAATGTTATTGCTTGTTTAAACCCTAATAATGAGTTTAAGGTAATGTTGGCAGGACACTGTGATGAAATAGCTTTTGTAGTAAGTTACATAGATGACAATGGATTTTTATCCGTCATAAAAGCTGGAGGCATAAGCCATAAAATAGCTTTAGGCATGAGAGTTAAAGTACTAGGTAAAAATGGACCAATTTATGGTGTTGTTGGGGTGCCAGCAGAACACCACGGTGGGGTAGGTGACAACCTAAAACTTGAAGATATTTATATTGATTGTGGTGCTATAGATAAAGAGGATATGTTGAAGCATGTTAACATAGGTGACTATGTTATATACGACACCAATTATAGCTATATGTTAAATGACAATATTGTGGGTAGAGGTTTAGATAATAAAACAGGTGCTTTTATAGTGGCAGAGGTATTAAAAAGAGTAGCGAAAGCTGAGCCTAAAGTAGGAGTTTATGCTGTAAGCACAGTTAATGAAGAAACCAATATGGGTGGTGCTTACTTTGCTAGTAGTTCCATAAATCCAACCCTAGGAATAGCCTGTGACGTAACCTTTGCTACCGATTACCCTAATGTCAATAATAAAAAACATGGAACTGTTAAAATAGCAGGTGGTCCAGTATTAGCCAAAGGTGCCCCCATAAACCCAGTAGCCAATAGCTTGTTAGCAGAAGTAGCAAGCAAAAATAATATACCAGTACAATACGAATTAACCCCACGAAGCACAGGAACAGATGCCGATAAAATAAGAGTGAGCTGTAAAGGGGTACCTGTTGCTTTAGTATCATTACCAATAAGATACATGCATTCACCCGTAGAGCTTGCCAATACAAACGATATAGAACAAGAAATAGAGATATTAACCCAGTTTATTTTAAGTTTAACAGGTGAAGAGGATTTTAGATTATTAAAAGCATAGAAGTAAAGACAATTTTATACTCATAATAAAAGCACGATATTCTAACTATTACGTTTAGAATATCGTGCTTTATATAAAATCTAATTAAATAATAAGTTATTCTTTTGTTATCTTTTCAGG
Organism: Clostridium sp. 'deep sea'; assembly: GCF_014931565.1. NCBI lineage: Bacteria > Bacillati > Bacillota > Clostridia > Eubacteriales > Clostridiaceae > Clostridium > Clostridium sp. 'deep sea'. Next base: position 3,186,314 of record NZ_CP063353.1, read on the forward strand.
CTCAGGATACTCTACACCTTTAGTATCAACTGTAACTTTTTTCATTTTAGGTGGATTTTCAGGAGCACCGTATTGCTCATTAACTATTTTAGTTTTAGATAATGCTCTTACGTTTTCTGCACCGTTTATTACCTTGCCAAATGCTGTGAATAAAAAGTCATTTAAATAATTAGTATTAGTTTCACTTATGTCCATATCAGCTATTAAAAATTGAGAACCAGCTGATTCTGTGTAACTAGATCTTGCCATAGATAAAACACCCGCAGTTTGTGAAAGATTATTAAATTCTGATTTTATACTATAACCAGGGTCTCCAGCACCACCGACTTCAGGAGCTCCACCGGCAATGAGTAATTCAGAGTAAATTTGATGGAAGCTTAAACCATCATAAAAGCCTTCATTAATTAAACTAATAAAGTTATTAACAGTATTAGGTGCAAGCTGTGGATAAAGCTCTATTTCAATTTTTTTACCATCTTCCATTTCAATTGTTACAACAGGTAGCTCTTTATCATAAGAGGGAACCTCGGTGGTAAAAATAAGCTTTTCGGGCTCAGAGTATTCCTTACCTTTAGTATCCACAGTTATAGACTCTATAACAGGTGGCTCAACAGGTGTTTCATTATTTGATTTGAGCTCAACCTTCATAATATTTTTAAACTTCTCTAATCCCTCAATAACCTTACCAAAGGCAGCATACTGACCATCTAAATGAGCTGCAGTTTTATCTATAATAAAAAACTGAGTGCCAGCCGAATTTGGTAGTTTGCTACGAGCCATTGAGAAAACACCCTCTTCATGTTTAAGGGTGTTTTCAAAGCCATTACCACTAAATTCACCTCTTATACTATAACCATTATCACCAGTTCCGTTTCCATTAGGGCAACCACCTTGAGCCATAAAGCCTGGCATAATGCGGTGAAAAGTTAAACCATCATAAAACTTTTCCTTAACTAAATAAATGAAATTATTTACAGTATTGGGGGCAATTTCAGGATAAAGCTCAACCTTAAACACATCTCCACTTTTCATGGTAAAAGTAACTACAGGATTGTTAGAAGTATCAGTTGGCGGTTGGCTATTGTTATCCTGTGGCTGACATGCAGTTAAAAACAGCGAAAAGACTAAAATAGTAGCTAAAACTACTAGCATTTTATTTTTCATATTTATCTCCTAATATATTGTTATTTAATAATTGAGTTAAATTGTAAAAAGCAACACCACCTTATTATCTTAAAACTACCTTATATTATTATTGTAAGCACAAGGCTTTAATTAAAGACTGTAGCATTAGTATAATTGTTTCACTAATAACTATAAAAATAATATCATACTTTAATCATTACGTAACAAGTAATTTAGATTTAATCAATAAATAAATTTGCCTTATTATTACTAAAAACTAAGATTATCACCAAAATTGTAATGAAAATATTTCAACCCTTTAAGTAGTTGCCAAATAATAAGAAAGGCTGACACAAGGCCAGCCACTTTGGTCTATTATTAGGCTTAGCTACTTTGCTTTAGTTAAATAACTATGGGCCTCTTTTAGTACAGTAGGAATTTTTATGTTTTGGGGACAGGCACTAAGGCATTTATTACACTCTACACACTTACTAGCATCAATCTCTTTTTCAATCATAAAGGCTTTATAAGAACGAGAGGCACCCTCTAAATCGTTATAAATATTAGCGTTATTGTACAAAGTAAATACCTTTGGAATAGCAACCCCTGCAGGACATGGCAAACAATACTCACAAGCTGTACAGTTAACTTTTGTTCTCTCAATATAAATATTGCGTACCTGTGTTATAAGCTCTAATTCAAAATCAGTTAAGGAGTTAGCTAAAAAGTCATCTGCTTTAGTAACATTTTCTTCAACCTGTTCTATTGTACTCATACCGCTTAATATGGTAACAACACTAGGGTGGTTGGCAACCCATTTAAAGCACCATTCAGCAGGTGTTCTTTTGGTTTCGGCCTTCTCCCAAATATCTTTAATATCATTAGGAACACTGCGAGTTAAACTACCACCACGTAGTGGCTCCATTACAATAACTCCAATGCCTCTATCAGCTGCGTAGTTTAGACCCTCTAAGCCAGCCTGATACTCGGTATCCATAAAGTTTAACTGAATTTGGGCAAAATCCCAAGGGTAAGAATTAATAATCTCTTTAAATACAGCAAGCTCGTCATGAAATGAAAACCCAAAGTGGTTAATTTTGCCTTTGGCACGAGCCTCTTCTAAAAATTTAATAACCCCTAAATCTCTAATTTTTTGCCAACGCTCAGCACTTAAAGCGTGTAACATGTAAAAGTCTATATAATCAGTCTCAAGATTAGCAAGCTGTTCATTTAAATACTTTTCAAAATCAGCATATTCTTCTACTAACCACACAGGGTGTTTTGTTGCCAAATAAACCTTTTCCCTGTAACCATTCTTTAGGGCTCTAGCAACAAACTTTTCACTAGTTCCTTTGTGGTAAGGGTAAGCTGTGTCAATATAATTAACTCCATTATCTATAGCATAGCGAACCATTTTTAGAGCTTCTTCATCGTTAATTTGACCACTGTCGTTATTTAGGTGAGGCAAACGCATACAACCAAAACCTAAAACTGAAATCTTTTTATCTGGTGCACATGGAAAACTTCTATAATGCATAATCCAACCTCCTAAATACCATAAATTAATTTAGAGTACCTAAACAATTATATCATTATCCAATTATTTCTGACAAGTAATACAACTGTACAAACTTATGTGGTAAATTAATATATAACATTATAATAATTAAATGAGGAAAAATAATGGTTAAAAATAGATTTTTAATAGGACATTATGGAAAATATGACTTAAGTAAACAAGATAGAGATTTTAGAGAGTATTTTTTTGGTGTTGAGATATGCTCAATAAGTGATAGTAACGATATAGCTGAGTTAATGAAAGAAGCTAAAAAGAATAATTTTAGTTATGGTGTTCATATGCCAATGAGAGCAGGGCAGTGGAAGCTAAGAGATGCCCAGTTTTTATCCAAAAACAAAAACTGTCAGAAGGAGTCTTATAATTATTTAGAGAGAGAAATAGAGTATATTTCACAGTATAAACCTAACTATATATTAATACATTTTCCAAAACCCATGCTCCTAGATGAAAGAGTAGACTGGAGTAGCTGGAGATTTGCAGATACCAGTGAGTTTTATAACGAAACAGACTATCCGTATGAAATGTTTATGCAAAAAAGTGAGGAGTTTTTTATTTGGCTTACAAAGCAAGCAAAAGCGTATGGTTTTACTCCTGTTTTAGAGTTCGACTTAGTAAATAAGTATATCTATGATAACAAAAAATTTTATGAGCTAATTACCAGTTATCCATTAATTAAAATCTGTTTAGATATCCCAAGGCTTCATTTACAAACACAGCTAGATAAATACTTTAAGGTAGATAGCTTTATTAATCAGTACGCAAAACATACCTATTTAGTTCATTTATCTAATCTTAGCATTGAAAAAGGACTAAACCACTATCCAGCCTTACCTAGCCTAAGCCCAAAAGAGGGTTGGGCGGATGTTGAGACCTATTTAAATAAAATAAAAGAACACAATAATAGCTTTAAGCTTTTATACGAGCACTGGTCAAATGCAGTTAATGCCAAACAACTACAAGAATGTTACGACTGGATAGAGGGTATTTTAAGCTAGAACATGTGTTACTAATACAATTAAATTACTTATCATTATAAAATAAATTATCATTAATACAACATGGAATGACTCCAGATTATAGTGCTGAGGCGTAAGAACTTTTATTAAGCAATAACATCTTCATTTTCCTTTGTGTTCTTGTATAATAAAAGAGTGGTTAAATGTAATGTAGGATTTTTAAACCTTCTATTAAATAAAACCAGCGTAGCGAATTATTATTAATAATTTAGCGAGAGGTAATAACATGAACATAAACCAATATATTAATAGCTTGCATGGAAAAAGCCCCAGTGTTTTAGCTGAGATAGAGCAAAATAATGTAACAGGCAAGATAATTTACCCAACTTTAGGAGCAGAAGCAGGTAGATTTTTATACTGCTATATCTTAGCCCATAAACCAAAACAAATTTTAGAGTTAGGTACAGGCTGTGGTTATGCCACAATCTATATGGCCTTAGCAGCTAAAACATATGGTGGTAAAATAATCTCTATTGAAAATAATTCAAACGTACTGGCTGTTGCTAAAAAAAATGTTAGTAAAGCAAAATGTGAAGATAACGTTACTTTATGTTTAGCTAATGCAGAGCAATATGTGCAAACGTGTGAACTAAAATTCGATTTAATACTTCAAGATACCTATCCACAGCTGTATAGCAAGATGCTTAGTAACTGTATTAATATTTTAAACAAAGGCAAAGCCTTAATAACCCATGATGCTTTAGTAGAAATACTAAATGCTCCACCACAATTAGCTAATGATATGAGTGAGTTTAATACCTTATTAACTAAACAACAAAACTTAAGCTCAGCCTTATTGCCTATGAATGATGGGTTATGGTTATCTATAAAAAAATAAGCCTTGAATTTTTTATAAACTAAGCTATAATTAGTGGTGAAAATTGAATATTAGCATGTTTAGGTGCCTTAGTATTTTAAGGAGAATAGGGAATCAGGTGCAAAACCTGAGCGGACCCGCCACTGTAAGCAGCATAAGCTGTAAGTCAGGAGACCTGCCTATCCATAGTTGCTAGTTACCTTCGGGGAATGAGGTGATGCATTGATAAAGTATGTATTTTATTTCCTCTGATAATTCAGGGGTTTTTTTGTGTTTGAATTAGGAGAGGAGATAAAGAAATGAAAACAAAGAGATTAGTAAGAATGGCACTGTTAATTGCTATGTCTTATATCGGGGCGTATATCAAACCCTTTTCTGGACTAGTTGCTACTGCAGCTTTTGACTCAATGCCTGGATTTTTTGCTGCTGCCTGGATTTCACCCCTTGATGGCTGTATTGTGGGTGCAATAGGACATCTATTTACGGCAATGTTACAAGGCTTTTATTTAACTATACCAGTTCACTTAGTGTTAGCTGTTGAAATGGGTTTAATATGTTATGTGTTTGGGTTTATTTGGAGAAAATCTAAAATTGCAGCTATTATTCTTGCTTCTTTACTAAATGGCGTAGCCTCGCCTTTAAGCTTGGTAGTTTTTCCCCATTTAAGCCTTAAAGTATTGTGGGCTATGGTTCCTGTATTAGTATTTGCATCAGTGGCAAATATAGTGGCTGCAGCTGGTTTAACCCTAGCAATGCCTAAAAAAATAAAGAAGATATAACTGTGAAGTATCGAGACGCATTAGTTACAGAATCAAGTAGTAAAACTTTAATAATAACTGCCGATAATAGTGTATCTATTGGTAACAAAGAACATGACTATATTAAAGTTGACCCCAAATTAGTGGGTGCCTTAACAGCTAGAGTTGCTTTACTAGAGGCGGTATGTTTAAATGCTCAGCCAATAGCTGTATCCTGTACTTTATCTTTTCCTTTTGATAGTGCAGATGCGCAAAATATAATGACTGGTATTAAGAGCGAAATGTTAAACTATAGCTTAACAGAACAACAGCTTACAGGAAGCTGTGAAAGCAATTTTCCTGCAACTGTAACAGCAATTGGTATCACTGTAATTAGCGAGCTGTTAAATGAACCCTTAATAAATAAAACAAAGTTAAATGACAAGATTTTTGTAATAGGAAAACCCTTAGTAGGTCCAGAGGTAGTACAGCATAAAAGCCTCTTACCTACTGTAAACACCATAAAGAAATTACAAAGTTTAAAAAATATCCATGAAATTATTCCTTGTGGCTCCGGAGGAGTTAACTCTGAGTTAAAACAGGCTACACTTAATAATGACTGCCATATTGAGTTAGTAAATACCGAACTAGACTTAAACAAATCAGCTGGTCCAGCAACGTGTTTAATTGTAGTTGGAGATATTGAATTACAACATCTTCAATCAGCAATAAATAATAAAATAACCTTAATCGGTTATGTAAGGAGTAAAAATGAAAAAGAATATTAGAGTATTACTAATACTTATGCTTAGCATAGCTTTATTAGCTGCATGTAATACAAATAAAGCAAGAGCAAACGACCTAAAAATAACTGATCAAATGAATCGAGAAATAACTATTAAAGGTGAGGTAACTAAAATTGTTTCATTAGCACCTAGTGCTACCGAAATGCTCTTTGCCTTAGGATTAGGAGAAAGAGTTGTAGGTGTAACAGATTCTTGTAACTATCCTGAAGAATCCCAGAGCATAGAAAAAGTTGGTGGCTTTAAAGGCCCTAATCTTGAAAAAATAGTTGCAGCAGAGCCAAACGTAGTATTCTCTTCAACAGTCTCTCAAGAAACAGTAGAGGCTTTAGACCAAGCTGGTATACCAGTAGTTGTCTTAAATCCTCAAAATATTGAGAGCATTTATCAAGCAATAGAGTTAATGGGTAAAGTATGTAATAGTGCCGAAAACGCAGATCAATTAGTAAATGATATAACTGCTCGCGTAAATGCTGTAAAAGAAAAAGTGGCCAATATTAAAGACGAAGATAAAAAATTAGTTTATTACGAAGTATGGCATGAGCCACCAATGACCGTTGGTCCAAATACCTTCTTACACGAAGTTATTGTGGCTGCTGGTGGTAAAAACCTAGCAGAAGATTCTAAAACAGATTGGCCCAGTTTAAGTACTGAGCAAATAGTTGAAAGAAACCCAGATATAATTTTATTAGGACATGGTGGACAAAAAGCCGAAGAAACAGAATTACGAACTGGCTTTAAAGACATAAAAGCAGTGCAAAACAAAAAAGTAAAGGCTGTAGATGTAGATGTATTTAGCAGACCAGGGCCAAGAATTACGGAGGCTATCGAATTTTTAGCTGAATACATGTATCCAGAACTATTTAAATAGAACATGAGGTGAAATTATGCGAACTGCTAAGAATTTAATGCTAACACTTATAATAACAGCAGTTTGCATAGTTCTTGCTTTGCACATTGGTTCTGTAAAGGTAAGTGTGCAAGACATATTTAAAGCAATATTTTTAGGTGGTGAGGGTTTGCCTTCATCCACTATAACTATTGTGCTTAAGTTAAGGCTACCTCGAATAATATTAGCATTTTTAGTAGGGGGCTGTTTATCAATGGCTGGCTGTGTATTGCAGGCCATTTTACGTAACCCCTTAGCTGATCCCTACATAATTGGCGCCTCATCGGGGGCTTCAGTAGGAGCAGGCTTTTCAATTATACTATTATCAGAGCTAAATATTGGATTTAATAATCTTTTTGGTTTAGGATTAACGCCAATATTCGCTTTTATTGGTGCAATACTTACGGTTTTATTGGTGTATCGTGTTTCTAAGGTAGGCAATACAGTTCCTATTGTTACCTTACTATTAGCAGGCATTGCCACAAGTACAATACTTAGTGCCGTAATGTCTTTAATGTTATATTTTAGTGATGATATAGTACAACCGCTAGTTTACTGGTTAATGGGCAGTTTTAATGCCCGTACTTGGATTCATGTTATAACAATACTGCCTTATCCTATAATCGGGTTTTTAATTATCTATAAAAAGGCAGTTATCTTAGATATTTTTACAATGGGTGAAAGCAAAGCCAAACAGCTTGGTGTTAATGTAGAAAAAGAAAAAAAACTACTATTAATAGTATCAGCATTCTTAACAGCCGCTGCCGTATCTTTGTGTGGAGTTATTGGCTTTGTAGGTCTATTAATACCCCATATTATCAGGCTAATTCACGGTCCAAACAACAAACAACTAGTCTGGAGATCGTTTATTTGGGGTGGAAACTTTTTAATAATTGCCGATACCATAGCCAGAACAATACTTAGCCCTACAGAGTTACCAGTGGGTATAATAACCTCATTATGTGGGGGTCCGTTTTTTATTTATCTATTAAAAAAACAACAGGGTAAGTACTGGCAATAAAGGAGAGCAACATGGCAAATATAATATATGTTACAGGGGGAGCCCGTAGTGGAAAATCCTCTTTTGCTGAAGAACAAGCCAAAAAACATAATAGCGTTTTATATATAGCTACAGCTGCCTGTTTAGATGAAGAAATGCAGTACAGAATTTTAAGGCATCAACAGCAAAGGCCAAAAACGTGGCACACAATTGAAGAACAACTAAAACCTTATACTTATATTAATGCCTGTGTTCAAGAAGAAGCAATTTTACTCGACTGTTTATCGGTATGGGTCTCTAACTTAATGCTTCAGTACTGGAATGATGACGAGTCAGGCTTTACCTGTGCTAAAAATGACTTAATAGATTTAGTTCTAGTAGAAATAGAACAGCTTGTATTGGCCGCCCAAAAATACAATAAAACGCTAATCATTGTATCTAATGAGGTTGGTAGTGGCATAGTACCAATGTCTACATTGGCAAGATATTATCGTGATTGTTTAGGTTTGTGCAACCAAAAAATAGCAAAGGTTGCCAATAAGGTATATTGGTGTGTAAGTGGCATACCAACACTTATTAAGGGAGAGAAAAATGAAAAATAAAGCACTTATGATATTAGGCACAGCTTCTGATGTAGGTAAAAGCATACTTTGCACAGGGCTGTGTCGTGTGTTTAAACAAGATGGATATAAAGTTAGTCCATTTAAAAGTCAAAACATGGCACTCAACTCATATATAACAAATAATGGTAAAGAGATAGGTCGTAGCCAAGGCATTCAAGCCGAAGCAGCAGGGGTGGAGGCCAATGAGTACATGAATCCCATTTTGCTCAAACCCTCAGGCGAAATGAATTCGCAAGTTGTTTTGCTTGGTAAACCCCTTAGTAATATGAGCGCTAGAGAATATAGAGCACAGTTTTTAACAAATGCTCGTGAAATTGTGCAAATAGCTATTAACCATAATAAACAAAATAATGACATAATGGTGATGGAAGGTGCAGGCTCACCCGTAGAAATAAACCTCAAAGATAAAGATATCGTTAACATGAAAGCCGCCGAAATGGCAGATGCCCCCGTAATACTAGTCTCAGATATAGATAGAGGTGGAGTATTTGCTTCTATTGTGGGTACGTTAACGCTCTTAAATGAAGAAGAGAGAGCGAGAGTAAAAGGATTAGTTATAAACAAGTTTAGGGGAGATGTAAGTTTACTTAAACCAGGCCTAGATTGGATTGAGCAGTATACCCAAAAACCAGTTTTAGGTGTTATACCATACGTAAGAGATTTAGATATTGATGCCGAAGACTCTGTAGTGCTTGATTCTACCAAACATGGCTATGGTGAGTATGCCTCAGTGCAAATTGCCGTTATGCATTTGCCTTTAATAAGCAACTTTACAGATATAGATTCACTAAAAAAAGAGCCCGATTGCAATGTTTACTTTGTATCTAATTTGGGTCAATTTGGTTCTCCCGATATAGTAGTAATACCGGGTAGTAAAAATACATTAGCAGATATGAATTTTTTAAATAAAACGGGTTTAGCCCAACGCATTAAAGCCTTTGCAAACAGCGGCGGCACAGTAATTGGTATCTGTGGTGGTTATCAAATGCTTGGTGAAAAAATAATAGATTCAAAGGCTATTGAATCAGCTTTAAACCAAGTTAATGGAATTGGGCTTTTAGCTGTTACAACTATTTTTGAACAGCATAAAGTAACAACTCGTACCAAAGCGGTATTACCTGCTAATACGCTACCTTATATAAAGCAAGATATTACTATAGATGGATATGAAATTCATATGGGTAAAAGCAATTTATTGAAAAATGACTGTTTGCTATTGGTAACAGAAAGAGCAGGTCAAAAAGTTCAAGATACTGATGGTGCAATTTCTAACGATGGCAAGATATTTGGCACCTATTTTCATGGTATTTTTGATAATGGCTTATTAAGAAGAAGCCTAATTAATAATATAAGAAAAAACAAAGGTTTAGCTGAGCTAACTGAACCTATTTATGACCATATTGAGGCACGTGAAAAGGCTTTTAACAGATTAGCAGAGCATTTTAGAAGCCATTTAAATATGGAGAAAATCTATGAAATCTTGGATCTACAGTAGTATAGAGCTGCAACTGGTTTTTGCTATTATCATAGATTTAATAATTGGTGATCCTCCAAAGATGCCTCATTTAGTAATTTATTATGGTAATTTTTTAAAGGTGCTCGAGAAAAAACTTAATAAAAATAATTATAAAATAATTAAGGGTGCCTTAGCAGTAAGTGTCTTTATTTTACTTGTTTATATATTTAACTACCTGCTAACTATATTTAAAGGCTATTTACCTATAACCATAACCGTTATTAGTATTTGGTTAATGGCATCTTGTTTAGCTATTAAGAGCTTAGCTGACCACGCTTTTGCAGTATTTAAAGAATTAAATAACAATAACATTAAACAGGCAAGACTATATACATCTTATATAGTAGGTAGAGATACTCAAAACCTTAATGAAGCTGAGCTAACAAGGGCAGTAGTTGAAACAGTGGCAGAAAACACTGTAGATGGAGTAACAGCACCCCTATTTTATTTGCTGTGTTTTGGTTTACCTGGAGGTTTAATCTATAAAGCCATCAATACCCTTGACTCAATGTGGGGGCATAAAAACGACCGATTTATTAAATTTGGCAAAGTTGCTGCCAGATTAGATGACATAGCAAACTTTATACCTGCTCGTTTAACAGCGATATTAATTGTGGTTGTCAGCTTTATATTACCCAGTTATAGTGGTAAACAGTCACTTAAAATAGTCTTAAGAGATAGATATAAACACCCAAGTCCTAATAGCGGTTTATCCGAATCTGCTTTTGCAGGATCTTTAAAAATTCAGCTAGGTGGCACTAACTATTATCAAGGATTAGTATCACACAGAGGAAAAATGGGAGATAAACTACAGCCTCTAACTAAACAACATTTAAAAATGTCGATAAACCTAATGAAAATAACAAGCCTATTATTTGCAGTACTAGGTTTAATAATAAGGGTGGTACTATAGTGAAACCTTTAAATTTAGCATTTCAATTTTTAACTAAATTATCTTTTATTAAAAACTATCCGCAGGTAAGTGATAAAGACCTAGCGAATAGCATAATTTTTTATCCTGTGGTGGGGGCTTTTTATGGTGCTGTATTGTATTTCATTGCCTTTTTACTACCTAGCAAGTTACCTCTAATAACCATAGGTATACTATTAGTAGTATGCGAATTCTTATTATCTGGTGGTTTGCACTATGATGGTTTAAGTGATTTAGCCGATGGTTGGTTTTCTGGAAGAGAGGTAACAAGACAGCTTGAGATAATGAGAGATAGTAGGTCAGGAGTAATGGGTATAACAGCTTTAATACTGAATTTATTACTTAAAACCTCTCTATTAATTGTTATCAAGAACAATTTGTTAGCCATGCTGTGTTATGGCTTTATAGGAAAACTAATTTTAGTAATTACTATTGTACTATTTCCTTATGCCCGAAAAAAAGGCACTGGGGCTTTGTTTAAAGCTGCATCTTACAAACACCTTTTGCTATGTTTACTTTATTTGCCGTTAATTATTTACATTATATATAGTGCAAAACTAATGTTAATTTATGCAATTATTATAGCTATAACCTTAACCCTTTTTATTGCATATTTAATAAATAAACGTTATAAAGGTTTAACTGGTGATTGTTATGGAGCTTTGCATGAGATTTCACAAATATTATATCTAATTTGTATAGGAGCGTTAATTTAATGAATAAATACGAACATGGAGGAAATATTTGGGTAAAAAATAACCCTCAAGAATGGTTAGATTTTAGTGCAAATATTAACCCTTATGGGCCTCCCCAAGTAATAAAACAAATAATTCAAAATAAAATAAATCAAATAAACGCTTATCCAGAGCCTTTGGCTAGGTTAGCTAGAGTAGAGCTTGCTCGTTATTTAAACGTAGATTTTAATGAGGTATTACTTACTAGCGGTGGAATAAGTGCTATGGAGTTGGTAATAAGAACTATTAAACCTCAACATAGCTTAATAATTCAGCCTGGCTTTGTAGAATATGAAAGACTAAGCAGTATTTATAGCACAAGTTTTGAAAATATTGTGGCCTTTACAGAAAAAGGCTACAGCGTAAATATAGCTAATATAGAGAATAAACTAAAAAAAGCAGATTTATTATTTTTATGTCATCCCTCAAATCCAGTTGGATTAACGCTTAATGAAAACACTTTACAACAGCTATTTACCCTATGTGAGCAAAATAACGTGACCCTAGTTTTAGATGAAGCTTTTATTCATTACTGTATCGAAAAAACAAAAGTAAGCCAAATTAATAGCTTTAATAATTTAATAATAGTGGGTTCATTAACTAAAATATATTCTATACCTGGCATTAGGGCAGGATATATAGTTGCAAATAAACACATACTTAAAAGAATAGAGCAACAGTACTTACCCTGGAGTGTCAATATCTTTGCTCAAGAGATAGTAAAGGCTCTAAACTTACCCCAAATAAAACAGTTTGAGCAAATTTCTGTTAAGAAAAATGCAAAAGCAAAGGCTTTAATGGTAAAAGAGCTTACTAAGTTAGGATTTAAGGTATACAACTCCTTAACAAACTATTTATTATTGCAAACTACACAACTAGGCTTAACAAGTAGCCAAATTAATCACGGATTAATAAACTATAAAGTAATGGTTAGAGATTGCTCTAACTTTGTAGGACTAAATAATAACTATATCAGGGTAGCTGTTAAAAAAATTGAGCAAAACAATTACCTAATTAATAGTCTAAAAGAGGTTATAAAATGTGGTACCTATTTCGACACCCCCAAACAATCTTAAACGAACAACAAAAATATCATGGTTGGAGTTATGCCCCCTATAGTCATTTAGGCGAAAAACAACTTAAAAATATGGTTGAGTTTAGCAAACAGTTACCAGTAAACCAAATTCTATGTTCAGACTTACCCAGATGCCAAGAGGCTGCTGAGCAAATAGCATTAGTGAAAAAGCTTCAACCTGTATCAACTAAGTTATTAAGAGAACTTAATTTTGGTGAATGGCATGGTTATAGCTATAATGAACTAACAAAAAAATACCCTAATATAATGAAAAAATGGGTTGACGACCCTTGGACTAATGCTCCGTTAAATGGAGAAACCCTAACTGAACTAAAAAATAGATGTACAGAGCTTTATAAAAAATACAAAGAAACAAATCTGTTAATAGTTAGTCATGGTGGGGTAATAGCTTTATTTCAACAGCTAATAAATAATAAACCTTATTGGAAGTTATTACCTAAAAATAATCAATGCATTACAATAGACTGGTTAACTAAACAAATAGAGAGTATAGATATTTAAGAAGTTTAATACCCATATATACAAAAAGATCGCCAAAAGCGATCTTTTATGTAATATTTACTAATCAACAGTTTTTCTTCTGTCTCTGTCTCTAAACAGAAAAGTAATACTCCACAGTCCAGCTAATCCAACTAATGCGTAGACTATTCTACTAAAGGTTGTCATTTGACCAAATAATGTTGCAACAAGGTCAAAGTCCAACAAACCAATTAAGCCCCAATTTATAGCTCCGACAATTACGAGTACTAATGCTACGATATTCATATTGTCATCTCCTTTTCCAGATTAACTTTATTTTTTGTTAAACAAAGAAAAGATATACACTGGCTTAGCCTTTTAGCTTATTTTTCCATTCTTCTTTAGAATAAATATCCTTAATTGCCTTAACTCGGTCTATTGCCATGATGCCATTAAGATGGTCAATTTCATGCTGTAATAATTCACTCATAGCTCCACTGTATTGCTTTATAATTAAACGACCAGTTTTATCATAGAATTTCACTTTTATACTTTCACTTCTTTCAATATATACCATAATTTCAGGCATACTAAAACAATCATCAAACATATAAAAGCTATTTTTGCTATACTCAATAATCTCTGGGTTTATAAAGTACTGAGGTGTATCAGTATTAATACATATAATTTTTTTAAGAACATTAATTTGAGGAGCTGCAATTCCTCGACCAAAGCCATTATTTTTTTTAAAATTAATTAAGGTATCGTTTAAATCAATTAATAACTGCTCATTTGCATTATTTAACGGAAAATCAACTATCTTACATTTTTTTCTTAAAATATTATTTCCTAAAAGCGCTAAGCTTTTAATTGCCATAACATCACCCCTTAAGAAACTTTTATATACATAACTATACTTTAAGATAAATTATGATATACTACAAGGGTCTTTTAGGAGATGCATAGCTAAAAAAACTAAAAACGGTGAGGGAGTTAACAATGCCTAAAAAAATAATAGGAATAGTAGGCGGAATGGGACCAGAAGCAACTGCTGATTTGTTTTTAAAAATAATAAAAGCTACACCAGCAAAAAAAGATCAAGACCATATTAGAGTATTTATTGATAACAATACAAATATTCCGGATAGAACAAAAGCCATTTTAGGTGAAGGGGATAGCCCTTTAACCGCAATGAAGGATACTGTATGCAAACTTAAACAAGCAGGAGCAGAAATACTGGTAATGCCTTGTAATACAGCTCACTACTTTTACAACGATATAGCTACAGATAAAGAGTTAACATTTCTTCATATGATGAAAGAAACCTCAAGCTACATTAAAGAACAGTATCCCCAGGCTAAAAAAATAGGTATTTTAGCAACAAGTGGTACAATACAATCTCAAATGTATCATAAAGCACTCAAAGCTAATGATTTAATACCTTTAGAGCCAAGTGAAAAAGATCAAACTAAAGTAATGGATGCTATTTATGCCTCATGGGGTATTAAAGCAGGTAATTATACAAAATCAAAACAATACCTAATAGAGGTAGCTCAGCAATTAATAGAACAGGGTGCTCAAGCTTTAATATTAGGTTGCACAGAGATTCCATTAGTAATTAAAGAAGATGATTTAGAATTGCCCATTGTAGATGCAACCCAGGTGTTAGCAGAGGCTGCAGTTAAAGCTGCATTTAGCTAAACTCAAATTTGTAGACTTTAATTTCTTTAATGTATACATTATATAGCTAATAAATATTGGATATTGACTTATAGAGTAGGTATTTGGTTAGAGAGAAAATGGTACAACTTATATTACGTACTATTAAGAAGATAAGATAATACACTAAATAGAGTTTTAACAAGGCAATTACTGTGTATAATAAAAGAGATGAGTTTATTTACAAACTCATCTCTTTTTTGCGGGAGGATACTAATTTCGCTTGGTATCTAGTAAACCCAAAGCAATGTGAGCTAATCCAAAACCAAGTATGCCAGCACCAAAGGAGTATTTTTTTACACCAGTTAAAACAGCGCCAACACCAGCTACAGCAGCACCAATGCCTGCTACAACTAAACCAGTATGATCTTTTACAACAGAAGAGTCAATTTTCATCTTCATAGTTATCACCTCCATCACTTAGTATGTTATAAAAGGAAAAAAGCTATGAGTGAAAAATAATTTTAAAAAAAGATAAAAAAAGTGTTGACTCTATAAAAACCACGTGCTATTATATACAGGCGCTAGAGAACACGGCGCAAAACAAGAGAGAACATTGAGAATTAAATAGTAGTAGAATAGGGCTCTTAAAAAAGTAACAAAGTCAGTAACGTTAAAAAGTTTTAACGGAGAGTTTGATCCTGGCTCAGGACGAACGCTGGCGGCGTGCCTCATACATGCAAGTCGAGCGAAGGATTTGGTAGCTTGCTACCAAATGACTTAGCGGCGAACGGGTGAGTAACACGTGAGTAATCTGCCCTTCAGACTGGGATAACAGCGGGAAACTGCTGCTAATACCAGATATTATCTGACTGTCACATGGCGGACAGATGAAAAGCAATGTGCTGAAGGATGAACTCGCGCTTCATTAGCTAGTTGGTAAGGTAACGGCTTACCAAGGCGACGATGAATAGCCGGCCTGAGAGGGTGAACGGCCACACAGGAACTGAGACACGGTCCTGACTCCTACGGGGGGCAGCAGTCGGGGATATTGCACAATGGAGGAAACTCTGATGCAGCGACGCCGCGTGAATGATGAAGGCCTTCGGGTCGTAAAATTCTGATGTGAGAGACGAAGAAAGTGACGGTATCTCACCAGCAAGCACCGGCTAACTACGTGCCAGCAGCCGCGGTAATACGTAGGGTGCAAGCGTTGTCCGGAATCACTGGGCGTAAAGGGAGCGTAGGTGGTTATACAAGTATTTAGTAAAAGGCATGGGCTTAACCGATGTAAGCTAGATAAACTGTATAACTTGAGTGCAGTAGAGGTAAGCGGAATTCCTAGTGTAGCGGTGAAATGCGTAGATATTAGGAGGAACACCAGTGGCGAAGGCGGCTTACTGGGCTGTAACTGACACTGAGGCTCGAAAGCGTGGGGAGCAAACAGGATTAGATACCCTGGTAGTCCACGCTGTAAACGATGAATGCTAGGTGTCGGGGGTTTAGATACCTTCGGTGCTGCAGTTAACGCAATAAGCATTCCGCCTGGGGAGTACGATCGCAAGATTGAAACTCAAAGGAATTGACGGGGGCCCGCACAAGCAGCGGAGCATGTGGTTTAATTCGACGCAACGCGAAGAACCTTACCAAGGCTTGACATCCTCTGATGTACCTAGAGATAGGTTTCCCTACGGGGCAGAGAGACAGGTGGTGCACGGTTGTCGTCAGCTCGTGTCGTGAGATGTTGGGTTAAGTCCCGCAACGAGCGCAACCCTTGTGTTTAGTTGCCATCATTAAGTTGGGGACTCTAGACAGACTGCCGGTGACAAACCGGAGGAAGGTGGGGATGACGTCAAATCAGCATGCCCTTTATGCCTTGGGCTACACACGTGCTACAATGGTCTGTACAAAGAGAAGCGAAACCGCGAGGTGGAGCGGATCTCATAAAGCAGATCTCAGTTCGGATTGTAGGCTGAAACTCGCCTACATGAAGTTGGAGTTGCTAGTAATCGTAGGTCAGCAATACTACGGTGAATGCGTTCCCGGGCCTTGTACACACCGCCCGTCACACCACGAGAGTTGGTAACACCCGAAGCCGGTGACCTAACCGTAAGGAAGGAGCTGTCTAAGGTGGGATCAGCGATTGGGGTGAAGTCGTAACAAGGTAGCCGTATCGGAAGGTGCGGCTGGATCACCTCCTTTCTAAGGAGACTAAGAAAACTATTCTACACTATTTAATTCTGAGGGTTTTCCTCAATATAATGGGGGCCTGTAGCTCAGCAGGTTAGAGCGCACGCCTGATAAGCGTGAGGTCGATAGTTCGAGTCTATCTAGGCCCACCATTAACAACAAAATAACGTGGGGGTGTAGCTCAGTTGGGAGAGCGCCTGCCTTGCAAGCAGGAGGTCAACGGTTCGATTCCGTTCATCTCCACCACTACAGAACATTGAAAACTGCATAGAGAGGTCAAGTAAAAAAGAGCATATGGCGGATGCCTAGGCGCCAAGAGTCGAAGAAGGACGTAGCCAGCAACGATAAGCTGTGGGGAGCTGCAAGCAAGCGTTAAATCCACAGATTTCCGAATGGGGAAACCCAGTGGGTAGAAGGCCCACTACCGCTAAGTGAACAAAATAGCTTAGTAGGAGGCAACCAGGAGAACTGAACCATCTAAGTATCCTGAGGAAGAGAAAGAAACATCGATTCCCTGAGTAGCGGCGAGCGGAAGGGGAAGAGCCCAAACCAAGTACTTGTACTTGGGGTTGAGGACTCCAATAATCGAGTGGAATCTAATTGAATGGGAAGGGAAGCCCAGCCGTAGAGCGTGATAGCCGCGTAAATGAAAGAGGAAGCAAGAGTGGAGTATCCAGAGTAGTGCAGGACACGTGAAACCCTGTATGAAGCAGGGGGACCACCCCCCAAGGCTAAATACTCCTTGGCGACCGATAGTGAAGCAGTACCGTGAGGGAAAGGTGAAAAGCACCCCGGGAGGGGAGTGAAATAGAACCTGAAACCATATGCTTACAATGAATTCGAGCACTACGGTGTGAGAGTGTACTTTTTGTAGAACGGACCGGCGAGTTACCATGAATAGCAAGGTTAAGGAATAAAGTTCTGGAGCCGCAGCGAAAGCGAGTCTGAATAGGGCGAATAGAGTTATTGGTGGTAGACCCGAAACCGCGTGATCTACGCATGGCCAGAGTGAAGCGTATGTAAGAGTACGTGGAGGCTCGAACCCACTGAAGTTGAAAATTCAGGGGATGAGTTGTGTGTAGGGGTGAAATGCCAATCGAACGCGGAGATAGCTGGTACTCTCCGAAATAGCTTTAGGGCTAGCCTCAATCGGTGAGTCAGGGGCGTAGAGCACTGATGGAATAAGGGGACTTCACCGTCTACCAACTTCTGTCAAACTCCGAAGTCCAACTGACTTTAGATTGGGAGTCAGACTGCGAATGATAAGATCCGTAGTCGAGAGGGAAACAACCCAGACCACCTGCTAAGGTCCCCAAGTCATAACTAAGTGGAGAAGGAGGTGGGATTGCATAGACAACCAGGATGTTGGCTTAGAAGCAGCCATACATTTAAAGAGTGCGTAATAGCTCACTGGTCAAGTGATCCTGCGCCGAAAATGAACGGGGCTAAAGTTATGCACCGAAGCAGTGGCTAGATAGTAATATCTGGGGTAGGAGAGCATTGCATGGGCGGAGAAGCTGTGCTGTAAGGCATGGTGGAGCGCATGGAAGAGAGAATGCCGGTATGAGTAGCGAGAAGGAAAGTGAGAATCTTTCCCGTCGAAAGCCCAAGGTTTCCTGAGGAAGGCTCGTCCACTCAGGGTAAGTCGGGGCCTAAGCCGAGGCCGAAAGGCGTAGGCGATGGATAACTAGTTGAGATTCTAGTACCACCTAATATTGCTTGAGTGAAGCAATGACACAGGAAGGTAGGGACCGCGCACTGTTGGAGGTGCGTCCAAATGTGTAGGCAGTGATTGCAGGTAAGTCCGCAGTTACATATGCTGAGGCATGATGGGGAGCGAAATGAAGTAGCGAACGGCCTGATCCTACGCTGTCGAGAAAAGTTGCTAGCGAGATAGAAGGTGCCCGTACCGTAAACCGACACAGGTAGGCAAGGAGAGAATCCTAAGACGCGCAGGAGAACCCCTGTTAAGGAACTCGGCAAAATGACTCCGTAACTTCGGGAGAAGGAGTGCTCTAATATTGTGAAGTTCCTTGCGAATGGAGCAAGAAAGAGTTGCAGATGAGAGGCTCAAGCGACTGTTTACCAAAAACACAGGTCTCTGCTAAAGCGAAAGCTGAAGTATAGGGGCTGACGCCTGCCCGGTGCTGGAAGGTTAAGGGGAAGTGTTAGCGTAAGCGAAGCACAGAACTGAAGCCCCAGTGAACGGCGGCCGTAACTATAACGGTCCTAAGGTAGCGAAATTCCTTGTCGGGTAAGTTCCGACCCGCACGAAAGGCGTAACGGTTTGAGCGCTGTCTCAACAGGGGGCCTGGTGAAATTGCAATGCACGTGAAGATGCGTGCTACCCGCGACTGGACAGAAAGACCCCGTGAAGCTTTACTACAGCTTGATATTGGGTTTCGGTACTACATGTACAGGATAGGTGGGAGACTGTGAAGCTAGGACGTCAGTCTTAGTGGAGTCAATGTTGGGATACCACCCTTGTAGTGCTGAAATTCTAACCCGTGTCCGTAAGCCGGGCAGGGGACAGTGTCAGGTGGGTAGTTTGACTGGGGCGGTCGCCTCCTAAAGAGTAACGGAGGCGCTCCAAGGTTCCCTCAGCGCGGATGGAAATCGCGCGAAGAGTGCAAAGGCATAAGGGAGCTTGACTGTAAGACATACAGGTCGAGCAGGAACGAAAGTTGGACTTAGTGATCCGGCGGTACCGAGTGGAAGGGCCGTCGCTAAACGGATAAAAGCTACTCCGGGGATAACAGGCTTATCTCGCCCAAGAGTCCATATCGACGGCGAGGTTTGGCACCTCGATGTCGGCTCATCACATCCTGGAGCTGAAGCAGGTTCCAAGGGTTGGGCTGTTCGCCCATTAAAGTGGTACGTGAGCTGGGTTCAGAACGTCGTGAGACAGTTCGGTCCATATCCGTCGCGGGCGTAGGAAAATTGAAGAGAGCTGTCCCTAGTACGAGAGGACCGGGATGGACGAACCGCTGGTGTATCAGTTGTCTCGCCAGAGGCACCGCTGAGTAGCTAAGTTCGGAAGGGATAAACGCTGAAAGCATCTAAGCGTGAAGCCTCCTTTAAGACTAGTTTTCCCACCGAAAGGGTAAGGCACCATGAAGAAGACGTGGTAGATAGGCCAGAGGTGTAAGTGTGGCGACACATTCAGCTGACTGGTACTAATAAGCCGAGGACTTGACCTCAAATTTCTATGTAGTTTTGAATGCTCTGTTGATAAACAGAGTATGAATAAAGTTTATGGCGGCGATGGCAAAGGGGTCACACCTGTTCCCTTACCGAACACAGAAGTTAAGCCCTTTAGCGCCGATGGTACTTGGCTGGTGACGGCCTGGGAGAGTAGGACGCTGCCATATTAAATTTTTGCAAGCTTAGGCTTGTAAAACGCACACAATGCGTTCCACAGTGGCTCAATGGTAGAGCATCCGGCTGTTAACCGGAGGGTTGTAGGTTCGAGTCCTACCTGTGGAGCCATTTTTATTTTTAAAGGTTTTTTCCACGGACGCTTCGAAAATTAAATTGATATCTTCGTTGTACGAAAATATCTGCTACAAAGGCATACTAATGTATTACCTTTTCCACAGATTTTTTTATGTATAACGAAGAGAGGAAGAAATTGTGGAATCCACAGCGGAGGGTTGTAGGTTTGAGTACTTTACCTGTGGAGCCATTTTATTTTTAAAGGTTTTTTCCACGGACGCTTCGAAAATTAAATTTATATCTGCGTTGTACGAACATATCTGCTACAAAAGCATACTAATGTATTACTTTTTCCACAGATTTTTCTACGTCTTAATCTAAATTCAATTTTCAAAGCATAGATTTTTGAGGAGCAAAATATCTTACCTATAGAAATAAAACAACAATATTACGGCATAATGATACTGTGAGCCTTTTATAATTTTAGCGGAAGGTTAACAATACTATAATGATACTGTGAATTTTTTATATTTTTTAACCAAGGGTAATAGTACTTTTAAATTATAATATATGGATTTCAGAATTATTTCCTGTCAAGGCACAAGAAAAAATTAGGCTAGCGCAATACATGAGTATGCGTTAGCTTAATTTTTTTGTAGGTACGCATTGCATGCGTACCGCTGTTAGGAATTACAAAAAATTACCATAAATAAAAACCTCTGCTGAGTAATATCTACTTTTACTCTCCCCAAGTATATAAGAGGAGGCAATTGTTCAAATCATAGAATGTGATCATAGATAATATACTAATTCAAGTAATAAAATTAATAAAAATACACAATAACTAAAATATGTTATAATATAACATAAGGTGTTTGGATAAAAAGTAAAAAGGAATGTAATAAATTGAAAAGTAAAAGGATATATTGTTTTTTATTAGCTTTTATTATGATTTGTTCGTTAGGTGTTAATGAAGTAGCATTAGCAATGCCTCCCATAGAAAAACCATATGAAGTAGCAACAGTTGAGAGTAATGTATATACAGGCAACACACGTCAAGTAAGTCTAGGGGTATTACATGATTGGCAACAGTTTCCTGATGGTGGAGCCTTTAATGTCAGCAACTCAAAGTCTAAAGGTATTACAATTACCAAAACTGCTTCAGCAAATTTTTTTGGTATTATTAGTGCATCATTTGGAGTATCAAGATCTTGGTCTATGTCTAATACCGTTGGAGTAACTAAAAATGTTACACCGACTCCATGGGCACGTTTAGTAGCAATATCTCACGAGAAAGAGTACTTAATAACTATAAGACACGAACTACGTATAAATTCCGAAAATATAATTGAAACATGGTATTCAGATCACTATGTATGGAAACCAACTGTAATAGATAATTTTGTAGAATATAGTACTACCGGACCATATTAAAGTAATAACAATCCAAATACCTTATTTTTAATGTTATATTTTTACTATTACCGTGCATTTCAGAACTGTTGTAGGGTACGCATTGCATGCGTACCGCTGTTAGGCATTACGTAAAACTACGACACTTCAGAATTAATTTTTGTTGTGGCGTTGTGAAAAAAACTAAAACACAATTCTTATTATATATAACGAAGAAGTGTAAGCATTATGGAAATCATAGTACTTGTTTATACTTTTTTATTAAATTAAATAATATTTTTAAACATAAATACATAAATAGCTATAATATGTTATAATATAACATAAGGTATTTGGATAAAAAGTATAAGGGAATGTAATAAATTGAAAAGTAAAAGGATATATTGTTTTCTATTAGCTTTTATTATGATTTGCTCGTTAGGATTTACTAATAAAGTAGCATTAGCACAGGAGCAAATACATGACCCATATGAAGTAACAACGGTTGAGAGTAAAGAATATACAGGGGATACACGAGAAGTAAACTTAGGGGTCTTACATAATTGGCAGCAGTTTCCTGATGGGGGATCTTTTTATGTAAGCAACTCCAAGTCTAAAGGTATTTCAATTACAAAAACTGCAACAGCAAGTTTTCTCGGCATTATAAAGTTATCATTTGGAGTGACAACATCTTATCAATGGACTAATGAAGTTGGGGTAACTAAATATGTTAACCCAACACCGTGGGCACGTTTAGTAGCGATATCTCATGAGAGTAAATACTTAATTAAAATACGACATGATATTCATATCAATTCTAATACTATAATTGAATCATGGTATTCATATCACTATATATGGAAACCAGAAACAATAGATAATTTTGTAGAGTATAGTACTACCGGACCATATTAGAGTAATAACAATCCAAATACCTTATTTTTAATGTTCCTCATAAACTATTTAGTTTTAATCATAAACTTAACTATCAAAAACCCTAGATAATATTTCTAGGGTTTTTATTTACTATGTTTTATTAGTATGTAGGAAAAAACTCATGAAAAGAAATTAATAATACAATTATACTGTACAGTTACTTTTAATAGTAATTATTTACCTAAATAAAATAACTTAAGATGACTGCAAGTACTATTCCCCATAGTATACTTGCAGTTATAACATCGTTACTTACATCTTCATTTTTCTTTATTTTAACTGCAATATTAAATGTACAATAACATGTAAAACCAAATAAAACACCAATCGCAATAGCAGTCATAAATTACACCCTATCTCTATAATAATAATACAATAATAGCATAATATAACTTATGTCGATAGTACTATTAATACTAAAAAATTAACGCTTGCTTTTTTCTTAAATATCAGTATAATAGAATGAGTCTAAATAAGTTAATTTTATGGTGGCGATGGCAGAGGGGATACACCTGTACCCTTACCGAACACAGAAGTTAAGCCCTTTAGCGCCGATGGTACTTGGCTGGTGACGGCCTGGGAGAGTAGGACGCTGCCATATTAATTTTATAAAAGAAAAATCTCAAAGCATATCTTAATGTGTTTTGAGATTTTTTTAATTATATTGTAATTTTCAAAGTTATTATATCATTGACTTATATTTTTAGCCTAAATACACTTAATTTTAACATTATCTCAGTTCTTTATTATAATAGACTAATAATCAAGTTTTAAGTGATATAATTATAGATATTCATAATAAAATATGGAGATATCATATGACTAAAGCCACAGTATTTAATATTCAACGTTATTCACTTAATGATGGTCCTGGTATAAGAACTACGGTTTTCTTTAAAGGATGTCCACTGCAATGTTGGTGGTGCCATAACCCCGAGAGTCAATCCTATAAAATAAATTTAATTAAATATCCTCATAAATGCATCCAGTGTAATCGTTGTATTACAATTTGTGAGTATCCTAATGATTGTCATTTTTGTGGAGCCTGTGCTAAAATCTGTCCTACTGAGGCTTTGCAAATGGTAGGCAAAGAAATGACTGTACAGTACCTGTATGAGGAAATAATTAAGGATCGACTATTTTATGAAGAATCAGGTGGGGGAGTTACCTTTTCGGGAGGAGAGCCGTTATCTCAGCATGAGTTTTTAATAAACATACTAAAGTTATGTAAACATAATGAAATACATACAGCAGTTGATACATCGGGTTATTGTGATACGAATATAATTAAAGAAGTTGCTAATTATACAGATTTATGGCTTTATGATATTAAACATTTAAACGAAGATAAACACAAACACTTAACAGGTGTTTCAAATAAAATAATCCTAAATAATCTAAAGACATTAGTATCTTTAGGAAGCAGTATAAAGGTTAGGGTGCCAATTATTCCAACCTATAATGATCAGTTAGAAAATATAAAAGCTCTTGGTAGCTATCTAGCTACTATAGGACTTTTTAATGTTAATATTTTGCCATATCATACATTAGCTGAGGATAAACACTCACGTTTTTCTATGCAGTATAAGCTCAAACACCTTAATGAACCCAGCGAAGAATATATGAAATCTATCAAAAACACTTTAGAGAGTTATGGTCTTAATGTAATAATAGGAGGTTAAAGAATGAATGACAGAGTAAAAAAATTACGCCAGCAAAGTTACAATGCTAAGCCAACAATATGTGCTGAAAGAGCAGCCTTAATGACTGATTTTTATGTTAAGAATGATGGGAAATATCCAATTCCTGTGATGAGAGCAATGGCCTATTACTACTTATGTGATAATAAAACAATTTATATAGGTGAAGATGAACTCATTGTAGGGGAGCGGGGTTCATCCCCTAAAGCAGTATCAACTTACCCAGAGCTTACTTGCCACAGTATAGAAGACCTAAAAATACTAAATAATAGAGATAAAACACCTTATATTGTTACTAACAAAGTTATAAAAATATATAAAGATAAAGTTATTCCTTATTGGCGAGGCAGATCTATGCGCGATAAACTTTTTGTAGATTTATCACAAAGCTGGCAAGACTGTTATGCTGCAGGTATGTTTACAGAGTTTATGGAGCAACGTGCCCCTGGTCATACGGCTATGGATGGTAAGATTTATAACAAAGGGCTAATAGATTTTAAAAAAGACATCAAACAATCAATAGCAAATTTAGATTTTTACGATGATCCCCAAGCAACTAAAAAGTTGCATCAATTAAAGGCTATGCATATCTCTTGTGATGCTACAATTAGGTTTGCTCAGCGTCATGCAGAGCTTGCTAAAAGAATGGCTGAAAATGAAGAGAATGAAGAGCGCAAACAAGAGCTATTAAGAATAGCTGAGGTTTGCAGCCATGTACCAGCAAATGCCCCACGTAATCTTTGGGAGGCGTTACAAATGTACTGGTTTATTCATTTGGGCTGTATTACAGAGCTTAACGGTTGGGATGCCTTTAGTCCTGGTCATTTAGATCAGCATCTTTATCCATTTTATAACAATGAATTACAAGCTAATAGCCTAACTCGTGATCAGGCTAAAGAGTTAATAGAGTGCTTTTTTATTAAATTTAATAACCATCCAGCACCTCCTAAAGTAGGAGTAACAGCTCAAGAAAGTGGCACTTATAATGACTTCACTAATATTAATATTGGCGGTATTAATAAAGATGGAAGAGATGGAGTTAATGAAGTATCATTTTTACTGTTAGAGGTTATAGAGGATATTCACTTACTACAGCCTGGCACCAATATACAAGTAAGTAGGCATAATAGTGACTTTTTTATAAAAGCGGCCTGTCGAGTTATACGTAATGGTTATGGATATCCATCAGTATTTAATGCCGATACTGTTGTTGAAGAAATGGTTAGAATGGGTAAATCTATTGAAGATGCCCGTACAGGTGGAGTGAGTGGCTGCGTTGAAACAGGTTGTTTTGGAAAAGAGGCCTATGTACTAACGGGTTATTTAAATATACCTAAGGTGTTAGAACTAACTTTAAACAATGGTTATGACCCCCAATCAAAAAAACAACTAGGAATTAAAACTGGAGAATTAAGTAGCTTTAAAAGCTATGCTGAGTTTTTCGAGGCATTTAAAAAACAATTACATCATATAGTTGAAATAAAAGTTCGTGGAAATCAGTATATTGAGCAAATGTTTGCTACTCTTTATCCTGCTACTTTTATGTCTGTAATTATGGATGACTGTATAAAAAAAGGAAAAGACTACAATGATGGTGGTCCAAGATACAATACAACCTTTATTCAAGGTGTGGGCATTGGTTCAATTACCGATAGTTTATCTGCCATTAAGACTCATGTCTTTGATAACAAAACTATTGATTTACCCAAGCTAACAGCTTTATTACACAACAACTTTGCAAACAATGAGCCAATAAGGCAAATGCTCTTAAATCGAACCCCTAAATATGGTAACGACAACGCATATGCCGATGATATAATGAGAGATGTTTTTGAGGCTTTTTATCAAGAGGTTGAGGGTAGGTTAAACACTAAAGGTGGAGAGTACCATATAGACATGTTGCCAACAACTTGTCATATATATTTTGGTTCAGTAATAGGTGCCTTGCCAGATGGTAGATTAGCCGGGAAACCACTGTCTGAAGGTATTTCACCAGTACAAGGAGCAGATAGAAATGGACCAACAGCTGTGATAAAATCTGCAGGAAAAATGGATCATGTACGAACTGGTGGAACCTTGCTAAATATGAGCCTTATGCCAGCTATCGTTAAAGATGAAGAGGGCATTAATAAACTAACAAAGCTAATACGTTCGTATTTTAGAATGGGTGCTCATCATATTCAATTTAATGTTGTTGACAAAGAAATACTCATCGAAGCTCAAAAACACCCTGAGCAATACAGAGATTTACTAGTTAGGGTAGCAGGTTATAGCGATTATTTTGTAGATTTAGGAACAGATTTGCAGAATGAAATAATAACAAGAACTTCTATTAATCATATATAGATATACCTAAAAAGCACACAGAAAAATCTGAGTGCTTTTTTTAATGAATAAAAAAATATAAAAGAAAATATTTATATTATAGAAATAATTAACTGCTATGCATAGCCCTTAAAATAAATAAGCAAAACAAAGAATAGCTTATAATAATAAACATTTTAGATAATTATATTGTACAGACTTAATTCGACATAAATTATATCATATATAATCTATTCTTATAATAGTGAACATTGTCCATCTTCAACCAATTAACTAGTTATAATGACCAATTATTAAATAATTTACACAAAATTAAATATGTGTGTTAGTATAAACTTAATATCAGACGGAAAAGTAAAACTACTTTAATTGAGCTAAATTTTAATTAGCTGTATTGCCACTATTATTAAAGTAGTAAAGGTAAATTTACATTTATTGTAAAAAGATTTCTTGTTGATCTAGCTCCTACAAGAAATCATTTATCTTACCTTTTCCGTCTGTATTGTATTATATACGAATAATAAATTATATATATTAAATATTGTTCGATTTTATTGACTTTTTTTTCTCTTCTGATATAATTACGGCAATGTTGACATAGGGGTGAATAAAATGAGTGCAGAACTAGTATTAATATATGATTTTGGCGGACAAACAGCAAAGTTAATTGCCCGTAGAGTGAGAGAGCAACACGTTTATTGTGAAATAGTTCCT
This sequence comes from Clostridium sp. 'deep sea', assembly GCF_014931565.1. NCBI lineage: Bacteria > Bacillati > Bacillota > Clostridia > Eubacteriales > Clostridiaceae > Clostridium > Clostridium sp. 'deep sea'. The sequence continues at coordinate 3,213,990 of NZ_CP063353.1, forward strand.
TACTTTATTACCTTAAATGAAATTAAAGCAAAAAACCCTAAAGCAATCATATTCTCAGGTGGTCCAAACAGCATTTATGCTGAGAGTGCTCCAAGAATTGATATGGCTGTATTTGAATTAGGAATACCTGTATTAGGTATTTGTTATGGTATGCAGTTAATGACTCATGAGTTTGGCGGAGAGGTAGCTCGCTCAAGTAAAAGAGAGTATGGTATGGCTGCCTTACAAATAGATAAAAAAGACGTATTATTCGAAGATATTAATAATGGCAATATGTCATGGATGAGTCATGGTGATAGCATTAAAAAATTGGGTAATGGTTTTGAATGTATTGCACATACAGGTAATACCCCATTTGCAGTTATGAAACATCTAAATAAACCTTTTTATGGAGTGCAATTTCATCCCGAGGTACAGCATACTGAGCAAGGTAGTCAGTTTATAGCTAACTTTTTATTTAATGTAGCTAACCTAAAAGGTGATTGGCGAATGGATAGCTTTATTGACACTCAAGTGCAAAAAATAAGAGAAAAAGTTGGCGACAAAAAGGTTGTGTGTGCTTTAAGTGGTGGAGTTGATTCTTCTGTTGCTGCTGTATTAGTGCATAAAGCCATTGGTAATCAATTAACATGTGTTTTTGTTAATCACGGTTTACTAAGAAAAAATGAAGCAGAGCAGGTCATTGATACCTTCGATAAAAATTTAGGTTTAAAACTTGTATATGCCAATGAAGTAGATAGATTTTTAAACAAGCTTGCAGGAGTAATAGATCCCGAGCGCAAACGTAAAATTATTGGTGAAGAGTTTATAAGAGTATTCGAAGATGAATCTAAAAAGCTAGGTGAAATAGACTTTTTAGTTCAGGGTACCATATATCCAGATGTAATAGAAAGTGGTACAGCAACAGCTGCTAAAATTAAATCTCATCATAATGTAGGTGGATTACCAGAAGACCTCCAGTTTGATTTAATAGAACCACTTCGGGAGCTGTTTAAAGACGAAGTTCGTGAGGTAGGAAGAGAACTAGGTATACCAGAGGCAATAGTTGGTAGACAACCCTTCCCCGGACCAGGCCTAGCTATAAGAATAATGGGTGACATAACCAAAGAAAAAATAACAGTACTCCAAAATGCTGATGCCATCTTTAGAGAAGTTATTAGAGAAGAAGGCCTTTATGATGAAATATGGCAAGCTTTTGCCGTATTACCAGGTGTAAGAACAGTAGGGGTAATGGGTGATGAACGAACCTATGCTCACCTTGTAGCATTAAGAGCCGTAGCCTCAACAGATGCCATGACAGCCGACTGGGCCAGAATCCCCTACGATGTATTAGCAAAAATCTCAAGCAGAATAGTAAATGAAGTAGAGGGTGTTAATCGGGTTTGTTATGATATAACCAGTAAGCCACCTGCCACAATAGAATGGGAGTAATGCTTCCAAAAATGAACGCTCTCGGCGTTACCATAAAAACTACTGACTTCAGCATACTACTCGTATAGCTTCAGCCATTAGTTTTCATGGTGCCTTGACAGCGAACATTTTTGAAACCATTACCCTAAGTAGAGCAAAAGTAGAAATAAAAGATAATTGAGTCCTCAAATTCAATTGATAAAATATATACAAAAAAAGTTGAGCTAAAATTAGCTCAACTTTTTTATCATAATAAAAAGATTTCAGAATCAAATCCACGACAATTATTCATTATTAATTGTTAATTCTTAATTAGACCTGTTCATTATTAATTCTTAATTGGAGCAAAGCGACCAGCCTTGACAGCAGACATTTTTGAAATTCTTAACATGATGTTAGTGACAAGGAATAACATAAATACTCAATAACCTGAGGATACACTTAAGATATTCATGCTAGAAACTTTATAAAATCTTACTTACTAGATAACGCTGGTGTGTTTTAACAATAAAATTATATGCTTAATACAAAGTAAAAACAATATGAAATATTGTAAAATAATAACATATGAAATATAATTAAAATAACTTAATTGTTTGAGATATTCCATTATAGGGAGAAAATAATATGAAACTTAGCATAGGGGATAAAGATTTTTTAGATTCTTTTGTTCACTTGTGGGAAAAAGATGTTGATGAGTATAAGTCTAGTAAGTTAAACTTGTTTATGCTAAACATAAATGCAAATAGCTTCGACTACCCAACCCTTATTGAGAATCTACGAGATCCATTAGTAAATTATTCGGTTTCCAGAAAAACTAGAGAATTGTATAATGAAAAACCTGCAAAATTGGTTCATATAGCTCAGGAGAAATTCAAAAATTATATTAATAATAATGGTGAGTTGGGTGAATTGCTTTTATATTGCTTCTTAGAGACACATCTTGATGCACCAAAAATCTTATCAAAATTAGAATTAAAAACATCAACAGAAATGTATGTTCATGGTGCAGATGGAATTCATATGTACAAAGTTGATGATAATAATTATCAGCTTATCTTTGGTGAATCTAAAACTGTTAATAATTTAAGAGATTCGCTTTATCAAGCATTTAAATCTATAAAAGAGTTTAAGGATGAAAGTAGCAAAGGAGGTAAATCAAAAAGTGGTATAAGCTATGAGAAAACATTGCTCAACTCAAACATTGATAGGGAAACTTTCACAGAAGAAGAAAGAGATTTACTGAGAAAAATTATCTATCCTAGTAAGACAAGGCATTTTGATGTTGATGATGCTTTCGGTATTTTTATTGGATATGAAATAGAGATAACTAATGAGGATAGGAAATTATCAAATAAAGATTTTCGTGAAAAGATCAAGAATATAATAGATAAAGATGTTTCAGATCGAATTAAATACATTAATGACAAAATCGCAGAGCATGATTTATATGGTCATAGTTTTTATTTTTATGTTTTACCTTTCACGGATTTAGATACAAGTAGAAAAAAGATACTAGAGGAGATTACATAAATGGGGATATTAAAAGACTTCTCCAAAGAGGTTAATAAAGATGAGTATTTTATAGAACTGTATAGAAAAATGGAGATTATTAATTTTAGTAATTTTTTTGGTTTGAATTTAGATGTTAGATATGATGAAAAAGAGTATTTTGACTTATTAAGATATTCAGAAATTTTGTCATTTTCTGATGAGCCAGAAGATAGAAATAAATCCTACAAAATTTTATCGTTACTTTATAGTTCTTATTTAAATGATCAATATTATATTAGTTATGCAAATGAGATTCTTGTCAGGTTAGGAAATTTTCCTGCCCTTGATTTAGTTACAAAAGGTAGGAAAAATATACAAACTAGCAATGAGATTGAAATGGAGAAAATTATAAAGAAGACATTTCAAAAGGATCCATATAGTATAAATGTTTTTACGGATCCACAATACAATATATATGAGTCACTAAAGAAGAATAATCACTTTAGTTTTTCCGGACCAACTTCTCTTGGAAAATCATTCATTATGGAGTCATTTATAAAATATTTGATTTATGAACATGGATTTAGAGAAAATATTGCTATTCTTGTTCCTACCCGTGCATTAATAAATCAAGTTTCGAGTAAAATGAAACAGGAATTAGAGATACTCGAAGCACAAAATAAGGCTAAAATTAAGTATAAAGTATTATCTCATCCAGTGATACCTAAATTGTTAGATAACACCAATAATAGATATTTGTTTGTATTCACACCAGAAAGGTTGATTTCATATCTTTCGAACTCAGATAATCCCAAAATTGACTATATGTTTATAGATGAAGCACATAAAGTTGTTGCAATAAATGATTCAAGAGGCCCTCTATTCTATCATGCAATTTTACAAGCTGAGAGGAAAAGTGTAAAACTTTTTTTCTCTTCTCCAAATGTGCCAAATGTTGATGTGTTTTTGTCATTGTTTGAGAAGAGTACTGAAGAGGCTACTCAAGTGAATGAATCTCCTGTATCACAGAATCGTTACTTTTTAGATTTAATTAATAATGAGATTACTATGTTTTCTGAATTTGGAAACGATTTGAAAATGGACATTGTTGATGAGACAAATAGTTTCAATAGTTGGTTGTATAAATTGAGTAGCGACAGCAAGAGTATTGTATATTGCAATTCAACGAAAGATACTATACGATATGCTTCTGAGTTTTCAAGAGATTTACCTATTAAAAATCATAGCCAAATTAATGAGTTAATTAATCTAGTCAAAGTACATGTTCATAAGGATTATTACTTGATAGATTGTCTTAAAAAAGGTGTGGCATACCATTTTGGTCGACTGCCTCAGAGAATTAGAGAAAAAATAGAAGTCTTGTTCAAAAATAAAGTAATTGACTTTATTTTTTGCACATCAACACTCCTTGAAGGGGTAAACTTACCTGCGAAAAATATTTTTATTTTAAGTAATTATCTGGGTCTGTCTAAATTTAAGGATATAGATTTTTGGAATTTAGCTGGAAGAGCAGGTCGCTTAACAAAAGAGTTATCAGGAAATATTATTTGCACAAAAGTAACAACTAAGCAAAGTAATTGGGGAAATATTGAAGGTGACCTTGATATAGTAAGGAACAAAACGATTGAACCAATCAAGCCTTTAGTAATTAAAGGTCAAAAGAATTTCTATAAAAATGTTGGGAATGCACTGAAAGGAATGAAATTTACAAAAAAAAAACCTACAGCTAATGAGGTTGAAATATGGAATCATTATGCCAATATTGCGTTTATTCATGAGCTAAATGATGAACCATCTGTGTTAAAAACTAATTTTGTTAGTAAAGTTTCTGATGGTAAGAAAGTGTTAAGTACCCTTAGAAAAAATAATCAAGTGCCTACAAGAGTACTTTCTACATCATCTATGATTAAAGCCAAATACCAAAATTATATTTATAATGGAGACAAAACTATTTTTCACAAGTTACCAGAAGAGATTACATATGAAGCATGTCTAAACATACTTAATAATTTTTATGATATTTATAATTGGAGTATAGAAGAATCTAAAGGAAGATCACCACTTGTTAAAAAACGTACTAGGCTTAAATACTACGCAAGATTGATGAAGGATTGGATGAATTCTACCCCATTAAGTTTAATGATAACTAATGTGATAGATTATTATAAAGACGTAGGGGAGTTTTATGATCAACCGGATAAACTTAAATTTACAGGTAAAGAAAAGAACATTATAAACATGATTATCAATGAATTAATGCGTGATATTGAAACTAATCTTAGGTTTAAAATAAAGAATTACTTCTCTAATTATCATCTGTTGCTTAGAGAAAAATATGGCGAAAATGATGCTGGAGCTAATTGGGGAGACTTTCTTGAATATGGAACTTCAAATAGAAGAATTATCGAACTTCAGAATATTGGGTTGCCACGATATTTAGCAACATCTATCCTTGAAGAATATAATAATTACATCGAATTTATTGATGATGAATTAACATATTTCGACATAGAGGGAATTATTAATTTAATGGAAGAAAATGATCCTCAATTAATAGAGTTAAAAACGATTTTTAGATTATAGTAGTAGATAAGAGATAGTGACTTTTGAGATTATAGTAATTGGGTATTAAAATGATAATTATTGTATATTATTTTGAGAACTGACTAGATAGAATGATATTGTAATATAGAGTAATTATATATACTATATATAGCATAATTTACTTATAATACTTCACATATACAAAGTAGTAACGAAATTTTGCTACTATCCTGATATTAAAAATTCGTCAAACTTAGAATTACACAAACATTTCTGAGACCATTACTGGTTAATAGATTATTAAAATATTGCCAATTTTTCTTGGTTAAAATAAATACAAGAAAACTTGAGTTAAGTTTTAACTAAGGTTTTTACATTTTATAAAATGAAATAAATAGTAAATAGATATAAGTGTAGTAGTATACTATTGTAGTATTGTACTACGTGTACATCTCAGATTATAAAAAAGCTAGTGCTTGATAGAGAACATTTTTATGAATCTATGGGGTTAGTATATGATTTAAATACTGTTTTTAATCCATATAGGATAAAATATATACAGTAAAACCAAGTTTCTTGCTCAGTTTTAATTATTATTAAAAATAAGCTAAAGACCAAACCTATATTAGATTAGAGTAAGTAAAGGAGTATTATGTTTGTTAACGACAAATATTAATATTAAACCAATTTTGAAAATATTATAAAGGACATTTAATAGATGTAATAGAATTTAACAAAATTATAATAAATTATTTTTTTAGTTACTAAGGAGTATAAAATGAATAAATATGAGACAACAGTTTTTAAGTTTAGTAAGTTAAAAAGTAAAGTAAGTCTGCCAAAATACCAAAGAAGTTATGTATGGCAAGAGTCTAAAAAATTGAAACTGATAAATACAATCAAAAGAGGATTACCAGTGGGAACGGTGTTGCTGTCCAAGAGAGATGGAGAATATTTAATTGTAGATGGTTTACAAAGAATAGCCACATTTAAGGATTTTGAAAAAGATCCATATAAATACCTAGAAGAAACCGAAATATCCGATGATGATGTTGTTAATGTACTCACATCTTCTGATGTATCTGAAGAATTGTATAATAATTACTCACCTAAAAGTAAAAAAGCAATAAGAAACACTACTAAAGAGTTGATAATAGAAGGGATTAAGAAGAATTCCGAGCTTGAAACTTATAAAAAAGCAAATATAATAACTAATAATTTAATAAATAAAACTAGTATTTTATGCCGGGACTCAGAGAAAAAAATACATGAGAAAATATACGAGTTACTTGATAAGGTAAATAATATTTTTACAATTGATAACTATGAAATTCCAGCAATCATATTTACTGGGAGTGATAAAGAACTTGTTGATGTATTTAAATTACTTAACTCTACAGGAACATCATTATCAAAATATGATGTATTCTCTGCAAGCTGGAATGATGTGATATTAAGGAATGTTGATGATGATGTTTTAGATGCGGTTTTGTCTAAGTATGAAACTTCAATGAGTAAATCAGGAATTGAAATACATAATTTTTCATCAGTAGAGTTTAAGGAAAATAAAGAGATAACTTTATTTGAGTATGCATATTCCATTGGAAAACTGATAGGTGAAAAAACTAAAAGAATATTTAAATCTAAAAGCGATGATTTAGTAGATTCCTTAGGGTTTTCTCTGCTTGCTGGAGTATATAATGTTTCTAATAAGGAAATGGTTAAGTTGCCAGACGCTATGCAGAGTGGCAACTTCGATTTTAATCAATTAAAGGATTCCTTAGTTAAGTCAGCAAAAAAGATTGAAGAGATACTTATTCAATATATTTCAATGTATAAGAAGAATTATGCTTGTCATTCTGAATTGCAATTAGCGTCATACATAATTACGTATCATAGGTTACAGTATAAGATAACAAATACTGGTGTAAAAAGGGTTAAGAGTAATAATGATAAAATAAAGAAGTTTACTAAGTATTTACCTAATCATTATGTGTATGATATTTATAGAAAAGCATGGAGTGGATCAGGAGATACTAAACTGGATGATTTAGTAATAGATGATAGTGAACAAGTATATAATACAAGTATTAATAGTTCAAGATATTTGTATGCTATTGATAAGAGTGAGTTTAAGAATGTTATATCGAGTTGGATAAATGAGCAAAATTCTAAAGATACGACAAGTATATCGAAGGAAGTGAAGTTATTCCACAATTGTATATTTAAAGATAGGGATGTAAGGTACAATAATTCAGGGAAAGATTTTGAACATATAATTCCTAAAAAAAGGTTCGAAGAACTTAAGAACAAGAGAAATATAAAGATTCCAATATCATCACCTTGTAATATAACTATTATCCCTGAGTATGATAATAGGATGAAGAAAGATAAGACTTACTATGAGTATGAGGAAGTGCACAATGGAGTATTAAAGAGATATAGTATTGAAGAGTTGGATAAATATAATTATCCTAGAAGAAATAAGTTGGAGTTTATTCACAATAAGAAATTAAATGCAAAAGATTACGAAAAATTTATTAATTTAAGAAAGTATAAGATACTTGATGACTTTATGAAGGCGTTTTATAAATAGTCGATTCTTTTTTTTGTTTTAATTGAGTACTTACAATAATGTTCCTTTTAATATGATTAATCATTGGGAGTGGAGAATATATAAAACTAATAAAAATGAAAATTAAGAATTTTAAGGCATTTAAGAGTTATCAAGTTACATTTAAAGATATGAAAATTCTTATCGAATTACATACTATAAAAAGGAAGATCTTCTAAAAAAATTCTCATAGCTTTGCAGACAAGCTCAGTGAAGTTTAATACTAAGTGTTTTCTGCAGAGCATCCCAATCTATTGCATTACACACAACTAGTTAGATAAGGGAGATTAGAATATGAGAAAATTTCAGTATGGTTTTTTTGATTGTATTGATTATAGTAAAGAATTAAAAATTGACCCCAGAGTTGTTATGAATCAGCAGGGGGTTGATGAGATTATTAATCAGGTATTAGAGGGTGCGGATAGTAAGGATATAAAGAATCAAGAGTTATTGGATCAGTTACTTGCTGTTGATGCTTTAATACTAAAAGATAAACTACAAATAGCATTTCCGCTATTTTTAGTTGATGATTTTGAAAAGATTCAGCTTGCACTTAAACCTACAATTGCAAAAATTATTAGTATTATTGAAAATCATAAAGAGAGTATTTACCAAGGTCTTAGGCATTTGGATTCACGATTTTCACCACAGCATCATGCCTACTTTACAATATGTGCAGGTTTATGAGATGGTAAGATTTTTGATGAGTTTGAAAAAGAAAAGATAGTTACTACATCTAAAATACATAATAATGGTCTTGATTATTTAATTATTGGTAATGAAGATCACCCTAAAATAACAGAGGAAAGTGTCAACTTACTTTGCTCTTGGAACCGTTGTGGCCACTTTGTTTCTTTTGGCAGTGGTGCAGGAACTCGTTTAGATGTTTATCGGGCTCGGCAAAGAATGGTTGCTGGAAATATTCCACCTCAATTTGCAAACATTCAGGCAATATGCCAAGAAGCACATTGGCAGCCTCGTACTTTGGCAGATCATCTTAATGAAGCAATTGAGAGAATGCGTAAAGGGTTAGCAATTAATCCCCATGCAGAGCAGTTGTTAGAGATTTTTAATTATGTTAAAGATTCACAGATTATTGTTCCTGTTTATGATAATATTCATAAAACAATTGCTTCAATCTCTAAACCTTTTCTGGGTAAAATTGTTACAACCTATGGGGATTTTGTACAAAATATGAATCAAAATTTAAGTGATACACAATTAGTGAATTTTTCATGTACACGAGAGGATATTGCCAATGAAGTTTGGCATTTAGTCTTTGGTGAAGTTAACGAGCAATTAGTTAAACGAGCTATTGTGAAAGAACCTATGTTTTATGAAGGGCAAGGTCGCTATTTAAAATGTTTAGAGTTTAATCATTAATGGTTTATAATCTCCAATTTAAAAGGCTCTATAATAAATAGTGTGGGTGAAAAGCATCCATACTATTTTTTATTTAAAATTAAGAAGACATAACCTCAGAACTGAGTTATGAACTCAAGTACTGTTATCACTGTGGAATAAATTATGGAAAAGAAATAATAAAACATGGATATAAATCTACAAAAATAAAACTATTAAAAACAGCTCTGGTTAAATACATATCTGGTATTAGATAAACAAGATATTTATGTAAACACTGTGATAGAACCTTTAAACTTTAATCTTTTTTAGCTTATCTAGCTTCTGCTATAAATCTATGTACAAAGACAATAACTCCTTAATTATGGATAAGCTAAAAAATTGTATAATAAAATCAGTTTTTTATATCTATCATATTGACCTAGTACTTTGGTTTTTAAAAAAGTTTTTATAACTTAAGGATTTCTTAATAATTATAATGTTATTGTATTAACATTAAATGATTCTAGGAGGTGAATGTATGATACTTAAAATACTCAATAAGGATTTTTTAAATAACAAAGTTATAACTGTAGCTATTTTTATTTTTATTATGTTATCTGCTATTCTTATATCTTGTGGAACTAGCATGTTTATAGATTTAAATAATTCCCTTGATTATTTCATGGGAAAGGCTGATGCTCCACATTTTTCTCAGTATCATTCAGGTATAATCGACCAAGAAGCTATTGATCGTTGGAGTAAAGCTAATCCTATGGTTAAGGTATATCAAACTAGTGAAATGATTAATATCGAAGGAAAAAAAATCTTTTTTAATCAAGTAGAGTATTCTCAGGATAATTCAGTTATGGATAATGCTTTTGTAACTCAAAATGAACACTTCGATTTTTTATTAGATTTAGATAATAAGATGGTAACTGTTAATAATGGTGAAATTGCAGTACCAATATTTTATATGCAAAGATATGATTTAGAAATAGGAGATACTCTTTATATAAAGGATAAAAATACAGAAATAACATTTACTATAACTGATTTTGTTAGGGATGTACAAATGAATCCCTCAATTCTCAGTTCTAAGAGGTTTGTTATTAGTGAATCAGATTTTCAAACCCTTAAAAAAGCATTTGGTGAAATAGAATATATTATTAGCTTCAAGATAAATGACTTAACTAAGATATCCAAATTTGCAAATCATTATGGTTCATCAAATCTTCCTCAAAAAGGACCTGCTGTTGATTATCAGTTAATAAAAATTGCAAACAGTATAACAGATGGTCTAGTAGCTGCAGTAATAATTTTGATATCTTTATTGCTAAATATTATTGCCCTCTTATGTTTAAGATTTACAATTCTATCTACAATAGAAGAAGATTATCGTGAAATTGGTGTTATGAAAGCCATCGGAATACGACCCTACGATATAAAGAGAATTTACATAGCAAAGTATTTCATTATTTCATTTAGTGCATCTATAGTAGGCTTTATTATATCGATACTTCTTAATAAGCATTTTTCTAAAAATATAATGTTATATATAGGAACTGCACCTAAGTCTTTGTTTAAGATAATTTTACCATTATTAGCTACCTTTATTATTTTTACTATGGTAATAATTATTTGTATTATTATCCTTAGACGCTTTGATAAAATATCAGCTATTGATGCCATTAGAATAGGTAGTACAGGAGAGACCTATAGAAGTAAAAAAGGATTATCACTATATAGGTATTCGTTTGTTAATGCTAATATATTTTTAGGATTAAGGGATGTTATTCAACGATTTAAATTATATATGCTATTATTTTTTGTTTTTATTGTATGTACATCTGTTATTATTGTACCTTTAAATTTTATTAACACGATTCAGTCTCCTGATATTGTTAAATATATGGGATTAGGAAAATGTGATATGTTAATTTTTCTACGTCAATCTGATAATACAATTGAGACATATAATGAAATGATTGATTATATTAAGAATGACCCAGAGGTTATGAATTTTGCACCATTTATAACCTGTAAATATAAGGTATTAAATAAGGATAGTTATGAAGAGAGCTTAACTGTTGAAACGGGAGACTTTTCAGTATTCCCAATAGAATATACTCATGGATTAGCACCTAAGCTAGATAACGAAATTGCTCTTTCACATTTAAGTGCAAAAGAGTTGAAAAAAGGATTAGGAGATGAAATTCAATTAATGGTTAATGGTAGCTATAAAACCATGATTGTTAGTGGCATATATCAAGACATAACCAATGGTGGCAAAACAGCAAAGGCCAGTATTACTCCAAATCACAATAAGGCAGTATGGTATATTATAAACATTGAGTTCGACGGAGATATCATTGAAAAGATTAATGAATATAAAGAACTTTTTCCTGAAGCAAAGATTAATGACGTAATGAGTTATTTACAACAGACCTTTGGTAATACGATTGACCAACTCAAATTAGTAACCGTATTAGCTATTGTGTTAGCAATTCTTGTTTCAATATTAATCACTTCACTATTTTTAAAAATGCTTATTGCCAAGGACTCAGCTCAAATAGCTATTATGAGGGCTATAGGGCTAGCCTCAAATGATATTAAAATACAATATATAACTAGATCATTAATAGTCTTAAACTTAGGAGTTATTATTGGAACAATAGTATCAAACATCTTAGGTGAAAGAATATTAAGCATGGTACTTTCTATTGTAGGTGCATCTAACATAAAATTTGTTATCAATCCGCTTGAAGCTTATGTGTTTACTCCAATAATTTTAATGGTTATTGTAACAATTACAACACTTATTAGTATTGGTAATATAAAACGTATTTCGATGTCTGACATTAGTCATGAATAACGGAGGAGATAAAATGAGTGATATATTAAAAGTAAGAAATCTATGTAAAACCTATGTGATTAATAAAAGACAGAAGCATGTACTTAAAAATGTTAATCTAGAGATAAAAGAAGGGGAATTTGTAGCAATTATGGGTCCCTCAGGTTCAGGAAAATCTACATTACTATATAATATAAGTGGAATGGATAAAATGACATCAGGAAGTGTTGTTTTTGATGGTAAAAATATAGATGATTTATCAGAAAAAGAACTATCTAAATTACGATTGCATAAGATGGGATTCATATTTCAACAAAATAATCTATTAAAAAACTTAAGCTTAATTGATAATATAATAGTATCAGCATATATGGCTAGAGAGCGGAAAAAGAAGGAAATTAATTATAATGCAATAGAATTAATGAAGAAAACAGCTATTATTGAGTTAGCTGATAATGATATTACTCAAGCATCAGGAGGACAATTACAAAGAGTAGCTATTTGTAGAGCTTTAATAAATGAACCAAAGATAGTTTTTGGAGATGAACCTACAGGAGCATTAAATTCAAAATCTTCTGAGGAAATTATGGATATTCTTAATGGAATTAATGAAAGTGGAACAACGGTTATGTTGGTTACTCATAATGTAAAAGTTGCATCAAAAACAGAACGTGTATTATATATGATAGATGGTAAGATTGAAAATGAATGTGTTTTAGGTAAGTATGATAAGGAAAAGAATGATAGTAAATATAGGGAGTCCAAAATATCCCAATGGCTGTTGGATATGGGTTGGTAAATAATAGGGGGTACAGAGTGGAGCAAATATTATTAGTTGAAGATGAGAAGGAATTAGCCTTAGTTACTAAAGATTATTTTAAAAAAGCGGGGTACGAAGTAAAAGTAATAAACGATGGTAAAGAAGCTCTAGACTACTTAATGCTAAACAATGTTAAACTACTTATATTAGACATAATGTTACCAGGGGTAGATGGATTAACTATTTGTGAAGAAGTTAGAAAGAAGTCCAATATCCCTATAATTATCATAAGTGCTAAAACAGGAGAGGATGCAAGAATTATCGGTCTGGAGCTAGGTGCTGATGATTACATTGAAAAGCCATATTCGGTTAAGGAACTTTTTGTTAGAGTAAAATCTCAGTTTAAGAGAGCATATGAGATGAATATAGAAATGGACAAATTAGTTGATGGAGACTTGATTATTGATATAAATGCAAGGCAAGCGTTTTTAAAAGGGGAGAGATTCTTACTAACTACAAAGGAATACAATCTACTTAAAGTATTGGTTAAAAACAAAGGGCGTGTTATAAAAAAAGAAAAACTTTTTAACATGGTATGGGGAACTGACAGTTTTAGTGAGTTTTCTACCTTAACAGTTCATATTAATAAATTAAGAGAAAAGATTGAAAAGAATTCTAAAGATCCTAAATCTATTGTGACAGTATGGGGTGTTGGATATCGTTATGAGGGAGTTTAATGAAAAGGAAACTTTTAGTTATAACATTACTTTGGTTAATTGCTTTATTGATTGTTATTTTTTTTACTATGAGAGCTCCTGATAATATTGATGGTATTAATAAAGTAACCATAAACAGAATACATCAAAACTTAACAGATGACTTAGAAAAAAATATTAAATTCATTAATGATTTAACAGAAGAAGATTTATATTCATTGGTAAGTGTAGAAATCATTGACTATCAGCATAAGACTTATAATGAAATAAATAAATTTTTTTATGATGGAGCTATTGATAATAAAGTAGTTTTTAAACCGATTGAAGGAACAGATTATATAGTCAAGTATTATATTGAAGATCATAACTGTAATAACCTTGAGGTTCTTTGGTTTTCTTTAGTTATAACTGGAGCATATCTATACTTGATGATCTATACTTTAATGCTTCATAAAAATATAATTGAGCCTATGAAAAAAATATCTGGTATAACAGAACAACTAGCAAGAGGTTATTTAGGCGAGGTAAATCTTCAATACAAGAATAGGTATCTAAAAGATTTTATATGGGGATTAGATATGTTTAGAGTACAACTATCATATGAAAGAGTTAAAAATGCAGAGCTAGAAAAGAATCAAAAAACATTAGTAGCTGGTTTATCCCATGATATTAAGACACCCTTATCTTCAATAAAGAATTATGCCATAGCCTTAAAAGAAAATATTTATGAAGAAAAGAAAGACAGAAATAAAGCTTTGGAAATAATACTGGACAAAGCAGAAGTAATAGAAAAACTCACAAATAAATTATTGAATACCTCATCAAAGGAGATAAGAAACATTGAAGTAAAAACAAAAGAAATATACATGCTTGAAGTACATAAAAGATTAGATAAAATTATCACACAAAAAACAGATTTACTACATATAGATTACGTTAAGCCTAAACTAAAAGAGAACTTATTGCTAATAGTTGACCTAGAACGATTACAGGAAGTATTTGATAACATTATTGAAAATGCCATAAAATATGGAGACTTAGAAACTATTAAAGTTAGTTATAGTACTGAAGAAAATCATCAATTAATAGAGATTTATAATACTGGATCTCCTGTACCTAAAACAGAAATAAAATATATTTTTAATAGCTATTATAGGGGGTCTAATATAAGTGATAAACCAGGTTATGGACTAGGGCTATATATATCTAAACAAGTTATGAAAAATATGCAAGGAGATATATATGCAAAAAACAGAACAGATGGTGTAAGCTTTATCATTGTTATTAAGCAAGTAAGATAATTTTGGGATCAATAAAGTGAATTAAATAACCTAATTATAAATAGGATTTATTTGGTGAGATTTAAAATATAACAATAAAATTTCTAACGCCTTAGCATATTTTTAATAATTTAAAGATGTGAAGAAATTCTAAATAAGAAATTAATTAGCCACATTTTAACAATATAATATCACTAACTGTAAAATAATAACTTTTATTAAAGGGTATATTAGTATGACATTACCAAAAAGAAAAAAGAATAGACTGAACAATTATAATTATAATAGAAATGGCTATTATTTTATTACAATCTGCACTAAAAACCATAAATGTATTTTTAGTGATGTATCAGATAATAATTTAATACTTAATGAGTATGGAATGGTTGTAGAGAAACACATAAATAAAATAAACAAACTATATGTCAGTGTAAAAATAGATAACTATATAATAATGCCTAACCATATACATATGATACTTATCTTGTGTAGGGAACGCATTGTATGCGTTCAGCAGTAGACAGTACAAAGTCACAAATATCAAAAATAATTCAATTCTTTAAATCTGCTATTACAAAAGAGATACGAGCTTATTACCAGAGTAATACCTTAAAACAGAACGGGATGCATAAAATGCCTCCCCTGCAATATCAAAAAATTTGGAACTACATAAACACAAATCAACAAAAGTAATTACTAGATTGTTAAAAAATATCTTGTGCTAGCAATGTTATTAAAGGTACATAGTATAAAGATTATAATACATATGAAAATGGCCTTGTGTAGGGTACGCATTGCATGCGTACCGTCGGTATAGTACAGAGTTCCAAATACAATAATAATTTAATCATCGATAACCAAAAAAGACCATTACACCAGAGGTTTACCTAAAAGCAAACCGAAACTCATAAAACGCTTACTTTACGTTATGGTTCTACACCCACCTTATATGCTTGCCTGAATGAATATTGTTTAAAGTAAATCCAGTTTAGAAACAGTATTTTTTTACTATTATCTTGTAGTTAATATATTAATGGTATAATAATAATATAAAGTTTTAATTAGAATATTTGACCTATATCAATAACCTAATAAACTGAGATTTTAAATGTATCTACTACTTTAAAGTGAAAATTGAAAAGCTAAAAATGGAGGACTTATGAAATATAATAATGAAATGATCCACAAAATAGAAACTAGTCTGCAAGGTGAGTATATTGTAAAAGGCGATCAACTTAGTACGATAGAAAGCATGATGGAAGAAACCCATACAACTGCATTATCAGTTGCAGTAATAGAAAACTCAGAATTAACATGGAGTAAAGGTTATGGTATTACCGATAAAGTGTCAAAGTCACCGGTGAATGCAAACACTGTTTTTCAAGCGGCATCTATTAGTAAACCGATAACAGCACTAGCTGTTATGAAGTTGGTTGAAGAAGGTAAACTGGATTTAGATGTTAATGTCAACAGCTATTTAAAGTCTTGGAAATTGCCTGAAAATGAATATACTATAAATGCACCAGTGACTCTAAGAAACTTATTATCACATACAGCAGGAACTAGCGTATCGGGATTTATAGGCTACAATAATACTTCGCATATTCCACCGCTTATAGATGTACTTAATGGTGCAGGAGATGCAAACTCAGCAAAGATAGAAGTGAATATGAAACCTAACACTAAATACCGCTATTCTGGTGGGGGTACAACTATTGTTCAACAAGTCTTAATTGATTTATTGAATCAACCATTTGCAGAAATAATGAAAACACTGGTATTAAAACCATTAGGTATGACACATAGTTTTTATAAGAACTCACTGTTGAGTGATGAAGAAGCTAAACATATTGCAGCTGGTCACGATAGTGATGGTAATCAAGTACTGGGAAAATATCATGTATACCCTGAAATGGCAGCAGCAGGTTTATGGACTACTGTAGAAGATTTAGCGAAGTATGTGATTGAAGTGCAAAAATCGTTAAAAAATCAATCTAATAAAATACTAAGTAAAGATTTTATTGATTTAATGGTAACCCCAGTACTGCATGGAGAATATAACATTGGATTAGCAAATATTAATATTCTTAATGAGCACTTGCTGGGTCATACTGGCAGTAATATTGGCTATAAATGCAGTATGTTATTTCATAAAGAAGCTGGATACGGTGTAATCATGATGACTAACTCAGATTTAGGCCACAAAATAAAATTGCCACTATTACGAAGCATTGCAGCTTTAAATAATTGGCAGAGCCTATTGCGTCCAGAGCTAGAAATACAGGATATGCCTAAAGATATAACAACATTGTTTTGTCATAAGTATAAAATAGATATAGATAAAAGCCTTAATATCTTTTCAGAAGAAAATAGCTTATACTACCAATCTTTTAAACAAGATAAATGTGAACTTAATTTTGTAGGTAATAATACCTTAATCGATAAACATCGAAAAGTGCTAATTAAGTATGATCATCTTAAAAAGCAATTTTTTATGAATGATAAAAAAATTACAGTGATGAATAGTAATGAAAACTTGGCACTTGATTTAATAAAGCTTGGAAGCATAAAAGAAGCAATTCACTGTTATAAAGAAATCATAGCTAAAAGTCCAGAAGTTAAACTATCTTTAGAAAAAAAATTGGTGAACTTAGCACTAGATTTAGGTGAAAGAGGAGATCGGGACACTGCAATAGTCATATTAAAAGTTGCACTTGAACTATCTCCTCAGTCAGCAATTTGTTGGGATATACTTGGTGACTTCTATTTTGAAACTAATCAGTTTGAATTAGCTATTCAAGCCATGCAGAAATCATTAAAATATGACCCCAAAAATAACAATGCAAAAAAAATCATAGAAGACGCAAAGCAGAAAATTGCAAATTAAAAAATAGTTAACGAAAATATCAGCTGAGAACAATAATGTTCTCAGCTTTTAAATTATTATTTTATGTGTAATGAATACATCATCATGATATAATATCACTAAATGTAAAAAGATAACTTAAGGTTGAGTAAATGACATTACCAAAAAGAAAAAAGAATAGATTGAACAATTATAATTATAATAGAAATGGCTATTATTTTATTACAATCTGCGCAAAAAATCATCAATGTATTTTCAGTAATGTAACAGATAATAATTTAATACTTAACAAATATGGAATGATTGTAGCGAAACACATCAATAGAATAGACAAACTATCTAACAGTGTAAAGATAGTTAAGTATATTATCATGCCTAATCACATACATATGATACTTGCCTTGTGTAGGGAAAGCATTGTATGCGTTCCGCAGGTAGACAGTACAAAGTCACAAATATCAAAAATAATTCAATCCTTTAAATCTGCTATTACAAAAGAGATATGGGCTTATTACCAGAGTAATACCTTAAAACAAAACGGGATGCATAAAAATTCTGCCCTACATACCATATGGCAGAAATCGTTTCATGATCACATTATTCTTAATGAAAAACAGTACCAAAAAATTTGGAACTACATAGATACTAATCAACAAAAGTGGTTATTAGATTGTTACAATCCAAGTAATTTAAAACCTAATGATAAGAAGCACCCCATGTAGGGTATGCATTGCATGCGTACCGCCGGTATAGTATAGAATTACGTATAATTTAATCATGATATCAAGATTAGATAACAAAAAAAGCCCATTGCCACATTAAGGTCTTATAACTAATTTAAATATAAGAAAATCACCTCATGTAGGGTACGCATTGCATGCGTACCGTCGGTATAGTATAGAATTACGTATAATTTAATCATGATATCAAGATTAGATAACAAAAAAAGCCCATTGCCACATTAAGGTCTTATAACTAATTTAAATATAAGAAAATCACCTTATGTAGGGTACGCATTGCATGTGTACCGCCGGTATAGTATAGAATTACGATTATAAATTATAATTTAATCATTGATATCAAGATTACATAACAAAGAAAACCCATTGCCAGAGTATTACCTTATAACAAAACGGTACACGTCCCCTATGTTAATGTAAAAGAAAATCACCTCATGTAGGGTACGCATTGCATGCGTACCGCCGCTATAGCGCAGAGTTCAATAATATTAATAGTTCAGTTTAAAAGGAAATGAGGAAAAAAAGTATGCAGATAATAAACAACTTAAAAAACAAACTAGCATATCCCAAGGCAATATTAGCAATTTTAGTTTTTGTAATAATTATCACTATTGTTGCATTAGTTTATTCAAATAATCAAAATGTTTTAATTGAAAATGGTGTTGCAGAAGAGTATTTAGCCCGTCAATATAATCCACAGATTCGTAGTGCTTTATTTAATGAAGTTATTAATAATGAGCAGTTAAGTTTGTTAGATTCGTTAAACAGTGAGCTTTATAATACTCAATTAGCGTTTAAAACCCGATTATTTATTCGCTCAAAGGATATGAGCCGTAAGTGGAAAAAGCTCTTTAGCTTTAAACAGTATAACTTAGCTTCACTGTTAACAGACAAACATGAGGTTATTGTAAAAAGCACAAATAGCTATTTAACTTTTCTTAAAAATAAAGTTGAATTAACTGCAACCGAAAAACAGTGGTTAAAATCCTATTACCAAGTTTGGCAAAAAGCTGACAAAAACATTAATGAGAATGAGCTTGATTACACTAATTTAAGTTATACATCGCATAGTACAACTTTTTACGGAAAAATTAATAGTGGCCCCTGGATTAAAGATATTGAGTTAGATAACCCAAATGCTGATTTATTAGCACAACATGCCCACAGTTTAGTTAAAGATTTAATAAGCCTGCCACGTACTTTAACGAGTTTTTTAGGCAGAAGAGGCAAAATATCCGAAATAAATATCTCAGAAGATGTTTTACCAGATAAATTTTATAGTGGTGAAAGTGTAAATAATTTTACAGAGCTCATGCGAAACCATAACTTTAAGAGAGTGAGTGAACAAGAAAATTTTAAACCAAAGTTTTATATAAACATCTTTCAAAATCAAGATGGTAATAGAAATAATCCTTTTATCCTAGAAATAGGAGAAAAGTATCTTAGGGTATCTAAAACTATACACTTCGATATTTATCAAAAACTAAGAAAAACAGATTTGTGGAAAGAATGGCTGTATAAAGTTGAAGTAGATGGCATGTATGAATGTAGTGAACAGTTACTTAAAGACATAACTCAATTTGTTATAAACAATAAATAGAATAGTAACAAGTAGCACATGCACTCACTACATTTTTCTGTTAAAATAAAAAGGAAAATGAAATAAGGTGGGTCACAAAATGCGTTTACGTGGTATAAAAAATCAGCAAGAAAAAATAGGAAAACACCCATTAGTTATAGATAACCCCACAGATATGAAGGGTCAGTGGCAACAGTATTTCAATAACGATAACCCCCTATGGCTCGAAATTGGCATGGGTTTTGGAGGTTTTATTGCAGGCATGATGCACAAATATGCTAATGTTAATTTTATTGGCTTTGAAAAATACAGCAAGGTGGTTGTTAGGGCTATTAAACGTTTTAATGACGAGGGCATAAACAATGTTGCTTTAGTAAGAGAGGATGCCGTTAAATTATTAGATATTTTTGAAGAACATGAAATAGATAGACTCTTTCTGAACTTTTCGGACCCTTGGCCTAAAAAACGCTATGCTAAACGTCGTTTAACTTACCATACTTTTTTAGAGCTATATGATAAAATACTTAAGCCAAATGGTGAAATACACTTTAAAACAGATAACGTAGCTTTATTTGATTTTACTATAGAAGAAATGACAGAGCATAACTGGCAGGTTATATTTAAAACCTATGATTTACACCATAGCGAGCAAGCAGCAGATAATGTAAAGACCGAGTATGAACAAAAATTTTCCGAAAAAGGTCAAACTATTTGTAAGTTAATTGCTAAGCGCAACAATGTAAAATAACTATTAAAAATATTTAACAAAGCAAATATTAATTATAGCTAGCTAAAACAACCAAGATTCCTTTGGTTGTTTTTTTAGTTAGCAAAAGCAAGTTAATACTTAATATTCAGCTAGCTTAACTTAGTATGTTTATTAAAAGATTAAAAAGAGAATAGTAACTATAATGAGTAAAAAACATAAATCGAATAATTAAGGGTTATTATAGCGCTTTAAAGCCTTGGAACACAGCAAAACACGAACATTACAAAAATATAAAAAAATAAAGTTCGTGTTTTTTATTGACTATGAAATTTAAGTTTTTTATAATTAACATGTAATTATTAAATGTTGTAGGAGGGCAATAAATGAGTAATAAAATTGGCATTATTTTAGGTAGTGATTCCGATTTGCCAGAAATGAAGAAATGTTGTGATGTCCTAAGTAAACATGATATAAGTTATGAAATTTTAGTTTCTTCAGCCCACAGATTACCCCATAACACTGCTCAGTGGGCACAGTCTGCCGCTGATCGTGGTATCGATGTTATTATTGCAGCTGCAGGTATGGCTGCTCATTTACCAGGTGTTGTTGCTGCTCACACCCACTTACCAGTTATTGGAGTTCCATTAAAATCTAAAGTTTTAGATGGTGTTGATGCTCTGTATTCTATAGTGCAAATGCCACCTGGGGTTCCAGTTGCTACAGTTGCTATTGGTGGTTCTAGGAATGCAGCTTACTTAGCAATGCAGATTTTAGCTATTAAGTATCCAGAGATATCTAAAAAAGTAAAACAGCATAAGTTAGATACAGCAACAAAAGCTATGGAAAAAAATGAAAAACTACAACGAATAGGTGTTGAAGCCTACGTAGAAGGAATGAACTAAGATGATAGAAAGATATACCAGACCAGAGATCAAGCAAATTTGGACTCTTCAAAATAAGTTTAAAACATGGTTAGATATTGAAATTTATGCCTGTGAGGCATGGTCTGAATTAGGACATATACCCCAAGAAGATGTAAACAAAATAAGAGAAAAAGCTACTTTTACAGTAGCTAGAATTTTAGAGATAGAACAACAGACTCGTCACGACGTACCCGCTGTTATCTGAGCTTTTACCCGCTGTGTATCTGAGTCGTTAGGTGAAGAAAAAAATTGGGTTCACTATGGACTAACTTCAACAGATGTTGTAGATATGGCTTTATCTAGTAGAATTGTTGAGGCAGTAGATATTATTATTAATGACTTAAATAATTTAACTGAGGTTGTAGCTGTACAAGCCAAAAAGCATAAAAAAACTGTTATGATGGGCAGAACACATGGTGTACATGCTGAACTAACTACCTTAGGTTTAAAATTTGCCTTATGGTATGCCGAACTTAAGCGTAATATTAAACGTTTAGAAAACGCTCGTGAAACAATAGCCTATGGCAAAATGTCTGGTGCAGTTGGCACCTTTGCCAATATACCTCCCTTTGTAGAGGAATATGTGTGTGAAAAAATGGGTTTAAAACCTGCCCCTATTTCTACCCAAACATTGCAAAGAGATCGACATGCAGAGTTGATGACTACCTTAGCAATAATTGGTGGTTCACTGGAGAAATTTGCTACCGAAGTGCGTAGTTTGCAAAAAACCGAGTGCCGAGAAGTAGAAGAGCCTTTCCGTAAAAACCAAAAAGGCTCATCAGCAATGCCTCACAAACGTAACCCCATTCGTTGTGAGCGTATAACAGGAATGGCTCGAATTTTAAGGGGTTACGCCTCATCAGCTATTGAAAACATGGCCCTTTGGCATGAAAGAGATATATCTCATTCATCAGTAGAGCGCATCATTATTCCAGACGCAACTGCTTTAGTTAACTATATGGTAAACCTATTTACCACAATCGTTAAGGATCTTCATGTTTATCCAGAAAATATGCGTCGCAATATTGCCATTAGTCAGGGTTTAACCTCATCACAAAGAATTCTATTAAACCTAATTAATAAAGGTTTAAGTCGTGAAGAGGCTTATGATATGGTTCAGCGTAATGCCATGGTTTCTTGGCAAGAGCAAATACCGTTTAAGCAGTTACTTGAAAAAGATGAAGATATTATGAAACACTTTACAACTGCTGAGTTAAACGCATTTTTTGAAGATGCTTATCACTTAAAAAATGTAGATACAATTTTTGAACGTGTAGGATTAAACTAAAGGAATCGGAGGATAAATTTATGAACAAATTAGAGCAATTATATGAAGGTAAAGCAAAAAAGGTTTTTAAAACAGATTCACCAGACGTATATTGGATTCAGTATAAAGATGATGCAACAGCATTTAATGCTCAAAAGCGTGGAACTATTGCTGGTAAAGGTGTCGTAAATAATAAAATGTCTGCATACTGGTTCTTATTACTCGAAGAAAAGGGTATCCCTACTCATTTTAATGAGTTAATTAATGACAGTGAAATGTTAGTTAAGGCTGTTGAAATTGTTAAAACTGAGGTTATTGTTCGCAATATTGCTGCCGGTAGTATGAGCCGCAGACTTGGTATAACAGAAGGAACAAAACTAAGTCAGCCCGTATTAGAGTTTTGTTATAAATCCGATGAACTAGGTGATCCAATTATAAATCGTGATCACATTCACATAATGAATTTAGCAACAGATAAAGAGATTGAAACTATTTCTCAATACGCTTTACAGATTAATGAAATTTTAAAAGCAGAACTATTAAAATCTAATATAACTTTAGTAGATTTTAAACTAGAGTTTGGTCGCTTTAATGGCGAAATTATTTTAGCAGATGAAATCTCGCCAGATACTTGTCGTTTTTGGGATGCAACAACTCAAAAAAAATTAGATAAAGATCGTTTCCGTAGAGATTTAGGTGGAGTTGAAGAGGCTTATCAAGAGGTATTAGCTAGAGTTACAGGAGGAAAGAACTAATGTTTACAGCAAGAATATTTGTAACACTTAAGCAGGGGGTATTAGACGCCCAAGGAACAGCTGTTAAAAACTCTTTGCACACTATGGGATACAACACCGTAACAGATATCCGAGTAGGAAAATATTTAGTGGTTTCATTAGAGGCTAAAGATATTAATGTTGCCAAAGCTAAAGTTAATGAAATGTGTGATAAGCTTTTAGCTAACCCTGTAATTGAAGACTATAAAATAGAGTTTGTTGGAGCGTAATTATGAAGGCAGGAATAGTAGTATTTCCAGGCTCTAACTGTGATTCGGACGCAATGCATGTTTGCAAAGAGGTTATGGGCTGGGAAACAGATTATATTTGGCACGCAGATAAAGAGTTTTCCAAAAAATACGATTTAATAGTTATTCCAGGTGGATTTTCATACGGTGATTATCTGCGCTCGGGTGCTATTGCTCGTTTTGCTAATATTATGCAAGAGGTTGCTGATCATGCTGCTCGTGGTGGTTACGTATTAGGAATCTGTAATGGTTTTCAAATTTTAACAGAAGCCAATTTATTACCAGGTGCTTTATTGCGTAATAATCACTTGCAGTTTAGATGTGAACATGTTTGGTTAAAAATTGAAAATAACAATTCACCATTTACCTGTGCCGCAGAAGAAGGCCAACTTATCAATGTACCTATTGCTCATATGGATGGTAACTACTATGCAGATGAAAGTACAGTTAAAGAGCTTGAGAAAAACGGTCAAATTCTATTACGTTATGTAAATAAAAATGGTGAAGTTACTAAAGAGGCAAACCCAAATGGCGCTATCTACAATATTGCTGGTATTTGCAATAAAAAAGGCAATGTTTGCGGAATGATGCCTCACCCAGAGCGAGCTTCTGAAATAGCTTTAGGCTCAGCTGATGGCAAAGTAATATTTGACTCAATCTTAAAGCACTGGGGTGAAAGATAATGAAAACAATAGATATAGAGGCCAAAAAAGTTTGGCGTGATATGGGTTTAAATGATGCAGATTATAAACGTATTTGCGATTTATTAGGTCGTAAACCAACCTATGAAGAGGTGGGTATATTCTCTGTAATGTGGTCTGAGCATTGTAGTTACAAACACTCTCGACCAGAGCTAAAAAAGCTGCCAACTAAAGGTGAGCAGGTTATTCAAGGACCAGGTGAAAACGCCGGTATTGTAGATATTGGTGATAACCAAGCTATTGTATTTAAGATGGAGAGTCATAATCACCCATCTGCAATCGAACCCTATCAGGGAGCAGCAACAGGGGTAGGCGGAATTGTTAGAGATGTATTTACCATGGGTGCACGTCCTATAGCCTCCTTAAATAGCCTAAGGTTTGGTAATATAGCAGATGCCCATGTACGATTTTTATTAAGTGGAGTTGTAGCTGGTATTGCTGGTTATGGCAATTGTTTAGGTATTCCAACTGTAGCTGGCGAGGTATTTTTTGACGATAGCTACCAAGGAAACCCCCTTGTTAACGCTATGGCAGTTGGTTTAGTTAACCATGAAGATATTCGGTTAGGTGCTGCCTCTGGTGTTGGCAATGCTGTTATGCTTATTGGTGCTAAAACTGGTCGCGATGGAATCCATGGTGCAACCTTCGCTTCTGAGGAACTTAGTGATGAATCAGAAGATAAACGTCCATCAGTTCAAGTTGGCGACCCCTTTATGGAGAAGCTTTTAATCGAAGCTTGTTTAGAGCTGATAGCGGCTGGGGTTGTGGTAGGAATGCAAGACTTAGGTGCTGCCGGACTAACCTCATCTGCCAGTGAAATGGCTAGCAGAGAGAATAATGGAATAGACTTAGATGTAAGTAAAGTACCACTACGTGAAACAGGAATGACTCCTTACGAAATAATGTTATCTGAGTCACAGGAGCGCATGTTAGTTATTGTTGAACCTCACCGTATTGCAGAGGTTGAAGCTATATTAACAAAATGGGGTTTAGATGCAACAGTTGTTGGTCAGGTTACCGATGACGGTCATTTACGAGTACGTTATGAAGATAAGGTAGTTGCAGATATTCCTGCTACATTGTTAGCAGATGAAGCTCCTAGTATTAATGCTGAATATAAAAGACCTGCCTACCTCGATGAAAAGCAAAAGTGGAGTGTTGAAGAAATAAAAGAGCCAAGTGACTTACAACAGGCCTTTTTAGAGGTCTTACAAAGCCCTAATGTTGCCAGTAAAGAATGGGTTTATCGTCAGTATGACCATATGGTAAGAACTAACACTATTGTATTACCTGGCTCGGATGCTGCGGTAATTAGAATAAAGGGTACAAATAAAGGCGTTGCCTTAACAGCAGATTGTAATCCTCGTCATGTTTACCTTGACCCTTATGAGGGTGGAAAAGCTGCGGTTGTAGAGGCTGCCCGAAATGTAGCTTGTACAGGTGCATTGCCTTTAGCCATAACTAACTGCTTAAACTTTGGAAACCCAGAAAAACCAGAAATTTTCTACACATTTAAAGAGTCTTTACGTGGTATGGGAGATGCTTGTAAGGTTTTAAATACTCCTGTAACCGGTGGTAATGTAAGCTTTTATAATGAGATAAATGGTAACGCAGTATTCCCAACCCCTTCAATTGGAATGGTTGGTTTAATAAAAGATGTTAAAAATGTTGTAACAGCAAAGTTCAAAAATGAAAATGATGTTATTTTGTTAATAGGTGATTACGGTCACGAATTAGGTGGCAGTGAGTATTTAAAGACTGTCTTTGATTTAACAACAGGTATGCCACCCGTTGTTGATTTAAACACCGAACAGAAGTTACAACAGCTCCTAATTAAAGCGGCAGAGTTAAACTTATTAAATTCTGCTCATGATATTTCCGATGGTGGATTAGCTTGTTGTATAGCTGAAAAGGCAATTGCCGGTAAATTAGGAGTTAATGTTAACATTGAATTAACAGGAAAACGTAATGACGTAATTCTCTTTAATGAAAGCCACTCCCGGGTAGTTGTAAGCTGTGATCCAGCAAAGCTAAACGAAGTTAAGGCTTTAGCTGCCAAATATGGTATGCCAGTTTATAACCTAGGTACTGTAGGTGGAGAGACATTTAAGCTCACCGTAAATAACGCCCAAATTAGTTTACCCCTTAGCGATGTTACACGTAGTTGGAGGGAGGCTATTGCATGCTATATGAACCAAACACAGACAAACTAGCTGAAGAGTGTGGTGTATTTGGCATTTATGGTAAAAACATTGATTTAGCAAGCAAGGCTTACTTTGGTATTTTTTCATTACAACATCGTGGTCAAGAGAGTGCCGGAATTGCAGTAAGTGATGGAGAAGATTTAATTTCTTTTAAAGGACAAGGCTTAGTTTCAGATGTTTTTACAGAGGATGTTTTAGCAAGTTTAAGACGAAAAAAAGATATTGTAGCAGTAGCACACTCGCGCTATTCAACTGCTGGGGGTAAAGGCATTATTAATGCCCAGCCCCTAGTAGCTAGGTATTTAAATGGTGGAATGGCTTTAGCGCATAATGGTAATTTAGTAAATGCAGGCTCCATAAGAAGAGAGCTAGAGCAAGAGGGATATTTTTTTCAAACAGACAGCGATACCGAGTGCATCTTAAATATTGTTGCCAGATACCGTTGTAAAGGTCCCGAATATGCTTTACAACAGGTGGTTAATAGAGTAAAAGGTGCCTATAGTGTTACCATGATATTTGATAATAAACTAATAGGTTTACGTGACCCCGATGGCATTAGGCCATTATGTTTAGGTAAATTAGGAGAGGCTTATGTATTAGCCTCCGAGAGTTGTGCTTTAACAACCATAGGTGCTGAGCTTATCCGAGATGTTGAGCCTGGTGAATTAGTTATTATAGATGAAAACGGCATTACTAGTAAAAAAATAGCTCAAAAAAAGAATAAAGGCGGCCTTTGCATATTTGAGTATATTTATTTCGCTCGCCCAGACTCAACTATTAATGGTAAAAGTGTTTATAAAACACGAGAAGAAATGGGCAGAGTTTTAGCAAAACAGTACCCTGTTGAGGCCGATATTGTTACCCCTGTACCAGACTCAGGGCGTTCAGCAGCCGTAGGGTTTGCCGAAGAATCTGGAATTAAGTTTACCGAAGGTTTAATTAAAAACAGGTATGTTGCTCGTACTTTTATTGCTCCAGACCAAGAGCAAAGAGAGTTAAAAGTAAGGCTAAAGCTAAGCCCTATACCTGAGGTGTTTGAGGGTAAAAGAGTGGTTTTGGTAGACGACTCAATTGTGCGTGGTACAACAATAAAATCATTAATTAATATAATTAAATCTGCAGGGGCTAAAGAGGTTCATGTTAGAGTTTCTTCACCACCATATATTAGTCCATGTTTTTATGGTATTGATATACCTAATGATGAAGATTTAATAGCAGCTAGTTATACCCCAGAACAAATTTGTGAGTACATTGGAGCAGATAGCCTCAATTATATCAATATTGAGGGTTTAATGAAGGCTGTAAAAGGGCAAGCTACTGATTATTGTACTGCCTGCTTTACAGGAAACTATTTTGCAGGGAGGATAGGCGATGATTAATAATAAAAAGCTGTCGTATAAAGATGCAGGTGTAGATGTAGATGCTGGTAATCAAGCAGTAAATCAAATTAAGGATATTGTAAAACAAACTTTTAGACCTGAGGTGTTAACTGAGTTAGGTGGTTTTGGTGGTACTTTTGCCTTAAATATTGCCAAACATAAAACCCCAGTATTGGTCTCTGGCACTGATGGAGTGGGCACTAAATTAAAGCTAGCCTTTGCCTGCAACAAACACGATACAGTTGGCATAGATTTAGTTGCCATGTGTGTCAATGATATCTTGGCACAGGGTGCAGAGCCATTGTTTTTCCTAGATTACATTGCCACCGGAAAATTAAATCCTAATAAAGTTACAGATTTAGTAACTGGTATTGCCGAGGGTTGTAAACAAGCAGGTTGTGCTTTAGTAGGTGGAGAGACTGCCGAAATGCCTGGCTTTTATGGTAAAGACGAATACGACATGGCCGGTTTTGTTGTTGGAGTTGTTGACAAAGAAAACATGTTACCAAATAATCAAATAGCAGATGGACATGTGTTAATAGGTTTAGCAAGCAGTGGTGTTCATAGTAATGGATTTTCTTTGGTGCGTAAGGTAGTTTTTGATGTAGCTGAGCTTAAAGTTGATTCCTATGTACCTGAACTTGGTAAAAGCATAGGAGAGGCTTTATTAGAACCTACCAGAATTTACGTTAAAGATATACTCCCGTTACTTGAGCGTAACTTAATAGATGGCTTGGCCCATATTACCGGTGGTGGAGTTACCGAAAATACCCCCCGTATGTTGCCTAACAATTTACAAGCAAATATCACAAAAGGTAGTTGGCCAGTTTTACCAATATTTAATTACCTACAGCAAACAGGTAATATTGCTGAACAAGAAATGTACAGAACATATAATATGGGCATTGGTTTAGTATTAGCAGTAAACAAAAATCAGGTAGACACTGTTCTTGCTGAACTCAATAAAGAAAAACAGCAAGCATATGTAATTGGTAATGTCAGTACTGGAACATTAGGAGTTCAGTATAGTGAGTAAAAAAATTCGTTTAGCTGTATTTGTATCTGGTGGAGGTACTAATTTACAAACAATAATAGATGCCTGTGCTGCCAACGAGATAAACGCTGAGGTTGCCTTTGTATTAAGCTCCCGAAAAAAAGCCTTTGCCATTGAGCGTGCAAAAAAGGCAGGCATTAATTATGCAGTGTATTCTCCTAAAAAATATAATAGTAGCCAAGAGTTTAGTGAGGCTATCATGGCTGAGCTACAAAAACATAACATAGACCTAGTTGTATTAGCTGGGTTTATGAGTATTTTAAGCCCAGATTTTATTAAAAAATACGCTAACAGAATAATGAATACCCATCCATCACTACTGCCATCGTTTGGTGGTAAAGGCTGTTATGGAATTAGGGTACACCAAAGGGTATTAGAGTATGGTGTTAAATGTACTGGTGCTACAATTATGTTTATTAACGAGAATGTAGATACAGGACCTATAATTTTACAAGAAGCTATTCCTGTATTAAATGATGATAGTGCGGAGTCATTACAGCAACGAGTTTTAAAGCTTGAACATAACTTGTACAAAAAGGCCATTGGCTTGTTTGCTGATAATAGGTTGAAAATTGAGGGTAGAGTAGTAAAGATTTTACCTAAAAATGAGGGGGATTGTAACAATGATTAAGAGAGCGTTACTAAGTGTTTATGATAAAACAAACATTATTGAGTTCGCTAAAAAACTACATGATATGGGTGTTGAACTAATATCTTCAGGTGGAACATACCGCAAAATTAGTGGTGCAGGAATACCAGTTTTAGCAGTTGAAGATGTAACAAAATCTCCTGAAATGTTAGATGGTAGAGTTAAAACACTTCACCCAAGTATTCACGGTGGAATTTTAGCTAAACGAGATAATAAACAACACATGAGTACTATTAATCAACATAATATTGAACAAATTGATATGGTTGTTTGTAATCTATATCCATTTGCCGAAACCATAGCTAAGCCTAATGTAACTTTAGACTTAGCTATTGAAAACATAGATATAGGTGGACCTTCAATGTTAAGGTCAGCTGCCAAGAATTTTGCAGATGTAATCGTAATTATAGACCCCAATGACTATAACAATATAGCAGAGGCTTTAGCTAAAGATGCTGGCTTAAGTTTTAGTGATCGTAAGGCTTTAGCGGCTAAAGCCTTTGCCCATACCGCTCACTATGATTCTTTAATAACAAATTACTTAGGTGAGGTAAAATTTCCCCTGGAGATTAATTTTGCAGCCACTAAACAAGCAGAATTACGTTATGGCGAAAACTCTCATCAGCAGGCGGCAGTATATACAACAAACTCCCAAAATGCCAGTATTTTAAACTGTAAACAACACCAAGGCAAAGCCTTATCCTATAACAATATTAATGATGCTGATGCTGCATTAAGAATGGTGCTTGAGTTTAATAAACCTGCTGCAGTGGCAGTAAAACACACAAATCCATGCGGTGCCGCAGTGGCAGATGATATATTAACTGCCTATAAAAGAGCCCATGATGCCGACCCTGTTTCAATATATGGTGGAATAGTGGCCCTTAATAGAAAAGTAGAAGAGAACTTAGCAAAAGAATTAACTAAATTATTTTTAGATATAGTTATAGCTCCAGAGTTTAGTGAAGAGGCTTTAAAAGTATTTAAAAAGAAAAAAAATCTACGAATTTTAGAGGTGCAAAACATGGCTAAAGGTGCCGACCAAGCACCCGAGGTTCGCAGAATTTTAGGCGGATATTTAGTACAAGATGGTGACTACCTTAAAACAGAAGATGAAGACTGGCAGGTAGTTACAAATAGTAAACCTACCGATCAACACTATCAAGATTTTATATTTGCCTGGAAACTTATTAAACACGTTAAATCTAACTCTATAGTGGTAGTTAAAAATGGACAAACTTTGGGTGTGGGCTGTGGTCAGGTTAACCGAATTGATGCCGCAAAATATGCCTTTAAACGTGCTGGAGAAAATTGCAAAGGTGCTATCTTAGCCTCAGATGGTTTATTTCCATTTCCTGATGTAGTAGAGGAATCTGCTAAACATGAAATAGCAGCAATTATTCAGCCAGGTGGTTCTATAAGAGATAAATTATCTATTGAAAAGGCTAACGAAAATAACATTCCGATGATCTTTACAGGTATTCGTCACTTTAAACACTAAGGGGTGAAAGTATGAAGATATTACTAATTGGTAGTGGTGGTAGAGAGCATACCCTAGCGTGGAAAATTGTTCAGTCTCCACTAGTAAAAAAACTCTATGTAGCACCAGGCAATGCTGGCACGGCTCAAATAGCCACCAATGTTGACATTAAAGCGACTAATAAAGAGGCTTTATTAGAGTTTGCTTTACAGCATAAAATTGACCTAACTGTAGTTGGTCCCGAGCAGCCATTGGCTGATGGTATAGTAGATATTTTTAAAAGCCAAGGGCTTAAAGTATATGGGCCCAATAAACAGGCAGCCCAGATTGAGGCGAGCAAGACTTTTGCAAAAAATCTCATGAGAAAATATAGTATTCCAACGGCTGATTACAGAGCTTTTACAAACTATTGTGAAGCAAAAAAATATCTAATAAATCAAGAGTTCCCTATAGTAATTAAAGCAGATGGACTGGCAGCAGGCAAGGGTGTTATTATAGCAAAAACTCTCAATGAAGCGTTAGCTAGCTTAAAAGAAATAATGCAGAACAAGGCCTTTGGCAGTGCTGGATGTGAGGTTGTAATAGAGCAGTTTTTACAAGGACAGGAGTTATCTTTATTAGCCTTTACAGATGGTGAAACAGTACTGCCTATGGTAACAGCCCAAGACCATAAACAAGCCTATGATAACGATAAAGGGCCAAATACAGGTGGTATGGGTACTTTTTCACCTGCAAAGCTTTTAACAGCAGAGCAATACAATGATGTTGTAGAAAATATTATGGTAAAAACTGTACAAGCACTTAAGAGCGAAGGCATAACCTATAATGGGGTATTATATGGCGGATTAATGTTAACAAAAGATGGAGTTAAAGTCATTGAATTTAACTGCCGTTTTGGTGACCCAGAGGCTCAAGTAGTTATACCGCGATTAAAAACTGATATTGTAGAAATTATGTTAGCAAGCCTTAATAACGAGCTTGGTAGTATTAACCTTACTTGGTCCAAAAAAACGGCTGTATGTGTAATTTTAGCATCTGGGGGCTATCCTACCAAATATGAAAAGGGTTTTGTTATTAGTGGTTTAAACCAAGACTTAAAAGACACCTTAATACTACATGCTGGTACAAAATTAGCAGGCACAAAAGTGGTAACTAACGGTGGTAGAGTATTGGGTATTACTGCCTTAGCAGATAACAAAGATGAGGCTATTAAAAAAGCCTATAAAGCAGTTGAAAAAATACATTTTGAAGGTGTGTTTTATCGTACAGATATTGCTCAAAGAAAGAGTTAATTATTTATATAAAATTAATAAGTTCCAAATTTGCATTTTGCAAGTTTGGAATTTTTGTTTAAAAGTAAAAGGGCTTACCTTTTGGGATATCAAAACCTAGTTTTATTTTAGTTGTTATTGATTCGTAAATATTGTACGTCAGTAGGGAATCACCTTTGTGTGATTCCGCTATGGACAGTTATGTAAAGTTTTACTGTCAAACAATTTGTAATTAACTTTAACTACTAGTTTAAAATTTTCTCTCTTGGTATAAACTTATGGTCATATAACACCTTGGCATAGTTCTCCACTATTAATTCTCTTGAGATAATATTATTATGGCTATCTTTAGTTATTTTATAAACCTTATTATGTCTATAATAATCGTTGCCTAGTTTCTCAAAATAATGTTCTTCCTCAACTACTTCATAATTATATACTATTGCAGATTCACTCCTAAGTTCGCCTACTAAATAACCGTTATTAATATATGTAACTAACTGAAATGTTTGACTTGTATTGTTAACAAATTGGTAGTCAAGATAGTTATACATAATTGAAGTACCCGTACCAAATGGAACTTTTCTGCCACTATCTGGAAATATATCAGCATGAAAATGGCGATGTTTTTCTACTATTTGTAAAGGACTGTGTAAAACTAGCCAATGAATTAAATTGGAAAACTGACATATGCCACCACCAGTACCCTTAGTGATTTTGTTAAACTTTATAAACAGACCTTCTTTATAACCCTTTGATTTGGAGCATTTGCCTACCAAACGCCAAAACGAAAATACCTCTTTAGGTTTTATTAATATTCCATTAACTTTAGGAGTAGATATAGCTAAATTATGAGCTTTATTCTCTTGAAGCTGCATATCAACATCTCCTAATTGTCTACGAATAAGAGACTTATGCTGGTAAACAACTGTAGGCAGGTGTTCTTTTAAATATATATGAGAGTATTTTCTACAGCTGAAAACCCACTTTATTCTTCTCACCAAAACCCCTTTAAAAACCGAAATATTATACGTTATGGGGTGTAGTTCACAAAATAATTTTTTCTTCATGATTATATCTCCTAACTAAAACTATCCAGATATTTATTCATTTATTGCTATAAATTATATCACAAAATGTAAAAATTTAATAAAATACTCTTTTAAATTACTATTCACTTATACGCAATATTAATGAAAATAAAGAATGTTAATATAATAGCTGATACTATGCATAATATCCAATAAAAAACTTAAAATATAGTAGCAATAATATATTATTCATTGTTTAATATTTTTACATATAAAATACTAATTTACAATATATAGTGAAATATAATTGTAATAAATATCAACATTATTAGAAATAAAGTGTAAAATTAAACTTTTTTACTCTTAAAATGTAACTAACTGTAAAAAGAATCTTTATATACCTCGAATTTTGTTGTATAATATATATATTGTTCATATGCACTATATAATATATATTTAAAGATAATTTTAATAAATTTAAGCAAAAAACAGTCACTTTAAAAAAGCAACTGTTTTGCATTATAATCCTTTTATTTTTTTTAAATTAAATTGTCAGAATATTTTGTTATGTATGACAATTTAGTAAATTTAGATTATTAAATATCGCAGGCGTCTAGTTAATAAATAGCCTAAACTTAGCATATATATAGGTGATAGTTATGTACAAGTTGTAACTTTTTATATAACTGCCATAAAAATAGCAAACACAAAGCCACTTATGCCAATTACTAAAAAGTGTTTGTATTGATACTTTTTACTGTATCTTTCTTGAGTAAACTCATAGATATTCATAGGTTTAACTAGTTCTGGGTCGTCAGTATCTCCAGATTGTTTTCTTTTATGAATAAAGTTTTTGTACCAGAAATAATTTAGACCTTTAAATAGTCCACCGTTTTTGACAGCAATAGCAAGTCCAATAAATAAATGTATTAATCCAACTATAAAAAAAATATTAGATAAATTGCTAAAAAAATTGGCAGCTGGATTAGATAAGACATATAAAGCAGCAAGAATGGTAGACGAGGGAAGTGTGTATTTCATTATATTCTCCTTTATTAGCTTTGTATTTAATATAACAGAATTACATAAGTAGCTCAACATTAATCCAAAGTACATAAAAATAAAGACTACTATGGATATTTATTTTGGTTTAATCGAGTAAACTCGATTGAAATATGTAGAACTTTAAGGAGGTTTATTCTTGAAAAAACTTTATCCACTATTGTTGATTGTATTAATGTTTACATTGATTGTAACAGGCTGTGTAAAAGATGTTGCAACTGATCCAGACGATCCAAATAATGACGGGCCACGTGTTTTAAGAATTACAGGTGCAAAAATAACAACTCTTAATCAGCACATTTATGAAACTAATGCTGAAAGTGCTGTTATGGGTAAAATCTATGGTAACTTGTTAGAGGCAATTTACGATAAGCCAAACGAAACTTACAAAATTATTGGAAACCATGCTGTGGATCTTCCAACAAGAAGTGAAGATGGCTTAACCTGGACCTTTAAGGTTAGAGATGGTTTAACATGGGATGATGGTACCCCAATTACTGCTGAAACTTATGAGCAATCATATAAAATTTTATTAGATCCTAAATTAGCAAATACCAGAACTGCCAGCTTTACTGAAGATGTTAGCATCTTAAATGCCTTAAAATACTTCAAAGGTGAAATTGCTGATTGGTCTGAAGTAGGTATTAAAGCTCTTGATAAAAATACCCTAGAGCTAAAACTAGAGTTTGCTATTCCAGAAATAGATTTTTACATGAATTTCTGGGCTGGAGGTCCTACATCTCCTATACATACAGAACTCTTTAATCAATGTTACTTAAATGAAGAAAAAACTGAAAATAACTATGGAACAACATTTGAAACTACCCCTTCATCAGGACCTTACGAGCTAGTTGAGTGGGTTAGAGACCAATACCGAAGATATGAAAAGCGTGAAAACTACCCAGTAGCCCAATATTATGTTCCTACTACTGTTGAAGAGCGAGTAGTAGAAGATGCTTCTACAAGATTACAATTATTCGAAAATGGCGAAACAGACTATTTAAGCTTAACTGGTGATGACTACGATAAATATGCTGAAGATCCACGCATTAAGTTTAGTACTTCATCTACTGTGTGGAGTTTATTTATTAACATGAAGTCAGAGGATAAACCATTTTTAACAGATATAAACTTTAGAAAAGCTATGTATTTTGCTATGCCTCGTGAAACAATTGCCAATGATATTTTAAAAACTGCGGTACCCGCTCCTTATGTTGTTTCTACTTCAATCATTGCTGATGCTGATAACGGTATTTTATATCGTGATACAGAGCAAGGCAAAGCAGTTATGCCTAAAAACAACGGATATGATGTAGCATTTGCGAAAGAATGTATGCAACAGGCATTTGCAGAGCATGGAAAAATGGAAGTAGAACTTTCCTACTCAGATTCATCTGATAATATGAAACGAATTGTTGAGTTTTTAGAGCTTGAATTAGAGCAGGTGTTTGGTACCGATGTAATTGATGTTGTATTAAAGGCTGTTCCATGGCAGACAAAATATGAAGACATGGAAAATGCAAATTATGATATTGCATTTGGTGCTTGGGGTGGAAGTAGATTTAACCCTTGGTCTAATATGATTGTTTATACAAAAGACTGGCCTATTAAAATGGATCAATTTATGAGTGACGAGTTTGATGCTTTATATGAGAGAACTGTTAAAGGTGATTTAATATTTAAGCCAACAGAAAGACTTAACGCTTTAGCTGAAATGGAGCAAATGTTGTTCGAAAATATTCCATTTGTTCCTACATTCCAAAGTAAAACAGCGTGGATATTCTCTAATAGGGTTCATTTAATTACAGGTGGTAAATATGATCCTGCAGTAGGATTTGCTATTTATCAATCTGAGTTAGATCCGCTAGTTGAAGGCGAATAAATTCAATAAGAGTGTTCATCGTAAGATGAACACTCTTAATATTGAAAACATCATATTGGAGGAACAGTAAAAATGGTTAGGTATACACTACAGAGATTACTACTCATAGTAATAACTTTATTTCTTGTTGTATCCATTGCCTTTGTTACAATAAGAATGATGCCAGGTAGTTTTATCAAAAACAGAATGATGCCAGCAGAAATACGCAAAATCATTGAAGACAAATATCATATAAATGATCCACTAATTGTTCAATACAAGTACTTTTTAACAAATGTATTAAAAGGAGATTTCGGAGTTAGTTTAGGAATACAGCCTAAGGTACCCGTTTTCGATATCTTAAGAAGCAAAATACCTATTACTTTACAGCTAAACTTATTTTCATTAGCAATAATAATACCGTTTGCAACATTGTTTGGGATAACGACGGCGCTGAAAAAAAACCAATTCTATGACCACTTTATAAATGTATTAGTAGTAGTAATGATTTCAGTACCATCTTTTGTATTTGCATCTTTGTTGCAATACAATTTGGCGTTTAAACTTGGCTGGTTTCCAATTTTAATAACAACAGAAAAAACACTAACTCTAAGTAAATTACATTCCATGATATTACCTATATTAGCACTCTCTTTTGGTGCAATAGCAGGGTTAACCCGTTATATTAGAGCTGAGCTAGCTGAGAATTTAAATTCGGAATTTATGCTTTTAGCGAAAGCAAAAGGTTTAAAACAGATACAAGCAGTATTTCGTCATGCTATTAGAAACTCATTTATTCCTTTAGCAAATATGATCATTCCTTTATTTATGGGTATTTTAGGAGGCTCTTTGGTTATTGAAAAGATCTTTGGAATACCAGGAACAGGGCCTTTAATGATATCTGCTATTAATGCCCATGATCATCCAGTTGCCATAGCTGTATTACTATTTTACTCAGGGATAGGTTTAATCTCTATCTTACTGGTGGACTTATCATACGGCATAATTGATCCTAGAATACGAATAGGAGGAAAGAGATAATGAGCACCTATAATCAACTTCCTCCAAATTTAAATAATCCGTTTAAATTTGCCTACGATAAAAAACAGCAATTAAAAGATGACAAATTTGAGACTGAACCAATTGGCTTCTTTAAAGATGCCATGATCCGTTTTGTAAAAAACAAGGCCTCTGTAGTAGCTTTTTTTATAATCTCTTTTATTATAATAATGTCTTTTGTAGGTCCATACATGAATGAGTTTAGTTTTAAAGAGCAAAACGTTAAATTAACCTATATGCCAGCCAGAATTCCCGGTTTAGAAAACTTAGGAATTTTTAATGGAACTAAAATTCAACGTGTCAGATTTACCAGTATTGAAGAAAAGTATAAAGAGTCCTTAGTTGAAGTAGTAAAGATATATGAACTAAGTGGTATAAAAATGGCGGACATAAAATACGATGTCTATGCTTACAGAAATGCTAAAGACCGATACTATCTCTTTGGCACAGATTATTTAGGCAGAGACCAATGGACTCGACTATGGAGAGGGGTTAGAGTATCTCTCTTAATTGCTGTAATAGCAATGGGTGTAAATATTTTTATTGGGGTAGTGTATGGAGCAATATCTGGTTATTATGGTGGCACTGTAGATTTAGTAATGCAACGTTTTATTGAAATACTTGGTGGTGTTCCTACAATAGTAGTTATTATTTTGTTTATTTTATACTATGGCTCGGGCATTGTTCCCATAGCAATAGCGCTTTGTTTGAAGGGTTGGATCGGCATGAGTAGAATGATTCGTGCCCAGTTTTATAAATATAAAAGAATGGAATATGTATTGGCATCAAGGACTTTGGGTGCTAAAGATATGACCTTAATATTTAGGCATATACTGCCAAATGCTATTGGTATTTTAATAACCATGGCTGCTTTAGCAATACCCGGTGCAATCTTTAATGAGGCTATTTTAGCTTATTTAGGATTAGGAATTCAGGCTCCAGAGCCCTCAATTGGTGTATTATTAGCAGACGGCCAAAAAGTTTTAATGGATCACCCTCACTTAACTTTGTTTCCTGCCATTTTAATATCGGTGTTAATGGTTTCCTTTAACCTGTTGGGTAATGGTTTAAGAGACGCGTTTGATCCAACGTTACGTGGAATTGAATAGGAAATGAGGTGGTAAAATGAGTTATGCAATAGAAGTAAATAATATATATGTAACGTTTAACACTTACGGTGGTAAGGTGCATGCTGTACGAGATGTATCTTTTAAGGTGAAACAGGGTGAAACTTTAGCAATTGTAGGTGAATCTG
The DNA here is from genome assembly GCF_014931565.1 of Clostridium sp. 'deep sea'. NCBI lineage: Bacteria > Bacillati > Bacillota > Clostridia > Eubacteriales > Clostridiaceae > Clostridium > Clostridium sp. 'deep sea'. The sequence continues at coordinate 3,253,135 of NZ_CP063353.1, forward strand.
GCTCCGGAAAGTCTGTAACAGCTAAAACTATAATGGGTATATTAAGTAAAAACTCTAATATAGAAGCAGGATCAATTATCTATGAAGGTAAAAATATCTTAGAATATACGGATAATGAAATGAGTAATATTCGTGGTTCAGAAATAGGTATGATATTTCAAGACCCCATGTCTTCGCTTAATCCGGTTATGAAAATTGGTAAACAAATCACTGAGGCTTTAAGACTTAAATCAAAAATGAGTAAAGCTGAGGCCAAAGAAAAAGCCTTAAAACTGATGACAGATGTTGGAATTGACCAAGTTGAAAAACGATATAATCAGTATCCATTTCAGTTTTCGGGAGGTATGAGGCAAAGAATAGTAATAGCAGCTACCTTAGCTTGTGATCCCAAAGTTTTAATTTGTGATGAACCAACAACTGCTTTAGATGTAACTGTACAGTCAAAAATTTTAGACTTAATTAAGGAACTACAAAGAAAACGCAATATTGCGGTAATATTTATTACCCATGACCTTGGAGTAGTAGCGAATGTAGCAGATAATGTAGCAGTTATGTATGCTGGAAGAATTGTTGAAAAGGGTTCTGTTAGGGACATTTTTTATAACCCTAAATCTCCATATGCAATGGCTTTATTGGCTTCAATGCCAGACCTAGAAACTGATACGGAGCGGGAGTTATACGCCATACCGGGTACCCCCCCTAACATGTTGTTTCCACCTAAAGGTGATGCTTTTGCTAACAGAAATCAATTTGCCTTAAACGTAGACTTTGAAGAGCAACCACCAGAGTTTAAGATTAGCGATACTCATGTAGCAAGCACTTGGTTGTTACATCCAGATGCTCCAGAGGTTAAACCACAAGACTTTGTTATTGCCCATAAAGAGAAAGAAGAAGCCTCTTATAGCAAAGCCTCTCATATTGATTATAAAAATAAAGTTTTACAGGTTAAAGGTCTTAAACAGCATTTTACTAGTGGCTGGGGTAAAAGAAAACTAGTAGTTAAAGCAGTAGATGATATTAGCTTTGATATTTATAAAGGTGAAACCTTTGGTTTAGTAGGTGAGTCTGGTTGTGGTAAAACTACTACTGGCAGAGCAATAATTAGATTATACGAGCCTACCGCTGGTAAAGTTATCTTTAGAGGCAAAAATATTGCTCAAAAAATGCGAGATAAAGAACGTAGAGATTCTACTAGAGGTATTGAAATGATATTTCAAGACCCAATTACCTCACTTAACCCCAGAATGACTGTTAAAGAGATTATTGGTGAAGGTTTACGTATTAATAAACTCTGCAAGTCAGAGGCTGAAATGATGGATATTATTTATGAAATGCTGGATGTTGTAGGTTTAACAAGAGAACATGCCTCACGATATCCCCATGAGTTCTCCGGAGGTCAACGCCAAAGAATAGGAGTAGCTAGAGCTTTAATAACAAATCCCGAACTAGTAATTGCTGATGAACCTGTTTCAGCACTTGATGTATCAGTACAGGCTCAGGTTTTAAACCTAATGAATAGCATAAAAAAGAGATTAGGATTAACAATTTTGTTTATTGCCCATGACCTATCTGTTGTAAAATACTTTTCAGATAGAATTGGCGTAATGTATTATGGTAAATTGGTAGAGGTTGCTGAGTCAGAGGAGCTATACAGAAACCCCTTACATCCTTATACTGTATCATTATTATCAGCAATACCTCATCCTAATCCAGAGTATGAAAAAACAAGAAAACTAATTAAATATCATCCTTCAATGCATAATTATAAGGATAAAAAAGTAGAACTAGTTGAAATCAAACAAGGACATTTTGTACGCTGTTGCCAAGACGAAATGAAAAGATATTTAGCAAAACTAAAGTAGATTGGAATGAAAATTGGTATGAAAAAAATAGGACTGATTACCCTTGTAATAGTAATAACATTGGCTGTGTTTTCAGCTCTCTACATGCAAACTAAGCTATATAAGGGGGAGCCCTACTTTTATGCCCCTCATGAGTTTAAAGGTGAAGTGCTAAAACGAATTAACCAAAATGATATGTTTTACTCACCAATATGGTGTATGTTATTAGCAGTTGGCCTTATGTTAGGATATAACTTGTTTAAGGTTTTAATTGGTACCCATTCATACTATAGCACACCACTTTATCTGTTAATGGTTTTGCTGTATATGATATCAATAATTGCCCTGTTTAAAGCCTATTATGTAATAGGTCAAGCAATGATCCTAACGAGCAAAACAGGCGAGTTTTTAATGGGATTCTTTGAGATAATGGGGCCTTTTATTTTCATATTTTTGCTGTGTGGCATAAATGAAATAATTAAGTTTTATAACCTACATTATAAAAAAATTGATGATTGCCAAGATCGACAACGCTTTAACGTTTTAAAAAACATTTTAAAGAATAAAAATTAAAAGAGCTACTGTTAAAATCTTTTAGCTTTTGTTATATAGTAATTTAAATAATAAAAAAAGACGTTTGATTTAACGTCTTTTTTTGTGTTTAAAGCACTTAAATAGTTAACAATTGCACTAGTTTTTAAATGGTAATTTTTTAGTATATAGTTATTAATTTAACAATAAAAAGAAATTATATGGATGTATTTTGTATACATGTATACATATTGAGTTAGTTTAGTTAACAGCGTGACTAATTAGTAAACTACCTATATATATACCTAAATATAGTATTTTATATCGTTTTTAAGCTTATATTCTTATTTGTTATATTAAAAAAGTATAATATGGTTATATAATTAATAAATATCTTGCCAGCAAAATTATTATAATTACAGTATATACAAAGGTTTTTAGTGTAGTATAATTATTTTCAATCAATTTGAACTACATAAAATTACATATATCATATTAATTAAATATAATAATCAAATTAAACAACTACTTTACTCAAGTAATTAACAAAATATATATAATTTTTTTATACATTTTGGATGTTAAATAAAAACATAATTGTTTAAAAATATAATAAATAAAATTATTTATTAGTAGTTTAATATTAAGCTCTGCTTGATATTGAAATAAAAAAAATTTGAGGAGGCAGTTATCTTGAAAAAGGTATGTTCGTTATTGTTAATTGCTTTAGTGTTGATGGTTGCAGTTACAGGTTGTACTAGTAGCGCCAACACTGATGTAAAGGGTAAGTTAATTTTTAGAAAAACAAATAGCAGTATTGGTACACTCAATCAACAAGTGTATAACAATACAGCTGAGAGTCGTGTATTAACCTTAATAAATGGTAATTTACTTGACTTAGTATTAGATGCAGAAAACAAAACATATAAGTTTGCTCCTATGCATGCAGAGGCTTTGCCAACAAGAAATGATGATGGTACAGTATGGACTTTTAAACTCAGAAACAACAATGAGTGGAGTGATGGAACACCAATTACTGCGCACACTTATGAGTATACTTACAAAGTTCTAATGGATCCAAAACTAGCTAACCGTCGTGGTGATGTCTTAATTGACGAGTTTAAGGTTATAAATGGTGAAAAGTACTTAGCTGGTGAATGTGAATGGTCTGAGGTTGGAGTTAAAGCTACTGATGACAATACACTCGTAGTTACAATTGAGCAAAAAGTTACTGATTTTGACTTTATGTCTGCTTTTGCTGGTGGTGGTGCTACTTCTCCAATTAAAGAAGAATTATATGAGCAATGTTTTAATTCAGATAGAACAGAAAATACATATGGAACTTCTGTAGAGACTACACCTTCATCTGGTCCTTATAAATTAGTTGAGTGGACACGTGATAAGTACAGAGAATATGTTAAAAATGAAAACTACGGTGGAGCTCAACACTTTGTTCCAGAAATAATTACTGAGCAAGTAAGTGAAGACAATAATACCATAGTTCAATTATTCGAAACTGGAGAGACTGATTATTGTACTATATCTGGTAGTGATTTTGATAAATATGAAGATCACCCAGGGTTAATTTACGCTAGTTCAACCTCTATTAGAAACATGTATATAAATACTAAATCAGATAAAAAATTCTTAGATGACATTAACTTTAGAAGAGCTATGTTCTATGCTATGCCTAGAGAAAAAATTGCTAAGGATATTTATAAAACACATATTCCAGCAAACTACTATATTTCTTCAGCTAAGGTAGCAAACCTAGAGACTAAAGTTTTTTATCGCGATACAAAACAGGCTAAGGCTAATATCTCTGAAAACTATAGCCTTGATTTAGATTACGCTAAAAGCTGTTTTGATAAAGCATATGCTGCTAACGGAAACAAAAAGATGGAAGTTGAAATTTTATACTTCGAAGACTCTAATAATATGAAGGTTATGGCAGAAGTAATTGAAGAAGAATTTGAAGTACTCTTTGGTTCAGACAGACTAGATATTAAGTTAAAAGGTATGCCTTGGAGAGTATGTTACGAGCAATTAAGAGCCAAAAACTTTGATATGGGCTTTGGTGGCTGGGCTGGCAGTAGACTAAATCCATACAGTGGTATGAAAGTTTATACATCTAGTTATGCACGTAAACACGGTACATTTGCAAATGCTGAGTATGACAAATTATATGAAGAAATCATGGAACCCACAATCGATGCAGAAACTCGTTTAGATAAACTAGCTCAAATGGAAAAAATCATGTTAGATAGTTGCACTCACATTCCACTTTATGAAAGTAGAACTCCATATCTATTCTCAGATAGAGTTCACTTACTGGTAGATGAGTATGTTCCAGGGGTTGGATTTGCAGAATATGAAGCAAATTTAGATCCAATGGACATAGGGGAATAAGTAATAAATAATAGAGTGTTTATCGTAAGATAAACACTCTAACTTGATTCAATTTGTAAAAATAGGAGGATAGAAAATGCTTAGATATGCTATGCAAAGAATCGTACTTATTTTTATTACTTTATTTCTAATTGTTACTATATCATTTCTTACTATTAGAATGATGCCCGGATCTTTTATGAACACAGATGAAATGCCTGATGGCATGGTAAAAATAGTAGAGGAAAAATACCACTTGCATGAACCCCTTATTGTGCAGTATGGTTATTATTTAAAAGACATGCTTAGAGGAGATTTTGGAGTTAGTTTAGCAATGCAACCCCAAAGACCGGTAGTTGATATGGTATCAGAAAAACTGCCTATAACATTACAGTTAAATGTATTTTCACTTTTTATTATTCTACCGTTTGCTACTCTTTTTGGAGTAACAACAGCGTTAAAAAAGAATACCTTATATGATCATATAATGAATGTACTGATTGTAATTGCAATTTCTGTTCCGAGCTTTGTATTTGCTTCATTAATGAAGTATACATTGGCATTTAAACTGGGCTGGTTTCCAATAGTTTTAGATAAAAGTACTGTTTTAACCTTAAAGAAGTTTCACTCTATGATATTACCTATAATTGCCTTATCTTTAGGTAGTATTGCTAGTTTAACTCGTTATGTACGTGCTGAGTTGGCTGAGAGCATGAATGCAGACTATATGCAGTTAGCAAAAGCAAAAGGATTAAATAAGTACCAGGCTATTTTTAGACACGCTATGAGAAACTCATTTATACCTCTTGCCAATATGGTTATTCCTTTATTTATGGGAATATTAGGTGGTTCTTTGGTAATAGAGAATATTTTCGCTATACCTGGTACAGGGCCATTATTGGTTAGCTCAATTTTTACCCAAGATTATCCAGTATCTATGGCTGTGCTATTATTCTATTCGATCATTAGTTTAGTTACAATTTTGGTAGTAGATTTATCGTATGGAGTTATAGACCCAAGAATTAGAATGGGAGGTAAACGCTAATGAGTAAAGACCTCAAGAAATATACAGATGACCAATTTACCTTTGCCCACTCTGCTCAACAAGAGCTCAAAGACGATAAGTTCGAAACAGAGCCAGTAGGTTTTTTTAAGGATGCTGGTATCAGGTTTAGAAAAAATAAAGCTTCAATTATAGCAGCGGGAATTATAATTGTCATTGTTATGATGGCTTTAATAGGACCAAGTATGACTAAATACAGCTTTAGAGAACAGAGAATAGACTTAGCTTATTTACCAGCCCGAATACCTGGGATAGAGAAACTTGGTATATTTGATGGTACAAGAGAAAAGCGAGTTAGAGCTTCGAAAATTGATACAGAATATAAAGATAGTATTATTAAAGTTGTAAAAGAGTATGAGATGTACGGCGTAAAAATGGCAGATATTAAATTCGATGATTATGCCTACCGTGGCGTTAAAGATAAATATTTTTTATTTGGTACAGATTATGTTGGACGAGACCAATGGACCAGAATTTGGCGTGGAACACGTGTGTCATTGCTAATTGCTTTAATTTCAATGCTGGTTAATATTTTCATTGGTGTAGTATATGGTGCTATATCAGGCTACTATGGTGGTACAGTTGACCTTGTTATGCAACGTTTTACGGAGGTGTTAAACGGTGTACCACGAACAGTAGTAATGATTTTATTTATCCTTTATTTTGGTGCTGGTATTTTGCCAATAGCTTTAGCACTATGTCTAAAGGGATGGATTGGCATGAGCCGCATGATTCGTGCTCAGTTTTACAGATATAAACGAATGGAATATGTATTAGCATCAAGAACTTTGGGTGCTAAAGATATGACCTTAATATTTAGACATATTTTGCCTAATGCAATTGGTATTTTAATTACTAAAGCGGCTTTAGCTATTCCTTCAGCTATTTTTAGTGAGTCGTTTTTGGCTTATTTGGGTTTAGGTGTACAGGCTCCTGAGCCATCAATTGGGGTATTGTTAGCGGAGGGGCAAAAGGTTTTAGTTCAATTTCCACATTTAACATTGTTCCCTGCACTAGTAATATCATTGCTCATGATTTCGTTTAACCTCTTTGGTAATGGATTACGTGATGCGTTTGATCCTACCCAACGTGGTATAGAGTAGAAAAGAGGTGAAAATAATGAGTAATTATGCTATAGAAGTAAAGAACTTATATGTAACATTTAATACATTTAGTGGCAAAGTGCATGCTGTTCGAGACGTTTCGTTTAATGTGAAAAATGGTGAAACATTAGCCATAGTAGGTGAATCTGGTTCAGGCAAATCAGTTACAGCTAAAACAATAATGGGGCTACTAACCAAAAATGCTAATATTGAAAGTGGCTCAGTTTTATATGAAGGAAAAAATCTTTTAGAGCAAACCGAAAAAGAGATGTGTAACATTAGGGGCTCTGAGATTGGCATGATCTTTCAAGATCCACTAGCGTCTTTAAATCCAGTAATGAAAATAGGTAAACAGATTACGGAGGCCTTAAGAATAAAACAAAGAATTGCCAAAGATGAGGCTAAAGAAATAGCCATTCAACTTATGAAAGACGTAGGTATTCCTTATGCAGAAAAAAGATATGAACAATATCCATTTCAGTTTTCGGGGGGTATGCGTCAACGTATTGTTATAGCTACAACATTAGCTATGGATCCTAAAGTCTTAATCTGTGATGAGCCTACTACGGCTTTAGATGTAACTGTACAATCTAAAATTCTTGAGTTAATAAAAGAAATTCAACGAAAAAGAAATATAGCAGTAATATTTATTACCCACGACCTTGGTGTTGTTGCCAATGTTGCAGATACAGTAGCTGTAATGTATGCCGGAAAGATTGTAGAAAAAGGTACAGTAGAAGATATATTCTATAATGCTAAAACGCCATATGCCATGGCTTTAATGGCTTCAATGCCAGATTTAGAGACTGACACTCAGCGTGAGCTATATGCTATACCGGGTACGCCACCTAATATGTTGTTTCCTCCTAAAGGTGATGCTTTTGCAGCCCGAAACCAGTTTGCCTTAAAACTAGACTTTGAGGAGCAACCACCTGAATTTAAAGTTTCTAATACCCATGTTGCTAGCACTTGGTTAATGCATCCTAAGGCGCCAAGTGTAACTAAAAAAGACTTTATAAATAATAATGAGAGTTATCAAAGTGGTGAGTTTGGAAAAGGATCAACAATTGATTACAATAATAAGGTTCTTGAGGTAAAGGGATTAAAACAATACTTTACTAGTGGTACAGGTAAACGCAAAATTACAGTTAAAGCAGTAGATGATGTTAGCTTTGATATTTTTAAAGGCGAAACATTTGGTTTAGTAGGCGAATCTGGTTGTGGTAAAACTACCACAGGTAGAGGGATAATTAGACTTTACCAGCCTACAGCTGGAGAGGTTATTTTTAGAGGTAAAAATATTGCAGCTAAAATGTCGGACAAAGAGCGCAGAAACGCTACCCGTGGTATTGAGATGATTTTTCAAGACCCCGTAGCATCATTAAACCCTCGTATGACTGTAAAAGAGATTATAGGCGAAGGTTTACGAATTAATAGATTATGTACTTCTGAAGAAGAGATGATGGACATGATTTATAAAATGCTTGATGTAGTAGGTTTAACAAAAGAGCATGCCTCAAGATATCCACATGAATTCTCGGGTGGGCAAAGACAGCGTATTGGTGTTGCCAGAGCTTTAATAACTAATCCAGAGGTAGTTATTGCAGACGAGCCAGTTTCTGCTCTTGATGTATCGGTGCAAGCTCAGGTTTTAAATCTAATGAATCGTATTAAGAAAAAGCTAGGTTTATCAATCTTATTTATTGCCCATGACTTATCTGTAGTAAAGTATTTTTCGGATAGAATTGGGGTAATGTATTATGGAAAATTAGTAGAGGTTGCTGATGCTAATGAGCTCTATAAAAATCCTTTACATCCATACACAAAATCATTATTATCAGCTATACCTCATCCTAATCCAGAGTATGAGAAAAAGCGTAAACACATTAATTATAGTGCATCTATGCATAAGTATGGTAAAAATGAGGAAGTTAGCTTAGTAGAAGTTTCTAAAGGACACTTTGTTAGATGTTCAAAAGCAGAGAGACAAAAATACTAATGCCTAAAGTGTTTAAAAAAAGAGGTTTAGTAATACTTATAGTACTTATTCTTTTAGGGATTTTTGCGGCACTATATATGCAATTAAATCTTTACAAAGGTGATAACCTAAGAACTTGGTCATCCTATGAATTAAGAATGGGTAAGGGTGAAATAGTCAAGCAAAAAGAAAGGCTATTTTTACCGCTTTATACTATGTTACTAGCCTTAATAGGCTATGTTGGATACTCTATATTTGAGCTTTTTGTAGGAGTTCACTCCTACTACAAAACTTCAAGATTTTTATTGATGATAGCAACTTATGCAGTAGCAGCTGTATATTTATTTAAAGGTTATTATGTGATTGCCCTAGCTCAGTCTATAACAGGCAAAACAGCCGAATATGTTATTGGCTTTAATAAACTTATGGGACCTGTTGCAGTTGTTATACTCTTAATGGGAATAAACTATTTCATAAAAAAAAGAAACCTTAAACAAAGAGAAAATATCTCAATTGATAATGAACGTTATAATGTATTAAAAGCAATACTAAATAAAAAAAGATAAAAAACAGGACTCGATCTTTCGAGTCCTGTTTAAATTACTCTATAATCTTAATTTTATCTTTTGCTATAAACTTGCTATCATACATAACTAACGAGTTATTCTCTAAAATAAACTCTTCGCTTACTATATTGCCGGTAGTTTTGTTAATGGCTTTTTTAAAAATCTTATTGTGTCTGTAATACTTATTTTTTAACTTCATAAAGTAATGCTCTTTTTCTACAACATGATAACTTAAATTTAACTCTTGATCACTGCGTAGCTCTCCACATAAATGCTTATCTGTAGTGTAGGTTATTAACTGAAAGCTTTTATCGGTATTATTTATAAACTGATAGTCTTTATAGTTATACATAATGGAGGTGCCTGTGCCAAAGGGTATTTGTCTGCCATAATCCGGAAACATATCTAGCTGGTTATGGTGATGATGTTCTATTATTTGTAAGGGGCTATGTAGAATCATCCAGTGAATTAAGTTTGTAAATTGACACATACCTCCAGCAATGCCTTTACTAATATTATTGCCTTTAATAATTAAGCCTTCTTTATAACCTTTTTTAGCTGTACAGTTACCTACTAGTTTCCAAAAAGAAAATATTTGATTTGGTTTTATAACAATGCCAGTTATGCTTGGAGTGGCTAAAGCTAAATTAACTGCTTTATTTTCTTGCAGTTGCATATCCACATTACCTAATTTTCGCCTTATAAGTGATTTATGTTTATAAACAATTTGTGGTAATTTTTCAGTGTTATAATTGTTAGCATACAGTTTGCTTTTGGATAACCAAAGCAGTTTTCTTAAAAAGATACCTTTATACTGTGATATTTTATAGGTGATAGGATGTAATTGACAAAATAATTTTCGTGGCATAGTTATACTAACCTCTTATAGTTATTAATAATTAGCAAAATATACTTAAATTGTAACATTATAATTGATTATACGCTAGAATTTCTTTTAGCAATTAGCATACAAAGCTTATATAGTCAGTGTATAGAGACAAAAAAACACGAGCGAACCCATTTTTGAGTATGCCGTGCTTTACAAGTTAAAGAAATTTAGCTGATTATTACTTACTAAACTCTACTACCGTACAATTATCTATAATATAACTAAAAAACTCTTCGTCAGTAATTTCTCTATTAAAGTACCTATTAACAGCTTTACTTACAAAGCCATGAGCAACAATTAATACCTTTTTTTCTTTATGTTTTTCACTTATTCTATCTAATGCTGCAAATACCCTATCTTGAACCTCTTGAGCAGATTCTCCCTCATGAATGGCTTGGGTAAACGATGAATTAAGGCCCTGTTTCCAACGTTCAGGGTATTTAGCTTGGCTTTCTTCTCTTGTAAGTCCTTCATATAAACCAACACATATTTCACGCAAATCACTATCGGTTTCAAGGGGTAAATTTAAGTACTTGTTTATAATATTAGCAGTTTGCTGGGCTCTTTTTTGAGATGAAGCTACAATAATATCAATATCTAAATTTTTTAGAATTTCACCAACTTGTTGTGCTTGCTGTTTTCCAAGTTCACTCAACTCAACATCTAAGCTTCCAGCATATCTTTTTTGAGCGTTATATATAGATTGGCCATGTCGAACAAAATATAATTTTTTCATAGTTCACCTCTTATTTATTTTGCTTTAATTCTAACATATTTGCATAAATATATTGAGAGAAATACCTAAAATATTAGCTGAAAATTTTAGTTGCTAAAAATCTCTAAAACATTTATTAAATGAAAATTATTATTCATAGAATGATTATATAATATGTGATAAGCTAAACATATAAAATAAAAGAATCGAGGAGGATAAAGTGAATAACATTTTTATTCAACCACGTGTAGAAACTTATACAGAGTACTTAAACTTAGCCAACACTAGCGGGTTGTCATTTGAACTCGGTGACTTTGCATCTCCTGCTGTGTTAAATGATATAACAGAATATAATTACCGAAAAGATTTTTATAAACATCATTTAAAACAATTTAGCAGCAATATTAGTTTACATGGAGCCTTTTTTGATATTATTGTTGCCAGTACTGATTTAGCTATTAAAAGAGCTTCGCGTGAAAAGGTTCGTATTGGTTTAGAAACCGCCAAAGAATTAGGCGCAAGTTCTATTGTTTTTCACTCTGGTTTTAACTCAATTATTAAAAATCCAAAATATAAAGATAATTGGTTACAAGCTGCTTTGTTTTGGAGCCAAATGGCCAATGAATATGAGCTAGAAATTTTGCTAGAAAATGTTTGGGATTTAAATCCGCAAAATCTTTCAGAATTGTTAACGAATATTAATTTAGACAATGTTAATATATGCCTTGATATTGCTCATATAAATGTCTTTTCTCAAGAGACAATTGAAAACTGGTTTAACGTGTTAGGAGATAAAATAACCTATATACACTATAGCGATAATAAAAGTGATTATGATGCCCACTTAGCCATTGGCGAAGGAGATATAGACTGGCATATAGTAAACAATTGTATAAAAAAACTAAGCCATAAACCCAGAGTTGTTTTGGAAGTAAGTGGTTGTGCAGAGATTAATAAATCATTAAAATATTTAACTAAAAACAAAATATATCCATATAATTAAGTAGCTCACAATAAATTAAACGAACTGCTAAAAATAATAAAAAAAACTTGCAGGATTCAGGTAAATACTGTAGAATTTATAGTAGGTAAAAACTTAATATTGCGTATATAGAGGAGCAGTTTATTAGGTAGTTTAAGAGTGGAAAGGTACGTAATGCCAATATCTTAAATGAAGGTATAAATTGCCGAAAGGTATTATTTATTACGGAGTAATACACTTGGGAGTTAGGTGCACATAATTTAACTACTGTCATATCCAAATGATATGAGGCGCTATTCAGTAATTTCAGCTGAATGGTGCTTTTTGTTTTAAAGTTACAATGGTAGCTTACATAAAAATAAAAACATCGCTAAATAATTTAATAATGTACATAGAGGTGCAATTTTCATGGTAGTTAGTAACTGTTAAGAGTAGAAACACTCGTATTACTAATAAAGGGGAAAGTTGCCGAAAGATACCATTAGTTTTCTTAATACTATCTTGGTAGTTATGCCTACATAACATAACTACTGTCATATCAAAGTATATGATGCGCTATTCGGTGTGTATTTTTTCATGCTGAATAGCGTTTTTTACTAAACTATGATATGAAGCGCTATTCAGTGAAATAATACTGAATAGCGCTTGTTTCTTTATGTATTGTTAAGTTATGAGGCAACAATTTGCTTTAGCAGATTGCTTAATTTAGCTATTAAATGGAGGGGTAAGAATGAAAGCATGCAAATTTGGAACTCATCGAGTATTAGAACCTAAGGGAGTTTTGCCACAACCGGCTTGGAAAATCGATAATACTATGGATCTTTATGATAATGAAATATTAATAAATGTAAAGACCCTAAATATTGATTCAGCTAGTTTTACTCAAATAAAACAACAAGCCAATGGCAACGAACAAGAAATTGCCAAAATTATGTTAGATACTGTAGCTAAAAGAGGAAAACACCATAACCCAGTAACAGGCTCTGGTGGTATGTTAATTGGTACTGTCGAGAAGATTGGTAATAAGCTACAGGGTAAAACCGACCTAAAGATTGGAGACAAACTTGCAACATTAGTTTCATTATCTTTAACTCCATTACAAATTACTAAAATAAAGAAAATAAAAGTAGATACAGATCAAGTAGATATCGAAGGCAAAGCTATTCTTTTTGAGAGTGGAATATATGCCAAATTACCTACCGATATGCCTGAAAAACTAGCTTTATCAGTATTAGATGTTGCTGGTGCACCTGCTCAGGTTGCTCGATTAGTACAGTCTAATCAAAGCGTATTAGTAGTTGGAGCAGCAGGCAAATCTGGTTTGTTATGTTTACACGAAGCTAAAAAAAGAGTTGGTATTGCAGGTAAAGTAGTAGCTTTGTGTTATAGCCAAGCTGGTGCTGATGAAGTAGCTAAACTTAATTTAGCAGATGAAATCATCATTTGTGATGCTACCAATGCAGTAGCTATGATGAATGAAGTTGCTAGAGTTACCAATAACGAAATGATTGACGTTACTATAAATTGCGTAAATGTACCCAATACAGAAATGGGTTCAATTATGGCGACTAAAGAAGATGGCACAATTTATTTCTTTAGTATGGCTACATCTTTTACAGCTGCCGCTTTGGGAGCTGAGGGTGTAGGTAGAGATGTACAAATGATTATTGGAAATGGTTATTGTAAAAACCATGCTGACATTGCTATTCAAGTATTACGAGAAAATAAAGAGCTACGTAAACTTTACGAAAAGCGTTATGCCTAATGAAATTTATTGACCTTTTACCTCGCACAAACAATATAACAATAGCAATATCAGGGCTTAATAAAAATGCAGGAAAAACGGTAGTTCTTAATAAGTTAATTGACGACGCGGTTGCCATAGGTAAAACACTTGCCATTACCTCAATAGGCTATGATGGTGAAAAAACTGACATGTTGGATGGCCACCAAAAACCTCAGATATATGTACCATCAGGTACTATTGTGGCAACCGCATCCTCTTTAATAGAAAAAACAAATTTAGATTTAGAAATTATAGCAGCTACAGGACAATATACACCGTTAGGTGAGGTGTATATTGTGCGTTATCATCAACACGGTTATTGTGAAATTGTAGGTCCCTCATCCTTAAACGGGTTAATTAAAGCCAAAGATATCATGTGTAAATACGCAGATATTGTAATTGTGGATGGTGCTTTAAATAGAATCTCACAAATGTCACCCAAGCTTTGTGATGCAGCATTTTTTGCTGTTGGTGGTAACGATAATATTGGTAACTTAGTAACAAAAGTCAGAGACCAATTTAAACTATTTAATATTCCAAAAGTGTCTCATGACATAAAAAATATAGTTTATGAGTTAATAAAAGAAAATCAATGTGCTTTAATATCACAAAAAAATGTTGTTACAAAAATAGAAAATCAAGATGTACTTAATAAGGGTGTTAATAAGAATCACTATGTTTTTTATAATGGGGCAATTACCTTTTCGGTATTAAAAGCGCTTAATAGCAAATACAAAGCAATAATTATTCCAGATACAAGCAATGTATTTGTACCACCTAAATTACTTCATAGTTTAACAAATAAGGGTCTTAAACTATATGTAGGTAATAAAATGCCACTAACGGCAATTACCTTAAATCCTCAAAACACTAAACAAAGTCCCTTAGATATTCTTAAACTGGGTTGTAGAGTAAGTGCTGTATGTCCTACCTTACCAGTTGTAGATGTAGTAACATCTCTATATTTTAAAGGAGGTGCGCTTTTTGGAAAATTGGACTAAAAACTTAGTAACCCAAGACTTTAATTATGTTTATTCACTTATAAAACCCTTATCGCCATATGGCAAAGAACTGCATAGAAATTTTGAGGTTTTTAAGAGAGGTGAAGAAGCTAAACTTATTAAATTCTTAAACAAAGTTAATTTGGTAAGCCAGTTTCTTAAAATAAACACCAAAAATGCTATAGACATAAAAAGATTATTAAAACAGTTAAATAATATAGATAATAATCTTGAGCAAATGGAAATTGGTGTAGTTACAGATATAGCACTTTTTAACATAAATAGGTGCTGTAGTACCCTAAATAGAATTACCAAAATAATCAGTAATAGTTATTTAGCGCAGTTGTTTAAGCTAAATCTTGAATCACTAAATAGTATTATTGAAATACTTAAAGGTGGAAATAAAGTAGATGGTACATTTTATTTAGCAGATTCATTTAGCCCACGTTTAGCTGAAGTAAGACATAATTTAAGAAACTGTGAGCGAAGTCTTATAAAAGAAACCCAAAGTAACAACTACTTTGTGCAAGACCTTTTAGCTAGAACGGTATCATCAACATTTACTATTAGTAAACATGAGGCTGATTTAATTGAAAAACTAAAAAACATAAATGATGTTTATATTGTTTCTGAGAATGAATACACCATAAAATACTCTATTCGGGATAACGATACTTTACTAAAGCTTAAAGCTCAAAAACAAGCCATTGAATACACTTTACAATCTGAGCTTCTATTTATTAAACAAAAGCTCAGAAAACAAATATGTCCTCACATTCAAGGCTTAAAAGATCTATTAAAATGTATTGGCCAGATTGATGTATTTATTGCCAGGGCTGTAGTAGCAAACGAGTTAAAATGTACCTTACCACAATTAGTGAATTACAACGTAATTAAAATTACAAACGGTCGGCATCCTGTTTTAGAAGAAAAATTAGCAGTTAAAAAAGCCAAATTCACACCCCGATCAATTGAACTAAAAGCAGGTGTTAACCTTATAACAGGAATTAATATGGGCGGTAAAACTGTTACTTTAAGGTTAGTGCAATTACTTACAACTATGGTTCATGCAGGCATGCCTGTGCCAGTGGATAACATGCAATTAAGTCTGAGGGATTATGTTCATTTTTCTAAAAGTGATGAAGACTCTATTCTAACTGGCTTGAGTCATTTTGGTCAAGAAATAAACCAAATTAATGAGATATTAACTCATCAAAATGAATATGGTTTAGTGTTAATAGATGAAATTGCCCACGGAACTGCGCCAATAGCGGGGGAGAGTTTAGCAATTGCTGTCTTAGAGAAATTACATGATAGCAATAATATTGTAATTGTAACTACCCACTATACCGCAATAGGTGAAAAAATACCGGTATATGAGTGGCAAACAAAGGGTCTAAACTATGAAAAATGGTATAAAAAAGGCGCTTACAATACTGATGTTAAAGCTTTAAGCAATTGTATTGATTATAGCCTTGTGAGAGTAGATAAAAAACAACAGGAGTTTAGCAAAGCTTTAAAAATTGCAGAGTTACTAGGTATGGATAAAGATATACTAAAACGAGCGGAGCAGCTTATTTTAGATAGCAGGAAATAAAGTCGCTAATAAAGGGAGGATCGTAGTGAATAAATTAAATTTAGACATGAGCTTAGTTGAGAGAGCTCGTAATGCTGCTGAAAAAATTGCAGGTAGCGTTCAAGAAATGGTAGACCAACATACAACAATTACTGTAGAAAGAACAGTAGCTCGCCTAATGGGTATAGATGGTATTGATTCTTTTGATGTTCCGCTACCAAATGTGGTAGTAGATCATGTACACCAGCAGAATAAAATAAGTAGAGGTATTGCTTGGTGGATTGGAAATGCAATGGTTTACTACGGATTAACTCCGCAACAAGTAGCAGAAAAAGTTGCGCTTGGTGAAATAGATTTAGTCAAAGTGCCACTGCAAGACGAAGCTGAAATCGATCAAGCACTAGATTTAAACACTTGTATGGCTATGCAAAAGATTAAAGAAAATCGCAATAAGAGAGATGAACTTTGCAAAATATATCCACCAGGAAAAACCCCACAGCAATATGTAATAGTAGCAACCGGAAATATCTATGAAGATATTACTCAGGCACGTTCTGCGGTACGTCAAGGTGCAGATATTATTGCAGTTATCAGAACAACAGGACAAAGTTTATTAGATTACGTTCCCTATGGTCCAACAACAGAGGGTTTTGGTGGAACCTACGCAACCCAAGCTAATTTTGCAATTATGCGTGAAGCCCTAGATGAAGTTGGAGCAGAGGTTGGTAGGTATATCCAATTAGTAAATTATTGCTCTGGTTTATGTATGCCAGAGATAGCTGTTATGGGGGCTTTTGAGCGTTTAGATATGATGCTTAACGATAGCATGTATGGCATTTTATTCCGTGATATCAATATGAAAAGAACCTTTGTTGATCAATACTTTTCACGTATGATTAACGCCTATGCTGGGGTAGTTATTAATACAGGTGAAGATAACTATTTAACAACTGCTGATGCCTTTGAAGAGGGCCATACTGTTACAGCGTCTCAGTTAATTAATGAACAGTTAGCCTTATTATCGGGTTTACCCCATGAGCAAATGGGACTAGGTCATGCCTTTGAAATGAATCCAAACATCGAGAATGGTTTGCTTTACGAAATAGCCCAGGCTCAGCTATCACGTGAACTCTTTCCTAACTGTCCCTTAAAGTATATGCCTCCCACAAAATATATGACAGGAGACATCTTTAAAGGTCAAGTGCAAGATGCCTTATTTAACCTAGTTTCAGTTTTAACAGGTCAAGGAATACATTTATTGGGAATGTTAACAGAGGCTATTCATACACCATTTATGCAAGACCGAGCTATAGCTCTGCAGAACTCAAAGTATGTAATGAATACTGCAAGAGATCTGGGAGATGAAATTAGCTTTAAAGATGGTGGCATTATTCAAACAAGAGCAAAACAGGTTATTTTTGAGGCCTGTGAAATGCTTGAGGATATTGAGAGTATAGGTATAGAAGAGGCTTTATCTCGTGGTATGTTTGCAAATGTTAAACGCACCCCAGAGGGTGGTAAAGGATTATCTGGTGTTATTAAAAGAGCTAACAACTATTGTAATCCATTTATAAAGCTACTGCAAGAAGAGTTACAGCTTAAGGGGGAATACTAAAATGAAACTAGATTTAAGCAAAGTAATGCCCTATGGCGATACCTTAAATGATGGAAAAGTTCAACTATCTTTTACCCTGCCTGTACCAGCTGGAGATGAAGGCAAAGAGGCTGCTAAACAAATAGTACAAAAGATGGGCATGGAAGAAGTTCAGGTTACCCATTATCATGATTTAGGCGAAAACTACAGTTTTTATGTTGTATATGGCTCAGCAAAAGCTACTGTTGATTATACCCAAATTAAAGTACCCAAAGTTAATGTTAAAAAAATGAGCTACTACGAAATCAATAACTTTATTAAAGAACGATTAAACAGAAAAGTAGTAGTAGTAGGAGCATGTACTGGAACAGATGCGCACACTGTTGGTTTAGATGCCATAATGAATATGAAGGGATATGCCGGGGAGTATGGTTTAGAACGTTACCCCATGATGGAAGCCTATAACTTAGGAAGTCAGGTTCAAAACCATGACTTAATTAAAAAAGCCAAAGAAATAGATGCAGATGTAATACTAATATCCCAAGTTGTTACTCAAAAAGATGTTCATATTCATAACCTAACAGAGTTTATTGAAATGGCACAAGCCGAAGGATTAGATGACTCAACTATCTTAATCATTGGAGGCCCTCGTATTTCACATGAATTGGCCGCAGAGCTTGGTTATGATGCAGGATTTGGTCCTGGCTCGTTACCACCTGATGTAGCTGCTTATATTGCAGTTGAACTAGATAAAAGATTAAATACTTACTAAAAATGGGGAGGTCAATTATGAAAGATGTAATGATTAGAATGAGAATGAGTTCTCATGATGCCCACTATGCTGGTGATTTAGTAGATGGAGCCAAAATGCTACAGCTATTTGGTGATGTAGCAACCGAATTACTAATTAGAAATGATGGCGATGAAGGATTATTTGTGGCCTACGATAATGTTGAGTTTAAAGCCCCTGTTTATGCAGGAGACTATATTGAAGCAACTGGCACAATTACTAAACAAGGAAATAGCTCTAGAAAGATGGAGTTTGTTGCTAAAAAAGTAATAAGCTCTGCCAATATTGTAGAGCAACCATCAGCCTGTAATGTTTTAAAAGAGCCTATTGTAGTATGTAAAGCAAGTGGAACATGTGTTGTTCCTAAAGACTTACAAAGGGGTTAAATTACAATGGAGAAACTAATTATAACTGCTGCTATTTGTGGGGCAGAAGCCTATAAAAAAGACAATGCAAACATGCCTTTATCACCACTAGAGTTAGCAGATGCTGCTTATGGATGTTATAAAGCAGGTGCCTCAATAATTCATTTACATGTACGTGATGAAAATGGTGAACCAACTCAAAGTAAAGAAATATTTGCAGAAACAATAAAACTAATAAAAGAAAAATGTCCAGATATAATTGTTCAGCCATCAACCGGAGGAGCCGTAGGCATGACTGCAAAAGAGCGTATGCAGCCCCTTGAGTTAGATGTAGAAATGGCAACATTAACTGGAGGAACAGTTAACTTTGGAGATGGAGTTTTTTATAACTCCCCTCAGTATATAGAACAATTTGCTACTGTCATGAAAGAGCGAGCTATTAAGCCTGAAATAGAGGTCTTTGAAGTAGGTATGATTCAAAACGCTTTACGTTTAGTAAAAAAAGGGTTGCTAAAAATGCCACTTCATTTTGATTTTGTAATGGGTGTACCTGGTGCTATTCCAGGTACAGCTAAAAACCTGCTGCACTTAGTAGAGTCAATTCCTAAAGATTGCACATGGACTGTGGCTGGAATAGGTAGAGCAGAGCTTCCTTTAGCTACTATGGCTATTGTTTTAGGTGGAAATGTAAGGGTTGGATTTGAAGACAACTTATACTACAGATATAAACAACTTGCTACCAGTAATGCTGAACTAGTAGAGAGAATTGTGCGGATAGCTAATGAATTAGATAGAGAGATAGCTACACCTAAAGAAGCACGAAAAATTTTGGGCATAACACACAACTAACGTATAGTATTTAGGAGGTACGAGAATGCGTGATTACAAAAATATAGAACTTTTTAAAAATGTTACAGCCGAAGAGTGGAATGATTGGCAGTGGCAGGTTCGTAACAGAATTACGGACATAGATA
Source organism: Clostridium sp. 'deep sea' (assembly GCF_014931565.1). Lineage (NCBI taxonomy): Bacteria > Bacillati > Bacillota > Clostridia > Eubacteriales > Clostridiaceae > Clostridium > Clostridium sp. 'deep sea'. The sequence goes on from NZ_CP063353.1 coordinate 3,273,277, forward strand.
CTTTAAAGCAAATAATTAACCTATCAGATAACGAAATTAAAGGTATAAAACAGTGTTTAAAAACACTACGAATGGCTATAACACCCTATTATGCAACACTTATGGATCCCGAAAATGTAAAATGCCCAGTACGCATGCAGGCTGTTCCTACAGCTAAAGAACTTAATATTAGTGACCATGATATGTTGGATCCGTTACATGAAGATGCAGACTCCCCAGCTCCAGGATTAACCCATCGTTATCCGGACCGAGTTTTATTTTTAATAACAGATCAGTGCTCTATGTACTGTAGGCACTGTACCCGTAGAAGGTATGCTGGTGGATTAGATAAAGCTCGTCCTAAAAAAGATTTACAAAAGGCTTTTAATTATATTCGCTCAAATACAAAGGTACGTGATGTACTATTATCTGGTGGAGATGCCTTATTAGTTAGTGATGATTATTTAGAGTACATTATTAGTGAGTTAAGAAGCATTCCTCACGTTGAAATCATTAGAATTGGTACAAGAGCGCCAGTAGTGTTGCCTCAAAGAATAACACCAGACTTAGTTAATATGCTAAAAAAGTATCACCCTGTGTGGTTAAATACCCACTTTAATCATCCAACAGAAATAACCAAACCAGCGGCAGAGGCCTTAGCATTATTAGCTAATGCTGGTATTCCACTTGGTAATCAATCTGTATTACTTAGGGGCATAAATGATTGCCCATATATCATGAAAGAACTAGTTCATTTACTTGTTAAAAATAGAGTTCGTCCATACTATATTTATCAGTGTGATTTGTCTGCTGGCATAAGCCATTTTCGTACCTCGGTAGATAAAGGCATTGAAATAATCGAAATGTTACGAGGACATACTTCAGGTTACGCTGTACCTGTATTTGTAGTAGATGCTCCAGGTGGTGGTGGCAAGATTCCTGTAGGACCACAATATTTAATATCACGCGTAGGAAATAAAGTAATTTTACGTAACTATGAAGGAGTAATTAGTGCCTATAGCCAACCAACAGATTATGTGAATCCATGTACATCATGTGATCATAAACAGCACTTTAATGAGTCTAGAATAGGTATTCAAAAGCTCTTTGAAGATGAAGCATTGAGCCTAGAGCCATCAAATCTTGAACGACATAAACGACACTAATAAAGGAGGAGTAGTATTTGGATTATCAAAATATTAAGCTCGAAATTGAGGATCATGTTGCACTTGTAACTATCAACAGACCCAAAGCTTTAAACGCCCTTAACTCTACAACTATAGTTGAACTAGAAGATGCTGTAGAAGTAATTGCTGCAGATGACAATATCTTTGTTTTTGTTATAACCGGAGCAGGAAAAGCATTTGTAGCCGGAGCAGACATTAGTGAAATGAAAGAGTTTAGTTCTGAAGAAGCCCGACGATTCGCAAAACTAGGTCACCGAGTATTTAATAGAATAGCATCTTTATGTAAACCTAGTATAGCAGCCATAAATGGTTATGCTTTAGGCGGTGGTTGCGAGTTAGCGCTGGCCTGTGATATAAGAATCTCTTCAGCTAAAGCAAAATTTGGTCAGCCAGAGGTTGGTTTAGGAATAATACCTGGCTTTGGTGGCACAAACAGATTACCAGCTATTGTAGGGGCTGCTAAAGCAAAAGAATTAATATTTACAGGAGAATATATCAAGGCAGATGAGGCCTTAAAAATTGGTTTAGTTAATCAGGTATATCAGCCAGATCAACTCATGCCTGAAACAATGAAATTAGCCCACAATATCACTAATAAAGCCCAGTTAGCAGTACGATATGCAAAAATGGCAATTGACAAAAGCCTTTATGTTGAAAATAACACTGCTAGTCAAATTGAATCATCCACATTTGCTTTATGTTTTTCAACAGAAGATCAAAAAGAAGGAATGTTAGCCTTCACTGAAAAACGCTCACCAAAGTTTAAGAGTAAATAAAACAGAACAGTTATATACCGCCTGCTAGGTAGCAGAGGTGTATAACTGTAATAATAAAATTAATTGGAGGAGAAGTATGATTAATAAAATTGCTGTAATTGGTGCAGGAACAATGGGTAGAGGCATTGCTCAAATCCTTATTGCCAGTGGAATTAACACCCTTTTATGTGATATAAAAATTGAGTATGCGGAGGCTGGCAAGGCTTACATAGCTAAACGTTTTGATAAGAGTGTTGCTAAAGCAAGAATGACAGAAGAGGATAAAAATAAAGCACTGGCATTACTAGAAACTAAATCAAACTTAAAAGAACTAAGTGACTGTGACTTAGTTATAGAGGCGGCCTCTGAGCAGATGGATATTAAAAAAGTAATATTTAAAGAGCTTGATGAAATTTGCAAACCAGAGACCATTTTGGCTACAAATACCTCATCATTGTCTATTACCGAAATTTCACAAGCTACTAATAGACCAGATAAAGTAATAGGCATGCACTTTTTTAATCCTGTTCCTGTAATGAAATTAGTAGAAGTAATTAAAGGATTAGCAACATCACAAGATGTAAATAATAGCATTATTGAGTTAGCTAATAAACTAGGAAAAACACCAGTACCAGTAGCTGAGGCACCCGGTTTTGTTGTTAATAGAGTATTAATACCAATGATTAACGAAGCTATTGGCATCTATGCCGATGGGGTTGCTAGTGCCCAAGATATAGATACAGCTCTAAAATTAGGTGCAAATCATCCTATAGGCCCTTTAGCTTTAGGTGATTTAATTGGTTTAGATGTATGTTTAGCTATTATGGAAGTACTACACACTGAGTTTGGTGAAGATAAATACAGGCCTCATCCACTTCTTAAAAAGATGGTTCGGGGTGGATTATTAGGGCGCAAAACAAAACATGGTTTCTACGCTTATTAAGAAAAGGTGGGTAAATACTTTGAGTAAAATAATATCAGCTGAGCAAGCCTTAAAACATATAAAAGATGAAATGACAATTATGGTGGGTGGATTTTTGGCAGTTGGAACACCTGAAACATTAATAGATGGAATCGCCCAAAAAGACGTAAAAAATATAACTCTTGTATGTAATGACACCGGTTTTCCTGATAAAGGTGTAGGCAAATTGGTTTTAAATAAACAAGTTGAAAAAATATACACAAGTCATATAGGAACTAATCCAGAGACAGGGGTTCAACTAAACAGTGGTGAAACAACAGTAATCCTAACTCCCCAAGGAACACTTGCCGAGCAGATACGTGCTGGTGGAGCGGGTTTAGGTGGCTTTTTAACCCCAACTGGAGTAGGCACCGTAGTAGAGCAAGGTAAACAAAAAATGACAATAGCAGGTATCGATTATTTATTAGAGTTACCTTTAAGAGCCAATGTGGCACTAATAAAAGCCCATAAAGCAGATAAAAATGGCAACTTAGTTTATCGTAAATCAGCTCGTAACTTTAACCCACTTATGGCTACAGCAGCAGATATCGTAATTGCTGAAGTAAGTGAGATTGTAGAGGTGGGAGAGATAGACCCAGATCAAGTAATGACTCCCGGAATTTTAGTTGATTACCTTGTTAGAGAGGAGCAATAATAATGAGTGTTAAAGAAATAATTGCTCAAAGAGTTGCCAAAGAATTAGCAAGTGGAGATGTAGTTAATCTAGGAATAGGTTTGCCAACAATGGTTGCAGACTATATACCAGAGGGTGTAAATGTAATCTTTCAATCCGAAAATGGCTTTTTAGGTTTAGGTGGTAAACCAGCAGAAGGAAAAGAAGATAAAGACTTAACTAATGCCGGTGCACAGCCTGTTACAATACTTCCCGGTGGCTGTTTTTTTGATAGTGCAACCTCTTTTACCCTCATAAGAGGTGGACATGTTGATGTAACTGTATTGGGGGCCTTACAGGTAGATGAGCAAGGTAATTTAGCAAACTGGATGATACCAGGCAAAATGGTGCCAGGTATGGGAGGCGCAATGGATTTAGTTACTGGTGCTAAGCGAGTAATTATTGCCATGACTCATAACACAAAAAAAGGTGGAGCTAAAGTACTAAAAAACTGTAAACTTCCATTAACGGCAGCTAATCAGGTTAATCTTATAGTAACAGAGTTAGCTGTAATTGAAGTAACAAAAGAGGGACTAGTTTTAACAGAAATAAATCCAAACTATACAGTAGAACAGGTTCAAGAGTTAACAGAAGCGAAATTAATAATTTCTGATGACCTTAAAAAAATGAAACTTTAACATATTTATTTATAACTTTTGTTGTAAGCGAAATATTGATATATCATTGAAAATTAAAACCATATTGTAGGGGCGACTTTTGGTCGTCTGCGGATAAACAAAAAAGGAGAACAAACCATGAAACAAGTTGTAATTGCAAGTGCAACCAGAACAGCTATTGGTAAATTTAATGGAACTTTAGCAAATGTATCAGCTGTAGAATTAGCTAAAATTGTTATAGAAGAAGCCATAAAGCGTGCGGGGATTCAAGCTACTGATGTTGAAGACGTAGTTTTAGGTAATGTTATCCAAGCTGGCTTAGGTCAAAACGTAGCTCGTCAGGCTGCTATTAAAGCCGGTATTCCTGTAGAAGTACCTGCCATGACAGTTAACAAAGTATGTGGCTCTGGTTTACAAGCAGTAATATTAGCTGCTAGATCTATCATGTTAGGTGATGCTGACATAGTAGTAGCTGGCGGAACAGAAAACATGAGTCTAGCCCCTTACCTATTACCTAAAGCTCGCTTTGGCTATAAAATGGGTAATGGAAAATTAGTAGATAGCATGATTAATGATGGTTTATGGTGTGCAATGAATGACTACCATATGGGTATTACAGCTGAAAATCTAGCACAAAAACACAACTTAACTAGAGAAGAACAAGATATGTTTGCTGCTAATAGTCAACAAAAAGCTGAAAAAGCCCTAGCCGAAAACCGCTTTGCAGCTGAAATAGTAGATGTTGTAATCCCACAACGTAAAGGCGATCCTATTGTATTTAATAAAGATGAATTCCCAAGGGCAGGGGTTACTGCTGATAAATTAACAAAACTACGACCAGCATTTAAAAAAGATGGTAGTGTAACAGCAGCTAACGCCTCTGGTATTAATGATGGTGCGGCAGCAGTAGTTGTTATGAGTAAAGAAAAAGCAGACGAATTAGGAATAACTCCATTAGCAACAATTAAGGCATATGCCTCAGCTGGTGTAGATCCATCAATAATGGGTTACGGACCAGTTCCAGCTGTACAAAAAGCCCTTAAAAAAGCAGGCTTAGAGTTAAGTGATATGGATTTAATTGAAGCCAACGAGGCTTTTGCAGCTCAATCATTAGCAGTAGCTAAAGATTTAAACCTAGATATGAATATTGTAAACGTTAACGGTGGTGCTATTGCCTTGGGTCACCCAATCGGCGCCAGTGGCACAAGAATTTTAGTATCATTACTACATGAAATGGAAAAACGCGACTCAAAACGCGGCTTAGCCACTTTATGTGTTGGTGGTGGTATGGGTGTTACCGTAATAGTAGAAAGATAATGAGTTAAAAAGGACGCTCCCATAATTAAACCTATCTTTGCGTCATACGCAAAAATCTTCACAAAGATATATTATACATATTATCTTTGTAAAGATTTTAGCTATTCCTTAATCTAGGCTCAATTTTGTGAGCCACGGAAATAAGATACTTTCAGTTAGTTAAGGTTATATGCCAATATTTAGGCTCTATAATAAATAGTGTGGGTGAAAAACATCCATACTATTTTTTTTGATATAATCGTAGGGCACGACCTCGTGTGACATCAAATTCAAACAACCAAAAAACAAAATACCCTACCAATCCAATAGAAAAAATAAATTATCTAAAAAACAAAATTTGTAGGGGATGTGCCTCTGTGCCATCCTATTGTATAGTGCCTAGTAAATATATAAATTAACACAAATGTATCCATACTACCAATGTTTTTCGTAGGGGACGACCTTGTGTCGTCCTGTATATGGCATATAAAATAAAATAACCATAAAAACAAAAAACCTTACCAATCCAATAGAAAAAATAAATCACCTAAAAAGCAAAACTGGTAGGGGATGTGCCTCTGTGCCATCCCGTTGTATAGTGCCTAGTAAATATATAAATTAACACAAATGCACCCGTCCCCAGCGTTCGTTTACTTTTATAATATAATTACAAATCCACCACATCCCCAACGTGTCGTCCTGCATATGGCATCTAACTTACCAAAAAAAACAAAATGAAATAATACCTTTACACAATTGTTATGTATATATAATGCATATATACAGTATGTATATGGCTAGTATATGAGCTTTATATAATCTGTAACAATACAGTTTATTGTTATTACAATAATATTATACTAATATACTTCTATTAACGAATTAATATTTATGCAAAATAAGTGTTGACAATCCTAAAATAAGTCCGTATAATGCCTACTTAATATTGAAAATTCTTTAACACGCTAAAGTATAATTCACTTTATTATTGTGCTGTTTATTTTTTAATACATTATAAATAAAGATTTAAAGAGCGGGCTACAGAGTCTGGTTTTTTTGTAATAGCATAATGTATAAAATTAGCTCAATTTAAATATTTATAGATAATTTACACAATGTGATATTGAATGTTCAAGATTAAAATATATTTTTACAATTTAACATCAAAAGGAGTGATAAAAATTTAACTGAGTTATAAATAAAATTCTCTAATTATTAAATAAATAAGTTTTTGGGAAGGAGCTTACTTATGAAAACAGGTGTTGTATTTCAGTTTCTATCTTTAATAGTTATTGCTACTATCATTATTTATAAAATACAAAGAGCTCAAAATGGCCTTGTATATAACATTCGTAATATTTCTGGCTTAGATGCAATTGAAGAGGCTGTTGGCAGGGCAACCGAGATGGGAAGAATGATTCACTTTTCACCAGGAATTGCAGATCTCTCGGGAGTTACCGCATCTCAAACCTTTGCTGGATTAGAAACCCTTGGCATGATTGCTAAACTAACTGCCCGTTATGGTGCAAAGTTATTTGTGTCTATTTGTAGGCCAGTAATATTGCCATTTGCTGAAGAGGTTGTTAAACAAGCTTATATGTCAGAAGGTTCACTTGAGAGCTTTAACGAAGATTGTGTGCAGTATTTATCTAGTGAGCAGTTCGCTTATGCTGCGGCTGTAATGGGAATCATTCAGCGTGAAAAAGCTGCAGCCAGTATTTTACTAGGTGCGTTTTGGGCTGAATCTCTCATGATTGCTGAAGCAGGTTTTCATGCTGGTGCTATACAAGTAGCTGGCTCAGCTAATATTCACCAAATTCCGTTTTTTGTAGCCTCTTGTGACTATGTTTTAATTGGTGAAGAACTCTACGCTGCAGGAGCAATTGCCTCTGGCAACCCTGTAAAAGTAGGTAGTATAGCAGGACAAGATGTCTGTAAGTTTTTTGTAATTGCTATTTTAGTAGTCGGTAGTTTAAGCATAACTTTTGGCAGTAATCTAATAGCTAACTTATTAAATATATAGGGGGAAAAACTATGAAATCTCAGGCAGTAATGATAGCGGTTACTTTTGTATTTGCTTTAATAATAATAATTGATGGTTTTTTCTCGATAGGCTTTATTAGCAAAGCCTCAACTGAAATTCAAAACTGGGGAACAATTATTGCTTCATTCTCATTAGGATTAGCTGCCGTTAACCTTATTCGTGTGCATATTCGCCGTGTTATGCTTCACAGGGGGGAGTGGTACAACTCTATAGCATTACTCTTAGTAATGATAGCTCAATCAATAATTGGATTTGTAGATACCTCTGCTGGCAAAATTTATAACTTTGGTTTTAATAATATAATGACACCCTTAGGCTCTACAATGTTTGCCTTATTGGCTTTTTGGATTGCCTCTGCTGCCTATCGCGCTTTTACAGCTCGTTCTATTGACTCAGCTATATTACTTGTAGCTGCCACAATTGTTATGTTAGGCAATGCCCCCATAGGTGAAACACTGTGGTCGGGATTTGCAGTGATTAAGTCTTGGATTATGGACGTACCTAATATGGCTGCCCAACGTGGAATAATGATAGGTGGAGGTATTGGTGCTATAGCATTAGGCATCCGTATATTAATGGGTATAGAACGAGGCCACCTTGGTGGCGGAGAAGAGTAGGGGGATTATATATTATGAAATTTTTAATGAATATAGATAGAAGAATTATATATATCTTAGTATTTTTAGCAATAGCTATTCCAATGTTAAAGCCAGTTGGTTTGCCTTTTTCCATAAACGAATCTACTCAAAATTTCTTTAATGAAGTAGATGCGTTAAAGCCAGGAGACGTTGTTGTTGTGTCATATGATTACGACCCAAGTTCTCAGGCTCAAATTGAGCCACAGGCTAAAGCAGTATTAAAACATCTGTATAATAAAGAAGGTATTAAAATTATTAACCTGGCATTTTGGCCATCTGGTCCTCTATTTACAGATAAGTATCTTAAAGAAATGCAAGGATCTCATAATAAAGAGTATGGCGAAGACTATGTGTCCTTGGGTTATATAGCGGGTGGAGAAACTGCAATATCTTCTTTTGCAAAAGACATTAAAAAGTGCTTTTCTGTAGACAGATTAGGAAACAAAACTAGTAGCTTAGCCATGCTAAAAAATATCAATAGTGCCAAAGATATTTCTCTATTTATAACCTTTGGCTCAGGTACACCAGGTCTTGCTGAACATATACGCCAAGTTCAAAGTGTTTATGGAACAAAAATGGTGGCAGGTATGAGCTCTGTTTCAGTTGCAGGTTATTTACCATACTATAATGCCGGACAAATTAAAGGTTACTTAAATGGTTTAAGGGGTGCCGCTGAGTATGAGACTCTTTTAAAAGAGCCTGGGGCAGCTACTTCAGCAATGGATTCATTATCTTTTGCCCACATGATAGTTATAGTATTTATTATACTGGGCAATATTGCTTACTTTACTAATCCACAAAGAAAAATAAGGGGGTAAAAGTATATGCTTGGAACATGGTTAGCTGCCATAGGTACATTAGGGCTTATGTCATTTACAATTAAAGAAAATCCTTTTTACAGATTTGTTGAACATGTTTATGTAGGGATAGGTGCAGCACATTCACTTGTTATGGGCTGGGAGTCTTTAAAAACAACTGCTTTTACTCCTATTGCTACAGGTAACTATCTTAAACTGATACCTGTTATTATTGGACTGCTGCTTTATACTAGATTTGCAAAGGGAGCAATATGGATGTCACGTTATCCCCTAGCTATACTAGTTGGTATTGGTACAGGTTTAACTATAAAGGGTACAATTGGGGCTCAAATAATAAATCAAATACAAGCAACCATACTGCCATTAAATAGTATTAATAATGTTATTATTGTATTTGGTGTGATAACAGTGTTAATGTTCTTTTACTTTACTCGTAAAAACGACAATAAAATATTTAATGCCAGTAGCAAAGTTGGTCGTTATGTTATGATGATAGCTTTTGGCGCTTTATTTGGTAATGCTGTTATGGGTAGAATGAGCTTAATGATAGGTAGAGTTCAGTTTTTATTAGGAGATTGGTTAGGCTTACTTTAATAATTATTGTATAAGAGACTATGCTCAATTTTTAGCATAGTCTTTTTTGACTCTATAAACTTTCTTAAAGTTTAGTCTTTAATTGTTATAAACTACCTAAATAGTGGTATATAACATTATATAATTACATATATATTACATTTAATGCAATTGTGAACTAAAGTATTTGTTTTGTAGTAAGTGATTAGTTATAAGTAGTTATAAACTAAAGACTGGAGAAAATAAATGAAATGTAAATTTAGTACTATTGAAAAAAAACAATTAAAGATATTTTTTATAGTAGCCTTTTTAGTTCCTATGTTATTAGGGGTGCTAATGGGCTACAGCTATTATCAAGGAAATAAAGTACATCTTTTTGCATTAACCTTTATGTTATATCCCGCAGCTGGTGTAATATTAGCTATTTATTTTACCAAAGATAAAGACGCCGTTATTCCCCAAAAAGCATATGCAACTCATTTAGTAACAACAGTATTACTTACCGTAATAACCATAGTGAATATTTTTAAACCTTCAGCAAATTTAGATTCACTTAGCCAAGTAATTATTTTAGTAGCTAGTGCACTATTTTTAATATTTGTTCATCATGAAAATCCAGAAATAAAAAAGAAATATAATCTTAATTTTAGGGGTCATGTCCATAAAAAACCTTGGATATACATGTTGTTATTTGTATTATTATATATTACAAGAATTGTTTTTATAGCAGTATTTGATGGTGACTTAGAATCCATAAACACGCTATTTAGTATTCAAACATTGTTAGGTACTTTAAATTTAACTATTGCTTTTGTGTTTAGCTTTATCATGTTTTTTGGTGAGGAATATGGCTGGAGGTACTTTTTACAACCTTTTCTGCAAAAGAGAATGGGTAAACGTTTAGGTATAATTACTTTAGGTGTTATTTGGGGATTATGGCATCTGCCAATTATTATGTTTTTGTATAGTACCGAAACATGGTGTTTAGGTATAATTGGTCAACTTAGTACTTGCATTAGCTTAGCAATATTTTTTGGTTATGCTTACATGAAAACCAAAAACATATGGGTGCCTATTTTTATGCATTTCTTTAATAATAATTTTATAGCAGTACTAGTTGGAAATGTTGATTTTAAATACACTCTCCAGCTAAAAGACGTTGTTATTTTATTAATATCAAACGCAATTATATACGCTTCATTTATATTTGCAAAAGAATATAAAGCCAATAATACAACTAATCATAATGCTTCGTTATAAAATTACAAGCAGTATCTAAAACATAAAAGTGTTTTAGTAAAGTAACTAATTCTTTTAGCACATATAAATAACTATGATAATTATATGCTTATTTATGTAATGTATAATTGACATAATTTAAATTATATAATACCCTTAGTAAAAATTGTTTTCTAAAAATTACGAAAGGATTTGATTATGAATAAACAGTTTAGTTTAAATGTCAAAAAAACATTGGGCTATTTTTTACTGATGATTTTTTTATTACAAGGTTTTAGTATAATAACCTTTTCAGTACTAAAAGGTCATCCGCAAAATGGAAATTTAATTTTATTAATAGATATAGCTATCAGGTTAGCGGTCGCAGTCATTATAGTATTGCTTGTTAAAAAAAATGAAGGATTTTTAGGTATTAAATTAGTTGGTTATATTAATAAAAAATGGATATTGGCAACAGCAGTATTTACTTTTGGATTACATATTTTAAACACCCAACTAACGAACTTCTTTTTACATATATTTCCTTTATCAGATAAATTAATAAGATTAGCTGAGCATTACGATAGTAATTCATCATTAGTAACAATAATACTTAGATTAATTTTAATAGCACCAATAACCGAAGAGCTAATATATAGAGGTATATTTGTGAATGGTTTAAGTAAGTTATATTCTAAAAAAACAACATTCATCCTTACAGCTGTTTTATTTGCAATTTCGCATGGAACTGCCCATCAAATTGCACTTGCTTTTATTACAGGTATATTTTTAGCTTGGCTTTATCTTAAAACTGAATCATTACTATTAACTATAGGTGTACATATGGCAATGAATGGTTTACTGCCTTTTATAAGTCTATTGGGCATACATATAGAAGGATATACTAATGTAAACTTTGCTGTACCATCCTATCATGTTTGGTGGTGGGATATGGTCGGAATTGTGTGTTTAGTTTTAGGTGTTATATTATACAGAAATTGTAATAATAAAATTAATAATGCTGAAATAAACACAAACTTATAAAATGCTAACAAAAAAGAACTATCGTATTTTGTAGTAATACTTAAACGGTAGTTCTTTTATGTTAGACATTGTTTAAAATTACATTTATAGTGGTATATAACAGTAATGTATTTACATATTTTTTTAATACATAATTTATATCATAAAAGGAGAACTAATGAAGAAAAAATACATATCACTAATAATGGTTGTAACATTGCTAACTATGTTAACAGCTTGTTCTACAACTACTACTGCTCTAAAATATACTACCGAGCAAAAACAAGAAGACTTTTTATTTGCATATAACGTGTTAGCAAATGAGTACCCCTTATTTGCAGTTAAACAGCGCCAGCATAAAGTACAATGGTTAGCTAATAAAGACACATATCTTAAGAGAATAACAGAGACCAAAAATGATAAACAGTTTTATAAAGAATTAGCTTTAATTATAGCTGAAATAAAAGATGGACATACCAATGTCGTTTCGCCTACTTTTTATTACTATGTACAAGATTTATTAAAAAATTCAGAAGTAAATAGTGATAAATTTGTTAATGAATTTTTAGTAGAGCCATTAAATGACTCCCAAGAAGACTATAAATACTGGAATGAAGTTTTTGGCAACCCCAAAAAAGTAACTCAAAAAGACATTAAAAACAATACCAAAAAAAGCGTAGATTTTAGTAGTTACCATAATGGAGACACAATATATATTAAGTTTAGTTCCTTTTCAGTCTCAGAAGAAGGCTGTCAGCAAGTATATGATTATATTGTAGAAAACAAAAATTGCTCAAATATAATTATAGATATAAGAGATAACTCTGGTGGCAGTGATTTGCAATGGATAAACAATATAGTATCACCACTAAATAATAATACATATCAAAATAATAAATATATGGCTTTACGTGGGGGAGAGATTAGTGAAAAATACACAAAAATTCTTGGTGGAAATAAAATAGCTATCTGCGAACGCCCAGAGTTACCAAATTACCCCCCAGAAATATCAACAGATTTTAAGTATTTACTTAAAACAGAGCAAAAAATTGTACCCCAAAAACCTATTGGCTTTACCGGAGATATATATGTACTTACTAACAAAAAAGTTTTTTCAGCTGGTGAAGGGTTTGCTACATTTTGCAAACGAACAGGCTTTGCAACATTAGTAGGAGAAAGAACTGGTGGTGATGGTGGTAGTACATCTCCTATTTTTGTTAAGCTACCTAATAGCGGTTTATTACTAAGAATGCGTTTGCAAATGACCCTTAACCCCGATGGTTCAGCCAATGCAGAATACGGAACAGCACCAGATATTGAGGTAAAAGCAGAGCATGCGCTCACAGAAACCTTAAAAATAATTGAGGGTAAAACTGAATAATACCTATTATTATAATATACTAAAGCTATTGCTTTTACTTTAAGTAATAGTTTTTTTATTCCATATTTGTTTCAAACAACAATTATGGTGGTATATTACTATAGTTGATTTATATGTTTCTGCTAAATTTGTAGCAAGTTTAAGGAGAAAATTGTATGATTAAAAAAATAAAATTACTAGTTCCTACTGCAATACTAATATTTTTACTTATTTTATCCACAACAGTACAGCCTATAGGTAATTATAGCTCTCAACAAAAGCAAGAAGATTTTTTATTTGTATACAACTTACTAGCCAAAGAATATCCTTTTTTTTCAATGTTAGAACGTAAATACAACATAAAGTGGCTGGCTAATAAAGATACATATCTTGAGAGAATAAAAGCTACTAAAAATGATACTCAATTTTACACTGAGTTAAAGAATATTTTATGTGAGTTATATGATGGACACACTCATATTGTTTCTCCAAAATTTTATCACTATTTAAAAGAACTAGCTAATGATTTAGAGTTAGATTCTGATAAATACAATAATGAATTTTTAGTAAAGCCATTAAATAGTGCCCAAAGGCATTATGAATTTTGGACTAAAAAATTTGGTTACACACCAAAATCTTTTGAGCAAGAGAGCAACAACGTAAACAAAAAAAATTATATTTTTCAGAAATACCACAATGGAGAAACTATTTATCTTAAAATAAAATCTTTTAAAATGTCACATAAAGAATGTCAACAAGTATATGATTACATAATAAACAATAAAGATTGTTCTTCTATTATTATAGATATTAGAGATAATAAAGGAGGCAATAGTGGTCAATGGCTTTATAATATTGTTTTTCCTTTAAATACTAAATCTCAAAAACATAACATGTATTATGCTTTACGTGGTGGTAAGTTAAGCGAAAAATTTGCTAAGATATTTGGCACAAAATACAAAGTAGAAATGTCTCAGCGTCCAATTTTACCAAACTATCCACCTGAATTAACAACTAATTTTAAATTCATCTTAAATAGAGAAGAAAAAATTAGCCCGAAAGATCCCATTGATTTTATTGGAAAAATATATGTGCTTATAAATAATAAAGTATATTCATCTGCAGAAAGTTTGGCACTTTTTTGTAAAAATACTGGTTTTGCAACTTTAGTAGGTGAACGAACAAAAGGAGATGGTGGAGGTTTTTCACCTATTTTAGTAAAGTTACCTAATAGCGGTTTATTATTAAGAATGCGTTTGCAAATGGTCCTTAACCGCGATGGTTCAGCCAATGCAGAATACGGAACAGCACCAGATATTGAGGTAAAAGCAGCAGAAGCTTTAACAGAAACCTTAAAAATAATTGAACAAAAAACCAATAAATAGTATGATTAAATAGCTTAGAATAAAAAGAGGAGACTCAATATGAAAAAGTTAATTGCTACTTTCGTATTATTAAGTCTAGTATTGATAGGCTGTGAAGTTCAGCAAGCTAATCAAACACTTGACCCTAATAATACAAATGAACATATTTTAGTTGGAACAGATTTGTATTCAATATACCAAAACAATTGGAAACAAAGTAGTGTAGAAGAGGTATTTGCAGTACAAGAGGATTTTTTATCTCGCCCTAATGATGATTTTGATGAAGGTGATGAGCTTTTATATTATTTAACATATCAAAATAAAAATGTAATGATTCAGTATAAAATTAATGGTCAAAAAAATAGAGATATTTATTGTATTGTTTTTAATAATAGCTACTCAAATAATGTAACAAAAGATATAACTATGAGCTCTAAAATTAAAGATGTAATTAATAGCTATGGTAAACCCACTTTTGAAGATGAAAAAAACGAGTTTATAGGCTATAAGTACCCCCAAGAAAATCCAGAGTTTTATATGTTTTTTTCGGGCACAGATGATATTGATCAAATAGCGATATATCCTGTATCTACAATGAACGAAGATGCATTAATAACTAGCATAGCTAACTATGAAGCCAATCAAGATCACTTACAGGCTTTTGATGATTTTGATTTATATTTTGATTATAGTAAAGGAATTCACCCTACTTATAAATATCACTTAGATAGTGTTGGCATTAAGTTAGTATTAACAGTAGGTAGGTATTTAAATGAGCCTAATAAAGAGCCTTATAGTGTTACTATTTACCAAAACTATAAAGGTAAAGTTACTAATACATTAACCATGCCAGAAGATAAAACTAAAATACTAGCCCAAAAAGAAGAGTTACTAACAAAGGGCATAAAATTATCTTTAGACATAGACCCTGTTTATGCAAGTGAAGTTGAAAGGCATAATGAACTTATTGAGTACAAAAATAAAATAGCAGAAAAAGCAGTTAGTTCACCCAATAAAAACATTATTTTATATGAAAAATTTGATCTTGAAACAGGTTCACGAGTAAGACTAATAAAAAAAGAAGCTGATGGAAAAATTAATAACCTTTTGGGTATTAAAGAGCTGTGGGGTGCTAATGAGTTCAAGTGGATTAATGAACGTTATATAGCCTATTCCCAAATGGTTGATTATGATTTAAACAATAGCCTCTTTGGAATATTTATTTATGATACCGTAGCAGAAAAAGAGTTAGTAGTGGAGCATTCAGCAAATAATAAGTTTCAATACTTTACTGATTTAAAAATAGAAGACGGAAAAATAAAATATGAAAGACGACTAACAAAATATGAAAGACAGCTAACAAAAGTAGAAGTTGCTTATAGCATAAATAAAGAGGGAATAATTGAGTTTGATCAAGTAAAAACAGAATAAATTATTTATAATATCAAAAAGTGCTGAATTTAAGAAAAATAAGAACTAGCCTAAAATATGTAGGCTAGTTTTTATAGTTAATAGCTAAAAGCATCTACTAAGCAAAAAATGACAATTATTTCTTGACATGTATCGATTATTGATATAGTATATTGATAATCGATATGATATATCAATATTCGATATGATGGAGGATAACAATGGCCAGAAAACAATTACAAACCCTTACAGAGCCAATGTACTATATTTTGTTAAGTTTATTAACCCCTGCTCATGGTTATGGAGTTATGAAAACTATTTTAGAACTAACTGATGGAAGAGTTAATGTTGGCCCAGGAACTCTATATGCCTTGTTATCTAGATTTGAAAAAGAGGATATAGTTAAAAAAACAACTGTTGTAGACAATAAAAAGTTTTATGCCCTTACAGATAAAGGCTATAAAATTCTCAAAGATGAGCATAACAGATTAAAAAAATTGGTATACCACGGAGACATTTTATTAGGAGAATAAAATACATGAAAACACAAAAGAAAGTGATTAATTTTACCTCTATAACTGAGTACAAAGCTTTAGAGAGCTTTTTTGAAAAAATGGCTAACAAAGGTTGGATGTTGATTAAAGCCAATAGGTATAGCTTTGAATTTTATAAAACTGAACCTACAAAACTCAAATTTAGTATTCATTTATTTCATTATGAATCAGAGAACTGTTATCCTAACAACAAAACAGATCAGGAACTAGCCGATATTTGTGAAGCAGCAGGTTGGAATTTATGTGCCAGTAATCATATATATCAAATATATTGTGCCTATGAAACCGATAATGCTATTGCCATGCATACCGATAGCCGTGAAGAATATCGAATGGTAAGAAACATGTTTTTTAAAACACAATTTATTTATATAATATTTATTTCATTGCTTACATTTATAAATGTTTCAGCTATAGTAAAATATAGATCTCTAAAACTTCCATCTGTATTGCACTTATCTGTTTATTTAGCTAATGATTTATTTATATTTATTTGTATAACACTTGTTATAAATGCTATAGTTTGGTTTACACTAAACAAAATAAACCTCACTAGTAATAAACCGCTGCAGTTTTTGTCACTTAAGGGTGTAGTAATTAAACATATATCATTAATTTCTATTTATATAGCAATAAAAATCTTAAACTATGCAATAAATTACAAGTACCTTGTCTCTTAATTATTAACTATTGATATAAAAGCATAAATAATATATTGCAAAAAAGCAGTTTTATACTGCTTTCATACCTTATATAGATAATAATCTACATAACTAAAACATAAAATAACTCAATCTGTTAATAAAAATACAACTTTACTGGTAAAACTATATGGATAATAAAATATTAGGTAAATATATCCTGATTGCCCTATAACATTTAAGGAGGGATAATATTGAATAAAAAACTGTCATTTTCTTTTTGGTCAGCAGTAGGCTATACAATCTTATTTTTATTAGCTGATAGCATTGCAAGCTCAATATTTTATGCTGTAATAGGAAATCTTAGTATATCTAGTGACCTAAAATTGTCTTTAGGTATTTGTGTTCGGGCTATAGTTTATGGCTTAGTTATAATGTATATTTGCAAAATATCAAAAACTAAACTAAAGATAAATGTTTTAAAAGGACTAAATAAAGGCTATATTTTGCCTACCTTATTAACTGTAGTTGCTTTAAGACTTATTGCAAATACCCTAGTTCAATTATTAGTTATTTTTGTACCTATGAGCGAATCATTAAATAATATCTTTAATAGCTTAATGTTTACAATTCCCTGTTTAAGATTTATTTTTTTTGCTGTTTTAATCCCAATATTAGAAGAACTATTTTTTAGAGTAGTATTAGCAGAGGGATTAACGGCTAATTATAGCCAAACTAAAACAATTATTTACTCAACCCTAATATTTGCAATAGTTCATGGTAATATTTATCAGTTTGTTTCTGCTTTATTATTAGGTTCTTTAGCCTGTTATGTTTATTTAAAAACAAAAAATATCTTACTTCCGGTTTTAGTACATACAGTTTGGAATGGTTTTTATGTAGTTTTGGAGATTTTACCAATAAAGTTTGAGATCAATACTTTAACAGATATATTTAGTGCAAAATTCTTAATAGTTCATGCTTTTTCAGTGTGTTTATTAATAGCTGGTATTATATTACTAAAAAAGCAAAACCAAAGCCCCATAAAAACAATTGAGATGTAGTTATTGTAGGGGGGGATCTCTCTCCTAATTATTTTACACATCATAGTTAATATAAACACCACAACATACCAAGCAAAACTGTAAGGTTAGAATACTCACCCACCCCGTATTAAATGCTACTTAATACCCAAACCACGTAACCATAGGTAAATCCACCCTAGGGTTGCTCAGCGACTCTAGTTGCTTGTCATGCTTGTATCACCAAACCTGTCCCTAAAGCATACAATAAAGTAGCCTATTAAGAGCTAGGAGAAAAAAATGAAACACATAAGGAACTATTTTATTGGTGTTAATAGTCCTATTCGTACAGAGAATAATATCTACCGTGAGAGAGTTTATTTAAATAGTGCTGCCACAGGTCTACCTTTACGAAATGTAGTAAATAAAATAAATAAATTACTACCTTATTATACTTTTTATGAGACAGACAGTTACGCAGGTTTAAAACTAACTGATGAGTACGAACATGTCAGAAATATTGCTTTAGATTATGTTAAAGCAAATAAGCTAGAGAATACCGCAATTTTTGTAAAAAGCTCAACGTATGCTATAAATCTTTTAGCAGAAATAATGCTACAAAATAATCCAAATTCAGTTGTTTTATCGGCAGCTATAAATGGTTTGCCAAGCTATTTACCATTTAAAAATAGGTTTCAAACTGACTTTATAGGATTTACAGCCACTGGTAATGTAAATTTAAACGAGCTAGAGCAAAAGCTTATTTCATACGCTGGTAAAGTTAAGTTAGTAACAATTACAGCAGCATCGAATATAACCGGTATAACTCCTGCAATATATGAGGCGGCAAAATTAGCACATAAATATGGTGCAAAAATTTTTGTAGATACTACTCAATATTTACAACATAAACCATTTACCATAAAACCCAATTCTGCAGATAATCATATAGATTTTATTGCTTTTAGTGCTCACAAGTATTATAGCCCCTATAATAGTGGTGTACTAATAGGGCCTGCGAGTTATTTAGAGATGTTTTGTCCCCCCAATACAGGTTCCTATATAACTAATTTTGTTAGCACAGAAAAAATAATTTATAAAGATTCTCCTTTTAAGTACGAAACAGGCTATGCAAATGTCTTAGCGGTAATTGCCATGGGTGAAGCATTAAATAGCCTTAATTTTATAGGACTAAATAAAATAATGCAGTACGAAAAAAAACTATATGACTATACCATTAATAAACTACAGGAAATAGATAGAGTATTTATCTATGGTCTAGCCTCAAATGAAGTGAATATACCCATTATAAGTTTTAACGTAAAAGGCAGTAATAATCGCAAAGTAGCTTCTGATTTAGGTTATAAATATGGCATTATTATAGGCTCAGGTAATCTAAGTTCGGATATTTATATTCAATATTTACAAGGATTGAGCCCCCAAGAAGCTTACAAACTATACCTTAAAGCGGAGTATCAATCGGTATGTAGAGTAAGTTTGGCTTTTTATAATACCAAGAGTGAGATAGATCGATTTGTAGAGGCGCTAAAGTTTATAATTAAACATAGTGGAAAATAATACTTTGTAGGCATTGCTGTTTTGCTTTATTCTAAAGATTATATACTGCTTTAGCAGTTTCCTATAGCTTTACCTTAACTTAACAAAAAGGCTCTCCTGTACAGGAGAGCCTACATATATTTATTTAACACTTAGTATTATAGAAAAATAGTAACCAGTTTAAAACGAATTTGTATCGGTGGTAATTTGCAAAGCATTTTTTCGTTTAGCTTTAATAAAAAGCAAAGCACCACCAGCCATAATAATAAAACCTAATAAAGTAAACCATAAAGGTTGATGAGCTGATCCATTAGCTGTTAAAACATTATAACCATTAACTTTAATGCCTAAAAAATCTACCACTAAGCTCATGCCATTATGAACCGCGTGAGCTAAGATAGATAATAACAAAGCTTTAGAATTAACATAAAGCCAAGATAAAAATAATCCACCCAAAAATGCTGCAACAAATTGCCAAATGTTTAAATGAACTAAACCAAATAAAAATGCTGTTAAGATAATAGCTTTGGTTTTAGAGTACTTATTCCCTAAACCCCTTAAAATTACTCCCCTTAAAAATAACTCCTCAACGACAGGGGCTGTTACTACTACTGTTAAAATATAAGTAATTACAGGTAACTCACCAATGCTATTAAAGGTCTCTAGCCAGATATCTGTTAATGGAAAAATCAATTGAACAATATTATCTATTTCAGAAACAACTATATTTAAACCTACTGCAAAAACAATAGTTCCTAATACCCAAAATAAATTACTATTGCCTTTTAACCTAATCTTTAACCTCGACCATTTGTTTTTAGTAATAATTAAAATGCAAAGGTATACTGACATATAGCTTATTAGCATTTCTAAATACGAGTTAGAGAAAAAATCAAGTATATTAAAATTAGGGATTATTTTTATAAATGGTATTGTTAATAAGGTTAATGTTAGAATGAGTGCTACTGGAAATAGAACCCACATTACGCAGAGTAATAACGCCTTAATAAAAGACAAGCTAAACTTTCGATCTTCTATAATCATTTCCTCCCTCTCTAAATATATGTTATAACTATATTTATTAGTTAAACAATAAATAAATACTTAAACTAAAAAACATTAACCTAAACATTATAAAATAATATAAATAACATTACCCTTGTTGTAGTACAGATATTAAATAGATAATTAGTTTTCACAGTTAATATTTAAGGCAATAAAAAAATCAATAATACTATTTAGATATTCCTCAAAATTGTCATCTTTTATATAGTGACCACAGTTAGCAAACTCAATATAGGCGATATTATCCCTATCTTTGGTAATTTCAAGGGCTTGCTTAGCATCTAAAACATTAGAATTTTCACCCCTCATTAAGAGTGTTGGGCAGCTTAACTTATGCCAATCTTCTATCCAGTTACCGTTTAAATTTTGCTGAGAGATACCTAAATTATTAATATCACAGCTAAACTTATAACCTGTATCGGAGCTTTGCATTCCTTGCGTAAAATACAGGTAATTATTAATTCCTTGTTTATGTAAAAAATCGTAAACAAGCTCTAAAGAAGCAAATTCTGTGGGCCATAAACTTGTGAAACTTATATCATTATTTATAATTACTCCTGTATCTTCAATAACCAAAGCCTTTACTTTATGGGGGTATTGGGCGGCGAACTGATACGCATTAACAGCACCCAAAGAAAAGCCAATAATAATTGCACTATTAATATTTAATTCATTATATAAAGCTAATATATCACTTATATATTCCTCGCGTGTATAGTTAGTTCCAAAATCACTAGAACCATGACCCTGTTGGTCTAAGGCAATAAACCTAAAACAGTTGGGCAAACTTTGCTGTAATTTTGCGTATGAAGCAGCACATGCAAAGTGACCATGTAAGGCAATTATATTATTATCTTTTCCTCCAAAATCTAGATAAGATAATTTGCGTTCTCTGTTATAAAAAAACTTTCTTTCCATAATTGTTCTCCTGAAAAATATAAGATGTCTAATCATACCATAGTTCTTGTTAGTAATTCAAAAACTACATACTTTAATGTTAATTAAAAATAAATTTTTAACATAGCAATAAATATTACAAAGCAAAAGCTAAACTAAAATAATAAATCAAAATACGCTTTAGCTAAAAGAACCACTTATATTATGGTATCTAAATTAATATAACTAAAAAATTAGTTAAAAATAACTATTATTTTAGCGTAATATCACCATATGTATAGCATTTATGTACACCTATTAAATTGTATGTTAAGATAATCTTGATAATATAAATTCGTAATTTACAGTAAAAACTTAACCGTTTAGCTGGCGGTTTAATTTTGTATATAGTTTAAAATAAAACTAAAATATGGGGTGATGAAATGAATAGTTTAGAGCAACTTTTTACTACAAATGGAGTTCTAATAGACAAAAATGAGGATAACATTGCAGAGGGTTTAAAGGGTGTAATTTATATACCTAGTAAAGTAAACTACCAGTTGTCAGCATTTATAATAGAGTTGAGTGCTCGTTTAGGATACGAGTCAGTAGCTCTTGATTATCCAATAGTTAAAGTGTATGGTGATAACCTTCCTACCGAAATTAAAGAGGGTAGCATAATAGTAACTTCAAATGTTAACTTAAACGCCGATACTGCCTTAATTGAGCAACGTAATAATAACGTTATTATTTCAGCCAACTCTCAAACTGCATGGTCTTGTTTAAGACACTTTGTATGCGGTTTATTTCCTAATATAAACTCAAAATATTCCTTAATCCAGTTACTACAAGATATTAAAAGTGAGCTTAAGACAACTGCTTATATAGAGAGTATTACCTTTAATGCTGCTAGTAACACAATATCATTAATAAAATTGGGTAGTTATTTAAATGAAAGTAACGACCTAATATTAACAGTGCCAAATATTATTGAGTCAATCTGTTTAAATGAAACCGAGCTTAACTTGAATTTTACTCTAAACCCAGCTAGTCAACTTCCAGAAGAAGATCAATACAACACAAATCAAATAAAACTAGATAACCCCTTTAGTAATCACTACATCTCTAAAAAAGCAAAAACACTACCAGCAAAATATAGTGCTCCCGTTATAGTATTAAACGAGATGCCATGTATAGATGAAACGATAGCTTTTGCTAATTTAGCAGCTAGGTTTGCCTTAGAGTCAACTGAACTAGTTACTCCATTAGTTTGTTTAAAAGAAGAACTAAAAATGGGTCAAAATGTTCTGAAAATAAAAATTGAAGAGGGTTATAAACATGCCAAATTTAGTATTTATGATAGAACTTTAATTGTTGAAGGTTCTACTAAAAATATACACCAAGCCGTTAAAGAAATATTTATTAACTATCCTAAGTTAAGCGATAGTGCAATTTATGCGGATTTAACAGACTGGATTTCTAAGGCCTTAAAAGGTGAATCAGCCTTTGGGGAAGTGTTGAGGATACTACAACATGCTAAATATACCGAAGACAATTTAACTGCTTATGTAAATATAGGTCCACTAGATGATAATTTAAAAAAATATAAAAAAGCATTGGCACAAGAAAAAGTGAAATTGCACTCTATGCGCGAGCCACGAGAGGTAATGAGCTGGCAATGTGAGCCTAAATGGGAGGTTACAAGAGCTAAAGAATTATTAGCTGAAAAGCTATATCCTAATTTAAAGGCAAAAGATAAAGTAGAAATAAGGCTATTAGTAAGTGAAGAAAAAACAATAAGAGATAATGTAAAACATCAAGTTATGGCAGATTTAAGAGATTTAGGTGTAAATATAAGTTCAGTTAAGGTAAACAGAGCCTATAAACAAGGCATGTGCTGGATACTTGAAGAAGTTTTGCCTGATATTAAACAAAATAATCTGCATCTTGATATAGCTAAACTTAAAATAGGATTTAAACCATTTTTACCATGTAATAAAACAGAGTGGACTAACGAAGAGGGGGCAACTCCAACTCTTACTCCTGAGCGTAGCGATGACCCAAACAAATACTTTGATTTGCCCACGAGGTTATTACAAGAGCTGTACCCTATAGACGATATTTTGTCATTAGAGCTAGCCTTAAGTCGCGAAAAAATAGAATTTTATGCTCTAGAGCAAGTTGAACATGACTACAAAATTGATTTTTATAATGAATATAATGAACTTATTTACACAGACTCAACAGATGTAAAGTTTAATGAAAGAGCCTATTTAGATGCGTGGCCAGCAATTGGTAAAGTGCACCCCAACACAGGCTGGGTATTGGCGAAAGTAAACGATGAAATAGTTATAGATGAGCGACTAGAAACAGACCTTGAGAAGTTATGGGATATTTATCAAAACAACATATTGCATGACGTTAGACAGTATGTTGAAATAGAGTGTCATAATGATATAACAGCCCAAAAACAACCTTTTTTTAGGGAGCTTAATTTAGAAATAACAGTAAGCGATATAGATTACAAATTACCAATACGTAAAGACTTAATATCTACCTTAGATGCCTTGCATGAAGACATATACTTTGTAGGACTAGACTTTTTCCGAACCTTAGGTTTGCGTAGTAGTGGCCAAAAAATTAGTGAACCAGGCTTAATTCTTCCTAAAATAAACAAGGTATTAGGACAAGGACCAAAACTAAAAGCTACTTTGTTTGCCGAAAAGCAAAAAAAAGCCTGCGTTTTTACCGATAACCAACATCTTGAGTTAGTTAAAACCAAAAACATAGATTTAGCACTTCAATCTATTGAATATACAACCGAAGGAATAAACCTAGAGTACGATGTTGATGGCAATATCGCAGTATTAGAAAACATCTTAGATAATTGGCTTTATTTAGCCCAGCCTGGAGACCCTTTAATACCTGTAGAGTTAGCTAATAAATTAAATTATGTGCGTATTAACTACCGAAATGATGATTTTATGAATAAGCAGTGGAGTTTATGCTTAGCCAACTTAAACCTAACTAAACATAAACCTCTGGAGATAGAGAATATTAATATTCCGTTGCAAGAGGTTATTGGAGTAGAACAAAATAACAGAATACTAAGTGAGTTAGAGCGTGTACCAGACTTAACAGTGTATGAAATAAGTAAGTCATATCAGGGTAGAAAAATACATGCAATAGAAGTAAAGCCTAATTTTAAATCAGATATAATATCTCATACTAAATTACTTAATAGTAAGCCCTGTTTTGTTTTAAATCATAGACATCATGCTAACGAAATATCGGCCACAAACTCAGCCTATAGCATGTTAAAACAGCTATTAACAACTGAACAAGGTAAAAAATATCGTAGCGCACTCAATATAGCTTTAATGCCATTTGAAAACGCCGACGGTGCCGCAGTTCATTACGAATTAATGCAAGATAACCCTGAGTGGAAACTACACGTATCACGCTACAACTCCGTGGGCAAAGAAATAGCCAACGATTACTTTAACAATGATTCACCCTATGGAGAGTGCCACGCTTTACCGTCACTTTATTGTAAGTGGATACCAGATGCCTTTGTAGATAACCATGGTGTGCCATCACATGAATGGGATCAACAATTTGCCGGATATGTAGCCCCTTGGTTTAGAGGATTTTGGCTACCAAGAGCCTTATTTTACGGCTATTTTTGGCAAATAAATAATCAAGAGTTTGTAGAACATAGAGCTATAAGTGAGCAGGTAGCTATTGAGGTTGCCAAAGGATTAAATGAAGACCACGATATAACAGAGCTTAATAAAGACTGGCAGAATAGATTTGTAAAGTATGCAAATCAATGGCTTCCAAAACTATTTCCGGCAGACTATCGTGAAAACCTTATATACTACTGGATACCGTTTAACAAAGACAAAAAAGCGCGTCACTTTGCAGCAAGGTTTCCAGAGTATACTGTATTAGATTGGACTACCGAGGTATCTGATGAAACAGCCCAAGGTGAATACCTAGAGCAATGTAGCAGGGCCTTAGTTATTTCAGATTTTGCTACAATGAAGGTCTTAAGCGAAATACCAATAGAGTTTAATAAACATCTAATATCAAATAAAAGCAAAGTTAAAAGAAGTAATATACGAAAAAGACCAATAAAGTTTTAGATACAGACTGTCCACCAGTAGGGAATCACCTCTGTGTGATTCCTTTGTGGATACTTAGATAGCGTATCTTAATACAGTTTATAAACGATGTACTAAATAACAAATAGGGTATTGTTTAACATGGTTTAAGCTAACAACAAGGTAATGAACGGCGCGTTCACTACAATAGTAGGTTTAAAAATGATAGCTTCGTTTTTGCTGTTACCTAAGTATAAAGTAAAAAGTCAGTAGGGAATTACCTCTGTGTAATTCCGTTATGGATAATAGATAACGTGTATTAAAATGGTTTATAAACGATGTCCTAAATATCAAATAGGGCATTGTTTGACATGGTTTAAGTTAATAATAAGATAATGAACGGCACGGAGGCAGTTCACTACAATTGAAATGTGCTGTTACCTAAACATAAAGTAAAAAGTTAGTAGGGAATTACCTCTGTGTAATTCCGTTGTAAATTACTTAAGCAACGTATCTTAATACAGTTATGGTTACTATTCCATATCCTCACACCGTGTTAGAGGCAATAGGTTATTTTCAAACTACTTGAAGTATAATTAAAGTGTATGTATACTGAAAAAAATGGAGGTATATTTATGCTTAATATAGGTAATTTTTCGAAACTAACACATGTTTCAGTTCGTATGTTACGTTACTACGATGAACATGGATTGTTAAAACCTGATCATATAGATAAATATTCTGGCTATCGTATGTATTCTGTTAAGCAGGTACCTGATTTACAGAAAATAGTACTATTACGTGATTTAAATTTTTCTGTTTCTGATATAAGTAAATTGATTAAAAATTGGAATGATAAATTTATTATTGAACAATTAAATAATAAAATTTATGAAACAGAACAGATTATAGAAACAGAAAAAGAAAGAGTTAATAAAATCAAAGCCGCAATAAATGATATACACAAAAATCAAATTGATATGCATTACAATGTTACAATAAAATCTATACCCAAGTATAATATCATTTCATTACGTAGAAAAATTCCAGATTACTTGTATGAGGGAGAATTATGGTGTGAACTGACAGATTTTATAAATAAAGAACATATTAATATTGAAAAACATAGTTATAACAATATCGCAATATATCATGATGAAGGACATATGGATGCTTATGTTGATGTTGAAGTAGCCTTTATTGTAAAAAAACTTTCAAAGAATAGAGATAGTTTTGTATTCAGAGAACTAGAGGGTATTGATAAAATGGCTTGCATGATGGTATATGGCTCTTACGAAAAATTGGCGGTTGCTTACCAGAGCTTTATCTATTGGTTAGATGAACATAGCCAATATAAAATGAAAGGACTAAGCAGACAAATTAGTATAATAGGTGAAGCAAATGCTTCAGATCCAAATAATTACTTGACGGAAATTCAAATTCCAGTACAAATAGTATCACATTTGACCTGACCAAACATGTGTATACAGAACAAGAATGACTCAATTGTAAATACTTTAATTTGACAAACTGGTGCCGCAGTGCAAACGGCACCAGTTTTATTTTAAATTTAGGTACACTCATATCCTGTTGCTCATTCCCTAATTTTTACAATTATTACATCAATAATCATATACATCATATTCCTTTTCTTTCAAAGTCTGCTTTCTGCTTTCCTGTGTAGTTTTGAACATCCTTTCTTATTTTTAAGAGCTAATTTACAATTCTCATACAAATTTTAACCTATACATAATCTTTGCGGTAACAAATAAATAAAATAAAAAAAGTCGCTTTACACTGACACCGTGTGAGGGTTTAATATCAAATTCCGTAGGAGGGATTGAAATGAAAATAAATAGGAATGACTTAAATTATTACGTACAACAAAGTGTAATTACTGATCCCAAGCAGTATGAGAAAGAATTAGATGCTCTTCCAGAAAATCCAGAACAACTTTTAAATATCGTGCAAGGGCTTGTCATACATGGTGCCCTTGGCAAGTTATATGGTTTTAAATTTAGTAAGAAACAATCGGACGAAGAGTTACTTCGTACAGTACCTCAAATGCTAGAAGTTATTTTTAGACTAGATCACCGTTCTTTGAAGGAGGCAAGGGAACCTAAACAACGCCTTGTGGGCATGTGTAGAGACTACGCCTTGCTGCTAATCTCCTTTATGCGCCATAAGAAAATTCCAGCTAGGCTAAGAGTTGGATTTGCCAACTATTTTGATAGTGAGGTAATGTATGAGGATCATTGGGTAGTAGAGTATTATGATATTAAACAAAATCGTTGGATTCGTGTAGATGCACAGATAGATGAGGTTCAAAGGAAATATTATAACATTACCTTTAATACCTCAGATATGGGTGCAAATCGCAACTTTCTTCTTGGAGGAGAGGCATGGATAAAAAGCAGATTAGGTAAACACCACCCCGAAGATTTTGGCTACAATAAAAACTGGAAGGGTTGGTTCTCTGTCAAAGGAAACTTGTTACATGACCTCAATTGTCTGCAGGGATTTGAGTTGCTGCCATGGGATTTATGGACAGAGCTGAGCACTAAAAAATTTAGCCAGCTTTCTCAAAGCGAAAAGCAATTTCTTGACGAAATGGCAGACCTTACTTCAAATTGTAATGCTTCGACTGATGACTTCAAAAATCTATTTGCCCGTTTACCGAATGAATATTTGCAATCAATTCGATCTAAACTCGTTGTTTTAGATGTAATCAGCCGATCAAATATGATTGCCCCCAATTCGTTAAGTGACAAAATTGAAATAGAAGATGTTGAAAAACAGCAGAAATATATTACTTCTGATGTCAAATTAACTACTGCAAATCAAATACTTCTGAGAGGAGGTCGACAAAACAACCTTAAAGATATTAATGTTGATATTCCTAAATCAAAGCTAACAGTAGTTACCGGAGTTAGCGGAAGCGGCAAATCCTCACTGGCTTTTGACACAATCTATGCGGAGGGAAAGCGACGTTATCTTGATAATTTATCGAGTGCCGCGAGAATGCAGGATCAGACCGAAAAACCAGAATTTGACTCTTTACAAGGTCTTACTCCTACTATCGCAATCGAACAAAAAAAGGGCAGTCAAAATCCACGTTCTACAGTCGGTACATTAACAAGTATTCTTGATTATTTAAGGATGCTATATGTAGCAATAGGTATTTCACATTGTCCTTATTGTGGAAAACCTTTAGTGAAAAAAAATAAAAATAAGAATATTTGTTCAAATTGTAATCTTCTTTTCCCAAGCCTCACTACATCCTCATTTAATCCTAATACCCATAGTGGAGCCTGCCATGAATGTAATGGTATTGGATTTAAATACGAAATAAATCCTGATGCAATTATAATAAATGACGAGTTATCTGTTTTAGACGGAGCTACTCACTGGTGGGGAGTTTTGAGAGGAAAGAAACTTACTGGCAACTGGTGTGTAGGTGAACTATATGCAGTTGCAGAGTATATGAAAGTAGATTTAAATCTACCGTGGAAAAATATGCCGCAAGACTTTAAAAAAGCCATACTATATGGAACAGGTGATAAAATTCATAACTTCACCTACAATTCTCGTGGTAGAGAAACTGTTATTTCAAGACCCGCGTCAGGAGCATTTTCTCATATTCTTCGTCTCTTTAGAGAATCAAAATCAGCTAACAATACTTACAAGCAATATATGAAGGAAATCCCATGTACTACTTGTAAACAAGAACTACTTTGCACAGAAGCTCGATATACAACGATATTAGGATGGCGGCTGCCTGAGTTAACAAAAATGCCTATAGCTCAACTATACAATTGGTTTACTACCATGGTAAATAATTTACCTGAAACCCAAAAAGAAAAAACAAAGGATATTTTTCCAGAAATTAAAAATAGAATTACAAATTTAATACAGGTTGGACTATCTTATTTAACTCTAGACAGAACGGCACCCTCTCTATCCGGTGGTGAGCTTCAAAGGGTTCGTCTTTCCTGCCAGTTAGGCAGTGACCTTGTGGGATTAACCTATATTCTGGATGAACCATCCATAGGACTACACCCTAGAGATCATCATTTAATGATAGACACCATTAAAAAACTTCGTGATAAGGGGAACACCGTTATAGTTGTTGAACATGATAAAGATACAATGCTTGTAGCAGATTATATAATTGATGTGGGTCCTGGTGCTGGGATTCATGGGGGCGAAATTGTTGCAGCTGGCACTGTGAATGATATCATTAATAATCCTTTGTCTCTAACTGGAAAATATCTAAAAAACGATAAACTTCAACCATTACCAGAGTTGCAAAAACCTGAGAAATGGCTTACTCTATCAGGCTGTACGGCGAATAATCTAAAAAATATAACGATTGACTTCCCTCTACACAAAATGTGTTGTACTACAGGAGTGAGCGGTTCTGGGAAAAGCACGCTAGTGTTTGATACGCTTATTCCTGCCTTAGATGAAGCCATAAATAAGAAACGCCTAATAAATCGAAATTTTGAACAACTAAAATGTTTCGAAGAAATTGATGGTTTTGTTCATATGGATCAAAGCCCTATTGGCAAATCAACTCGCTCTACACCAGTAACATATATTGGAGCATTTAATGAAATACGCAAAGTATTTGCTTCATTACAGGATTCTAAGAAGCTTGGCTTAACTGAAAAACACTTTAGTTTCAACTCTAAAGAGGGACAGTGTGCAACCTGTGAGGGACATGGGCAGATTAAAGTAGCTTTTCAATACATGGCTGATTATTATGTTACCTGCCCAGATTGCAAAGGAAGACGATATAAAAATCAAGTACTACAAATAACCTACAAAAATAAGAACATTGCAGATATTTTAAACATGGATGTATCGCAAGCTACAATATTTTGGAAAGATAAAGCGGAAATTTACAATAAGCTGTTAGTATTAGAAGAGGTAGGTTTGTCTTATATTAAATTAGGTCAAAACACAACAACCCTTAGTGGTGGTGAGTCACAGCGATTAAAACTGGCAAAGGAACTGAGTCGCAGACAAAAGAAGCATATGCTTTATATTCTGGATGAGCCCTCAACTGGTCTGCATTTTAATGATATTGAAAAACTAATTACTATCTTTAAGAAGCTGGTTTCTTCTAATCACACGGTACTAATCATTGAACATAACACAGATATTATCAGAGAATCGGATTGGATTATTGAAATAGGACCAGAGGGTGGTAATCATGGTGGAACTGTAGTTGCAACTGGTACACCAAATAATCTTCGAAATAACAGCAGAAGCATTACTGGCAAATACATTTAAAGAGGATGAAATATGCTAAAAACAAAAATCAATAATTGGCATTTTAAATTATTTGCCTATATGACGAGCCAAGGAATATCTTTACTTGGCTCCACTATCGTTTCCTTTGCAGTTATGTGGTATGTTACCTTAAAAACAGGCTCACCAATTGCAGTTACAGTAGTCACAATCACTACCTATTTACCTCAAGCACTAGTTATGTTATTTGGAGGTGTTTTGGCAGATCGCTATTCACCTAAGAAAATTATAATGATAGCAGATTCCGCCATTGCCATGTCTACACTTGTTTTAGCTGTGCTTTTTTTGAATGGAATTGATAACATTGGCTGGATATATCTATTTAACTGCTTACGATCCTTCGGCTGTGGATTTCAGATGCCTGCGATTAAAAGCATGTTACCACTCATCGTTCCTGAAAAAGAATTGATGCGAGCAAACAGTATATACACAAGTATTTGGTGTGTTATTCAGCTTATTTCACCTGGTTTAAGCGGTGTCATTATGAGTTTTATGTCAATGTCTGGAATATTCTTTATTGACGTGATTACTGCTGTAATTGGAGTTTTCCTGCTCTCAACCATATCTATGCCAGCACAAGAACGCAGTGAGTACAAATATAAGCCAGTAGAGGATTTAAAATTGGGAATACGCTATATCTTATCCAATCGTTCGTTGAAAAACAGTATTCTTTTCTACAGTATTTTTTCTGTTTTGGTTGTTCCAGCTTCACAACTAATTCCACTTTTAGCTTCGCAAAAATTTGGAGATGAAATTTGGATATTGAGTATAATCGAAACAGCTTTTTCAATTGGTGCACTACTAATCAGTCTCTTTTTATCCTACAAGACATTGTCAATTGCACCTTTCAAACTAATAGGTTTTTCTGCAATGTTATTCGGTTTAGTGATGATACTTCTGATTCCAAGCAAAAATTTCATTCTATTCGTTATGCTTATGTTTGTTATGGGAATAGGAAGCCCATTATATTACACTCCATTAACAACACATATTCAAGAAATTACGGAGGAAGCATATCTTGGACGCACCTTTTCGTTCGTGGATTTATTTTCCTCATTAGCTACACCTTTTGGAATGATAATATTGGGTCCAATTTCAAAAATAAGTATTGCTTTACCATTTGTAATTCCGGGCATTCTATTAGTTTTACTCGGACTAAAATCAAAAAAAATAGCATAAAGCCTCAATAAAAGGTATTATTAAAAACAAAATGCTACAAATTTATAAAGTACACTCTTAGTGAGTGTGCTTTTTCATATTTTCATAAAGCTATAAAATAAAAATAACCTACAAGAAACTAAAGCAAGTTTAACTATTTCAGTGCAAGATTAAAGTTAGAATATGAAACTTAGATAAAGTAAGAAGAAGCATAAAAATGTGCTATTGGAAACAATGGAAAAAGAGCAAACTTTACACAAAACCTAGATAGGCTTGGTACTCCCAAGGATAACCTCCGTATATTGAATAGTACATACAAGAGCATCATCCAGTAAATTAAAAAAAACATACCCGACTGCCCGTAAATAATACTAAAATTAACTAAGCATTATTTCATTTCACCAATATCTAAAAATACAGGAATCTTATCTTTGATATTACCATCTAAGTAAGTGTTGCAGCCTAAACCTAAGGTAACAGAGTTGGGTTTAATAGAGTTAAAATAACCATTGCCAGTTACGTTAGGATTAAAACCTATACTAATGCTACCGGCATATAAGCCGCACTTTTGTTGTAAAGCATTAATTAAATCTGCCACATTTTCGTTTGCTTTAAACTCAGTTATCTCTCCATCTTTAATAGTTATATTTATATTAGTAATAACTGTTCCTCTAAAAAGATATTTGGCAACAACTACCTGGCCATTTATACTCGATTCAATTGGTGCAAAGCTAATTTTACCACCAGGTAAAAATAAATTAGTGTCAAAATCTTCTTTTAAATTGCTAGTAAGCTGACCGTTATTAAGTAATATAGCTCTTTTATTACAAAGCTCAAATTCAATAAAGCTATTATTAGCACCTTTAAGTTTTACCTTTTTTTGAGCCTTAAGCGTGTGTATTAAACTAGTACCCAAGGTATTAAGCTCATTTAAGGGGCAATTTAGTGCTTTCCAAAAACTATCATGAACTTGAGCATAGTTTAAACCTAACTCATTTGCCCACTGTTTATTAGGAAAATCTATAACAATACTTCTAAGCCCCTTATGCGAACTATTAATAGCCTTTATCATACCTGTTTTCCAAGCGTTAAGTTTATGTTTATCTGCTTGAGCAAACAAACTTCTGCCTGTTAAAGTACCAATAGTAATCCAATAATCAACATTTTTATATAACATACTGCTAAATGCAGGCTCTTTTTCTAAAATATCAATATCTACATTTTGAACCTCATTATAATATTGCTCAAAAGTAATGTATCGCATTATGGCTTCAGCACCGGTTTTGCGGCACTCTAAAGCTAAGGCTTTAAGTAACTCTTGATGTGATTCATTTCCCTCAATTAAAACCTTAGCATTTTTTCCAATAAACAAACTGTCTTTAATAATAACCTTTGCTAAATCCAATAAACTCATATTTAGTAGCTCATTACGTCTGTGTTGTAACACATTATTCTCAACTGCAGATAACGCTGTATTAGTAAGCTCGGTATTTTCACCAATGGAGTGTCCTATAAAAAATGTTTTCGCTACTGTTCTATAGAACTTCTCAACAATACCATTTTTAATGGCAGAATCTACTTGCTCAATAAGCTCACTTTTAAGCAAAGCCATAACATGGTAGTGAACCTTAGCATGAACCATATTAAGCTCATGTGCTAACTCATTAACACTGGCTTGTTTTTGGGTTAGAATATGTAATATTGTAACTCTTGTGGGGTGAGCCAAGGCCTTAAAAGCCAAGGGATCTTCAAGTGACATCCACTCTTTCATAAATAACACCCTTTCCTGTACAATATTAATTTTACCATAATAGCTTAGTCTACGTTAGCCACTATCTTATTTTCTGTTTTAGCTTGGGGTTCATTTAACAGCTTAAAGGAGGGTATAAACCTTGCAAAAAAAGCAATACTCATCATAAGTAAACCCATTAAACCCATGGTATTAGCGGTACCTAATTTTTTGGCAATTATACCACATAAAGATAAACCTAAAAGTGAACAGACTTTTATTAAGGAGCTATAAACACTCATAACCCTACCTCTAACATTTGCATTGGTATTATCTATTAATAAAGATGATAAAGGAATATCCATTAAGCCATCTGAGCTTCCTATAACAAAGGCCCAAATATACATTACAGCTACCCCAGGTTTTGTAAACATAAAACAAGACACCATGCCCGATAAAAGCATAGAGTTAACAATAACACTGCCTCGTTTAATTTTTTTACTAAAATAACCTACCAGTAAACTAGCAAGCAATAAACCAGTAGCTAACATGCTTTGTATAAAACCAAAATGAGTAGGACTAGCCTTTAAAACATTATTAATATAATCAATAAATAAAACAGAGTAGCCGCCTGCTATTAACAAAATCAAACCCGAAAAGCTCAGCAAAAAAAGCAACTGCTTACTGCCCTTAATATACTGTAAACCACTTTTAAAACCTGATAAATAACTCTCTTTAACACTACTCTTAACACGCTGAGGTATAGTAGTTAATAATAAAATAAAAGCAGATATTACAAACGTTAAACTATCAATAATGAAGGCGAGTTCAACTCCTAAACATGCTACTATAATACCGCCTAAAGCTGGACCAGCTAAAGCCAAAGCGTGATAGGTACTGGTTGTTAAACTTTGGGCAGACATAAATTGTTCTTTACCAACAATATCTGGGGTAAGTGACATGCGTGCAGGGGTATAAAAACAGCCTGCTAAACCAATAAAAAAGCTACACAAATATATAATGGCTAAATTAGGAGCATAAACAATACCCATAATTAGCATAGCACGTGCTATATCACTAGCAATCAAAATTAGCTTTCTGCTAGCCCTATCTATAATTACCCCTGCAAAAGGACCAACAAAAATAATAGGAATAATTTGAATAGCCATAATCGTACTTACCGCTGTTACTGACTTAGTTTTATTTGTAATTAAAATAATTAAAGCAATTTTTACAATGGCATCACCAAAATTAGATATTGCCTGTGCTAGCCACATCCGCATAAAAACCTTGTTTTTCATTACTGCCTTAAAATCACCTAATAACTTCAAAAAAAAACACCTCCACAGTTATCATACACAAGTATTTACCTAACGTCAAATTTAAATTTGACGTTAGGTAAATACTTGGTGTTGATATAAAATAACTAAATAGCTTTATGTATTGTAAATAAAAGCAGTTTAGTGATAAAATTTAATTAACAATATATTTACATTAACAAAACTAACTCAATTTGAGATTTAGGAGATAAAAATGTTATTACATATAACTTCAAAAAAACAATGGCAGAATGCTAAAAGTGTTGGTAAATACATTGCAGATAGCTTAAAAACAGAGGGATTTATTCATTGCTCGTTACGTAATCAACTTATTAGGGTAGCCAACTATAACTTTAAAAACCAAAAGGGTTTAGTATTATTAGTGATAGACGAAACTATGCTTAAAAGTGAAGTAAAATATGAGGACCTATATAATTTAGGTGAAAAATACCCTCATATATATGGACCAGTTAACCTTACCTCTGTAATAGCTACTCATGATTTTTCACCAAATGTAGACGGTAACTTTAAATTACCAAAATATGTTTAAGGAGCAACAGATAATGTTAGTTGGCTTAATATCAGATACCCATTGTCGATGGTTTACTAAAATACCCAATCCAGTAATAAAGAGCTTCGAAAAAGTCGACTTGATTATCCATGCGGGAGACATTGGTGATTTATCTTATTTAGCTGCTTTAGCAGAAATAGCGCCTGTTGAGGCAGTAGCAGGAAACAATGATACCGAAACAGTGGCAGAAATTTTAGAGAATCACAAAATAATAACAGTAGCAAATAAAAAAATTGGTATAACCCATGGTCATTTAGGTAAAGGTGCAACAACCCCTAAACGAGCCTATAATACTTTTGCTGATAAGCAAGTAGATATTATAGTTTTTGGTCATTCCCATATTCCATTTGCAGAAGTAATAGATAATGTATTGTTAGTTAATCCTGGCTCTGTTTCACGACCAAGATCAAAAGACCGTAAACCTACTGTAGCATTACTAAAGATAGAAAATAACAAAATAGAATATAAACATATAAAATTATAACGGAGATATAAATGAAAAAGAAAATACTACTTATTTTAATAATAATACTTGCAGTAATTTGGTTAAGTTATACTTTATTAAATATGGGTTTAGATGAACTGCAAAACCTTCAGCTTGAGAAAATAGATTTATCAACTATAGAAAACGGTTTATATCATGGGCAATGTAAAATTGGTAGATGGAGAAATAAAGTAGTTTTAAGAGTTTATCAAGGTAAAATAGTTGAAATAACCTTTTCTAAAGACCAGTTAATAAAAAACGATGATGTAAGAAATGAAATGATAAAACGATTACAAGAGCAAGATCAATTGCCAGTAGATGCAGTGGCAGGAGCAACTGTAACATCTAATGCTTATATGAAAGCTGTAGAGGATGCCCTTAAACATGGAGTTAGGTTACCCCCTAAGTTTTAGTAAGTGAAAAGTAAGGAATATATCACTGCAATAGCTATTTTATAAATCGTAGTCCAGCTAGCATTAGTCAATAAGAAATAAAAAAAATAAGAGTAGGTATAAGAGTACACTTAATAAGGCTTCCGAAAAAGCCGAACAATAAAAAATGAAGTATAGTATTAGGCAGCTAAGATATTTTTCTTAGAATTGTTTTCAACAAACATCCTTTTATGAATTTTAGGGTCTCTAACAACATAAGGATTTCTATTCTTAAGAACAGAAAAAACATATCTAAGTAACTTATTCATAACAGCAACAACGCGAACTTTCTTTTTCTTATGCTTTAATTGCTCATGGTAATAATGATGAAGAGTAGAGTTTACAGGTTTTTGGTTAGGGCTTTTTCTAATACAGTGTAGAGCAAAAGAATATAATACCTTTCTACCAATAGAAGTACCTCTTTTAGACATCTTATTTTTGTCACCTTTAAACTTACCAGATTCATTAACACTAGGATCAACACCAAAAAAGGCAACTAATTGCTGTGGTTTAGAAAAATTATCAATAGAGCCTATAGCCGAAAGTAAGGTAATAGCAGTCATTGAACCTAGACCTTTAAAAGAAGATAATAGGTCTAAATCCTCATGGAATTTAGCTCCAAAATCAGCATCATTAATATAAACATTAATTTCAGCATAAAGATCATCAATCAGTTCAGTATGGAACTTATAACTAGCAAGAAAACGTGTAACCTTACGAGCAAAAAAATTGAGTTAATGCCTAAAAAAGAGCCTCATTAGCTATTTGAAGTAGTTCTAGATACTTTTTGTTAGACCATTCTAAGCCACATTTTGCAGTTGTTCTTAGTAAATGAATTACATCATCTTGCACTGCATCAATAAAACTTTGAGGAGTAGGATAGTTTTCAAAAAAAGCGAGAGCTGTCTTAGAACATATATTAGAGAAAGCTTTCTTTAACCCAGGGTAATAAACATTCAAGGAATTAGAAAACTCTTTTTTAACATTAGCCCTATCATCTATCCGGTTATAATATTCTCTAACTAAAAATTTAAGGTGCAAAAAATCTTCTGGAATATCCATTGAAGTTTTAACATTGTCGAATTTACCAAGCTTTGCAAGAGAAAGAGAGTCTCTTTTATCATTTTTCACTTTTCTAATATTAAAATTCCTGTTAGAATTAGATATCAGAGGATTTATCACAGATATATCCTTCTGGTTTTTTCTAAGGAAATGAAGAAGAGTTAAGTGATATATTCCCGTGCTTTCACAAAATAACTTGGGACTATCACCAAACTCTTCTTCTATTTTATTAATAAGATTTACAAGCTTGGTTAGTCCATCAAGATTATGATGAAACTTCAAATTTTTTTTATAAATATCTCCATTAGGAGATAGAATTGTAACAACTGAGAAGTTTGCAGCAACATCAATTCCAGCAACAGGTACGTTATAATAATTAGCCATAGTAAGTTCCTTTCTATCCAAAATGAGAGTAATATTGTGAGTCATTAACCTTGTTCGTTACCCGAATAGTTCTCTTGCTTATGATCAAGAGAAATTCAACCAGCTAAACCAATGAAACTCACATAATTACAGACTACGTCACGAATATAAACTCTTAAGAGTCATTCAAGGGGCGTACGTATATCTCTCATAGCATTATGTTACTATGAATTTAGAGTAAGGTTAAGTGGTTGAACTTCTATTCAATCACAAACAATACTTCTGAATACCTAACTATTATTCGTTTTAATCCTTATTCATTTTTTATATCTTAATTATACAAGGGGCGGCTTTTGGGCGTCATACGTAAATCCTTATATTATCTTAAATAGGATTGTTACTGATAAAGCAATAAATAGAAATGTATTTTAAATTTATTGAATAGTTGACTACGATGTATACATGGTATACAATGTGTTTATGAAAAAACGTAAAGTTATTGAAAGATTTATGACTCTTACTGAAAAGTTGGCTAATAATACTAACAAATCAAATTACTTTGGAACAGATGTAGAGATATTTAGAACTGAAATTCATGTAATTAACTTAATCGGTGATAATAACAATATTCATCTTTCTGAATTAGCTCGAAAATTTTCAGTTACAAGAGGTGCTATTTCAGCCACGATTAAAAGGCTTGTTAAAAAGGGATTAGTAAAAAAAGTATTGGATAATCAAAATCAAACAAGAATATTAGTTAGTTTAACTGAAAAAGGTGTAATAGCATATAATAGTCATGAAAAATACCATAATGAATATGATAGTGATATGTTTACATATATTAATGAATTAAACGAAGATGAGTTGGAGATTTTAAATACGTTTTTAAAAAAAGCAAATAAGATGGCGGACAGACATTTATAAAGTCCGTTATTTTTTTGCCAGAAATGTATACCATGTATACATTATGAGTAATCTATTTTTTTCAATACCTTATGTAGATTTTTAGATATTGTCAGTATATTAAGGTAACGATTTGTAAAAACAAATCGTTTAATTTACCACTAGTTATTGATAATAATAATTATTATTAATAAGCTAAGAAAAAAGAGGAGATGAGAATAGTGAATAGCAAAACTAAAATTATGGGTGAAGCTAAGGTATCTACAGCACTGTTAAAGTTTGGATTGCCAGCAACTATAGGATTGCTTGTTACCGCTTTATACAACTTTGTAGATGCTATTTTTGTGGGTGGTTTAGGAACAAGTGCAATGGGTGCAGCTTCAATATCGTTTCCTATATCAATGGTTATTATAGGGTTAGGATTAACACTGGGTAGTGGAGTAGCTTCATATATTTCAAGATTGTTAGGTAAAAAAAACATTGAGCAAGCTAGTAAAGCTGCGTCTACTGCATTTTTTAGTAGCTTATTATTAGGCACAATAGTCATTGTGCCGTCAATAATATTTTTAGAGCCATTATTAAAGCTTTTTGGTGCTACTGCAACAATACTTCCTTATGCAAAGGATTATGCTTATATCTTTATAAGTGGATCAATATTAAATGTTATTAATGTAACTATGAACAATATAATAAGAGCTGAAGGGGCAGCCAAAACAAGTATGAAAGCCTTAGTACTAGGTTCGGTTCTTAATATTATTTTGGATCCAATATTCATTTATACCTTTAATTTTGGGATTAAAGGTGCAGCAATTGCAACGGTTATTTCACAGGCTGCCAGTACTTTATTACTATTTAAGTACTTTGCAAGCCCCAAAAGCATTGTAAAAATTTCATTAAAGAATTTTACTGCTACTAAAATAATCTTAGGGCAAATTTTAAAAGTTGGTACACCCGATTTAGTATTTCAGTTATTATCAAGTGCTTCAATGGGGTTAATTAATACTGCAGCTGCTCCCTATGGTGATGCAGCAGTAGCCTCAATGGGAATAGTTAATAGAATCTTTGCAATTGGTAGCTTTATAATATTTGGTTTCTTTAAAGGATTTCAGCCCCTTGCTGGTTATAACTATGGTGCAAAGAACTATAGTAGATTAAAAGAAATAAAAAATACTGCTCTAAAATGGACAACCATATTGTGTTTTTTGGTGGCACTTGTTCAAATTGTATTTGCCAAACAAATAGTAGCAATGTTTAGTAACGACACTCAAGTAATTGAGTTAGGTATCAAAGCTTTAAGAGCGTATAGTATTATGTTTCCATTGTTTGGATACCAAACCCTTTACAAAACGTTATTCTTATCTATGGGCAAAGCCAAAGAGGGCGGTATTCTTAGTATAAGTAGACAAGGAATATTTTTTATACCTATTGTATTCCTTTTACCAAGATTAATTGGTCTTAACGGCATTATATTTTCACAAGCAATAGCAGATCTATTAACAGTAATATTTACTTGGCTACTATCTATTAAATTAAATAAATACCTTACACAACAAATAGAACCTAGCTTAACTGCAAGTAGTTTAGATTAGTAAATTTTGTTATATAACTATAACATTGCAGTAGGGGACGCATTGTATGCGTCCCGAGTTTGGCATTAATTATGGTCTCTATCTTCGACTGCCACAGAAATATTATGTATGTAATCATAAAATAATAGTTAAGGATTTACTTTATTTGACACCTTCTATTTCTAAATTTAATCTATTAAAATATTCTTCCATAAATTTAAGTCTTTCTCTACCAATCTCTTTTGCTTTCTCTGTGTATAATTTTTCAGGTATTTTTTTAAACTTTATTTCATATTCAATAAAAGGTGTATGCTTAGAAACGTCTTTTAATCTTCCGTTATCAACAGTATTGTTTTTTAAATAATCATTAAGTGACTGATTTATTGTTAGTTTTTGTCCAAATTGCCCCGCTAACATAAAAGTACGAGCAATTCCAGTTGCACCGATAATATCAAGTTTATCCGAATCAAAAAGTATTTTTGCTTCTATTGTTTTAGGTTCATTTCCAGTTCTATATCTATGTGCTACAACACAGTGCTTTATCTTCTCAATTTTATCTTCTTCATACTCTAAATTTTTTAATATATCCTCTGCAATTACACTACCTAAAACAGCATGGTCAATTTTTCCCGATTTATCTTGACTCTCTTCAACCCTCGCAATATCATGCAATAATGCAGAAGGAATAAGCACTTCTAAATCAACAGTAGATTCATATTTTGCGAGTAATAAACAAAGATTATAAACCCTAAGTACATGGTCTAAATTATGTGCGGAACAACTTAATCTGTGTTGAACAATTTCTAAAATTTTTTTATGTTTCATGTCACTATTCATTTACATTACCCCCGTTTGTTTAAATGAGTATATTAACAATAACAAACATATGTTCTGTCGTCAATTTTTACTTACATTATTGCAATAATTATTTAGGGCAGGTTTGGGTTTAGAAACGGACAACTTAAAACTTCAAGAAGAAACTCATACCTCAAAAGTTGAGGATTCTACACATAAGATAGAATTAATTAACCAACTTCTTAAATTAGTTGCTAAACACGAGCAGGAATCAAGGCTTTACTTGCAGATAAAACACATTTGCACTACAATTAACTAGAATACTAAGCGCCTTGTTTTTCAAGCGAAAGGAAAAATATGAAAAAACAAATACCTGTAAACATTAATGAAAAATACACAGTAATAATAGATAGCTTAAGCCATAGCGCTGAAGGAGTAGCACGGTATGATGGATTCACAATATTTGTACCCAATGCCATACCAGGTGATGAGGTAGAGGTAACAATAATCTCAACCAAAAAGAACTATGCCCGAGCCCTTATCACTAAAATAATAAAACCCTCGTCTAATCGTATTTCTGCAAAATGTGAGGTGTACGAAAACTGTGGAGGATGTCAATTACAGCATTTAAAATATCAAGAACAATTAACCCTAAAACAAAAACTTGTTAAAGAAACACTTACAAGAGTGGGTGGTTTAGATGATATTTCTGTTGCTCCAGTTACAGGTATGAATGACCCTTGGCAATGTAGAAATAAATCTAGTTTTCCAGTAGGTGGACAAACTGGTGATGTTACCATGGGTTTCTACCAAAATCGTACTCATAACATTATAGATATTACTAATTGTGCTATACAACATCCCTTAATAGATAAAGCCTTAGTTATAATAAAAGAGCAGTTAAATCAGCTCAACATAGCACCCTATAATGAAGAAAGCCATAAAGGTATAATTCGTCATGTTGTAGTTAGAGTTGCTCCAGGCACCAAAGAAATATTGGTAGTATTAGTAGCAACAAAAGATATAGGGCAACCATTTCGACAATTAGCAACAAACATTTCCCAGGAAATGTCGGATATTAAGGGCGTAATGTTAAATATTAATAATAAACGCACAAATGTAATTATGAGTGATGTAGAAATATTACTTTTCGGAAGAAAGTATATTATGGATAAATTGTTAGGCAAAACATTTATAATTTCTGCTAAATCCTTTTACCAAGTAAACGCTGTACAAACCCCAGTTTTATATCAACAGGCTATTAGTAAAGCTAATTTACAAGGTAATGAAATAGTCGTAGACGCCTACTGTGGAACAGGCACAATTGGTTTAATGTTAGCCGAAAAAGCCCAAAAAATAATAGGTGTAGAAATAGTTCCAGCAGCTATTAAAGACGCAAAATTCAACGCAAAACTTAACGGCATAACTAATGCTAAATTTTATGTAGGAAAAGCCGAGCAAAAAATACCTAAACTAGTTGAAAAAGGACTAGAGCCAGATATAGTAGTAGTAGACCCTCCACGTAAAGGCTGTGGTGAAGCACTACTACAGGCTATCTGTGAAGCAGAAGTTAAAAAAATAGTCTATGTCTCTTGTAATCCCTCTACCTTAGCTCGAGATTTAAAATATTTAATTGAGCACGGCTATGAGGTTGAGGGCGAGGTTGGAGTTGTTGATATGTTTCCACATTCGGGGCATGTTGAGAGTGTTGTGGGGTTGGTTAGGGATTAACTTTCAATCCACGGTCGCTTCCACAATTGTTCCAGCTCTTCGTCGAACAAAAAAATATCCAAAAACATATATTAGCTCATATTATGTTTGTGGATATTTTTTTTACTCCTAAATCTGAAACAATTCTGAAAGCCACGGTAGAATGATACGTTGAGGTGGTTAGGGTTGAGGCTCCCATAATTAATCCTATTACTGCTGATTTTAAATATTTTTATAAGGTAAGATATTTTACTACCGTAAAAATCACTGTCATACACAAAATCCTCGCAAAGATAGATTTTATCTAATTTGCGAACTAGTCTTGTAACCATGATTTTTCTTATGCTATTTTTTATCATTAGGTTCGTTAATCTTAATGTTATCAAGCTCGAGAAAATTTTCTAAATTTTTAGGAAAGATCTCAATACCGAAACTAGTTAGTTTATTGATAGTATTCCATACACCTACACTGTTTTTATCATTTGACTCATAACCAATCACATCT
Source organism: Clostridium sp. 'deep sea' (assembly GCF_014931565.1). NCBI lineage: Bacteria > Bacillati > Bacillota > Clostridia > Eubacteriales > Clostridiaceae > Clostridium > Clostridium sp. 'deep sea'. The sequence continues at coordinate 3,316,928 of NZ_CP063353.1, forward strand.
TCTAACTTTGGAATATTGAAATGAATATTATCCTTGCCTGCTTCATTTATAAGCTTCCAGTTAGTTGTAATCATACCTTTATTAGTCGTTGGACTACGTTTAGCACCTTTATTATTGTATTCTTCTAGTTCCTCAATTTTATTAATATAAAAATTACTTGCTTTTAATTCTTCTTCTGTTTTGAAATTTAATTTATTAATAATATTATTACTAAAATCTAGGTCATTAACTACAAAGTAGTCTATACCTAAGTGTTTACAAAGTCTAATAAGCACTAAAGCTGTTATTTTCCCGTAATGAGGTATTATAGATATATTATTAAAGTTTAAATACGTTTCAGCGTATTTTTTATCTTTTGTAATAGACAATACTTTGCTCTGGATTATATGATTGTACACCATAATATCATTAGGTCCTTCTACTAATAACACTTTTCTACTGAAAATGATTTTATTTAAACTTGGTTTAATAATCTTTATATAATTATTGAAGTCATTTATTTCATTAAGAAACTCATCTTTTTCATGAAGATCATCAAAATTGCCCTTTGCATTATTATAAGTAACCTCAGTTTGCCTTTTTCCCTCATCAAACTCAAGTCGAATAAGGCCTTTTGTATCAAATATATCAATCATCTTATCTGAATGGGTTGTATAAATAACTTGGTGTCCATTTTCAGATAAACCACAAAGGACTGTTTTATAGAAGTACTCTTGATGATTTTCATGAAGAAAACTCTCTGGTTCTTCAAAGAGAAAGAGACATTTATCGTCTTTACTTGTTTCTGCAATAGCTTGTATAATAGCCATTACAAACATTGAAATATATCCATCTCCAAAGTGACTTATAGGTATCAAATTTTCAGTGTCTCCATTTAGTCCTATTTTAAAGATCATATCTAGGAAGATATCCTCATAAGCAGGTAGACTAAAATCAATATTACAATTATTGTTTCTAAGATTTTTTGAATAATTAGTTTGAACTTTGTCAATAAAGGATTTTAGTAAAGAGTCTTTCAGGATGTTCTTTGTTGATTTTTTAATTTCTTCTTGAAAGTCATTTTTCTTGCTTATCATTTCTTGATCTGTATCTACTATATACTTAATATGTTTTGCTAGGAATGAACTGAGATTACCCCAACTAGTTTTCTTAGTATTCATTTCATTTTTAATTTCATGAAAATTGATGTAGAATATTTTGTAATATTTTGATGCTCCATAAGCTGTATAGTTAATTTCTTTTTTTGAATTATATGATTCTATTTTAGCACTTTCAATTTCACTACCATCAAGTTTTATTATAAGATAATGATAACCAGCTAAATTAGCAAATTTACCGTTTTCTTTTGTTTCTTTACTACTACTTATTCCAGTTACTATGTAAGGTATTCTACTATAATCTCTATTGTGAAAATCATCTATTGTGAATGTATTTTTATTTATATGTTTAGCTGTTATCCCATATAATATTGCATTAAGTAAGTTCGTTTTACCAGAGTTATTATATCCTACAATGGAAATTGGTTTTTTATAATTGTCATCTGGGAAAATAATACTTTTTATATCTCCAAAAGATCTATAATTTTTTACTTGAATACCATTGATTCTTATTTTACTCATATAAATACTCCAAATTAATAATTTTTAATTGATGGTATTAACATTTACTACCAACTATATTACAATACTTGGTAGAGACAATCAAATAGTTATAGTAATAATTATAAATAAGAAGGTGATGGGTTATATGAACTATAAGCTTAATAAAAAACAGGTCTTTGAATTATTCATTGCTCTTGCAACAATACTAATATCTATATTGGGTAGTTTTGGTATTGCATTCTATCAAAATAAAGCTGCAGAAAAAACTGTATTCCTTCAAAATAAGTATGAAATAGGAAGAGAATTCATCAGCAAGGCAAAACAATTCGAGATTATAAGAAGACAATACTATATGGAGTATTTTAGGTTAGAATTACGCAGTTTGCTTTTTGAGAATAATTACTATGATGAGCTAACTTCAAAAATGCATTTAATTGAGAAGATAGATAGGAAAATTAATGAAAAATATGATAGTAAATACATAATTTTAGGTGCTGAAGTTTACTCTCTTTTACAAGTTATACCAAAATACTATAATGATATAGATAAGACACTTATAGATGAGAGTATAAACGCTTTGGGTGATTCCTATGGTTATGATGAATCTCTAATAGAAAAAAAATGTAAAGAGCTATCAATTGATATTACAGATGGTGGCGAGTTTTATGATAAGTTAAAGGAGTATATTGAAAAGAAATATAAAGATGAGTTTTCAGATATAGCAAATAAGATCAAAAACGAAATTGTTAAAAGCATATCAAAATAAGTATCTAGGAGGAGATTCCGATTAGTAACTATCTAAGTAATATTAAAGCAGTATTAAACATGTATTGGCCACGTTCAGAAATAGAGAATGATGTGATATCTGTAAGATGTGTATTATTTGACAGACTAGTACATGATTTGCAAAATGACGAACATTGTAACAAAAAATTAGTAACAATAGACAATAAGAAAGATTTACTTAACCTATATGATAGAGACGAAGATTTTAAAAGTATTTTTAATGAGATAATCGAGCAAACATATAAAGATTTTTCTATGTTTATCACTAAGTATGGTGGATACAATGGTTTGTTTATATATTCATTAATGAATGCAGAATTTTCTGTAGATAAGTATAAACTAGCATGTGATAATATAAAGTCATGGTATTTTAGTGATAGAGCTCACAGTTATAACTCATTACGTAGAGTTCCCGTCGGTGGTGGACCGGATGTTAGTAGTTTGATGAGGGAGTTTTTCTCTGATAGCATTAAAACTTTAATTATGAACTGGATAGGTAAAGGAGCAAAGAAGGTTTTAAATGTAGTTTTAGATAAGGTAAGAGGAGAAACTTTTTTACCAGCTAGTGTTGAGCAATTATTTGGAGAAAAATATAGTATAGAAGAAATTAAATATATGCTAGGTAGTTCATATAAAGATCAATTATATATCTTTGAATTAAGCATTGAGGATATTGATAATATAGAAAATATATGCAAAAGTAGTTTACAGAACTTTTTGAGTAGTTTTGGGTCAGAAGAGTTGAAAGCATTAAATGCAATACAAAAATATGAGAGTTATGATAAAAAAGTAGTTAGCAAACTACTTAAGAATGACTATATAAGTATGGTGCAGTTCAATAGAGATATCACCCAGTTAGCAATTTTTCAAAAAAATGAAGATGAGTTTGATGGCGTTAGTCTTTATAATTAAATGAAAGGGAGCAGACTAATGGGTTATAGAATACGAACTTTTAAAAATTTACCAAAACATTTTAACTTTTATTTTATTCTGATTGGAGATTACAGTAATTGTGACAAGATTAATAATTTATTCAATCAAGATTTCGATAAGATTGCTGATAGACTAGAGACTTCAGCTATTGTAAAAAGTGTAAGCAACAGATCACTTGATGAAGAAGTTTATAAAGCATTTGAGAAAATAATTAATGATAAAAACCATCATTATAATAATCTTATTTCATCACTTGAAAGTAGCTATCCTGGACTACTAATATTAGACTGTCATCCAGATAATATTAATGATAAATCATTGTTACTATTTATTACATTTGATACATTAAATAATGAATATACATCGAATAATGAGTTGATAAAAGATCTAGTTGATCTAGCTAAAAAAATTAATACTAATATAATAAATAGGTTCAGTAAGAAAAAAGGTTTTTTAACTAGATTTTTTGATAGTATGATATTAGAGCCAAATTTTTTTGGTTTTGGATTTAATCTTAAAGAGATACTTAACATTAAAAGTAAATAAATTGCAAAAATTATGACAGACAGTGGGGACAGTCCCGTCTGTCAGGTTACATTGAAGACACTTAAAATCACTCGGGTATTTTAACCGGTAACTAAAAAAACTCACTCTTATATACAAGTGAGTTTTTTACTTCTCTAGTATTTCAAACGGATACCAAAGGTATACACACTACGCGAACTAAGTGAGCACACTACGTAATTAATTTATCAATTACACACCACACGAAGCGAAGCAAGTACACCACTCTTTTACAATACCCCCATTACCCGAAGCAATTTCACACAGTTTTTGTAGCCTGCTAGGTAAAGAGCATCTTGGGCATTTTGTATTAATTGTTGTTGCTTATTTATGTATTCATTTATAAATTCTTTGTCTTTATTATTTAAGTTATTAATTATTATATTGTATTTATCTTTATTAGTCTCCAAAAAGCATTTTAGCTCTTGGCTTTCTAAATCTGTTTTCAAAAAGTCATTTTTTACGTGTTTCAACATATTGGCTGTAAAGTCTTCAAAATAATAACCAAAATCTGTTAACGATTTCATTGTGTTATACCTCCGTATCTTGTATAACTACCTACAACAGGGTATAATAAATTTACCTCTATCTTAGGATAGTTGGTGTTAAAAATAAGAGTTTTGTCTTCTTTGAGGGGAGCAGAACTCTTATTTTTTTGTTAGGTCATCGTATATTCTAGTTACACCTTCTCTAAGTATTTGAGATTTACTAATCTTCAACTCTTCACTACAATAAATAAGCTTATGCTCTGTATCTTCATCAATTCTAAACTTAATAGTTTTGTTTTTAGGCGAATTAGTAGGACGACCACGTTTTCTTTTCTCCACTATTATTCTCACCTACCTTTATTGTGGGGACTTATTATAGTTTAACTTATGTGGGGTCAAAAATCAATAGGAAATGTTTAGTTCTATGAAGCTCCAATAATCAAGCCTAGCTCTGTGTTGTACGCAAACAAATGCCAAAAGATATATTATCTCATATTATTTTTTTGGTATTTTTTTACTATTACTTAATACCTATACTGGAATAGGGGTTAAACATAAAGCAGAGTATTGTGTTTAAAACAGAATACTGGTATACTTTAACATCGAAAAATCTTATCGAAAAGATAAATTATTTTTATAGTCTTAACTATAACTATTAAAATATACTATTGGTTAAATATTTCGGATACCAGTATACTAGTTTAGTAATTTAAAAATATATTAAAAAGGTGACTCAATATGAATGATAATAGGATAATTATAATTTCTCACTGTGTTTTTAATGAATTATCTAAGGTTAGGTCTGAAGTGAAAAAAGAATACGATAGTGTGGGAAACTTAATTAATAGATTAATCGAAGAAAAGGTAGGATTCATACAGCTTCCGTGTCCTGAAACTTATTGTTATGGACTAAAGCGTTGGGGTCATACTGTAGAGCAGTTTGATAATCCTTATTATCGTGAGACTTGTGAAAAGCTTTTTGATACAACATTAAATATGATAAAGAACCACATTGCTGTGGGTGATAAAATAGTATGTTTAGCAGGTATTGCAGGTAGTCCTTCTTGTGGAGTAGAGAGTACGTGTAGTAGTGACTTATGGGGAGGGGAACTTGGCAGTAAGAAAGATATAGCCAAAACTATATCCGATGTTAGCAGAGTTCAAGGAAAAGGTGTTTTTATAGATGTCATCCAGAGCATACTTGATGAAAATAATATTAAAATCCCCATGATTGAATATAATAGAAAAGAATTAGGCAAATTTGAAGAAGACATTTTTAAATTATTAAATGTAGAGGATAATTAATATGCATATAGCTATTAATAATCTATCTGTTCATTTTAAAAATGTTAAAGCTGTAGATAAATTAAGTGTAAATATAGCTGAGGGGCAGCTTGTGAGTATTCTTGGACCTAGTGGTTGTGGCAAGAGTACTACCCTATTTGCTATTGCAGGACTATATAGAGTTACTGCCGGTGAAATATCATTTAGAGGCAACGTTGTAAATAGTATTTCAGCAGACAAAAGAGGTATTGGTATGGTATTTCAGGATTATGGACTATATCCCCATATGACTGTAAAGAAGAACATTGAATTTCCTCTAAAAATGAAAAAAATGAATAAAAGTATAATTAATGAAAAAGTAATGGATATAGCAAAACTTGTTAGGGTAGATGACTTGCTAGACAGAAAGCCAAGTCAACTTTCTGGTGGGCAAAAGCAGAGAGTTGCCATTGCCAGGGCTCTGGTTAAAGAGCCAGAAATATTACTTTTAGATGAGCCTTTGTCTAATTTAGATGCAGATCTTAGGATTGAATTGAGACGTGAAATTAGACGTATTCAAAAAACTTTAGGAATTACTACTTTGTTTGTAACCCATGATCAGGAAGAGGCTGTTAGCATATCCGATAAGATTATCTTGATGAAAGACGGAAAACTACAGCAGTTTGGAACTGTTGAAGATATATACTATAAACCAAAAAATTTATTTGTGGCAAAATTCTTAGGCAATCCTAAGATAAATATTTTTGATGTAAATGTTAAAGAGCAAAATGTTACTTTTAAAGATGTAGAAACTATTAATTATAGAGATGAAAGTATAACAAAAGATGGAAATTACGTAGCTGGTATTAGACCTGAAAACATAAGGGTTTCAACATATGAAGGGCATGGAGTATGTGCTACTTTATCTGAATATGAAAGACGAGGAAGAGATTATTTACTTCATGTGGACATAGCTGGTAACTGCTTTAGATGTTATTACAACGGAGAAAATAAAATAAAAATAGGACAGAAGCTAAAGTTAGATTTTGATATTTCGAAAATGAAATATTTTAAACATGATACTGGATTGAAGGTAACTTAAATGAATAATAATAGTAAAGTAAAAGAATTATTACGGGCACTACTTTATTTATTCCCCGCATTACTAATTATTCTTGTATTTCATATTTATCCGGTTGTTAAGACTTTAGATATGAGTTTTTATACTAAGTTTAATTACTACAAGAATATTGTATTCGAACGTGGGCTTGACAACTATCAATATCTTATTAATGATAGTGAGTTCTGGATAGCTTTAAAAAATACTCTTATGTTTGTAATAGGAGTTGTACCTTTGTCGATAGCATTATCTCTAATTATTGCTTTGCTTTTGAGCAAAAACAGTGTTATGAATAAAATTTTAAGAAGTGTTTACTTTATACCTTTTGTAACATCAACAGTTGCAATATCTGCAGTTTGGAGATGGATATTTCACTCAGAGTTTGGTATTTTAAATTATCTTATTGGCTTAGTAGGATTTGATAAGGTTAAATGGCTTACTGATCCTAAGTGGGCTCTTGTTAGTCTTATAATACTTTGTGTATGGAAAGGACTAGGATATAACATAGTCATTCTTTTGGGTGGTCTGAAAAACATTGATCAGCAATATAACAATGCAGCCCTTATTGATGGAGCAAGTTGGTGGAAGCGAATGATTCATATAACTATACCATTGTTATCACCATCAATTTTTTTCGTATCAATTATGACTATGATTAGTTCGTTTAAGGTTTTTGATGAAGTATATATTCTTTTTGACAAGATGCCGGGGCCGCTAAATTCATGTATGACTATGGTTTATTATATATATGATAAATTTGCAAACAAATATATGTATGGAATCGCAGCAGCGGCAGTATATATATTATTTGCCATAGTATTAATTTTTACACTTTTTCAAATGTATCTTGGTAAAAAGAAGGTCCATTATTAGTTGATAGAAATAGGTTGAGGCAGGTAAAGATTATGAAGTTTTGTCGTAAAAATAATGAACAAAATAGTATTTTAGGTAAAGTACTGATTTTGATTGGTGCAGTTATTACTTTATTTCCATTTATATGGATGATAAGTACTTCTCTAAAAACTGGTCAACAAGTATATGAAATGCCACCTAAACTAATCACTACAACTCCGCAATTCTCAAACTATTTGGAGGTTTTAAAAAGAGTTCCCTTTGAAAAGTATTTTTGGAATAGTGTGTTTGTATCACTTATGGTTACTATTGGGACCTTAGTGACTTCAATTCTGGCAGCTTTTGCTTTTTCAAGAATAAAGTTTTTCGGAAGAGATGTTATTTTTTCAATATTTTTAGCAACTATGATGGTTCCAGGCGAGGTGCTGGTAATACCAAATTATGTTACCTTAGCAAAACTAGGCTGGATAAATACAAGACTTGCCCTTATTGCACCGTGGATGGTAAGTGTTTTTGCTATTTTTCTTATGAGGCAATATTTCTTAGGAATTCCTGAGTCTTATTATTATTCAGCAAAAATAGATGGGTGTAATGACTTTACTTATCTATGGAGAATTATGGTTCCTTTGGCTAAGCCAGCAATTCTTACTATTGCACTTTTAAAGGTTATATATAGTTGGAATGAATTTTTATGGCCGCTTTTAGTGACAAATACTCCTGAAATGAGAACACTTCCAGTAGGATTAGCTGTGTTCTCTACTGAAGCAGGTACTTTATATCATCTTCTTATGGCAGCAGCAGCTATGATAATTTTGCCAATATTGATTCTGTATTTTGCACTCAGCAAACATATCATAAACGGAGCTGTAAAGAGTGGTATTAAGGGATAAATTATATGAACGGAGGAAGTAATATGAAAGCAACTAAAAAACTAATTGTATTAATTTCTGTACTATGCATGATGGTATGTATGTCTGCATGTACTGGAAATACAAGTGCTCCAGAAGTAAAACCATTAGAAATCGAATTTTGGCATGCATTAACTGGAGGAAATGAAGAAGCTCTTACATCAATAGTAAATAATTTTAACTCTGAGAATGAAGATGTAAATGTTAAACTAGTTTACCAAGGTCATTACAAAGAATTATTCCAAAAACTAGATGGTGCAGCTCAGGCTGATCAATTACCAGAGTTAACAATGATTTTTCCAAATAGAATGACTGCCTATATAATGAATGGCTTTGCGGAGGATCTTACTAATTACATTAATAATCCAGAAATTGGATTTACAAAAGAGGATATAGCTGACATCCCTTCAGTATTTATGAAAGGTATTTGGGATGGTAAAACATATACACTACCATGTAATAAAAGTGCCTATGAATTATTCTACAATGAAAATATGTTAGCAGAAAAAGATATTGAAGTACCAACTACTTGGAAAGAATTAAGAGATGCTTCTAAAAAATTAACAGTAGATACTGATAAAGATGGAGTTAATGATATAGTTGGACTTGCTCTTAATAGATCTGCAGGTATCGATTTTAGTTTTTGGGTTGAACAAGCAGGTGGACACTTATTAAGTGAAGATGAGTCAACATTATTATTTAACTCAGATGCTGGTATTGAGGCTTTTAACTTTGTATCTGGTATGGCTAACGATGGTATACTTAAAATTGTAAATGAAGATAAATATGCTTACGCACCGTTTGCAAGAAAAGAAGCTGCTATGATAATTACTTCTACATCAAAAGTTCCAGCTTTACAAGACGCAATTGGAGATAGTGATTTAAAATGGAATGCAGCAGAACTTCCCTCACATAAGAATAAAGCGGTATTATTTACAGGAACTGATATGGCAATGTTCAATACCCACACTGATGAAGAAAAACTAGCAGCATGGAAGTTTATGAAATACTTCATGAGCAAGGAGCAAACTGTGAAGTGGGGTATGAACTCAGGATATTTACCTTTAAGATATTCTGCTCTTGATTCAGAGGCTTTCAAAGAATTCATGAAAGAAAATCCCAGTAAGGCTGTAGCTGTAAAAAGCTTTGAATATGGATTTAGAGATCCTAAAGTATTAAACGGATATTCAATTCATAGCAATATGCAAAAGGCTTTAGAAGAAGTTTTACAAGGAGTAAAAACAAGTAAAGAAGCACTAGATGATGCCAAAGATCAAGCCAGAAAAGAACTTGATGAAGCAAAGAAAAACTTTGGAAAATAGAAAAAGCAAGCTGTCTCATTAGCATAAAATCAAAATGCTAGTGAGGCAGCTTTTTTTCATTTAAAAACATAAATTATGTGGTTAAAAAATAAAGACGCCAAACAAAATAACATTACTAATGCCGAATTTCACGTAGACAAAGCCGAAAAAATCATCCCCCAGCTAGTAAAAAAAGCACTAAAACCCAATATAGTAGTAGTAGACCCCCCCTCGATCCCAAAATTGAGTATTCAGTTTTTGATTATTTACTTTACTTACAAAGAAGTTGTCAAAGTGCTTAATTATTATGTATAATCCAATTTAAGGGAAGAAAAAACTAAAAGGAGAAATTTTATGCAAAAAACAATGGGGGACATGGCAAAATTCTTGAAACAACTAATACCAGTGAATATTCCTGAAACATATACAATCAATTCTATGTTTAGAAATATTTCAGACGAAGAGCACATACGAAAAGGTGTCTTTGCTTTCAGAGATTTTCTATATCGACTTTGCGATTGTATAATTGCTGACAACAGATTATGTGACATACCTAAAAAAGGCAAGGAAAAGTTTTCAGACGAAACAACTTTAACAGTAGAATTTCCATTTATGAACAACCTCAGGAGTATATTACTAAATATAGGTCAGCAGGGTATCTTATCCGAGAAGGGTGATTCACTGTTGGTTAAAGGCTGGGATACGCTTAGTCTTAAAAGATCTTTAAATAAAAACTCAACTACAAAAATTTCTGTTCCGCAAATGATTAAAAGCATAAAATTTATGACTGAATGTGGTATTAATTTTAATGGTATTGATTTGAGCATTAAAAAGCCTGATATATCAAAAATTGAAGCAGTAAAAATTACATATCCTGATGATTCAATTATGCTACTAGGCTTAAAGGCCTTGGGCATTGCCCAGAATGAGTTATCTTCCCGTAAAAATGACGATATTTTACTGCGATGCGATTACAGGATGCTGAAAAACCAAGATACAGAAGTCGACTCTATAATGAAAGACTTTGTTTATCCGTTGTCTGAACCTTTGCAAGAATTCGTCTTAAATTTCCATCAACATTTTCTAAATTCGGGCATGAAATGTAATGTTGAACTAGGTAGTTTCTGTATTCATTTTTTCTACTCATATAAACGTAAAGCAATATGGAGGTTTTCCACCTCTTTGCATAACGGTTACCGTATCATCCTTAAAACAAAAAATACCTCAAAATATCCTGAAGTAATACAGAAGTTCCCTAAGTCTTTACAGGAAAAAATCTCAAAAGGATATGGATGTGATAGAAAATCAGGCACCGGCCATGGCAATTGCCAAAAAGGTTGTGAAGGGTTTAAATTTTCTTTGAATGAATCATTGCTTAATATAAGTCAAGAATTAAAAATGTGGTTAGATAGTGAGCTGGCATGTATGCAAAGAAAGAAGAAAGGTTAGAAAGTACCCTAGGTACTAGGGTGTGATTAGTGACTTGTGATAGAAAAAAATAATCAACCATTGGGGACAGTCCCCTTTGGTTGATTATGTCAAGAAAAACCCAACAAGCAACACTAATTTGGTCGAAAAAAACTTGTGCCAGACATAGTAATATTAGAGATTTAAAGAATAAGACTATTTTCATTTAGGGCCATTCGTTATTTGTATTGGGTAAGAACTTATGTAAGCTTACTTAATTTTTTTAGTCAATAAGCTCTATTTTTTGACCATCTTTGCTTCCGACAATAACTTGTAGTAATTCAGCAAATTGGTAATAACCTTTTTGAGGTTGTTCACTGCTAATGAAGATTTCACCGGTTATACAATCATAACGTTCAAGTTTTCTGTCTTGATTTTGATAGAGAATATATCGTCCACTTACACTAACAGTTGGTAAAATCTCGTTATTTTCATATAACTCGATTTCTTTATATACTTGCCATTTATCGACGTTTGTAAAATTATTACTTAGAAAAGCAATTGAATAGTCACTTATATAACTAATCGAACCATCTCTAAGCCATTTAATACTTAATGAACTTTCTAAGGAGTTGTGAATGTGGGTATAACTAATGGAATAATCAGGTTCAATAATTCCTAAGGTTTGACCTTCTTGATTACCGATGACAATAAAAGCAATTTTATTGTCATACATTGAAAAAACAGGTTTAATACCCCTTATATTAGTTTCAAAATCTTTTTTATAATTAACTTGTATTGTTTCATTAGTAATTAAATCATGTACAAAAAGTTCGTCACTAGCTGTTGTGTACACAAGCTTAGTTCCATTTGAGGAAATATCATAATCATACATTGTATTTGAGTCATAGTCTTTAACAATTTTCACTGTTTTTTCTACTTCATCATAGAGTAATAATTTATCAGCAGTGATTACTGCTAATAAGTCGTTGTTTAACCTTTTTACATTGTGTGGGCCTGTACTAGCAGTACCTTTGATGTTAAGGTCATGTACCTTTTCTTTTATTAAATCGTAACACAATACTTTTGAGGAGTCGTAAAAAACAATAATACTTTGTTTAAATATATAGAATTCTTCAACATGCAAATCTTGATCACATAAATAATTATTTAGTGGTGCCAGTTGAGTACTTAAATCCATTAAGTCAATAGTATTAGATTGTAAAAGCGATCCACTTAATAATGTTCCTATAACAAATTCCTTAGTATCTCGATTAAAAAATAAATAACTAGAATTGTCTTGGTACTCAACAATTGGCATAAATGATTGAACAGGGAGGCTTGTTAAATCAACAGGCATAGCTTGTGCAACACGAGTTGTATTTTCATTGCTTACGTAGACATCACCTGTTTTAATATGTTGAACTTTAAAATATGAATCTACATCACAATAGGCGATATAGTCTCCTGAAATAGTTAATGTAAAATCAATACTTGTTGGAATCTCTCCCTGCGCTTGATAATAAGCAACATACTCACCTAAAACATAAAGAGCAGATAAATCATCCTTAGGAATTGCAACAATTTTAGAATCCCCAATGATTTTAGTAGAACCAGTTGTTCTTTCATTTTTTTTAAATATAGTAGCTAGTAAATAGTCTTGATTTCTAAAGTCACCGTATTTAATTAAACAATCAAAGCCAGACAGCGCTTCGTTTGTTTTAAATTCTTTAGTATAAATAAGCTCTAAATCTTTAGTCAGATAAATGAGTAGTCCTTTAGTAAACTCAGTATTATATGCTAGTAAGGTAATCTCTTCTTCACCTTCACTGTAAAATATTGTATTTTCATAGCCGTAATCTTCACCAATCTTCTGTATTTGTCTATATGTTGATTGAAGAGGTTGGTTTGAATCTTTACTATTAGTTTTGTTAATTGCTTTCGAGTTTAGAATATCGTTAGCATCATTAACATGCTTTTCCATTGCTATATTTTCTCTATCTATTTTGTTATTTTTATTAGCATCTGATATTAAAACAATAGTAAGAACTACAATAACAGTAAGTCCTACAAGTCTAAGCTTCCCTGATAAATGTTTAAAGTTTAGTGCAGATTTAACTCGTGACTTTATATTTTTCTCGCCAAAGGCAACTAGCGGATTTATGCTCCAATGATTTTGATGAATGGACATCTTTAGTAAAGTTTTGGCATAATCTGTTTGATGTTTCTTATCATATTTCCGAAGAGCCTTTTCGTCACAAGAGAGCTCCATATCCTTCATGGCAACAAAAAAAGCTAGCCAAACAAGCGGATTAAACCAATGTATGCAGACCAGTAGTAATGACACTGGTTTTGCTAGATGGTCAAGTCTTTTTAAATGAGTTTGTTCATGAGCTATGATATAGCCTAGTTCTTCTTCATTAAACTTAAAATAGCTTGGAATAATAATTTTAGGATTAATCAATCCATGAATGATTGGAGAATCTACTTTATCAGACATATAAATAGGAGTCTTTAAATCGTCTTTAAATTTTGTAGCATCAATAAGTAATCTATAAAAATGAATATAATTTATTAGGAAAAACAAGAATAAAGCACACATAACAAATAGCCAGATAATTTTAACTATGTGAAAAAGTTTGTTAGTAACACTAACTTGAGTATCTTCAGCGATGTTTTGTTTATGATTAAATCTATCAGTTGCTATATTATTAGAATTAATCTGTGAATCTTTAATTATAGGCGATTCATTGTAGATAGCATTATTGCTTAAGATAATTGGATCATTTTCTAGCGCTAAATCATTGTTGTTTATGGTTAAATTTACACTGTTTTTAAGATTAATTATATTAAATATACTAAAATTACTTTCAATACTAACAGGCAATAAGAGTCTTAATAAAACTAGTGCCCATAAACTGTAAATAAAAGTTTTTGATAAGTGATGTTTTAATAATTGTCTTATCGCCAAAATGATGATAATAACAATAGAAGCAGAAAAGCTCATTGTTAATATAATTTGAAACATCTTAGACACTGTGTTACCTCCTTAATATATACTTGTGTTTATTCTGATACTTTTTCTATTTCCTCATCAATAATTGATTTTAATTCTAAAATTTCTTTTTTTGATAAAGTTTCCTTACTTAAGAAATTAGTTAAAAACATTTTAACAGAACCATTATATAATTTATTTAGATGATCTCGACTTTCTTTTAGGCAAACTTCATTTTTTGATACTAAATAAGTAACAATTGCATTTTCGTTTTTGACAATGCCACGTTTTGATAAGCGTTTTATTGTTGTGTAAGTTGTAGATTTTTTCCATCCTAATTTTGATTCACATAGTTTAACTAATGCTGTTGAATTAATATGGCTACAATTCCATACTATTTCCATAAACTTGTATTCTGCATCAAAGACCTTGATATTCATAATAACCCCCTACTGATTGAGTGTCATAAAATTCTAGGAAACTAAGGTCTAATTAATTAGACCTAAGTTCAAGTCTATTCTATTAGACCTAGCGTGTCAATAAAATGTTCTCAAACCTTAGAAATTTATATCAAATCAGCCAAAGGGGACTGTCCCCTTTGGCTGATTTGATAGGTGTAGAAATAGTTCCAGCAGTCAAATAGCAATAATACCAAACCTTTTGAGTTGAAAAACTTGACAAATTCTTTCTACATTTGTAGTATAAGCACATACGACAATTGTAGAAAGAATGATGAAAAATGAATTTAACAAATGCAGAAATGCTTATAATGAATTTATTATGGAATAACGGTCAATTAAGAGCTAATCAAATTTCAGAATATATGATCGATGAGAAGGGATGGAAGAAAAATACAACATACACTTTGATTAATAGATTAGTTAAAAAAGGTGCTATTGAAAAAGTGAATCCAGGATTTTTATGTAGGCCATTAATACAAGTTGAGGAAGCTAGAATTAAGGAAACAAGACAATTATTAGATAAAATATATAATGGTTCTTTTAAATTACTCGTTCAGAATTTCATACAAAATGAAGATTTAAGTAAAGATGATATTGAAGAGATATTAAAGATGATTGATGAGGTAAAAAAGAATGAGTGAGATTTTTATTAAAATACTTAATTTAAGTATATTAGGTAGTTTTCTTGCATTGGCAGTATTAATTTTTAGAAGCTTATTTTATAAAAATATTAAAAAAAGTGTATTTTATCTCTTGTGGATTATTGTATTTGTAAAATTGATATGCCCTATAGAATTTGGTGTACCAATGAAGGTGGATTTATTTGAATATAATACCACGTTTGGATTACAAGGTACTGATAACAATGCATTTATTAATGAAGAAGTACTGAGTATTGATTCAAAAGCAGAGGATAATGCAGGTTTAAAAGAGATATTAAAGAATCAACCAGTTAAAAATAATATGAATCATTACGATGAAACAGTTGTTAAGGCTATACCAACGAGTAGCTCCTATTCTTTGTTGCAGGTTATTACATATATTTGGTTAAGTGGAGTTATATTGCTCATTGGCATTTTTGTTTTTTCTTACATTAAAGGGTATTCAAAATTAAATATACAACTTATTGAGAGTGACAATGAAATATATCGTTTAGTGCAGGGTTCAAATATCAAGTTATATCGAGGGTGTGTTAATGGACCAATGGTTATTGGTATTTTTAACTCAAAGATTATATTGCCGTATAATCTTAATCAAGATAATAAACTTATTCAATATGCTTTAATCCATGAAAGACAACATTTAAAATTTTATGATAACACTATAAATGCTATACTGCTATTTATAGTACTGATTCATTGGTTTAACCCTTTGGTTTGGTTATCTTATTATTATTTTAAACTTGACATAGAAGGTTTTTGCGATGAACGTGTTATTGCTCAAATTGGCGAGGGTAATAAAACAAATTATGCAGAAGCTATTATTCAATTTGCTAAAAATGAGCATAAATTATCGCCGTTATATATGTTGGCATTTGGTAAGAAAAATACAAAAAAACGTATAAAAGCAATATTAGCATATAAGTCATGGAAATTGCCTTCAGTTATTGCTGCAATTATTATTGTTGCTCTTGTTAGTCTTGGGTTTATGACTCAAAGTGGATCTAATAGTTTTGGTGATGATGTTATAGAGAGTATTGAAGGTATGAAATCACAGAAAGCTCAATTAAGATTTGTAGCACTAGAGAATACTGATTATAAATTTTATGGAACATCGATATCGGATGGGTTAATAACAATAACCAATGGTAAAGATAATAATGATAGATTATTTGGCTTTGCGAATACAAAAGGTGAGGTTGTCATAAAGCCTATTTATTTATCTACGCTTGGTGGATTTAGTGAAGGTTTAGCTTATGTGATTACTGAAAATAGACAAGCAAAATATATTGATAGCAAAGGGAAAGTTGTTATCGATAAAGTTAAGGGTAAACCATTTTATAAGGGAGATATGTTTATAGATGGTTATGCAACGGTACGAACGGAAGAAGGTTCTTATGTGATAGATACAATGGGTCAAGTCATTTTAGAGCCAACAGAAGTGAAATATCAATATACTAATCTTGGTAATGGATATTTTCAAAATGCAACATCCACTGTAACGAATGATTTAATTGGTGTTGTAGATATTTATGGAAATATAATTTATGAAGGTAAAGCAAGGTTTTATGGAATTGGTGACGGGGATACATGCTTTTATACTTTGGACGGAGAAGTTTTTGGTTTGATGGATACAAGTAGTATGAAAGTTATAGAAAACCCTTTTTTCTATCCATTGAGTAAATTTAGTAATAATAAGGCTATTGTAGTGACACAAGATAACATCTTTTATATTATCAATGAATTAGGAAAAAAAATTGTTAATTTAACAGAAAGGTATTCAGATATTGATCCATCAAAAGTCAGTTCATTAGGGGTTGCTAGATTTGCTTTAGGATTCACAAATGACAAAGGTGCTATCCTTATTGATGATGCTGGTGATATTATAATCAAGACAGAATATGATTACATAGGTAGCTTTGCAGACGAAAATAGTCAAATAGCTTTCTGTAAAAAGAATAATAAATACGGGTATATTAATTTAGAAGGTAATGAGTTACTTGAACCTGCTTATGATAGAATTACAAATGGTGACGAGGGTAAAGGATTTGTGTTTATGGATCGTAAACCATATGTGTTTAGTTATAGTCAAAGTGACATAGCTACTAGCCCCTATAATATTATTGATGATGCAATAGTAAATGAAGTTATTCTAAAAAAAGATTTTACGGGATTGTTTGATGAAGTAATCCATTTAGCAGGATTTTCATCTTCAACTATAGACTATTTTAGAAATAGAATGGTTGGAACAACTGTTAATATTACTAAAGATTTATTTGAAATAAATTCTGCTAAAGTTGGTAGTAGTGTTACAATAATTAATCCAAAGTATCGTTATGTTAATATAGAAATGATAGAAGAAAAAACTCTTGGATGGTCTATAAATGTAGATAATCGTGAGTTTAAAGCCTTCATTCAAGTGTTAAATGACAGTGGAGAAGCTACTGGTAGTTATTTTGCATTATTTAGTGATTCCCTTTGGTTAGTCAATCTCTCTTGGGATCAAAAAGTTGTGATGAATATACTTGGAATGACTGCTAAAGAAAATATGAAGATAAATCAGTATGATACTAATTCATATAACGATGCATCCATGAAAGTTATAGAAGATTCTGTGACTGCTTTTGGTTTGTCTTTAGAGTTTTCTTATTATGGAGATGATATTGGTGAATATGGACAATGGTATGAATTAGAAAAGTTAGTTGACAATACATGGTGTAAAATTCCTTTGACAGATGATGAAGAAATGACATGGGATTCTATTGCCTATGAAGTAGGTAAGAATGAACCTAGAACTGAAAGGGTAGAGTGGTTTGGAGTTTATGGACAATTGACACAAGGGAAATATAGAATTATTAAATTATTTCATGATTTTAGAGAATCAGAAGATTATTCTAAATATTATCTTTCAGCAGAATTTATAATCGACTAGTAATATGAATAAAGAATATTAAATGATTGGTGTAAGCTTCTACAAACTGTTTAGCTATTACAGTAGCTTACGCTTTTTGTGTATTAAAGAAAACTTATACAGTAATTTAGTTGAACCAATCACTTACATGAGACTACCGTGTAAGTGTGTGGTAACTTAGAGAAGGAGAATTTATTAGAAACATTAAATTCTCCTTCTTTTATCCAGATATAAACAATTTCCTTGCTAAATCTACTTAATAATAAAAAGTAGATTAAAAAATGAACATGTCTATAATACGTAGATTTGTGATTAAAAAAATGGAACCTTAGATTTTTACTTCCTTGCTTGTTTGGTCTGAAATATCCATCAATTCTCGTTCCGCCTGAATATCACTTGCATACGGATAGGTTTTTGCACATTCTTCAAACTTTACTTTAACACGTTCTGCTTTTACAATATTCTTTTCTGATAGTAGGGCATATGAATACTCAGTTCGCAACACAGAAGGAAATGTTTTCATTGACCTCATGAATTTTTTTATTTTTGGGGTAAATAGCTGTGCCAAAACATCTGATCGGTTTTCGCCAATCAGTTCGCAGTAGACACAGTCACAAACCATTAAATTACGATGAAGCTCTACAATACCACTTTCAATTTCAAGAAGATGGTTTATGAGTTTATATGCTTGTGCAAAGTTTTGGCTATCTATCATACGGTTACAAGCAAATACACCCATTACAGCAACCATGCTGTTTTTCATTTTTTCGTCTGATGGAACAGCAAACCATTCATCAGGCATATCTTTAAGTCGTACTGCTTTTGTGAGTTTTTCATTTACTTTCATTTGCACCCAAAAGGAACGTTGGGCATCAGGGTTGCGACTCAATGCAAAAGCGTTGTAGCCATCATTATCAACTAGCCCCATTCGTATCGGAACGCCATTCATAATTGCAAAAATAAAGCCAATAGCAGTCATCATTAACATAACTGTAGAAATAAGCGGTACATTTTGAAAAATAAAGTAAAGGCTAAGAAAAATTAACCCTGTGATAATGTTCATAAATGAGCCACCAAGATTATAGAGCACCACAGGTATTTTGCCATCAACTAGATTGGGCGGAGCCATAAGGCATTGTCCACCTGTTCCAGCAATAGTAAGTCTTTTAAATTTAATTTGCTTCTTTTCTTTAACCCACATAAAACTCATAATGCGGAAAGAACTAAAACTGTATCCGGTCAACAATCCAAATACAAGATGTCCTGCCTCATGAATGATTAAATGAAGAAAGATTGCAATAAACATTACAACTATTAAAGAGAAATAGGATAGTAGCTTTTCTCCAAGTGATATATTTTCTGCTGCATTGGAATCCATATAGGTTGCTATTAATAAGCCACATATAGCACCTATAATTATAAAAAAAGCCATTCCGATGTACTTCTGCCATACAATCTTTTTCTTTTTTGGTTGTTTACTCATTTTTATTATCCCTTTCAAAATCCTTATAACGATTTTTGAACTATATGTTAAATAATTTTAAGACTGCATGCAGTATTATAACATTTATACAGGATCCTAGTTTATGATATTGTGTCAAATCTAAGTTCGCTGGTAATATATGAATTTTACAATAGTAAAGCAATATCTTCAAGAGTACAATTGTAAACATTAATGAATAATTATCCCATTTGTTCTGTGGTATTTTATTGCACTTAAGAATGTGACGGAAATACAAGAACAATAAAAACAGCAATTAGTGATTGTATATATTGTTAGTTAAGAAAGCAATTATGACAAAATGCATGGTTTCTTTAAATTTAAGTAAAGTTTTATTAAATCAATATTGGTGTTTCTGTATTCAAACATTTAACGGTTACAAACTTTATGTAAAATTATATTGACATTTTGGTCTATAAGATATAGACTTATAGCTGCGGGTCTATAACTTATAGACCAAGGGGGTATAACATGATGGATTATAAACTTACAGAAAGTGAAAAAAAATTTGCGAACTTAATCTGGGAGAATGAGCCAATTGTTTCAGGTGACCTTGTGAAGTTATCTGAAAAAGATATGAAATGGAAAAAATCCACAACATATACAGTACTGAAGAAGTTATGTGAAAAGGGCATTTTTCAAAATGAGAAGGCTACCGTTACATCTTTAATTAATAAGGATGAATATAATGCCAAGCAAGGCATACGTTTTGTTGAGGATACCTTTGGAGGATCCTTACCGAAATTTCTAACAGCTTTTATTAGAACAAAAAAATTAAGTAATCGCCAAGCTGAAGAGTTGAAAAAGTTAATTGATGAACATAAGGAGGTATAACAATGAGTGATTTGTTTTTTTCTGTTTTAAATATGAGCCTTACTGGAAGCTATGTAATTCTCTTTGTTATATTTATTAGGTTACTACTTAAAAAAGCTCCAAAGGTTATTTCCTATGCTTTGTGGGCGGTGGTTGCTTTTCGACTTATAATTCCATTCTCATTTGAGAGTATGTTTAGCCTTATGCCGTGGAATGCAAAAGCTGTGCCAATCCCCCATGATATCATCTATCAGCAAAGTTCACAGATTAATAGTGGGATAGAAGCAGTTGATTCATTTGTAAGTCAATTGATACCTAAATCGGCTACAGGTGCTAGTATTAATCCATTAAAATTCTATGCAGAAATAGGGACATATATTTGGGTTTTTGGAATTGTAGTCATACTTGCTTATAGCTACATATCCATTTTGATCTTAAAAAGACAGCTTAAAAGTGCAGAGTTAGTAGAAAACAATATTTTAGAAGCTAAGAATTTGAAAACTCCATTTGTATTAGGATTAATAAAACCGAAGATTTATTTGCCAGCTGGATTGAACGATGAAGAGAGAAACTATATTTTATTACACGAGCAGACTCATATTCAGAGAAAAGACAACGTAATAAAAATACTATCATTCTTTATATTAGCTATATATTGGTTTAATCCTCTTGTATGGGTTGCATTTATATTAATGGGCAGAGATATGGAGCTTTCTTGTGACGAACGAGTACTAAAAAAAATGAATGAAGATAATAAAAAAACGTATGCTAATTTGCTATTATCATTAGCTACGGGAAGTCATATTTTAAATGCTACTCCTCTTGCCTTTAGCGAAGGGAATGTAAAAAGGAGGATTAAAAACGTCTTAAACTACAAAAAACCAAGTTTTATGGTCATTTTTTTCTCGATCATTATTACAATAGCAATTGGGATTGGGCTTATAACAAACCCAATAAATACTACAAAAATCTCTGATACTAGAGATATTCTAGAGATATCTGAAAAATGGGCTGAGGAACTTAAAAATCGTGACGGTAAAGCAAGATACGAGCTTATGTCACCTGAATCTAAAGCTGATTATTACAATTCACTTGTTGATATTAATGGTGAAGAATATCCGTGGGTTATAGGATGTTCAAGTCCATATGTGGTAAGTTATGAAATAAAAGCAAGTGGTACAAGTGCAGTTATTACTTATATTACAGAGACATCTGAGCCTAAAGAATATATCTATCAAGAGCAATTATTTTTTGATAATCAAGGAGGAAAAACTTTTGTAAACAAGTGTAATGTTATAGTATCATATTTGCGAAAAGATTTATATGAAGAGGCAATTAAGATTCAAAAACAAGTTGAGGAAGGGCATCAGACTTGGCATTTAAGTTCCGAATCGGTAGTGTTAGAATTTGTTCACAGAGATTTGGGAGTGGAGGGCGGAGAAATTATTTCTTCATCAAGTAATAATGTTGTTTTCAAGAAAACTAATGGGGAGGAAATAAAAATTAAGTTATACAGACCTATAAATATTAACAATGGTTTTTTGGCAATTTATGAGTATTCAATTGGTACAACTCATTATATATTGGATGATAATTACTTAGCACCACAAACGTTTAGTAATTAGACCAAAAAGGTTGTGTTCTAAATGAGTAAATAGTTAAAAATGGCATATCGAAAGATGTATCATTTTCGTATTTTAGAGAATTAATATACAAAGACACCACGAAAATTGTTTAAGTTGTATATCAAAATAAACCAAAGGGGACTGTCCCCTTTGGTTATTGGTTTTTATTCAAGGTCTGCAACTTCGTGTTGAAATTTTTGAAATGAACTGCTGGGAATAACTTTCTTATTTTCAAACCTCTATGGGGTCTACAGATAAAAAATATCAACTAACACATTACCTAGTACTAAAAATTATATATGGTTATTTATGTGAGAGTAATATATAATTGGTGTTGTGGAGGGTAGTGAGATTTTTACTACTATAACATCATAAGATATTCACAGCCATATATAACGTAACAACCTACCATACTTGTTCGAAGTCATTGCTATTCTTTTCTTACATATTACAGAAAGAAGCTGTTATAATGAATCTTAAGCAGTATACACTTATTAGTGCTTTAGCTTGTAAAGATAAGGATATCGAAAACTGGATTCATAATTTTTTGTGTGGAGAAGGTAATAATAAGCCATTTTCAGATGGATTAAAGTTATTTGATAGGCACTATATAGGACCAATAAAAATGCCCTTAAATATGTTTGAAAGATGCTGTGGTTTTGAAGAAAAAATGAAGTTTGCAATTTCTAAAAAAGGATTCGAAACTAATGTAAATACTATGATAAGTGCAATAAAGAATGGATGGGATGTTCCACCATTAATTATTAATTATTAATTATGCAGATGGTAAATTTGAGTTAAATGATGGTAATCATAGATATGAAGCATTAACTAGATGTAATTATAAGCAGTATTACATAATTATTTGGATAACTGAGTATAAAGATTTAATAAAGTTTCAAGATAAATATTCTGAGTATTTAAGTAGCGTTTGCAGTTGAAGCAAAGATATAAAAAATTTTAGGGAGGTGAAATGCAATGGAAGATAAAGTTAAAGAACTTACCCTTATGCTTTTATATCTTACCTCATGGCAAGAAAATGAATACGGGTTTAAATATACTCGCAGTTGGAAAGGCTATAATTTTAATATTTTAGATAAATTATATGAACAAGACTATATTGCTGGTAGCAAGAGAGCAAAATCGGTTGGCATTACAGAAGAAGGTATTGAAAAAGCAAGACAGCTGTTAAAAAAATATGGCATTGAAGAATAGCAAATAAGTATACTGATAAATTAGGGTAATATTTGTAAGGAGTAATATTATGTTTTTTCTATTATTTAATAACAATCGTTTACGTTAATAAAATCTTTATTGCTTTAGGTCATTTTAAGTCTTTTTGTTGTTTAATAAAGGAGGAAATAATGAATATAAAAGAAAATATTATAAAACACTATCTTTCAAATGTATATTTTATTGTGGGTACAGCGTACGCAGGAAAGTCAACAATGTGTAAAATGTTATCAGAAAAATATAAGCTTCATCATTGTGAAGAAAACTATAATTCAAATGTTATTTTTAAGATTATTAATATAAAAGATCAACCAAACTTAAGCTATTTTAACACTAAAACTAGCTGGCAGCAGTATCTTAATCGTACCCCAGATGAATATGAACGCTGGGTTCGTGGTAATTCTGAAGAATTGGTTGGATTTGAGATTGCAGAACTGATTAGAGTTTCGCAAAAGCAAAAAGTAATTGTTGATACAAATTTGCCCATTGAAATATTAAATGAAATAGCAGATTATCATCAAGTAGCTGTAATGTTGTCACATCCTAAGATATCAGCACAAAGATTCTTTGACAGGGAAGACCCTGAAAAATTGTTTCTATTAGATCAAATAAATAAATGTGACAATCCAAGCAAAACATATGATAATTTTGCTAAGTGTATTGAGCAGATTAATAGAACTGATTATATGAAGTTTAAAGAAAGTAGTTTTTTCACAATTGAAAGAAAAGCAGGATTATGGGCGAGCCAAGAGGAAACTCTAAAAATACTTGCTCAACATTTTCAGTTGTAACTACTGATTATATTAATTAACGAAAAAAGCCAAGGGGGACTGTCCCCTTTGGTTTTTTTACTAACTTAAATCTACAGCCATTCTTACAATAAAATATTGATAATGATTATCATTTACAATTAATGCTATTTTTGATATACTAAAAATAAGTCAAAAATGTAAAAGATAGAGTTTAAATTTATAGGAATTGCAGATCCAATTATTTATTAACTGTATTATTGTTGGATAGAAAAAAACAAGTATGCATATACATAAAAACCTCTTTTATAATAATTGACATATAGGAGGAATAAATATATATGAAACCTTTCACAAAAATAGATAAAAAACATGAATTTTTGTTTAGTATGGGGTTAAACGAAGTAAAAAGAAAAGTAATTATTTCATCCATTCAGCTTGATTTATTTACTCAGCTAGAAAAATTTAAAACAGCAAAAGAAGTTGCAGAGAAAATGAAATATGATATTAGTAACACAGAACATGTCTTAAATGCTTTAACAAGCATAGATTTACTTGAAAAAAAATCAGGAAAATATAAAAATAGAGAAATCTCAAATTTATATCTTTCAAGAAATTCAAATGAGTTTGCTGGAGATATGATAATTGTATACGACTCTTTATCAGGATTTGATGATATAGATATTGTAAAGGCTGTAGAAAAAGGTGCTGAGAGTTTATATAAAGATAAAAATGGACTTGAAGCACATAAAATTTATGGTGATTATGCTTCAACACTAAAAAAAAGCCAGAGGATAGGTCGCTCTAAAGAAATTTGTGAAGTAATAAAGAAATTACCAGAATTTAATGGGTTTAAAAAAATACTTGATTTAGGTGGTGGACCTGGGCTTATAGGAATAGCCATAGGACAAGAAAAGCAAGATATTAAAGGAATTATATTTGATACACCTGAAACTATCGTGATTGCTAAAGAATGTATAAGAGAGTATCACATGGAAGATAGATATAGTACCATTTCAGGAGATTATCTAAATGATGATATTGGAAGTCGATACGATTTTGTATTAGCTATTGGAACCCTTAATTTTGCTAAAGATAATTTAGATGTTGTAACTAAAAAAATATATAATAGTTTAAATGATAATGGAGTATTTATGTCTATTTCTGATGGAATTGTAGAGGAAGGAACTAAACCAGAATCAATGGTTTTATCATGGCTGCCAAGTTGTTTAAAAGGTGTTAATTTTCATTTACACCAAGGAGAAGTAAGTGAAGCAGCTTTGAAAAGTGGATTTAAAAGTTTCACTAGAGAAACAATAAACTTTACAAGAGGAATATTTGATGTAGAGGTGTTTAGAAAATAAAGTAAAAAAGCCAAGGGGGACTGTCCCCTTTGGCTTTTTTAGAGGCTTTTTTAATGGTTATGCTCAGCAGCTTCTGCGTCTGCTTTTGTTTTATGTACTGTACCATAAGGATGTTCTGGTGGGGCGTAGAGGCTATATAATTTAAGTGGTTTATCGCCTGTATTAATTAAATTATGATATTTTCCTGCTGGTATCAGTATAGCGTAATCATCGTAGACTTTTTCTTGAAAATCTAAGTTATCCTCGCAATCTCCCATTTTTACAAGACCTTTTCCTTCTTCTATTCTAATAAATTGATCAACATCAGGGTGAATCTCTATACCTATGTCATCTCCCGGCTGTATACTCATTAGCGTAAGTTGTAAATTATCTCCTGTCCATAAAGCAGTACGAAAGTTATTATTTTGTTTAGTAGCTTTTTCTATATCAACTACATATGGCTCTGGTCCATAATCTTTTAAATCAAGTGGTTTAACTTCACAACGTTTTGTTACCTTAGGTTTTTTACGTCTTCGTTTACTCTTGTACATATTATAATTTCCTTTCATAGCCTATTAAAGTATATGGTTTATTTAGAGTAATGTGCCTGTACTTAAGCAGTAACAATAATATAAAAGATGTAAATCAATTATCTTTTGTAAATTCAAAGGATATTATCATCTAATATAGAATACATAAGTAATCACATGCCTTAAATTATCTTTAATTCCTAAAAACGGAATTGCACATAAGGTATTCACACATATTACAGATAAGGAGATGTATTATGAAAGTTATTGAGAAGCAAAAAATGAAGCCTGAACAAGATAAACTGTTAGTTAAAAAAACGGAGGTAAGAGACCCTAATAAACTGGTTTTGAAACAAAGTGTACAAGCAATAAAATTACAAAGCACTGATTATGAACAAAGATATATGTGGAATGTATCGTTACCCGGTTGTGGATATGAGCCTGTATCTGTTTTAGAAAAAGATGGTTGCCTATACGCAGGAACAAACGGTTATGTTTATAAGTTAGATTTAAATGGAAATATCCTTGCTACTAATGGATTACCTCATAGAGGGCATTGTGACATAAATTTAGCTATTACTAATGAACACTTGGTAGTGGGTACAAACGGATACGTGGTATTGGTAAATTTAAATAATTTCGGTAATACTAGCTGCAATATTAATGTTTCTTTGCCTGGTTGTGGACATGAAAAGGTTTCTGTTTTATATGATATTAATAGTAATTTCATTTATGCAGGCTCAAATGGATATGTTTATAGATTAAATAACATAGGTATTGTTCTCTCAAGTAACTGGATGCCAGATAGGGGCCACGAAGAGGTTAGATTAGCATTAACTAGTAATCATTTAGTTGCAGGTACAAATGGTTATGTAGTTTTAATAGGTTTAAACGATTTTTCTCAAATTAATAGCAATAAAAACATTTCTTTACCAGGATGTGGCCATGAAATTGTATCTGTATTATTTTATAATAATTATATTTATGCTGGATCTAACGGATATGTATACAAAATGAATGCCAATGGTGGTGATGTTCAAACTAATAACTTACCAGATAGGGGCAATGAAGAAGTAAGATTAGCTATAAGTGAAAGTCACTTAATAGCAGGTACAAAGGGTTATGTTGTGTTGGTAGATTTAAATAACTTCTCAAGTACATCTGCTAATGTTAACGTATCTTTACCAAATTGTGGTCATGAAATTGTTTCAGTAGCACTCGATGAAAATAAAATTTATGCTGGTTCTAATGGTTATGCTTATGAAATAGCTGCCCGAACAGGACATGTATTGGTTTGTTATGGGCTTCCGGGGCTAAGTTTTCATGAGATTAGATTCGATATTCACAATCATCAAATGTATATAGGCACAAATGGTTATTTGGCGGCTCCTGAGATAATTGAAAATTTAGATGTAGATTTAATTGCACAAGAAACAAATCAGTGGTGCTGGGCGGCCAGTGGTCAAATGGTCATGAGATATTTAGGTAAAGATATTAGTCAGTGTGAACAGGCAAACTATCGATTTGACCGTAATGATTGCTGTATAACATTTGCAAGACCAGTAGAGTGTATACGTCCTGGTAATCCAAATCTTCATCATTGGGGTTTTCATTATGAAAAAACTAAGTATGGAACTGCTTTAAGTTTTGAACAACTTCAACAGCAAATTAATTCTGAAAAGCCTATTTTATTTTCATGGAAATGGACTGGTGGTGGAGGCCATTTAATGGTTTCAAAAGGCTACTCTAAGCTTTCTCAAATGGTTTTAGTTAATGATCCTTGGCCACCTAACAAAGGAAATATTAAATGGATATCTTATGGTGATTATGTCAGTGGAGGTAAACATCTACATGGCGTAGATACTTATAATATTTCTCAAGATGAACTCAAGGAGAGACCCCAAACTATGAATAATAAAATAGTAATAACAACCGCTACATATGATAGCTCTCAAGAAGCGGCTCTTAATGGTTTAAATAGGTTTATGGTATTAGTTAATGAACATAATTATCATGAAATGGGATTTAATCAATTAATCAAAAATAGAGAAGAGTTGGAGTTAGCTGATAAATTAGATATTTTCTTTGTAAGGCATGATCACCTAAGAGATTTTGGTAGAGGTGATAAGGCAACAAAATTACTTCTTAATATGAATGAGCATATATATTTGGTTAAACATCAAAGCAAAGTTGTCACTGCAGTTACAACTCAACTAATAAATGACTGTTGGCAGGTAAAAAGCCTTGGAGATTCACACCTAAGCAAAGACATAGCTACTGCCTTAAAACAGTGTGAAAATGAAAGTACATACATGCTTGTGACCATACCTAGTTTACATAAAGTATTTTTAGGCATTAAAGAAGGAGAGAATTTAAGCCTCATACAGTTGTTAAATGATAATTTAAATAACTATCAAAAACAAGATGCAAGAGAAGTCTTTTATAGCTTACAAAGCGACCCTACTTTTGATCAAATACTAAAAGATGAAGATCTTGAATAGTAAGTTATGTATAATAAATTAACAGCGTAATAGTACCAAGTTACTCATCGTAGAGGCGAAGCTGATCTTCGCCTTTATTTTGATTGTTTGAGGTATTACTCAGGCGAACACGAGGTTCGCCACTACGAGTAACAGCTCCTTTTAAACTACATTATCTTTAAATATCATACTCTTCAAAAGGATAAATAAAATTTTTTGTTTAAATCACTAAAATTAAATTGACTATAAATTAAGATGCTGAGACGTAAGGATTACATTTACCTGCCACACCTTATTTTCCCTTAGTGAGTTTTGTGGTATAAAAACATTAATTCTTTCCTAAAAGCTTGATTTTTAAACCTCAAATATTAGTAATTAAATAAAAGCTTTAAAAATCACACTTCCCAATTAATTACAATGGTTTTTAAACACAAAGGGCACAAAGTGCACGAAGAAGTCTCTGGATTTAACTTAACTGGTGGTTTGAAAATAAAGCTTAATAATAAAACTTAAAAAATGGATTGACTATAAATTAAGATACTGAAGCGTAAGGATTACCATTTAGCAATACCATCTTATTTTCCCTTCGTGCCCTTTGTGGTACTAATCCCTTAACTATTTCCTAAAACCCTGATTTTTAAACCTCAAATATTAGTAATTAAATAAAAGCTTTAAAAATCATACTTCCCAACTAAATAAAATGGTTTTTAAACACAAAGGGTACGAAGAAGTCTCTTGATTTAACTTAACTGGTGGTATAAAAATGAAGCTTAATAATAAAACTTAAAAAATGGATTGACTATAAATTAAGATGCTGAAGCGTAAGGATTACCATTTAGCAATACCATCTTATTTTCCCTTCGTGCCCTTTGTGGTACTAATCCCTTAACTATTTCCTAAAAGCTTGATTTTTAAACCTCAAATATTTTTACATCAATCTTTAAAAATCATACTCCCCAATTAGTTGAAATGATTTTTAAGATTGATTTACTAAAGTCATGGTGTTAATATAATAATGATAATCAATAATACTAAACTTAACATAAGAAATGAGCTGAAAAAATGGGTAATGAAAAAAGAGTTTGGAATAGGGTAGCAAAAATATATGATAAATTCATGAAAAAAGATAAGGTTGCCTATAAAAAAATTGTTGAGTTAATAAAACAATCAAGCCTACCAACAGATAAGGTTCTTGAGCTGGGTACAGCTACTGGTATTATTGCATTTGGCTTAGCCAATTACCTAAAAAAAATAGAAGCCACTGACTTTTCTTTACAAATGATAAATGTTTGTGAACAAAAAGCACAGGTTCAACAAATAAAAAATATTAATTTTATGGTACAAGATGCCTGTAAGTTAAGCTATAAGGATAATTCATTTAATAAAATTATTATCTCAAATGTTTTACACATTATGCCTAATCCCCAAAAAGCCCTTCAGGAAGTACATAGAGTGTTAACACCAAATGGCATACTATATGCCCCAACATTTGTACATGCCAACAACTTAAAGGCTAGTATTTTTTCTAAAGTAACTGGTTTAATAGGGTTTAAAGCTTATAATAAATGGTCAGAGCATAGTTATCATAGTTTTATTAAAAATAATGGTTTTGAAATTATAAATAGTTCAGTTATTAAGGCATCTTTTCCTATAAGTTATGTAGAGTGTAAACAACAATCAATCTCAAAACTTGACACTCATACCAGCCAATGATACACTAATTTCAATATAAAGGCGTTGATAGGAAGAGTAGGTTTTGCTTAATCTTTAGAGAGTTGTCGTTTGGTGAAAGGCAATGATTAAAATAAACTGAAGATGGCCCTGGAGCCTCTTTACTACACATTTATTGTTAGGTAAAGACGTTGTGTGCGATATAACACAGTGTTTAGGCACAATGAGTGCTGCATTTATGCAGAACTAGGGTGGTACCGCGGATAAACTTCCGTCCCTATTGGGATGGTGGTTTTTTTATTTTTTAAAGGAGTGTAATATATGAGCAAAGGAAAATTTTTTTTAACAACTGCTATAGCATATGCCTCTAAAATTCCTCATATAGGTAATGTTTATGAGGCAATTTTATCAGATTCTTTGGTGCGTTTTAAACGTGAACAGGGTTATGATACTTACTTTTTAACAGGCACAGATGAACATGGTCAAAAAATACAGCAACAAGCTGAAGATACAGGTAAAACACCTCAACAACATGTTGATGAAATATCAGGTGAAATTCAGCGAATTTGGGATAGTGTAAATGTGAGTTATGATCAATTTATTAGAACAACTAACCCTAAACACAAGGCTGTAGTGCAAAAGATATTTAAAAAGCTTTATGAAAAAGGCGATATATATAAAGGTAAATATGAAGGCTGGTATTGCACACCTTGTGAATCATTTTGGACAGAGTTGCAGCTTGAAGATGGAAAATGTCCTGACTGTGGCAGAGAAGTAAAAAAGGCCAGTGAAGAGGCGTATTTTTTAAAGCTATCTAAGTACCAGAAACAGTTAGAACAACATATTGAAAATAACCCTCAGTTTATTTGGCCCGAAACACGTAAAAATGAAATGCTTAATAACTTTATTAAACCGGGGTTACAAGATTTATGTGTATCCAGAACCTCATTTAACTGGGGAATACCAGTTGAGTTTGACCCCAATCATGTTACTTATGTATGGATTGATGCCCTTTCTAACTATATCTCTGCAATTGGTTATGATCCAGAGCAACCTTCGGATCAGTATAAAAAGTTGTGGCCAGCAAACGTGCATATAATTGGTAAAGACATAGTGCGTTTTCACTCAATTTATTGGCCAATTATACTCATGGCTCTGGGTGAAGAATTACCTAAACAGGTGTTTGGACACCCTTGGTTAATGACAGGCAAAGAAAAAATGAGTAAGTCACGAGGTAATGTTATTTATACAGATGACTTAATTAACTTGTTTGGGGTAGATGCTGTACGTTATTATGTTTTAAGAGAAATGCCCTTCGCTATAGATGGCACAATTACCTATGAAATGATGATTTCTAGAGTTAACACCGACTTAGCTAATATTTTAGGAAACTTGGTAAAACGTACCGTAGCCATGGTTAATAAGTATTTTGGGGGTGTAATTCAAGCCCCAACAGCTAGCGGAGAGTTTGATGATGAATTAATTAACATAGCCCTTCAAACACCTAAAAAGGTAGAAGAGCTAATGGATTGCTACAGAGTAGCAGATGCTTTACAAGAAATTTGGGTTATGTTAAGACGTTCAAATAAGTATATAGATGAAACAATGCCATGGATCCTTGCCAAAGACGAAGAAAACCACGAACGTTTAGGTACTGTGCTTTATAATTTATTAGAGTGCATTAGGTTTGCAGGGGTAATGTTAAAGGCCTTTATTCCACAAACAGCAGAACGTATTCTTAAACAAATAAATGCTCAAACTACCGAGCTAGAGTCTCTAAAGAGTTTTAATGGTACAGTTGTAGGTAACTCTGTTGGTAATGCAGAGGTACTATTTGCACGTATAGATGAAGCCAAAAAAATGAAAGAAGTTGAAGCTGTTAAAGCTAAATACAAAGCTGTACAACAGCCTAAACTAGAGCTGAAGCCCGAGATAGTGTTTGATGATTTTACTAAACTAGATTTAAGAGTAGCAGAAATTATTAAAGCTGAAAAACACCCCAAGGCCGATAGATTGCTTGTTTTACAACTACAAGTAGGTCCCGAAACAAGACAAGTTGTCTCAGGCATTGCTAAGTTTTATAAACCCGAAGATTTAGTTGGTAAAAAAATTGTGTTAGTGGCCAACTTAAAGCCAGTTATCTTAAGAGGTGTAGAGTCTCAAGGTATGGTCTTGGCTGCCTCTAATAAAGATGAGTTAAAATTAGTATCAGCAGATATTGAGAGTGGTACCGTAGTTTCGTAGTATTTGGTCTTGGTAGTATAATTATTAGTCTTAAAATATGCCTAATTATTTAACTTATTAAAGGGGAAGTCATTTTTATGTAACTGACTACCCCTTTGTTATTATTCAAGTATCAGTAAAACACATGTAGTGAATGTGCCTCTGTGCCATTCATTTACGTAATTTTACACTAGTATTTAAGTAACTAACTATAAACATATGTTAATAACCATTGATGAATGGGTATATAAACTTAGGTGATATTTATGTTTTTAAACTGTGACTTTATGTTTTTAATAACATCATTAATAGCAATTAGTTTTATTTTGGCCTATATGTTTGTTAACATAGGTTGTTTTAATAAGCTAAAAATTGCAGTAATTAGTTTTATTAAGCCTGTTAATATTGTAAAATATGTAATTTTAAATAATTTATATATAGTTAATTATAATAGTTATAACAAATACTACATTTGGAGATACTGTGTTGAATTTTAATATTAATTTTAGTTAGAGTAACAAACTAAAATTAATATTAAAAGGAGACAAACTTAATGATAACAAATTTATTTCAAACAGTAATTGATACTGTTAATAACCTTACCCACGATTATGGTTTAACTATTGTATTAGTAACCATAACAATAAACCTGCTCTTATTGCCACTAACAATAAAACAGCAGAAATCTATGAATTCCATGAAGGATTTATCAGATAAAGCCAATAAAATTAAAGAAAAATATAAAAATGATGAAGTAAAAATGAATGAAGAACTGCAAAAGCTTTATCAAACAAGTACTAGCTCTTATTCAGGCTGTTTAATAATGTTTTTACAGCTACCTATATTTATAGTTATGTATAGGCTATTTACTAAAAATATTGTAGATACAAGCACCAAACTATTACCATGGGTTAGTTCATTAACATTACCCGATCCGTATTTTATATTACCTATTTTGTATATTATAGTTCAGCTGCTACCTAATATTTTAGCGCAGTTCAATATCTTAAAAAGTGTTAATGTTGCAAAACTATCTATCCAAACAGTCGCTATGCCTGTTGTAATGTCTTTACTGTTAGTTGCTAAAATGCCCTCAGCTATGGGTATTTATTTTATTACATCAGCAGTAATAAGGAGTTTGCAGCAGTTAATTAAATAGCTATTTTTTGTAAACACAGCCACATAAAATAAGAGTGTTTATAAGAAAACGGAATCACACAGTGGTGATTCCCTACACTTATAGGCTTTAGAGTTGAACTCAAGATACGTTACAAAACAACACCACTCGTTTAACGGGTGGTGTTATTTTGAACAAGTTTTTTAGATATTGAGTTACCAACAAAAACTGAGGTATCATTGTGATTAAAAAACAACTATATCAATTAAGCAAAAGTAAATATTAGAAAATTATACCACTAATTGATTAATTTTTGATATAATAATTAGCATAAGTCCTAATTTTAGCTTAATAAATAAGAACCATTAACAGGCTTGTTAACTAGTTATAAGGAGTATTAAAATGCACTTATCTCAGAATAGTATTGACTATTTAATGAATAATGCCGGCTGTATTATAAAATATAGAGTAGAAAAAGAAATTCTTAAAAAAGATAATTACGAGCAGTATCGTAAATTAATTTTAAATGACCCTCGGGTTTTAGAGTTAATAAGTTGGCAACAAGAAGATGGCTATTTTGGCAACGCTTTTCATGGTGGTTGGTTGCCTGTAAATGTGAAGATTCAAAGCTCAAAAGCTATGGAAGTTGCCTTAAGATTTTTAGCAGAAACTGGCTTAAAAATATCGGAGCCTTTTATTTTTAAAGCATTAGCATCTTTAAACAGAGAAGACTATAATAGATCTTATAGCAGTTGGGACATATTTTGCCCCAATAAAGGATTATATGGCTCTGATTATGAAAGAGATGGATTATTAGCACTTTTTAATAGAGCTAATGATAATATTCAAAATTCCTCAATAGCTATTGCTTTAGAACGTATGAAATATCTAGCAGTTGTTAAAGACATCAAAGAATTCTCAGATTTAAAAAAAGGTCAATATTTTGTACAAGAGAGTAAGGCATTACCAGATTTATATCAATTAAGACTTTTGGCTTATACAAACTCCTGGAGAAGTAGTGAAAATATTAATATTGTAACAAAAGCTATAAAAAACTTAATTTTACTTTCTCCTCTACCAACCATATATATTAAACACAAAAGTCAGCGCATAGCCCCTGCCACAATGTCTAAGCTTGATTTTTCAAAAGACTTAACAGCTTATACCGATTTTGAGTGGTATCAATTCATATCTATTATGATATTATTTAGCAAATTAGGGGTAGTATCAAAAATAAATAGGCTAAATGTTTTATTTAATCAGCTTACCAATAAAGTTTTAAACAATAATGGAATACTAGATTTACCTGTTAAACATAAAGTTTTTAAGGTTTGGGGAGCCTATAGTGGATTAATGCTAGAAGAGAACTGGAAAGGTAAAAGAAGAAAATGTGACCTAACATTTCGTTATTTATTGATAGCTCACGAAGTTAATAATTAAAACAATCACTATTAATTATAGGAGCTGTTTTTAACATATAAAGTTACAGCCCCTAATAAATAAATTATATAAAATATACCTTTAGTTAATTTAATGATGTTGGAGAGGATACTAATAATCGCCTCTTCCCATTTTATCTACCTTAATCTTAACATTAACTTTTATAGTGGATTTACAAACTATTTCATTCCAATCAACACCTGTATGTCGTCCATATTTAGCTGCAGCAACGTGGCCTAATCTAAGACAATCAAACTTTAAATTTTGTTGCATATCTGTTATAAAATCATTACAGATTTTTTCTACATGTTCTTTCATATTCTTCTCAAATTTTTTCATAGTATCTTCGTCTTTATGAATACCATCAAACAAAGAATTATCTATTATGTCTCCATTAAAAGATAAATCAATGAAAAAAGTATATGTTTCATCTTTTTTTTCGCATTTTACCTTTCGTTTTGTTTTTGCAAAATAGCCGATATACTCTTTGAGATTTGATTGCAATGTAAGCATACCTTTAACATTATTTTCTCTTAGGATATTCATTACTTTTACCTGATCCATATCTAATTTTTTAACCATTTTGTCTTCCTTAAATAATGCCATACCCGTAATTTGAAGTTTGTCATCTTTTACTTCAATATATGGTAAAGCAATATTTTTTCCTTCAGAAGCGATACAAATAAATACATCACTAAGAATATATTTATGTGAAAAAAAATTAAATTCAGTAGAATGCTCTAATATACCTGCTATATAATCAGCAGCACTAGGATACTCTGGTACTTTATAATTTAAAATATCTTCACACTTACCCTTACATATCGATACAAGTGCGGTATCATTTATATTGGGATTCTTAAAAAATATTTCCAAATAGCTTTTTATACCAGCCCTTGAGGCATCTTCACTAAACATTAAAACTCTTTCAATACCTAATATCATTTTTTTACTAGAAATCAGCTGTCTTGTTTCTCTGGTTTCGGGAATAGTACTACCATATCCTGTGTGTGTTAAACTACTTATTTTTTCTTCTTCACCGTAATTATAAAAAGAAATAGGTACACTATACTCAATATTACCTAACTCATCTAAAACTAAATCAATTCCAACCCCCGAAGGAATATCCAACTCCTCAATAGGCAAAAAATCTTTTTCAAAACCAAAATAGAGGTAGATAACTGCTAAAATAATGAGAATGACACCATATTTTTTTATTTTTTTATTCATAAATGCCTCCTAATTTGTTTTTGAATTTGGTTTTAATTTGGATTTTATTAATATTAACAAAGCTGTTAAACTAAGAAATATAAAATTAAAAATGATAAAAGCCGGAGATGCAAATTCCAATATTTTTTCCTTTAATAGATTATTTGAGAGTTGTAATGATAAATAAATCATTAGAGGATAAATATATATGCATATTTTTTTTGTTTCTATTTTAACGAATTGCTTTATGCTAAAAGCAGAAGCAAAATAAAAATTAGCGATACATTTAAAAATTATTAAAATCCATACAAACATTAATACGTATCTAAAATTATTAATAATTGGTATGTGTATGCTTTCATAAACCATTATAAAAGACCAATAACTTTTAGGTACTAAATCAATACCTAAATATACTATTGTTATAAAAACAATCCACACCCATATTACTGCACCTACTGCTAAGGCCTTTATCGAGGCTTTTATTGAGGACTTAGTGTCTTTTACATAGGGATAAAATAAAAGCAAGGATTCCCAGCCTGTATAAAAATAAGTAGTTTCTCTAGCAGTACTTATAATATTTGAAAAACCCGAGCCAAAAACAGGTTTAATATTTATTATCTCTCCATCGTTTAAAGCTGCTAATGAAAATAATATTACTAAAAAGCTATAACCAATTAGTTCATTTGTTTTTCCTAAAACCTTTAATCCCTTATAAGCTGTAAACGCTGCTAAAGAAATCCCAATAATAATAACCTTAATTGGAGATAAAAAATCTACAATATAAGTTCTAACGAGATTAACAAAATCTGAGGTAACAGTTAAAGTAATGAGCAAAAACTGTAACATAAAAATAAAATTTAATATGCTTCCTAATATACGACCAAAGTATTTTTCACTTAAGACAAGTATATTTTCCTTGGGGTGTTTTTTCATAAAATAGATGCCTATAAGAACAACAAATGTCGGATAT
Organism: Clostridium sp. 'deep sea'; assembly: GCF_014931565.1. Taxonomy (NCBI): domain Bacteria; kingdom Bacillati; phylum Bacillota; class Clostridia; order Eubacteriales; family Clostridiaceae; genus Clostridium; species Clostridium sp. 'deep sea'. The sequence continues at coordinate 3,354,084 of NZ_CP063353.1, forward strand.
AATTGTCCTATTATTGCAGCAATCCAGCCATCCTGGCCTGCTGTTTCTACAACAGCATTAGGAAACCTTAAAAAAGCAGGTCCAACAGAAAAACCTATTAACAAAAAAAATAGTTGATTTGCAGTTAAAAGCTGTTTTTTTTGATTATTCATGCTTTTTCGTTCCCTGTCTATTTTCATTATTATTTGGAATAGCCTTAGGCCTTTTATTCATCATCCATAACGGAGCTCTTATAAATACATCCTTTAAATCACTACGACTAAATGAAAGATACGGCACTTTAAAACTCTCAAGGGAAAAAAGATGAACTATTAAGAAAAAGCAACCAGTAGCTATACCTAAAAAACCCAATGTATTAGCAAGTATTAACATAGGAAATCTTAAAAATCTTATGCTAAGTGACATGTCATAATTAGGTATTAAAAATGAAGCCACCACAGATACTCCAATTATCAGTAAAGTAGTAGGACTAGCGATTTTAGATGTAACAACAGCATCTCCTATGATAATACCTCCAACAATGCTTAAGGTAGTAGCTACTTTAGGAGGTAATCTGAGCCCTCCTTCTCTTAAAAACTCTACAACTACTTCCATTAACAATATTTCAAGAAAAGGTGATAATGCTATACCTTCTCTTGACATTACAATTGGATTAACAAATTTTACTGGAATAAGCTCAACATTAAAGCTTAAAAGAGACAGATAGATAGATGGTAATGTTATTACAATAATAACTGCTATTATTCTAAGAAAGCGGGCAAACGAAGCTACTATTGTTCTTTGATGATAATCTTCAACTGCTTGAAAAAACTCTATAAAGACAGCTGGAACTGTAAGGACATAAGAATTGCCGTTTAGTAAAATAGCAATTCTACCTTCCATTAAATTGGCATTTACTATATCAGGTCGTTCTGTTCCATATACTTGTGGAAATATAGAATAAGTACTATCTTCTATAAATTGCTCTAGTGTTCCATTAACATAATCAACATCTATACTGTTTATTCTATTTCGGACTTCATTTAATACATCCTTATCTACTATATCTTCTATGTATAAAAGAGCTAAATCGGTTTGAGAGCGTTTTCCAACCTTAAACTTCTCTATTGCTAATTTATTATCCTTAATTCTTCTTCTCATTATGCTAATATTGGTTTTTAAGTTTTCTACAAAACCCTCTCTCGAACCCCTAATAGCTGATTCCGATGGGGGATCAGTTATAGAACGAAAATTTCCACCTATAGTACCAGCTAAAATAAAGTCTTCTATTCCTTCTATTAATATAACTGTCTTTCCTGATTTTATAGAATCTATTACTTGTAATATATCATTTGTTATTTCAGTATTAGACATTGGTACATATTTATTACAGATATATTCTGCAGTAGTTTCTCTTAAGATATCTTCATTTACGTGAAGCATTAATGGATTTAAGATATCTCTATCTATAATGTCTTTATTAATCAAGCCATTTACATATATTATTGCTGCATTCAAGATATTTTTATTTCCGATAAAAAAGTTTTTAACAATTACAGGGCTCTTGACCCCTAGTTCATTAACAATAAAATCTATATTTTTATCAAGCTTTGTTTTCATTATTATCACCATTTACACCAATATAGTATAGTTTTTCTCTAGTAATAAGTATCGCTACCAAGCAGTGTAATTATACACATAAATAATATTAGTGAATATTGAATAAATATTATTTAAATTCAAGAATTTAGTATGTAATTAGCTGTTAAAACTGTAAACTCTCTTATTTTATTTAATACAATAAGGGCTATTTTAGGCAAAAGTAAAAAATAGTAACAATAACTATTGACATTAATATTAGGCAAATGTAAAATATCAATATAGGCAGCTGTCTAAAATGGTGGTGATGAAAATAAATGCCTTAGAGGTTTAAAGTGTTACATATATTAAAGACAGTAAATATTTATGCAAAACTGAATAACTGATTAAAATTGCAAATTATTAATAACATTAAGTTATTGGAGGTAAGTAAAATAATGAATCAAAAAAACTTGTTTATGAAAAATGTAACAATAAGTAAAGCCGCTGTATTGCTATTAAGCTTAATTTTAATATGTGCCATTGCAGCTGGAGAAGTATTTACAGCTAATGCTTTACATGAAGATAGAAACAATGGCGAACAAAGTACATGTATATTCAGTACAGGAAAAGATGGTAAAACAGAAGTCAGTTTAGATAATGGTGAAACCTGGATTGATGGAGACGACTATCTTAAAGATATGCCACTTATGGATTTTGAGTATTATAGCTATGAGGAGTATAAAGCATGGATAGAGCAGCAAAAGATAGAATTTCCAAAGCTGCTTGGTGAAAGATGCTGGAATCAAACTGATGGCTGGTTTATCTGGACCCAAGAGCATACAGATGAAGCCATTAAACTGTATGAAGACTTATTAGAAAAAATTAAAAATGGAATGTTATTATCAAAGCCCTTAATTGAAGGTGATGATGATAGCTGTATTGTATCTATGCATGGACATTCTATTAGTGAGAATGACAACTATGGAACAAGCTTTGGTAGTTATCTTACTTTAGAGAATGGTGAAGTGATTGAATTTGGCCCCTGTGATTCTGCAGAGGCCTTGGCTGAAGAAGTTAAAAAATATTGTGAAGAACAAGTAGCAAATGGCTTTTTAACAATAGAAGAGGCCAATGAAATTTTAAAAGATCATAATATAACACTAGACTCTAAAACTATTTAACATTTACATGTGAAACAAAAATCCCTTCACCTAAGAGTGGGGGGGGTAAACCTGTAGAGCAAACAGTAGTACAAGTCATTATTAGCATTTAAGTTATTGGAGGTAAAAAAAATAATGAAACATACAAACTTAACAACTAAATATGTAACAATAAGTAAAGCAGCAGTATTGCTGTTAAGTTTAATTTTAATATGTGCCATAGGAACAAATGAAGTATTTGCAGCTAATAGTTTTGAAAAAGATAAAAACAATATTGATGAAAATTCTAATATCATAATGTCTCGCTTAAATAAACATGGTGAAGAAGAAGTCAGTTTAGATTACGGAGAAACATGGATAAATGAAGCTGAATATTACAAAGATAATCCCCTTGTTGAGTTAGAGTATTACAGCTATGAGGAATACAAAGCATGGCTTGAGCAGGAAAAGATTGATTTACAAAATATAGTTGGTGAAAAAGGCTGGAATCCAACTGATGGCTGGTATACATGGACTCAAGAAAAGATAAATGAAGCTATTAGTATGTATGAGCAAACATTAGAAGATATAAAAAATGGTAAACTAGTATCAAAACCGTTATGTGTAGCTGGTGATAATGATTGTGTTATTGCTATGGTTGGTGAATATTGGCCAGATAAAGAACATATAAAAGCTAGATCATCCTTTGCTTGTATCCTTATTTTAAATAGTGGTAAAACTGTTGAGTTTGGACCCTATGATACTAAGGAAGCCTTAGGTGAAGAAGTTAAAAAATACTGTGAAGAACAAGTGGCAAATGGCTCTTTAACATTAGAAGAGGCCAATGAGAATTTAAAAGAATTTGGTTTAGTAATAGAAGTTAATAAAGCTAAAACAGTATAACATACAGAGCAATCTGCAAAATTAAAGCCCTTCACCTGCAAAGTGAGGGGTTTAGACACTGTAATATTAGCTTTATAGGTTTTTAGTTGTAAACTATTGACATGTATTTTTGACAAGTGTAAAATGTTATTATAGTCACTTGTCTAAAAGGAGATTAAATAATGAGTAATTTAAAAAAACTGCCTAATACAGAATTCGAAATTATGAAGGTTGTATGGGCTAATGAACCCCCTATTACTACAAATATAGTTATGGAGCAATTGGGTCAAAAACGTAAGTGGAAAGCCCCTACAATTATTTCTCTAATGCTTAGGTTAGTAGAGAGAGGGTATTTAAGCACAGAAAAAAGAGGAAAAAACAGAGTATATTTTCCTGTGGTTTCCAAAGAAGAGTATCTTAACTTCGAAACTGGAAACTTTATGAAACTTTATCACGAAAACTCATTTCTTAGTTTTGTTAATACTTTTTATGATGGAAAACAACTTAGTGATTGCGATATAGAGGAACTAATGAAATGGGTGAAAGAGCAGCGAAACTGATATGCAGTACTTTATAAATTTATTAATAACTTGCTCTATATCTATGTCGGTGCTTATTCTTATTTACATTATTACAACTCCGTGGCTATCAAAAAAATATGATGCAAAGTGGATTTATTACGCTTGGCTGGTGATAATAGTAGGGCTTATCATACCCTTTCGAGTTAATTTTAATACCGCAATATTTACAATAGATCCCATACCTGTTGCAACTAAGGTACAGCAGGGTATAACTATCACACGTACAGTTGCTGAGCCTAATGCAAGTTTATATACTTATTCTGATATGTTATATCCAAAAACTACAACTATTAACTGGTCTGCTATAGTGGCATTTATTTGGATTGTTGGGGCACTACTATTTGTTACATCTAAAATATTTAAACACTACAAGTTTATTAAAATGGCAAACAGATGGAGTGAGCAGGTAAAAGATCCACAACTGCTTAGTTTATTACATAATATAAAGCAAGATATGGCAATATCTAAAAATATAGAAATTCAAATATGTTCTTGTATAACAAGTCCTATGATGATTGGCTTTGTTAAGCCTGTAATTTTACTTCCAGTAGCTAACTTTAGTTTAGATGAGTTACAGCTTATTTTAAGGCATGAGCTGGTACACTTTAAACGAAAGGATTTATGGTATAAGTGTCTTGTATTTATGGCAACTGCCATTCACTGGTTTAATCCTGTAGTTTATTTAATGGCAAAGGCAATTGCTGATCAATGTGAGATTTCTTGTGATGCAGAAGTAGTAAAAGGTAGCAATCTCCTTAATAGGCAGCAGTATAGTGAAACTATTATTGGGGTAATTAAAAATCAATCAAAAATGCAAACTGTTTTTGCCACAAATTTTTACGGTGGAATTAAAGGCATGAAAAAAAGAATATTCTCTATTATGGATATAACAAAGAAAAAATGTGGAGCTATTGTTTTGGTTATGATTTTAATAGGCACAATGGCAACAGGTAGTGTTTTTGCAGTCTCAGAAAAAGCAGTCAATACAGCAAATAAAAGTGTTCAGTTTGCTGAAAAAAATGGTTTAGCTACTGATTTATATAACACCGATGTATCACAAGTTATAATAAGTATAGATGATGGAGATACATTTATGTATAACCAAGACCCTAAAAGAGCTCGAACAATACCAAATATTGTATGGTGGACTTACGATGAATACAAAACATGGTTAAAGCAAGAAAAAATAAACCTACAGCAGATAATTGGTGAAAAAGGCTGGAATCCAACTGAGGGTTGGTATGTGTGGACTCAACAGCGTGTTGATAAAGCTCTACAGCGTTATGAAAAAACTTTACAGGATATTAAAGTGGGTATAAAAGTATCTAAAACCGTAAATGGCAAACAAAATATAGCTATGGTTTCTACTCCAATTAATAAAGCTAAAATTACAACAGCCCCAAGTTATATTATTACAGTGGTAGATGAAAAAGGAAATGAAAAAGTTTTTGGTCCTTGTGAATCAGAGCAAGATTTACTTGATACTGTTAAATCATACTATCACAGGCAAATAGCAGACGGTACTATAGCGCAATCGGAAGCCGATAAAATTATAAAAAAAATTACTAAGTAAATTTTATTGTACTGAACCTCAACTTAGTAAATTATTTATCTTAGTGCACATTTAACTTAGCTACTTACTTAGGTTAAAATAGAATAAATAATATTTAGGTAACCCTTCAATTTTTAGAAGGGTTTTTTTGTTATGGGTTTTTACACTCTTTTAAAATATAAATCACAATTAATAAAGGTGCTGCGGAGTAATAATTTATAGAGTGTACTTAATTAGTTATTTAAAAAATTTTCTTGTTATTGTGTAACTTTTGCTTTTTTATAAATTTCTTTAATGTTATTTTAATCAAATTCTAACTATAATAAAACTCTATTATGTTAAAATTCAAATAATGTTACTACCTATAATTTTTTATTTTATACAGTTGTTATTGTAATATTTATATTAATAGATAATTTTATATTAATGGTGATTTTAACTAAATAATATATTTAAAATGAGCTTGTAATAAATTACTAAGCTAATATTGGGGTGCGATAAGAATGGGCTTAAAAAATATTAAAACAGATAATTCGAAATTAACGGATCTTAAATCTTCATATATAACACTATGGCATAATACTAGCTGTGATTTTCCTGATTTTAATTACAAAATAAACTATTTTAATAAGCTTTTAAACGAGCGTGAAATTGAAAAATGTAGTAAAAAACTTGCTAAAAAAATTAAAATTATTCCCCAATGCCAAAGTGAAAAAGACTTATTGAGTGCAAATATTTTTACATTAATTGAAAAGCTAGAAAGCAAAATCATTGGTAAAAATAAAAGCTTAATTAGGTTTTTTTCGGGTAAAGGTTATGCTAATATCACTGAGCAATTTATAGCAGAGGTCAAAAAATTTGATTCTAATATGCATTTTTATGATATATTTCAGGCAATTAGAAATGTTTGGATAATGAACAGCATACAGTTACTATTTAATATTGATGTAAAGATGACCGATTCTATTTTTTCATATAGCATGTTATATCCTTATAGTGATAATTATCTGGATGATGTTAATATTACTAGCCTAGAGAAAAAAGAGTTTAATAACAGGTTTAAGGCATGGTTATATGATGATAAGATTCAACCTAAAAGCCAACTTGAAGAGTGTATTTATAAACTAGTGCAAAGAATAAAAAAGGAATTTCCAAGTCATAAATATCCTCAGGTTTCTCAAAGCTTAATCGCAATTCACGCTGCTCAAGAAAAAAGCATGTTTCAGCAAGCTGTGAATACCCCAAGTGAAAATGAAATTTTAAATATTAGTTTTGAAAAAGGCGGTACATCAGTGATGGCTGATGGTTATTTAGTAAAGGGTAATTTAAGTGTAGCTGAGCAAGAGTTTTTATTTTCTTATGGATTATTATTACAGCTTATAGATGACTTACAAGATGTTAAAGAGGATTTAGCTAGTGACAATTTAACGATATTTTCACACAGAGTAACAAAAGGTAATTTAAATGAAATAACTAATAAATTATTAAGGTATATTGAGGTAGTATTTAGTCAAGCTAAAATAATATATACTAGCGAGACTTTAAAACTAAAAGAAATCATTCAATATAGCTGTAAAATGATGATAATCGAAGCCATATCTAAAAATAAAGAACTGTATACAAAAACATATTTAAAAAAAATTGAACAGTATTCTCATGTAAGATTACCATACTACCAAAAGCTACAGAGAAAGTTACGTGTTCAGTATACTGAAAAAGAGCTAAATAATATATTCACTGCTTTTTCTCAACAGTGTAGTTAAAGATGTTTAATAATTTCTACATTAATATAATAATAAACATAACATAAGCAAAAAACTATAAATTTAACTTAAATAACACTCACAGAGTGTTATTTTGCTATTTCTATTGTTATAATAAAGTAGAATTTATTTAAAAAAAGATGTTGAAAAAATAATATAAGCAGGTATAAACAATATGAGTGGAACTATAAGAGAAAACATTAAAGTAGGACTAACCGTAAAGCTAGTTCAAAAACAAGATCAACGATCTGGTAAATTGACCGAAGGTGTAGTTGCAAAAATCCTTACTAAATCACCCAAACATCCTCATGGCATAAAAGTAAAACTAGAAAGTGGAATTGTAGGTAGAGTGAAAGAAATACTTAACTAACTTGATAACTGAATATAATTTTTTTTAATTTTTTACAACAAACCACAAGGAGATACTCTAAGAGAGGATATTATTGCAGTATAATATATAATAATTGCTAGTAGAAGTACATCAAGTAAGAATAATTATAGCGAGCCATTAAGTTTTCATCTTTGTGTTCTTAGTGTTCTTGTATAATAAAAGAGTGGTTAAGCTATTAGAAATATAGCGTATAATCAAAGTAACAGATGCTGTGGATTATTACTTGTGTTCTATAGCTTAGACTATTTCACAAAGACCATAACCACAGCTTTATGTTACAACTATTAATTAGTTAGATAACGCATAGACGTTTTATCTCTAGCAAGGATATAGAACATAAAGCTGATGGAATAACAGCATCAATGAAAGGAGAAGGTCAATTAATGATCTATGTAGGAATTGATGTAGCGAGTACAAAACATGACTGTTTTATTGTTAACTCTGAGGGTGAAGTAATAGAAGAAGTATTTACAATAGCCAATAATAAAGCAGGGTTTGAAAAACTATTATCCAAGATACCAAAGGTAAATAAGAGCAAGATAAAAATTGGACTTGAGTCTACAGGGCATTATAGCAATAATATACGTAACTACCTGTATGAAAAGGGCTTTAACTTAGTAGTACTAAACCCACTCAGCACTAACCTATATCGAAAAGCTCAGACCCTTCGCAAAACAAAAACAGATAAGATAGACGCAAAAATGATTGCCAAAATATTGCACACTGAAGACCACAAGCCCTACACCCCAATATCATACCATATAAACGAGATTAAATCTCTAACAAGAATAAGAACTCGCTGGGTAAAAATATGCAGTTCTCATAAAATATCTATTACAAGAATCCTAAGCTGTACCTTTCCAGAACTAAAGCAAAATTTCCCTTCAATACATCAAAAATCAATGTATGAAGCACTAAAGGAATACCCATCTGCTGAGTCTCTAAAAAACGCACACCTCACTAAGTTAACCAATATATTAACCAAAAATTCTAATGGGAAATATACAAAAGATACAGCTATAAAAATAAAAAAACTAGCTCAAAACTCTATTGGTGTAGTTTGTAAGTCACATGAGATGGACTTAGTATATAGCATAGAAGAAGTACAAGCATGTCAGAAAAGAATCAAGAATATCGAGCAAGAAATTAAAGGCATGATGACAGGGCTTGATTCACCAATACTCTCAATACCAGGGATCTCAATTGTGTATGGCTCTATCATATTATCTGAGATAGGCTCAATTCATAACTTTAGTTCACCTTCTAAACTTTTGGCCTATGCTGGTTTAGATCCTTCAACTAAGCAATCTGGAAAATTCAAAGGTAATGGCAAGATGGTTAAGCGAGGTTCAACTTATCTTAGAGCAGCTTTAATTAGTGCTGCTAGATCAGTAGCTATGTATGATTCAGTGTTTAAAGATTATCTCAATAAAAAACTAAATGAGGGTAAGCATTATTTCGTTGCTCTATCTCATGTTGCAAGAAAATTAATTAGAGTAATATATCACTTGCTTAGAAATAATGTAATATTTAAAGCTAGTTAGGAAACTAAAATACTGTATAAAAAATAAGAGTAGAAATCTACTCTTATTTAAGTGTGTGTTCAAAATTATTTTAATTTAACACTTGACTTAACATAGTTAGTCTTTGTGGTTTCCAAATAAAGTTACATTAATAGTATTAGTTTAATTTTAAAAGCTTTAACTATATTTATGTGTACTATAGTGTTAACTTATTAAATTTACTGCAAAGTCTTTTCTTCGTGTGCTTTGTGTCATTTGTGGTAGATTAATAAAAGCTTAGGTTATTTCTGTTTGTTAAATGTTTAAACCCTTAAAACTTTGAATAAGGGTAAAACAGGTTTGTTATTATATTTTAAATAATGAGGTTTAATTTTTAAACAATTTAGGATAAAGGGGTATTTTATGAATGAGATAAGTTCAACACAGTATCTTTACCAAGTTAAACATAAAGCCCATGAGCATGATCTTTGTAAATTAGAGATTAAATCTCTCTTTAACATAAATGCTAAAGAACAAGTATTTATAACAATCAAAAAAGTTGATCCAGCTATTAGTCCATTTATAACTCTCCGTTTAATAATTCTACATAAGGCTAACTCTTTTTCCGATTTACTAACCACTATTAAAAACGCTAAGTATAATTACCATGATTTTAAAGTTGAATATGTTGTTTTATCGACTTTGTGCCCAAGTTATCACAGTAGAAAAAGCTATTGCAAACAAATTGGTTTACATATTATTGGTTACCCAAAATTCACTGAACCAGATATAGTTTTAGGAATAACTGAGTATCAAGGCAGTTGGTATTTTGGAGTTTTAAATCAAGATAAAGGTGTTTGGCGACATCATAAACACAAGCCCTATAATTATTCCGCTTCATTAAATATAACCACTGCTAAGGCTTTAGTTAATATTGCTAGTGAGGCAGACTTTTCTAAAAAACTAATAGATCCTTGCTGTGGTATAGGAACAGTGTTGTTAGAGGCTTTGTTTGCTGGCTACAATATTGTGGGACGAGATATTAACTATTTGGTAGCTAAACATGCTAATGTTAATCTAAAGTATTTTAATTATCCACAGGTTGTAAGCTGTGGAGATATTAAAGATATCACAGAGTTGTATGACGTGGCCATTATAGATATGCCTTATGGACTATATTATTATTCAGATAATGAAACTAAACTAACAATTATAAATAGTGCTAAAAAAATTGCTAAAAAAGTAGTGTTTGTTCATTGTGAAGATATCTCAGCTACTATTTTAAAAGCAGGGTTTGAAATAATAGATACATGTGTTATTGGTAAAGGAGTCAAGAATAGGAGTTTTAGCAGGAGTGTATGGGTGTGTCAATAATGGGGGGAGAGGTTTTTTCCACGGACGCTTCCATAATTAAATCTAACTCGGCGTCATACGCCAAAATTATTCATAACATATACTGGCTCGTATTATGTTCTTAATAATTATGGCTATTCCTTGATTTAGATTCAATTCTGAAAGCCACGGATAAATGATACGTTCAGCCTGTTAGGGGTTTTTTCCACGGACGCTTCCATAATTAAATCTAACTCGGCGTCATACGCCATAATTATTCATAACATATACTGGTCGTATTATGTTATGAATAATTCTGGCTATTCCTTGATTTAGATTCAATTCTGAAAGCCGTGCATTAAATTGACTTTGCGTTTTACGCCATAATTATTTATATCATATAGAATAAGATTTTTAAGTTTATTTATTTTAGAAGAGAAAAATTATATTTAACTAATAAATTATTTAATTAACAAAATATAGTATAATAAGATAACGAAAGGAGAGGTTAGAAATGCACAACAAAAAAACAGCAGTTTTATTATTTGATCTTTTTAGTAATTATGAAATAAGCGTAGCGTTATCTGTTTTAGCTCAAAGCAATAAAAAATACGAAGTGTTTTGTCTTAATGAGCATGCTATTAGTGAAGAAGGTTTACATGTTAAAAGAACAAAGTCATTAAAGCAACTCTGCATTAGTGAATATGATTCATTGTTAATACCAGGCTGTATGGATCTTAGTGATATAGTTGATAACCAACAAATACAAAGCTTTTTACAACAATTTGACTCGCCAAATATAATAATTGCTAGTATTTCAAGTTCCCCAATCTTATTATTAAAAGCAGGAATGTTACAGAATAAAAAATACATAGCTGGAGTTTTAAAAGCTGGCCTCCTAGAAGAAGGATTTACCATGCAGCAAATGAAAAATATGAGAGATATTACAGAGCTAAAAAATGAAGATGGCTCTATAGACACTTATCATATTGATGGTAACCTATTAACGGCTATTGGCTGTGGCTTTATTGAATTCGGCATTCAATTCGGAAAAATGCTTCAATTAGAGTTTGAACCAGGTTGGTATGCAGTTAAGTAATAAACCTATTTTTATGGCATAAAGAATAAAACATATTATTGCCAAGGAAATTGTTAAAAATATACAAATAAGCAATCATAATCAATTTATAAGTTTATATTATTAGCTACAAAGCTGTTAATATTTATTTAGCAGGTTTAAAATTATGAAAATAGAGATATTAGGGGTAGAAAATTAAATGATTAATATTTATAGCTTTAATATAAGTGAAGACTTAAATAAAGATACTTATAATGAACTACTTAGTTTTTTGCCCCAAGAAAAACAGCAAAAGATTAATAAGTTTAGATTTTATAAAGATGCTTTACGTAGTTTAGTAGCTGAGCATTTAGTTCGCTATAGTTTAAAAAAACAATATCATCTTAATTACCAAAAGAGTTTTGCTAAAAATGAGTATGGAAAACCGTATCTTACGGAATACCCCCATATTCATTTTAACGTATCACATGCTGGTAACTGGGTGGTTAGTGCTATTTCTAACAATAGTGTAGGAATAGATGTAGAAGAAATTAAACCAGTCGATTTTGAGATAGCTAAGAGATTTTTTGCTAAAGAAGAGTATTTAACATTGCTAAATACTAAAGAGAGTGAACAACTAGAGTACTTTTTTAAGATTTGGACTCTTAAAGAGAGTTATATTAAAGCCATAGGTAAAGGGTTAGCTATATCCTTAGATTCATTTTCATTTACTTTAAACAAAGACATAATAGAATTTAAAAGCCAACAGTTTAAAACTAAACATTATTTTAAGCAGTTTTTAATAGATAAAAAGCATATAGTAGCTTTATGTGCAGTTCAAAATAATAATTACCAATTAAATAATATTAATTCAAATAAATTAAAATTAAGTATTAATGTAAATAATTAGTTAAATTATACCATATAAGTTAATAAAATAATCTGTAATAAAATATTTATTACAGATTATTTATTTTTACAATAATTTAATTGTAAATTTTAATGATAATGTAATATAAAAAACTAATATCTAGCAATATTAGACATATTTCGTCAAAGGAAAATATTATATTTTTGTCGAACACTTTAAAACAGATATCTAACAAATATACATTTAGTTTCATATTAAAATAAAATATGTTAAATAACTAAATATAAAGATTTATTAAAGTTACTTAAGTGATTTAAATAATATAATTACCAAAAAAAAGATAAATAAAATAGCATTTATAATAAAAGACTCATATAATATGCAGTTGTTATTTTTTGCTACCTCAAAGTAATTAAACACAATATATATTTATTTAAGGCTTTTTCGACTAGAGCCTTATTGTAAATATAAGGAGTAGTATAACTATCTGTTAAAAAAATATAGGACGGTGAAAACCAGTGAGCAATTTTTTGAGTGATGTTATTTTGGCAAAAAGCCACATCAAGAATTCTAACGAGAATGAATTCTCACCAGCAAGCATCGAGTTTACAATTAATGATGTTATTACAAATAAAATAAAGGCTGTTGTAGAAAAAGAAAAAATATCAACAAGTGTTTTTTTACTTACCGCTTTTAGTATTTTATTAGGTAAATATGCTAGTGAAGAAAAGTGTGTCATTGAAAATATCATTAAAAAGAATAATAAGTATAACTATGTTAATGTCACAAATGATATTAATAGAAGCAGTTTTTTGAGTGTTTGTGTTAACATAAATAAACAAATAAAAGAAGCTGTTAATGGTTTTAATGAATCAAATTATCATCATATTGGCTTTTGCAAAGAAGAAGTAGGGCATAACTCTAAGTTTGCTTTATGTATGAGTTACACAGAAAATGGTTCTCAAATAGAATCAAAAATAAAGTTTAATGAGAGCCTGATAAGCAAAATTGAGGTTCAAAAATTAATTAGTAGGTATTTAAATACTCTTAACTTAATTGTAAAAAAACCTGATATCGCTCAATGTGATATAGATATATTGTCTGCTAAAGAAAAAAAAGTTTTATTAAAAGATTTTAATAATAACAAACAAAAGTACCAAAGTGATAAAACTATATGTGAGTTAATAGAAAAACAAGTAATCAATAATCCCCATAGTATCGCTGTTGAATTCCATAATAATCAACTTACCTATTCCCAGTTAAATGAAAAAGCTAACTTATTAGCTAGCTATTTACAGCAAAAAGGTGTAAAGACAAATGATATAGTAGGCTTATTAGCAGAGAGATCTTTAGAAACGGTTGTTGCTATAGTAGCTATTCTAAAAGTTGGTGCAGCTTATATGCCTATTAATCCATTGTATCCTTCAAACAGAATAAATTATATGATAAGGGATAGCAAAACAAAGCTAGTATTAGCCCAGAATAAGTTCCTGAATAACTTATTAATAGAGCAAGAAATAATAGATATTAACGATAAAAATGCTTATAGCACTAACTCTTATAAGCCAAACCCTCTTAACTCAAGTAATACAGCCTACGTTATATATACATCGGGCTCAACTGGTAAACCTAAAGGGGTAGAGGTATCCCATAAAAGCTTACATAACTTTTTAAACTCATTTTATATTAGGTTCAATAAAAATATAGGCTACAGTGATAAATGTTTGAGCCTTACTAATATCTCTTTTGATGTGGCTGTAGCTGAAATCTTTTTTCCGCTATGTTATGGAGCAACTCTTGTATTATTTGAAAATGATCTTGTGCTAAATATTAATAATATAGCCCAAACTATAGTCAATAAAAAAATAACATTTACCTATATACCACCAACAATATTACAGGAAGTATATAATTTAATAAAAGATAAGGATATTGCACTTAATAAAATGTTAGTAGGTGTAGAGTCTATTAAAGACTATGTTTTAGAGCAATACTTAAGGTTAAATGCTAACATGCAAATAATTAATGGCTACGGGCCAACTGAAACAACTATTTGTGCCACCATGTTTAACTACCTTAGCCATAAACCAAGTGGTAATAATGTATCTATTGGTAGTCCATTATTAAATACTCAAATATATATTTTAGATAAAAATCAAAACCCAGTGCCTATGGGTGTGGCTGGAGAGCTTTGCATTGCAGGTGATAACTTAGCTAAAGGTTACCTACATAAGCCAGAGTTAACAGCCGAAAAGTTTATTAATAATCCCTTTATTGAGGGTACAAAAATGTATAAAACAGGTGACCTTGCTCGCTGGCATTATAATGGTAAAATTGAGTTTTTAGGTAGAATAGATTATCAGGTTAAAATACGAGGTTTTAGGGTAGAACCTGGTGAAATAGAGAGTCAATTGCTTAAAATTGAGGCTATAAAACAGGCAGTAGTTTTAGCTAAAAAAAATGCTGAGGGTATTAAATATTTATGTGCTTATTACATTGCCAATAAAGCAATAACTGTAACAGCTCTTAGAGAAAACTTAGCTTTAAGCTTACCAAACTATATGATACCATCATACTTTAAACAGTTAGCTGAGTTACCTTTAACTCTAAATGGCAAAATTAACCGTAAAGCTCTACCAGAGCCAACTGGAGATATTCAAACTGGGCAAGAATATGTATCTGCAACAAATTTAACAGAGCAAAAGCTTACAGAGATATGGAGTAAAGTTTTAGTTATAACTAAAATAGGCATAAATGATAATTTTTTTGTGCTGGGAGGAGACTCCTTAAAGGCAATAAAAATTATAGCAGCAATACAAGAACAGCTTAAAGTAAGTATAACTGTAAGTTCAATGTTTAAGCATGCGAGCATTAAAAAGCTTGCCCTGCACATTGCCAATTGCCAAAAGAGTGAGTATTTTACAATAGAGCAGGTAGCAAAACAAGAGCTTTATGAGGTATCTTCAGCTCAAAAAAGAATGTATGCTGCAAGTAAAACAGCTAACAATACCAATTATAACTTACCCTTAGTTAAGATTTTAGAGGGTAATGTGCAAAAACAAAAAATTGAACTATGTTTTAAACAGCTCATAAATAAACATGAGGTATTAAGAACATCATTTGAGATTGTTAATAACAATATCATGCAACGAATTCATGACCAAGTAGCTTTTAATATGCAATATGCTGAAATTAATTCAAATTCATCACAGCAAGTTCATAATGAGGTTAAGAAGTTTGTTAGGCCCTTTAACTTAGCTCAAGCCCCATTATTAAGGCTTAAGCTACTAAAACTTAAACAAAATAAATTTGCTTTAATGATTGATATGCACCATATAATAGCTGATGGAACATCTGTAGCAATTCTTATGGAGCAATTCTCCAAGCTTTATAACGGTGAAAACCTTACAACAGCCAGGGTTCAGTATAAAGATTACACTGCTTGGCAGCATAAAGTAACTAACAGTGACTTACTAAAAAAAAGTGAAGAATATTGGAGCAATATTTTTAACAATGAAGTTCCTGTATTAAACTTGCCTACAGATTATAAACGCCCTAACGTTCAAAGCTTTGAGGGAGATACTGTTAGCTTTAAAATTAACAAATCTTTAACCCGTAAACTAAAAAATATTTGTAAAGCTAGTGGGGCAACTTTATATATGCTTTTAATGGCAGCCTATAATGTCTTGTTAGCAAAATATACTGCTCAAGAAGATATTGTAATAGGGGTAGCAGCAGCAGGCAGACAACATAGCGATTTGCAACAGATGATTGGGATGTTTGTAAACACTTTAGCACTGCGTAACTACCCTCATGGTCATAAAAAATTTAGTGAGTTTTTAAACGAAGTAAAACAAAATGCCTTAAAAGCATACGAAAATCAAAACTATCAGTTTGAGATGTTAGTTGAAAAACTTAATATGCAAAGAGAGCAAAGTCGCGCTGCTTTAATAGAGACAATTTTTGTTTTGCAAAATACAGATAATAAAGAACTTGAATTGCCAGATGTTAAAGTAACAAACTATCATTTTAAAGACCATGTATCTAAGTTTGATTTAAGCCTTGAAGCATATGAGCAACATGAGGTAATAGAATTTAACTTTGAATACTGTACAAAGCTTTTTAAAAGAACAACCATTACCAGATTAATTAGTCACTTTAAAAACATTCTTAAAGTAATAGCTAAAGACTGTTCAATAGAGTTATCACAAATAGAAATGCTTTCCGACAGTGAAAAGACTCAAATCCTAAAAGACTTTAATAATACAAAAACCCAGTACCCTAATAATAAAACACTTTGTGAGCTATTTGAACAGCAAACCCAGCTTACCCCAAATAAAATAGCCGTAGTACATAATCATAAAAAAGTTACCTATAAAGAGCTCAATGAAAGAGCCAACAAACTTGCTTTTAGATTAATAAAGCATGGCGTTTTACCAAATAACATAGTTGCAATTATGGCAGATCGTTCTTTAGAAATGATAGTTGCAACATTGGCCATTTTAAAATCGGGGGCAGCATACTTGCCAATAGATACTGATTACCCAGCTGAGCGTGTAGCTTACATGTTAAGTGACTGTGAAGTGAATGTTTTATTAACAGAGCAAAAATACCTTAATCAGCAAAGCTTTAAAGGAACAGTAATTAACTTAAATAATGAAAAATCTTATAGCCAAAGTAGTTGTAATCCACAGCAAACAACAACTGCCGATAGCCTAGCTTATATTATTTATACCTCTGGAACAACTGGTAAACCAAAAGGTGTTGCAGTAAAGCAAAAAAATGTTGTAAGGTTAGTAAAAAATACTAACTATATCAGGTTTAAACCAGAGGATAAAATTCTACAAACAGGCTCAATTACCTTTGATGCTTCAACCTTTGAAATATGGGGGGCTTTACTTAATGGCTTAAGCCTATACCTTACAAGTAAAGATGTAATTTTAAGTGCTGAAAAACTTGGAGAATACTTACTAAGTAATAGCATAAATATTTTATGGCTTACATCTCCTTTATTTAATAAAATTTGTGAAGAAAAGCCAAATATCTTTACGGGATTAAGCTATCTTTTAGTAGGTGGCGATGTAGTATCTCCTAAAAATGTTGCCCTAGTAAAACAATACGCCCCACTGCTAACAGTGATAAATGGATACGGACCAACAGAAAACACCACCTTCTCTACCTGTTATGTAATAAAAGATAACTTTAATCAATACAAAACACTGCCAATTGGCAAACCCATAGCCAACTCTACTGCCTATATCTTTGACAAACATAACAAGTTAGTACCAATAGGTGTATATGGTCAGTTATGTGTGGGGGGAGATGGTTTAGCAGCAGGTTACCTAAATAAACCTCAACTAACATCTCAAAAATTTGTTAACAACCCTAGTTTAAAAGGTCAGTTAATGTACCGTACAGGAGACTTAGCGCGTTGGTTACCCGATGGAAATATTGAGTTTTTAGGTAGAGTTGATCATCAAGTTAAAATTAGAGGCTTTAGAATAGAGCCAGCTGAAATTGAAAATAGCTTGTTAAAGCTAGCTGGTATAAAAGAGGCTCTAGTAATTGATAGAGGAGAAAAGAGTAACAAATACCTATGTGCTTATATTGTGACTGATACCAAATATAGCCCCAAAAAGTTAAGACAAGAGCTTAAACAGGATTTACCTAATTACATGATTCCCTCTTACTTTATAAACTTAGCTGAAATGCCTCTTAATCAAAACGGTAAAATAAACCGTGAACTTTTTCCTCACCCTACCGCAGATATGAAAACAGGCATAGAGTATGTTAAAGCAAATACGGAGCTTGAAAAAAAATTAGTTAAGATATGGTGTGAGATATTAGGGGTAAATAAAATAGGTATCAACGACGATTTCTTTACCCTAGGAGGTCACTCCCTAAAGGCTATAAATGTAGCAGCTCTTATTGAAAAAGAGCTATTAGTAACCATTACTGTAAGTGATATCTTTAAAAACCCAAACATAAAGCAGTTAGCAGAGTATCTTAATAAAAGCGTAAAAAGTGAATACATAGCGTTAGAGCCCGTACAAGTGCAAGATTATTATCCGGTTTCATCAGCGCAAAGAAGAATGTATGCCTTAAATCAATTTTCAACAGATAATATTAATTACAATGTAACCACAGTAAAAATTCTTACAGGAAAACTAAACAAAAATCAGGTTGAGTTTTGCTTTAAACAATTAGTAACAAGGCATGAGGCCTTTAGAACTAGCTTTGAGTTAATTAATAATCAAATCAGCCAAAAAATACACAGTGAGATAAACTTTAAGATTGAATACACAGAGCAAAATCTTAATAGCCAAGACTTAATAAAAGCTGAAATATTTAATTTTGTTAAACCCTTTAAGTTAAATGAAGCACCATTACTAAGAGTAAAACTTATAAAAGTAGCTGAAGAAAAACATATTTTAATGTTTGATATGCACCATATAATCTCCGATGGTAGCTCTATGGATATTATAATGAATGAATTTACTAGCTTATATAAAGGCGAAAGTCTTGAAGAATTGGCTTTTCAATACAAAGATTACTGCGCTTGGGAGCAAAAAAAACTTAGCTCTCCAGCCATGAAAAAACATGAACAATATTGGCTTAATCAGTTTACAGAAGTCCCGGTGCTTAATATGCCAACTGATTACAATCGACCAAGTTATCAGAGCTTTAAAGGAGATACTATTGGCTTTAATATTAGTAAAGAGCTAAGTAAAAGCCTTTATCAAGTCTGTCAGCAAAACGGAGTAACCATTTTTATGGCATTATTGGCAGCCTACAATATCCTGTTAGCCAAATACAGTGGGCAAGAAGACATTGTAGTGGGTACACCTATTGCAGGTAGGCAGCATGCCGATTTAACTAAAATATTAGGTATGTTTGTAAATACCCTAGCTATAAGAAACTACCCTAATAACAATAAAAGTTATAGTGAGTTTTTGCAAGAGGTAAAACAAAACTGCTTAAAGGCCTATGAAAATCAAGACTATCCATTTGATAAACTAGTTGAAAAGCTAGATCTTAACCGAGATTTAAGTAGAAATCCTTTATTCGATACCATGTTTATTCTCCAAAATACTGAAAACAAAGAGCTTGAAATTGCTGATAATAAGCTCAAACCATTTCCATTTGAGCGAGGCAAAGCTAAGTTTGATATAACCTTAGAGGCAAGAGAGCTAAATAATAGTATTTATTTTAATTTAGAGTATGCCACAAAGGTATTTAGTAAACAAACAATAAAAAAGCTTATTAACCATTACCAAAACATCTTAATTGCAGTTGCCAATAATCCACACATTAAGTTGGCTGAATTAGAGATGTTGTCTGCAAAAGAGAAACAACAACTACTAATTGAATTTAATGATACCAAAACCACATACCCTAAAAAACAAACGATTTGTGAATGTTTTGAAGCATTGGTTGAAAAGGTACCTAATAATTGTGCGGTTGTTTTTGAGGGTAAAAAGCTAAGCTACCGAGAGCTAAATGAAAAAGCGAATCAGCTAGCTAGAGCTTTAAGAGCAGAGCATATTAAGCCAGATTCAGTTGTTGCTTTATTAGCAGATCGCTCACTAACAATGATGATAGCAATTATGGCAATACTCAAGGCTGGTGCTGCTTATATGCCAATATCGCCAGAGTACCCCAAAGATAGAGTGAACTACATGTTAAAGGATAGTAAAGCTACGGTATTACTAACCCAAAATCACTTAATAAACAACATAAGCTTTAACGGAACTGTGTTGGATTTAAACAGTAGCAAAATCTATGAGGCAGATTCAAGTAATTTGCCCCTAGTAAATACGGCCAGTGATTTGGCTTATATAATTTATACCTCTGGTTCAACAGGTAAACCCAAGGGGGTAATGATAGAGCATGGCAATGTTATTAACTTAGTCACAGCCTTAAATAAAAACATTTACAGCAAATATCATAACTACTTAAACATAAGCCTAATTGCACCGTACGTGTTTGATGCCTCCGTAAAACAAATCTTTGCTAGTTTATTGCAGGGTCATTGTCTGCATATTATACCCGAAGAGTGTCGGTATATGGGCGCAGACTTGGTTGAGTATTACATTAATAATGCTATAGATGTATCCGACGGTACACCGTCACATTTTAAACTAATTTTAGAAGACAATACTGAAAATATAAAAAACATTCCGGTAAAACACTTTATTATTGGTGGAGAAGCACTTCCTGTGCAAGTAGTTAAGGATTTTTTAGCATTTTTTAAAGCTAATAAACCCAATATTACAAATATCTATGGACCAACAGAGTGCTGTGTAGATACAACTGCATTTTTAGTAGATTATCAACAATTAAGCAGGATGAATAGTATTCCCATTGGTCATCCATTAGCTAACTATCAAGTTTATGTGCTAAACAAAACACATAAACTACAGCCTGTAGGTGTGGCTGGAGAGTTATGCATAGCTGGTGAGGGTTTAGCCAGAGGTTATTTAAATAGTGCAGAGCTTACTGACCAAAAATTTGTAAACAATCCCTTTGCAGTTGGCGAAAAAATGTACAAAACAGGCGACTTGGTAAAGTGGTTACCTAGTGGCAATCTTGAGTTTTTGGGTAGAATAGACTACCAGGTTAAAATAAGAGGTTATCGTATAGAGATAGGTGAGATTGATTCACTAATAAAAGCATATGAAACAGTTAAGGACTCTGTGGTATTAGCTAGAGATCAAAATGATGAAAAAATACTGGTTGCCTATGTTGTTGCTAAAAATGAGCAGCAGTATAGTGAGAAAAAGCTTAAAGAGTACTTAAAAAATAAATTACCAAAGTATATGATTCCAACAGCCTTTGTAAAGCTAGATTTTATGCCCTTAAATGCTAATGGCAAAGTAGACCGTTTTGCTTTACCAGAGCCAAACTTACAAAGAGATGCAGATGAACTCTATGTTGCACCACGTAATCAAGCTGAAAATGAAATGGCTAACAAGTGGAATGAGATACTTGGAGTTAAAAAAATAGGTATTGATGATGACTTTTTCGATTTAGGAGGAGACTCCTTTAAGGCTATAAAATTGGTACGCAGTGTTAGCGAGGGTTTAGGGGTAATGGATTTATTTAAAAACTCCACAATTAGGGAGTTAATTAACTACCTTTCTCAGGACAATTCTGGTGAGAGAGGCATGTTAATTGAGTTTACTAAAGCCATTGCAGCTAAAGACCAAGAAGTATCTCTTATTTGCTTTCCTTTTGGGGGTGGTAGTGCAATATCTTATCAACCTTTAGCCAATGCCCTACCCCCTAATTATTCTCTATATGCGGTGGAATTACCTGGCCATGATTTTAGTCGACCTAACGAAGAACTAATGTCAATTAAAGATAGTGCAAATCGTTGTTTACAGGAAATAAAAGAAAAAGTAACCGGACCAATAGTATTATATGGACATTGTTTAGGAGCTACTATGGCTGTTTATTTGGCTTATGAGCTAGAAAAAGCAGGCAGGCAAGTACAGGGAGTATTTGTAGGCGCTATGTTCCCTGCACCGCGTATTACCAACATGTTCTTTAAAATATGGGATAAAATCTTTCCAAGCTTATTAACAGATAAAGGAAATAAAGACCTCTTAAGAACAATTGGTGGTTTAACCAGCGATATTAGCCCAGCTGAATCAGACTTTATTATTAGAAACCTTAAACATGATTCAAAAGAGTGTATAGACTGGTATAGTGAGGTTTATAACACTAAAAACAAGCCAAAGTTTAAGGCACCCATTACCTGTGTTATAGGTGATGGAGATAGAATGACCGAATTTTATCAAGAGAGATACCACGAATGGGAATTCTTTAGCGATTATGTAGACTTAAAAACAGTAGAAAATGGTGGCCATTTTTTCTTTAAGAGTCAGGCTACCGAGCTGGCTAACATAATTGAAAATAAGGTTAATTTATGGCAAAGTTGTGATACTAATGTTCAAGATCAGGTAGCTGCTACCAATGAAAAAGTAGTTAATATGAAAAAACATAAACGAGTAGTGCCCAGCATGCAACTATTTTTAACCGTGGCAATAGTTCAAATAATCTCTGAGGTAGGTTCTATCATAGCTACCTTTGGTGCAGGCCTGTGGATACTCCAGCAAACCGGAACTTTATCTGCTTTTGCCACCATGTTATTATTTAGAATTATACCAACAATAATAATAATGCCGTTTGCGGGGACAATTGTTGATAGATTTAATAAGCGCTTAATATTAATTTTAGGTGATATAATTGCCGCATTAAGCTCTATTAGCATATTAATACTCTTATATAATAATGGATTAGAAACCTGGCATATCTATGTCTTTACAGTACTATCATCTATTGCAACTTGCTTTAGACAGCCAGCATATTTAGCAGCAGTAACACAAATTACCCCTAAAATGTACCTGGCACAAGCCAATAGTGTGGCTCAGTTTTCGGGGGCAATAGGCAATATAGTAGGACCAATTTTTAGTGGTTTACTGATGATAACAATTGGCTTTAAGGGTTTAGTGATTATTGACTTAGTATCATTTATAGTTGCAATAGCTGTATTATGTTTGCTAAGATTCCCAAATACCATGTTTACCAGATCCGAAGAGCCTATTTTAAAAGAGCTTTTAGGTGGTTGGAACTTTATAATAAAACGCAAAAGCATGGTAGCAATGGTAGTGTTTTTCTTGTTAGTTAACTTTGTATTTGGCATATTCGATGTAATATTAATACCCTTAGTTAGTAGCTATGCCAGTGAAACAACACTGGGCTTTGTAAGGTCATTTATGGGTGTGGGTATTTTAGTTGGTTCAATTATAATGTTGGCAACAGGTGGTATTAGAAAAAGAGCTAAAGGTATGGTTGGTTTTGTAGTTCCTTTAGCCATATCTGTTTGTATAGCTGGCTTAAGGCCTAACCCTGTTTTTGCTGCAATAGCATTTTTTGGAGTATTTTTCTCTACAGCTATAGTAGATGTTCACTGGCGTTCCTTAATTCAAGTTAAAGTAGGACTAGAGCTACAAGGGCGAGTATTTGCTGTTAATAGAATGTTGGTTTCTATTTTAACACCTATTAGTTATCTTACCGCTAACATGCTTACAAATAAATTAAAACCATTATTGCAAACCAATTTCTTTAACTCTTCAGTAGTTAACTTTATAGTGGGAGAGGGAGCTGGCAAAGATATGAGACTTGTTTTAATAATTGCAGGAATAACACTCTTGGTTTGGGCTGTTTTAGGACTCAATTATAAGCCATTGAGCAATATGGATGATATTTTAGCGGACGCTAGTCAAGGTCAAATTATAGTAAAAGATAAAGACAAACTGCAAAAGCTAATAGATAAAAAGCAGTCAGAAAAACGAGTTGTATAAAATATCCAATAACATAAATAACCAAAAAGAATGTTATATGTAAAATATAACATTCTTTTTATTATTTTTTGGCATAAATTTAGGTTTATTTTAAATAAAAGTTTATATTTAACAAAAAAAGACAAAATTCGTCAAAGGAAAAATGTACATTATGTAGAAATATGTAAAATAATAATGTCTATTTACAAATTATTCTTTAATTGCACATATGTTCATAATTGTAAAATTAAAATATATCTTAATTTTTTTACATATTAATAGTAATAATAATTTACTTTAAAAAGCAGTATATATTAAAAAAAGAAAAATATTTACAGCAAAAATTAAAGATAGAGTACACGTACTTAGTCATTATAAACAGCCAAATAGCGCTCTATATCTTAGGACTTATTAATTAGGTCTTTGATATAAATTAAAACAACTTGAATTGGTAGGTGATAAAAATTGAAAAAGTGTTTAAGTGCAGGACTTATGTCCAAGACTCCGCATCAGCTCTGTAGCAAGTCAATAGAGTTAATGTCAGAGGTTACATTAAGTAGAAGTATATTAAAAATTGCTGAACAAGAGAAAATAACAACTCACAATATCTTATTAACAGCCTTTGCAGCAATATTGTATAAATATACTTATCAAGAATTAATTACTTTTCAAGTAGCAACTAAAAATAAAAAAAGCAATTGTTTATCTCTAAAACAATTAAACTATAGTTTTACTAATAAAGGCTTTACAAAAAACTGTTTGCAGATAGATAAGCAACTTCAACAGTCTTTAAATGTAAGTAGTGATGGTTATCATCATCTTGTTTTTAATAACATAAATGCTACTAATAAAATAAAATACGGTATTTTATTTAATCCGCAATTAACGGATAGGGGCTTAAAAATAACAATTAACTATAACGCAGAGCTATTTGACACACTCGCTATTAATAGTTTTGCAAATCACTACTTAAACATCCTAACCGAAATAGTAGAAAATCCGCGTCTCAGTATTTTTAATCTTAAGATGGTATCGGCGAAAGAAAAACAGCAAATTTTACATGACTTTAATAGCTGCACTAAACCATACCCTAAAAATAAAACAATTGCCGAATTATTTGAGCAACAGGCTTTACTTACGCCTAATAATACAGCTGTAGTTATGGGGAACAACAGGCTTACTTTTAAACAGCTAAACCAGCGTGCCAATAGCCTTGCCCTAACCCTTCAGAATAAAGGTGTTACTAATAATGACATTGTTGCAATTATGGCAGAGAGATCTATTGAGTTAGTGGTAGGCATTGTAGCAATAATAAAAGCGGGAGCTGCTTATCTGCCAATAGATGCTGAGTACCCTAGGCAACGCATAAACTACATGCTTATAAATAGTAAAGCCCAAATACTATTAAGCCAGCAAAAATTTCTTAAACAGCTACAATACGAAGGAGAAGTTATTGACCTTAACGATAGCCAATCATATAGCTCACTTAATCATAACTTAGAGACTTGTTGTAAAGTGAATGACTTGGCTTATGTTATTTATACCTCAGGAACTACAGGAAACCCTAAAGGGGTGGCAGTTAAACATCAAAGCGTAGTACGTCTTGTCAAAAACAGCAACTACCTTGAGTTTAAACAGCAAGATAGGCTCTTACAAACCTGCGCCATGACTTTTGATGTAGCTACCTTTGAGATTTGGGGTGCGCTACTAAATGGAGTAGAGTTACATTTAATTACTAAAAATATCTTACTACAGGCAGACGATTTAGGTGAGTATATTTTTAACAATAAAATTACCTTAATGTGGTTAACCTCACCACTCTTTAATAAGCTTTGTGAAGATAATCATAAAATATTTAAACCCCTAAGATGTTTACTAATAGGGGGTGATGTTGTATCTCCTAAACACGTAGCTTTGGTACAGAATTACGCCCCTAACTTAACATTTATAAACGGATATGGACCAACAGAAAACACAACCTTTTCTACATGTTATGAAATTAAAGAAAAAATAAATGAATCACAATCTATCCCCATAGGAAAACCCATAGCCAACTCAACGGCTTATATTTTTGATAAACATAACAAGATAGTTGCAATTGGGGTTAATGGTGAGCTTTGTGTAGGTGGCGATGGTTTAGCAGTGGGTTACCTTAATAACCCTGAGTTGACAGCTAAAAAATTTGTAGCAAATCCTCAGCTGCCAAATCAACTAATGTACCGCACTGGAGATTTAGCTCGCTGGTTGCCCAATGGCAATATTGAGTTCGTAGGTAGAATAGATTATCAAGTTAAAATAAGGGGTTTTAGGATTGAGTTAGGTGAAATAGAAAGCTCTTTACTGACACACCCTCAAGTTAAACAAACAGTAGTATTAGCCAAGTTAGATGAAAACAACAATAAATACTTAGCTTGTTATTATAAAGCCGAAGGTAAGTTGAAAATTTATCAAGTACGAGAATTTTTAGCAAAGCAGCTACCAGACTACATGATTCCAACTTATTTTAAGCAGCTAGAGCAGATGCCACTTAATACTAACGGCAAAATTAACAGAAAAGCTTTACCCGAGCCAGATGTGTATATGGAAACAGGAATAGAGTATAAAGCGGCTGAAAATTCAATGCAGCAAAACCTAATAAATATCTTTGAAAAGGTATTAAAGGTAAACAAAATTGGCATAAACGATGATTTTTTCACCCTAGGTGGAGACTCTCTTAAAGCCATAAAAATAATAAATTTAATAAAAAAAGAACTAAAATTAGCACTAACAGTAGGTGAGATATTTAGTAGTTCATCTATTTGCAAATTAGCTAATCACTTAAAGCATTGTAAGAGTACTATTTATGCAGATATTAAGAGGGTTGAAACACAAAAATACTATGAAGCATCTTCTGCCCAAAAAAGAATATATATTGCCAGTAATATGAGTTTAGAAACAAACTATAATATTCCCTTTGTTTTAGAGTTGCAGGGAGATTTAGATAAGCAAAATTTAGAACAGAGTTTTAAAAAGCTAATAGCTAGGCATGAGGCATTAAGAACAAGCTTTAGTGTTATTGATAATAAAATAGTACAAGAAATACAACCAACAATAGAGTTTAAACTCGACTATATTGAGCTAAATGATTACTCAGAACAGCAGCTAAAAAAAGAAACCTGTAGCTTTATTAAACCCTTTAACTTAGCACAGGCACCTTTATTAAGAGCCAAACTGATTAAATTTAATGAACAAAAACAGGTGCTTTTAATAGACATGCACCATATTATTAGTGACGGAGTGTCACTATCAATTTTAACCGAAGAGTTAAGCAAACTTTACAACGGCATAGAGCTGACAAAAGCAAAAGTACAGTATAAAGACTATACAACATGGGAAAAAGAACTACATCATTCAAGTATTTATCAAGAACAAGAAAAGTACTGGTTAAATACTTATAAAGATATACCAGTGTTAAATTTGCCCACAGATTTTACTCGTACTAGGGTGCAAAGCTTTGAGGGCGATAGTATTAAGCTTATTATCCCTGAGCAGTTAAAAAAACAGTTAAAAAAAGTAGCATACAGTAATAATGCATCACTATACATGGTGTTATTAGCTGCCTATAATGTACTACTAACAAAATACACAGGTCAGGAAGATATTATAGTTGGGGCAGCCGCTGCAGGTAGATCACATGCCGATTTACAAAATATGGTGGGTATGTTTGTTAATACTCTGGCTTTAAGAAATCAACCTGTTGGGCACAAAGAGTTTACACAGTTCTTAAAAGAAGTAAAAAATAATGCCTTTAACGCCTATGAAAATCAAGACTACCAGTTAGAAGACCTTATTAATAAGCTAGAGTTAACCAGAGATTTTAGCCATGGTGCATTAATTAATACTATGTTTGTAATGCAAAATACTGGAGAGCAAAAGATAAACTTTAATGGAGTTAAGGCACAGCAGATTGACTATAGAGGTAAGGTAGCAAAGTTTGATATTACCCTAGATATTACTGAAGAAAAGAAGCAGTTAACCTGCTATATAGAGTATTGTACTAAGCTATTTAAACAAGATAATATGCAAAGGTTTGCAACACATTATTTTAATATTCTAAAAAACATAGCTAAAAATAGTAGTGTTCAAATAGCAGATATCAATATATTAACTAGTGAAGAGCAACAGCAATTATTAATAGACTTTAATGATACAGCTGTAGAATACCCTAAACACAAAACAATAGCCCAGCTTTTTGAGGAACAGGTAGAAAAAACGCCCAATCAAACTGCCTTAGTATTTGAAAGCTGTAGTTTAAGTTATGATCAACTAAACAAAAAGGCTAATTCTTTAGCCCATAAACTACGAGATCAAAAAATAACAGCAAATAGTGTGGTAGCTATAATGGCAGATAAATCACTAGAGTTAATTGTGGGAATTTTAGCTATAGTTAAGGCTGGCGCAGCCTATTTACCAATAGCAGGAGATTGCCCAAAAGCCCGAATAGATTACATGTTATCAAATAGTGGCTCACATGTTTTATTAACCCAACAGCAGTATTTACATGTACTAGAATTTGAGGGCTTGGTCATAAATCTTAATGAAGAAAATTACCATGATAATAACCTAAATCCAGCAGTAATAAGTGGCCCTGAGGACTTGGCATATATTATTTATACATCTGGCACAACTGGCAAACCCAAGGGAGTAGCTGTTAAACAGCAGAGCGTTGTTAGATTAATAATGAACACTAACTTTATAGAGTTTAAACCGCAAGATAAGCTACTACAAACCTGTGCCATGACCTTTGATGTAGCAACCTTTGAGATATGGGGGGCTTTATTTAACGGTTTAGAAATGCACCTAACTACTAAAGATGTGTTACTTCAAGCAGATAAACTAGGTGATTACCTAACAGAGTTTAATATAAGCATCATGTGGTTAACCTCACCGCTATTTAATAAACTATGTGAGGATAATAGCGCAATATTTAAAGGATTAAGATGTTTATTAATTGGTGGAGATGTAGTGTTAGCTAAAAACGTAGCTTTAGTAAAAAACCATGACCCTAATATAACTGTAATTAATGGTTATGGTCCAACAGAGAATACTACTTTTTCAACCTGTTATGTAATAGATGAAGTATTAAATGAACAGCAATCAATACCAATAGGAGCACCTATTGCCAACTCAACAGCCTATGTTTTAGATAACTACAATAAACTAGTTCCCATAGGTGTCTTTGCAGAGTTATGTGTAGGTGGTGATGGACTAGCCCAGGGCTATTTTAATAACCCAGAATTAACAGCCCAAAAATTTGTAGAAAACCCATATGTTCCAGGTCAACTAATGTACCATACAGGTGATTTAGTACGTTGGTTACCTGATGGTAACATTGAATTTTTAGGGAGGAAAGATTTTCAAGTGAAGATAAGAGGCTTTAGAATTGAATTAGGAGAAATTGAAAGTAGCCTGCTTCAATTACCTGCAATTAAGCAGGCCGTTGTGATAGCAAAGCAAGAAGCAGATAGTAAATACTTAATTGCGTATTTAGTATCCGACTATGAATATAGTACACCCGAGCTACGTGAGAGTCTAAAAAAAGACTTGCCAGATTATATGATACCGTCATATTTTATAAGATTACCCCAATTACCCTTAAATCAAAGTGGTAAAATTGATAGAAAAGCACTTCCAGAGCCTACAAATCATTTAAAAACAGTCGAAAGCTACATAGCAGCACGTAATGTTACAGAAGAAATATTAGTAGAGATTTGGAGAGAAGTACTTAACATAAACAATATAGGCATTGATAACGACTTTTTTGTTTTAGGTGGTGACTCATTAAAGGCAGTAAAGATAGTAACTTTAATAAACAATAAACTCAAAACCAATATTGTTATTAGTGATATTTTTAAACATGCAAACATACGTAAACTTGCTGAGTATCTAAAACTACTTTTATATACAGAACAAGAGGTTATTGTAACTAATAAGGTTGAAAATGCTGATTTAGAGCAAGATTATGCTGTATCATCAGTTCAAAAAAGAATGTTTGCTTTGTATCAAATGGCTGATCAGGATATTACCTATAATATTCCAACAACACTTGTTATAGATGGTGATTTAGATTATCAATCTTTAAATAAAGCTTTTTATGAGTTAGTAAGGCGTCATGAAGCCTTTAGAACTACATTTAAGCTTATTGAGGGAGAGGTATATCAAAAAATAAGCGCAACAGCTGAGTTTGAGGTGGTATATGACACATTAAAAGAGGCTACTGATGTTACTGTTAATAAGGTAATAAAAGACTTTATTAGGCCCTTTAATTTGTCTCAAGGCCCTCTAATAAGAGTTAAATTACTAAAAGTAAAACCAAACCAGCATATTTTAATACTAGACATGCACCATATTATATCAGATGGTACATCTATGGCTATAATCTTAGATGAGTTTAGTTCATTATATAGCGGTAAAGAACTACCAGCTCTTAAACAGCAATATAGAGATTACGCTGCATGGGAAGCCGAATTCTTAGAGTCGGATTATTTAAAACAGCAAGAGAACTACTGGCTAAATAAGCTTAGTGATGAAATTCCTGTACTAAACTTACCAACAGACTATAAACGCCCTAAGATACAGAGTTTTGCCGGTGATGTAATATACCAAAAATTAACATATCAATTAACTAAACAACTTAAACAAGTAGCAAAAGAGCAAAGAAGCACTTTAAACATGGTATTATTGGCAGCCTATAATATACTTTTAGCTAAATATAGTGGTCAAGAGGATATTATAGTGGGTACTGCAAGCTCTGGTCGACCAAATTTAGATATGCATAAAATGGTGGGTATGTTTGTTAACACCTTAGCTATTCGTAACTACCCAAAGGGATCAAAAACCTTTGCTCAGTTTTTACAAGATGTAAAATTTACATTTTTAGACGCCTTTGAAAACCAGTATTATCAGTTTGATATGTTAGTAGACAAACTAAATATTAAAAGAGACTTAAGCCGTAATGCTTTATTTGATACTATGTTTGTTTTTCAGAGTGTAGCTACCGATGTTTTAGAATTACCTAATGCTAAGGTTAAAGCCTTAGATATTGATTTTAATATTTCAAAATTCGATATAACTCTAGAAGCACAAGAGCGTGATGGATTAATTAAGTTAGCCCTTGAGTATTGTACTAAACTGTTTAAACCAGTAAACATGCAGCGCTTTATGAGCCATTACATTAATATTTTAAAGAGTATAGTAAAAAATCAAAACGTTAAAATAGCAGATATAAATATGTTATCTAATCAAGAGCAAAAACAACTGTTGATTGACTTTAATAATACTACAGTGCCGTATCCTAAACACAAAACAATAGCCCAGCTCTTTGAGGAGCAGGTAGAAAAAACGCCACACCAAACTGCTTTAGTATTTGAAGGTAATAGCTTAAGTTATGCTCAATTAAATGAAAAGGCTAACGCTTTAGCTTTTAGACTACGTGAGCAAGAGGTATCAGCAAATAGTATAGTGGCAATAATGGCAGATAGATCACTAGAGCTTATTGTTGGCATTTTGGCTATAGTTAAGGCTGGCGCAGCCTATTTACCTATAGCACCAGATTACCCCAAAGCCCGAATAGATTACATGTTATCAAATAGTGGAGCCCGTATTATTTTAACCCAGCAGCAATATTTGTATGAACAAGATTTTGAGGGCTCGGTGATAAATCTTAATGAAGAAAATCATCACGCTAATAACCTAAATCCACCAATAATAAGTGGTCCTGAAGACTTGGCGTATATAATTTATACATCGGGCACAACTGGCAAACCAAAGGGAGTAGCTGTTAAACAGCAAAGTGTTGTTAGACTAATAATGAACACTAACTTTATAGAGTTTAAGCCCGAGGATAAGCTGCTACAAACCTGTGCTATGACCTTTGATGTAGCAACCTTTGAAATATGGGGGGCTTTATTTAATGGTATAGAAATGCACCTCACAACAAAAGATGTGTTACTTCAGGGGGATTTATTAGGTGATTACTTAACAGAAAACAACATAAGTATTATGTGGTTAACCTCGCCACTATTTAATAAGCTTTGTGAGGATAGCTCTGCAATATTTAAAGGATTAAGATGTTTATTGATTGGTGGAGATGTGGTTTCACCTAAAAATGTGGCTTTAGTACAAAAACATGACCCCAATGTTACCATCATTAATGGTTATGGACCTACAGAAAATACTACTTTTTCAACCTGTTATGTAATAGAAGAGCAGGTAAATGAGCAGCAATCAATACCAATAGGAGCACCTATAGCCAACTCAACAGCCTATGTTCTTGATAACTACAAGAAACTAGTACCAATAGGTGTTTTTGCAGAGTTATGTGTAGGCGGTGATGGATTAGCTCAGGGTTATTTTAATAACCCAGAATTAACATCCCAAAAATTTGTATCTAACCCATATGTTCCAGGTGAATTAATGTACCATACAGGAGATTTGGTACGCTGGTTACCTAATGGTAGTTTAGAGTTTTTAGGAAGAAAAGATCATCAAGTGAAGATAAGAGGCTTTAGAATTGAATTAGGGGAGATTACAAATCAACTTCTGCAAATAGCAGGGATAAGCGAAGCCTTAGTAATAGATTTAGAAAAAGACGAAACAAAGTATCTCTGTGCTTATTATGTAGCTGATACTGAATATAGTGCTACTAGCTTAAGAGAAAAACTAAAGAGTAGCTTACCAGATTACATGATACCCTCTTACTTTGTGGCACTAACTGAAATGCCTTTAAACGAAAGCGGTAAAATAGATCGTAAAGCCTTACCAGCACCCCAAGGTAATATAGAGACTGGAGCAAGCTATGAGCAGGCTCATAATAACACAGAAAAACACATAGTAGACATTTGGAGCGAGGTACTAAATGTTAATAAAATAGGTATTAACGATGACTTCTTTGCACTCGGTGGAGATTCCTTAAAAGCAGTGAAAATTATTGCGTTAATAGAAACGAAGCTAGGCTTAAAGATGTCAGTGAGTAGCATGTTTAGATATACAACAATAGCAGAGCTAGCTAAATACCTAAATCCAGAACAAGACAATGCAGAAGAAAATGAAACAATTGAAGCTGCTGTGCAAGAAAGCATAAACTCCGAGATAACATATGAATATCACCCTGTATCTTCTGTACAGAAAAGAATGTATGTTGTAAACCAAGTAACAAAACAAGATATTACCTATAATATTCCAATGATACTTGAATTAAATGGCGAATTAAATTATCAATCCTTAGAAAAGGCCTTTAACTCATTAATAGATCGTCATGAAGTATTTAGAACAGCCTTTGAGCTTGTTGATGGTGAGGTATGCCAAAAAATATACCCAAAAGTTAATTTTAAGGTAGTACATGATAAAATTGAAGAGGTTAATGAGAACACTATTAGTGAGGTTATTGAAGAGTTTATTAGCCCCTTTAACTTATCTTTAGCTCCTCTTATAAGAGTAAAGTTACTTAAATTAAACAGCACTAAACATATGTTAATGGTAGATATGCATCATATTATATCCGATGGAACATCTATGGGCATAATTTTAGATGAGTTTAGTAAGTTATATCAAGGTATACAATTACCAGAACTAACAGAGCAATATAAAGACTATGCTGTATGGGAAAAAGAGTTTTTACACTCTAACAATTTAAAACAACAGGAGTTATATTGGTTAGCTAAGTTTAAAGATGAAATCCCTGTACTAAATTTGCCATTAGATTTTAAGAGACCGATAACCCAAAGCTTTAAGGGTAGTCATTTACAAACTAAGTTAACATATCATTTAACAAAACAACTAAAACAGGTAGCAAAAAATAACAAAGCTACTTTAAATATGGTTTTATTAGCGGCTTATAATATTCTTTTAGCTAAGTATAGTGGCCAAGAGGATATCATAATTGGTACAGCAAGTGCTGGTAGGCCAGAGTTAAATATGCACAAAATGGTAGGCATGTTTGTTAATACTTTAGCTCTTCGCAACTATCCTAAAGGCTCTAAAACCTTTGCTCAGTTTTTAGAGGAAGTAAAATACACTTCATTAGATGCCTTTGAAAACCAGTATTATCAGTTTGATATGTTAGTAGATAAACTTAATATACAAAGAGACTTAAGTCGGAATGCTTTGTTTGATACAATGTTTAATTTTCAAAGTAATGAGTCTACACCATTAGCTCTACCACAAATTAAAGCTAAACCATATAACTATAAGTTTAATATCTCTAAATTTGATTTAAGCCTTGATGCACATGAGTATGATGGTTTAGTTGCTTTAACTTTTGAGTATTGCACTAAATTATTTAAACAAGAGAGCATACAAAGATTTATGACTCATTACATTAATATTCTTAAAGATATAGTAGCGAATAGTAATACCAAAATTGCAGATATGAATATGTTGTGTGAACAAGAGCAAAAACAATTATTAATTGACTTTAATAATACAGCTGTAGAGTATCCTAAACATAAAACAATTGCTCAACTCTTTGAAGAACAGGTGGATAAAACTCCAAAGCAAATGGCTTTAGTATTTGAGGATAATAAACTAAGTTACGCTCAGTTAAATGATAAAGCCAATTCTTTAGCACATCATTTACGTGAGCAAGGTATTACAGCAAACAGCATTGTGGCAATAATGGCAGAAAAATCACTAGAGTTAATCGTAGGAATATTGGCTATTGTGAAGTCTGGGGCAGCCTATTTACCAATAGATCCAAGCTATCCTCAAGCCCGAGTTCACTACATGCTAAAAAATAGTGATGCCTGCATTTTATTAACACAAAAGCAGTATGTAAATAACGTAGAATTTAGTGGTACAGTAATAAACCTAAATGAAGAGAGTTATCATGTAAATACCACTAATCCTATACGCATAAGTGGGCCACAAGACCTAGCTTATATAATCTATACATCGGGAACAACAGGTCAACCTAAAGGTGTAGCTGTAAAACAGCAGAGCGTTATTAGATTAATAATGTACACTAACTATATAGAGTTTAAACCCGAGGACAAGCTACTGCAAACCTGTGCCATGACCTTTGATGTGGCTACCTTTGAGATATGGGGTGCTTTGTTTAATGGCCTAGAAATGCACCTTACAACTAAGGATGTGTTATTACAAGCAGAAAAACTAGCTGATTACTTAGTAAATAATAAAATAAGTATAATGTGGTTAACTTCACCGTTGTTTAATAAACTTTGCGAAGATAACCCAGCAATGTTTAAGGGTTTGAGATGTTTATTAGTTGGTGGAGATGTAGTGTCTCCTAAAAACGTGGCTTTGGTGCAAAAACACGACCCTAATACCATTATAATAAACGGTTATGGTCCAACAGAAAACACCACATTTTCAACTTGTTATGTAATAAATGACCTTGTAGAAAACCAAAATACAATTCCAATAGGTGCACCAATAGCAAACTCAACTGCTTATGTACTTGACAAGTACCAAAAATTAGTACCAGTTGGGGTGTATGGAGAGCTATGTGTAGGTGGTGATGGGTTGGCTCAGGGTTATTATAATAATCCAGAATTAACAGCCTTAAAATTTATAGCTAACCCTTATGTAAAAGATCAACTAATGTATCGTACAGGAGATTTAGTACGTTGGTTACCCAATGGCAATATTGATTTTTTAGGTAGGGTAGACCATCAAGTTAAAATAAGAGGCTTTAGAATTGAATTAGGTGAGATTGAGAGTAGCCTACTTCAAATACCTGGAATAAGTGAAGCCTTAGTAATGGTTAGAGAAAATGATGCCAATAAGTATCTCTGTGCTTATTATGTAGCAAGTAAAGAGTATAGCTCTGGTAGTTTAAGAGAGATATTATTAAATAGCTTACCTGATTACATGATTCCTTCGTACTTTATGGCTCTAACCGAAATGCCTTTAAACCAAAGTGGTAAAATAGATCGCAAAGCTTTACCAGTTCCTAAAGGCAAGATTGAAACTGGAGCAAGTTATGAGCAAGCTCGTAATGAAACAGAAAAAAGACTAGTTGAAATGTGGAGCGAGATTCTTAATATTGATACGGTTGGTATTGATGATGATTTCTTTGCTTTGGGAGGACATTCTTTAAAGGCAATAAAAATTGTTGCTTTTATTCAAAAGCAATTTAAAACAGAAATAACCGTAAGTGAAATATTTAGAAATTCTACTATTAGAAAACTAGCATTATATATTGGTAAAACTCAAAAGAGTAACTATGCAGAAATTGAAGTTGTTAAAAAACAAGAGTACTATGAGGTATCTGCGGCTCAAAAGAGAATGTTTGCCTTAAATCAGTTTTCAAAAAGCGAAACCAACTACAATATACCTTTAGTTTTATTATTAGAGGGTAAGGTTGATGTAGCAAAACTAAAGTATAGCTTTAACAAGCTCGCAGAGCGCCATGAGGCCTTTAGAACTAGCTTTGAGATGATAGAAGACGATATTATTCAGCGAATTACACCTCAATCATCATTTAAGCTAGCGTATGAAGAGACTAGTAGTAATTCAAAAGATGTAGTAAAGTCGAAAGTAGATAACTTTATTAAACCTTTTGATTTATCACAAGCACCTCTGTTTAGAGCAAAGTTAGTGAAGCTAGCTAATGAAAAGTATCTGCTGATGTTTGATATGCATCACATTGTATCTGATGGAGTATCTTTAAGCATTATCATGAACGAACTAACTAAACATTATCAGGGTGTTGAATTACCAGCAATAAAATTACAGTACAAGGATTATTCAGTATGGCAAAATAAAATACTTGAGTCACAGGCTATGAAGAAGCATGAAGAGTTTTGGCTAAGTAAATTTAACGATGAAATTCCAGTTTTAAATCTGCCAACAGATTATGCTAGACCAAGTTCTCAAAACTTTAAAGGAAGTACCTTAGGTTTTAACCTAGACAACCAGTTAACTTTAAAGCTAAAGAAGTTATGTAAAGAAAATAATGTAACCCTGTATATGTTATTATTGGCTGCTTATAATGTATTGTTAGCTAAATACAGTGGTCAAGAAGATATAGTTGTGGGTTCGCCAATAGCAGGAAGACAACATGCCGATTTATATAATATGGTTGGGGTATTTATTAACACCTTAGCAATGCGTAATTATCCGGCTTTTAATAAAAGCTTTAAACAGTTTTTACAAGAGGTTAATCAAAACTCCTTAAATGCTTATGAACATCAAGATTATCAATTTGATAAGCTGGTTGAAAAACTAGATGTGAAACGAGAACTTAGCCGAAATGCCTTATTTGATGTAATGTTTATTTTACAAAATACAGATAATATTCAGTTACAGATGGACTCTGTAAAAGTTACCTCTTATGAATTTGAGGCAGATGTAGCTAAATTTGATATGACTTTAACAGCATATGAAGACAATAATGAGCTTTATTTTAACTTAAACTATTCAACAATGCTGTTTAAACAACAAACTATATCAAGAATGTTACAGCACTATAAAGCTATTTTACACACTATAATAGCTAATGCTGATTTAACTATTGGTGAGATTAATATGCTCACTTTGGCTGAAAAAGAGCAAATCTTAACTGAATTTAATAATACAAAAACAGATTACAATAGTGATATAACTATAGTTGAACGTTTTGAGCAACTAGCTAAGGCTAATGCTCAACAACTTGCTGTAGTATATGAAAGTCAACAATTAACATATCAGCAATTAAACGAAAAAGCCAATCAATTGGCTCGGCTATTAAGACATAATGGGGTTAAGCCAGATTCAATAGTAGGAATTTTACTAGAAAGATCTACTGAGATGATGATTGCTATAATGGCGATTTTAAAGGCTGGAGGTGCTTATTTACCAATATCACCAGAATATCCTGAAGACCGTATCAAGTATATGTTACAAGATAGTAATGCTAATATTATTTTAACTGAAAAAGAGTTAAAGGCTACTAGCGACTTTTTTGAGGGCTTAGTATTTGAGATAGATAATGACGACATCTATGAGGGTTCTATAAATAATCTTGAACAGGTAGTACAGCCACATAACTTAGCATATATAATATATACCTCTGGTTCTACAGGTAAACCAAAAGGGGTTATGATTCAGCATGGCAGTGTTATAAACCTAGTAACAGCCTTAAACAAAAACATCTATAATCAATATGGACAGGGTTTAAATATAACGCTTATTGCTCCATATGTTTTTGATGCCTCGGTTAAACAGATTTTTGCCAGTTTATTGGGTGGTCACTGTTTACACATAGTACCAGAAGAGTGTCGTTATATGGGTAGCATGTTAGTAGATTATTATATAGAACATCATATTGATGTTTCGGATGGTACACCTTCGCACTTTAAACTAATACTTGGTGATGATACTAATGCCCTAAAGGATATACCAGTTAAACACTTTATAATTGGTGGTGAAGCGTTACCAGTACAAATTGTTAATGAATTTTTGGCTTTCTTTAACACTAATAAACCTAAAATAACAAATATATATGGTCCAACAGAGTGTTGTGTAGATACCACTGCATTTTTAGTTAATGAAGACCAGTTAAAGCAAACAACTAGCATACCAATTGGTAAACCACTGGCTAACTACTTAGTGTACGTACTCGATAAATCAAATAAATTACAGCCTATTGGTGTGCCTGGTGAACTGTGTATTGGTGGGGTAGGTTTAGCTAGAGGTTACCTAAATAGGCCAGAATTAACCGATAAAAAGTTTGTTGATAATCCATTTGTAGCCGGTGAAAAAATGTACAGAACAGGTGACTTAGTGAAGTGGCTTGAAAATGGAGATATAGAGTTTTTAGGTAGAATAGATTATCAGGTGAAAATTAGAGGTTATCGCATTGAAATTGGGGAGATAGATTCAGTTATTAAAAACTTCCCAACTGTACAAGACTCAATTGTAATTGCCAAAGAAGATAACACTAGTGAGAAAAAGCTAGTAGCATACGTTGTACCAAAATCAACAGATTACAGTGAAACAGAGCTTAAAGAACACCTCAAAAATCAGTTGCCAAAATACATGGTACCTGCGGCTTTAGTTAAACTGGCTAAGATGCCTTTAAACGCCAATGGTAAAGTAGATAGATTTGCATTACCTGAACCTAACTTACAACTAGGTAATAGTGAGGACTTTGTTGCTCCCCGAAATGAAGAAGAACAGCAGATGGCTAATCTTTGGGCTGAAATACTTGAGCTAACTAAAATTGGAATAGATGATGACTTTTTTGATGTTGGTGGGGATTCATTTAAAGCAATAAAGCTAGTACGGAAAATAAGCAATAGACTAAGTGTAATGGAATTATTTAAAAACTCTACTATTCGCGAACTAGTAGCCCATTTGGCTAAAGCTGAAGATGAAACAGCAGAAAAAACAATGCTAAATGAGCTAACTAATCCTGTTAAAGATAGATTAAGAATAGCATCACTAGTGTGTTTTCCATACGGGGGTGGTAGCGCAATATCTTATCAGCCTCTGGCCAATGCACTACCTAAATACTATTCGTTATACGCTGTAGAATTACCAGGTCATGATTTTAGTAGGCCAGAAGAAGATCTTGTCTCAATTGAGGAAAGTGTAGAGCGATGTTTACAAGAGATACTAGAGACTGTTAAGGGTCCCATAGTTCTTTATGGACATTGTTTAGGTGCTACTATGGCAGCCTATATGGCCTATAGACTAAAAGAAGCAGGCAGGGAGGTTCAGGGGGTAATTGTAGCTGCCATGTTCCCAGCTCCACGTATCTCTAATTGGTTCTTTAAAGTATGGGATAAAATATTCCCATCTCAACTAACAACCCAAGGTAATAGAGATTTATTAAGAGCTATAGGCGGACTAACAAGTGATATTAGCGCAGAAGAAGCCGAGTTTACCCTGCGAAATTTAAAGCATGACTCCGAGCAGTGTATTAGGTGGTACACTGAGGTTTATAACAATAAAAATCAGCAAAAACTTGAAGTTCCATTTACTTGTATTGTGGGTGATGGAGATAGAATAACTGAATTTTATCAAGAGCGTTATAAAGAATGGCAGTTTTTTAGTGAGGATGTTGACTTAAAAACTATTAAATATGGTGGACACTTCTTCTTTAAAAATCAAGCCGATGATGTAGCTGTTATTATAGATGAAAAGGTTAAGTATTGGAAACAAGCCGAGGCTCGAGCTGAGGTAGCAGCAGCTTTGCCAGTGTGTGAAGAAGAAATTACCGAAGTTAAAAAACATAAGCCTAAAGAGCTAAAACTACTTAAGAAAAAAGAGCCTGTACCTAGTATGCGATTATTCTTACTAGTTGCTATAATGCAAATAATTTCAGAAATGGGATCGTCTTTAGCTTTCTTTGCCACATCGTTTTGGTTAGTTAAGGCAACAAATATTTCAGGATTTGCTTTTATGATGTTAATAAGAGTTATTCCACAAATAGTAGTACTACCCTTTTCAGGAGCGATAGTAGATCGTTTTGATAGGCGATTAATAATGGTAATTACTGATATAATGTCAGCAATTGCCTCAATAGCATTACTGATGTTAATATTAACGAATAATATGAATGTAACTCATATTTATATATTTACAGTAATAGGTTCAATTGCATTATGTTTTAGACAACCTGCTTATATGGCAGCAATAACTCAAATAACTCCAAAAATGTATTTGGGTCAAGCCAATAGTGTTGCTCAGTTTTCAGTGGCATTTGGTACAATAATTGGTAGTTTATCTATTGGTTTAATAATGAGCAGAATCGGATTAAGTGGAATAATTGCTATTGATATAGTTAGCTTTATAGTAGCAATAGTGGTAATGCTTAAGTTGCGTTTCCCAGACACTATGTTTAATAAATCTGAAGAGCCTATTCTAAAAGAACTAACAGGTGGATTAAGGTTTATTGCTAAGAGAAAGAGCATGATAGCTATGGTAGTATTTTTCTTAGTAATGAACTTCTTATATGGAATATATACTGTTATACTTCAGCCACTAGTTGTATCATATGCAGATATTAATATGTATGGTATTGTAAACTCTTTTACAGGAATTGGTATGTTACTAGGTGCAATAGTGATGTTATTTACTGGAGGTTTCAAAAGAAGAGCAATAGGTATGGTTGGATTTGTAGCTCCATTCTCTGTAGCTATCTTTATTACTGGAATAAGGCCAACACCTATATTTGCAATAATTGGAGCACTAGGGGTATGCTTTTCCCTAGCTTGTTTAGAGGTACACTGGAGGTTCTTAATTCAGGTTAAGGTAGGTTTTGATTTACAAGGACGTGTATTCTCTGTTAATAGAATGTTAGTTCAATGTTTACAACCAATTAGCTTTTTATCAGGTAGTTATATAACAGTTAATGTTTTTCCAAAGTTATTACAGCATGACTTCTTTAACATACCTGTTGTTAAGCTATTAGTAAGTGAAGGGGCTAGTCGCCCAGAGAGACTTGCACTATTAATAACTGGTATACTGATGTTTATTTGGACAATAATGGGATTAAAGTACAAACCATTAAGTAATATGGATGAGATACTGCCTGATGCTAGTCAAGGAGCTATAGTAGTAAAAGATAAAGATAAATTACAAGAAATGATTGATAAACAGCAAGAACAAATGTTAACAAAAAAATAGAATAATACAACTAAAAGGGGCAATGTGCCTCTTTTAGCTTTTACTACATAATCTAATAGAAACACAGTAGGAGGAGGAATTATCTAAAGAACTAGATATAAATACCGAAATTAATTAAAATAGGAAAGAGGTGATATCTATGAGTTTTACAGTTCAAAATAATAATAAAAAGATATATGGAAATTATGGGGTTGATGTAAAATTAAATTGGAGTATTGTACCTCATAAAACAATGAAAACACCTAAAAGAGATAAACTACTTAAACAAATTGAGCAAGTAGCTCAAAAAAGGGCTCAGTTAAAAAGCAATGATAACTTTAACCAAGTTAACTATGAAGAAGAAAGACTACGTTCGCAATACATATCAACAGTATCACCCCCAAGAAAAACCCTGCTTAAACAAGTAAATACAGTACTTAAAAGATACAAAACAGAGAAAAAAGAACCCTTAGGATATAAAACTTTAATATCTTTTTTAACTAAAACGTCTAAATCAGATAAAAGCACTAAGCTAACTGCAACTATTGAGCCAATTATAAACACCATAAGTGGTTATGATTACAATGTGAGGTTTGAGGGAAATATAGTGTTATCTAGTATAAAAGGACAGTGGCTTTGTGTTCTAACACCTGAAGAACTAAAAAAATCACATGAGTTTAATAGAATCTTTGATAATGCTGTTGAGAAATTTAAACAAAATACTAAGGTAGCTAAAGAACTTAGTACAACTAAAAAACTATTTAGTAATGGAAATATTGATTTAAGACTATAATAATTCTTACCCCAAAAGGGGTGTAATATTAAATACCATAAGTTATTAATATTACACCTAAAATAGTAAAGCATAATAATGTGTTTATATTGATATTAAGCATCAAAAACACTAATCACCTTTTAACTATATGGCTGATTAAATCTCATATTATAAGCCTCTTTATCACTAAAAACAGATTTTATTAAAAAATCATCCAATTTAAGAGCATACATTAACTTCAAAATAGCCTTTTTTACACCTATTATTTCACCCGATTCAGCAATCTCTTTGCTAAGAGCTACATCAAAACTACCATGTTGAATAAACTTACTGCCTAAACTAGTAAGAC
This sequence comes from Clostridium sp. 'deep sea', assembly GCF_014931565.1. NCBI lineage: Bacteria > Bacillati > Bacillota > Clostridia > Eubacteriales > Clostridiaceae > Clostridium > Clostridium sp. 'deep sea'. Next base: position 3,396,778 of record NZ_CP063353.1, read on the forward strand.
TATTAAAAAGCCTTTGATTTTTTTTATCGGGCATAAATTGAATTCCTGCCGCATCTCCTCTTAATACAGTTCCTATATAATTTAGATTGAGTCTTAATGATAAATTTTTGAAATACCTAATTAAGTAACTTGCTTGCATTTGCTCAGGAAAGCCATACTGAATAATAAAACCAACCTTAAGCTCATTATCATTAAAAATGGGTAACCTCTCCAAAAATTTCATTACTAGTCCAGGCATGGCATGAATATAAAGTGGCATTACAAAAATAATATTAGTGTAACTCTTTAGCTTATTAAGATCATAAGTAAAACATTGATTAAGGCGTAAAATGTCATAATTAGCTTCATTAAAAGACCTAGTAAAGTAGCTAATAAATTTTTCGGTAGTAGAGTTTTTTCCTTTAGGTGAGCCATTAATCAAAAGAGTTTTCATAAGCTTTTACCTCATTTATAGATGTAATTTGTTTCACCACAATATTTTTTGACCTAAATTGAGTAAAGGTTCTTAAAATATAATTTACAAAGGTTTCTTGCTCTTCACTTAACTCAAAATCAGCAATATAGTAAAAATGAATATCAGGATATTTACTATAGCGAGGAATATGATTATAGCCATTTTCCTCTGGTCTGCTATGGGGCAGATAAAGAGGCAATAACCTATCTAAAAAGGTCTTTAGCTTTCCTGAAACAAAACCATATTTCAAATCAGCAATAATTACAACTAAATCACTACTAACATAATCTTGCAATAGGCTAGTAGAATCATTATAAATACACACTCCTGGTGTTTTTAACCAACAACTAAAACAACCACAACAATCTTTTTGTTTTAACTCATTAAGATTGTAAATCTTATGGTTATGATTAAACTTGTTCATAGTATCTAAAATATAAATAGTCTTCACTTAAACCATTCTCCTTTTGTTATTAACCATATTGTAAACAATGGAGTATAGTCTATGTGAAGACCTAAAATTCATAAATAAATTAAAATTAACATGCACAACTAGAGTTAACTCTAAGGTAAATTACTTGTTCGGGGTCAGGCTTTAAACTAGTATTTTGCCTCTCATGAAGCTGAATAAAATCAACTAATCAACTAAACAGCTAGGTATCTCTATTGATATACTAACTTTAATAAGGTATAAATTTAAACATATAATAATAAAACAATACTTTAAATAGGGTATAAAGTATTTTCTTTTAACTATGTCTCTCCGAATAACTTGTAAATTACTTATTTGGGGTCAGGCTTTAAACTCGTATTTTTCCTTTCATAAAACCGAATACTAGCAAAAACCTCATCATTAGGTTTAAAAAAATCACCAACATTATTACCCTCTTTTAAACAAGTTTCGGATTTAGGTAATTTATTACTATATCCGTTACTCTCTAAGTAATGACAAATTGCTTTATCATTAAAATTTCCTGTTAAATGGTTAGGTAGTCTGCTTAACATATCAAATTTTTTAAAGTACAAATATAAACCAACAATAATAGAACTGCGCTTTAAATAGGGCATTAGTGAGCTATAGGTATTTTCTTTTAACCTAAAACCGTTAACAAAACTACCTAAAAAGTCTATAGCTATATCTATTAATTTGTAGCTTATGGGCAAGTTATATAAATCACAGCAAATGTATATAATATTAGGGTTTTGGTATAAACTCTCAACACTATCTTTGGCCACTCTTAGTTTATTAATATCATCATCTAGTAGAATAAAGTACTTAAAAGAGCTATTATGCTTTAAAAACTGAAGAGGTAAAATACCCATACTTGCTTTTATATCAAGTATAATTTTTTGCTTTAAATCTTCTATGAGTAATGATTGCACTAATTGCTCTATACTAGAGAACATGAATTCCATAAATGAACTTGGTGAGTTATCTAACACATTACTGATTGAAGTGTTCTCTAAGGGATCTAAAATTTCTACATTTTTGGTATAGGGTATTATTATTCCATCACAGATGTTTAGCTTAAAGCCACAATCACAGAGTGATTCACCTTGTTGAATACTGTTATTCGTTATAACAGCTGTGTTTAAAATAAGTTGCTTATTACATAAAGGGCAACTAAGGTGTTCAACAAAGCTTAGGGGTAAACCCAAGCACTTATATTTTTTAGTTGTTGCTAATGGTAAGCTAGCTATTTCTTTAACTAAGTCATTTTTAACATTATTTAAACTAGCTATTTCAGATTCGAGTTGTTTTTTTTTGCTTAAATATATATTTTTTATAAAAGTATTTGTATCCAAGTACTTTATATCACTAAGCCTATCTATAAAAAATAAATTCTTTATTTCTTTTAAACTAAACTTATAGGATTTTAGCTTTAGCAGTTTGCTAATTTCCATTTGATTGTTTTCATTAAAATAATAGTAATTACCCTTTTTTAGAGGATGTAATAAATGCTCTTTTATATAATACCTAATGGTATCAACACTCATATTATTCTTTTTAGCAAAATCACTTATTCTCAAAAAAACACCCCATTGCAACTTTATATTACTTATATTTTAGTTATTATAGTATCCTTAAGCAAATGTTTAGTGTTATTTTACGGGCTTGACTACTCTTTTGAGTTTAATGTAAGTTAAATATCCTCTCTATTTATGCTAATTCGAGATAAAATTTTACCTTCTATAATATTGTTTGTATAACAATAATTACACTTAGAACTTAACTACATTATAATTTATAGTAAGTTTATGAGTAAAAATAAAGTTATTAAGCTCAAAAATTTTTAAATTATGAAAGAAAATTAACATTTTATGTGTCTAATAAACAGAGAGGAGTGTTAAGTAATGCTTTCTTTGGTACCAGAAAGAAATATTGAAACAGAGATTAATAGATTAATAACAACATATGGCAATTCTATATTGCGTATGTGTTTTATTTATCTTAAAGATATCCACTTAGCAGAAGACGCTTTGCAAGATACTTATATAAAAGTATATAAAAATTATTCAAGTTTTAAAGGTAATTCTAGCGAAAAGACTTGGATTATGCGTATAGCCATAAATGTATGTAAAAATTATTTACGTAGCTCATGGTGGAAAAGAAAAAATGAAGAGGTTAGTTTAGAGAGCATAACAGCTACCGAAAATATGGAGGAAAACGATGATTTAGTATTAGAAATTATGAAGTTATCTTACAAATACAAAGAGGTAATTTTACTTTATTATTATCAAGAACTAAAAATAAGAGAAATAGCCAAAGTTCTCAATATTCCCGAATCAACAGTTTCTATTCGACTTAAGCGAGCTAGAGAAAAACTAAAAATTAGTTTGGAGGATAATAGATATAATGAATGAAAAAAAACTTTCGTCAATTATAGATGCAAGATTAGCAAGTATAACTGTTAATAAAGACTTGATGAGTGACATAAAACATAAAAGTAAAAGTCATAACACTAAAGCTAAGCCGGCTTTAAAAGTTGCAGCAATAATATGTATATGTGTTTTAGTCTTTGTACCTGTTATGGCTAATAAAATACCAGCCTTTAATCGTTTGCTTAGTGTCGTAAGTGTTCCATTAGCTCAAATGTTAAAGCCAGTAGAGTTAGTAGCAGTTAATAATGGCATAAAAATGGAGATTATAGCTGCCTTAAGTGATGATGAAACAACAATTGCCTACTTAAATTTAACTGACTTAACTGATAAAAACAGAGTAGATAATACTACAGATTTATATAACTTTTATTTCACTGGTTACAGCTCTTTTTGCCAGGAGTTAGTGGACTATAACTATAAAACACAAACAGCTACAATTCAGCTAATAGCCAATGGTAAAGACTTAAGTAGTAAAAAAATTACTTTTGCATTAGAGTCTTTTTTGAGTGCAAAAGAGAATTTTAAGAGTGTTATCACTGAAATTAAGCTTAATGAAGTTATAGACAATGAAGTTAAAACAATAAATTTAGATGATGATAGTTGTTCAGGTGGCAGTGGTTTTTTAATAAGTGAGTTACATGAAAAGGATAGTATAAGCATCTTAAAACCTAATAACTTAACTACTGAAATTCCCAATATAGATTTTGCTAACATAAGCAACATAGGTTATATTAATGAACGTTTACATGTTCAAGTAAAATGGAATAAAAATATAGATAACCATGGCACATTTTATTTACAAGATAAAAATAACAATAAAAAATATGGAAGTAGCTTATATTTTGATATAAATGAAACAGGTAAACCTCAGTATGGTAAAAAATATCAAGAATACGTTTTTAATATTAATAAAAGTGAACTAACTAAATATCAACTAGTTGCTGACCTTGTTAAAAACAATCACTACACAGAGGGTAAGTGGCAGACTACTTTTCAAATTGAGCCTAGCAAACACACCAAAGTAATTAATAATATTAAATTGGCCAACATGAATATAAATAAATTATCTATATCTGCTATTGGTCTAAATATAACAACAGAGCAAAAGAACGCTGAAGACTTAAATATAAAAATAACAATGAATAATGGAGAAATTGTAAGTTACTCTTCAAGCGTAACAATTGAAGACAAGCTAACTAATAAAAAGTACCTGTTCAAAATGCCAATAAATATTAATAATATTAAAGAGCTTAGTATTAACAATAAAATGATTTCATTAAATTAATATTAAAGCAAATCAATTGTAAACAAGAGAACAAGCATAATAATGTTTGTTCTCTTGTTTAATTTAGCAAAGTTTTTAGCAGTGTTTTGCAAAATAAAATAGTAAGCAATAGCAAAATATGTTAAAATGTTTTTGACTTAAATAAAGATATTTCAAAAATTAATTATACATTATAAAGGTAGCATGTAATGACCATGAGAGGACAACTAATGAAAAGGATTGCAATTGCAGTATTATGTTTAATAGAGTTTATATCAATCTGTGCATTTATGCTTTATTGTACTGTTCTTTTAATACCTGGGGTAGTACTTGGAGCCCCAATTTGGGCAGTATTATGGACAATATTTGCTTTTGATGTACTTTGGTTAATTACTCTTAAGTATAACCTAAAACATAGAATAATTTTTAGTTTTATTTCGGGATTTAGTGTTTATAATTTAATAGCAAATTTATCGTTATTATCTTCTTTAGGTAACTTAACATCAAATAAAACAACAAAACTTATTGTTTATAATATCATTCAAATTATATTAATAGTTTATATAGTAATGTTTCTTAAATCTAAAGTTAAAAAGCTTAAAAAAAGAGCAAGGATATGGGGTTAATAATTAACCCTTCTTTACAATACAAATGGTAAAGGTTATAAGTCGTAAAATAGAGTATTTCTGAACTGCTCCATTTACAAAATATTAAGGATATATACATAATATGAAAAGAATAATAATCGCAGTTATATGTTTAGTAGATTTAGTTGCTTTTAATGCCTTTATGATGTTTAGCAGTATGATCTTTTTTCATGCTGTATTACTTGCTACTCCTGTTTGGGCAGTTTTATGGACTATATTTGCATTTGATGTTATTTGGTTAATTACCTTAAAGTATAATTTTAAATACAGAATAGTATTTGGCTTTATATCTGGATTTAGTGTTTATAATGTTTTGGCATTTTTAGTAGTAAAGTCATTGGGCTATTCAAACTTAAGAAATTCTGGGATTGCTTTTTTAGTAATAAACTCAGTAATCCAATTTATTTGTGTATTATTTGTAATTAAATTTGTCAAAAAAAATATAAAAATAGTCTTTAAAAAATGCATAAAAAAGTTATATCACTTAAGAACTAAATTTGTAAGATAGTTATTATTAATTTATTTTTTTGCTTTTGGCAGTAAAATCACTAACTACAAGTTTAAGTACATGAATGTTATTTACTGCTTTTATATTAAACTCAAAGTTCTTACCAGTATGTTGTTTCATTATGGCGTTTAAACCAGCAACTTTTTGCTCATAGTTGTCTACAAACTGTATAGAACCATAACCAATAACACTGGCATAAGCATAACCATATTTACAGGCTTCTGCTGCTTTTATAAGCTGATGATTACAATCCATTTCAAAGCTTACATTGCTACAGGCTTTAATTAAATCAATTTTTTTACCCTGCTTTGCACAATGAAAGTACAATGTTAGTTCATTGTTTTCATAGCTATAACCAAAGTTTAAAGGAACAATATAGGGGGCTTTTACATCATTAATTGCAATTCTACATACCTTACAATTATTTATAATATCTAAAATTTCACCAATATTATTAACCTGTCTATCTGTTCTTCTCATTATTGTCACCTCATTATTATTTTTGAAGTATTTAATTTTTAACTTCTTATATCTAATGTTATAGTACTTGTTTAAAAGTATCAAGATAATATATTAATATAGTTAACAGTTGTAAAAGTGTTTGTATTAGGTAATTTAATTATTAACTTTTAGTAGTGCAATTTTAGTAGTAAAGACATAGCTATCATAATGCCTTATGATATACTTAAACTAATAAACATATGATAAAGACTAGGGGGTTACCAAATGAAACAAGATAATTATTATGCCGAAAAACTTAACTCACAGGGTTTGTTTAAGGCTTACGAAACCAACTTACCACGAGTTAAACAGTATTTAAACGCAGAAATAGAGTTCGTGAAAAATCATCTAACAAAACAGCATTCAGTGTTAGAGTTAGGTGCAGGTTATGGTCGTATAGTAAAACAATTAGCAGATAGTTGTAAAAACATTATTGGAATTGATATTTCTTATGATAGTGTAGCTTTGGGTAACGAGAGTCTAGCAGATATAGAGAATGCTAAAATGCTCCAAATGGATGTACATAATTTAACTTTTCAGCAAAAGTTTGATGTTGTTTTGTGTTTGCAAAATGGATTATCTGCTATGAAAATAACTAGTGCACAGTCAATTAAAAACATTTTAACTTTAGTTGAAGATGGAGGATCAGTTTTTTTTAGTACCTATAGTGATAAATTTTGGAATCACAGGGTTGCTTGGTTTAAAGAGCAGGCAGATAAAGGTTTATTAGGAGAACTTGATATGCAAAAAACTAAAAATGGTGTAATAGTTTGCAAAGATGGCTTTAAAGCTACTACCCATAACCTAGTTGATTTGCAGAAAATGGGAGAAGCCACTGGTTGTAAATACGAGTTAAAAGAGGTTGATGAGTCTAGTTTGTTTTTAATTATTCATAAGTAAAACAGCAAAGTAAAAGCAAATATGATTTACAATTTGTATGGTTGAGTTAAAAATAATAAAGAACAGGCTATAGTCCTGTTTTTGAGGAGATAAAGTGAAGTTACTTAGTAAAAGACTTGGTTTAAAAAGCTTGCAGTTACAAGACATTGAGTTTCTACAAAAACTAGAACAAAACCCATTAGTACAAAAATACGAGCAAGATATTATACCAACAGCAAATAAAATAAAAATTAAATATACCAATTATCTTAATTCAGCAGAATATTTTAACAATAGAAAATATTATTTTATTGTTAAAAAAAATGATATAAACATTGGTAAAGTGACTTTAAAAACTAGTAGAGAAGCAATACTCGAATGGGAAATGGGCTGGGCTTTTGATCCAGAATATTGGGGTAATGGATATGCATCCGAAGCGGCTCTTAGACTATTGCATTTTGCAGTAAAACACAGAAATGCACGTAGAATAATTGCGAAGTGTCATGAAGGTAATAAAGGTTCAGAAAAAGTTATGCTTAAGATTGGTATGCAAAAAGAGGGGTTATTTAGAAAAACCCTATACCTAAATCATACATGGTACAATCAAATAATATATTCAATACTTAAAGAAGAAGTAAAGGACATATAAATGAAAAATTTAAATATAGCAAAAGAAGCTATAAAGTCTTACACTATAACTGCAACTAACTACCAGTTTATTGCCCAAAGTGGCAATGTAATATATAAAGTTACAGATAACAACAATAAAGAATACTGTTTAAGACTAAACATATCAAAGAATAATGCCCTTGATGAAAAGTGGACTAACAAGCAGGCTATTAATTCAGAAATGTTATGGCTAAACCATTTAAACAAACACTCCCAAGCAAATGTGCAAAAACCTTATACCAATAAAAATAATGAATTTGTGACTACTATATATAACGTAAATTGTACTCTATTAAGCTGGCTTGAGGGTGAGCATAAACCCTATGTTCAATCAAAACAAGATGCTTTATTACTGGGTGATATGATAGCAAAAATACATCAAAAATCTACTCAATTTGAAACTACTAAGAGCTTTAAAAGACCAAGTTATGATGCTAGCTATATAGAATCAGCATTGGCAAAGTTAAGTAAGGCCTATGAGTATGGTCTAAGCAAATATCATATCGAAACACTAAAAAAAGCTGGTTTAAAAATACTAAACCTCTATCAAAATATTGATAAAAGTGAAAAAATGTGGGGACTAATACATGCAGACATAGGCTACCCAAATATTATTTTTAAGGGAGATAATGTTAGTCTCATAGACTTTGGAGCATGTGGTTATGGATTTTACTTAAGAGATATTGCTTCGTTATTTGGTTATACTCCATTATCACTACGAAAGTATGTATTTGAGGCTTATAATAATATTTGCAAGCTAACAGCTAACTATGTAGAATTAACTGAAGCCTTTTTTGTTGCAGCTATATTAGAATCCTTAAATTTCTTTTTAGAGGTTGATGATACTAAAGATTGGTTAGCAAACTATATTAATAAGCTTACTCATAGAGAAATATTAAGCTTTATTAATAATGAGAGCTTTTTATATAGTGGAAAACCATTTTGGCAGTAAAGTTATTAAATTTTAAAGCCTGACCCCATTTGTTTAATAACTAATAGAGGTGCTTAAAGATGATTAAATTTATATTAAAATATTTATTTGTTTTTATTTCTGGTTCAATATTAGGCTGGTGTCTTGAGGTTGTTTATCGACGATATTTTGGCTTAGCTAAAAAATGGATAAACCCAGGGTTTTTATCTGGACCTTATTTACCGCTATATGGATCTGCTCTTTGTGTGCTGTATATTATTAGTGACATGCATATTCTTTTTTATGTTAAAGTAATTCTTTTTGCTATAGTAACAACATCATTAGAGTATTTAACTGGCTTGTTTTTTTTACGAGTTTATCATACAAGACTATGGGACTATCGTAAACTTAAATTTAATATTCAAGGTTTAATATCTCCACTCTATTCCTTGTTTTGGCTAATTTTATCACTCATTTTTTACTACCTGTTGTATCCTTATTTTTATGAGAAAATACAATTTTTATATGAAAACTTAGAGTTTTCATTATTTGTTGGTTTTGTATTAGGCATTATCTTTTTTGATTTTATTCAAGCATTTAATGTTCTTAAAAAGTTACATTATTTAGCTGATCAAGTAGATGAGTTTAGGGTAATAATAGAATATGAAAAACTTAAGCTAGAGATAAGAGAGAGATTTAAACACCGAGGTAGTTTTTTATTTCCCTTTAGTGGAGAGTTTAATCTTAAACAGTCTGTAAAAGAGCATGCCGAAAAGATTAGAATTAGGGTAAATAATTTTCACAAATAATACTGTAAAAGTTTATCAAAATGACTTATTTTAAATTTAACATTAAAATGATTTAAGTTTATAATTACTAATGTAATAATAACATGATATAATCTATAACAAGAATAAAGCTATATAAGGAGTTAATAATGGAAATAAAAAGATATGAAGGCACTGGCAGAATGAGTAGAGCTGTTGTTTATAATAATACTGTTTACTTATGTGGACAAACCTGTGGTGATGCAGATAAAGATATTAAAGAGCAAACAAAGTGTACGCTACAAAAGGTTGAAGACTTATTAATCAAATATGGCTCAGATAAAAAACACATTTTATCTGCTACTTTATATATTAAAGACATGGCAATGTTTAAAGATATGAATGAAGTTTGGGATGCCTGGGTAGAAGATGGACACGAGCCAGCTAGAGCCTGTGTAGAGGCAGCAATGGCAAGACCTGTAATTTTGTTTGAGATTTCAATAGTAGCTGCTGTAAAATAAAAGGTGTATGTAAGTGAATTACCTTTACTTTAGTGTGGGTTTGTTATGTTTATATTAGATATTTTATTTGTTCCATTAGGGCTTTTTATGGCTATATCGCCACCAAAGTTTTATGAATTTACAAAGCGTTTTAAACCAGATAATAAGTTAGAGGTGGCTGATGGTTTGTATTTAAAGCATATAAGACAAATTGGCATAGGATTTTTTATATTAGGTGTAATTTGTACCATACTAACATTTAAATATGGTTTATAGGTATTAATAGAGGCTGTTATCATTTGATAACAGCCTCTGTTTACTTATTAGTAAATCCTTGTAGCCTTTTAACTACCACTTGGTAATCATCAATTATTCCAATCTTATAATTAACATTTTGAGTTTCAATAATTACATAACCAAAGCCACTAAATTGTTTTCTTCTACTATAACTTTTGCCGTTAATGCCTTTAACATCCGAAATAAGAATCTCTAAATTGAACTTAGGTGTTACATTAACATTTAACACATTACCCTTTTTAGTGATAAGATTTTCGGGTCTTTTAATTTGTTTACTAAGTGCTATAGTTCTGGTAATAAAAAAATAAAAAGAAATGATAGTAGCTAGTACTATAAGTATATTTAGCTTGGTGGTTAAAACTATGTAAAACAAAACTAAAGAAAGAATCATAGAAAGAAAAACTATTTTTTTAAGATCTTTTTTAACTTTAGTAGATTTAGTTGCTATTACTTTCATTTTGCTCAACCTCTGTGTTTATATTATTATCCTTGCGTTATATAAGAATACTTCACCTTTGCTTAATTTGCAACACAACATGTTTGAAAAAAAATATATGTGGTAAAATAAATTAATTGAGGTGTTTTTTATGGCTTTCATTAAATATAATTTTTTACATATTTTATATCTTATCTTTCCATTATTTTATCTTGCTACTGGATTATTATTCAAGTATAAACCTCCCAAATATACAGCCAATAATTATACTAATATTGGGGTAGTAAATAAATCTTATGGTGGATATAAAACAGCAAGCTCCACAAAAAATAAAAAAAATTGGGATATAGCTCAGCAGTTATTTGCTAGTTATCTTATTAAATCTGCAATTGTAATGTTACCTATAACTATAATTAGTTTCATTCTATATAATCAAAATTTATTATCAGCTAATACCATTTTAATAGAAACTATGGCATTATTATTTATGCAAATGATAGGCTGTTTTATATATTGTGAAATTACCTTAAAAGAAAAACCAAGGAGCAGTGATTACCATTAAAATATATCGTTTATTAGGAATACTAACAATACTTTTACAAAATAACAAGGTAACTGCCCCTTACTTAGCAAATAAATTTGAGGTTTCGCGCAGAACAATTAATAGAGATATTTTAGATTTGTGTAAAGCAGGCCTGCCAATAGCAACAAGTCAAGGCTATGATGGAGGTATCTCAATAGCAGAGGGTTATAAAATAGATAAAACCATATTTACCAAACAAGATGTTCAGGATATTTTTATTGCCTTAAAGGGTTTAAACAGTGTGAGTGTAAGCTCTCAATATGAACGTCTTATAGAAAAGATACAACCAAATAGTAAAATATATTCAATTAATGAGAACATACTTATAGACCTTTCTTCTTACTATAAAGCTACCTTGGCACCTAAAATTGAGTTAATAAAAACAGCTATTGCTGAAAAAAACCTAGTATCATTTACCTATTATTACAGCAAGGGTGAAACTAAAAAGGTTATAGAACCATATCTTATAGTATTTAAGTGGTCTGCGTGGTATGTATTTGCCTATTGTACCGAAAAACAGGCTTTTAGAATGTTCAAGTTAAATCGTTTATGGCATTTAAAAAAACTAAATATAAGCTTTAGTGAAAGACAGATAAATAAACAAGATACTAATTTTAATAAATATTTTACCAAAGAAATTAAACTGGTAGCTAAGTTTAACTCTGCTGTTAAGTATCGCTTAGTTGAAGAATATGGAATTAATTGCTTTACTATAACACCAGATAACTGCTTACTATTTGAGCGGTACTTTACCAGTAAAAGTAGTTTAATAACTTGGTTATTGGGTTTTGGTAGTAATGTTGAGGTATTACAGCCCCTAGAAATAAGGGAGCAAATACTAGCAGAGGCTAAAAAAATATTAAAGCAATATGAGTAACATGACATACTGTTTACTTGTTCTGTTTATTAAAATAAGAAAAAAAGGAGAACTATTATGAAAATATCAGTTAATATCCACTTTAATGGACAGTGTAAACAAGCCCTAAAGTTATATGAAAAAGCTTTTAATAGCAAAGTAGCTACTCTGTTGTATTTTAAAGATGCTCATAAAAGTGACTTTGATACAAGTACTTTAACTAATGCGCAAAAAAACTATGTATACCATTCCGAAATGTATATAGGTGATTATAGATTTATGTTTTCTGATGAGTTACAGCCCATAAAAGTAAATCAAAACATTTCAATTATAGTAATATTTAATAGCGATGAAGAAGTAAAAACTGCTTTTGAAATATTAAAAGAAAATGCAGCAATATTGCAACCTATTAGGTCAACAACTTATAGTAGCTGTTTAACCTCCTTAATAGATCAGTTTGGTGTAAGATGGGAGTTAATGACAGAGTTATAGTTTTAATAAATTAATACAGTAGTAAAAAATTAATATTATTATTTAAGAGGTCGGTTTACATAATGTTAAACTGATCTTTTTTAATTCTTCTCAAATGTAAGATATCAGTGTATAATACAGTATGGTATTGATGGTAAAATTAGTAATAAATAGTGAAGAGGAGAACAAATATGAACAATAAGGATTTAACCTTTATTGCAGTAAGATTTATTAGCTTATACTTATTAGTAAAAGCATTTATAATATTATCTAATATTATAAGTATCCAATTAACAGCAAGTAAATATTTACAAGGAGTGGTAGACAATCCACTCACTAACACCTATCTAATTAACTTTATTGCTATAGTAGGTTTAGCAATAGTTTTATGGAAGTATGCTGATAAAATTAGTAATTTAGCTATTGGCAACAATATAACCACAGTTGAAAATGGTATTATAACTGCCCAACAATTACACGTAATTGTTATTTCTACAGCAGGTTTACTTTTATTTGTTAACGCTATACCAGAATTGATTAAAGTCATTTCCCAAATGTCATTAACGATAAGAAAATTAGGTTTATTTAATCCACTTGTTATTAAACAGGCTATATTAGTAATAATTAAAACATTAATAGAGTTAGCTTTGGCTTTAGTTTTATTCTGTAAAGCTGATAGGATTGTAGTATTTTTGTACAGAAAAAATAAGCAATTAATTTAAAAAAATACTTGAGATTATAATTAAAGTAAAAAATAGGAGGGAGAACCTCTCCACTACAACAATCAGTAAAAATAAATCAGTTTACTATATAAAATAAGAAAATCTAATAAGCAAATAAATAAAATCACAATGGAAGTAGGGGAGAGGTACTCCCTCCAAATATGGAGATAAACATACAGCAGTAGTAAAACTTACAAAATATGGCTTAGCTGTAGATAAAATAATAAAAGAATTGCCTGAAAAATATTCTAACATATCTATTCATAATTATGTAATTATGCCTAATCATCTACACCTAATAATTCAGCAAAAAAATGGCAGGGAAAGCCCCTGTCCTACTACTAACATTACAAATATTATGGGATATTTTAAATATCAAACTACCAAGCTTATTAATGAAGGAAATAATAACATAATTAAAATATGGCAAAGAAGTTTTTATGACCATATTATAAGAAATGAAAAAGATTTTTTAAGAATAGTAAGTTACATAAAAACAAACCCCCTTAAATGGCAACTAGATAAATACTATAAATAAAAATAAAAATAGGAGGGAGAACCCCTCCACTACAACAACATCCAATTAATCAAATAAATTAAGCATAATGGTAGTAAGGGAGGGGTTATCCCAATGTCATTAAGTTAAGAAATAAATTAAAATACTAATAGATTATGAGAGAGGTTTTAATAAAAACTTCTTTTTTTTTGCAAGAATCCTTGACAAATAGTTCAAAAAATGTGGCGCAGCCCTTTAGATGAAATATTTTTAAGGAGGCGCCCTATGTCTAACTACCCTTGTTTTATTAAGAGCAAACTAACATCAATTATTAATGGAATGTCACTAAATAAAGACCAGTATGTCAGAAATCCTAAATCGGATTTTACTCGTAAAAGAAAGATTTCTTTTGAAACAGTATTAAACCTGCTAATATCTATGGGGGGAAGTAATTTAAATTCAGAGTTATTAAACTACTATTCCTTTAACACTAATACTCCCACTTCTTCTGCCTTTGTTCAACAACGTAATAAGGTATTACCAAAAGCTTTGGAACATATTTTTAATGTATTTACACAATCTTTCAATAACTTAAAAACCTATGATGGATATCGTTTATTGGCCTTCGATGGCTCAGATTTGCATATTCATCATAACCCAAAAAACCCTTTAACATATTGTCAGACAAAAGTAACTTCTAGAGGCTATAATTTGTTGCATCTTAATACTATGTATGATCTTAAAAATAAGATGTATTTAGATGCAATTATACAACCTATTGGTATATATGATGAGCATAAGGCTTTAATTAGCATGATTGACCGCTCACAAATAAAAAGGGTCTTATGCATCGTTGATCGTGGCTTAGAAAGTTATAATAATATCGCCCATATGGATAGAAAAGGGTGGAAATACCTTGCCAGAGTCAAAGGTCCTACAAGTAATGGCATACTCAAGGGCTTAAAATTACCATCTTCTGATGAATTTGACGTTGAGTTTAATTTAATACTAACTAGAAAATTATCAAAAGTTAGAGCCAATTCAAAGCTATATAAATATATACATCACACCTCTAGCTTTAGCTACTTTGATGAAGATAAATGTCACTTCTATCCTTTTTCCTTTAGGGTTGTTCGAGTGCAAATTGAAAAAGATGTGTATCATAGTTTCATTACCAATCTTCCGACCGATGAGTTTCCCAAGTCTAAGATTAAAATGCTTTATCATATGCGTTGGGGTATTGAAACTTCTTTTCGTGAACTAAAATATTCTATTGGATTAACTGCTTTCCATGCTAAAAAGATGGATTCCATCTTCCAAGAAATTTTTGCTAGACTTACTATGTATAATTTCTGTGCTATCATTACTCTCCACACAATAATAAAACAGAAGCTTAGCAATAAACACTATTATCAAATCAATTTTACTCAAGCTATATACATTTGCAAGCGCTTTTTCTCTTGGAAAGATGAGAATCCACCTGATGTTGAAACACTTATAAAAAGATATGTTCAACCAATACGTTTAGACCGCAAGTTTTCTCGTAATGTTAAGAAAAAATCTTTTATAAGTTTCATTTATAGGATAGCTTAATTATTGTAAATGGTCAAAATATTTTAGACAGATTTTAAATCTGTCTCATTAGCATACCTTTAATTATTTAATCGACACTATCATTCATTATTCTTTTCGCATCTTTACCTAACCTTTTTACAAACTTAATGACATTGGGGGTTATCCCTCCCAAAAGTGGAAATAGTAATGATTAAACCCCATCGTAAGTTAACATGTACAAATAACATTACAAAAAAATAATACACAACAGTATATTTAAACCACTAAATAACTCATTATAAGCTATAATAAGATAAAAATTAATTTATAAATGATATGAGAGGAGATATAATGAAACAACAATTATTAAATATAAAAAAAGATACAGACTATAGAATTATTGCTATTAGTGATATCCATGGGCATAATGAGTTAATGGAAAAAATGTTAGAAAAAATTCAGTTACAAGAAGATGATTATTTAATTATAATTGGTGACTTTATTAACCGCGGTGGGGATAGCGTTAAATCTTATAAATTAATAAAGAAAATAGCTAATCGTCAAAACACCTTTATACTAAAAGGTAATCACGAATTTATGATTCATAGATACTTACAAGATAAGGATATATTTTATAAACTTCATGATTTTCTTAAAAGCCAGCAATATGAAACAATTGTAGATACTATGTTAAAAGAACATAAAAGAGATGTTTTTTCTTTTAATAATAGTGATGAGCTGTATGATTTTATGAATGAGCATTATTCCGAAATGATAGAGTTTTTAAGCAGTTTACCAGTGATGCTTATTTTTAATGATTTTATTTTTGTGCATGGTGGATACAGTAAAGAATTTACTTTACCTCAAGATGAACACAAATTTTTAAAATACGATTTTTATAATGAAAAAAGTAAAAAGAATGAGAAAAAGATTATTGTGGGACATTGGCCAGCCTGTAATATGCGAACTAAAAAAATATCTAATAAACCTTATTTTAATGATGAAAAGAATATTATTTTTATTGATGGGGGTTTAGGTACCAAAGCCACTGGAGAGTTAAATGCCTTAATTATTGAAAAACGTGATAATGTAATAGTTTATGATAATGTTCAAGTTAATAATTTCACTAAGAAAAAAATAATACAAGAACATCAGTTTATTAAAGAAGATACAATTTATGTTGACTACCCTCATTTAGAGATTGAGCTTATTGAGCACAGGGAATCTATGAGTTTATGTAAACATTTACATAGTAATAAACTGTTTTCAATATTTAACTCATTTCTCACCAAGGATAATGATACATATAAGCTAAATACCTATAATTTCATTAACAATTTTTTAAACCTTAAAATAGGTGATTATGTAGAGCTTTGTGAAGTGTATGATGACTGTGCTTTAGTAAAGCATAATGGTGAGTTTGGCTGGGTTTTGAGTAGCCAAATAGATTAGCTGGTAAGTCACTTCTTGTAGGTAGGGGTCGGTTTGCATGGCAATCTTAATAATATTCTATTCTTAACCTACCATTAAATACTATTGTGTATGCTTTTATGACATTGGAAAAAAGTATCGATATATAAAATACTTAACTTTAAAAAGAAACACAGGAGAGACACGAATGAAAAAATTTGCGGGCATATTAACGATATTTTGGGGATTTATGTTTTTAGCTACTTTATTTACATCAAGGGGTGTAGATTTAGTTTGGGCCTTAGAGAGTTTAATTATGGCAGCTTTGTTTATTACTACAGGTATTTATTGTTTTGTGAATAGTAAAGTAGCTAAGTATTTGGCAATGTCTGCAATGGCTTTGAGTATTTTAATAGGAATATGTGATTTCTTTAATTACAGTGATGAAATAGCTAACAAGCTTATTTGGGCTATAGTAGCATTAATAGCTTTCGTTGCTAACAACAATGAGTTAAAAAAGGCTAAATCCGAAAAAGTGTTATAGGCATATCTTATTAATAAGTAAAAAAGGACTAATGTAATGGTTACAGTAAATGAGATAAATGAAAATGTAAGTAGGCTAAAAGCTGAGCTAGATAAAATAAATGTATTAATACATAAAGAGATATTAAGTATTATTCTAGATGGTAGTTTAATAAGAGGTGATTTTATTAATTATTCAAGTGACATCGACCTTACTATAACTACCTCTTGCAATAAAATAAAAACAGAAACTCAGCAATTAGTAAAGCAAACTATCAAGAGTGTTGAAAACACACTACCAAAAAGACATTTTCCAAATAAACCATTAGTTTATGACTTACAGTGGCAGAGCCTAAACACTGTTAAAGAAACTGGTACTAGGCTACCACATCAATGGAATTCAACTAACATACCCAGCGGTTACCCCAAACTTTGGCTCTATGCTTTTGATAGTATTAAACATCATAGAGTAATTTATGGGCAGGATATAACTACTTATTATAGTAAATTACCCACTAAGAATTTTGTGCCAATTCGCTTACAGCGTATTAAAAACTCTGCGGAGAGAGTAAAAGGTAATGTTTCAAGTTATGAGGCTCAGTATGGAGCTATAAGCCAAATAAAAAATGCTTGGGAAGCTATTCGGTGTGTGTGTATTGCCCAGGATTAACTAGTATTCATAAACAGGATGTTATTGATTTTAGTAATAACTTATTTAATAATAATGAACTAAATTTTATTGCTGACCTTTATAATTTTTATGTTAATAACAATAAACAGTTTATAACAGCTAATGTAAGGCAAAGGCTTTATGAGTTTACTGTAAACATTATAAACAAATATAGTTGTTAGTTAGGCTCATATAGTGAGCCTATTTTTATATATGCTTATATCTGCAAAGGTGAACTGTAGTATAATTAAAATAGGTAGTAGTTATAAAGGAATAATACCTACAACACATATATTAAAATTTATATAATTATTGAGGATGTACCCCTTCTCTACAACGGATGAGTTTGCTACTTATTATTAAACTTTTAAAAAGTTTATAGAATTTTTAAATCTTGTTTAAAGAATATTTAAACTCTTTCAATATACTAATCTTGTTGGTAATAACCATTACAAAACAAGGAGGTATAACAATGAGTAAATTATCAATTCTATATAATGTAGTAAGTAAACTAAAAAAGAACGATTTAAATACTGCTAACTTTAATGTGAGTGTTATAGAAGATCAAAACACAATTTTAAACTTTGAAGGCAACATGAGTAAAGATGAAGAGGGTTTAACTACCGAACATCAAGTAAGTGTAAACAAGGATGATATGCAATTTAGTTTTCAAGCCAAAGCCAGTCATAGTCAGCACTATAAAATGGGCTTTAACAAACATAGAGAAGGTTTTCATTACCAAGGTAGACATCACAAATTTGGTAAAAAACATGGTATTAAAAAAATCTTATGCTTTATAAAGCTTTTAGATTTAATGCAGATTGAAAATAATGATAATAACAGCAAAAACTTGTTAATTGAAATTGATCAAAATAATATGCCAGAGATTAAAGAAACATTAACACAAATGTATACACGTCATGAAAGCTGTGCTGAGCAAAGTAATAATCACTACCAGTCACAAGGTAAACATTTTAAAGTAATTCATGATCTTATGAATGATTATAATGACTTAAAATCTATTAACATAAATGCATTAATTAGTGAGGAGAATAGCTTAAAAGAGTTAAAAATTACTATAATAATGAGCAATAAAGATAATAAACAACTAAGCATTAATGCATTAGCAACAGTTAACTAAAAAAAGGAGCAAGCTTATGAAAAATAACTATCATAATCATGACTTTAAACATAAATATAGAAGCCACTGTTATAGGCATAGTCATAGTCATAATGATATTGAAAAATATAGAAAACATATTAAAATAATGCGTCCTATATCTATTATTATAAGCTTGCTCATCTTGTATAGCATTATTAAGCTTTTTTCCACTGAAAGAGGTATATATGTTATAGGATTTATTTTAGTTATTTCCTTGTTAAAAGAAGTATTTTCATTTTTATATTTTAAGCGTTTAACTACCTATATTCTTGAACCAATTGAAAAGCTTAAAGAGGCAGTAGAAGAAGTGTCTGTTGGTAATTATGGGGTGACAGTTAACGATTCAGTTCCAGATAATGAAATTGCACAGTTAATACACTCCTTTAATAGAATGAGTGTTAAGCTAAAAGAGAGTGAAGAGTTACAAAAAAAATATGAGTTAAACAGAAAAAATTTAATAACCATTATATCTCATGATTTAAAAACTCCTATTACGTCTATACTAGGTTACGTACAAGGAATTCAAGAGGGGGTAGCCCACAGCTCTCAAAAACTAAATAAGTACATTAATATCATTTATCAAAATGCCCAGTACACAGATAAACTAATTAATGATTTGTTTTTGTTCTCTACCCTAGATATTCAAAAGCTTGACTTTAATTTTACTAAAACTTCTATAAAAGCCTTTATGGAAGATTTATTTACAGAGTTAGAACTTGAGTTAAAAGAGCAAAACATTGATTTAGACTATAGCGATGAAATTGGGGTAGATAAACAAATTGAGCTCGATGGCAAAAGAATAAGGCAAGTAATTTTAAATATAATAAACAATGCTATTAAGTATACTGATAAACAACAGGTAATAATAACTTGTAGTTTAAAGTCTATAGATACAGGGGTAAAGCTGGGCATTAAAGACAATGGCCCTGGTGTAAATCCTCAAAAAATTAATGACATTTTTAATCAGTTTTACCGAGTTGATGAATCAAGAAGCAAAGATATTGGTGGATTGGGTTTAGGTTTAGCAATAGCTAAGGAACTAGTTAAGGCTCACAATGGTGAAATATGGGCTGAAAGTGATACGAATAATGGTACAACAATTTATTTTACAATATGTGAGGCAATTAATAAATCAATAGGGTGTGACCTAAATGAATAAAGTGTTAATAATCGAAGATGATATAAATATCTCAGAGCTCGAAAGAGATTACTTAAACTTAAATGGCTTTAAGGTTGATATTGTTAGAACAGGAACAGAGGGCTTAAATAGAGCCCTTTATACTGATTATGATTTGGTTATTATTGATATTATGTTGCCCGAAATAAATGGCTTTGAAATCTGTCGCACTATTCGCGAAAAAAAAGAAATACCCTTAATTATTGTATCAGCCAAAACTAGTGATATAGATAAAATAAGGGCATTAGGCATTGGCGCTGATGACTATTTAACAAAACCGTTTAGCCCTAATGAATTAGTTGCGAGAGTAAAGAGTCATTTAAGTAGATATAAAAGGCTTAAAGGTGAGGTTACTAATTCAGCTGTTATTGAAATAAACGGATTATCTATTAACACAAAATCAAGACAAGTTTTTTTATACAATAAGGAAATTTCTTTTACAACTAAGGAGTTTGATTTACTGGTTTTTTTAGCCTCAAACCCTAATATCGTTTTTAATAAAGAGACTCTTTTTGACCGTATTTGGGGAGATGAGTTTGGAGATATTGCCACAGTTCCTGTACATATTCAAAAGGTAAGAAAAAAAATAGAAAATAACCCCTCGGAGCCTAAAATAATTGAAACTATATGGGGATCAGGATACAGACTAAATAAGAAAAGTAAGGGGTAGAGTTTATGGATATTAGTTTACATAACTTTAAGTCATTATTAGATCAATATGGATATAGAATAACAAATTCACGTTTAATTATCTATAATGTTTTTAGTAAATATCAAAATAAGCATTTAACTTTGGCAGATGTTTTTCATTATTGTAAACTCTCTAGTAATAGCATAGGAATAGCTACTGTTTACAGAACAGCTAGAATATTTGAAAACATAGGTTTTATTAAAAAAATTGATTTAGGTGACAATAGTTCGTGTTATGAAGTAGTTAGAGAAAACAATGATCATTTTCATTTAAAATGTAGAGTATGTAATCAAATAATTGAAGTAGAACAGTCAATTAGCATTGCTTTTAAAAATCAAATACTAGCAGAAATGGGATTTGGCATAACTGAGTTTAACTTAATCAATGGAATTTGCAAACAGTGCAGAGCTAAATTAGCAGCTTTATAATTATATAATACTTATATTCCCGACTTAACTGAGTAAAAGCAAGTTGCTTTTAGCTCAGTTACTTTATATTAAGATAAAAAAGCTATAAATTGTATAAACTGTTTTGTTCAAACAATCATTAACTAAAAAATCTCTACTATAAAACCACAGAAATATTTATATTAGATTTTATCTAAACTAAATTTATTATTGTACTTATAATTATTAAAATAGATTTACATAATATAGATTAAACACTATAATTAAAAGTGTAGTTCAATACCTTAGTTAATCAGTGCAGTAGTGTTTAAATGAGTTATTAGTTTTAAATAATTGACCTTTATAGGAGGTTACAAATTGAGAAAGATTGCAATTGTTACTGACTCAGCAAGTGATTTACCAGATAATATTATAGATCAGTATAATATTAGTATTTTACCTTTAAGAATTATATATAAAGATCGAGAATATAGAGATCGTTTAGAAATTAAGCCACAAGAGGTTTATGAGGTAATAGAAAAAGAAGTACCAACTACTTCCTTGCCTACAGCAGGCGATATCTTAGCAGTCTTTGACAATCTTGCAGAACAAGGCTATCAAGAAGCTTTAGTAATCACCTTATCATCTAATTTAAGTGGAACATACAAAATGGTTAATATGTTGGCAAAAGATTATGATAAACTAACTATTAAGGTATTGGATTCTAAAACATTAGGAATGTTTTTAGGCTTTTTAGTTATAAAAGCTGCTGAATTAGCTGAAACGCATAGTATAGATGAAATTATTAAACAAGCTACAGCTTTAAGGGCTAAGTTAAAAGGTGGCTACATTGTTAGAACCTTAAGTTACCTTCGTAAAGGCGGCAGAATTGGAAAAGTAGAAGGAACTGTAGGGGAGCTATTAAGTATTAAACCCATAATAGGCATCAATGATGACGGTGTATATCATACTATTGGTAAAACTAGAGGATGGGCAAGAGCAAAGAAAAAACTAACTAAAATGATTAAAGATGAATTTTACAATAAAAATTATATTATAGCTATAATCCATGGAGGAGCTTTAGAAGAAGCTCAAGAAATGCACAGTAAACTAAAGGATATTGGTAATGTAGTTGAATCATACATATCTCAAATAAGTCCAGCATTAGGAGTTCATACTGGCCCAGGATTAATTGGTTTTGCGGCTTATGAAGTGTAAAAAAAGGGTGATACAGCATTTGCTGTATCACCCTTTGTGGTTTAACTTGTTTTAGCTTAGTAAGGATTAAACTAGCCAAATTAATAATATAATGGGTAAATTTTATAGTGGTTATTGTAAACAACATCTAAGATATCTCTGGCAATCGATCTTTTTTAGCCTCTTTTTGCTGCGTTCTTTTTCAATTTTTTGTAATATATATTTACCTATAAAAGAGATTGATAATGTTAAAGCTATTAAAAGTGCTGATTTTAAAGGCTGTGTAAAAAATGATTTAATATTCGCACCAATAAAACTTAATGAAAATATCATAATTAGTTTTCCTAATAATAAAGCTCCCAAATACTCTTTAGTGCTTGTTCCAGCTAAAGCAGCCAATCCGCATACTACTATTGAGGGAGTAAAAGGAAATGTTAATAACATAAATATTAGTACAAAACCTCTCTCTTTTATCCATGAAAAAATATTATAAAGACGTTTGTTTTTGGAGATATTGCTTTGAAATTTTTTGCGTCCAAATCTTTTAATAATTAAAAAAACTAAAATAGAGCCTAAGCATGAGCCAATCCAAGAGTAAAAGTAGCCTTTCCAAAATCCAAATGCCATAACATTAACTGTTACAAACACAATTAAAGGTAGTGGTGGAAAAAATGCTTCTATCATCGCTAATCCTGCACCAGCAAAAATACCTAATGATTTAACAGCTTCAAGTATTTGAGTCCAAAACTCTAAAGATGCCAAGTTATTAAAAAATTCTAGCATTTATTCACCCCTTTTTGGATAATGATATTAATTTTAGTATTGCATTATTAATCTTTGTTATTCATCTTAATTATAAAATATAAATCTTAAAAAATTATGAAGATTAGTTATTTTTTTTATTACAAATGCTATAAACTATTGTTATAGCATATAGCTTTTTACCTTTTGTTATATTTTACTTTATATAATTACTATTCCTTTGTAAATATCTTAATTTATTGAAATAGTTCTTTAAAAAATAAAGCATAAAAAAATCCTTGCCATACCTAGAATATCTATGTATAATGTTACCTAGATTATCTAGGTATAAAGATAAGGAGGAGAATATGAAAATAGATAAAGGTTTAGTTGGAGGAAGCACCTTATTATTACTATTATCGCTAATCAGTGAAAGTGATAGATATGGTTATGAGATAATAAAAGAGTTAGAAATACGTACAGAGAGCACTTTTCAGTTTAAAGAAGGTACGTTATATCCAGTATTACATAAACTTGAAAATAAGGGTTATGTGAAGTCTTATTTTCAAGCTGGTGAAACCGGTAGAAAACGTAAGTATTATAAAATTACATCGTCAGGCAAAAAACAACTTGCAATTGAAAAAGCAAAGTGGGGTTTATTCTCCAAGTCTGTTAATAAAGTAATATGTGGTGAAGCTTATGCTTTACTCTAACAAAAATAAATACCTACAGCAGGTATTAAAACAAATAAAATTCCCATTTGATAAACCTGCAATTGAGCAGGAGATTAGCTGTCATATTGAAGATAAAATTGATTTTTATCTTGAATTAGGGCATAAACGTTTAGAAGCTGAAAAATTAGCCCTAAACGAGATGGGAGATGCTACATTTATTGGAAAAGAGCTTAATAAACAACATAATCCCCTACTTGGGTGGGCCTGGAAGATTTCTAGTGTTGTTTTAGTTTTGTTTTTATTTTTTTCAGTAATAGAAATAGGTGATACACTTATATGTGCATTAATAACCAATGATAATCCTGCTAATTCTATAAACAAAGACAATATTGTTTATAACATAAAGCTAAATGAAAAAGTGAAAATAGATGACACTGTTATTAAGTTTACGCAAATTATATATGAAAAAGATGCAAGCTTAAGTATCTTTTATGATTGTTATGATACAAGGCTGTGGGGTACAGGGTGGAGCACAGAAAATATAGGTGCCATTAAAGACGATAAAGGTAATAGTTATTACTCGGGAACAAGTTATAAAGGTGGTAGCATAAGATCTCGATGTAAACGAACTGTAAGAAATTTTCCTAACAACGCTAAGTCACTCATTATTGATTACAATAACTTCAACAGAAAATACAAAATTGAAATTCCACTGCAACGGGGTATCAGCAATGAATAGTAGAGTAAAAAAACTTATTAGAAATATTATTTTAATTAGCATTTGTGTAACGTTTTTATTTTTTAGAAGTGGCTTATATTTAAGTCCTATAGCTGCTCATAAAAGCTCAGAGCGCAGTATTCACTATGGTCCATCTACGATAATTAAAATTGTGGATTTTAGTAAAGGTAAATATTTACTTTGTAAATACGATAAATGGGTCTCATGTAATACCGTTTTGCGTAAAGGACTTTTCTGGAGATTTGGTAGTGGAGTTTTTGGTTTTGAGAATAATATAAATGAGCCAGTCAGTTTTACATGGGGTATAAGTGGAATGGATTTAAGATTATATGGAGCTATAAATGATAAAAGTATTCAACGAATTGAAATTGTTTTTAGTAACGGCGATAAATACTATATAAATGATTTTTATGAGGGATTATTTTTATTATCATTAGAAAATATCAAAGATGACTCTATTATTTGTAAAAAAGTAGTAGGCTATAATGCAAATCATGAGGTAATATACACAGCTAAAAGTAAGTAAAAGGTTAAGAAAAGTAATATAAAGCCGATATATATTATGAATAATATGTCATAAGTTGGTGAAAAAAATGAGAATTAATCCTAATCTAAAAGCAAACAATGCAATTTTTAATAACACTAGTGTTAACAAAAATACTCAAACTAAACAAAAAACTAATAAACCTTATTTAAACAAGCGGACCTCCTTTACTAAAAGTCAGGTTGGCAGATTAAATGATATGATTGAGTCGCTTATAGAGCAGAAACAAAAAATAACAGATAGCAAGAATAACTTAATAAGCAATACCTTAGAAGAAGGCAAAGACATTGAAAGTATTAAAGAGCAAGTTAAGCTTTATGATGAACAGCTAAAAGAGCTAAAAGAGCAAATTACTGAACTTAGATTTCAAAAAAAGCAGATTAAACATATGAATTTTAAAAAGAATAAAAAAGCTGTGACAAATACCAAAACAGATAAGGCAACTAAATTAAAAAAAGGCAAAAATATTGATTTGAATAATGTTGTTGATTTACAGACAAGCTTTGTCAAAAATAAAGATTTAATGGTGCTAAAAAGAAAGTACACAGGCAAACAAAGAGTATTATTATCTCATCAAAAGCAAAATGAACGGCGTGGCGTTAACTCAAAAAGCTTGCAAAAAGAGTTAAATGATATTAAAGATAGTATTTCGTACTTGAATAATTCTTTAAAATCAAATATGAAAAATATATCTGAAAAATTAACAAACAACAAGAAAGATCAACAGCAAGAAGAATCTGAGCAAATTAATAAAAATATTTAGTTATTATTAAAATGACTTCTATACTAAATAGGAGTCATTTTATTTATTTGAATGAGACAGCTTCCATAAATATAGAAATTTATAGCGATGTTTTTAATAGCAAAAGTCAAAAATAAGTCTATAAATAAAGAGGAAATATATATAGAAAACTACATTAATTTATTTAATTTTAAAAAGTAAGTTGTATAATGATATAGGTATAATACTAAAATGGATTTAACTAAAATCTTAGATACACATAAACTATGATAGCTAAAGATAACTTTTTTTAGTAGTGAAAATAACAGCTTGACAAATAAGTATACCTGGTATACACTAGTGGTAGTTACACTATTGATAATTATTATCAATAGTGTAACTACTTGCTTGTAGAGTTATCATGGTATACGATATACATATGGAAAAAGTACAACAAGTTATTGAAGAGTATATTTTGTTAACCGAAAAAATTGCTAGTAACTCAAACAAACCTAATAAATATGATACAGACATAGATATTTTTCGTAGTGAGATACATATTATTAGTATTATTGGACTATATAAAAATATTCATATCTCAGAAATAGCTAGAAAGTTTGGAGTTACAAAAGGTGCCATATCTAAGGCAATTAAAAAACTAGAAAAGAAAGGATTAGTAAAAAAATCTATTGATCAAGAGAACAATACTCGTACTTTAGTGGAGCTTACAGCAAAGGGCAAAATAGCAGATAAAGGGCACGATAATTATCACAATAAATATGATAAAATAATGTTTTCTTTTTTGAATAACTTAAAAGATCAGGAGTTATTTGTTTTACAGTCGTTTTTAAAAAAGGCAAATAAAATGGCAGATAGACATATATAGCTATCGCTATTTTTTTTGACAGAAACGTATACCTAGTAAACGTTACTGTCAAATTTATAAGTTTGGGGAGGTAAAAATGAAAGATAATAATAAACATTTAAAAAGTAAATATGGCAAAACCACAAAAGCAAGTATTTTATTAACAATGAGTGTAGTAATGGGTATTATGCCAATATTTTTAATAATGAAAACTATCAGCTTATACTCGGTTAATGAACTTACTATTAACCATATATTGTTATATGGTTCTTTAGTTATAGTATGCCAATTATGTAAAGCAATGTTTTATGGATTCTCAATAAAAAAGGCACATCAATTAGCGTATAATTCTTTGATTGCTATTCGTACAGACATTATTAATCATTTAAAGAAACTGCCAATCTCTTTCTTTCGTAAGAGGAAAACAGGAGATTTAACTAAAATTATAAATCATGATGTTGAACAGGTGGAGGTATATTTAGCACATGGCTACCCCGAAATCATGGTGGCTACTTTAATACCACTGGTTATATTTCTAAGTCTTATTTACATAGACTGGAGAATTGCCTTGTCGCTGGTTTCTACTATTCCAATTATGTTATTTCTATTAGCTGCATTTAATAAACTATGGAGTAATCAGTTTGCACAGTACCACCAAACAACAAAAGAAATGTCAGAAGATTTGCTTGAGTATATCGCTACTATGCCTGTAATTAAAGCCTTTGGTGATAACGAAACCAGAACAAATAAAGTGCTAAAAACCATGAATAAATATATTAAATGGGTTAAAAAGGTAGCATCGGGTATGGCTGTTCCAATGAGTTTTATAGGTATGTTTGTTACTGGAGGGTTAGTTATGGTAGCAATAGCGGGATCATTGCTACTTGAAAACGGATTAATTAGTACAAATGAGTTTGTTATTTCAATAATTTTAAGTGGAATATTTGTTAGTTCATTTGCAAAGCTATCTTCGTTTCAACATCAAAATATTGTATACAATAATACTCTAAACAGTATAAATAGTATTTTAGGTGAAGATATTCCAGAGTGTAAACAAACAAGTGATGTAGTAAACTCAAATCAAATAGTTATTAATAAAGTTACTTTTAGTTATGATGATAAAAGAGATGCCATTAAAGACTTAAACGTATCGTTTAAGCCCAATACAGTTAATGCGATAGTTGGCTTATCTGGCTCAGGAAAAACTACCATAGCGAACCTCGTAATGGGTTTTTACAAGACTAATAAAGGTGAAATAAGTATAGGAAATAAAAATATAGCAAATATGAGCGAAGTAGAATTAAATGAGTTGGTATCAATTGTGCAACAAGAAGTATTTTTATTTAATTTAAGTATTGAAAATAACATTAAAATAGGTAAAAAAGATGCAACTAGGCAAGAAATTATTGAAGCAGCTAAGAAAGCTCAAATACACGATACAATTATGAGTTTTAAAAATGGATATGACACTATTGTAGGTGAGAGTGGAGCAAAACTATCTGGCGGTGAAAAACAAAGAATATCAATAGCTCGAATAATTCTTAAGAATTCTCCAATTATTATTTTAGATGAAGCTACTTCAGCTATTGATCCTCATAATGAACACTTAATTCAGCAGTCAATTGAGGCATTGGTAGGTGACAAAACCATAATAATGATTGCTCATCATTTAAATACAATTGTAAAAGCTGACCAAATAATTGTTATGCATGAGGGTGAAGCAATTGCAACTGGAACACATCAAGAGTTATTAAAGAGTTGTAGTTTATATTCTGAATTAATAAACCAAGAAGAGCAAGCCCATATGTGGCAGATTAGGGAGTGTGTTTAAATGAATATAATAAAAGAAATGAATTTAAAAGAAAAAGCACTTCTTTGTGTAGCTATTATATGTACTGTTGTTAGTGCATTACTAAGTGTTTCTATGGTCTTCATCATCTTAAATATGATAACTTTCATAACTAAAGATAGTGGTATTTTCAGTAATATTACATCTTATTATTATAGCTTAGTAGTTATTTTAGGCTTACAGGCAGTATTTAATTGTAGTGAAGATATATTTGAACATTCTGTAGGATTTGAAATAACAAATCGAGTAAGGCAAAAAATAACCCTAAGATTAAAAAAGTTTTCATTAGGTTTTTATAGCAAGGAAAGGCTTGGTGAAATCAGCACTATAATACACAAAGATGTAGAGAATATTGAAAGAGTTGTGGGTCATTTATGGCCTAGCATGATTTCTGATTTTTTGGTAGCAGTTATTATAGGAGTTGGTCTTTTTATAGTTAATGTAAAGCTGGGATTAGCTATGGTTTCATTAGTTCCTTTTGCAATACTAGCTTTAGTGTTAGGTGAAAAAAAGAATTCTAAATTGCAAAAAAAGTCTCAAAACGATTTAGCTAGTATGGTAAGTTTGTTTGTAGAGTATTTAAAGGGTATTCCTTTGTTAAAAGCATTTAAGAACAATACCACTTTTGAAACCTCTTTAAAAGATAGTTGTGTTACGTTTGGTAAAAGTAGTAAGAAAACAGCTAATTCTGTTTCTTCTTGTATTACTATATTCTCAGTGCTAATGGAATTGAGTTATGCTGTGTTGGCAATAGTTGGTATGCTGATGTTGTATATGAAAGCAGTCTCTCTTGATCAGTTTTTAATATTCATTATTTTCTCTAGAGAGTTTTATAAGCCATTTTTTAATTTAGATAAACACTGGATGAATTATATTGTTGCTAAAGATAGCTATAGTAGAATTGAAAGAATTCTTAATGCCCAAGTTATTCCTTTTCCAGCAACAGCTATTGAGCCTCAAAAGTATGATGTTCAGTTTGAAAATGCCAGTTTTTATTATGAAAAAGATGAGTTCGAAATGAAATCTATAAACTTTAAGGTACCTCAAGGTTCGTTAGTTGCCTTAGTAGGACCATCTGGATCTGGTAAAACCACTGTAACTAATTTATTACTTCGTTTTTATGACCTTAGAGACGGAAGCATTAAAGTTGGTGGGGTGGATATAAAAAATATAGACTATAATCATCTTTTACAAAACACCAGTATAGTTATGCAAAATGTAATATTATTCTCAGATAGCATTTATGAAAACATTAAAATTGGAAATAAAAATGCCACTAAAAAGCAGGTAATTTTAGCAGCTAAAAAAGCTATGATTCATGACTTTATAGTGACTCTGCCCAAGGCTTATGACACTATGGTTGGTGAAAATGGAGCAGGTTTATCTGGTGGCCAAAAACAAAGAATTTCTATAGCCAGAGCTTTATTGAAAGATTCTCCTTTAGTTATTTTAGATGAAGCTACTAGTAATGTTGATCCTATTAATGAACGTATGATTCAAAAAGCAATTTCTAATTTAGCTGTAGGCAGAACTATAATTGTAATAGCTCACCACCTAAAAACCATAAAAAATGCAGATAACATTTTGGTATTTAATAATGGTGTTATAGTTGAAAGTGGTGACTATAATAGCCTAATGATAAAAAATGGGTTATTCAGAACTCTGTGGGATAGCCAGCAGTCTGCTAGTGACTGGGTAATTAATAGTTAATAAAAAAACACGCTCATATATAAAGTTTTATGAGCGTGTTTTTATTTTTTTATTTAAACTTTGTTGTTCCCTTAGAATTACTAATTACGACAATATACTGATAATAATTTAAGGTATTACCTCCCAAAGGTTTGGTGATATAGGTAGTATTACTATTATAGGGGGTGTTTTCTCCATTTAGTTTAAAAATTGTGTAATCTGTTGTAACGTACTTAGATAAAAGATCATAATCACTAATATTATGTGCAGTCTTTTTTTGCTCGTAATTTTTTCTGTATAAAGAGCTCTTACTGTTATTATAAGCATAGTTTAAAGAAAGAACTCTGCCTTTAATAGGTGAGCTTTCTTGTTTAAGTTGCATTGCAAACCGACTAATATCTTTTAAATAGGTATCACAGTCATGTTGATAAATGTGTTCTGCACCCCATTGTCCAAAATACTTACCTTTAGGATAATGCTCATATATTTGCTCAAAGTTAGTATAAATACTTTTTTCTCTAGTAGAATTAAAGTCTCCATTATAGCTTACTAAAGCATTACGGATATTATTAACTGTGAACTGATAATTAAACAGTAAGTCACCAAAAAACACTTTATACTTATCTTTGTTGTCTATAATATCATTTATAGCACCATCTATAACAGCTAATTGACCTTTTTTATCTTTTTCATTTATTAGTTTGATTTCTTCAAAACTATTTTTAATGTTAGGGGGAAGTTTATGTTTAAGAGAGCTAGTTTCAATAATTCTCTCTAAATAAGCAATAGCTGTATTCTTTTGGTGTTCGATATCGATGCCTACTGCAATTATTTTTTGATTTTGCGATAGTCCTTTGTTATATTCATATAACTGTTGCCAAAACATATATCCCTCTTTATTATAAGCCGCGGTTTTTTCTAAGTCTTCATATACAAAATTTAGTATTTTAATGTCGCCAGTTTGAATATATTCATTTAATAATTGAGCAGAAGCATAGCCAGATTCACAAAGTAAATACCGTACCCCAGTATTTTTATGTAAGTACTTTAACAAGGCAAGCCTAATTTCAAAATTATTAGCAATGGCATGCATTTCGCCAGCTAAAATGACATCATTATCTTTGGCATCCTCAGTTAATATAGCTAGAGAAGATAAACTATCATCATCAAGATTAATAGCTGTGTGATTATCTTTTAAATAACCCTCATGTAACTCTTGTTCTTTTTGGGAGTGAAACTTGAAACTACAAGCACTTAAAATACTAAAAAATATTAGTAGTATAAGAATTATAGATATTGTTTTGTTAAAAGACTTTTTCATAATATAACTCCTTAAAAATCTAGTGTCTGTATATATATACCCTAAACTGAACAAGTCAAATCAAAAATATGCAGATATTAAAATGATATATTATGATAGAAGACCTATGACGAAAATATAATTACTTTTGCTACTAATTCATAAGTTTTTTGAATATTACTAGTAAAATGGTTTACAAGGCAACAATGCATTAACTATAATTAGTTGATACTAGTAGTAGGAGGAACACCTTGAATAGAATAAAAAAAATGATGTTGTTTATTGGAATTTTAGCTATATGTGTTATAGTGTTTAACTTTAGTAAAGTAACTGCAAAGCATTATTTAAATATAGTTGAGAATCAATATAGTATTTGTGATTATCATAAAGTCCATAAAGTATTTAATAAATATATTGAATATCGTAATGATAACTTAGGTTATCAATTAAGTTATCCTAGTTACATGGAGCTCAATGAGACCTTAAATCCTATTAAAACAATTATTAGCGATAACTATAGTCAAATAGAAATTTACTATGATAACTTTAAAAACACGATCCATTCTCCTACTGCCTATGTGAATTATAGTAATAATTTTATTAACAATAAAGAAGTACATATAAAAGATTATGAAAAAAATATATTTATTAATGGTATGAAAACTCATCTTTTAGCTTGGCATAGAGCTAAACTAGCAAGAGTAAAAAATGACAAAAATTATTATATAAGTGCTGAGATTATAAAAAATATTAATGAAGTATATACAATATTTATAAAGTCATCAAAACCATTCACAAATAATAAATACCTTCAGTTAATTAACACATTTAAAGCCATTGATAAAACAGATGTTAAGCAATTAAATGTAAAATTTAAAAATACTAACAAAAAGTTTAATAAAGAGACAGAACAGTTTTATGAAGAATATTTTTTGAGAAGTAACAGCTTAATTTGGGGAATTTTTGAAAATACGGCTCCAAAAAGCTTTGATTTTTTAAATAGTTTGGAGAAAAAACTAGATTTTAAGTTTGAATTTTTATTAAAATATCAGTGTTTATCAAGTGGTGGATTTCCAATGGCTGAAATGTTGAATGCCTATAATCATAATAGATATGTTGAATTAACTCTGCAAACTAGTCACTTAGATGGACAAGATAATAACTATATAACTTATGAAATTCTGCAAGGAGATTATGATGAATTTTTAAATTCTTATGCAAAACAAGTTAAGGCTTTTAATCATCCGATACTTTTTAGACTGAATAATGAAATGAATGGTGATTGGTGTGTGTATTCTAGCTATTATAGCTCAAAAGATACTGAGTTATACAAAGAAGTATGGAGATACATTTATAATATCTTTAAACAGAATAAAGTAGATAATGCTCTTTGGGTATGGAATCCACATGATTTATCTTTTCCTGGTTTTACTTGGAATCATTATTTAAACTATTATCCTGGAGATGAGTTTGTAGATTTAGTTGGAATAACAGGATACAATACTGGCACTTATTTTGAAGGTGAAGTTTGGAGAGACTTTAAGCAGGTTTACGTAGCACTGTATAAAGAATATCATGAACTGTTTGAACAACCATTTATAATAACAGAGTTTGGATCTAACTCTGTTGGGGGAGACAAAGTGAACTGGATAAATGAGATGTTTAATAACATTAAGCAGTTTAGTAATATTAAAGTTGCTATTTGGTGGAATGGAATTGATTGGGATAGTGACAAAAACCCAGGTAGAATTTATAGATTAGATGAAACAGCAGAGGTAATAAGAACATTTAAAAAAGGATTTGCTCAATATAAATAAGTAACTGAAAAGTAAATGGATAATTTACATAATAAAACTTAAATAATAATATTATAATCACATAAAGTAGTATTATAGTAGACTTAGAAAGCTAAAAGGGGTAGTTTAAATGATAGCCAAGAGTCAAAATAATATAGATACTTTATGTGAAAGTCTTACATATCTAAGTATTTCAGATAGTAGTGAGTATTATTTTGTGTTGGGTCAATTTGTAATGTATATTTTTTATTCATTAGGAAATGTGAACAATTATAAAAGAGAGATAAATTACTTAACTAACCCTGTGGTAAAACAAAGTATATGTAATTTAGCTCAAAGAAACCTGAGGTTTATTAAAAATTATTCTATATTAATAAAGCAAAAAAATAGTTTTGTTGAACTTGTATATGAAGTATTAATACAAAAAAGCCAAAAGTATATTACACCTTTAGTAGATACCTCAAAGTGTGAACAATCATTTTACGAAGGTATCTACGCACCTAATTTTTTAATAGATTGTGCAAAAATATATAATGAGCTATAAAATGAATTTACCTATATAAGGCTTAAAATGATAAATGCTTGACAAAATAGATTTGTAAATGTAAATTGGTAGACGACTGGTCTATTTTTAAGGAGTGTTACTATGAACATTATAAAGCTAAAACAAGCAGAAACAGATTTTTTCGAAAAATATCCAGATGGATTTGAGTCACCTGAAATGAAAGAAATATCTAAAAAACACAAAGTTAAACAAATGGTAAAACTTGCTCATAAAACTCTTAGTCCAGAAGCCCTTGTAAATGTACAAGAGGCAAGTGAAAGTATTATTAAACTTGTAACAAGGTCATCAATGATTTCATTATTTGAAAAACCTAAATTTAGAGATGCTGTTAGAATGATGAACAATGATGAAAAAAGCCTGTTAGCAGAAGGTGTTTTTAACCTATTACATGGAGACGAAGAAACAGGCTTTAATCAGCTTGTAGATTTGTTATTAAAATATAAACTAGCAAAATGGACTTTATTAACTGTGTTTAGATGTTATTATTATCCTAATACTGACCTGCTTTATAAACCAACCACTGTAAAAAATATTATAAAGACTTATGAGTTAGATAATTTAGCATATAAACCAAGACCAACTTACGATTTTTTTGTTTTATATAGAGATACCATTAACGAAATGAAGAATCATGTACATGAATCATTATCGCCAAATAATGCAGCATTTAGCGGCTTTTTAATGATGACAATGTAATAATATAAGTATGTAAGCATAATTAATAAAATAAATAAAAGGATACAATTTGAAAGTTAACGCCTAAAATTTGTATCCTTTTTTGAATGGCTAATGTTTTCTTTCAATTACTGGTATCCATATTTCACTTACATAATCTTCTGCGTAGTGGTTTCCAGCATAATAAACCTCTAACTCAGGAGTAAGAGCATGTTCGTATTTGGTTGCTGGTAACCACTCTGCATAAATTCTTTTCCATACTTCTTGAATGCCCTGGGGCATAGCACCAACACACTTAAAAACCGCCCAAGTACAAGAGGGTATATTTAATACAATCGCATTTTCTAATCCTTCAATATTTTCACCATCAACTGCAATTAAGTAACTAAAAAGCTCGTGTTCAAAATCATAGTCATAACCTACACCATATGATTTTATTTTATTATTAGTTATTAAGTCCATATTACCTGACTGTACTAACTCTTGTAAAAATAAAGGAATAGTATTATAACTTTTATTATTTTTCATTGATACTCGCTTACTTAAACCAACAACTTTAAAGCTATCTTTACGTACTATTTTGTAATCCATTCTTTCTTCTCCTTTTATAGTTAATTGAAAAGAAAGTGGCAAAACTGTTTTTAGCATACCCTGCTTTTTGCGAGCTATAGATGGTGATATGCCATGAAATCTTTTAAACACTTTACTAAAAGCCTCTGGGGTTTCATAACCATACTTATAAGCTAACTCAATAATCTTAATATTAGTAGTTATTAAATCTTTTGCTGCTAAAGATAATCTTCTGTTCCTTATATATTCACCTAAAGGATAGCCAGCTAAAACCGTAAAGGTGCGCAAAAAATGATACTTAGAGCATAGTGCTATTTTGGCTAGTTCATCATAATTAAGCTTTTCGAGTATATTATCTTCTAAATAGTTTAGGGCATTATTTAATGCTTTTAGCCAGTTAATAATACCACCGCCTTTTCAAAATTATTTTATATAATTATTTTAACAAAAACTGGTCTTATTTTGCTACTTTCGGACATGTTTAAAAAAAGTTTGACAGCTTAGTTATACACTTGTATAATAAAACTGGTTATACAAATGTATAATTGCCCGGGAGGATTTAAAATGTTCATAATGAATAAACGTTTATCTGATGCAGAGCTAGATATTATGCTTGCAGTATGGAGCAGTGATCAACCTGTAAGTGCATCAACAATATTAGCAGAGTTAAAAGGTAAAAGAGAATGGGCCTTATCTGCTTTAATGACTGCACTATCACGATTAATTAAAAAAGGTTTTTTAAGGTGTGAAAAACAAGGTAGAAATAACTTGTATTACTTTATTGTTGATGAAGACGAGTACAAACAAGCCGAAGGTAAGTCAATTTTAGAGAGATTATATGGTAATTCATTTAAAAATTTAGCTGTAGCTTTATATAATAGTAAAGCCATTAGTGAAAAAGATATCGCAGAATTAAAAAGTATAATTGAAGATATTAAGGAGTAAAACATGATTAGTGAAGTAGCTTTAAAAATGCTTCAAATATCTTTAGAAGCTAGTATAGTAATTCTTTTAGTATTAGTTTTAACGCCTTTATTAAAAAGAAAATACTCTGCAAAGCTAAGATATTATATATGGTTGGCTTTGGCTATTAGATTAGTAATACCATTTAGTTTCTCTTTACCAAATAGCTTGACCATCTACCCAGTTCCTAAATCAATAGTACAAGCTGAAGTGAGCCAAAATGGTGAAATAGTAACACTTAGTAACAAAGTTATTGTAGAACCTGAAACACCTGCTATAGCTGTAACAGAAAGTGATGATTATGAAGATACAGCAGGTGTCCAATATGTATCGAAACAAAACATGTACAAGATGAAGCAAAATATACTATATTATCTTCCTTTAATATGGATGTTAGGTATAGTGGTACTTGTTACTCATCAGCTAATTGCCTATATAGTATTTTATAGTCTAGTAAATCGATGGAGTAGATGCAATAGCAATTTAGTTATTAGTAATTGTGTTAATAAAGTGATGTTGAATCTTAACATGAACAATAAAATCACAATTTTACATAGTAAGATGGTTTCTAGTCCAATGTTAATTGGTTTTGTAAAACCTAAGTTAGTATTACCTGAACTAAAATATAGTGAGCTTGACTTGCAAAATATCATTAAACACGAATTAATACATTTAAAAAGACATGATATTTGGTTTAAATTGCTATTACAGATAGTAAAAGCAGTTCACTGGTACAACCCACTAATTTATATAATGCAAAATCAAGCATTCAAAACTATAGAACTGTCTTGTGATGAAGAAGTTGTAAAAGGCCTAACCATTGATTGTAAAAAGCAGTATAGTTATACAATATTAAATTCAATAATAGAACAGCAGCAAAATAATAGTGTTTTTCCAAGCTATTTTTATAATAGCAGTATTACTACAAAAGAAAGGATTAAAAATATAATGAATCATAACAAGAAGAAAAAAGGTAGCTTAATTTTTATTATGTTATTGGTATGCGTATGTTTAACTGGAAGTCTTTTGGTATATGGTGCAGATCAAGAAAGTAAACAACAGATTGAATTATCTAAGCAGGATCAAGTTTTTCTTAACTATATCGCTGAGCTAAAAGACAATAGTTTAGCTATTAACTACCATTCTATAGAAGAAGGCAATTGCATGATATATACTATAAAATCTCTCAATAAAAGAGAGATACTGAAAGTGTATCTTGAGCAAGTTGAAAATACTGCAAACGAGCTTGTTTGGACTGTAAAAAAACATAAATATCTTAAACAAGAGTATGAAAGTATGTATCTTACTGAAGCCTGGATAGAGGCTCAAAAATATCATGATAATAAAGCTTTGGGCAATTTACTTTCTGATGAATTAAAAAAGCAATATTTAAGTTCAGAAGGCAAAGTGTCTTGGGATGATTTAGCGGTAGAAAAATATGAAGCAACATTTAATGATTATGGTTGTTTAATCAATTATTTTCTAAAAGACATAGATTCAAGTTATTATGATTACCAAGAGACACTGACTTTTGGCAGAGAGAATAATAAACTTGTTATAGAGTCTATAAATGATGAGAAACAAATTAATAATCCTACTGATAATTCAAAAAGTCATGTTTTTTCATCAGATATTAATGTTATATTCATGCAATCAAAAGACCCTGAAACACTGTTAAAAAAGTATCGCCAAGGATTATTGAATGATGCATATACGACAATGCTTTTGTTAACCAATGATGTAAACTTTGATGCAGAAGAACTTGCACGTAACACAATTAAGGTTAGTAGGGTTGAGGTTATTAATAAAGAAGTAAAAGAAAATAAAGCATGTTATAAACTAGAAATTGATATAGACAATGCAGATAAATCTGTTGATACAGAAACTTATACACGTTGGCTGTATATGAAAAATAGTGACAGTAACGATCAAGCCGATGCAAATTGGCAATTAGCAGGTCTTTTGGATGGTGCACCAAGTCAAAAGTGGTGGAATAAATAATTAATACCCTTTATATTAAAAGCCAAATAGTTGATATTATCAGCTATTTGGCTGTTTTTATTTATATAAAATACAGAACAAAAGCTAAGTTAAACACGTATATTTAATGAAGTAAATATGCTATTATTAAATATATCAAAAAAAATCATATAATAAATTAATAGCTATTTTTTTCTATAAAGTATATATGAAATAGAGGTGTAACATGTCAGCAAAAACTGAAACCACTGCCAATGAACTTCCTGTAATAAAAATTATATTAATCATAAGTGTGGCATTGTTTTTAATACATGTGGTATATCAAGACTCATTGTGGACAAAAGTTGATAACCCTGTGTTCAACAATTTAAGTGAAGACAAACTAAGTCAGCTTAATAATATTATGATAGTTTATAACAACTTTTTGGAAACTATAGGAGATAAAAGTATAATACAGAGTTATGAAATAAAAGATGTAAATGAACATGAAAAACTAATTAAAACAAAGAGCTATAGCAGAAGACAATATTTAGAGGTTAAACTTAAATTACAAAGCATAAAAATTAATAATACCAATCAGCAAATTTGGTGTGTAAAAAAGTATAAATATAGTAATCCTAAAGATAAAAGTTTATTTTTAACTGAACTGTTAGCTGAAACTTTGAAATCACGTGACTATAAATCATATTATCAAATATTATCACAGAAACTTAAACAAGAAAATACTTATTTGTTGAATTTACATAGTGCGCAGGTTGAAGATAAAAATCAGCTTGGTATGTATGAATGGTTTTTAGGTAATTCTTGTTTAGGAGTATCTATAGTAGATTATGAAATAGAGGTTTATGAAAACTCATACATAATTACCTACTGTTTAATTGACTCAATACCAACTAAGTTTTTCAGAAAAGAAAGGGTAACATTTAAAACTGAGAATAACAAATTAGTTATTGCAACTCAATATAGTCCTCATGCTACCTGGCTTCGAAAGAATGAGAAAGATGAACAACAAGAAAAACAAATTTATTTCGATGCTTATATAAACAGAGAATACCCTCTGTATTTAAAAGAAAATGACCGCAGGGCCTATAATAAGCTTTATGATAGAGCAAAAAATGGCTTGATTAATAGAAAACATTATGATTCTGCAAAGCTTGCCATGCAAAGTTATACTAAGGCAATGTTAGCTGGAGATTACCTACAATTAGTAATGGATTCTGTAGGCGAAAGATTTAACTCCGAGGGGCTAAAAGTTTGGTCAGTAATTAAAATAACAGATATTAACATCACAAAAGAAGATATCCGTGAATATAAAGCATTTTATCAGCTAGAAATTAATTTGGATTATGCAGGTCAAACTCAATTAAAAGTAGGTAAAAATACCTTATGGCTTTACTTACTAAAAACCAATAAAGGATGGGTAGTTGAAGGTTTAAAATCTAATCATCCTAATGAACATTGGTGGAATACTTAATATTATTTTATAGGATGTATTATAATGCTAGTGAGAGAACACCATGACAAAAAAACAAATAAGTTTTGTAGATATTTAGGAATTGAATATCCCATAATACTAATAGAAGATACAACTCTAGAAAAAGACTATGTGGAATTTAACTTAAATAGCTTTAGTTATTATTTTAACTCTACTAAAAACCATAATATAATCAAATGTTTACAGAAATTTTATAAAAAAGAATGTCGAAACATTATTAATGAAAGACTAAAAATATACCAAGCTCAAATTAGGTTAAAGTACCGATCAGTAACAATAAAAGAGAGTAGTGCTATATGGGGAAGTTGCAATATAGATAAACACCTGGTTTTTAATTGGAAGTTAATTATGTTGCCAATAGAGGTAATTGATTATGTAGTAGTACATGAGCTATGTCATTTAAAACACCTGAACCACGATAGATCTTTTTGGAGATTAGTGGGAAGATACTACCCTAATTATAAAGATATTATGAAAATACTAGGAACAGATAAAAAGAAAAGTTTATAGTAAAAACCTAACAATAAAGTTTGTTGGGTTTTTTATTCTAACCAGAGGGGACAGTCCCCTCTGGTTGATTGGGTAAACTTTTTCGCCAATGGGGACTGTCCCCATTGGCAGACTTTTGGGGTTAAGATAAATGTTTGTTAAGCAATTTTTGAGCATCAGCATAGATATCATCTTTGGGGCCGTTTAATAATACAAGAATATATGATTTATTATTATGTATTGCAGTTGCAACGAGGCAATAACCGGCATGAGAAGTAAAGCCTGTTTTAAATCCTGTAACTGATTTTGTAAACCACTCACTATTTTGCTGTAACAACTTATTTGAATTTATCCAATCATTATGTTTACCTACTTGATAAGTAATTGTATTTGCAACCTTACATAAAAAATCATTTTTTAGTGACTCTTGCGTGATTAAGGCAAGATCTTTTGCGGTGCTATAGTGGTTGTTATCATGAAAACCATCAACTGTTGTGAAATTTGAATTAACAGCACCTATTTCTTGGGCTTTTTTATTCATTAGCTCAATAAATTTATCCCTAGCGACCCTAAAGCTTATTTCTTTGTTAGATAATTTTTTGCCAGTATGAACAGCCAGTACTTGAGCTGCATCATTGCCCGAGGGAAGCATTAAGCCATAAATTAAATCTCTTACTGTTAATCTTTCTCCTTTACATAAGCCTGCTGTACTTGATCCTAATGGAGTTAAGTATATTTCATTATCAACATACACAATTTCGTTTAAATCTAAATAATCCAAGGCTGTGATAGCGGTCAAAATCTTGGTAGTACTCGCTGGATACATTCTACTAGTGCTTTTTTTGCTATAAATAATATTATTTGTCTCAGAGTCAATTAAAAGAGCACTCTTAGCTACAAGATCTACTTTGTCATAAAAATTAGAAAAGGCAATCACAATTAAAATAGTTAAAATGTATAAGATTAGTTTATTTATTAATCTTTTTTTTCTATATTTTTTATTTTTATGCTTTTTTGAGTATTTCATGTAAAAAATCCTCTCACTATTATTTTATGTATTAACTATAACTTATTCTGGTTTTTAATAAATTATTATTAGCTATAATATATTCCACTTTTTTATGATTTAAATTATACAAAAACATTAAATATACCTGCTTATTGACTGTTGGTGTATTGATATAGCTATATCCTTAGTATAAAAAGCATTAATGCTTTTTTTCATCATATTAAATGAGTTTTGTGTAAATTCAATATTGGTATCTATAATTTTATAGATTATAAATACACAGTTTTTTTATAGTTGTTAAGTTGATTATGTGATTAATATGGCAATAATTAGTTAATGAAGATCACCTTATTGACTTACTAAAAAACTAATACTATAATATATTTCGTACACGAAATAATTGCATAGAAAATAAATACAACATAAAAAGCTCACTACTAAATATTAAGAAAATTGTATTCGAAAGTTGGTGATATAAATAGTGGATAATACAGCTAAAAGTAGTTTAATAATTGGTGTAATAAAAAAACTAAAGAAATCAGTTACTAAGAGGTATCATAAGCATTTTGCAAATATGAATATTACCGGTACGCAAGGTATGATTGTAGGTATTTTAGTGCATAAAGGTAATATGAAAATTAGTGATTTAAGTAAAAAAATGCAATTATCTAATAGTACAGTTTCGGGTATTATTGATCGATTAGAAAAAAATAATATTGTAGAGAGAATCAGAAGTAAAGAGGACCGCAGAGTTGTAATGGTTTCTTTAAAAGAAGAGTTTAAAAAAGAGGCTAAAGAAAGACACGAAGCCGTAGAAAATCATTTTAATGGTGTTATAAACTTAGCAACTCCAGAGGAGTTAGATAAGATTTTAGAAGGGTTTATGATAGTAGAAAAGCTTATAAATAAAGCAGAACAAAATTTAGATCAGGAGTAATGTTATGCTAAAACTAACAAAGTTCTTAAAGCCCTTCATTATTTCTTTGTTAATTGCAATAGCTTTGTTGTTTGTGCAAGCAATGACAGACTTAGCTTTGCCAGACTATATGTCTGATATAGTTAATAAAGGTATACAGCAGGGTGGAATAGACAGTTCCATACCACAGATAGTAACTGAAACAGATATAAATAGATTAAATCTATTTTACAATGAGGATACAAAACAACTAATACTAAGCAAGTACGATTTAATAACATCAAGTGATGAGCAGTATAACAATTATTTAGAGAAATATCCAAAATTAAATCAGCAGCCTATCTATGTGGTTAAAAAATTAAGTAAAGATGAAGTGAATGAATTAAGCTTGCCGATGGCTAAAGCGATGTTAGCTGTTGCTGGCGTAGAGCAAATGAAAGCAAGTGCAAAGGATGGGTTTATTGAGTTCAATGGAACAAAAATACCTGCCAATACAGATTTATTTGCACTTTTAGCTAATATGCCCAAAGCACAACGTGAGGTGTTATTGAATAAGTCTAGCGAAAGATTTACTCAAATGGGAGATAAAATGGTAGTTCAAGCTGGAGCCAATGTAGTTAAAAGTTACTATGAGGGCTTAGGGGTTGATGTTAGCAAGCTACAAAGAAACTATATTTTAAGAATTGGTGCTTTAATGTTATTAATATCTTTAATAGGGGCAGCTTGTTCTATTGCAGTTGGATTTATTGCTGCAAAAATAGCCGCAGGGCTAGGACGTAACCTACGTAAAAGAATATTTGAAAAGGTATCTAGTTTTTCCAATATAGGAATTGATAAGTTTTCTACAGCATCTTTAATAACTCGTAGCACTAATGATGTTACTCAAATACAATCACTTATGGTAATGGTGATACGTATGGTGTTTTATGCCCCCATTTTGGGTATTGGTGGTGTATTACGAGCAATAAGTAAAAGCACCTCAATGTCTTGGATTATAGCCTTAGCTGTAATTATACTACTAGGTTTAATTGGTATTATATTTGTTATTGCTTTACCTAAATTCAAACTGGTTCAAAAGCTAATTGATAAATTAAACAGGGTAACCCGAGAGAATTTAACTGGCACTATGGTTATAAGGGCTTTTAATACTCAAAAGTTTGAGGAAAATCGTTTTGATAAAGCCAACAAAGATTTAACCAATGTTAATTTATTTGTTAATAGAGTAATGGTATTAATGTTTCCTGCCATGACCTTTATAATGAATGCAACCATGTTACTAATTATATGGGTAGGTGCTCATCAAATTGCTGAGTCAACAATGTTAGTTGGCGATATGATGGCCTATATGCAGTATGCTATGCAAATTATCTTTGCCTTCTTAATGCTTTCAATGATGTTTATTATGATACCAAGAGCTGCCGTATCCGCTCAGCGTATTGCCGAAGTCCTTGAAACAGAACCATCCATAGTTGATCCAAAGCAACCTAAAAAGCTTGGTAAAAACAGTAATGGAGTTTTAGAGTTTAAAAATGTTACATTTAAATACCCTGGAGCAGAGCAAGCTATGCTCAAAAACATTAGCTTTAAGGCTGAGCCGGGTAAAGTAACAGCTATAATTGGAGCAACGGGTTCGGGTAAAACAACCTTAGTTAACTTAATACCTCGCTTTTATGATGTTGATAGTGGAGAGATTTTAATCGACGATATAAACATAAAAGATGTAACTCAACACGATGTACGTGAAGTAGTTGGTTATGTTCCTCAAAAGGCAACTCTTTTTAGTGGAACAATAGAGTCAAACTTAAAATATGGTGATGAAAATGCTAGTGATAAATTTGTTAAAGAGTCGGCAGAGATAGCTCAGGCAACAGAATTTATTAAAGATAAGCCAGAGGCTTTTAACTCTGCAATATCCCAAGGTGGATCTAATGTATCGGGTGGTCAAAAACAACGTTTATCAATTGCCCGTGCTTTAGTAAAAGATTCTAAAATATATATATTTGATGATAGTTTTTCAGCACTAGACTTTAAGACAGACGCAGCCCTAAGAAAAGCTTTAAATGAAAAAACCAACAGCAAAACTATTATTATAGTTGCTCAAAGAATATCTACTATTAAAAAAGCAGATCAAATTATAGTACTCGAGGACGGAAATATGGTTGGTATAGGTACACATGATCAACTAATGCAAAACTGTGAGGAGTACCGTGAAATTGCCTATTCACAGCTTTCAAAGGAGGAATTAGCATGAGCCAACAAAATAAAGTAAATAATAATGCTGATCGTCCTCAAAGCAGTTCTCCTAA
Source organism: Clostridium sp. 'deep sea' (assembly GCF_014931565.1). Taxonomy (NCBI): domain Bacteria; kingdom Bacillati; phylum Bacillota; class Clostridia; order Eubacteriales; family Clostridiaceae; genus Clostridium; species Clostridium sp. 'deep sea'. Next base: position 3,441,276 of record NZ_CP063353.1, read on the forward strand.
AAAACCTGGTGGTGGCATGAGACATGGTCCGGGTGGAATGATGCTGGGTGGTGGAAAAGCTAAAGATTTTAAAGGCACAATGAAAAAGCTCTTATCTTATTTAAAAAAATATTGGGTAAGATTCATTGTGGTAATTGTTTTAGCTATGGCTAGTGCAACCTTTGGTATCTTTGGTCCAACCTTATTAGGTGACGCAACAACCCTTATTTTTGACGGAATTATGGGCAAATTTGCAGGAACATCTAGTGGCATAGATTTCTCAGCAATTGGAAATATTGTATATATTCTTATTGCTCTGTATACTTTAAGCGCAGTATTCTCATATTTGCAAGGCTTTATAATGTCGGGCATCTCAATGAAAGTAAGCTATAAGTTACGAAAAGACATTAGTGAAAAAATAAATAAATTGCCTTTAAGCTATTTTGATAAAACAAATCACGGAGAGGTATTATCTAGGGTTACTAATGATGTAGATACCGTAAGTAGAACTCTTAATCAGTCTCTAAGTCAAATTATTAGGTCAGCTACCACTGTAGTAGGCGTACTAATAATGATGATAAGAATAAGTGGTTTAATGACGGTTGTAGCGTTATGTATGATTCCTGTATCTACACTATTTGTTATAGCAATAGTTAAGAGGTCTCAAAAATACTTTAAACAACAGCAAAAGTTTTTAGGAAATGTTAATGGACATATTGAGGAGATTTACGGTGGTCACCTTATTGTAAAGGCATTTAACGGTGAAGAAAAAAGCACAAAGCAGTTTGACAAACTCAATAATCGGCTTTACGGCACTGCTTGGAAAGCTCAATTTTTGTCTAGTATAATGATGCCAATAATGAAGATCGTTGGTAATATTGGTTATGTAGCTGTTAGTGTTTTAGGTGGAGCTTTAGCAGCCAATGGTACAATTGCTGTTGGAGATATATTGGCGTTTATACAATACGTAAGAAACTTTTCTCAGCCTATAACACAACTAGCAAATGTATCTAATGTACTTCAACAAACTGCTGCCTCAGCTGAGCGAGTATTTGAGTTTTTAAATGAACCAAATGAAATTGCAGAGTCTACAAAGCCTGTGAAAATGAAACAAGTAAAAGGGCAGGTAGAGTTTAAAAATGTGAAATTTGGCTACAACGAAGACAATATAATTATTAATAACTTCTCTGCAGAAGTTCAAGCAGGTCAAAAAGTTGCGATAGTAGGTCCAACGGGTGCTGGTAAAACAACGATAGTAAAACTACTAATGCGTTTTTACGATATAAACTCAGGTTCAATTAAAGTCGATGGGGTAAATATTAATGACCTTACCCGTTTTGATTTAAGAGAACAGTTTGGTATGGTACTACAAGATACCTGGTTATATAACAACACTATAATGGAGAATATCCGTTATGGCAGGCTTAATGCCACAGACCAAGAGGTTATTGCAGCCGCTAAAGCTGCCCATGTTGATAGCTTTGTGCATATGTTGCCTGGTGGTTATAATATGGTATTAAACGAAGAGGCCTCCAATGTATCGCAGGGACAAAAACAGTTATTAACTATTGCCCGAGCAATATTAGCAGACCCCAAGTTGTTAATACTTGATGAAGCTACTAGCTCCGTAGATACCAAAACAGAGGTGCAAATCCAAAAGGCTATGAGTAATTTAATGCAAAATAAAACCAGCTTTATTATTGCTCATCGTTTATCTACAATAAGAGATGCTGACTTAATTTTAGTAATGGATCATGGAGATATAATTGAGCAAGGCAACCATAAAGAATTGCTTGCCAAAAACGGATTCTATGCTAATCTATATAACAGTCAATTTGAGCACGAAGAACAATCTGCTTAAACCAGTTCCTATAAGTTCCAGTTAATATATAAAATTAAGGAGCTGGTGTACAAACTATATAAAGTGAAGACTTAAGTAAAAGTAAACCTAAACAGGATTGCGGATACTAAAAGGGGTAAGGAAATGTTTTTTTAAATTCCCCGCCCCTTTGCTGTTATATAGTATAGTCTCATTTATTAATATTATTACATGTTACCTAAGTATCCACGGAATCAAACAGAGGTGATTCCCTACATAAAGACAAATTTATTAGATGTTGACATAACAGCAAAAACGGAGATATTATTTTGGTTTAGAAAATGATACTTATTATTAATCTCTTGAACATGGATTGACTATAGATTAAGGTGCTGAGGCGTGAAAATTACCGGCTTGCAATACCATCTTCTTTTCCCTTCGTGTACTTGGTGGTTTTAAAATAATATTACTTATTTATCCTTAATTTTGATTTTTAAAACTGTTTTTTAGACTTCTTCATTAGCAATAAAAGAAATTAAAATTAGTGATTTACTATACCATTCTTACTAAATTTCAAGTTGTACTTTTGGTTTTTCAAAATTTATGTCTATAAATTAATTTGTTTTGCTAGAAAATATAGAAATCTTTGTGGTAAATATACTATCACATTAGTATTTTTGTTCTCACTAATTAGACAGCCCCTTTTTTATGTAAGGTAAATTCAAATAAGCTGTTTTAAAATTCCTTAATAGCTAAAATATAAATTAACTGATACAATTAATATTAAAGTAAGTATACTTAAGGATTTTATTATGATTAAAGTACTAATTGTTGAAGATAATATTGCTATTGCAGATTTAATAGAAATAAGCTTATCAAACTTAGGCTATAAATGTACCAAAGCTCTTAGTGGCGATAAAGCCGCCGACTTAATAGAGCAGTATAATTATGATTTAATATTGTTAGATATCATGCTTCCAGAGATTAATGGCTATGAGCTAATGCAGTTTATTAAACCTCTAAAGATAGCTGTAATTTTTATTACAGCCAAAGCAAGTTTAGCAGATAAATTAAAAGGTTTTAATTTAGGAGCAGATGACTATTTAACTAAACCCTTTGCAATAGAAGAACTTATAGCCAGAGTACAATCGGTTTTACGTAGAACAGGTAAAGCCTGTAATCTGTTAGAGATTGATAATATTACTATCAATCTAGCTGGCCGCACGGTTATGCAAAATAATAAGCAAATAAACCTCACTGTAAAAGAGTTTGATTTGTTGCTAACATTAGCTGAAAATAAAAATATCTTGTTATATCGTGAAAAACTCTATGAAAAAATATGGGAAAAAGAGTGGTGTGACAATACTCGAACTATAGATTTACATATTCAAAGACTGCGAAAAAAATTAAACTGGAATAAGCAAATTAAAACAGTATATAAACTGGGTTATATGCTAGAGTCAAAATAATGAAATTCTCAACAAAATTAACAATAAGCATAACACTGCTTATTATTATTGTTTTTACTATTGGTGGTTTAGTTTTAATCAATTTTCAGTTTAATTACAGTATAAATAAAGTTAGTCAGCAATATATGCAGGCTCATATAGATCAACGTCAATTAATGCAAAATAAAATAGCAAACGCTAGTTTAAAAAAACCACTTACTGAACAACAGCTAATGAGTATTGTGGTTGAGGTAGGTAGTATTAGAGCAATATCATTATTTAATGAAAAAGAGCAACTGTTTTCATCACTACAGTTTAATAACCCCACCTTAATCAAAAAGCAAATTCAAAGCGGTTCTAAACAGCTTTTTTTCAAACACCAAAATAAAAATCTATTGCTTGTAACTAGCCCTTTAGTTGTAAATAATACAGATATATTTATAAGCAATATTTATGATGTTTCGGATGTTTATGTACAAAGAAAAAAAGCCTATCTATTTTTTATTAAACTAAGTATATTAGTCATTGTAATGTCTGCAATAGTTACTAAAATATTTTCTAGCATAATTACAAAGCCACTAAAACAATTAACTAAAACAAGTGAAAAAATAGCCAATGGTCATTATGAAGATAGAGTTAAAATTTATAACAAAGATGAAATTGGAAAATTGGCAAATAGCTTTAATAAAATGGCTACTAAAATAGAGCAAAAGATTGCTGATTTAAAACAAGTAAATAAAGCTAAAGATGAGTTTGTACAAAACTTTACTCATGAGCTAAAAACACCAATGACTTCGATTATGGGTTATGCTGATTTATTACGAATCCAGCAAACAGAACCCCAAGTATATATAAAAGCTGCAAACTATATTTATAACGAGAGTAACCGTTTAAACACCTTGGCTATGAAGCTTTTAGATTTAATGAGTCTTCAAAACGAAAACTTAAACATTAATTCAATAAGTACTAATAAACTAAACCTTACTATTAAAAATCATAAGTTAGCTGAAGCTTTGATTATTGCTGATAAAATACTAATTGAATGTGTAATTAATAATCTGTATGTTAATGCATTAAACGCAGGTGCTAGTTGTATAGAGCTTACAGGTAAAGTGCAAAAAAATAGTTATAAAATAACAATAAATGATAACGGTTGTGGCATAAAACAGAAGCATATCAAACACCTTACTGAGCCATTTTACATGGTAGATAAATCTCGCTCTCATAACAAGGGTGGTTCTGGTTTAGGTTTAAGCCTATGCAATAGAATCCTTAAGTTACATGGCAGTAAACTAATAATTAAGAGCAAAATCGGCCAACAAACTACAGTAAGCTTTACCTTACCATTGGCAAATAATTAAATATTAATGATACAACTTAGAAACAACTCTTTGCTAAAATTCACTTAGCAAAGGGTTGTTTTAGTTTAAAAAAAGGATAAATAAAATGAAAAAACTAAACAGAGTATATGCAGTAGGATTAATATTAATTATGTTACTAAGTGCCTGCCAAAAAGAACAGATAGATTTAGCAGATTCACAGCTTAATTTAAACCTCAATAATAATGAAGAGCTAAGCGGTGAGTTAACTATTAACACCTATTTTGATGGTTATATGTTACAACGGGCGTTAGCGTTTATGGAGCTTCACCCAAATGTAAAAATTAGAATTCCAGGGTTTGATAATATCGAAAACCTAACTGAAGAAAACTACGAGACCCTAGAGATGTATGCCAAAAGAATTTCAACTGAGTTAATGAGTGGTATGGCTGGAGATTTAGTAGATGTAGCAGATTTATCTTATTATAAATATGCTAAAAGCAATTTGCTGTGCAATCTATATCAGTTTATGGATAATGATAAAGCATTTAGTAAACAAGATTATTACACCAATATATTTAAAGCTATGGAATACAAAAAAGGACTTTATACCTTACCTTTAGCATTTTATTATGACATGGTGTTTATCAATAAAGTAGTATTTAATACCTTAGATTTAAAAATAAATAACTACCCTAATATTTGCCTTAAAAATATGTTAGATATATATGATCTTTACCAAAATCAAAACCCTAATAGTCCTATCGTACTAATGCCAGGGTTAGCCAAAAATATATTTTTTAAATACGAAATAGCTGACTTTTTTAGTTTTGAAAATGGTACAGCAAATTTCACAGATTCAGATTTTATTAACTATTTAAAACGTACTAGCTCACTTAAAGTAGAAGATAGCTGGAAAATGAACCGGGTAAGTGCTGGTGATGACTCATATATTAAAAATAGATTTTTATTTTCTAAAACAGATTTAAATGTTGTAGATGCGCACAACTTATTAATAGAGTATCAATATGTAACACAGCCAGTTCCGTTTTATTCAAGTAAAGGAGATGCCTGTTTTAATTCTGCTCAGGCAGTATATGCTATTCCTAAAAGCTCTCAAAACAAAGAGCTAGCTTGGCATTTTTTAAAATTTTGCATTGAGCAAAAAAATATTAATGAGCAAAATTTAATGGATCGGTTTTACGATTATAATGGCTTTATGCCTATTAATAAAGCCAACTTTTATAATTTTTTTAAGACTTTTATTAAAATGGATTTAAAGGATTTAAAGCAACACTCAGTTAAAATAGTACCTAATACCGAAACTGCACTTGAACAGACCCTAAAAATAATAAATAAGTGGAACGAACAGCGAAATAAAATATCAGCAGATTTTGAGTTATGGGCTTTAGTTAAACAAGATTTAGATTTGTATTATAAAAACCAAATATTAAGCCCTGAAAAATTAGCTGAGCTTATTCAGAATAAAGTACTCATTTATTTAAACGAATAATTTGGGTGATAGAATGAAAAAACCTAAGATTCTAACTGGTATTTTAAAGCTGAGTATTTTTGGAGTAATAAGTTTTTACATAGTGCCTTTTATTTTTAACATTTATTATGCTTTAACTAATAGTAAAAAAGATTTTGTTGCTTTAGCTAACTTTATAACAATAATTAAAAACCCCTTTTTTTTATTAGCTCTAAAAAATACAGTAGTGTTTATCATAATAGCAGTACTATTAGTAATGTCTTTAGCATTTTTATTGGCTATTTTTTTTAACAAATACTTTAGTAAAAGCAAAGTTATTTGCTTATTACTAGTGGTTCCTTATTTTTTACCATCTGGAGCCCTAATTTTATTTTGGCAAAATCTCTTTAAAGCAAATGGTGTTATAAACATAATATTGAATTATTGTGGTTTACATTCACTAGACTGGATAAATAGTAAGTGGGCTTTTGTGGTAGTGGTAGTAATATACCTGTGGAAAAATACAGGACTAATTACCTTAATACTGTATTCTGGTTTAAAAAAAATACCTCAAGTATATTTTGAAGTGGCCCAAAGCCAAGGCGCCAATAAATGGCAGTGTTTTAAACATGTGCAGTTGGTTTATGCTTTGCCTTCAATTATTATTGCTTTAATAGTTTCAGTTGTAAATTCAATAAATATATTTAAGGAAATATATTTATTATATGGTTCTTATCCTGTTAAACATATATACATGTTACAACACTTTATATATAACCAGTATCTTAACTTAAATATAGCAAAACTAACTAGTTCAGCTATTGTATTGTTTATAGTAGTTTTTAGTTTATTAGTTGTTTTATTGTATAAACAAAAACAAGTAAGTAGCAAGTTATATTACAAAAACCAAGGTAAAAACTATAAAACAGCCCGTAAAAGGCTGTGGGTTATATTTGTAGTTATTGTAGTTATTTCAGTTTTGCTACTACCAATTATATATACTATAGTTAATTCCTTTAAACCAATAAGTAAAACAATTGTTTTTTCTTTAAAACAGTATCAAGAGTTTTTTAGTAACAGACTATTATTAAAAATGTATTTTAACTCAATTATTATTAGCCTACCTATCGTAATATTTACAGCGTTATTGGCCATATTTACGGCATATGCTTTTATGAGGTTTAAACATAAATTTATCAATAATATCTTTACTGTCTATATCATAATTATGTTATTACCAAAAATGGTATTAATCTTACCTACTTTTTTAATAACAAATAAAATGGGGCTTAGTAATAATTATCTTGCTATAATACTACCAGCTATCTTTAATCCCTTATCAATCTTTATTATTAGTTATGCTCTTAAATCAATTAACGAGCAGTTAATTGAGGCAGCTTTAAGCTGTGGTGCAAATGAATATCAAGTACTATTTAAAGTAGTTTTGCCCAATATAAAAAAGTATATTTTATTATTAATATTTATAGTGTTTGCAGAATATTGGAATACTGTTGATGAGGCCATAATTTTTATCAAGAACCAACAGTCATTACCATTATCCGTTTACTTGAGTACAATGGCAAATAGTAATAATACCGCCTTTTTTGCTACCTCAACTCTATATATGGCTCCAATTATACTTATCTTTGTATTACTAATAATTATCTAACAATATCTAGCTTAAAATGCTTAAAATAATTTCACCCATATGGTATTATTAAACAAACATTAAAATAGTGACTTTACGAAAGGATTAACTATGTTTAAAAAATTCTTTAATGTATTTAATATAAAGAAAAAAATATACTACATACCTGTTATGTATAGTATTTTTTCTTTACTGTTCTCCTTTATAATATCGTATATAGATTATGTATTTATACAGCAAGTCACTATTGAATTTCCAGTTTTTTTTGTAACTGGGATTGAGTTAGGTAGAACGATATTTTCCACACTTATTGGTGCCCTGTTAACAATGATAACCATAACCTTCTCAACCATGTTAGTAGTACTAACACTGTATGGCTCTCAGCTTTCTCCAAGAGCAATGCAAGACTTTTTAGAAAAAAAGTCTACTTTGCAAACTTTAGGCTACTTTAGTGGGGTATTTATCTTTTCTATTGTCTCATTATTCTTTATGAAAAGCTCACAGGTAGGGGCTTTGGTTTTATCTCCTGCTATTGGAGTAGTTGCTGCAGTTTTTTGTATTTTTGTTTTTATATACTTTATTAATGATGTATCTAAGTCTATTCAGGTTAATCTATTTATACAGGCTTTAGTTGATGAAAATTTAGCTTTAATAGAGCGTAAATTTGAGATTAATGAGGCAGACAATGGTATAACAAGTGTTCAGCCAGCAGGTTTTGAAGAAACCATTAAAACCGACCCCATAGCCATAGAGAGTCCAGCCTCTGGTTTTATTCAACTCTATTATGAACAAAGACTTTTTGAGTTTGCCAAAGAAAAAAATGTAATTATAAATTGTGAGAAAAAAATAGGGGAGCATGTATTAGAAGGAACGGTTTTAATAAGCATATATAATGCTGATGCCAACTTTACTGCTAATCTTGATGCTAATGTTGAGTATTTATTAAAGTCTATTCTTATTGGTGATGAAACCAATAAATACGATGATGTAGAATTGGGTCTTAAAAAAATGGTTGAGATTGGGGTTAGAGCATTATCTCCTGGGGTAAATGACCCAAGCACCGCAATTTATTGTATAAAGAATCTAGGCTATTTATTGGGTAGAATAGGGGAGCGATTAGATAATAAATTTTATTTAAATGAAGAAGAACAAGCCATATTAATAGTAGAGAACACCCCATTTGTAAAATTGCTTTATCAAAGCTTTTACCAAATAAGACTTTATGGTGCCTCAGATTTATTTGTAAATATAGCAATAATAGAGGCCTTAACCACAATAGCTAAAGGCAATAGTAAGGCAATAAAAAATCAAATATGGGAGTTTGGAACTTACGTAATCCAGAGCCTAGATAGCACTAAATTAATGGATTTAGATATAGATCATTTAAACGATAAAATATATCAATTAGCTTTAGAAACTAATCGAAATCCTAGTGGTTTATTAATGGAGACAAAGAAAAAACAAATAATATTAAGTTAGTTGAAAACTTAATGATTTATTATATTAAGTGTAATCTTTTTTATTTTTATCAAGCTTACCAAGAACAGAAAACTGATATTTTTCATAAGATATAAGAGATACATACTTGGGGTGTTTGTATGAAAAAAATTGATTGTACACAATTCGAAGGGGCAAATGTACCACCTTGTAGCAAATTTTTAAATAACTCCAATCCTTTAATTAAAGATGGTGAGCTTATTTATCGTAATGAAAATAGGCTTTTCTACTTTATAAGTACAACACCTAAAGAGCAAACCAGTGAAACCCGTAATCAGTCTGTTTTACATTTACACTCTGCTTTTGCGAACTTACAAATTGGGTTAGGTACTTATATTATAGGTTTATTTATTGAGCAAATCGAAAGCAAGGTAATAAAATACGACAAAAATTGTGTTATTCACAATGATAATATTACCAATACCTTTATTCATCAGGCCTTAAAAAAAGCCCCCCAATTTGATTTTAACTTTATCCCATCTATATCATTAGTTGTTTCTAATGGCAATGCAATTTTACCTCTATATACCTACACCATAAATATTAGTGATTTAAACTTTTTTATTCTATTTATAATAAATAGACTAGAGGGCAATCCTGCCTTTTTTTATGGCAATAATAGCTTTGCCGAAGAAGATATGATTAACTTTGCTATTGCCAACATGAGCCTTCAATTTCCTAAAACTAACATTTAGCATATTATTGCATATTTTTATAAAGTTAACTAAATTAATCTTGTTTAAAAAGCTTAAGAAATCTTAAGTTTTTTATTATTTAATATAATGTTTTGTGTGATAATATCTATAGTAGGTAGTTATAAAGTAATATGCTTATTAAGGAGTATAACTATGAAATATAAGATTTTATTAGCTGAAGATGACTTAGATATTGTAAAAATACTTAAGTTATATCTTGAAAATGAAAATACAGAAGTGGTATCAGTTACAAATGGCTTAGATGCTTATAATTATGTTATTTTAAATAAGGTGAACTTAGCAATTTTAGATATAATGATGCCTAAGCTTAATGGCTTAGAGTTAACCAAAAAAATTCGACAGCAAAACAATGTTCCTATAATTATCTTGTCCGCTAAAAATCTTGATGAAGATAAAGTATTAGGTCTGAATTTAGGTGCAGATGATTATATAACTAAACCTTTTAACCCTTTAGAGGTAGTGGCTAGAGTTAATGCAGTTTTACGTAGGTTTTATAACCTTGGTACAAGATCTGATAGTAATAAATCAAGTATAACCCATTATGGTGATTTAGTGATTAACTCTGATTCATTTACAGTCACTAGAAGTGAAAAAGATATTATCTTAACACCTATAGAGTTTAGAATTTTACAATTACTAATAAAAAATGCAGGTAGAGTTTATACTAAATCTCAAATATATGAGCATGTTATTGGTGAGTATTTTGAGACAGATAATAATACTTTAATGGCTCATATCTCAAACTTAAGGAATAAGTTGGGTGATAGCTCTAAAAATCCTAAGTATATTAAAACCATAAGAGGGTTAGGTTACAAAGTTGAAAAGAACTAAAATGAAAAAAACGGGCAGTTTCTTTTTTCACCTTGTTTTAGAGTATATTATCCGAACAGTAGTAGTATTAGCTATTTTTTTATTACTGACCATCTTGGCCATTTACATGGCTGTAAAGGCTATAAACCTACCACACGTGGGCATTGAAAAACATGAGAACATACTTTTTCAAAAACAGTTTAATAAAATAAATATTGAAGAGATAGCAGGTAGAGATGGAAGTTTAGAAATACTAGATGAAAATTTACAAGTTGTTTATCCTAAAGATAGTAATAGTGTTTATACAGTAGCTGATATAGAGAGTATTAGTCATCTAAATTATTTTAATGCTATAACTACAATTGAAGAATTTTATGATGATAATAATCAAAAAAAAATACTAATAGTTAATGACTCCCAAACTAGCAAAAGTGATAAGTGGTTTTTATTACTAGATAAAAGCTTAACAGTAATAGACTCAGGTGGTAAATACACAAATTTTAAACAGTCCTATACTCAAGAGCAACTAGATAATTTGGGTGAAAGTAAAGTATATAAGTATACCTTTAATACTAAAGACAATAAAGAATACACCATGATTATTAATATGGGCAGTGCTATAGACATAATGGGTAATTCAGATTTAAAACATCTCACTCTGTTCCCAATTATTTTTATTGTTAGTTATCTTATCTGTGTAGTACTATTTATGGTTTTGCTTAGCAGAAAAGTAAAAAGACCATTAGTTGAGCTTAATAATGCTATGCTTTCATACTCAAAAGGCGAGCTAAAAACCCCTATTAACTATAAAGGACCAAATGAAATTGTGAATATTGGCAATACCTTTAATGATATGGTGTTAAAGTTACGTGATTCAGAGCTTAAAAATAAACAATTAGCTAAAGAAAAACAAAGAATACTAGTGGATATTTCGCATGATTTAAAAACGCCAATTACCTCAATAAAAGGTTATACTAAGGCGTTAGCTGATGGTAAAGTTAAAGAAAGTGAATATCAAAAATATTTTAATATTATTAACGATAAAACTCAAAACCTAACAAACTTAATAAACCTATTTCACGATTATAGTAAAATGGATCACCCTGACTTTAAAATGGATTTAAAGCCAAATGACTTAAGTATAGTACTTCGTAATATATTAGCTACGAACTACCAACATATAGTTGAGTGTGGTTTTATATTAAAGGTAAATATTCCAGAGCAACAAAGCAAAAGCAAGGTAGATGTTTTTCAGTTTAACAGAAGTATAGAAAATATTTTGAATAATGCCCTAGAATATAATCCTAGTGGTACTACTATAATGGTACAGCTAGCATGGCATAGAAACAGTTACCAAATTACAATAGCAGACAATGGAGTAGGAATAGCTGAAGACATTGCAGATCATATTTTTGAGCCCTTTGTGGTTGGCGATGATAGTAGAGGTGCAAAACATGGCTCTGGATTAGGATTAGCAATTTCTAAAAAGATAATAGAAGCACATAATGGTACTATTGATTTAGTTGTGAATAATAAAAATAAATATAAAACTCAGTTTGTTATTAACATGCCAAGATTTAAAAAATAGGATATCAACGACTGATCCCTATTTTAATAAGAGTATAAGCATTAAGCATAGTTTTATATTGATCTGAAACTAATATAAAAAGGTAGAATATAGCCCTAGCTATAATCTACCTTTTGCTTATATATACACAAAAAAACAAGAGCACAGAATACCCTTGTTGACACTTATTATATTTTAGTGCTATAATGCTTATTCAATATATTATGTCAACTTTCATAATAACATAAAATAATACATTTGTCAAGAGGTTTTACGGAATTATTTTTTAAAGAGGTGTTTTTATGTCATTTAATTTTAGCAATATACCTATAATAATTATAACAAAACAAGATGTTAACAAGCTACTCAAATGTAATACTATAACACAACAATATGGTCTGCAATTAACTAAACAAGATGCTTTAATATTAGCTCAAAACAGGGTAGATGCACTCAAAATAAATGGCAGGTTAGAATTTAAAGGTGGGATTACAGAGTCTTTAATTTACAGTTTTTGTGATTCAGTTTTTATTAATAAACTCAATTATGTAGATGTAATTTTAGAGCTAACTCAAATATTTTATTACTATAAAAATGAGTGTAATGATGAACTGAGTGATGAAGAACTTATGGAGTTTATGAAATTTAGCTTTAATGGAAAATGTCATGGTAGCTTAGAGTTATTAAAGTCAAAAGCGTTAGCATTAATGTTAGACAATCTTAAACATGGTAGAGATTTATATTATGTCTGTGATAATGAGGAGCTAGAGTATTATGAGTAAAAGTATTACTTTACAGTATGTAAACGAAGAACTGCTTAAAGAAAACAACTATTTTTTGTCACTTATATATCAGGCAGCTACAAATAATTTGTTATCACAAACAGAGTTGCAAAGTCTTAAACAACAAAGTTATATCATTTTAGCAAAACAGTGTAATAAATATACTGGTTTGCAAAGCACCTCAATTAGTGTAGACAACGCCTCAGAAATTATGCAATCAAACATGTATGTTATTGGAGTATATTTAAAATCATTAGCAAGTACTGAATTAGCTTTACAGGCTTTACGTAATAAGGCATTAGAGAAGTTACATGAAAAGGGAAAACAACAAACATATAATAAGTTTGCTGTTGCAAAGCAGTTTTATAAGCTAGCCATGAAAAACCGTATAACAACACCTAACTACACCTATAATGCTACTCTAAGTAATAACGGCATTGGCCTTTTTTTTAAACAATACGATTATGAGTTTGCTGCTCACCACATACCTGCCTCAATTGATTATCAATTAAGTAACCATGTTTTTGAGTATGTAGGAGTAGAGTTTATAATTAAGTACCTGCAAAACATCATAATTGAAAATGAGTTTTGTAGCTACTTTGAAGCCCAAGTAATTCATAATTTACTAAAGGGCTATAGAGAAGACTATCAAGATTTATTACTAAACATTTATGAACAAGTGTTAACAAATGCCTTAGCATGTAGTTTACTAAACAAAAATATTTTAAGTTTAAAACTACTTAAAGATGAGGTTATTTTTATTGAGCAAATGCTAAGTAAGCAGAACTATCTAAAAATTGAATTTTATCTTAAGCAAGCATGTGAAAAGCTTATAGTAAGTCTAAACATTAAAAATCAAGATTTAATAAACTATCTTTTTAAAAGCCTTAAAAACATAACTGTTTATGTAAAAAACTCTTTATTAACTAAAACCCTTAATGAGGTCTTTGTACAAATGTATCAAGAAAACCACAGTGTTATGGTATTTGAAGATAACATAACACTGAGTACAACTAAATTTCAAGATCTGTTAAAGGAAATTTTGCGATGCCAGTTAATAAACGATAAAGTGCAGTTAATAAAAGATAACGTTAAGTCTTTAAAAGACCTGCAAGATATTTTACTTAACGCATATTTTAAACTAAATGAAGTAAAACAGGTATTATCAATTTTATCTGAGACAGAATTAGCTATATTAATAAAAAGAAACAATTTAAACAAAGTAAACGGAATGAGAGAACTTAATGAGGCGGAACAAATTCTGCAACAAGCTTTAATTAATTATATAAGAGAGCTATCTATAGAGACACAACGAACTATTACTAAACTAACAAAAACACTTAAAGATACAAGCTATGATATTTAGGTTATTACTTATGATTTGTTATAATTGAATTATTACTATTATAAGGAGTACAGCATGAGCAAACTAAAATCAATTGAAAATATACAAGTAATACCTTATGAAGGTATTGGTAGAATAAAACTAGGATTAACTGAATTGCAAATTAAGAACATCATAAAAACTCACTATTCAAACAAAAAAGTTAATAATGATATAGTCAGTGCTCCGTTTTTTGAAGTTGAGTATAACGAACAAGGTGAAGCAATTTATATAGAGCTTGCTCGAGATGATAGTAACAAGGATTTATATCCAACTCTGTTTAAAGGCATTGATATTTTTAACACAAAAGCAAAAGATTTAATACCCCAAATAACTAAGTATTATGAATATAACAGTAATGATATAAATTTAGGTTATTCATATGTATTTCCAGCAATAGATTTAGCCCTATGGAGGCCTAGCATTTTTGAAGAAGAAGACAAACAAGAAGACTGGTTTAAAGGAATGTGCCAAGAAAGTCAACAGTTTGAAATAAGGCATATGTATTTTTGTTTTGTTGCAGTAGCAATTAAAGATTATTATAGCTCAGCAGAAAATAACGAAGATATTATGAACTTAGGATCAAATAAAAGTTATTGTGAATTAAAAGAATCAGCTGACCATATAGCTATTAAGTATAATTTGCAAAAACCGTAGTTAGCTACTTACCTATAATATTAGTTGCTGACTGATTTATTCAGTATTAAACAGAATAACTTCTATGCTAAAATACTTATTCTTATAGTCAATGTTAAAAATTCCATTAAGCTTATTTATCGTATCTTTAACACTCTTTAGTCCTAAGCCTGTGGCATTGTAACCCAGTTTACTAGATAAAATTTCTCCTCTAAAATTAGTTTTAATTTTAGAACTATAGGGGTTTTTAATATAGATAAACAAACTTTCATTTAAATAGTGAATTTTAATGTTTATGAATTTATTTTTTAGGTCATTGTACTTACATGCTTCAATAGCATTATCTAAGATATTACCTAATATAACACTTATGTCTAATGCATTAAAATTTATAGAGGTTGGTACACGCACATCTATATTCATTTTAATATTATTAGCTATTGATTGTTTATAATTAATAATTGAGTCAATTACAATGTTACCACTATTACAGTTTATTTTACTAGAGTTAAACTCACTTAACATATTATTTAACATTTCTTTACTACTATTTAGCTCTCCGGTGGTAATTTTAGCATATAAACCTACTAGAATATTTTTAAAATCATGACGAAATCTTTGACTTTCTCTTTGACTACTAAGAGCTAGATGATATTGGTTTTTATAGTAGTTAATTTGTTTTTCAAGTAAAAATTTTTGGTTTTCAACTAATTTTATCCTTAAGACTTTATCACATAAAATGAAAATGAAAAAGTTTGTAAACAATAACAGTAAAGTAAGTAGGGGATATAGCCAAGGAAAATTGCCTATAGGGTAGAGTTTGTGAAAAGTAAGAATGCTAATGAAACTTAAAATAGGCCATAAAACTAAAAATAACCAATACCACTTTGTTAAGTTGTCTACATTTGCTTTGTAGGACGTACATAATTGTACAGCTACATGGGTTAAAATTAGCATTACAAATTTAGAAACAAACAAGCTTATTATATAATTAGTAGAATCTAAATTATTCCATATAGCTACTAAAAGTGATTTTACTAAAACATCACTCAATAATGCAATAGCTATTATAAAAACTGTGGCACTAAGTTTATTTTTATAACTACCTTTGTAAAAATGTAATAAAGCTACTACTAATAATAAGTTTACAAAAGAGTAATAGTTACTAAGGTAGTCACTAAAATAAATTACTGAGTTTATTAGGCAATAAATACTATAAACCATAAAAATCCTAAACTTACTTTTAAGTCTACAGCCTAAACAATTAGTAAAAAAGTAATGAATAAGACTAGCAATAATAGGATAAGTTGAAACATAAAAAATATCTTCAACAAATATATTATACAAAGTAGTTCCTCCTAAACTCAAAATATTTTTTTTTCACATCATTGCTATATTTATTACTTATAGGTATTAGATTATTATTTGTGAGGGTTATTTGGTTCTTCTCAATTGCCCTCACATAACTAAAATTAATAATATATGATTGATGAGTTCTTATAAAATCAGTAGTTGGTAGTTTACTTAGCTGGTCTTTTAACTTTCCATAATAACTAATTTTGTTTGTAGTAGTTACTAAATTAATTGTTCGTACTTTACTTTCAAAATAAATTATCTCATTAAAGGGTATTAATAGCTCTCTTGCTTTTAAACTAATTGATAACATCTTAGATTTACCACTATTTTTTCGTTTTATTACTCTACTAATAACACTACAAAGCTTTTTATTAAAAACCTGTTCATTTAGTGGTTTATTTATAAAGCCAGTAGGTTGTAGCTCGAGCAACTCTCGAAAAAAAGTTTCATGGTTAGAGATATATAATAAATGTACAAAATCATTATCTTCAAAAGACCTCAAGCAGTAACCCGCCCTAATTCCGTCAATATTATCCATTTCAATATCCATTAAAACTATATCAAAATAACAGTTATTATTAAGTGCATCACAAAACTTAATTCCAGAGTAAAAAACACTGATTTTAAAGCTTACTTTAAAGCTCAATTCTAGTTTTTTTAAGTATTTTTCTATTATTTCTATATCCGCGATACTATCGTCACATATAGCTATATGTATCATAAAAAATTCCTCTCAATATCTACATTAATCATATCTATTATATCATTACTTAACTTCTTACTATCCTTTAAAAAAAGCAATAAAGTGCTTAATTTTAACAATACTAATTTTACATAGCTACTAATAATATAAAATTATGAAAGGGGGGAGATTAATGATTAATTATATTTTTAAGACCACTAATCTTTGCAAACAATACAATAATGAACTTGTCTTAAATAACATTAACATGGCTATAAAGCCAGCCCAGATATATGGATTAATAGGTGAAAATGGGGCAGGAAAATCTACGTTAATGAAAATAATTGCTAACTTAGTTAATGCAACAAGTGGAAGCTTTGAGATATTTGGTAAATCTAACAAAGCAGAGCTAAATAAGGTGCGTAAAAAAATTGGCTATTTAATAGAAATACCTGCATTATATCCAGAGTTTAGTGCCTATAAAAACCTAATGTTTCATTGTAAATTACACAATATAAGTAATACAGAGGTCATAAATAAAGTACTACTAAAAGTCAATTTGAGTAATGTTGGTAATAAAAAAGTTGAGAATTATTCGTTAGGAATGAAACAACGTTTAGCATTAGCTGTGGCTTTAATTAATGATCCTTGTTTTTTAGTGTTAGACGAGCCTATTAATGGCTTAGATCCACAAGGTATTGTTGAAGTAAGACAGGTGCTAAAACAATTAGCTGAGCAAGGAGTGACTATTTTAGTTTCGAGTCATATTTTAGGAGAGCTTGAGCTTTTAGCAACACATTATGGTTTTATACATAAAGGAAAGTTATTAAAAGAAATATCTACAAATGAAATAAGTAAAAATAGCCCAAAGCAAATATGTTTAACTGTAAATAATATAGATTTAGCATTACAAATACTTAACCTACCGCATGTTTTTAAATCTAGAAACAGTATTTGTTTTTATGAAAATGTGGTTCAACTAGAGAGTGTGATAACAACCCTACTAAACAATAACTTACAAATATTGAGTATTAACACAAGAGCAAAAAGTTTGGAAAACTATTACTTAAATCTAATACAGGAGCAATAATATGAAGCATTTTTTACAATCTCAAACATTCTACATTAAGAATGATAGTTCAATGGTAATAATAAAACTCATCTTGCTAATATCAAGTGTATTACTAGCATTATGGAGCGTTTCAGGAAGTAATTATACTATGAAAAATCTTGCTGAGCCAATAAAATTAATTGTTTCAATGTCAATGTTTTTATACTTTATAATACCTTTGCACACCTGTTTTTATGCCTGCGAGGGTTTTGAATTTGGTACCATAAAAAATGTTATAGCTGCGGGCATAAGTAGAACAAACTATTATATTGGTAAATTAATAACAGAAGTAAAAGTAATATTTTTTAGCTTGCTACAGTTTTACCTAGTCTTCTTAATAGTATTTTACACAGCCTGTTTTCTTAAAAAAACTCCCATAGCTAATATCGGATTATACAATCAATTAATTAGGTCATTATTGGCAGTGATTTATAATTTTATATATTTAGTAGCCTATAGTTCAATTGTTCTAACCTTAGTTATGTTTATTCGTAAAACTGCCCCAAGTGTTGTTACTACTTTTTGCTTAGTATTTGGAGATTTTCTTATTTGTGGTTATTTAAAAGATGCTGTTTCTCCTTTTTTACAAACAATATCAAATAACTGTTTAATGACCCAAATACTTAAGTTTAACGGTCTGTATGTAAAAAACTCTCAACTTATTTTGTTGAATAATGTAAGTGACTATTTAAAAACATTTGCAATACCTATAGCCATTATTATTATTTGTTTAATAATAGGTTTAAATAGTTTTAATAAACAGGACATCTAAAAGGGGTAAAAAATGAAAAGAAATGATCAATATCCAGTTGTTACTGGTTTAATTATAGTATTTATAATTTTATTAGCTATTCTATTTTTAAAAATTAAAGTAAACTAACAAGGAGTAATGTTTCATGAGCAAAATAAACTATGGTGGACAAGCATTAATAGAAGGTTTAATGATTAAAGGTCCTCAAAACTACTCAATAGCAATTCGTAAACAAAGCGGAGAAATAGAAGTTACCAAGAAACGAGTTAAAAAAAATAAATTCGCAAAAATACCAATATTACGTGGTATGGTGGAGTTTTTTAATATTAATGTGTTAGGGGTAAAGGCCATAATGTATTCAGCTGAACAGGCAGATGAAAGCTTTACTCAAGCAAAGAATAAGAGTAGATTAACTACATTTTTATATCTTACTGTTACAGTGTCTTTGTTATTTAGTATAGCTTTGTTTATGTTATTGCCTAATCTTATAGTGAGCCTATTTAAAATACCCCATAATGTATTACTAAATAATATCTTAGAGGGAATAATTAAACTAAGTATATTTATCGGCTACTTAGTGTTAACATCATTTTTAAAAGACATTAAAAGAGTATGGATGTACCATGGTGCTGAACATAAGGTAATACATTGTTATGAAAACAAAGATGCTTTAACCATAAACAATGTAAAAAAATATAGTACAAAACATGTTCGTTGTGGCACATCTTTTTTGTTTTTAATAATAATCATTAGCATACTATTATTCTCTGTAACAGGTTGGCATAATATATTTATCAATATTTTAATTAGGCTATTGCTTGTTCCTCTTGTAGCTGGAGTTTCATATGAGGTGTTTAAACTAGTTTATAAGTACAATAATAAGCTAACAAGGTTTGTAAATAAATTGGGGATTTGTTTTCAGTATTTTACAACAAAGGAGCCAGATGATGAACAAATTGAGGTTGCCATAGCTGCTTTTAATTCTATACTTTAGTAACTGGATAAATAATAAAAGTAACATACTTTGTTTTATATTACTGTTAACCTGCATATGCAACAAGCTATTGGATATGTAGGTATAGTTACTAAATAAAATTAAAGATGTATTATTCGAGACCTTTTAAAAGACCACATAATGCATTATTGAATAAACTTTCGTAATCATCTAAGTTACTAAGGCTATTTAATAATGGTACAAACATTTTAAATACAATAAAAGCTGCATTTTTATGATTCACTTTATGATAATTTAAGTCTTCAATTCTTTTAAAAAGGTCAATAAATAAGATTGTATATTTTTTATGAAGATCATAAGAAATTTTTAAGTTATTAAAATTAATGTTATACATTAAGTTAAGTTTTGAACCATATTTTCGGTATATTTTAAGGCATAAATTTGCGATATCGTTAATTGTAATTTTCTCTGCATTAATTTCTCTAACACATTCAATACAATACTCTAACATAGGATTAATTATATCACTGAGTAGCTTCTCTTTACTTGA
Source organism: Clostridium sp. 'deep sea' (assembly GCF_014931565.1). Classification (NCBI taxonomy): domain Bacteria; kingdom Bacillati; phylum Bacillota; class Clostridia; order Eubacteriales; family Clostridiaceae; genus Clostridium; species Clostridium sp. 'deep sea'. The sequence continues at coordinate 3,461,757 of NZ_CP063353.1, forward strand.
AAAGTGATTATAGATCGTTTTTCTGGTTACATCAGCTTTTTCTGCGACCCTCTCTAATTTTAGATCCGTAGAATTTGTGTTCTTAAGTAATTCTATAGCTGCATTTATGATATCATCTTTTGTTTCTTGCTTTCTTTTCTCAGTTCTATTTAATGGTTTCATAATAACCTCTCTTTAATTTAATAATAAAAAACTTTACAAAACTACTTTACATCATTATAATTAATTTATCAATTACACTCATGTGTGTAATATTACACATGAAAGTATAATTAGAGAGCATAACAAATATTATAAAAGTGGAGAAAAGCCAATGCAAGCAATAATGGAAACAATCTTTAATGTAGCATACCTTACATCAGTACTATCTCTTGGTATTATTATGTTTAAAAAATCTAAGTTCAATAAAACAGATAGACTTTTTGCAATCATGGCTATTGTTTTAGGTACAGGAGACGCGTTTCATCTTATACCAAGATCTTATGCTTTATTTACAACTGGACTTGAAGCCAATGCAGTTGCCTTAGGAGTGGGTAAATTTATTACGTCAATATCGATGACAGTTTTTTATGTTATGCTATATTTAGTTTGGAGAATGCGTTATAAAATTACTGGTAAAAAAATATTATCAAATACTATTTATTTATTAGCTATTGTTAGAATTTTAATATGCTTTTTGCCTCAAAATGATTGGCTTAATTATTTTCAGCCTGTTAGTTGGGGTATATATCGTAACCTACCTTTTGCAATTATGGGATTTATTATTCTTATCCTGTTTTATATTGAATCTAATCGCCAAAACGATAGTCAATTTAAATTTATGTGGTTAGCAATTGTGTTGTCTTTTGGATTTTATATTCCTGTAGTTTTATGGGCTAAAACTATAAGCTGGGTTGGTGCTTTGATGATTCCTAAAACTTTAGCATATGTGTGGATTGTTTATATGGGATATAGTGAGTTTAAAAGAGAAAATGAAAATAAATTTAAAAATAATAAACTTGCCAAAAAATCTTGATAATTTTAACATGTGAGCTAAAAGTACAATAATTACCTTAACTATTTTATGTAAAATGCTAATAATAAAGTTTTTATGTTTGACATAAACATGTTTACTATTTATACTTTTTTAGGTTAATAAAAAATACTGTATACAAGATAAAAAAAGCAGTAAGTATTTTTGCATACATAGAGTTGGAGAAAATAATGCTTACAAAAGGTATAGTTTTGCATAACATTAGTGAAGAACAGGCTCGTTATTGTTTATTACATCAGTCAATTATAGAAGCAAAATTTGGCTTACAAATATCTGCACAACATAAACCATGTGAATATGATGACTTACTGCAAATGTTAAATGAAATATATTCATCATTTCCAAAAGGCTTAATAAAAGAAATTACTACTTACTACAAAAATTGTGGTATAAAAACCTATGTAAAGTTTTTAAATAAAGAGTCTATGGTTAGTGGTAGTTTTTATTTTAATGGCAAAGAAATAATTCTTTACTACTATCCTCAAAGCAAAGACCAATTTGGAGAATGGGTGATTGGTCATGAACTCGGCCATTTAGTACATAAATACCTAAATGACCTGCATGGTTCTGAAAAATTAAAAAACGAATGGATTAACTTAAATAACGGCTTAAAATACGGTATAAAGAATTGGACAAGCCAACATAAGCAGTACTTTGTACGTAAGTATAGTTTAACAAATTATGCTGAGGATTTTGCTACCGTTGTAGAGCTGTTATCTGAAATCTCTGTAACAGGATATCAATGTAACCTTGTGGGTAAAAATTGCAGTGCTCTCAAGAAAAAAATAGACTTATTACTTAATACATTACTAACACATTCTAAGAGCTTTAGAAAGCTAAAAAGCAATAGAGATAAAGAATACTTAATGTTAAGAATGGCTATGGAATAATTTTAGGGTCATAAACCGAATTAACTTTTTGGGTTGTGACCCCTTATTAGTTTAATACTTGATAGATTGACTCTTAAATTTTGCTATTCTTTTTATAATAAAACTCTACACCTTTATAATTTAAGTTATTTAAATTAACAGTATTATTTTTAAGCAAATACTTTTTAAAGAAGTTTAAATGGTATTGGCTATATATATTATGAAATTCAAATTTATCTCTTTTTCCCAGTACATTTAAAATATTTAACTGTCTGCAAGTAAATAAAGCATCAGAAAAACCGTAGTGAGCTGTATCACTAATTAATACCATATAGCTATCTTCTGAATTATAGATATAGGTAGTTCTTGAAGTATCTCGCATAATATTAGTACCGATAACCATAAAAGGTTTTTTTAAGTCTTTATATAGATAATCTCCATAAGTGCCTCCATCAATGTTTATGCCACATTTAAACCTGTTATCAACTAAACATGTTTGAGCAGCAACCGAACCTCCAAATGACTGTCCAGTTATTGCAAATCCCAGATTTAGTTTAAGTTTATTTTTAAATACAGATTCAATAATGCCTGTATTTAGCTTTTCGAGTTCATTTGCAATAAATATGGAATCATCCACCCATATTTTTACATGATTAGATAGTTTACAATTATACTTTTTAAACAAAACCTCAGCAATCTCCATAGCCTCTTTGTTAGAGTAAGTGCAATTTTTTTTAAAAACTGATTTTATATATTTTTTATAGCCTTTTGGAGACTTTGTTAAATTCTTAAGATGACTTTTATGTATCTTTATTATGCTTCCATCTAAATATTTAAGAGCACTTGATTCATAAGGATGAGCAAGTGACACCACGATGAATCCTGAGCTTGCTAAGTTTGAGCACAAAGTAGTATCTTGCATAGCATATGATGAATAACCGTGATTATAAAAAACAACAGGGAAATTTTTTTGCTTGTTTGATACTGCAACATTTTTATAACAATGGGTTTTAGTTTTTGTTATTTTTTTGCTCAATAATCCTAGAGTCATTTTTTTTAAGGGCTCAATTGCCTCTGGAAAAGTATATGGTGCGCTAGTGTTACCTTTAATACTATCAGCTGGATAAAAAAATTTAACAGGAATTTTTCTAACACCTTCATTTTTAAAACCAAAAACAGTTTTTCTGCTTTTGTCTACAAAATCAATTTGAGTTATGCCAACATTATACTTACCATTAGGAATGGGAAGTTCTTTTAAATTACCAAACATTATATTCACCCTCTTTAGCCTTATTGTAGTAATTGTTATTATGAAACTTTTTCAACATAATAATATTGAAAAAGTTTCATTATGTCAATAAGAGAATTTAAATAGTTATGATAAGCAATTATATATATGATTAATCTTATTTTTAAGGTATTATGTTATTACTTAAATTATTAGATTTATAATAGTAAAAATTATTTTATGTACTAAAAAAAGAAAGGATTTCTGAGTATTGAAAAAACCAACTAAAAAAGAACTTCAGGCTATAGAAACTAAGAAAAAAATATTCAATGCCACATTTCAACTTTTAAAAGAACATGCATATGAAGAAATAAAAATAATGCAAATTGTAAACAAAGCTGGTGTAAGTGCAGGAACTTTTTATGTATACTATGACTCCAAAGAAGATGTAGTACTCAATGCAGCAGATATCTTTCTTCAGCCATATCAAAACTTAATTAATAATATAAATGAGAAACTTGAAGCAGATGAGCAACTACTTTATCTTATTCAACAGAAAAATGAACTAATTAAAGAGATAGGAGGAAAATCATATTTAAAAACTGCCTTAGGTAAACAAATTATCATGCGTAAAAAGCCTAAAGCCAGAGCAACTGAGTTAATATTCAATAAAGCAATGCAAATTGTGATTAAAGCACAGGCAAATAATTATTTTACAAATAAGAGATCTGCTAGTGAAATCATTGCTGATATTGCATTAATAGATACTGGAATATGTATACACTATGGTTTATCTAATAATGATAGCTTTGAGAAATACTATATTTTAAAAGACTATCTTAATTCTTTAATAATATGATTTGTAGCTAATTATAGTATAATAGAATAAGACAATTTAGATGATAAAATAATAGCTAATCATGTTTAGGATTAATGTATTAGTGGTATATATATCTGTGAATCAAAGAGCTAAGTATGGAGGGACTAAGTAAAAATGAAAATATAGAACTTTGGATAATTTTAATATAATACCTTTGCGTTAAAAAATAAAGAATTATTACACTGTTGCGTTAGGTGGAGACATACAGAATCCTATATAGCTTTATTAAAAAAAATAAATAGGAGTTATATTCATGAAGAGAATAATTGCGTTTATAGTATTATTAGTTTTACTTGTTCCCAATGTAGCGATGGCAAAACAAGATGAATATGCCACACTTGTGTGGGAAGGAATTGTTAGTAATTGGGGAGATGTTCAAAAATACAGAATAACACTTACAGGGGTTGTTGGTACTCAGGTATCTGATGGGAAGGTAAATACATATATTAAAGAAGAAGAGCATGATAATAAAAAGTGTATCATCCCTATAGTAGATGGTGGATCAATTAAGGTTGAGTTTTTAGGTTTAGTTCCCGACAAGACTTTTAAAGATACTGAAATGTCAACTGGTTTTACAGAAGTCTCTAAATACGAAAAGAGATATAGTAGCTCTACTACAAAAAGCATACATAAAAATGGCTGGATTGAATATGGAGAGTTTTATGTAAATAAAGACTTTGACCATTTTGTTAGTAAAGATGAACCTGTGGATTTTTCAGAATTAAAATTGAGCCATCATAAGGGTAAAAGTTATGTAGCAACAGTTTTTTTACCTTTATCACACTATCCTCAGGATATGACCTATATTCAAATTGTATCAAAAACCGAAGCCAGAAGACTTATGAATGATATAAAAAAAGGTGCTGAAACAAAGCTCTTAGGCAAAAAATTTGAAGATAAAGTTAGTACAGACGATAATTATGAACCCAAATTTCCTAGTATTAGTAAAGCCAGTTTAGAGGAAAAATATGGGCTTAAAATTAGTATTGAAAAGGGCTTTTTAAAAGAGCAACATGCTTTAAGCATGATAGAGAGAATGTATGGAACTTTTCCAGAGGGTTTAATAAAAGAAATAACCTCATACTATAAATCTAAAGGCATAAACACCTATGTGAAATTTGTTTACAAACAAACAAGACTAGGTGGAGCTTTTTCAGATAAAGGCAATAGAGTAACCTTATATTATTACCCCGACATCACAAGTAAGTTTGGTGACTGGGTAATAGCCCATGAAATGGGACACTATGTACATAAGTATCTACATGCTAAATATGGTTTTGATAAACTTAAAAGTGAATGGACAAGCATAAATGATGGCTTAGAATACAATGAAGATGAGTGGTCGGATAAACATGATGATTACTTTATAAGAAGATATAGTTTAACAAACTACTTTGAGGATTTTGCAACACTTTTTGAGGCGTTATCAGAAAACAATAATTGGGGTTTTCGTAAACATTATTTGGAAAAACCAGACATGCCACTACTTAAAAAGATAGAGTTATTGAATAAGGTGTTAGTAAAAACTACTAAGAGTGTAACACCAGCTACTTTAACCAATATATGGGGAGCAATAACTCCACAAGCTCCACATAGTTATGCTGTTAATACCTGTAATGAAGCAAAAGAGGCTGGCATTATACCAGATGATAATAGATTTTTAGCATTATATCACAAAGATATAACTCGGGAAGATTTTGCTTTATTGGTAGCAAACTTAATAGAAAAACAAACAGGTAAAAGCCTTAAAGAGTACTGTGAAGAAAAAGGTGTTTCGGTAGCATGGTATATGTGTGGAAGCTTGTCGGGTGTTCCCGCTGCCGATGGTAGTGTACAAGAACGTACAAGGTCTAACTATCCCTACTATGATTGCTCCGATAAACGTATATTTAATCTTAAAAGCTTAAAAATAATGGGTGGGGTAGGCAATAAACTATTTGATCCAGATGCTTTAATAACTAGAGAACAAGCAGCTGCTATTCTCTTAAATGTGGCAAATACTTTAGAACTAGAGACAAGCTCTCAGAATATGAACTTTACAGATGAAAATGAAATGTTTACATGGGCAAAATCTGGTGTTAACTTTGTTGCCTCAAATAAAATAATGAATGGAGTAGGTGACAATAAGTTTGCTCCGAAACAACATTTAAGTTATGAACATTCATATATAATAATGTATAATTTCTTTAGCAAGTTTAAGTAAAATAACTTAATAAAGATAGCAAAAAAGTCTTAAGAATATTCTTAGGGCTTTTTATTTATTAAATAAATGGGGTCAGGCTTTAAAAACTTAAGAACTTCCTAAAGCCAATAAAGCTATGTTTATAAAATAGAGTAATAATTAATATTATGTTACAATAAAAGCAAACATATTTTCGTAGGTGTGTAAAAATGATAAATAATAAAATTAAAATTTCTGTTGGTGATTTTGTGCAATTTGCCTTTAAGTCTGGTGATATAAAATCAGTATTTTTAAGCAACAATAGAGCCGTAGATGGCATTAAAGCCCATCAAAAAATTCAAAAAAGATTTAAAAATGAGTATATAAATTTTGAGTCGGAGATAACCATTAAACATGAATTTACAATAGAAAACACTAATATCGAGTTAAATGGCAGAATTGATGGAATTTTTAAAGATAACATACCTACTATAACTGAGATTAAATCTGTGGCAATAGATTTAGCCGAAATAACAGAAGACTATAGTTTATTACACTGGGCGCAGTGCAAAGTTTATGCCCTAATGTATGCTTTGCAAAATGACTTAAACCAAATAATAGTTCAATTAACTTATGTAGAGTTAAATAATTATGAAACAAAACAGTTCAATAAACAATACGAGGTAAGCGAGCTACGAGAGTTTGTAGGAAAAGCGCTAGAGAGTTACTTAGTGTTTGCTAAGCTGCAACTGGAGTATAACTGTCTAAAAGAACAAAGCATTAAGCAGTTGGTTTTTCCGTTTGGCTCATATCGTAAAGGGCAAAAAAAACTAGTTAGTAGTGTTTATAAAGTTATTCTTATGCAAGAAAAACTCTTTGTACGTGCCCCAACAGGTATTGGTAAAACAATGGCAACTATTTTTCCTGCGGTTAAATCACTGGCCAAACAAAATGGTAAGATATTTTATTTAACGGCCAAAACAATAGGTAGAGATGTTGCTGAAAAGGCATTTTATTTACTTGAACAGCATGGGTTAGTTATGAGGCGAATTGTTATTACAGCTAAAGATAAAGTTTGTTTAAACTGTGAACGAAAATGCGATGCAGAGTATTGTAAGTATGCTAAAGGACACTTTGATAGAGTAAATGAGGCTTTATTGGCTTTACTAAAATACACCAATCACTATAATAGAGATGTTATACAGCAGTATGCTGAGCTTTTTACTGTATGTCCGTATGAATTAACGCTAGATTTATCACTATATTGCGATTGTATTATTTGTGATTATAACTATGCCTTTGACCCAAGCGCTGTTTTAAAGCGTTATTTTGTTGAAGGAAATGGCTGGTTTTATGATGGAGACAATAACTATATATTTTTAATAGATGAGGCGCATAATTTAGTTGATAGAGCTCGCAGTATGTACTCAAGTTCAATATCAAAAAAAGCTATTTTAGAGCAAAAAAAGAAGCTAAAAGATAAAGATAAGTTTCTATATAAATACCTAAATAAAATGAACAAGCTGTTAATAGAACAGAGAAAAGTATGTGAAACTACAAGTACAATTGTTGAGCAGAATTATAACGAAGAGTTTGTGGATTTAGTGAGAGGTGTTATTCATAGAACCGAAAAAATTTTTGCGCAGTTAGTAGATTGGCAACATCTTGATGCATTATTAGAGTTTTATTTTGACTGTTATGATTTTTTAAAGAAAATAGAGCTATATGATGAGCGTTATGTAACCATATATGAAAAAATACAAGACGAGCTTATAATGAGATTGTTTTGCCTAGACCCCTCAAATAACCTTAAAAACTACCTTAATAATGCCAGCTCAGCTGTATTGTTTTCTGCTACCCTTACGCCTATAAACTACTTTGTTAAAATATTAGGTGGTGATGAAAATAGTTATGGCTTGAGTCTAGCAGCTCCCTTTAATGCTAGTAATCTTTGTTTAGTAGTGAACCAAGGAATATCCACAAAGTATCAAGATAGAGAGCACACTTATCAACAAGTTGTTAACACTATACACAGTGCTGTGAATAATAAAAAAGGAAACTATTTAGTATTCTTTCCTTCTTATAAATATATGTTAGACGTTTATGAATTATATATTCAACAAGTAAATGAAAGTATAGAGGTAATGGTGCAGGAGAGGTATCTTAACGAATACGAAAAAGAAGAGTTTATAAATGCTTTTAATGAAAACCTAGAGCATAGCTTAGTTGCCTTTGTAGTTTTGGGGGGCATGTTTAGCGAAGGAATTGATTTAAAAGGCGAGAAGTTAAGTGGAGCTATTATTGTTGGTGTAGGGTTACCTTCACTGTGTTTAGAGCGCAACTTAATAAAGCAACATTTTGATAAAGAATATGGCACAGGATTTCAATACTCCTATATGTATCCTGGGATGAATAAAGTGCTGCAAGCAGCTGGCAGAGTGATAAGAACCAGTACCGACACAGGGATTGTTATTTTAATAGATACCAGATTTGCCCATAATTATTACCAAAAACTATTTCCTCCAGAATGGAAATACGCTAGGTATGTAACAGATGGCTCAAACATAAAAAAATTAGTTACTGATTTTTGGAATAGTAGTATTAAAGTTTAGGATTGGTTTAGTTTTATAAGACCAAATTAATAACTTATTATATTATTGTGGACTTTAACTTGTTATTTTATAAAGAGGGCAAGCTATGTATTTTACAGGCTATTATCACTTTAGATAATATATGTTAATATTAAATGTAAAGTTATTTATAGCTAGTACAGCAAAAATGGTTATGTTTGTAGCTATGTTGTTTAGGTAAGGTCTTTTGCTTTTACACAATAGGTTTAAATGTTTAACATACTATAACTACAATTAAAATTAGGATAAAAAAATGAACATAAAAGAAACAGATTTATATTTACCAATTTACAATTACTTTACCGAGCTTGGTTATAAAGTAGATGGTGAGGTAAAAACTTTAGATGTTACTGCTGTAAAAGATAATGAGTTAATTGTGATTGAACTTAAAAAATCCTTAAACATGAAGCTTTTAATACAAGGTGCCAAAAGACAACGTTTAACAGACTTGGTTTACCTAGCTGTGCCTCGCCCTAAAAAAACCTACTACAGAGAATGGAAAGACAAGCTGTATTTAACCCGTAGACTCGAGCTGGGTGTAATTGTGGTGTCTTTTACAGCTGAAAAACCCTTAGTTCAAGTAATTCACCACCCTAAGCCCTTTAACAGAAAACAAAGTAAGAGGTTATCTCAACGGAAAAAGAATAGTATTATCTGCGAAGTAAGTGGTAGAAACAATAACTATAATGTAGGTGGTAGCAAAGGCAAAAAATTAATGACTGCTTATAAAGAAAACTGCTTACATATCGCCTGCTGTTTAAAACAGCTTGGAGTTTTATCTCCAAAACAGCTCAGAAATATAGGGACCGGAAGTAAAACCTTGTCTATTCTTAATATGAATTTTTATGGCTGGTACACAAGAATTAAAAGGGGACAATATGAGCTAAGTGAGGCTGGTAGAGATGCCCTTAATCAATATAGTAGCTTAACAGAGTTTTATAACAATAAAATACAACAAGAGCTAATTAACAAGGGAGAATAGTAATATGAACAAAAAAGTAGTAAAAGATGGACATGTTCATAGCCCTATCTGCCCCCATGGCAGTAAAGATAGCTATGAAATGTATATAGAAAAAGCCTTAAAAATAGGACTACAAGAAATAACATTTACAGAACATTTTCTTGAAGGCTATGAAGAGTTTACTAAGACCCTGTTAAATGAATATGGTTGTGAAGATGGTTTATTAGCTATTCATTTTTTAAAAATTAAGGGAGAGTTTTACTGCCTAGATGAGTCTCCACAAAGGTTTATGCAACTAGCTGATATGTTAGGAGGGGTAAGAGAGCTTTATGATAAGTATTTTGATACCATGCTGAAATCTATAAAAGTAAATTTAGGCCCTCATAAACCTAAAAGAATAGCACACCCAACATTAATTCGCATTTTTAATAAAAAGGTTCCTTACAATTATACTAACAAAACATTACTAGAAAAAGTAATGGTAGAGTTAAAACAACATAACTATGAAATAGACTATAATATGACAGGTTTACGTAAGCCTTATTGCGGAGAAACCTATCCAAGTGGCTTATTTTTAGAACTAGCAGATAAGTACACTATTCCTAAAGTATATGGATCTGATGCTCATTGTGTTGATCATTTAGGTATGGGTTATTATGAGTAAATAAACTTATGTATTAAGTAATACGTGTCGTTTATGACAAGTATTCATTAGATTGGAGAATATATTATATCTACTCACATGAATCCTGTTTGAAAAACGATAAAACGATAAATGGGAATGGATAACAACTAAAAATTTAAGACTAAAGCTAATCTGTAAAACCTTTCTATAATCTCTTACTATTAAAAAGTTTCATTCATACAAACCAAGGGCACAAATAAATTTACTAAAATTTATTTGTGCCCTTTTTGGAGTAGTTTTCAACCAAATGGAAGAGTATTTGCTTAGCATATATATTATAATGAACTCAATGTATATATTGATAATAATTATCAATAAGATTATCAAACAGAATATACTTAATAGGAGTGTGAATACATGAACAATAAAGATAAGCAAAAGAAAATGATATTAAATAATAACCTGTGGAAGGTAATGATTAATATATCATGGCCAGCTGTTATTGCAATGGTTTTATACGGGTTAAATACAGTATTTGATGCCATATTTGTAGGTAGATTTGTAGGCGAATCTGCTTTAGCGGGTGTATCGCTGGCGTATCCCTTATCTCAATTAACCTTAGGTTTGGGTTCACTAATAGGTGTAGGTGCTGGTTCAGCTCTTAGTATTGCTCTAGGGGCAAACGATAAAGAAACTCAAAAAAAGCTATTAGGAAATGTAAATTATCTTAGCATTTTAGTTAGCATAGTTTATATTATATTGGCTTTGTTATTCTCTAAATCGTTGGTTAGAGTAATGGGTGGAACAGGCGAAATATTAGCCTTAGGAAATGCCTATTTTAGAATTACCGTAATTGGTACCTTATTTTGGGTACATGGCTTAGCCGGAAACATGATTGTTCGTGCTGAGGGTAAAATGAAATCTGCCGCTGTTATAATGGGCTTTGGTTTAGTTGTAAATGTTATTGCCAACTATATCTTTATTGTAATTCTGGGCATGGGTGTAGAGGGTGCCGCTTGGGGTACAAATCTTGGTATGTTAGTTTATACAGTAGTAGGTTTATACTACTTTAAGAGGGGTAAAGCTTCCTTTGAAACTGATGCCTTTGCTATAAAAAAAGACAAAAAAGTTATAAAAGATATTTTATCTATGGGAATCCCATCTCTTATTATGTCTGTAATGAGTATTATACAAGCCATAGTAGTATTTAATGCCATATCCAGAATAGGTACTACATACGACTTAGCTCTTTATGGGGCAATTTATAGAATCTTTACTTTGCTCTTAACTCCAGTTTTTGGACTTATGAGAGCTCTACAACCTGTTATAGGTATCAACTATGGAGCCAAAAAATACGGCAGGGTTATTAAGAGCTTTAAAATATTTGCAATTGGCGCTACTGTAATGATGTTACCATTTTGGCTTATTATTATGGCAGCCCCCAAAGCAGTACTGGGTTTAATGTTTACTTCACGAGTATTTGATGCTGCCTCGTTATTATACTTTAGGGTGCACATGATGCTCTTGCCAATACTACCAGTAATGTTTATGATGATGACTTTTTATCCTGCAATTAATAAAGGTAAACCAGCAGCTATTATTGGTATTGCTCGTCAGCTAATATTTTATGTACCAGTAATGATGATATTGCCAAGAATGTTTGGAATTCAGTGGGTTTATTATGGAACCTTTTTGATAGACTTTGTAATAATACTTGCAGTAATTGTATTAGTAAAAAAAGAGTTTAATAATTTAAGAAATTACAGTGTCAATACAGAGTTTTTGTGTGCTACAGATCCTAACTAGTTTATTCTTTTGGAAATAATTTATTTTCGATTATTTCCTCCGCCTAAAACTGGCTCAAAGTAAGTAATTTACTTTGAGCCAGTTTTTCTTATAATATTCAAAATATATTCATTTTATTTAAATAATAATAATATCTTTAAAAATAACTATTGCACTTTAACCATATTATTACCATAATAGTCATAGAGAAAAGAAATCCAGGAGGGTAAAAATGATTAATCAAAGAGTTGCAAAATTAAGATCTCTTATGAAAGAAAAAAATATTGATTGTTACATAATACCTAGTTTTGACGCCCACCAATCAGAATATGTGGCAAATCATTGGAAAAGCAGAGAGTGGATAACAGGATTTACTGGCTCGGCTGGCACGGCTGTTATAACTCAAAATAAAGCCCTATTGTGGACAGATGGAAGATACCATGTACAGGCCTTAAAGCAGCTAGAAGGAAGCGAATATGAGCTAATTAAGCAGGGTTTGCAAGGTGTACCTACTATTAGTAAATGGATTACAGATAATTTAGCAGAGGGGCAATGTGTTGGCTTTGATGGTAATGTAATGTCGATGAAGAGTTATGATAATTTTAATAAAGCTTTTGCACTAAAAAACCTAAAAATCTCTTATGAGCATGATCTAATAAGCCCTATTTGGCACAACAGAACTGACATTCCAGCTACTCAGGTTTTTGCGTTAGAGCTTAAGTATGCTGGAAAATCTTATACAGATAAACTAAAAGAAATACTCCAAGAAATGAGTAAATTGGTAGCAGATGCTTACTTAGTGCCAAACCTCGATGATATTTGTTGGATTTTTAATATTAGAGCAGATGATGTTAAGTATAACCCGGTAGTAATCTCTTATGCTTTAATAACCCAAAATGAAAGCCACTTATTTATTAATAAAAGTAAAGTTCCCGAGAGTATTTTAACTAGTTTAATTAATGATGGGGTTACTATTCATAGGTACGAAGATATTCAGCCATTCCTTAATGGACTTAGTGTAAATAAAATTCTTTATTCTCCAGCGTACACCAGTGTATCACTGATTAAGGCGTTACAAAACACTGTTAAAACTGTTGCAAAAGGTGACATTGCAACCAGATTAAAAGCTGTTAAAAATGAAACAGAAATTAAAAACCTTCGCAATTGTCATATTAAAGATGGTGTTGCTATGTTTAAGTTTCATAAATGGCTTTTAGAAAACGTAAACAGTGGCAATTTAACAGAGCTAAGTGTAGCCCAAAAAGTTAAAGAATTAAGAGCCGAGCAAGACCTTTATATAGGAGAAAGCTTTAATACTATAGCTGGTTATGGAAGCAATGCTGCAATGATGCATTACTCTGCAACACAGCAAAATTTTTCATACCTTAAACCTAACGGATTTTTATTACTAGACTCAGGTGGTCAATACTACGATGGCACTACTGATATTACTCGTACTTATGCTTTAGGAGAGCTAAGTGATGAGCAAAAATTTGATTATACAATTACTCTTAAGTCTCATATTGGCTTAGCAATGGCTAAATTTTTAAGGGGTGCTTGTGGACCACACTTAGATATATTAGCCCGTAAACCTATGTGGGACAATGGATTAGACTATAAATGTGGTACAGGTCATGGCGTTGGATTTTTACTAGGTGTACATGAAGGCCCCCATAGCATAAGATGTGGTCAAAATAACGTTGCTTTAAAACTAGGTATGATTATTACCAATGAACCAGGTGTTTATAAAGATAACCGTCATGGTATAAGAATAGAAAATACAGTGTTAGTTGCAGAGCATCAAAAAACAGAGTTTGGAGAGTTTTATAAATTAGAAACCATCTCAATGACTCCTATAGATACTAAACCTGTATTGCCAGAATTATTAAGCAAAGAAGAATTAAGTTGGTTAAATAATTACCATAATCAGGTCTATAATAATCTTGCTCCATACTTAAGTACTCCAGAAAAAGAGTATTTGGCTGAGTTAACAAAAGAAATTAAATAGTTATTTGGAACGCATATAATCATAATGCGTTCCTATTTATATAGCTAAAAATATTAATAATATCATATGCATATATTTTATATCGTAAAATCATTAAGTTAAATAAGATTAAATGGTTTACGTTAACATGCAAATGGAATATACTAATAAAAATACAATAACTTAATAATTACTTAAAGAGAGAGGTAGGATACCAAATAACTAAAATCAGTTAAGTGGTGAAAGTAATATGTTATTAAATAGAAATGATTTTTGTTGGTGCGGTAGTGGTAAAAAGTATAAACACTGTCATATAGAAAAAGATAGCGTTTTAAGTGCCTTAGTGAGAGAGGGATACATTTTACCACCAACAGCACTAATAAAAACTAAAGAGCAAATTGCAGGAATTAGAAAAAGTGCTGTTATTACTACAAGTATATTAGATAACCTACAGAGTAAAATAACTGCAGGTATTACAACTCAAGAAATAGATAAATTTGTATATGACTATACCCTTGCAAATGGGGCAATTCCAGCTCCCTTAAACTACAACGGTTATCCTAAGAGTTGTTGTACATCAATAAACGAAGTAATTTGTCATGGAATACCTGGAAATACAGTACTTAAAAATGGTGATATAATTAATGTAGATATATCTACTATTCTTGGAGGCTATTTTTCTGATGCAAGTAGAACATATATGGTCGGAGATGTTATTCCAACAGCAAAAAAACTAATTGAATGTACTAAAGAGTGTTTGTATTTAGGCATTGAAAATGCTAAACCTTATCAGCCCATAAATAATATTGGTAAAGCAATTCAAAAACATGCAAATTCACTTGGTTTTTCTGTTGTACAAGACTATGGCGGTCATGGTATAGGGTTAGAGTTTCATGAAGAGCCATTCATTCCCCATTTTAATGCCAATGAAAAGCTAATGATATTATTACCTGGCATGACAATAACTGTGGAGCCAATGATTAATGAAGGTTTGCCTTGGTGCGACACCTTAAAGGATAATTGGACTGTGGTAACACATGATAAATCGTTATCTGCTCAGTGGGAGCATACAATTTTAATAACTGAAACCGGTGCAGAAATACTAACATAATATATAAGTATTTACTAAAATAATGTTAAGAGGAGTCGCTATAGGCGATTTCTTTTAATATTTAACAATAAAATAATTATTTAGGGCTTTCTATTTCACCCATATCTAGCTATTGTCCTACTATTGTGGTAAATGTTACAATGGCTGTAGCAACAATAAAATTTAGGGGGGAGAAGATGCAAGAAGAATTATATAGAAAAAAATCAAAGCTTAAAAACCACATACTAGATAAAGCCTACATAGTATTTTCACAAAAAAGTTATTCATCCGCAAGTTTACGTGACTTAATGCAAGCAGCTAATGTCAGTAGGCAAGAAATAGCTTACTACTTTAAAAATAAAATCGAAATTTTTTTAGCACTAGAAGAACGTTTTGATTTTATGGAATATGACCTGATAAAAAGAATAGATTTTAATAACCATCCCGAACAAGCCTTTAAAGATTACTTGTATATGAGATTAAAACCTTTCCAAAATACTGAATACCGTAACTGGATATGTTTATCCTCAGAGTTTTGGTCACTACCCCGCCAAAATCCTAAAATAGAGCAAATAATTAATAAAAGACGAATTGCTTTTAAACAAGACTTTTTTCAGTTAATAAACAATGGCATTACTAAAGGAGTTTTTATAAAAGATATTAATTTAGATTTAGTTACCTATTGTATAGTAAGTACAATTATTGGAGTTGCGTTAGTTTCGGGACCATTTTGTAGACCAATAACCGATCAGCAAATAGATGTTATTTGTGAAGTATTTCTCAGCAACTTAAGGAGGCAAAAATAATGCATATCATAAAAAAATGTTCAGAGGTAAGCGATCAGCAAATTTTTGAGGCTTTTCGTGAGGGCTTTAGTGATTACATAATAAAATTTAATATGGACAAGCCAACATTTATAAATAGATTCTTTGGAGCAGAAGGTAACGATAGAAAATACTCTTTTATAGCACTAAAAAACAATAAACTAGTAGGTATAGTGTTAGGTGGTATAAAGACAGGAGAGTGTTTAAAAACCCTAAGATGTGGTGGTATGGCGGTTGTTGCATGTGAAAGAGGAACAGGAGTTGCTAAAGATTTAATGCAACATCATGAGCAATTAGCAAAAGAGCTTAATTGCAAACAGCTATTTTTAGAAGTGCTCAGTAATAACGATAGGGCTATAAAGTTTTATAAAAAATTAAATTACGAAATAATATATAACTTAACCTACCGTAAATTAGAATTAACTGATTCACCCTTTAAAGATGTAAATGTAGATATCTATAACAAAATTGAAGATAGTAGCTATAATGAAATACTAAAACTACGAAAAGTAGATTTTAGTCACTTACCTTGGCAAGGACAGTTCACCTATTTTAAAGAATCTCCTGCTAAATACTATTGTTATAAACAAAACAATAAAATTATTGCGGGATTAGTTGCTACTAAAGATCGAATAATATATATATGGGTACATCCAAATTATAGATTGCAGGGCATTGCTAAGGCATTGCTTAAAAAGTCTGCAATAGATTTAAATAGTAAAACCTGGAGAGCCTTTTATGCCAACAATTCACTATTACATACATTCTGCAATAAACTTAATATGAAGTTTGAGCAGTTTTCACAGTATGAGATGTATAAACTGCTTAAATAAGCAAAAAACTTAAACTTATAATTGTTATAAGTTTAAATAGTTATTTGAAAACCCAAAATTAGAGCTAGTAAAGCTATTAAGTTGCATAAAATATTACATTATTAATATTGAATTTGATTTTTAAAGCTTTAACTAGGGTTATAAACTATTTATATTAAATTTGAGACTAATAAAAATTCATCTTATTATTTTCCAATAAAAGCTTAATAAATTACAGGTAATAATTTTAATAATCTTTTATAATTATAGATACTTACTACAAGTTAAATGGAGGTAATAAGATGTTTGTTCCAACTAAAACACCGGGTGATACTTCGTGGTTTACCCAAGATCGATTTGGAATGTTTATCCACTGGGGTTTATATGCTTTAGCAGCACGTCATGAGTGGGTTCAGAGTTACGAAAAAATCTCTAAAGAGCAGTATAATAAATACTTTAAACACTTTGATCCAGACTTATATGACCCCAAACTTTGGGCTAAATTAGCTAAAAATGCTGGTATGAAGTACTTTGTAGTGACCACTAAACACCATGAAGGATTTTGTTTATGGGATAGCAAGTATACTAAGTACAAATCAACAAATACTGCCTATGGTAAAGATTTATTAAAACCAATGGTAGAGAGTTTTAGAAATGAAGGATTAAAAGTAGGTTTTTATCACTCTTTATTAGATTGGTATCATGAAGATTATACAGCAGACATATATCACCCTATGAGAGATAATTCACAATATAAAGCCAACGATATTAATAGAAATCTAACAAGATATGCTGAATATTTACATAATCAAACTAAAGAACTATTAAGTAAGTTTGGTCCTATAGATATTATGTGGTTTGATTTCTCTATTGACCCTAAAGAAGGTTTTAAGGGTAAAGGTAAAGAGGTATGGCAGAGTGAAAAGCTCATAGAATTAGTAAGAGAGTTACAACCTAATATAATACTAAATGATCGTTTAGAGATTGACCAAGACCTTAAAACCCCAGAGCAATATCAGCCTCGAGAATGGTTAAAAGTTAATGGTAAGCCCGTAGTGTGGGAGGCCTGCCAAACCTTTAGTGGATCTTGGGGATATTATAGAGATGAATACTCTTGGAAAAGTGTAGAAATGTTAATTAAAATGTTAATTGATTCAGTTTCTAAAGGTGGAAACTTGCTATTAAATGTAGGGCCAACTGGTAGAGGAGAGTTTGATGAAAGAGCTATTAGTAGGCTAAAAGGCATTGGTGAGTGGATGAAACGCCATAATAGAGCAATTTATGGCTGTACTCAAGCTCCCCCAGAATATACTTGTCCAGAGGATTGTCGCTTAACCTATAATGCGCAAAAAAATAGGCTGTATGTTCATTTATTTAGCTGGCCTTTTAAATACCTGCACCTAGATAATATGGCTGGTAAAATTGAATATGCTCAGCTACTTAATGATGCCTCAGAGGTGCAGTTTAACCAACTAGTTCAAGATAGTTACCCTATGTTAACACCTCAAACGGGTAAAAATACAGTATCTCTTGAACTACCTGTTCGTAAACCAAATGTGGAGGTTCCTGTAATAGAGGTATTTTTGAAATAATTAATTATAAATTAAACCTAACACCCCTTTAGCTTATGATAAAATAACTAAGGGGGTGTTCTTATGAACCAAGCTTTAATTAAAAAATACCTAGATAATATTAAAGTTAACTTTTTAACAGGTGGTTATTTAACTGTTAATGAGGATTGGAGAGATATAAATTACATTCCTAGTTTCAACAAGCTTTACCTTATTGAGAGTGGAGAAGGTTGGTTAAAAATTGGTGATGTTGAAATATACCCCCAAAAATTTCAGCTAATATATATGCCTGCTAATATACTGCAATCTTATTCTTGCGTTAATAAAAATTATTTTACAAAGTACTGGTGTCATTTTACTGCTGAAATAGGTGAGCTAAATCTCTTTGATATTTTAAAATTGCCTTTTATATTGCAGCTTAATGTTAAACAGTTTACAAAAATAAGTAATATGTTTAAGGCTATTTATAAACTTAATAAAAGTAATCAGCTAAGTTCAAGCCTAAAAATTAAAGCAATTTTGCTAAATTTATTAGCATTTATGTTAGATAACAATGAAATTGATTTAAATATAAATTTAACACAATCATCTAGTTGGATCAATCATATTATGTTATACATTGAAGAACATTTAGCTGAAGATTTAAAAATAAGCTTTTTAGCTAAACAAGTGCACTTTCATCCTAATTACTTTATAAAACAATTTAAATTATATTTAGGAATATCACCTGTTAATTATATTAACCAAAGAAGAGTTTATAAAGCTCAAAGTTTACTGATAAACACAAACCTTAGTATTACAGATATTGCTGTAAGTGTGGGAATTAAAGATAGCGCATATTTCTCTAAGGTCTTTAAAAGCTATACTTTATTAACACCGCGGTTATATAGAAAAAGAAACACTAACAGAGAGTTTAGTACTAAAAGTATATAAATATAATATATTTTAAGATTGCAACCTCTAGTTGACAAAATTTTTTTTGTGGTTGGTAGTAAACAACTACAAATATCACTACAATAAGTATGGAGGTGAGAGTGATTAATATATCTCAAAAGTTAAAACAATTAAGAAAACAACATAAAATATCTCAAGAAAATCTAGCAGAGTTATTAGGTATAAGTAGGCAGGTAGTTTCCAAATGGGAAAACGGATTATCTAAGCCAGAAACAAATAATTTACTAAAAATTGCGAAAATTTTTAATATATCAGTTGAAGAATTAGTAAGTAGTGATGTGATTAAAGCCGAAACGTTACAACAAGAAAGTATAAAATTTAAAATACCAATGTTAGTTGTTATATCATATTTAACAAGCTTTGCATCTATTTTAGGTTTTTTTTGCATACCGGTATCAAACGTACAACATCCGAAAACACTTTGGATTGCAGTAGCATTTATAGGAGGATGTTTGTTACTTATAAAAAACACTTTGGTTCAAGATGAAAATAAAACAATTAAGGTAATTCTTAGCGATATGTTAATAATTATTTTTGCATGTATTTTAGGAGTATTAATACCTAATACTCTAGGATTAGCTAAACAACTAATTATTGTTAGTCCGTTAGCTATTTATTACGCATACATTACCAGAAAATTTTTTCTACAACCTAAATAGAATAGTGAATGATTAATAAGAAAATATAATGTTAATTATAGTGAGGTGTTAATATTTTAGGAGGATCTTAATGAGAAATAATATGTATGATGTAGAAACCTATATAGCTGATATTTACGACCAAATAGAAACAGGCACAAAAGATGTTATTTTGCTGAAAAAGCTTATAAAGAATAATAAATATAAAATACTAGAGCCTTTTTGTGGCACAGGAAGGATATCAATACCCTTAGCCTTAGATGAACATGTTGTAACAGGTTTAGACAAAGCAAAAGGTATGTTAGATTGGTTTAAGCTCAAAATAGTTAAGTTAAATATAAATGATAAAGTAGAATTAATATGCCAAGATGTTATACAAGAACAATGGCCGGTAGGTTTTGATTTGGTATTACTAGCATGTAACTGTTTTTATGAACTGGCTACACCAGTTGAGCAAGAAAGTTGTATAAAGAAAGCTGCAAAAAGCCTTAAAGCTGGTGGTTACTTATATGTAGATAATGATCATATGGAAGGTGATTTAGCAAAAAACTGGCAGGATACTGGTATAACTCATAGGTCTATTTGCGGAACAGCTCAAGATGGTTCTATTATAGAATCTACTCGTAAGTTAATTAGTTTTAATGTTAAAAAACGTATTTGCAAGTTTGAGAGGTATTGTAAAGTAGTAAAGCCTAATAAAGAGGTAATAGAGTGCAGCTATATTCAGCAAAAACATCCTGTTAGCACAGCAGAAGTTCAGGGCTGGTTACTAAAAAATGGCTTTAGAATTATAAATCATTACGGTAACTATAACTGTGAGCCATATCAACATAAATTACCAAGATCAATTTTTTGGGCAGTTAAAATATAATTATGTTTTGTATCAGGTGGGCTTTTTAAGACCCACCTTTATAATAATTAAAAACTTAAACATGCACTAAAAGATTATTCTTGTAGGGTTTTTAACAAACAGATATTGTACTATGTGATTAAAGGAGTGAGTAATATGTTAAGCAGGATTAAAGGAGTTATAGATTATGTAGAGCAAAATCTACTCAACGATATAGATTACGATGAGATAGCTAAAATTGCCTACTGTTCTAGAAATCAGTTTGCTAGAGTATTTTCTTATATTACAGGCATCTCATTATCTGAGTATATCCGCAGAAGGAGATTAACCCTTGCTGGCTTAGATGTATTAGCTAGTAATGAAAAAGTAATTAATATTGCTTTTAAATATGGTTATAACTCTCCTGATTCTTTTACACGTGCTTTTCAAAATATGCATGGTGTAACTCCTACTTTAGCACGAACCAAAGGTCTTAGCCTAAAATCATATACTCGTATATCCTTTAAAATATCTGTTGAAGGAGTAAGCAATATGAAATATCGAATTGTTGAAAAAGAAAGCTTTAACTTAGTGGGAGTAGTAAGTACATGCAAAAGCAAAACCATTAATGAAGTACTTAATGAAACTACCGGAAAACAGGCTATTAGTTGGAAAGAAGCGATGAAAGAAGAATGGCAGATTTGGGATGAGTTTTTAGGAAAGGATATCGATAAAAAGCTGGCTAAGTATAAGCTTTACAGATCCCCTATGTGGCAAATGGGCTTTACTAAATACAACAAAAACTGTCAATCAGTAATAGCAATAGGCGCTGAACAAGATGAAAATCATTATGATGACTTGCAAACATGTAAAATACCTGCAGGTATTTGGGCTGTATTTACAGCAAAAGGTAAACTAACAGATAACTTACACCCTATATCTGCAGTTTGGGCAAAGATTACAACTGAATGGTTACCAAACAGTAATTATGAGCAAATTTTAGATTATGAATTGTTAGTATTTCCACCAGGAAACACCTCTTGTGATAACTACGAATGTGAACTATGGATGCCAGTACGAAAAACTAAGCCTCAGTAGCTTATTAACGGTGAAAGTTAATATGGATACCTAAATAAGGTTAAAAACTAAAGCCAAAGCTTTATATGAGCTTTGGCTTTAGTTAATCAGCTGTGTTACTTTTCTTTAGCTAAATATTTATAAAGCTTACGCAGTATAGTAAATAAAATTCTGCTCCTAGACTAATATTAATAACTGTTATAGAGAAATATGTGATATATTAAAAGTGAAAAACTGAGTAATAAGGAGAAGCTATGAGTTACAAATATATTTTATTTGATTTAGATGGAACCTTAACAGATCCCAAGGTTGGTATCACAAAATCAGTTCAGCATGCTCTAAAAAAGTTTAGTATAGACGTCTCTAATTTAGATAACTTAGAAAAATTTATAGGTCCACCACTTAAAGATAGCTTTATGCAGTTTTACAACTTTAACGAAAAACAGGCATATCAAGCAATTGATTATTACCGTGAATATTTTAAAGATACTGGTATATTTGAAAACAAATTATACCCAGGAATAGCTAAGCTGTTAAAGCAACTTAATGAAAAAAATAAAATAGTTGCAGTATCAACCTCAAAACCTACCGTATTTGCTGAGAGAGTGTTAAATCATTTTAAATTAAACACTTACTTTAGGATAATTGTGGGCAGCAATTTAGATGGTTCAAGGTCTAGCAAAACTAAAATCATAAATCACACCCTAAAACAATTAGATGTTCAAAATTTAAAAGACGTTGTAATGATTGGTGATCGTAAATATGATATGTTAGGTGCTATTAATAATAAAATAGACTGCATAGCAGTTAGTTATGGTTATGGCTCATTGCCAGAAATAACACAATGCTCACCAACTTACCTGGTTGATTCAGTTGAACAGTTAAGTGCCTTATTAACTAAACAGGAGTTAAAATGAATATAACAATTGGAGTTTTGGCTCATGTTGATGCAGGTAAAACAACATTTTCTGAGTCACTACTTTATTATACCAATACAATCACAAACAAGGGGAGGGTAGACTTTCAGAGCTCTTTTTTAGATAACCATGAAATAGAAAAAAACAGAGGAATAACAATTTTTACTGAGCAAGCAGTAATTAAATACAACAACAATAGTTATTACCTTGTTGATACCCCAGGTCATATAGATTTTTCTACTGAAATGGAAAGAGCTATTAAAATAATGGATTATGCCATAATAATTTTAAGTGCTGTAGAGGGTGTACAAGGTCATACTGAAACAGTTTTTTACTTACTAAAAAAACATAAAATACCAATTTTTTTCTTTATTAATAAAATAGATAGAGCTGGAGCAAATATAAATAAAGTTATACAAGAAATACATGATAATTTAAGCCAAGATGTTTGTTTTATAAATAATCTTAATGATAAAAACCTCTTTGAATTTTCAGCTATGTATAATGAACAGCTTTTAGATCTTTATAGTGAAAACAACTTTAGTAAAGAAATTTGGCATAATAAAATAAGTGAATTAATTGCAAATAACGAAATTCATATATGCCAAAGTGGGTCAGCCTTAAAAGATATAGGTGTAAAAGAGTTTTTTGACACAGTCACAAAACTTGCAAATAGTAAATATAACAGTAATACAAGCTTTAGCTGTAGGGTTTTTAAAATAAGCCACGATAACAACAATGCCAAAGTAACACACCTAAAAATTATGAGTGGAAAACTTGCTGTAAGAAATGAAATTAACTATAGCAAGGATAAGCTAAAGTTTAATGACAAAGTGACCTCAATTAGAGAGTATAATGGTAAAAAATATCTAAATAAAAGCCAAGCAACAGCAGGACAACTTGTTGCTGTTACAGGTTTAAACCGTAGTTATCCAGGGTTAATTATTGGTAATATTAAAAATAATACTAACAGTGATAAAATTCAGCCAACCTTAAAGTCGAGAGTTAGTTATGACTTATCAGTAAACAGTAAACAAGTTATTGAAATTTTTAATTTACTGAATGAAGAAGATCCCTCTTTAAATGTACAGTGGAGTGAACAGCTACAAGAGTTAAGTATACAAGTTATGGGTCCTATTCAACTAGAGGTATTACAACGAATAATAGAAAAAAGATTTAACTTATTAATTACCTTCGAAAAGCCTCAAATACTGTATAAAGAGACAATCTCTAATTTAGTTATAGGTTATGGACACTATGAACCTTATCGTCATTATGCTGAAATACATTTACAAATTAAAGCTGGGAAAAGAAATAGTGGTATTTTATTTAAGAGTAATTGTCATATAGATAAACTTAATATAGGTAGTCAAAACCTTGTAAAACAACACCTATTAGAAAAAAGCCATAGGGCTTTATTAGCTGGAAGTCCACTAACTGATGTTGAAATAACTTTATTAACAGGAAAAATACATCAAGAACATACCAGTGGTGGAGATTTAAAACAAGCAACTCTTAGGGCACTAAGGCAGGGTTTAGAAAAAGCAGATAATGTACTTTTGGAGCCATATTATCATTTTAAAATTAAGGTTAGTAATAATGATATGGGTAGGGTATTAGCTGATATTCAAAAGCGTAATGGAGAGTTTGAGTCTCCACAAGTTTTAAATAATACTGCCCTTATTATAGGAAGAGCACCAGTAGCCTGTTTTATGGATTATCCTTTGCAACTTAGGTCATTTACTAACGGTAAGGCCATGATTCGGTTAGTTTTTGGTGGTTATGATGTTTGCCATAATAGTGAGCAGGTAATAAAAGCAATAAATTATAGTAAAGAGGCCGATAGAGAGTATAGTTCGTCTTCGGTATTTTGCGGTAAAGGTAAAAGCTTTAATGTAGTTTGGTATGAAGCTGAGCAAAAAATGCATTGTGAAGTGTAAGTTAAAATGTTACACACATTAAAAAATGAGAATAAAGTTAATAATACGCTAATTTTTAAATGAGATTTTAATAATTATTTTGTCTAAGATAAATGTTACGACAGCTGATGCGGTAAAACCATAAATAAAACCATAAATATTGTACTGGGGATTAGGAACCAAAACAAAAATAGAAACAAGCAATATAATAGTACCTATAAGCCTATTTAAAGTAGCAAATTTACCCTTTTGCAAACCATATAAAATGCCAAAAGATATATGATTTACAGATAAAAAAACTGTGCTTAAACTAAGATATTTAATATAAGATCCAACGTAAATATCATTAAATAAAAATGTACCAATATCGTTACTGAATATAAAAATTAATAATGCTAAGGGTATGGTAATAGCCAATATTAAACGATTGGCTATTTTTATGTCTCTTTTTATAGCAGTAGTATTTTTTTGCTCAGCTTGATGTGTTAGGCTTGGTATTAAATTAATTACAATAGCAGATGTAAACATAAAAGGGGCAAAGATAATAGGCATTGTCATGCCCATAATTCTGCCAAAAGTTTCAGTAGCAAATACAGCTGTAAAGCCTGATTTTATAAGCATAGCTGGCAGCATCTTTGCTGTGACAGATTGACTGATTAGTCTACTTACACTAATAAGAGTTAGTGGAATAGAAGATAAAACTAAGCTTTTGATAACTGCAAAATAGCTTATTTTTCTGGATATAATCTTATACCTACTGGGGTAGGTCTTTTTGTAATTTTTATAGAGGTACAAAAGTGCAAAAAAATCACCAATACTAATGCCTATAAACGCTACATTTATTAAGTTACTAGAGTTGTTAGGAATAATAAACACTACTAATAAAATTACACTAATAAAACGTGTTATATGCTCAATAAACTCCGATATACTGGCAATTAGCATTTTATTTAGTCCGTACAATAAACCACGAAAGAGGGAGTTAGCAGAAACAAATAGTACAGCAGGCATTAATAGAATAATAAGTGAACTATATTTTTTATTACCAAACATAAACAAACTTATATTTTTAGCGCCTAAGAGCAAAACAGAACTTACAATAATACATAGTATAAAAACAAAAGATATAGCTATGCTAAAGGATCTTCTTATGTAATAATCATCATTACTTGCTTTACTTTTTGAGGCCAGTCTGGAGATAGCTGTTGGTAATCCAGAGTTGGTTATTGTTAATGCAATCATAAAAATAGGCAATATCATATGAAAAATGCCAATGCCTTCAGCCCCTATTGAGCGTATTAAAAATACCTGATAACCAAAGCTAATAATTCTAATTAAAACACTAGAGAGAGCAACTATAAACGAACCTAAAACAAAGCTAGATCTTTTCATACAATCATCCTAAATAATTGGTCTATTATTAAAATATTTTTTTAATATATAATTATGCGTAAGATGTTAATACTATTAAAGATAGTTATAAAATTAACTAAATTTAGCCTTATTTAGAGGGGTGTTATATAATGCTTAATGATAAAAATGTTAAACTAGCTAACCTAAGTGTCAACGATTTAAACAAAATAAAAAAATTAGAGCAGGATTTAAACAATAAATATATTATAATAGCATATAACAGATAATAGGTTGGGTAGGATATTAGTTATATACTTCAAGTAAAAAAGGCTATAAACAATTAACTGTTTAATATAGCCTTAAACATGTAATTATTAAAAGCCTCTACATGACTAATATCCTTTTCTAGTTTTGCTAATAAAACTGTTCCCTCAAATGCTGCTATAATAGCTTTAGCTTTATTGTGAGAAGATTTTATATTATTATTTATTAAGATACCTTCTATAAAGCATTCTAGTACCCTATACCACTGCAATAACTTTAATCGAAAACACTCATTTTCATCAGCTAGTTCTAGGATAAGATTACCTATAGGGCAACCTTTTTTTAATTGATTATTAATAAATCTTTTAAACAATAAATTAAACAAATTGTAAATACCCTGTATGGATTTATCTGCATTGCTGGTAAGTAGTATAATATCATTAATATAATAATCTATAACTGCTAAACCAAGCTCTTCTTTACTCTTAAAATAATAATAAAAAGAGCCCTTAGGTATAGATACCTTTTCTAAAATACTTTTAATACCTACATTATTATAGCCATGCTCATGTATTAAACAAGCAGCTGTTTTTACTATAAATTCACGTTTATCCATTTCATCACCTAATACTTTCTGGGCTTAATTATACCTAATTAAATTAAATTGCGTCAATTTTATCATTGAGATATACTGAATTATAAACATAAAATATTAGCAAGCCTAGGCTAACACAAACATTTGGGAGGAGAGTCACAATGAGCTGGTTTACAGTTGATAAAATTAATGAAAAAACATATGCAATAAGCGAATATAAACACTGGGAGCAGGTCCATTCTTACTTATTAATAGGCAATGAATTTGCCTTACTAATAGATACTGGTATAGGTATTGCTAGCATAAAAGATGAAATTAGTAAACTAACAGATTTACCTATTAGAGTAGTTGCTACCCATATGCATTGGGACCATATTGGCAATCATCATGAGTTTGAGTATATTTATGTACATAAAGATGAATATAAATGGATTACTAAAGGAATAGGGGTACCCCTAAATGCAGTAAAAGAAATGGTAGTAAAAGGTGTAACTGAATTACCTACAGGTTTTAACATAAATAAGTATGTAGTATTTTCAGGAGAGCCAAATAATGTACTAGAGAATCAAGACCTAATAGATTTAGGAAATAGAGAAATAGAGGTTATTCATACCCCAGGTCACTCGCCAGGTCATATGTGTTTTTATGATAAAAAATACCAGTTATTATTTACAGGAGACTTAATTTATAAAGGAACTTTATATGCGTTTTATCCTACTACTAATCCGCTAAAATTTAAAGAATCTGTGGAAAAGCTACTAAAATATAAGGATGTAGTCAAAATACTACCTGCTCATAATGACCTTAACATACCCGTAAGTTTAATAACAGAAGTTCAGGAGGCTTTTTGCAATATACAAAAACAAAATAAGCTAAAACAGGGCGAGGGAATATTCGAGTTTGAGAATTTTAAGATTCATATTTAGGATATGAGGAGACTATGGCAATTTCTTTTTTAAGGTTATACTTCAAACTATCCTGTAATGTGTAGTTTGAAGCATAACTTTTGTTTATTGTAACCAATATTTATAGAGTTATATTAAAAATCCGCACTTAATATTAAACTACTTAAGCTTTAGTAACTTAATCAACTTATGCAATATGAGAAAAAGTATAATATGTAACACATATATTTTAAGAATCATTATTGCTTTAGGCAATCAGTTTAATATGATGTATAAAGTTTAGTTTTACTTAGCTCTACTTACAGTAAGTTTGCCATTAACTTTACTAACGTTTTTAACCTTTAAAGTTGGCTCACTTACACCACAGTCATGTATTATTTGCTCTAAGTTTTTAAACTCTTTTCTTTTTATAACTGCTTCAATTTTATATCTTCTGTCGCCATTAATTCCCCGTGCTAAGTAGTTATTAACCGAGTAACCCTCAGTCCTTAACATTTCAGCAATAGCAATCATTTTGTTTTTATTTTTTACAAAGATATCTACTTCTAAAATTCCCAAAGCTAAACGCTCTTCAAACTTGTTACCTATAAAAACACCAAGGGTTTTACCAAGGGCATAAGCTATTGTAAAGTGAATTCCATTTGAGCTAGTTACCTTAGTAACAACTGTTGCAAATATCATGGCATCAATAAATACTACTATATAAACAGGATTCATAATTTTTTTAGACATTAAGATAGTTTTTAGAGTGGCTAACACATTTGTAAATGATGTTATCAAAAAGAGTCCTATTAAAGCCACTAATAATTCTTGGTTCATATTTTCACATCCTCTCATTAAAATAAACTTGAACCATACCTATAGAACACCTATAGGCATTAATAAATAAACCTGTTAAAGTTAACGGGCTAATTACTATTAAGTTAAGCGAGTTTTAAGGAAATTCATCTGTGAAAAGAGTGGGGCTTACTTCATATAAAATGAAAAGTACATATAATTTTGAATAAAACGATAAGATTAAATGCAAAAAATTAATACTCTGTGTCCTTACTAACTTCTTATTAACATAACATCGAGCATCATAACACAAATATAAAGGTGTGTCAAGGATTAATTTCGCTATTACTAAAAAAAATAGGCTTGTTAATAAACAAGCCATTGAGTAATGTGTTAAGAAGAGTTGAGATAGAAAAAAATTAAAATATAATAAGATTAAGGGAAATCGAATATTAATGCATTATGGTTTTTTTGCTTCTTGAAAATAGATTTAACACTAATATTTTACAATAAATACAAAAATAATTCAACAATAATACCTAAATTAAATGAAATAGTTTTTCCTTTACATTTAGGTTAACTTTGTTATACTAAACAACTAGAACAACATTTTTAGGTAAAGTGTTGATGAACCATTATAAAACTGAAATAGGAGCTTATTATGAAAACAAAGACAATAGTAGGTATTACTATAGGAGTGCTAATATGTTTATTCATATCCGCCTTTTTTGTTACGCCACTTATTAATAATGTTGTTTTAAATAGGTTTAGCACGCAAATAGAGGATATCAAACTACCAAATCATACAAGTATTTTAAATATTAATAGTATTTGCGGAAAACTAACAGGTAATGGTAATGGTATGGACTTTTTAAGCTGTGCTTTAATTAAATCTGAGTTATCCTTGCTAGAATTACAACAGTTTTTTAGTAATATAAAGTTTAAAAATGCTAAAAAAAGTAGATATTCTGTAAATGTTGATGTTGTTAAAACCAATAGTTACAAACTGAACAGTATGTATTTAGAGCATGGTGAATTAGTGTTTAACTGTATAAAAAATGAATCTAGTTATGATAACTTATACTATGTAGTAATTAGTGATAGCGGATACCCTACCTTCTTTGATTTAAGAGGCCATTAGCAAAGGAGATAGTAGGAAAATAGATTTTTTAAATTGCTGGCTGTCTTTTTTTATAGAATTGTAATTTATACACATTAGCTAAGTATTCAACTGAATCGTTAAGATAACAACAATTATAAATAGTGAATGTGTCTCCGTACCGTTCATCAAAATGTTCTAGCTGATATTTAATAACTATTTTTTATCTGCTCCTTTGTTAACTTTTAAGATTACTCCATATTTCTCTCACTTTATCTTCATCTTTAAAATAATCAACTTCTTTACCGTTTTGCAATACTTGCTTGGTACTTAAGTTAGCCATTTTACCTGAATCAGGGTATTCACATAAATCAAAACCCATGTTAGTACAAATATCTAAAAAAACGCAAGATTCATCGCTGTGATTATACAGTTGATGAGCACTAGTTTCTCCCATTTCAAAAAAAACAATATCCCCTTGCGAAATTTCAGTTATGCCTGTAGTAGTACGTAATTGGGCTTTTCCACTTAAAATAACAAACATTTCTTCTGCATTATGATGATAATGATAGGGGTAAGAAAATTTATCAGAATTAAGACAACGAATACTAAAATTTAAGTGTTTAGCATTAACTAATTTGGCTAAATTACCAGCCGACATCCATGAAAAGTCAGCACATCTTTTTTGGTTGATTTGGTATTCTACTGAATCCTTATTAAAAATTTTAGGCATAATTATACATCCTTCCTTTAGCTTAAACTATAAGTTTATTGTAAAAAACATTGAGTGGTAAAGAATAAAATTATAACTGTTAGCTTATAACACTGTTTACCTAGTAAAAACATTTATAAACATTATAAAGCACTAAACAAGCTTTTTAAAATTATTAATATTGTTTTTGCTTTTTTATTGACAAATTAAGTAAACAGTAATATATTACGTATATATATAATAGTTCTACTTATACTAGGGGTGATTTTATGAATGACTTAGAACAAAAAAAGTTCTTGTTTGGTACTATTTTTTTACTTGCCAATAAGCTACAAACTATAGGCGACAAACATTTGCAGGGTAACATTACTACAAAACAGTGGTTTTTAACTGTAATTGTCTCTCAGTTTTTGGACAATAATCCTTCATTAAGTGAGGTTGCAGAAGCGATGGGTAGCTCCCGCCAAAATGTAAAACAGCTAGCATTAAAGTTGCATAAAAATAACTACCTGCAATTTGTTAAGCAAAAAGACGATAGTAGAATAACTGCCTTAAAACTAACAAAAGAATATGAGCAGTATTGGAGTAATCGTAAAAACAAAGATCAGCAGTTTATACTGGCTTTATTTGAAGATTTAAGTGTAGAAGAGCTTAATGTAATGTACACAGCATTTAATAAGCTAGTTAATAAGCTAAAAATCTTAAATAATGAAACGGAGAATTAAAGTGAAAACATTAATACTTTATGCTACTAAACATGGCGCAACAAAAAAATGTGTTGATAAGCTGGTAAAAGATTTAGGAGCTGATGTTACCGTAATCAACCTTAAGCAGAGTGCCATTATAGATATAAATAATTATAAAAATATTATTATTGGTAGCCCAGTATATGCTGGTAGTTTGTTAAAAGAAGTAAAGGAGTTTTGTGTTAGTAATTTGGGTGTTTTGCAAAGCAAAAAAATAGGTTTGTTTATTAGCTGTATGAAACATACGGGAGGTTTACAGCAACTTAATAACGCTTTTCCGCATGAGCTTACAGAGATTGCTATTGTCAAAAATAGCTTTGGTGGAGAAATAAGATATAGTGATATGGGCTTTATTCAAAGAAACTTAGTTAAGTTAATTATGAAAACTGCTGCTAAACATAATCCTAAAGAACCAGTAATGAGTACTAAACAGAATATCTTAAATATTGATGAGCAAGCAATTAGGTTATTTTCAGATAAATTTAAAGTTATGGCTTAAAGAAAATAAAAACCGCCTATGATTTGTTTAGTTTAAAGCTAATATTTACTCTATACTATTAATTATTGGTTTTATAATTGGTCGTACAGTGTTTTAGGCACTATTTTACTACCAATAAAAAACAGGGGGTTACTATTATTAAGTATAATATATTAGGAAATACTGGCATAAAAGTTAGTGAAATAGGACTTGGCTGTGAACACCTAGTAGGTTTGCAATATAAAGAGGTTAAAAATATAGTTGACACAGCTATTAATAGTGGAATAAATTTTTTAGATATTTTTATGGCAGAAGCAAGTGTCAGAAGTAATATTGGTAATGCTCTTGCTGGAAGAAGAAAAGACATTGTAATTCAAGGACATTTAGGAGCAGTAATAAACAATAATCAACCAGCGGTATCAAGAGATTTGAATAGTGTTAAAAGTTTTTTTGATGATTTTTTAACAAGAATGAAAACAGACTATGTGGATATAGGCTATTTGCATTTTGTTGATAGGCTAGAAGAGTTGCAGATAATATTAGATGGCTCTATTGCTAAATATGCTTTATCTTTAAAAAAGTCAAAAGTAATACACTTAATAGGTTTAAGTACTCATAATATAGATGTAGCAATTACTGCTATAAATAGTGGACTTATAGACTGTTTAATGTTCCCCATTAATCCTGCTTTTGATTTAATGCCTAAAAGCCAAAATATTTTTGATATCTTTGATAAGGAAAAACACGCAGTTAATAATTGGTATACAATGCAAGTAGAAAGGCAAAAGCTCTATGATTTATGTTTAGAAAAAGAGATAGCTTTAGTAGCTATGAAGCCTTTAGGTGGAGGAATGTTATTAAATAAACAGTTATCACCTTTTCAAATCCCCTTAAGTGTACAGCAATGTATTGAATACTGTTTAAGCAATACTGCTGTTACAACAGCTATGGTGGGCTGTAAAAATGTAAATGAAGTAGCTAATCTTAAACAGTACTATAATATAATAAAAAATCATACTAATGTTTTTGATGCCTTGGCTAGTTCTAGTTTTCAAAAAGATAAACTAAACTGCATGTATTGTAATCATTGTTTACCTTGTCCACAACATATTGATATAGCCGCTGTTATAAAATACTATGACATAGCAAGAGTCAGTGAGGGTAAACATAATTATATTGCCAACCACTATTTTAATCTTAAACATAAAGCATCCGATTGCATAAAATGTTATAAATGTGTAGAAAGATGCCCTTTTGGCATAAAAATTGTAGATTATATGACTAATATAACAGAATTTTTTGGGCAGTAGTTACAGAAAAGGCAGACCCTGTTTTGTTATAGAATTGATTTGGCTATCACATTAGTAGTTCTTGAACCTACCAATGTAACAGCCCCTTTAAGTTATAACATATATGACCTTTTATATGCAGCTAATATTTATTTTCTAAAAATACTTTTATTTCCTGTAGATATAAGTGAGTATTCGAAATACACATCTCACAATGTTTTTTGCCAGTAAAAACCCTTATATTGGTAGTAGGCTTAAGTGCTAAAATAGCATTAGCATACTTTTTACCCCAAAACCATTCTTTAGAGCCATACCAGTACGCTATATGTGTTTTGCAGTTGGCAAAAGATTTTGGTAGGTAATAGTTAAAGACAGATAAATGAGCATTTTTACAGGATTGCTCGCTCATGTTTTGTCCAATTTTTATAATCTCATTAATGAGTATATCTGAGTAAAAGGTTTTACTAAGAAGTTGTTTAATATATTGGGGATTTTTTTTTATTTTTGATATTTGCTTAAGCCTTGTCTTTATTCCATAACTTAAAACTATTTTGCTCATTTTTACAACAGGACCACAATCTATAATTGCATGAATAACCTTTAATTTATTTTGAACTAATATATCAATAGCAATTGTTCCTCCAAGTGAGGCTCCGCAAATTGCATATACCTGCTTTCCGTAACTAGCTAAAACATAATCTGCAATTTTAGAGGCAGAATGTTGTACGGATGTAAAGGTAGTATTATTATCTAAATCGTGACCTTGTAAAATAGGGACAATTACATAATAGTCTGTTTTTAAGCGGTCTATGTATTTTTGCCACATTTTCCAAGAAATTCCATATCCATGTATCAAAATTATTGCTTTATTGTTGATGTTACCAAACTTTAAAAATCTCATATAAACCTCCATCTTATAAATATTGTAGTTGATAAGTAGCTTGTTTAATATAGTTTAGTATTTTTGTAGATTCAGCATACATCTTATCTAGTGTATAGTTTTTATAATAGCTAGAATCTATGATACCTTTTCCGCACCAGTCAATCATTCTAAATAGTAACCCTATATCTGTCTCAGGTTTAAATTTACTGTAATCCGCATTTTTATAAATTTGCTCTACATAATTGCTGTTATTTGTTATGTTTATCTTGCATATTTCGGTAGCTACCTTTAAATTTTGTTCCTCATTAGCTCTTTTTATAAACTGATATAGTTTGGGGTATTTTTTGTACAATTTAATTTTGATAA
Organism: Clostridium sp. 'deep sea'; assembly: GCF_014931565.1. Lineage (NCBI taxonomy): Bacteria > Bacillati > Bacillota > Clostridia > Eubacteriales > Clostridiaceae > Clostridium > Clostridium sp. 'deep sea'. The sequence continues at coordinate 3,496,014 of NZ_CP063353.1, forward strand.
TCATTCCTTGTTTAGCTAAATCAAAAAAATCAGTATTATTAAAATTAAACATGTTTTTAACATCAGCATTTAAAGTTTTAAGACAATATCTGTATATATGTAGGTAAAGGCATTGTTTATTCTTAAAATAATGAAAAAGGGAACCTTTAGCTATTCCAGCCTTGTTAGCTATATCATCAGTAAGGGCATGTTTATAGCTTTTATTAGCAAAAACAGTTAGAGATGCATTTATAATATTTTGCTGTTTACTTTTATCCAATTTATAAAAAAAACTATTCATATATAAGTCCTTTCAGTTGATTTACTTGAATTATTCCATAATGACTACAAAAAACAACCCGCTACTTAACTTATATTATAAAAATAAAAATGTATAATGCGCTTAAGATTATGGTAATTGGATTTTAATAGGTAAGGTATACATTACATGGAATGAGACTTTACAATAAATATTTAAATAATTAATTAACTATACAAATATGCTGAGGTGTACAGAATATTTTTTATAAATGTATTTAATTAAAGTCATTAATCATTTATTAATATGTTTAGATATAAAAGCAATGAAATTAGTAAGTGTCTTTACTAGCTCATTGCTTAAAAGATGAATTTTTGGACTTTCAAATTTTGTATTGAAATTTATAAGAAAACACAGTTGTTTTTTTATTGTAAATAGTCTATTACATTAGCTTTTTTATTTCTGCTAATATACAACAACCCCTTATTATAAATAAAAGTATCAATTTAAGTGCTCAGGCCACTTAATATGATTCCAAACTAAACATTTTAGGTCAATAATGATATTTGTATTCACATAAAAACTATAGTATTCATTTTTTAGGGACATTTCGGTTTTATGCATTGAGTATCCAATTCGAGCTGCTAAGGCAAACTCTTCATAATTGTTATATTTTGAAAAGGCTATTTTGGCTATTTCATTAACATTTTGCAGTGTTTCATCAATAGAAATAATATTTAGCACTGCTGCTAAGCGACACAGGGTAATGGCATTAGCTAAATAATAAGCATATACATTGTTTTTAGGTATGCTATCCAGATTAGCAAACATTAAAGACAAGTATTCTTTAACGTTTTTATCATCTGTATCTTTTATTAATTGTTCTCTTTTATCGTAGTTCATTATTTTATATTGCTGTATTTTTTTAACTAAATGTTGAGGGGGGTTATAAACTAAGTTGTTAACCTTGTATAGTAAACTCAGTTTATCTGTTACTTTGTTAAAGTTAAGTACGTATTCATAAACGCTATTTTTAGTAAACTCGTTTAACTTTTCTATGTTGTCTTCTGGAACTCCGCAAATAATAGCTTTAGGTAGTTTAAACGAAGCATTATTAATTTTTTTCCAAAATCCTTTATGTTTTTTTATGGTCATCATGTCGAATTTAGGACCAAAAGCAGACAAGGAACCTAAATATAACGCCCAAAGTTGAGTTTTATTGTTCATTTTTCATTCTCTTTTCTGCTCTGGTTTCTATAATAGCATGCACAAAGGCGTAAACAAATACGCCAATAATTAATAATGGTATTGAAACTATAAAAACAACAGCCCCTGCTGCTAAAGCAGCAAATAAGCCAATTAATACTAATATTGCAAGAGCAACATTTCTTATTACGTAAATCCAGTTATATAGTTTTTTATAACCTAACTTTATAAGTAACTTTTGTAAAGGAGATGCTAATTTATATTCTATTTCAAGGTCTGTAAGAGCATGTTTGTAATTAAAATTAGCAATAAAAGTACTTATAAATCGTTTACTTGCAAGGTAACATTTTAATTTTCCTCTAGTTGCGAAAATTGATTTTTTACTCTTTTTAGCTAAAGCTTTATAAGTTTTTAAGGCTCTTTTAAGCTCCTTTTTTTTATACATTATATTTGCTTCATATCTTAAAACATCATTATCCACATTAAAAGCCTTAAATATTTGGCAGCTTTGTAAACACTCGTCATACAGCTCTAGCTCATATTCACTCATTAGCTTAAGCTTATAAAGATTTGGGTTATTATTAAGCTCTAAAGCTTTATTGCAATTATTAATAACTGCTAAATAATCACATTCTAAAAAAAGCAAGTAGGCATTAAGCCAACACTGATAAAACTCTTCACTTTTTTGATATGATAAATTATCAAGATGTTTAAAACTAATAATATCATCATATAATGGATAGTTTACTAAAGTTACATAGGTTGTATTAGTATCTTCTAATAAAAAGTGTTCATTTAAATACTGCCAAACTGCAATACTTATGCAATAGTTTTTACCAAAATAAGAGCTTGCAAAGGCATCAACAATAGTTTCTTCATGCAAAGTTAAGCTATTAAAGAGCTCATGCCATTCAGCTACTTTACTACGTTTTGAAAAATCACAATATACCTTATCTAAAATCTTTTTGCATCCTTCATAGGTAGGTAAACTAAGGTAACTGCTAAAGTTAGGGTACTGAATACTAGGTTCTGTTTGTTTATACTGAAGTTCGGACTGCAAGCTATTACTTACATCAATTCCATTCTCTGCTACAGAACTATTGTTTTTAATTTGATGTTTAAGGTGTTTTTTAGCTTCAGTATAAGCCTGCTGAATTTCTAACATTAAAGTATGGTTATCATTATTATTAGCCTCTTTTATTAACAAAGCATAGGCCTTTTTAATTTCTTTTTGGCTAGCATCATTTTTTATATTAAGAGTTTCCCACCATTTTTTATTGCTATCCATTAGTACTGATCCTCCACAAACTCATAAAATTCTAACAAGCGTTGTTTGGCTTCCTTTATTATGGTACGATTTTGACTCTCTAGAGCCGACTCAAATAAAGATATTTCAAAGGTTATTTGATTACGTAATTCTCCTAAGGTTGTTTCATAATAACGATTACCTTTAGCTATTAGCAATAAATTTTCATCTTGATCTTTGGGGTGCAATTTTAAGCTTTCAATTAATTTTAGATGTTTTTCTATGTCTTGTTGTGATAAATTGTTTTTGTTTAGTAATATCTCTTTTTTTACTTCACCTGTATTAGTAGATGTAACCTCAACCTCTAATATTCCATTAATATCGTAGGTAAACCTTACACCAACTTCTGCTAATCCACTTGGTAGCGGTGGAACTTTAATGCTTATTTTACCTAGTTTAAGATTGTCAGAAACCATTCTACTTTCACCCTGATACACAACTACATTAATAGATTCTTGATTATCTCTAGTAGTTACATAGCTGTGTGAATAACTACATGGTACTATAGTGTTGCGTTCAATAATTGGTGAAAATACACCTGTTTTATATTCATTGGGTGTTATGGCTTGAGCTACTGCTATTCCTAAGGTAAAGGGACAAACATCTGTTAAAACTATGTCTTTTAATTCCTCATTATGAGCATTCATTGCAGCAAGTATAGCTGCCCCCCTAACAATAACTTCATCAGGGTTTAAGTAACATAAAGGAAGTCTTGCAAACAATGTTGCTAAAAAATTTTTGACAGCAGGAATTTTAGTTGAACCACCAACCATAATAATTTCATCTATGTAATCTAGTTTTATATGGGCATCTCTAATAGCTTTTTTTAAAGGTAACTTCATTTTTAACATTATATTTTTAATAACATTATTAAACTCGTCTTTAGAAATTATAGTATTATGTTCTGTGTCATTTATGCAAATATTAAATGTAGCTGTGTTATTATCACTTAATTGCATTTTGCAACGTTCAGCTAAAAATTTAAGCTTTGCTTTTTCATATGTTGTTAAAGAATTTTTTGGCACATTAATTTTAGTGCAAATATAATTCATTAATGCTTTATCAAAATCTTGACCACCTAAGTAGTTGTCACCAGCTACTGCCCTCACCTCTAAAATAGACTCAAATATCTCTAATATGGAAACATCAAACGTTCCACCACCTAAGTCTACTATAACAACTGTTTTATCATTTTTAGATTTATGTAAGTGATAAGCTGTTGCAGCAGCAGTTGGTTCATTAATTAATCTTTTTACCTTTATGCCAGCTATTAAAGCAGCTTGGATAGTAGCTTTGCGTTGTTGCTCATTAAAGTAAGCTGGAACACTTATTACAGCCTGCTCAACAGGCTCGTTTAGGTAGTTTTCAGCATCAATTACCAGCGATTTTAGTACTAATGCAGATAAATCTATGGCACTAAATTCTTTATCACCCAAATAATACTTTTTATTGGTTCCCATAAAACGTTTAAACTCTTTAGCTGAATGTTTTGGGTTATTAACTGAGAGCTCTTTAGCGACCTTGCCCACAACAACCTCTCCTGATTCTAAAATACTAACAACAGATGGAGTTAAATTATCACCTAACGAATTGGGTATAATCTCTACATTGTTATTTTTATAACAAGCAACTAAGCTATTAGTTGTACCTAAGTCTATACCTATTACTGCCATTATATATAATCTCCTTCACTTAATTTGAAAGCAGTTATTGATAAATAATTATATCATAAATTACTACTACCTAATTATTTACTATTATTAAAATATAAATTAATTTGATAATTGACTAAAATACAGCAATATAAAACTTAATTTAAAATCAACTTGTAGGCAATATTATTATACATCTTTAAAACTACTAAAAATCATGTTATAATCAAACAAACATTACTTATGTTTTAATATTAATAGATTTATGTTTGGAGGGTTTTGTATGAATAAAAGATTAAGCTATAAAATTGCTGGTATAAATGACTGTGAGATTTTAACTAACATAGCTTACTCTTGGAGTGATTATAAGCTTATGGGAGGGCAGGGTTTTAAACCAAACTATATTTATAAATGTGTAACCGAAGGTGATTTACCGCCAATTGAGGGTGCCTCAAAAGATAACTACACTATTAAAGTTATTATTGATGAAGATAGCAACAAAATTATTGGTTATTATGATTATTATATGGGTTATCCTAATGAACATACATTATGGATAGGTATGATGATAATAGCTAAAAAATATCGAAAAGCTGGTTATGGCAAAGAGTGTTTTAATAATATTATTAAAGAAGCCAAAGAAAAAGGTGCGCAAAGAATTGGTTTAGCAGTGTATTTAAAGAATTGGCCAGCCCTTAATTTTTGGTTTAAACAGGGATTTAGTAAAATTATAGGTATTTACGGCGATCAGGAATATAGTGAAAGCAATTATTCTACGATAGCCTTGCAGTTTTTAATGTAGAAAATACCTATAACAGTAATATAAATAAAAAACTAACTAGTAGCATTGTTTTCAAAATAATTATATAGGTGTTAAACTAAAAATAACATTATAGATTATTAAGAAACCAGTTTTTAACTGGTTTATGTTTGAAAAGTGAACTTTCTTTAAAAAATAGTTGATATAAAATTTTATAGGAATATAATAGATTTTAGATTATTTTTTATACAACATATTATAAATAAAATAATCAGCTAAAAAACAACTATTATAGTTGATATATTTATAATTTGTTAAAAACAAGGGAGAAAACTATATGAAATTCAAACAGGTTTTGGCTTGTATTTTTACTTTTTTACTTATGTTTAGTGTTGCTGGATGTACATCTCAAGCAGAGTATTTAGAAATGACTATGAACTTAGTTGAAAACAACCCTAGTGAACTACCGCAACTATTTGAAAACCTCAACAGCAAAACTGTTGATGAGTTTAAACTAAAGATTGATGAGCAAGTTCAAGTCTTTTTAGATAAAGGATCATATCAAGAAGCAATTGACTTACTAGAAAAATTAACTAGAGTTGATGAATTAAAAGACTACATAAATCTAAATAATATAATAATAAATAGTATTAAAGAATCTAATGAATACTTTATTAAAGGTCAAGAATACTATAGTCAAATAGCTGATGTAAAGGAATTAGCTAAAAAGCAATTAGTTATTGACAATGCCATAGAAAACTTTAACAAGGTACTTATTGATGATAAGTTGAATTATAACAACGCTCAAGATATTATGGCAGAGTTAATTCCCCAATTCAATAGTGTAGTTTCTCAAAGATATGTTAAACGAGCTAAAGAATTATATGATTCAAAAGAGTATAAACTGGCTGTAGAGGGATTAAATGAAGCATTAAAATTTAAACAAAGTAAAGAAATAAAAGAACTTAAAGAACAGTATTTAGCTAAGTTAGCTGAACATATAGAAAGTAATATAGTTAGTAACTATGATGAAATGAGCAATATTACATGGCATTATGCTAAGAATACATCTAAAACAATAGATTATTTCACATTTTATACCTATGTAGGAGAACGAGACAGTAAATATTGGCTTTGTCTCACAACAGGGTTTAGTATATCTGATTGGGTATTTTTTAATAAAATTGATGTAAAAGCAGATGAAGAGAGATTTACTATTACTTTTGATTATTTTGAAGATAAAGTAGAGGAAGTTAGCTTAAGCGGTGTACAAGAGTGGATATCTATTACTGATCCTTGTTATGATAACTTAAAAAAAATAGCTAACGCAAAAGAGGTGAAGTTTAGATTCTCTGGTGATGATTATTATAAAGATTTTAAACTCAGCTCAAGTCAGCAAAAAAAGCTTAACCAAGTTTTAGATTATTATAAGCTAAAAATAAAAGATTAGAAATAACTACAAATAAAACAACCAGCATACTAATTTGCTGGTTGTTTAGTTTATTATTAAGATTCTCTTATCACAAACTATTGCTAAATGGTATACTTAGTTTATAAGTAATATACTGCTATTAATTAATAAATAATTAACCTAGGAGGTAACTCAAAATGAACTTAGATAATGCCATTAAACAGCGAAGAAGCATTCGCAAATTTACTAATTATTATGTAACAGATGAACAGTTAAATGAAGCTATGCAAGCTGTACGTTTTGCGCCATCTTGGGCAAATACGCAGTGCTGGCACTTTATAGCTATTAGAGATAAAGGGTTAATGAAACAATTAGTAGAAGAATGTTATGCAAAAAATCCTGCAAGTAAAGCATCACTTACTAGCTCCTTAATTTTAGTAGCTTGTTATGATACTACAAAATCTGGTTTTTATAAAGGTAACTCTTGGAACAATGTTGGTACATGGGCTATGTTTGATTTAGGTATGGCATGCCAAAACCTATCTTTAAAATTACATGAAATGGGTTTAGGTAGTGTTATTGTGGGATCGTATGATAATAAAAGAGCTGCTGAAATCTTAAATATTAGTGGAGATATTCAAATTGCAGCTATAATACCTGTTGGGCAGCCTGCACAGCAACCTGTTGCTCCAAAACGCAAAGAGGTTAGCGAATTTTTACATTTAAATAAGTATAGTAAGTAATTTGGAGTAGGGGGAATATAATGCAGACTGAAAAAATGTTTAATCTCTATTTATTGGTTAAAGATTTAGAGCAAATGAAAAACCGCATGCTAAATACTTATACAAGCGATGGAAAACAAGAAAGTCTGGCTGAACATTCTTGGAGAGTAGCTGTAATGGCCTACGTTCTAGCTCAATCAGAAAAAGATTTAAATATTAGTCGAGTGCTTGAGCTTAGTTTAGTTCAGGACTTAGGTCAACTTTATTGTGAAGAGTATACTGCTAAAAATCAAGACAAAGACACGCTAAAATATAAGAACGAGTTACGAAACATTCATAAAATAGCTAGCTATTTACCCATTGCATCTTCTAAAAAAGTAATTGATTTATGGAAAGAATACAACAAAGCAGAAACTAAAGAGGCAATATTCATAAAGGCTATAGCTCAATTAGAGACAATAACCCAGTATATTCAAGCCCAAAATCCTCCTAATTATAATCCAAAATATAGTTCAAAAGAAGGTTTACAATTTACAGATCATTTTAAAACAACTAAAGAATTTAGAGCGATACTTAATGGTGAATTAAAGTATCTCAAAAAAGAGCAAGACAATCCAAAAATATAGTATAAAAATAAGTTGCCAAAAGCATTATACTACATGGTTTTGGCAACAGGGTTTTAAGTGTAAATTGTACTAAATCAACTCATTTAATATTTTCTGGAGTTTATTTAGCTTATTCAAGTTCATGTCATTAATCGTGTTTAAACTATAAGGAATATTTAATTCTTGATATTTATATACGCCTAAGGAATGATATGCCAATAACTCAACCTTTTCTATATTACTTTTATTAAAGCTATTTATTTCTTTAGCCAAACATTCAATGTGAGTTATTGAGTCGGTTAGCTTAGGAACTACAACATGTTTTAGCCATAGTTTTTTATTACTTTTTATAACAGCTTCTTTAAAGCTAAGGTATTCAGTTATGCTGTGATTGGTTATTTGTTTATAGGTATTTGCATCTTCATGTTTTATATCTAAAATGATTAAATCACAGTACTCGAGGATTTCCTCATAGTTGCCAAAGCCAACTCCACTTGTATCTATTGCTGTGTGTAAACCTTTTTCTTTACACTTTTTTAAACACTTAAGCAAGAATTTAGGCTGTGCCAATGGTTCGCCTCCCGAAAAGGTTATGCCACCACAATTACTAAAGTAGGGTTTTAGGTTTAAGGCTTTATTTACAATAAAATCACAAGTGATCTTATGACCGCTATTAAATTGCCATGTATCTGGGTTATGGCAATACAAACAACGCAGAGTACAGCCCTGAAAAAAAACAACCATTCTAATACCAGGCCCGTCAAGAGTACCTAAGGTTTCTATGGAATGAATTCTACCCATCTCTTTTTTACCTTACATTTTGCTGTGAAAAGTTCTTTTGATAATATCCATTTGCTGTTCATGGGTTAGTCTATTAAATTTAACAGCATAACCCGAGACTCTAATGGTAAGGTTAGGATACTTTTGAGGGTTATCCATGGCATCTTGCAAAATATCTCTATCTATTACATTAACATTTAAATGGTGACCCTTTAAACTAAAGTAGCCATCTAAAATTGCCTGTAAATTAGCTATTTGATGCCTTAGCTTTTTTCCTATTGCCTGTGGCACTATAGTAAAGGTATTAGAGATACCATCTTCGCAAACCCCTTTGTAACTTAGTTTTGCAACTGAGTTTAGGCTAGCTAAAGCCCCACTATTGTCACGCCCATGCATAGGGTTAGCTCCTGGAGCAAAGGGTTCGCCCAACTTTCTGCCATCTGGTGTTGAACCTGTTTTTTTACCATAAACAATGTTTGAGGTTATAGTTAATACCGATAAAGTATGTTTTGCATCTCGATAGGTTTTATGTTTTCGGAGTTCTTTTATGAACAATTCAAGTATTTCCTTGGCAATAAAATCTACTCTATCATCGTCATTTCCATAAGTAGGAAAGCTTCCTTTAACCTCAAAATCAACTGCAATATTGTTTTTTGTAATTGCAGTTACTTGGGCATATTTTATGGCACTTAAGCTGTCTGCTACAATAGATAAACCAGCAACCCCAAAGGCCATATATCTATTAATATCTATATCATGTAAGGCCATTTGACTTGCTTCGTAGGCGTACTTATCATGCATGTAATGAATTATATTCATTGTATCTACATATATTTTTGCTACTTTAGCTAAAACTTTTTTATAGTTTCTTAGTACATCTTCATATTTAAGACTGTTATTACTTAGGTTTGATATACCATCAATTATTTTTTCACCTGTTTTTTCATCTACGCCACCATTAATAGCATAAAGTAAAGCCTTAGCAATATTGCAACGTGCCCCAAAAAATTGCATTTCTTTACCTATTTTCATGGCTGAAATACAGCAAGCAATGGCATAATCATCACCATAAATCGGTCTCATAATATCATCGTTCTCATACTGTATGGATGAGGTTTTAATACTCATACTACAGCAATATTGTTTAAAGTTTACAGGTAATTGTTTAGCCCACAAAACAGTAATATTAGGCTCTGGAGCAGCAGCTAAATTTGTTAAGCTATGAATAAACCGATAGGAGGTTTTGGTAATTAAATGTCTGCCATCTAGTCCTATACCGCCAATAGACTCTGTAATCCAGTTAGGATCTCCGGCAAATAGTTCATTATACTCTGGGGTTCGTAAATGGCGAATTGCTCTTAATTTTAAAACAAACTGGTCAATTAGCTCTTGGGCGTATTCTTCTCTTATTAACTCTTGCGCTAAATCTCTTTCTATATAGATGTCTAAAAATGTGCTTACTCTTCCCAGTGACATGGCAGCCCCATTGTTTTCTTTTACAGCAGCTAAATAACCAAAGTACAAGTACTGAATTGCATCTTGAGCATTTGTTGCTGGCTTAGAAATATCTATTTTGTATTTCAAGGCCATTTCTTTTATTGCCCTAAGTGCTTTAATTTGCTCTGTAATTTCTTCTTTTAACCTAATATTAAATTCATTCATTGGCGAAGTTATTAAATTAAAGTTAGTTAATTTTTCACGAATTAAATAATCTAGCCCATATAATGCTATTCTGCGATAGTCTCCAATTATTCTACCCCTGCCATAAGCATCAGGAAGCCCAGTTAACAATCCCACAGATCTAGCCTTGCGAGTTAAAGGACTATATACATCAAAAACCCCGTCGTTATGGCTTTTACGATACTTGCTAAAATTTTTAAGCAAATTGTTTTTATCAGTGTATCCATATGCGATTAAAGCACTTTTTACCATACGAACTCCACCATAGGCATTTATCATTCTTTTTAAAGCTGTGTCTGTTTGTAAACCCACAATGAGCTCATTTTGTTTATCAAGATAACCTGCACTAAAGTTATTTATTCCAGAAAGGTTAGCTAAATCAATATCTAATACCCCTTGTTTTTGCTCTTTTTGCTGTAAAGTTACTAGCTTATTTAATAAATTTTTGGTTTTACTGGTGGCCTTTTGCAAAAAATCCTCATTGCCATTGTAGGGGCAGTAGTTTAACTGAATAAAATCCCTAACATTTATTTCAGTATTCCATTTACCTTGTTTAAAAAATCTCCATGCTTCTGCTAACATTCAAAATACCTCCTATTTTGATGTTAAGCTCAGGAAACAAAAAACCACCTGAGCTTAAAGCCCAGGCGGTCGGCATTCTTATTATTCACACTCCCTTGTGGTAAACGCCACAATTCCGCCAGTCATGTGATATTGCGTTACATTGTATATTAAAAATACTAATGTGTAAAGACATATATAAACTGTTTATGATTTTACCTACTAAATTTTTTACTATTGTTATTATTTGCTTTTTTGTTTATGTAGTATATTTAAAGGGTAAAAATAAACTAGTATATTTTTGCCAAATTTTTAATATAGTATTATACTAAATATTATAAATAAACAATCAAAAAAGGGGTTTAGCAGTTAAATGAAAAAAAGAAATATATTAATGACTATAGTTATTATACTTGCAGCATTAAGTGTAGGATTTGCCACAGGACAATATGTTTATAATCAGCAAAGTTACAGTAATAGAATAGCTAGTTCTTTAACTGAAAATATAGTAGGAACCTGGAATGATTCACCAGGTATTGCAGCTGGTGATGGGGAAATGTATACCTTGTTTTCTAATGGCGAATTCAAGTACGAAACAAGTGAGTATGATTTAGAAAATAGATTAATAAGTTTAGAAGGAACTTGGCAAATTGTACATGAAAACTTAATGCAACTAACAATTACTAAAAAAATTGTTTTAGAGGGTGGACAATTCGAAGAATATGAGTTAGGTAACGATAATCAATATGAATTAAGGAATGCAGTTCAAAAGCAAATAGAATTAACTGAACCCGAAGTAGTTCTGTACCCCATAACCGAATTAAAAGATTCAACCAAAAGAGAAGGCCACTTAATGATAAAAATTGGAGGTAGGCAGTTTTATTCACTTCATAAAAAGGCCAGTAAAAATGCCTAATAAAAAACATTCATGTATAATAATACTTGTGTTTATAGCTATACTTATTGGTTGTAGAACAGCTAAAATTAATTTTTTAGATAATTCTGTGACAGGAAAAATAATATGTAGTACTGAAAATAATGATATTTTTACTTTAAAATATAAAACTCAATATTTTTTAGATATTCATACAGATATTAAAGTAGTTGATAATAGTAATAAAAAAACCATATTAGAGTTTAAAAAAGAAGGTGAGTTAGTAAAATCACAGTTTATAACTATTACAAATACTAGTACTTTAAAGTCTTTTATTTATGACGATATTATTGTATATAAAATAAATGACAATAATTTCAAGGCAGTTTTATTAAGTTCATTTAATAACAAAAACACCAATTTTAACACAAGTCCACAGCTAATTACCATAGCTGCTGAGTTGGTTAAAACCCATAAATGGCAGTATCTATATGCTTGTGCAGAGTTTTTGGTAAAGGCTAATCACTTACCTACTATAGAATTGCTGACAAGGATTGCAGATGGAGTAGTTACTGCTGAAGAATTATTAGTTAACTCTGAATCAAATATTAAAACAAAAGAAATTAGAGAGTATGCGCAGCAAATACTTAAATTAGGGTAAAGCAAGGTGTCTTTATGAAGAAAATAGTAATAATAATTGTATTAAAAGCGTTTTTAATTACAGGCTGTAGTTTAAATAGTAGTAGCTGGTTTAGCAAAAACACCTATACAGAACAAAAGGAATTAGAGAGTTATAGGTTTAAATTTAAAGAGAATACTTTGAGTTCTTTAGACTTTACTGCCAAAGTAAAGAATCCGCTGTTATTTAGTAATTGGCAGTTATTAACTAAAAATGGTGAATTAATAAGTTTCTCATTAGAGGATATCGATAAGGTTAACTCTAGTGAAGAACGAAAATATAGCTCTTTTGATTTTAGTGAACAATGCAGTACTAACTTATTTTATGTAGACATATCTAATTATTTAGCAAGTATATTAATAGATTATGATAAAAATATGCTAATGTTATTGGAGAATTCAGCAGATTATAAAGAGGTAAAAAAGGCCGTAAAATTCAATAATAATTTTAAACTAAGTACTCTGCAAGTTGTAGGAGCTTATTATAAAAATAATAACTATATAACATCATTTATAGATGAAAACAATGTTCTTTATCAGTTTAATCTTAGTACCCTAGAGTTTATAAATTCACAGAGTTTAGAAAACCTTGAGTTTATCTCTGCTTATGCAGAAAGGGAGTATCCTAGTAATAAAGAACATTTATATATTTATTTGCAAAATAAAGAAAGCCAAGAATTAATAAAGAGAGATTTAGCTGAGAACAAGGAAGTTTATACAAGAAAAATAAATACTAATATTGAGGGTGAGATTACCGAAATAGAAGTTGATCTAAACGTGAATTTTGTAGTAAGTAAACAAAAAAATAACTATCTTATCTATTCAATTAGCGAAAAAGATAATTGCATATTGGCCATTAGAGATGAAGACGATAATGGTAATGAATTTACTAATATTGATAACTTAATTTATTATGGACATACCGCTAAAGATTTATTTTTAATTGTGTTTGATAAAACTAAAAACAACCCCTTTAAGGTTATGAGGGCTTATGGTACTGAATGGATACATGTTAGATAATACAGCATAGCTTTTAGGTGATATTTATTGCTTGAGTTAACTGAAGATAATAATGTAATAAAGAGTGTACATAATGTACTAATTATGTTATAAGTTAACGTAAAACTGCTATATAATATAGTAGATTATAATCTATAAATATGCAGGTTAAAGAATTGGGAGTGGTAACTTGAAAAAATATATTTACTTTAGCTTGTTTTTTGCAGTAATAGTATCTTTAGTTTTTATTTACTATATGGTAGGAAATAAATATATAGCTCTAGAAGATATAAAGCGCAATATCCAACTATATGAAAATACCATAATTAATATAGAAGAGGTTGAGGATATTGGAAACGAAAAGTATTTCTCTTTTTCATCTAAAATAAACAGCTCTGTGGGTTTTGCGGTATATACAAAAAAAATGTTCTATAATAAATTTGAGTATGTTGCCAGCGATAAAACGTCTTTTGAGTTAAGTAAAAAATATTTAAAAGTGCCAAACTCAAATCAACCCCATACATTAGTAGTATATGGTAAAAATACAAATGAAAATATTGCTTATTATAAAATATCAATTAATGGTCAAGATATAGTAAAAGATATTTCTAACGAGCAGGTATTTATGGATGTTTATAGGTATGCTTTACCTGCAAGCCATAATGCCAAAGTTATAGATGTTACAGTTTACGATAAGTTCTATAATTACATAGGAACAAGATAATACATGATTAAGAGTCGGATTAAACAACATTTTGATGTTTAGTATCTGGCTCTCTTAATATTAAATCTATAAAAGTTTGATAGGAGTAAATATGATATACAAAGAGCTAGATACACCCTGTTTAATAATAGATAAAGATGTCATGTTAAGTAACTTAAATAATATGCAACGTTATGCCAATATAAATAAAGTTAACTTAAGACCCCATACTAAAACACATAAAATGTCCAGATTAGCCTTATTACAAGAGAGTATTGGCGCTAAAGGTATTACTGTTGCTAAAGTTGGTGAGGCAGAAGTTATGGCTAACAAAGGTCTCAAAGATATTTTTATAGCCAATGAAATAGTTGGAGAACTTAAACTCAATCGCATAAAAAAGTTAGCAGATAATACAAAAATATCTTTTGGCATAGATAGCATTGAACAGGTAAATATGATTGAAAAAGTATTTGCTGATTGTGATAAACAGGCAGAAGTATTAATTGAAATTGAAGTAGGAGAAAATCGTTCTGGGGTTATATCTGAATTGTATTTTATAGAGTTGCTTAATCACATTAACATATGCAACAATATTTACCTTAAGGGAATATTCTCTCATGATGGCAATTCCTATTCAGCTTCTTCAATAGAACAGTGTAAACAAATCCATCTAAACAGTCAAAAACGAACCCTCAATTTTGCAAATATTGCCACTCAATTTGGGTTTAATTTACAAACCATTAGTATTGGTTCTACACCTTCATTAATGTTTAATTTTCCTATACTTAAAGGCATAACTGAAATAAGACCCGGAACTTATATATTTATGGATGCTGCTCAAGCCAATGCTTTAAAAACCACCAACCATTGTGCAGCTTCAGTTTTAGTAACAGTAATAAGTTTACCAACAAATGAAAGAATTATTGCCGATGCAGGCGCAAAGGCTTTAACTACTCAAACAAGAAGTACAGGAATTACTAAAACTGCAGGTTTAGGAATTATTAAAGGATATAAGGATATTAAAGTAAATAAGGTGTTTGATGAACATACCATAATATACAGTAAAGAAATGCGTAGTAAACTTAAGGTAGGAGATAAACTAGAGATTATTCCCAATCACATTTGTCCAGTTGTAAATTTACATGAAAACGCTTATTTAGTATCTAATAGTGTAGTGGTAGAAAAAATAACAGTTGATTGCCGCGGTAAATTAAAATAGAAAAGCAAAAATCTAAGTAAAGAGGAATTTAATTATGAATAAAATAGCATTTTGCTCCTGGAGTGGAGGTAAAGACTCCTGTTTAGCAATGTATAAAGCTATGCAACAAGGATATCAACTGAAATATTTGTTTACCATGTTTCAAGAAGACGGTGCTCGCTCACGAAGTCATGGCTTAAAACCGGAAATTATGGCTAGATATGCTGAATTGCTTAATATGAAGCTTATATCTAAAAAAGCTACTTGGAACAATTATGAACATGAATTTAAACAAGCTATGACAGAGCTTGAAAGCCTTAATGTTAAGGCTGGAGTTTTTGGTGATATAGATATAGAGGATCACCGCCAGTGGGTGGTTAATGCCTGCAACCATACTAATATAAAGGTGTTGCATCCTTTATGGCAAGAAAATCGTAGAAGTATAATAGAGCAATTTATAGATAAGGGCTTTAAATCAATTGTAGTTACGGTTAATACAGATTACATTGCTAAAGAATACCTAGGCAGAGAGTTTACAAAAGAATTAATTAAAGAATTCGAAGATTTAGCAATAGACCCGTGTGGTGAAAATGGTGAGTTTCATACTGCTGTTATAGATGGACCAATATTCTCACAGCCTTTACAGCTTATTAAAGATAGAGAAATTAAGTTAAATAATTATTATATGTTAGATTTAAGCCTTAGATAATTATGATTAAAAAATATGTTATTTTCATACTTATAGCTACATGAATATGGTATATAAAAACTAAGTTTGCCAAAAAAACTCTCTTGCAGAGTTTTTTTTATATATATCAATAAATACCTTAGCTGTTACTTAAAATACTTATGGGGGTTGATAACAATTATCAATAAGCTGTATAATCCATTCGAAATGGGGTACATCAAATGAGAGTGTATTTGCGAAAAAGATTAATATCACTAATTTTTGTAATAATAGGAGCTACTATTCTATCATTTATATTAGCAAATATATCTCCTATTGATCCCGCTGAAGCCTTTGCTCGTCGAAATAGTAAAATTGCTAGCAATGAGCAAATTGCTACAATACGGGAAGAAATGGGTCTAAATAAGCCTATAATTGCTCAGTATTTTACTTGGGTTTCAAAAATAACTAAGGCAGACTTTGGTACCTCGTTAGTTACTAATAAGTCTGTAATTACCGAAGTTAAAAAGCTAACACCACTTACGGTAAAACTGGTGTCTTTTACAATGTTTTTGTGTGTATCTTTATCAATACCTTTAGCAATAATATGTGTTATTTATAAAAATAGCTTAGTAGATAAATGTATTAGAATTGTATCTTTGTTAGGAATATCAATACCTAGCTTTTGGCTGGGATTTATCTTGTTATATCTGTTTGCAGTTGTGTTTAAAGTGGTTCCCATCTTAAATATAACTAAAACCACTAGTGTATACTTACCTGCTATCACTTTAGCTACACCTACAATTGCTTCAAGTATTAGGTTGTTAAGAGCCACAATGTTAGAAAATATGAATACTGATTATGTCACTTATTTAAGAGCCCGAGGCATATCACAAAATAAAATAATATATAAACATGTCTTAAAAAACTCTTTAGCCCCTGTAATCACTGTATTTGGACAAACTATTGGCTATATGGTTGCAGGTACTGCCATAGTAGAGCAGGTATTTTCCTGGAATGGTTTAGGCAATTATTTGCTTAAGGCAATTTTAGCTCGTGATTTACCAGTAATCAATGCCTTTGTATTTTTAATGGCAGTGGTTTTTGTAGTTTTCAACTTAGTAGCAGACTTAATTAACATAATGCTTAATCCTCAAATGGTAAGCCATGGTGATAACAAATGCTAAAACAAATAATAAATAATAAACAAGCTTTAGTTGGGTTAATAATGATAGGCATTGTAATAATAGTTATGATTATTGCCCCACTGATAAGCCCTAATAGTCCTGTTCAGGGAGACCTAAGTATGAGGTTTGCCAAAAGATCCATGAATTATCCATTAGGAGGGGATCAATTAGGTAGATGCAATTATACTAGGTTGATTTATGGAACACGTTATTCCATAGGAATTGCAATACCTGTTTTGATTTTAACAGCAATATTGAGTATTATAACCGGAACAATTGCTGCCTATTACAAGGGTATAGTTGACCAAGTATTTGTGGCTATCTGTGACATAGGTATGGCGTTTCCACCTATGATTATAGTGTTAACCTTAGTTGGTTCACTTGGTAAAAGCATTGCCAATTTAATTATTGCCATAGTTTTTGCTTTATGGTTTTGGAATGCAAAAATTGTTCGTAGCTTTGTTTTAGCGGAGAGTCACAAAAAGTATATTTTGGCTGCTAAAATTTCAGGAAGTAGTAATTTTAAAATAATAATAAAGCATATTATTCCTAATATTATGCCTTCTTTAGTTGTTTTTTTTAGCCTAAGTATAAGCGATATTATTATTATGATATCATCTTTTTCATTTTTAGGATTAGGGGTAGATAGTAGTCTACCTGAGTGGGGATCAATGATAAGTATTGCAAAAAAGTTTATTTATAGTAAGCCTTATATGGCTCTATATCCTGGCTTTTGTATATTCTTTACTGCAATTGGCTTTAATATTTTTGGTGAAGCATTAAGAGACATTAATGCTATAGATAGTAAGGTGAAGTATGAAAAACATTAATAATACAGTATTAAAGGTGAAAAACCTAAACATTAAATCAGGTAATAAAATTGAGCTTGTAAATAATATAAATTTTGAGTTGAAACACGGAAAAACTTTAGGAATAGTTGGTGAAAGTGGTAGTGGTAAAACCCTAATTTGCAAAGCAATTCTTAACCTTTTATCTTTTAATAATTTAATAGCAACAGGTTGTATTAATTATAATAACCAAAATATTTTGCAGTTAAATGAAAAACAAATGCAAAATATTAGAGGCTCTAAAATTGCGCTTATAATGCAAAACCCACACACCGCATTTGATCCTGCTTATAGAATAAAAAATCAAATTACTGAAACATTATGTCAGCACAAACAGCTATCAAAAGCGGAAATAATTGTACAGTTTTCTGAGGAACTAAAGCAACTTAATTTAGCAGATACTGAAAGAATTTTAAACAGTTATCCGCATATGTTGAGTGGCGGAATGTTGCAGCGAATTATGATAGTTTTAACCTTTATGCTAAATCCTCAAATTATTATTGCAGATGAAGCAACAACTGCACTTGATACCGAAAATCAGTTTATTATTATTGAAGAATTAAAAAAGCGTAAGGCATCGAATAATAGCCTAATTATTATCTCTCATGACATTGGGGTAATTACCCAGCTAGCAGATGAAATTTTAGTGATGTATAAAGGCCAGATAGTTGAGCAGGGTTCACTAGAGCATATTATTTTAAGTCCTAAAAATCCTTATACTAAGAAATTACTTAATGCCAAACTTCTTCATAGTGAGGAATAATGAATGATAGAAATTGAAAATGTTTATAAATTTTATAACTCGAAAGACAGCAATAGAAAAAAAGTAAAAACTACTGCACTCCATGACATTACCTTAAAGCTTAATAAAAATTGCTGTTATAGCTTAATTGGTGAAAGTGGGGCAGGAAAAACAGTATTAGCCAAGCTAATTTTAAGACTAGAAAAACCAAGTAAGGGGGTAATAAGTTTTAATAATTTTAACATCTGGAAGTTTAATAAAAAACAGCTAAGGGCATTTAGACAAAAGGTGCAGTTTGTTTTTCAGGATAGCTACAGCTCCCTTAATCCTCGCTTAACAATATCTGAGAGTCTCGCTGAACCAATAAGAAACTTTGAGAAATTACCCAAAAAGTTAGAGCGAGAGAAAATAGAGTATTTAGTTACTACTGTGGGGCTACCAGTTAAAAGCATAAATAAATATCCCCATCAGTTTAGTGGAGGAGAGCAAAAAAGAATATGTATTGCTAGAGCTATTGCAACAAATCCAGAGCTAATTATTTTTGATGAAGCTGTAAGTGGCATTGATTCTACCCGAAAAAAAAACATTCTAGATTTACTAAAAAACCTACAGCAAAATAGTAAAAGTACCTACTTATTTATTACACATGATTTAGATGTAGCGCTCTATATGTCTCAAAACATAATCGTAATGAGAAGTGGTAGATTTGTAGAAAAGAGAACTAATGCCAAAATGCTTAACGATTTTACTAGTAGTTATGCTCAAAGGTTAGCAAGAGCATCTTCTGCTTATGCATATAGTAGGATATACAAGGAATTATTAAATAAAAAACATAGAGGAGTTAAAGATGAAAAGAAAAACTAGTTTTACATTATTAATTTTAATTATAATGGTTGTTGCAGTAGGATGTCAGCAAACTATACCAACTGACAATAACCAGCCAAAAGAGATTACTATAGGTGACTGTGCAGATTTTACTGGTGGATTTAACATAATATCAGGAGACGATAATTCTAGTTTATTTCATTATACAGCTAACATTTATGAAACATTAGTTATCTATGATAAAGATGGGGTGAAACCATGGTTAGCAGAATCTTGGCAAGTTAATGAAAATAAAATAACCTTTAAGCTTCGTGAAAATGTTAAGTTTTCTGATGGTTGTGATTTTAATGCCACAGCTGTTAAAACACATTTTGAGGTAATGAAAAAAACAATAGGTGAGCAAATGTCTTGGTTTGCAGGGGTCTCAAAACTACAGAAAATTAATGTTATTAGTGAATATGAGGTTGAGTTTGTTTATGATAGCCCTTATATAGTTGCATTACAAGATTTTACGGTAAGTTGTCCTATGGCAATTATGTCACCAAGTTGTTTTAAAAATAATCAAGTTTTAGAGATTGTAAATACTCAAACTATGGGTACTGGCCCCTACCTAATAGAGAGCTTTGAGCAAGGTAAATATTATACCTTTATAAAGAATGAAAATTATTGGGGTGACTGCCCCCATGTTGATAAGTTTACAGTTAAGATTTTACCAGATCTCGAATCAAGAATGTTGGCACTACAGCTAGGTGAAATTGACATTATTTATGGTCAAAAAAATTTATCTCAGGATTCCTTTGTAGATTTTAAAAATAAGCAGGGCTTTAACACTAAGGTTTCTAATGCTGTGTTTTGCACCAGAAATATTCTATTTAATTCAACAAAAGAGCCCTTTAATGATCTTAATGTGCGTTTAGCAGTTCAGCATGCTATCAATAAAGAAATAATTTGCAGCAACTTATTATATGGTTTAGAAGATAAAGCCGACTACATACTCAATAAAGATTTGCCGTATTGTAATGTGTCTACAATACCATATGATTACAATGAAAAAAAAGCTCTGCAACTCTTAACAGAGGCTGGATATACTAAGGATAGTAAAGATAATTTTTTTAAAAAGAATGGTGAAAAGCTAAGCTTTGAGATACTATTTAGAACTGGTTGGGGTGCCGAAGAAGACATTTGTCAGGCAGTAGCTAATCAGCTGAGAAAGATTGGATTTGAAGTTAAAGTTACCGGTTTAGAGGTGATGGCTTGGTATGGTAAAGCCTTAGAAGGACAGTTTCAGGCAACAGTAAACGATACTTACGGTATTCCTTACGACCCACATACATTTTTAAGTCCAATGCTTAATTATAGTGCAGACAATCCAGCTCAGCAGGGGTTAAAAGAAAAGCCAGAGCTAGATAAGAGTATAACAAAAATATTTAATACAATAAATAAAACTGAGATACAAGAGTGTTATAGCTTTATATTAAAAACCCTGCACAAAAGTGCCATAAACTTACCAATATCATATACAAAAGATAGTATAGTTTTTAATAGCAACAAAATTAGTGATTATATTTTTGAAGATCAAACAAGGGAGTTATACCTGAGAAATATAGTTCTAAAGTAATGAATATATCTCTACAGGGGTCAGTCAGGAAATTTATTATTTTACTGATTGACCCTTTGTTGTATTAAACTTAAAGTATTATTATTAAAGTAAAATAGCTATAAACTAAAGTCTACTAAAATAATACTTGCTTTTTAACTCACTAGGATTGATACCATACTTTTTTTTAAAAGCCGCTGAAAAATGACTAGGGTTTGCATAACCAACTAAGTTAGCCACTTCTATAACACTTTTTTCACCAGACTCTAAATACTCTTTAGCTTTTATCATTCTCAGGTTTCTAATATAACCATAAATAGTAGTATGATATATCTTTTTAAATCCAACCTTTAGTTTGTAAGAATTTAACTCTACATATTTAGCTAATTGCTCAACAGATAAAGGATCTACATAGTTATTAGTTATAACCTCTTTGGCATACTTTATTTTTTCTATATCTTCTGTTTTTAAACAAATAATATTCTTACAGGCAGCTTTTGTTAATAGCTTATTTTCAATAAATAACGATATAATTTCAATCGATTTACTCTGTAAGTATAATAACCTACTATTAGAGTTAGAAGGCATGTTATTATTTATAATTTGATTAAAAGCAATTTTAATGTCGGGAGAATTAACATCTATCATAATGTTATCTAATAAAGAATCTATGATATCTTGGGTAACTGTATCTGTAACATCTTTATTGGCATTTAATAAATGACTAAAAAACTGCTCGCTAAAACAAACAGAAACAGATTTCCAATTGCTAGAGTTACTGAATTTTTCCCACCTATTATAACAGCCGTTTTTCAAAAATTTAATATCTCCGGCATTAAGTGAATAGGTGTCACTAGTATCACAATCTCCACCTACAGAGCTTCCCTCATAACAGTAAACTATTTCGTAATTATAGTACTTAAGGGTATATTTATACTCAAAATTATTTTTTAACATCATATTGTGTAAAAAAATATCAATTCCATTGTCGAAGCGGATATGCTCAGAAACTCCTGCCCCTGAAGAATTATTAAATTTATAGTACTTACTCCTATGGTTTGATTTAGTTAACAACTTAGAAAAGTTCATTGATTGGTGGTCATCAGGATTCAAAAATACATATTGTTGCATAAAATATCCACCTTTATCTTAATTATTAGTTAATTGATAATTGTTATCAATTAACTAATGTGATTGTAACAGTATAATTTTGCTACGTCAATATTATAATACATGCTTATCCCATATTGGGGTTTTACTATTCCTGTTCGGGTTGAGATAGCCTACTAAGAAAAGTACTATATAAATGATAAAGGAGAGAAAGTTATAATGCAAAAGTTAAAACGAATATATTCTTATGCAAAAGAATATCAAAATAAAATTATAGTTTCAGTTTTATGTGCAACCTTAAGTGTTATTATGGGCATTGTTCCTTATTTATTAGTACATAAAATAATCATTATGCTTATTAATAAAAGCTATAGTAATATCTATAATTTTTTATTATTATGCATAGCTATTAGTTGCTGTTTAATTTTAAAATCAATTTTATTTGCAAAATCTACAATTTTTTCACATGAGTGTGCGTATGATATTTTAATGGAAATGCGTAATAAGCTTACTTCAACTTTGGCTAATGTACCTATGGGAGAAATTAAAAAAAGAACTATAGGCAACCTCAAAAATGTATTTGTAGATGATATTGAATCTATGGAAATAATGCTTGCACATATGATTCCTGAGGTAATCTCAAACTTTTTAGCACCTGCCTTTACATTAGTATTTATATTTATTTTAAATATTAAAATGGGTTTAGTTTCATTGGCAACTATTCCAATAGGCTATTTTTTTTATAAGCTAATGATGAAAGATAGCACCAAAAAAACAAAAAAGTATTTTGAAGCTACTAATGATATGAACTCCACCATAGTAGAGTATATTAACGGTATGCAAGTAATAAAAACCTTTAACCAAACAACATTCTCTTTTAGCAAGTATACTGACTCAGTTAAACGTTATAGAGATTATGCCCTAGAGTGGCATAGGTACTCATGGCCCTATATGGCAGCTTATGCTGTAATATTACCCAGTACTTTAGCTTTTGTGGTACCCTTTGGGGCATTTCTATATTCGCAGGCAAGCTTAGCAATTAGTAATTATGTTTTAATAATTCTCTTATCAATGGGTTTAACTACACCTATAATTAAGCTTTCTGAGCACCTTGATAATTTACATATCATTAGTGAAAAAGAAAATAATATTAGTGAAATTTTAAGTATAAAGCAGTTTAAATCACAGCGCAGTGATCATGAAATATCTAATTATAATGTGAAATTTAAGGATGTAAGTTTTGCCTATGACTCATTAAATGTTCTTAATAATATATGTTTTGAAGCAAAAGAAAATGAAGTTACAGCTTTAGTTGGTGAATCAGGATCTGGTAAGTCAACTATAGCTAAGTTACTTAATAGGTTTTGGGATGTTAATGAAGGCGAAATTTGCATTGGAGATATTAATATTGCTCACCTCTCAATTAGTGAGCTAAATAAACATATAAGTTACGTATCTCAGGATATTTACCTCTTTAACACTACTATTAAACAAAACATTAGAATTGGTAGGACAGATGCCACTGATGAAGAGGTTATTGAGGCTGCTAAAATAGCTCAATGTCATGAGTTTATTACCGAGTTACCACAAGGATACAATACCAATGTTGGTGACGCAGGAAATAAATTAAGTGGTGGACAAAAACAAAGAATATCTATTGCCAGAGCCTTGCTAAAAAATACTTCAATTATAGTATTAGATGAAGCAACATCATTTACTGATCCCGAAAATGAAGACAAAATACAGGAGGCAATAAATAAACTTATTAGTAATAAAACTTTAATAGTAATTGCTCACCGCTTATCCACTATAGTAGATGCTAATCAAATTTTAGTAATAGATAAAGGTGATGTAGTTGCTAAAGGCTCTCATGAGCAACTCTTAGCCAAATCTCCTCTATACAAAAGAATGTGGAACGCCCATATAGCCACTAAAGATTGGTCTATGTCTGTTAATGGAGGTGAAAAATAATGTTGAGAGTTATTAAAAGAATACTTCAGTTATCACCTAAACATGCTAAAAATATTAAGCTAGCTTTTATCTTTAGTTTTTTAGAAAGTATGTTTATAAATATACCATTAGTAGTTACATTAATGATTCTTGTAAGAGTACTAAATAAGGCAAATGAACATATTTTGAGCCTTAATTATATTAATAAATGTGCTTTATTAATTTTTATAGCTTTAGTTACACAGTACCTTTTACGTTTATTAATTTACCATTTTCAAAGTGCATCTGGCTACAAAATATTTTGTGAAGAGAGAATAAAGCTGGGCAATCATTTTAAACGTATTGCAATGGGATATTACAGCAATGGAAATATCGGAGATATATCGTCCATAATAACTTCTGATTTAACTTTTGTAGAAATGTATTCTATGAGCAATCTCGATAAAGTAATAAACTCTTTTGCAGGAATTTTAATTAGTGTTATATTTATGTTCTACCTAGATTATCGAGTTTCACTAGTAGCCATAAGTATAACTATACCTGTTATAGTAATACTAATAAATTTACAAAAAACAGGAAATAGATACTCACGTAAAAGGCAGGATACTCAGGGTGAGCTTGTAGATGCTGTACTAGAATATCTACAAGGAATGTCTGTTATAAAAGCATTTAACTTAGTTGGAGATAGGTTGAGTCATACAAAATCTGTTTTTAAGAGAGTAAGAGATAAATACATTGAGTTCGAAAAAAAAATTATTTACCCTAATACCCTTTGTGATATATTATTTGCTATTGGTATAGGCTTAACTATATTAACATCAATATATTTGTATATAAATAAGCAAATATCATTACCTATAATCTTAGTTTTGCTAATTTTTATATTTAAAGTTTATCAGCCTTTTCAAGCAATAGGTGTACTTACCGGGTTTATTAGGATTATGGATGCCTGCCTTGATAGATACAGTGAAATAGAGAACATAAAAGTTATTGATAAAGATGGTACAGATACAAAATTGAATAACTTTGATATAGAGTTTCATAATGTAAGCTTTGCGTATGATAAAACAAATGTTTTAAATAATTTAAGCTTTAAGGTTGCTGAAAAAAGCATGACAGCTTTAGTGGGGCATTCGGGTTGTGGAAAAACAACCATAACAAACTTAATAGCAAGATTTTGGGATATTGAACATGGAGAAATTAAGATTGGTGATGTTAACATAAAAACATTAACCTGCGATAGTTTACTTAAAAATATCAGTATCGTATTTCAAAATGTTTATTTATTTAATGACACTATACTAAATAATATTAAGTTTGGTAAAGCTAATGCCAGCATGAGTGAGGTAATAGAAGCCTGTAAAAAAGCACGCTGCCATGATTTTATAACCCAACTAGAGCATGGATACCATACAGTTATCAATGAAGCAGGATCAAATTTTTCAGGAGGAGAAAAACAAAGAATTTCAATAGCCAGGGCTATATTAAAAGATGCTCCAATAATTCTTCTAGATGAAGCTACCGCTAATGTTGATCCTTATAATGAAAAATATATTCAGCAGGCTGTTGACGAGTTAGTAAAAAATAAAACACTTATTGTTATTGCTCACAGATTATCAACAATTAAAAAGTCTAACCAAATATTAGTATTAGAAAAAGGTAGAATTATTGAAAAGGGTAATCATCAACAGTTAATGAATAATAAAGGTCAGTATTTTGATTATTGGAAAAAAAGAGAACAAGCAAGTGGTTGGAAAATAACAAAACAATAAACATAGTTAATTAACCAGTGAGTATTATACTTGCTGGTTTGTGTTTTAAAGGCTTGTGTAGACATTAAAACTATAATCACTTATAGTTAATATAATAGTAATTATTCGTGTTAAATCGCTTTATAAGTTGTATTATGCTTTTAAAACTCTAATAGTGTTGTTTTTACTAATCTATGTTTAGTTTAATTCTAAAATAAGAGGTGATTAAGTGAGTGATTATGTAGGATATATACCCCCTTGTGGTATATACTGTGGAACATGTGCAAATTATATACGAGAAAAAAACTCTTGTGCTGGGGCTACTGAACATTGCAGGATTAGAAAATGTAAAGGTATTTATGTTTGTTGTATAGAAAAAAAAGGTTTAAGCTATTGTTATCAATGTAATATATTTCCTTGTAGTAGATTTAAAAAATTTGCATCTACTTGGCTTAAGCTAGGTCAGGATTTAATAAATAATCAGTATCTGTTAAAAGAACTTGGAGAAGAAGCATGGTTAGCAAAGTTTAATAAGTTAGCAAAACCCAAAGATCACTAAATTAGTGATTTTTTAAACTAGTAACATATTGCTTAATTTTGGTTATTAATTCAATAAATTTAATAACATAAAAAATATTGATATAGGTATTTATTATATATATACTAAAATTAACCAAAATTAAAGGAGGATTGTAATGGATATTAACAACGATAATGATATAAAAAGGCTAGTAGAGAAAATAAGTGAGCAAATTACTTTAGAAAAACTAAATAAAATTTGGAAAGGGTTCAATATAACTAGGTTTGCTTTATATAAGGAAAACAAAGGTTATTTAAGCAGTACATGTGAAGATAAATCCTTAGTGAAAGAGATTGAGTGGAATCCACAGCATTACGGTAACACCTGTATTTTATATAATAACGAATACCTAGGAATATGGAATTTAAATACTCTTAGTCATAATGCAAATTTTGATAGACTATTTGCTAGCATTGTGCATGAGTTATTTCACGGTTATCAGAGTGTATTTTGCAAAAAGGACTATGCCAATGAGTTAAAAGCAGCTACATATACATTTACTAAAGAAGTAGTTAAGTTAATGTTAATGGAAAGGCAATTTTTATATCAAGCAGTAATGGAAACAGATAACAAGCTAAAACAAAACTACATTAACTCATTTATTGTATGTAGATCTAAACGAATATCCCTAAATAGGGAAGATATTTTATATGATTTAACTATTGAAAGTCATGAAGGCACTGCTAGTTTTGTAGAGTATAAAGCCTTAAAAATGATAAGTGGCAATACTAAAGATCATCTTGCAAGTTTTATGTGGAATAAATTATATAAACCAAAAGATATTATTAAACATTTTAGAAAAGGTTTGTATGCTACCGGGATGTTTATTTGTTTATTACTAGATGAAATAGCTGGAGATTGGCAGCAAGAGTTTCAGAGTACTAACATATTATTATATGATTTATTGCTTAAATACTACTGTCCTAAACCAAGTGAACTGATAAATGAAAACAAAGATTGTGCGGAATTAATAATAAAAAATTATAAACAAAAGCAAGAAGATAACTTTAACATGTTTAATGAACAACAGGGTTATACAGTTAATATTAGTGGAAATATAGAGTTGCGTGGTTATGACCCTATGAATATTGTCTCACGAAATAATAAAATATTACATAAACACTTTTTAATGATTAAAGCTGGTAACCAAGAGCTTGTACTAAAGGGTGTTATAATCTGTGAACATAATACTAATTTCGCTAAAATCAAAAAGGTATCTTTTAAAATGAAAAATGAACCTAAACAGCAAAATGATAAAGTACTGCTCTTTGAAATTGGTGAGATTAAGGCCCTTTTGCAAAAAGAAAACAATATTTATAACATTATAGTTTAAAAATCATTTTTTCCTTACTCTTATAAAATAATATTTAAAATCTATTGTTGTTGTAAACATAAATTAGTACAAGTACTTTTGATATAAGATTTTAATGTTGCATATAACAAACAAAATGTTGACTATATACAACAATGATGTTATTATTGTTTGGCGAGGTGAGATAAATTGGTTAAACGTAAAAAACTATTTAAAACAAAAATTAAAGCCTTAAGAGCAGAGCGTAACTTAACCCAAAATGATTTGGCTTTAGATATAGGGGTGAATAGAGGAACTATCTTGGAGATTGAGCGTGGAACCTTTAATCCATCATTGAAGTTAGCCTTTGCATTAGCAAACTACTTTAATAAAACAGTAGATGAAGTATTTGAACCACTAGAGGAGGAGAATGATTAATGGCAATTTTACAAAACTTGCAATCTGCACAACCCTTAATTATGTCATTAATAATCGCAGTATTTTTAATGCATTTACTAATGGAAAAAGATGAATTACAGCAACAGGCTTTCGCAAATGCTCTTAGGTCAGCAGTATTAATAGCTATAGTTGGTACCGTTATTTATCTCTTTTATTGCTTGTTAAATAATATTGTAATAGTGAGTATTTATTCAGTTATTACTGCTTTAGAATTTACTTGTATAATTGCAATAGTATTATATTATTTAGATTTAGTTAACCTTGGCTTTCGATTAAATATTCGTAATAAAACTTTAGCAAATTTTATGCTTTACTTATCTGTTATCATTAGTGTTATTGCAACAGTTAGTGTTGTATTAGAACTAAAGATATTTGCTAACTCAAGTGGCCTATTAAGATATGATGAATTAATGTTATTTGCTAATGTAATATTATTATCTTTATTGATACCAATTCTGCCCAAGCGTAAAAACCTAGGTCATAAAGAGTTCTATAAATCTCAACATGAACTAAGTAAGGGTTTTAACTTAATAATATTAATTTATTTGTGCGTATTTATTTTGTTGTTTACAATAATGTTTATTAATAAGTTTAGGTAGCTATTTATAAAAAAGCTTGGCACAAACCGAGCCAAGCTTTTTTAACCCTTTAGTTTAAAAATTATTAAACCTGCAATCATTAAAACTAAACCTAATGGCTTAGTAAAATGTAGTTTAATAGCCTCAGTACCAAATAAACCAAAAATATCAATTAAAGTAGCTACCAGCAATTGTGATATTAAAAGCACTGAAATAGATAAAGAAACTCCTACTAGAGAAGTACCCTTGGCAATGCTATAAACTATAACTACCCCAAATGCACCAGATATTAAATATAGTCTATTAACTTCGTTTAATTTACCTAAACTGCCTTTTCCAAAAATAAACATTAGGCTTGCAGCAACAATAAGTCCAACAATATGAACATAAGTAGTTGTTTCCCAAAGCCCTATTTTTTCACTAATGCGGGCATTAAAAACTGTTTGTAGGGCAATAAAAATTCCTGCAAGTAAGGGGTATAGTATTCCAGGCATCGCTAGTCTCCATTTCTATTAGGTCTCGTAGATGTTACCTTTAGCTAACTCTGTTAATTTGTTTAAATCTAAAATAGTAATTTGTTTATTATCTTTACATATGATATTGCTAGTAATAAGTTCTTTTAGTGTTCTATTTAAATGCCTGTAGCTTGTGCCTAAAAGCTGAGCGAGCTCGATTGATTTAGGTATAGTAAATACTAATTCATTACTTTGGCAACTATTACTCATAGATAATAAATAGCTAGCAATTCTTGTTTTTAGAGAGTATAGCAGATTTAAAGATGCTGAACTAGATGTACCGTGTAATTTATCACAAACATTCTGCAAAATAAGCCTTAAAAACTTATAATCAGTACCAGCTATTTTTCTTACCTTACTAACTTCTATGGCAATTAAAGTAGATTTACACATTGCTTCTACACTACAATGAACTTTATGATGAGAAAATAATTCAACATCTCCAAATACACTTAATGGGTAGTTAAACTTTAGTAACAGAGATTTACCGTTATCATAAAGGTTATAGGTTTTTAGTTTGCCCCTTACCAGAAAAAAAATATGGGTTAATTCAGTGTGCTTTTTGCAAATAAGCTCACCTTTTTGATAAATAAAAAGCTCCATATTATTAATAAGTTCTTTACTAAAGTGCTCCAATAAATTAAACTCATGTAAGTAATCAAAAATTTTTTGACTACAAATAAATCTTTTCATTGCTAGCCTCCCTTAAGGGTCTATTTATAGTATATACATATATAAAAATAAAAAAAGGACACAAGTCCTTTTTTTTGAGATATAGGATTTTTTTTAGATATAATTTAGTGATTAATCTTTAACTCAAATACATCTGGCCTACTATAGTGACCACAGGGATCAAAATCAACTCTACTCAAAACAACTAAATTAAGGTCAAGCTCTGCGTAAAGAATATCTTCTTTATTCCAAATAGGGCCTGCTACATATTCTCCAAAAGGACTAACAATACAACTTCCACCAGCACACATTAATTCTGGCTCTTTTTGTAGCTCATTGTAACACTTTAAGTCAGTTGGATACATATCCTTTGTAACAAATTGGTTACATCCTATTACAAAACATCTGCCTTCAAGGGCTATGTGTTTCATTGTTGCTTGCCACTGTTCTCGTGAGTCAGCTGTAGGTGCTATATAGATACTTACCCCTTTTTTATACATAGCAGTTCTTGCAAGAGGCATATAGTTTTCCCAGCATATCAGTGAGCCAAGAACTCCGTATTCAGTATCAATAGTTGTTAAGGTACTAGCATCACCTTCACCCCAAATACATCTCTCTGTTCCGGTAGGCTTTAGTTTGCGATGTTTGCCTATTAAACCTACTACAGGATCAAAAAAAAGATTTGTGCAGTAAAGAGTGTAATTATTTTCATCACGTTCAGTAATACCTAATGATACAAAAACACCAGTTTCTTTGGCTACCTCTGCAATAATATCAGTATCATCACTAGGAACCAGAACTGAGTTATCATAATAACGTTTCCAGTCTTCACGACCTTCCATAGTTCTGCTACCAACAACCATGCCAAATGAAAATCCACGAGGATAAGCGGGTATATAAGACTCAGGGAATACAATTAATTCTGCACCTTGTTTAGCAGCTTGTCTTATTATTGATACAGTTTTTTTGATAGATTCAGTTTTATTCATTATTACTGGAGCTACCTGAGCAACAGCAATTTTAATACTCTGCTTTTTTGTCTTTTTCACTATTTTCACCCCTAAACTTACTTATAAATAATTTTATAGATTTATTAAAAACCTTTCAACTTCATTATTCCTATTTTTATGAGAACATATAACTAAGTAGTGGATATTTGTTGTATGCTGTAGTGCCTACTATAATAATATTTAGTGAAAATAACTAAATAATTTTATGATTATAGTTTTCTTTTATTAGACTTACGTAAATACACTTGATGCATAGCAAAGGCTATAGCATTATTAATGGGTTTTGCTCCGCCTATTTTTTTGGACTCGTTAAACACTGTACAGGATTTTTCTAATATCTGGCAAGTTAAATAAGCCTCATGTAAGGATTTACCTGTACATAAACCACCTTCTGCATTTACTAAAACAGCAGATCTACCTTTTAAACACTTAACCACGTTTAGTGCCTGTTTATTACTAATATTTATAGTTGGTCCTATAACTTGAGCCATATCCTCTAAAACTGGAGGAATGTTTTCATTATTACAGCTACTTTGCAAAACATAATCGCTAAATAAATGAATAATTGCATTTATATCTTTTCTATACTTATAGATATTTCTATGAATCTCTAACTCTTCAGTAGCAATATTTTTGCAAACATTGCTTTTAGAAACAATTTTTATATCATCTAATGTAAAGTATTTATTCTCAATACACGGTGATATTAATATATTATCTTCATCTACTCTAAGGCTTATACAGCCTAGCTTATTTTTAAATAAACCTATTTCTTTTAAAAGCTTAATGTATTTTAAAATCTCCTGTTTACCGTTAGAGGTGTTCATTATTTTACCTCCTTATAGCTGTTAATAAAGTCTTTACAGGACTGCTCCATTATATAACATGTATCAATTGCTATATTCATATCTGTGCCCACACAAAAAGCTCCATGATTAGCTAAAATAACTGCATTTTTATTACCAATAGCAGTTATGGTGTTATGAATAAGTTTTTTAGAGCTTGAGACAGCATATTTTGTTATGGGTATTTTACTGCCGATAAAACTTAACATTTTATCAGACATACAAGGTACCTCTTTATGAGCTACACTTACAATACTTGCATATATAGAATGGCTATGAATAATTGCTCTAATCTGGGGCTTAAGTTTGTACAATGCAGCATGTAGTTTGCATTCAAATGAAGGCTTTAGGTCTCCTTCATATTCTAGAGTATGTATATTTACAACAACTATATCGTTAACTGAAAGGGTTTCGTAATCCCTACCACTTGGGGTAATTGCAAAGTAATCTTCATTGATTTTTAAACTAACATTGCCGCCTGTATTAGTTACTAATACTTTTTCTAAAAGTATTTTAGCTGCCTCTATAACAGCTATTTGTGCTTCATGTTTCTCCAAAATATCACCTCTTTTTTTAACTATAGCAGTTATGCCCCTAGTTTTTGCTGTATAAACGATTACATTACTAAATATTATAAAATTATTAACAAAGTAATTAAGGTATTCTTTAGCAAAAAATGTAAGTGATCATGATGTTGTTATACTAATATACTCACTCTAGACCTCATATACTATATATAATAAATTTTTATATCATATTCCTTATATTAGCAATATTCTTTATGTTATTTTAAAATAGCAAAAAAACATTAATTATTTTAAGAATAATTTCATATTTAAGTAAAGAATTTATTAAAACAATACGATAGTATACTACGATATATATTATTGTGGTCATTCAATATATTACCATATAGCTTACTATATCTAAAACTATTAATATAAATATCTAATAGAAATAAATTGCTAGTGAGGGATGAGAATGTTAGAGCTTATTAAAACAAAAATATTTAGAAGACAATTCTTATATTTTATTGTTTTAATTACCTTTATGTTTACAGTTATTTTATCTGCAATTACGGTAATAACTAAGCAATCATTAGAAAAGCAAGTGCTGCAACATACTGTACTTTCTAAAGAGCAAGTAGTGGGTGACCTAAGGAGGTATTTATCTAATAGAATACAAGAAATTAAGTCTTATGTAATATCACTAGAAGAATACAACACCTCAGAAATTAAGTCTGCTAAAATACAAAATTATCTATATGAGCAATTTCTTAATCAAGATAATTTTAGAAGCTTTGGCATTATCAATAAAGAGGGCATAATTGTAAATAGTAACTTAACTGAAGATATGAATGCCATAAATTTAAAAGACCGTGATTATTTTAAAAATGGTATGAACAACATATCCTCTGTTAGTGGTTTTTTGGTTAGTAAAAGAAATGGTGATTCAATAATGATTATTGCTGAACCAATAAATCTTAGTGACAACACTAGGCATGTATTATTTGGTGCAATTGCTATTAGTAAAATGGAAAAAATAATAGAAAATTTTACTAATAAAAATAATAATAAGGTATTTTTGCTTGATGAAATGCATAATATAGTGAGCACAAATTATTATAATGAGCTAATGGCTAAAAAAGTCCCAAATAAACTACAAAGAAACTCAACCGCTATTACAGCCCTTAAATCAAAATCTCAAGGATCAGGAACTTATGATGATATTTTTAATATTCACGTATTTGGATCTTATGAGTGGATTTACTCTTTAAATATAGGTGTAATAGTTGAGTCGGATTATGAAGTGGCAATGGTGTCATATACTTCATTAGTTAAAATTGTTATATTAATAGCTTTTGTAGTATATACATTAGGCATATGTTTGTCGTTTCTGATGAGCTTGCAATTTATTCAACCTTTAAATGTAATTATTAAAAGTGTAGAAAACTTCTCAAACAACAACCCTCAACTAAAAGAGGCTCAGCCGATAGAAATTATTGAAGATAATGAGCTTAATGATTTGGTGATTGCCATAAATGAAATGCAAACTAAAATTGTGGAGCGAGAACAACGCTTCAACAAGTTAATTATACAGCTTAAAGAAGAGAAGAAAAATGCAGCTGAAGCAAATAAATTAAAGAGTCAGTTTTTAGCAAATATGTCGCATGAATTACGTACCCCTCTAAACTCTATTATTGGTTTCACCCGTCGAGTAATGAAGAAAACTAAAGATAATTTACCAAAAGTTCAGTATGAAAACCTTGCTATAGTTATGAGTGAAGCAGAGCATCTTTTAGAGTTAATTAACAATTTACTAGACTACTCAAAAATTGAGGCACACCGCATGGATACCTACATTGAGAGCTTCAACTTAGTAAGTGTTATAGATGAAATCAGTAATATGTTTAATATAACCTTAGAAAATAGCACTTTAAACTATGAAAGAGAGCTGTATAGCGACAATATACCTATTCTATCTGATAGAACAAAGGTAAAACAAATTCTACTTAATTTAATTAGTAATGCCTTTAAATATTCTGAGAAAGGTACGATTATAGTTAGTGTAACAGAGCAAAATGATAAATTAATTATAAAAGTGATAGACGAAGGAATAGGTATTTCTAACAAAGATATCCAAAATATCTTTGATGAGTTTAGGCAGGTAGATGGCTCTTACACCAGAAAAGTTGGGGGTACAGGTTTAGGTTTATCTATTACGAAAAAAATGACTACTTTATTACAAGGATCAATATTTGTTAATAGTGAAGAAAACGTTGGTAGTGAGTTTACGGTTGTGTTACCAAAAGTATACAAAAAGAATACAGAGCAAAACGTTGAAAACATAATTATTGACAGAGCCTATAAGTTTACAAATAACAAAATTGTTTGTGTAGATGATGATTTAGCTATGCATAAGCTGTATAAACAGTATTTTGATAAAGAAAACAACAATGTAACTTATTTGACTGGCAAAGAAGATGTAATAGGAGTTATTGAAGAAATTATGCCAAAGGCAGTTTTACTGGATATAATGCTTCCCAATAAAGATGGATGGGATATTTTAGCCCATATTAAATCTAGTGATAAACTTAGAAATATAGCTGTGATTATGGTTTCAGTGCTTAATGAAAGGAAAATTGCTTATCATCTTAAAGCAGATAACTACTTAGTTAAGCCAGTGTTAAGAGAAGAGCTAATAGAGGCCATAAATAAAGTTGACCTGTTAAATGATTTTCAAAGGGACATTTTAATAGCAGATGATGATGATAATTTTGTGAGTCTAGCAGAACAAGTACTTAGTGATTATGTTACAGATATTAGGAGTGCTAGTGATGGTGAAATTGCAATTCAAAAAATTAAAGAAAAGAAACCAGCCATTTTATTGCTAGATATAATGATGCCAAAATATAATGGATTTGAAGTACTGGAGTATTTAAAGAAAAATAGGTTACTTGATGACATAGTAGTAATAGTTATTACGGCGAAAGACTTAAGTGATAAAGAAAAACAGCAGTTAGAGGATGCGGCAGATTTAATATTAAGAAAATCTGGATTAAATATAGAAGATATAATACCTCAAATTTTATTGGAAATAAACAAATAGCTAGAGGATGAGGAGTATATATTATGAATGAACGAATACTGATAGTTGATGATCATAAGAATAATATAAGACTATTAGAGGATATATTACAAGATGAAGGTTATGAAACCTATCGAGCTTACGATGGGGAAGAAGCTATAAAAAAAGCTTTTAATATTCAACCAGATCTTGTACTACTAGATATAATGATGCCTAAGTTAGATGGCTATAGTGTATGTGAAACACTGCAGAAATCTAGTGAAACAGTAGGCATACCTATTATTATGGTTACTGCACGGGTAGAAAGTAGAGCCCTTAAAAAAGCACTAGAGGTTGGAGCATATGATTACATTAAAAAGCCGATAGATGACATAGAGGTATTAGCAAGAGTTGCTTCTGCTTTAAAGCATCGCAAACATCTTATTACCTTAAAAAACAGATCTTTTAAAGATGGTTTAACAGGTGTTTGTAATCATAGTGCTTGTCAAGAGATAATTGATAAGGAATTAAAAAATACAAGTAAAAAAATGCTCTCTTTTGTGATGTTAGATATAGATCATTTTAAACATATTAACGATAAATATGGGCATATTGCTGGAGATGCTATTCTAAAAGAGCTTGCAATTGTTGTTTCAACTGTAGTTAAAGGTAGGGCTCGTTTAGGAAGATATGGAGGGGACGAGTTCTATGTAATCTCATCTGTAAACGATATTAGCGAAACCCAACTACTCTGTGATGAAATTCTCAAAAGTGTTGAAAATCATGTATTTAGTATACCTAATGATCAGTTAAATTTAACTGTAAGTATTGGCTACAGATGTATTCCCAAAGAGCAGGTTAGCACTAATTGTATAATAGCTGATGCTGATAAAGCTTTATATCAGGCTAAAGAAGAAGGTAAAAATAAGGTAGTTAGTTATAAATAAAAAAGAATAGATAGTTTAAACATTGGGCAGGCTGTTTTTTTGCACCCCTCGGTTTTATGAGCATTTTACATATATTGCTAATTGTTTTTGTTATACTGATAGTAGAGGGGGGAGCATTATGAAGATATTTTACTTTACAGCAACTGGTAACAGCTTATATGTAGCTAAAACATTTAAAGCCAATTTATACTCAATACCCAGTGAGCTTAATAACAGCAAACTAACATACCAAGATGATAAAATAGGCCTTATTTTTCCATGCTATTTTGGTGGAGTTCCACGTATTGTAAAAGAGTTTTTATCTAAGGCAAAGCTAACTAGTGATTATGTTTTTGTGATAATTACTTACGGTAGTAGTGTAATGGGAACCTATAATATGCTTAAACAACTTGCCCTTAAAAATAATATAGATATTAAGTATATTAACAAAGTGAAAATGGTAGATAATTTTATTCCACTATTTAAAATAGAAAAAGAACTAGAAAAAAAAGATGAAAACAAAATTAATGATAAAATAATAACGATTGTTAGAGATGTACTAAGGGGCAAAACTAAAAAACCTAGCAGTAACTTTATTGTTAATTTTATTACTAAAGTAGTTTACAGCTGGTTTACAAAACGGCAGGGTAGCTATGACAAACATTTTTATGTGACCGATAATTGTAATAGTTGCAGAGTTTGTGAAATGGTTTGCCCAGTAAACAACATTATTGTTAATAGAACTGTTCAGTTTTTACATAAGTGTGATTATTGTTTGGCATGTACAAATTTGTGCCCTGAAAATGCCATTCGAATGAGAAATGAAAAAAGTAAAATGAGGTACCTTAATAAACATATAAAACGTGCTGAAATAATAAGAGCAAATGATGTAAGTAGTTCTTAACATATTTTTTAGAGGAACCTATTTAGGGTTCTTTTTATTTAGGGAAATTATTAGAATAGTGAGTTGCTTAACGGGTTGTTTATCTTAATTAATATTATAAATTACAAAGGCGACATATAGCTGTCATGTTATATGTGTTAAATTTTTTTGGGTGATATAAATGAAAAAAATAGTTGATAATTTTAAAACATTAGGTGGCAAACACTGTGTTACTACAGCCTTAAAACAAATCTTTGATTATTACAATTGTTTTATATCTGAGGAAATGTTGTTTGGTTTAGGCTGTGGTCTTGATTTTGTTTATTTAAATTTAGCAAGCTTTCCTATGATATCAGGTAGAAACAAACCCTTTGTATTCGAAAAAATGCTAGCAGATAACTTAAACATTAAAATAAAGTGTAAATCAAGTACTAGTAATGCAAATGCAGTTAAAAAAACTAAACAGATAATTAACAATAATAAACCAGTTATAATCTATGTGGACATGGCTTATTTAAAATACCTAAACCTAAATAAAGAGAGTCACTTTGGAGGACATGCAGTAGTATTATTTGGCTATGATGATGAAAAACAACACTACTATATAAGTGACAGAGATAACTCAAATTTTGCGATAAGAACTCCAAAACAGCCTATTAAAAGCGATTTTCATTTAGTAAGCTACAATGAGTTAGCTAAAGCTCGAAACAGTAAATATAGACCGTTTCCTGCTAACAATAAATACCTAGATATAGATTTAACTGATTTTAAAGGTGTTACTGAGCAAAGTGTAGTAACCTCAATTACTTTAACTTGCAACAAAATGCTTAAGGCACCTGCCAAGTTATTAGGTATTAATGGCATTAATAAATTCAGTAAAGAAGTACTAACGTGGAATAAATTTAAGATAGAGAAATTGAAATTAGCTGGAATAAACAATTACTTTCAAATAAGTGCCGATGGTGGTACAGGTGGGGGTATGTTTAGAGAGATGTTTGCAGACTTTTTAGTTGAGAGTGCCGCCCTCTTAAATAGCACTGTTATTCAGAACTTAGGTTATAGCTATAAGCAAGAAGCAAAGAAGTGGAATATCATATCAGAACTAATGTGGCAACTCTACCAAACAGCTAACAAAAACATTTTAAAAGAGATTAGCAATATAAGCCAAAAAATATCTGTAACTGAACTTAGTTTATTAACTCAATTACAATATGAAATAAATAACATACGAAGGAATGGCACAGAGGCACATTCCCTACAATAGTAGCTTTTCTCAAAATAAATGCTAAGGCGTAGCAAGCAAAACCTAATAGATTAAAAGATTACGATTACTCACAACTTTGTAGGGGCGAACCTTGTGTTCGCCTGTATTAATACCTCAAATAAAAAAGGCGAAGACCAGCTTCACCCCTACGATAGGTACCTATGTTAAGTCTCTTAAATCAAAAAGAACAGTTGAAAACAAAATCAAAATCATGCACATGCGATTATAGATTTAAACAATTAACATATATATAAAATGAGCAGTAATACCAGCAACTAATCCCCCAATTGTGTGACTAATTAAGGCTGATGAAATTAATTCTCGTCTTTTTAGGGCATCCATCATGCCAACATGGGTACTTAAATAACCACTCCAGCACATTCCCATTGCTGTAAATACTGCAATATCGTTGCCACCAATAAGGTTTAACTCTAAAAACTTAGGTACTAAGCTAATAGCTGCTCCTACAGCACCCAAAGAAGTAATTGGAAAAGAAATTGCCTCTGGGCTAGTGAAACCAAACAAAGGAGTTAAAATTGGTGAAAATAAATTGCCAATCTTAGGTAGCAGGGCTACACCCTCAAAGGCTAAACCTTGGTATCCTACAGTTGGATCAGCAGGGCCAAAGGTTAACATCATGATTATTGTACAAACAAATAATAAACCAGGTATTATAGCAATGCCCATTTGCACACCACTTTTACCACCCTCAAGCATAGCTGTCATAAAGCGAATAAAAAATGAATCATCAGAGTATTGCTCATCTTCTGTTTTTTTAATCTTGTTGGTGTGT
Source organism: Clostridium sp. 'deep sea' (assembly GCF_014931565.1). NCBI lineage: Bacteria > Bacillati > Bacillota > Clostridia > Eubacteriales > Clostridiaceae > Clostridium > Clostridium sp. 'deep sea'. The sequence goes on from NZ_CP063353.1 coordinate 3,535,447, forward strand.
TTAATAGTGGTAGGATTTTTTTTGTTTCTTCTTTTCTGTATTAAGTGTGCCATAATTCTAACACTAAAGATACTACCTATTATAGCACCAATATTACCAATTAAGGCCTCATTAAAAAAACCAAAACCCATCATAAAAGTGGTTAATATTAGTCCCATTCCAAATGATGTTCCTAAATTACATAGCGTTGGCACTTCATCTTCGGTAAAGTATTCTAAATAATTTTCGTCATTGGCTAGAGTTATAATGGCAGGGTTATCAGATAAATAAGTAGTTACAATACCAAGCGATGAAGCCCCCGGAAGGTTATACAGTGGTTTCATTAACGGGGCAAATATGCGGTTAAAGATTTTTACTAAGCCAAATTCATTTGCTAGGTTCCCTAAGGCTCCCATAATAACAGAGATAGCTAGTATATATAAAGCTGTATCAAGAAGCAGTGTATGTGCTGTTTTCATAAGAGATGAAAATAAATTTGCTACACCCATATTCACACTTAAATACCCAACAAAGAGCCCTATTAACGTAATAAATAATAGTGTATAAATGGCTTCTTTTAATTTTCTGTTTTTCATGTGACACCTCCTAAACAAACTAAATCACCCAAGATTATATAGCAGCAATAATTATTTATCTATACAAAAATACAGGTGCTTATTAGCCGTTTCCCAGTAGCAATATCATTAAGCAATTTTATTTAAGAAATTTATAGAATTATATTATGTTTTGGAATTGTTGACAGTATTTAATTAATAATTAATGAAATTTACACCATATTAGTTATTGACATGAAAAATATTAATGCTTTTAATTTAGTATATATCGAAATAAATTCAAACAAAGAAACTTTTTGAAAAATAAGTATTAAAGTATATTTACATTATTAACAATTAGTAAAAGTCGAGATTAAATAAATTAATCTCGACTTAGCTTATATTTTTTGCGATATTCAGTTGGAGACATTTTTTCAATAATTTTAAAAACCCTACAAAAAGATGAACTATGGCTGTAACCAACCTGATTAGATATTTCGCTTATACTATATTTTGTTGTAAGTAAAAGTTCTTTAGCCTTTTCTATGCGCAACTTTTGAATATAGTCTTTGGGGTTCATAGACTCTTGTTTTTTAAACCATTCTGAATAATAGTTAACATTATAATGTTCAATTTCAGCAAGCTTATTTATATTTAAATCTTCATTATAATGTTTATTAATATAGTCTATAGATTTTGAAATATTACGCTCAATAATCTTATCGTACAAGAAAAAATATAGGTATTTAATTGTAGAGGGGTTTGTTTTGTTATCTATCTCTAACATAATAAGCCTAATTAATAAAGACATACTTTCGTTTATTAAAACCTTGCTACTTGCCTTGAATTTTTCAAGATCACTTTTTTTAATCATGCTCATTGGAATGTCTATTACTAAAGATTTTTCACCAGCTTCACTTCTAAAGTCATGAAAACAGTTAGGTGGTATAAAACCAAGTGACTTATTATCTATGGTGAATGCTCCATAATTAGTTTGAATGTAAACATTAGACTCTAAGGGGATTACTATTTGGGCATAAGCATGTTTATGAGACATGTTTTTGTTAGAGATTTCTAAGATGTTTGCGTTGATTTGGTTCATATACACACCTTCTTTAATGATAAATAGGATTTTATTTATTATATTATTTTGATTATAGATAACTTATATCCATAAATCAATATTCATTATAAAATAAATATATTTGCAATGTTTACTATAGTTTATACATCTGATTTAATCCCAATACCCTATAAAGTAATTTATTAAAAAGCAGTAATACTTAATGTATATTAATGTGTAATGTTTGAGCTTATGGTAGTATATTATATAGGCTTTAATATAAATTAATATATGTTTAGTGGAGATTAAATTTATGAAGAGTAGAATAAAAGTAATAATAGCTAGTTTATTTATGATTGTCATATTGGTTGGTTGTAACATAGATTTGTTTGGTGAATATGAAATGGTAAGTGTAGATGAAACAGTAAATGATGTGACTGGCATATTCGATTTAATAAAAGTTGATGTGATTTGTACAAATATAAACTTAGTTGCTGATGATAGAGATAATATTCTAATTAAATTAACAGGAGAAAAGTCTAAAAATGTAAAACATCAATTAAAAGTTAATAAGGTAGATGATTGTTTAGAAATATTAATAGACTTTAACAAGCTAAGTGGTTTAAGAAGCATAGATTTTAAATTAGATATTCATATTCCTAAAAACTATGTCCAAAGCATGGATCTTACTACATCATCTGGTGATATAACAATTAAAGATTTTACTTTAGATAATCTAGCGTTAGATTTATCATCGGGGGATAGTAGCTTACAAAATATCACAAGCAATAAACTCAGTCTAGCTATCAGCTCTGGTGATACCACAATAGACAAAGTAGATGCAAACAGCTTTGATTTTTCAGCATCATCGGGTATGTTGACAGCTAATGAATTAACAACAGATACATTTAAGTATGGTGTTACATCTGGTGATATAAAAATAGAGAAATTTAGGGGTGATATATGCGGTGAAGGATCATCAGCTGATATTGAGTTTAATTATTCAGAGTTTGATAATGAAATTGCTATTGAGGCTACGTCTGGTGATGTGACAATTAACTTGCCAAATACTGCTGAGTTTAACTTAGCTGCTAAAGTTAGTTCTGGTAATATAGTATGTGATTTTCCAATCCTAACCCAGGGTAAACAGGAAGATGATGTGCTTAACGGCACTGTTATAAGTGCAGATAATAAAATAAATATACAGACATCATCTGGTGATATTTTAATTAAGTATCTAATAAAAGATGAATAGATATTACTATGTATTAGTATTGTAATAAAATTGTTGCATAGATACTATTTTGGATATTGGTATAAAACTATTTTATTTATGGCTTGATTAGGTTTACTGAACATCTAAAATAAATTATATAATAGTGTAAACAATAAAATGGGTGATTAACATGAAAAAGAAAATAGAAAAAAATTGGAATAGCATGGTTGATGCTTATGAGCAGTTTACTAATAAGCCCAGCTCTTATAGCTTAGCTATAGAATGGCCATCAATTAAGCAGCTATTGCCAAATATACAGAATAAAAAAATATTAGACTTAGGCTGTGGTTCAGGACGATTTAGCTTTTTACTTGAATCATTAAATCCAAGAAAAATTACTGCAATAGATTTGTCTCAGCAAATGTTGAATAAAGCTAAAGAGATAGCTAATACGAAACAGTCAAAAGTTGAGTTTCTTACGGCAGATATAGAGAACTTATCTATATTAGAAGATAATAGTTATGATTTAGTATTTTCATCTACTACACTTCATTATTTGCCTCAGTTAAACAAAATAATGAGTGAAATACAACGAGTTTTAGTACTAAATGGAGTTTGCATTTTATCTGTGATACATCCGATATATACATCACATTATCCGCTAGCTCAAAACAATGAGTTTCCAAAAGATGATGATTGGCAGGTGAGGTATTTAAATAAAGAGCTAAGAGCCTATGTTCAACCTTGGATAGAATTTAATGACAATATTAAAAACTACCTAAGTATAAGCTATCATCATACATTTGCTGATTATGTTAATAACGCTATAAACGTTAATTTAAATATTATATCTGTAAGTGAACCTGAACCACCCAAACAATGGAGTATAGATACACCTACAAGATACACAGGATTTATAAATACACCAACCTATTTGATAATTAAACTACAAAAGAGTTTTTAAAAACGGTTTTGATTATATATTCACTAAATAGGCTGAAAAGAGCAATTATAGTTTTTTTTATATGCTGTTTCACTATCATTTTTATTTTTGGTAATGTAGCAGCTGTTTTTTTATTTATCATATAAAAATCATTATATTATAGTAATTATCCATGCAAACAAACGTTTACTTTTAAGGCTTTTTATTGTAAAATTGAACTATTGGATTAAAGTAAAAAAAGTAGGAGTAAAGGATTAACCATTATGATAAAATATACAATCTGCTTTATAAAGCAAGGAGATAAAATACTGCTTTTAAACAGAGAAAAACCAAGCTGGATGGGCCGCTGGAATGGAGTAGGGGGACATATAGAAGAAAATGAAACAGCAAGGCAGTGCATTATAAGAGAAATATATGAAGAAACAGGTTTAAAAATAAATAATGTTGTATTTAAGGGTTTAGTTACTTGGATTTATGACGACAAGTATCATGGAGGTATGTATTCTTATATTGCAGAAATAGCAGAGAATGTAAACTATAAAACCCCTATAAAAACCCCAGAGGGTATTTTAGATTGGAAATCTCTTTCTTGGATTTTAAACCCACGTAATACAGGGGTAGTTAATAATATTCCTTCTTTTTTGCCTTATATGTTAAATGAAAATAATATTTATGAACATATATGTTATTACACTAATAACAATTTGAATAGGGTGGAAAAGAAACAATGCTCTCTAGTTGTAGAATAGCATTTACATAAGACTAAAAAATTTACTAATATTTGATTTAAGAAGTGAGTTTTGGGGTAAAAACTTAGTATGTAGTTATAAAGCTACAAGGATTGGAGAAGTGAACATCTAAGATGAAATCAAAGTTTATTAACAGTTTGCAAAATAATGATTTAGCAACGCTTAAACAAATACCCAAAAGTGATTTACACAACCATGCTACAAGAGGTGGTAATATAAAGTATGTTTTAAAAAACAGTGAAGAAGTTTTAGCAAATTTACCTAAAAAATTCACTAATTTAACTGATATGCAAAGTTGGTATGAAGCCAATATTAAATTACACTGTAAAGGTTTACATGGATTTGTTAATAGAATTGAAGCAGCATTTTTACATGCTTTAGATGATGGTGTACAAACTTTAGTTTTGAGTTTTGGTTTAGCCGACAGTATACATTACAATAATAGTTATAAAGATTATATAAATGACATAAAACATATCCACCAGCGAATAGCTCCTGAAATAAATTTTATACCAGAGTTAAGTTTATCTCGTACGCAAAATATTGTTGAAATGGAGGAAATTTTTGAGCAATTATTATCATACAACTTTTTTAAGTCTATTGATTTAATAGGTGATGAAAATATAGCAGTGGATGAATTTAAAAGTATATATAAAAAAGCTAAACAACATAACTTAATACGCAAAGCTCATATAGGTGAATTTAGTGATGCACTATCAGTTAAAAATGTAGTAGAGGCCTTAGACCTTAATCAAGTACAACACGGTATAGCAGCTGTAAATTCTCAAAAGGTTATGAACTTTTTAGCAGATAACAAAATTCAGCTTAACATTTGCCCTACAAGTAATGTAATGTTAAGTTTGGTAAATAGCTATAGAGAACACCCCATAAGTATACTGCATGAAAATGGTATACCTATAACTATAAATACAGATGACATGTTAATATTTAATCAAAGTGTTTCACAAGAATACTTAAACCTTTATAATAATGGTGTTTTATCCGCAACAGAACTTAATGAGATTAGAGAGACAGGCTTAGGAGTTATAAAAACAAAATGAAACTTGAAATTAGTGAAATAAGCAATGCCCAAGCAAAAAAAATTACAGAGTGGCAGTATAATGAACCCTATAATATTTACAATGGCAGTGGTAGTGATAATGAGGTTGAAGAAATTTTATCAAATAATTATTTTGCCGTAAATAATAATAACGATTTAATAGGCTTTTATTGTTATGGAAAATCAGCGCAAGTTCCTGCTGGTAATGAGGTTAATGCCTATGCAGATAGTAGCTATATTGATATAGGTATTGGTTTAAAGCCTGAGTTATGTGGTAAGGGTTATGGATATAACTTTTTTTCAAATGCAATAAAGTTTGCACAAGAACTAGGACATACTAAAATTCGTTTAACTGTAGCTAGTTTTAATACAAGAGCTATTAGAGTTTATGAAAATGTTGGTTTTAAAAAACAAATGCAATTTTATAAACAAGACAACTCTCTGTTAAGACCCTTTACAGTTATGATACTTAAATAAAAAATATAATAAGTTTAAAAGCACACTGGCTATGTATTGCAGTGTGCTTTTGATATTTTTTATTCTACTTACATATGATTTTTAACCATATCTTTTGCTAATTTAACAAAATGACTTATGGTATTTAAATCATGTTCTGATAACGCTAAGAGATAGTTAAAAATTTGTGCATCATTTTCTTCATGAAACTTATGGTGAGCGTAATAGGCTTTTTGACCTTGTTCAGTTAAATAAATGCTTTGTTTCTTTTTGTCACCTTCATAAGAACATTTATAAACAAGCTTTCTAGCCTCTAGCTTTTTTAAGGCTTTCCATATTACTGCCCTTGTAACATTAAATCTTTGGGCTATTTCAGATAAATATATACCGGGAAAATCTCCAATAACCTTAATAATGTGTATTTCTCTTCTATGAAATACCATACCATCGCCAAAGTCTAATACTTTCTTTTTTCCATTTGCAGCACTCTCAACAAGCTGAACAAAATTCTTCAATATATAATTTGCTTTATCTTTCATAACCTAATTATAGCATTTCACTACTGCTTTTGAAATAAATACTTATTGAATCGATCTTTAGTACTTGGCATGTTAATTTCCTTAAAGTCATTATTTAAGATGCTTGCTAAAATAGTTTTTTCATCACACAATAAGTCCGAACCAGCTAATCTTCCTGAGAGCCAACCAATAATAGATTGGGTTGGTGATAAATAGTCTTGGGATACTCCATGAGTAATAACATATAAATAGCCATTACTATTTAAACTTTTATTTAGTTTACAAGTTACATTATCTAAATACTGGCTTGCAAAATCCATTATACCTGCAGCAATAATAAAATCATAATTATTACCAATATCATCTTTATTAAAATCACCTATCATTACATCTGCTTGTTTACTTAAATTCTCTTCTTTAATTAATTGCTGAGGTAGTTTAGCAACTATTTCATGTTCGAATACAACAACTCTACTATTTTTAAAATGTTTTGCTACCTCAAGAGCTAAGGTTCCTGAGCCTCCGCCTAAATCTAAGAGTTTAAAATGATCATCTTTATTATACAAGTTACTTAGTAAATTTATGATTTCTTGTACTCTTCCATAATACATTTCATTTCTAGTTACTCTTGCTAACTCATAAAAGTCATATAGTTCTGCACCATCTTTTAAATTAGTAGCAGGACCATCTTTAACTTTATTTTCAACATCGTCTAAAGACATCATGGTTTTTTTGAACAAAATTCCATCACCAATATATAGCTCACTATTTTCATTTAACATTTTATTACTAGCAGCAGTATTTTTGTATACGTTTTTGCTTTTTTCAATTAACCCTATAGAAGCTAAGGCATCTAAAAAAAGTGCTAAATTTCTGGAGTTATAATTTAATTTTTCAGCAATTTGCTTGGCAGTTATAGCCTCTTCCATATAAGAAAAAACCTTAAGATTAAGTGCAGCAATCAATAATTGTATTTCTTTATAATCGTGTAATTTTTTATAGTAATCCATCATTGTGTTCATTATTTCTTCCTCTTTCAAAAAATATTATTTTAAGTTGCAGGCATAATAAGACTGCGATAATTATATCCAATGTTATAATAATCTTTTGGTAAACCGTAAATATCTACTAGCTTATTTAAGGTAACTATATCCTTTGTTTTGCCATAAATACTTGTTAAATCTTTTTTTAATAATAATGAATTATCACTATATTTAATAGCATTAAAGGGCAAATGAGTGTTGACTATACATACTATATTTTCTTCATCTGCTAGTCTTCTTATAGTAGAAAAGATTTTGTCTTGATTAGCTAAATCCAAGTTAAGCTCTGGTTCATCTAAAATAATTATTTGGGGATCAGATACCAAAGCTCTAGCAATCAGTACTATTTGTTTTTGTCCGCCACTTAATTGATACATAAAAGAATATCTTTTACTACTTATATCTAATAAATCTAATACCCGTTCTACAGCTAAGTAATCACTTTTTTTAGGTTTGCCAAAGTACCCTATGTGAGGATTTCTGCCAATTAGTATCATATCTTCAACCGTATAATTAAAAGGAATTTCTTTAGCTTGAGGTACGTAGCTAATAGTTTTCCAAAGGTATTTTATATTACTTATTTCTTTAAGATTAAGATAAGTTGCACCTTTTGTCCATTTATAAAAGCCCAATAAACACTTTAATAGAGTTGTTTTCCCAGCACCATTTGGGCCAAGAATAGTGAGTAATTCACCAGTTTTTACTTCTAGGTTGATATCTTCTAATATTTTAGTATTACCGTGTGAAAAACAACCATTTCTAATTGATAATATCATTTTATTGCCCCCATTCTACGTTTAATAAGATATATTAAAAATGGTACTCCCACTAATGCCGTTAAAATTGATAGTGGTATTTCTGTTTTAAATAAGCTTCTACAACTTGTATCTATTAATAATAAATAAATTGCACCAAGAGCAATACAGGCTGGAATCAATTTTCGATGATCACTGCCAAAAATAAGTCTGGCTACATGAGGAGCAATTAAGCCAATCCAGCCAATGATACCGCAAACAGAAACAGAGATTGCTGAAAGTATTGTAACAATTACAATTATGAGTGCTTTGTATACTTTAAGATTTAAACCCATTGAGATAGCTTCTTCGTCTGAGATACTTAAAATATTTAATTTCCATCTCATTAAATATAGTATACTAACACATATAATAATAGGAACAGCTACCCACTTTACATTATCCATGGTAACTCCAGATAAGCTACCCATAAGCCAATAGACTATGGAAGGCAACTCTGTTTCCACATTTGCATTATACTGAACCAACGCTAAAAGCGCTGTAAACATACCATCGACAGCCATACCCGATAAAAGCAGAACTAATATCGAATTATTTATGGCTTTATTAGCAATTCTATAAGTTAGCCATACAGCCAATATGCCTAAAATAAATCCTAAAATATAGGCATATAAAGAATTATGAAATAATACTAATCCAAGAGCTATGCCAAAAGCAGAGCCAGAGAATACACCTAAAATCTTAGGGCTAGCAAGTGGATTTCTTAAAAGTGATTGCATACTTGCACCGGAAACAGCTAAACTACTTCCAATAAGCAATGCCATTAATACCCTTGGTAATCTTATTGAGAGCAAAACAAATGCATAATTAGGCATCTCACTTTTATCTTTGAAGATATACTTAAAGCTATCAAGTATTTCATTTCATGACATCGAATACTTTCCAATGGTTAATGAAGCAAATGCTAAAGCTAATATGCAGACTGGAACAATAATAGAAAAAGCTCGATTTTTTTTCATAATATTACTTACCTTTTTTTGGATTTAACACTGCTTTTACTAATTTATCATCAATCTCAATTTTGTAACATCTCTTATAGTGTTCTTTAACTACCTTTTCAAAGTCACTATCTTTTTTATCCTCTAATAATACCCATTTCATCATAAGTGGTGTATCTATGCCTGGCGCAACCCAACTGTATAAGCCAAGGGGGATATCATATATTTTATTATTTTTAACAGCGTTTACTCTGCTCCAATCTTGAGCCTTAAAATTATCTTTATATTTTTTTGCACCAGGACCCATATAAACATATATTTCATCTGGTTGCCATTTATATATTTGCTCCATGTTTACTTCTTTTTCTCCTTCAATATCCTTTGCGACATTGTTAATACCAGCATACTTTAGCCAATATGCACCAAAGGTATTGCTACCACTTACCGTTAATTTGCTACCTGTATTATTAAAAATAATTAAGGCATTTTTTTTATTATCATTGTCCTTAACCTGTAATTTCTCTGCTTCTTCAACCTCTTTTAGTATAGAAAACTTTGGTGTTATATTTAATACTTCACAGATAGTTTTTTCCCACTGTTTTACTATTGTTGCAGCGTTTTTTTCTCCTGCCATATAAAAATCTACTACCGGTATATTTAAATTTTCTAGGCCTTTTCTTTGCTGCTCTCCATAACAAAAGACAATATCTGGATTCAAATTCATCAGTTTTTCTACATCAATATTAAATCCTTTAATGTATGTGCGATTTTTTTCTTCTACATTACTTATTTTCAACTTTAATAATTGCTGATTAGCATTTATTAGAGTAAAGGGGTGTATTCCAACAATTTTTTCTTGTTCATTCAATAAAGCATCCACCATTGTTAGCAATGGTGGAGATGATATTACAATTCTTTCTATCTCTTTGTTTGGTATAGCAACACTATGTCCGCTACAATCTACTACTTCTCTGATATTATCCGCAGTTTTAATATCACTGTTACTACAACCGACTAAAAACACCAATAAAGTTAAGATAACTACTAGTTTCTTCATAAAGTTCTCCTTTTGTATGCTAGGCATACATTGTGATAAAAAAAATATTAATAATGATAATTATTATCATTTAAAAGCATAACAAATACATCAATAAACTGTCAAGATAAAAAAGTAATAAACATAAAAAACTTATAAAGGAACTGCGATTGAATTGTACTAGATAAATCAAATTATTATTCTATATCTATAACTAATAAGTTTATAAATCACATATATAACTGAGTAGATACAAAGATTAAAAAGGTTTATGGATTTTAACAGAGAATTTAAAGTGGATATTAAAGATAAATAGGAGAGGTCTAATATGGGTAAATTAGTGAGCGCAGGTATTGCTCCGCACGGATCATCAATCATAGCTGAAATTGCTGGTAAAGAGCTAGAGCTATTTAAACCAACTAGAGATGCAATGATAAACTTAGGGAATCACATAATGAGTACTAAACCAGATACTATTGTAGTTTTAACACCTCATGGCATGAGGCTTAAAGACTTTAATGCTATTTACACTACAGCATACTGTAGAGGTAGTTTAAGTGCTAATAATAATACTGTTAGTTTATCTTATAAATGTGATAAGGATTTGTCACTAAAAATACTTGAGCAAGCTACAGCAGAAAATATAGCCTCGGTAGGTTGCAACTATGGTTCCTTAAGTGGTATTGGCTCAAACATAAATATGGATTGGGGAACCTTTATACCACTTTGGTTTTGTCAAGATGAAAGCTATCAGCCAGAGATAGTTGTAATAGGTCCAACCAGAGATATAGCTTTAACTGATTTAGTAAGATTAGGTGAAATTATTGCCGAGCAAATTATAAAAAGTAATAAAAATGTTGCTTTAATAGCAAGTGCTGATCAGGCCCATTGCCACGATGAAGAACATGCAAGCTTTGGTTACCATGAAGCAGCTAAACAATATGATGATAAAATATCAGAGTTAATTAAGCAAAACAAGCTAGCTGAGTTAGTTAACATGGATTTAAACTTTGTTGCAAATGCTAAGCCCGATAGCCTTTGGCAAATGCTGATATTATATGGAGCAACAAAAATAGTTCCTATGAAGGGTGAATTTTTATCCTACCAAGTACCAACCTATTTTGGTATGACAGTAGCCAAATATTATCCTGTTCAAAATGTTTTATAATGATGTTAAGGGTTGCCTATATAAGCAACCCTTTAATTATAAATAAAATAATAACATATATTATTACGTTGCTTGTTTTAAGGGGAGTATTAGTTTAATTAAGTAATAATAAAAGCTGTTTTATGAAACACTAGCTATTGAGGTGATTAAATGAAAACGCTTTTATACATAACCTGTCATTCAAAGCCAGAAGAGCTTTCTGCTAGTAAAACTGTTGCCAGAGAGCTATTAAACTCTATTTTAGCTAAAAACACTGATATTACGGTTAAAGAACTGGATATATATGAAATGAAACTACCAGAATTACGCTATGAGTATTTTCAGGGCAGAAATTCAGTAGTAAGTATGGGTGAATACGATAAACTAACAAAGAATCAAAAAAAAGATGTAGATACTATTAAAAATTTAGCAACTGAATTTAAAAATGCTGACTACTATATTGTAGTAGCTCCAATGTGGAGTTTACTATTTCCAGCTGCTCTAAAAAAATATTTAGATTGTATAATTCAAAAAGATATCACAATTAAAATGGAAAAAGATAATATTGGTGGTTTGCTTAATGATAAAAAAAGAGTATTGTTCTATGTTCAATCTTCAGGAGGGCCTATTCCCTGGCTAATTGAAAGAAAAATTAATCATGGCGGAATATATTTAAAAGACATATTTAGATTTTTGGGCATAAAACATATTCATGAAATACTGGTAGATAAAACTGGATTTACAGCAGAAGAGCAACATAAAGCTATTCAACAAGGACATAAAGAAGCCCGAAATAAAGCAGATGTTTTATCATGATTAAAAGAGGAGACCTTCTTAAGTGATTTTCTATTAATATTTTTTGAAAACACTAAGAACTCTAAGGACACAAAGATGGAAATCTAAATATGGCACCTATCTATTTTGCTGTTCTTATATAATATTGTTAACAGATAAATGTTTAATGGAAGTTTAGTTTAAATAATCCATAATATCTTGTATAATATTTTTAGAACATCCGAAGGGAGTGAGTGATATGGCAACTTACAAAAGTAAATTAATGGTGATTATTTACTAATAGAATAAAGAAACTATAACAAAGCATTATCGCTCATTGAACACTTTTAAAACTAAAGGTGTAATTTATTTTGCACCTAACTAATGAACGAATCGCAACTTGCTTTGCGATTTTTATATTTTAAAAGAAATTTCGGAGGATTATATGAATAAAAATATTATTAACACTGTTATAAGAGAATTTTTTACTAATCAGTGTAACAATAATTGTGAAAATATTGCACGCATTATCTCATGCAAAGGAACAATATATGGTTTATTAACAACATACGGAAAGCAAAAAGCTAAACTTACTGGTAAGTTTATTCATAACATACAAGCACCAAAAGACTACCCGGTAGTAGGAGACTATGTTGAGTTTTGCAAGGTACAAAATAATGATTATCTTAGCATTAATAAAGTACTAAAAAGAAAAAATAAATTTTCAAGAAAAATGCCAATATCAGGAGGCAGAAAGTTATATAAAGGAGTAATTGATGGGGGAATTACAGAAGAGCAGGTTATGGCGGCAAACATTAACTATGTATTAATTCTGGTGGCTTTAGATCAAAACTTCAACATAGCAAGATTAGAACGCTACATTTTATTGGCTAAAAGCTCAAATTTACATCCAGTTATCATACTTACTAAGCGAGATTTATGCCAAGATTACCAAAGTTATGTTAATAAAGTTAACGCTATAGACAGGGAGTTAGCTGTTTATGCTGTAAGCTCAATTACTGGTGCAGGAGTAAATAATCTAAATAGTTATTTAAAGCCCTACTATACTATTGCTTTAATAGGCTCTTCTGGTGTTGGTAAATCTACATTACTAAACTATTTAAGCAGTAAAGAAGTGCAAAAAACCAAAGCTTTAAGTAGTTCTTCAGGAAAAGGTAAACACACTACTACCCATAGAGAAATGTTTTTTTTGGAGAATAACTGTATGATAATTGACATGCCTGGCATAAAGGAATTACAGCTGTGGCTGGAAATAAGTGATTTAAGATATCTGTTTAAAGATATAATGTTACTTGAAAAAAGCTGTAAATATAAAAATTGCAGTCATAAAAACGAAGCTGGCTGTGCTATAAAAGAAGCCTTAAATAATAATACATTATCACAAGATAGATATATAAGATATAAAAAACTAGTAAGAGAAGCAAATCGCTTAATAGAGAGAAAAGCGGAAAGAGAAAAAAAGACAAAAAAGAATAAAAAATATAACTAAAAGTTGTACTTTTTACTAATTAAATAAAAATACTACAGTGGTTGCTTTGAGACAACTGTAGTATTTTTATTAAGAAATATTGTAAAAGAAAATAACTATTTAAATTTGGTATACTTATTGTAGAAAATTAAGGAGAGATCACTATGAGAAATATAAGTATTGGAATATTAGCTGGTATGGGTCCTAGATCCACCACCCCATTTTTAGAATTAGTTTTAGATGAGTGTCAAAAGCAATACAGTGCTAAATACGATATAGATTATCCTCATATCATAATCTATTCTCTACCAACTCCATTTTATGTAGATAGAGAAATTGATAATGACCAACTTAAAAAATCTATTATAGATGGTGCCATTCGACTAAATTCATTTAATGTAGACATAATAGCAATTCCATGTAATACAGCTCATAAATATTTTACTAGTATTAAAAATGAATGTTCTGCAAAGGTACTTCACATAGTTAATGAGACTATGAAACATATTCCCAAGAACAGCAAGGTTACAGTATTAGCAACAGAGTCTACTATTGCAAGTAATTTATATCAGCAGGGTATTCAAGCAAAAAATTGTGAATTTGTATTTCTACCAAATTGGCAGTTAGAGGTCAATAAGATAATTTATATGATAAAAAACAAAGAAAGTGAACAGAATATTTTAGTTAGCTGGAATAAACTTATAAAAGATATTACGGATACTGGGGTAACTAATATTGTATTGGGATGTACAGATTTAAGTGTTATAAAAAATAATAACAGTAGTATTAATATTATAGATTCAGCTGTGTGTTTAGCTAGAGCTGTAGTAACAGAGTATTGTAAATTGATAAATAATGTAATAATAGAGTAGATATGTAGAATTAGGAAGTAATTATTTTGAAAATAGATAGATTAATTGAAATCTTAATGATGCTTATAAATGAAAATAAAATAACTGCTACCAAATTAGCTAATTATTTTAATGTTTCAGTACGAACCATTCAACGAGATATAGATAGTCTTTGCATGGCTGGTATTCCTATTTTTGCTACTGTTGGTAAAACTGGTGGATACGAGTTATTAAAGAACTATAAAATTGATAAGAGCTTTTTAAACAAAAATGAGGCTACAACTTTAGTGGCATTTTTAAAAGCTTTATCAAGTACAGTGCCTAATCAAGAAATGAAATCTTTATTTAACAAGCTTAGTGTTTTGTATCCTAATAACCATAATCAAAACAAAGTAGTTATAAAGCTGAATCCTCATGTTGATGAAAAGCACTTTAATCATTTACTACAAAAATTAACCACAGCTTTAGAGAATGAGTTAAAATTAAAACTAACCTATATTGATTCAAACTTAAAAAAAACAACAAGAACTATAGCACCTCAAACAATAGTTATGATGGGTTCAGCTTGGTACATCTATGGCTATTGTTTTTTACGTGAGCACTATAGGGTTTTTAAAATAAATAGAATTGTAGATTGTACTGTCATAAGTGAGCAGTTTAATAAACAAAGCTTACCTTATCAAACAGAAGAAGAGTTGCCTTGGCATAATAATATGGATTCAAAAAGAGCTAATACCACTATACAATTAGAGTTAGATAAATGTATGTTAGCAAGAATACCAGATTATTTTAGCTATAAAAACTGTAAAATAGTTAAAGACAAAATATTAATTAATATAGCATACCCTGTAGACGAGTGGCTGTACAGCTTATTTTTAAGTCTTGTACCGTTTATAAAAATACTAAAGCCTGAGTGGGTAAAACAGGAATTTTTTAATAGGCTACAATGTGGCTTAAATAAAAATAAATAATACTATGACATAATGGTGTCGTAGTTAGTTTTGTATAATTATCTTAAAGTAAATACTGGAGGATTAATTATGATTAAATCACTACAAGCTTTGTTAAATAACTGGAACTATGGTAGAGAAATAGTAAAAGACTTTATAAACTTAGTTAGTAATACAGATCTCGACAAATTATTTCCTAGGAAATATTTAAACACTATTAGAAAACAATGTATTGAACTAATTCAAATACAGCAATGTTATCTTAATGCTATTAATAGTGGTAAAATGCAGTTTAATATTTTACCTGTAGAAGATGTATCAAAATTGGGTTTAATAACAAAAATGAGTAAACTAGACAATCAACTATTACAGTTACTTGAATGTTGTAGTGAATCAAAAACTATAATATGGCATGGGGAACCTTGGAATATTGTTCAGCACTTTTCTGCAATGATAAGTCATGAACAAATGCATGTAGGACAAATTGTAGCTTTTTGTTATGCTACTGGCATAGAAATCCCTCAAAAAATAGTTAAGCTTATGGCTTTAGATGGTTAAATTTTATTTTTTGTAGTGACCATATCAGCCCCTCAATTAACTTGCAATAAAATTTATTAATAATCTCATAATCTTTTTGTATTAATTAAAATTAATGATAGAATTAAGTAAACATTTTAAATAAGTACAGAAAGGAGAAACTATGTTATTAGATACCACACTTATAGATGAATACATACGTACTAAGTCAACAGTTGAAATCGAAAAACATTGGATTTTTAATAAAATTGTTGAGGGGAAACATTTATTTGCAGATCCACCACTAAAACATCTTAATAAAATAATAAATAATCGTTCTTTAATAAGTAAAAAATTAAAAAACTTTGAGCCAACAAATAATGAAGTATGGACAGCTCTATTTGGCGATAGATTAAACTCAACAACTGAGCAAATAGCTATGTTAATAGTAGGAGCCCCAGAACCATATGATGCCTTTGTTAGGAAAGATCAAAGTGGTAATAATGTAATGGTATTTGATGTTGAAAGGTTAATTAATATAACTAACCCAGCACATGTTATAAATGGAATTATAACTCATGAAGTAGCTCATACGCTTATCCACCGAGATTTTCAGCTTTATAACTGCAATTTAAACAGCAAAGAAGTATTAAAACAAATGCTCTTTGATGAGGGTTTTGCCCACTATGTATCGTTTTTAAAATTAAAAGATTTACATAGTGATAAACAATATGTGCAATATAAACAACAAGTATATAACACCCTTAAAGAAGTATTAAAGTCTGAAATAACTCAGCAAAATTTAATTGACGGTAATTCTGGTTCATATTGGAGCAAATACATATCTATTAGTGGTTTGTTCACAATTGTTGACTATCTTAATGGTGGTGGAGATATTACTGAGTTATACCAAAAAGGTTATGAAAATTTCTTTAAGTATTGGCAAAGCATAGTTAGTTAAAATAAAAAAACTCGCTCCTAGAGCGAGTTTTTTAACTATTTTTTAAATTGATTTTCTAAATTATAAGATGCAATTAATAAGTCTAGTTTGTTAACATAATCTTCAGTATTTAAATTATTATTCTCAGGCTGTAATAAACCAAATCCAACGGCTAAAGCAATATATCCATAATCATCTTTATTTATCTTACCACTGTCTGCAAATGATAGTTTATAAATATTTTGTAGTTCTGCAAATCTATCATAACCTAATAACTTAATCATCATTTTAGCTAACTCTGTTCTAGTTATAAAACTTTGCCCGTTAAAGGCTGTTTCGGTGTTATCTACCATGCCTAATTGACAAGCATTTTGTAACATAGCATAATAGCTACTGTTTTCACCAATATCAGTAAACTTTAACTCTATATTTTCACTATTATTTAATTTACCTACATAATATTCTTTAAATCCTAAAAGCGATTTTACAGCATCGTATTTTGTAATATATTGATCTTTAATAAAGTTGGTACTATGATTACTGTCAATTTTGGTTAAATTACGGGTTAATAGCTGACCATTAGTTGCATCTACCATAAAGTTATCATAGTAGCTATTGGGTAAATTATATACTAAACGCATTTCAAAAGATTTTTGTTCACTTTCAGGTGTTGTATTGTATAAAACGTAGTACAGCTCAGGTTTATAGTTTTCAAAGTAATTTTTAACTGCAACTGATTCATTTATTAGAGTATCTGAATATTCAGGCGGATTTTTATCCCAAGTCATATCAATGTACCTTATATTTGTATTGTTTTTATCAAATAATATGGCAACACCATTGTAATGATAAAGAACTCCATTAACTTTTCTGGTGAAAACAAACTGATTATTTTTGTGTTCTACTAATTCAATTTTTGTTTCAATATCATTAATTTTGTCTGGATAATATTCTTTAATTACCTCTATAGCTTTATTATAAGCCTCTTGGCTTGTACTCTTTATATCTTCAGGATTTAGTTCAATGTTATTAACACTTGCTAAAAGTAGGCGCTCTGTTAAGGCATTAATATGTAATTTGCCTTTGGCGTTCTCTTTTTTAAATGATGCATTCCACTCATACATTACATTGGCAAAATTATCGTCAGAATTATCTATCAGAGTTAACTCTGTTACTTGGTATCCTTGTCCGTAAATACCTTCAATGTAATCAGTAACAACCTCAGTGGCACGCTCTTTTGAAATTGGTTGCTCATTTTGTTTTAACTGGCTTTTAACTTTAGTAATTTCAGCTCTTTTTTCAGCTGTAATATCAAAAACCTCAGTTTGTTGTGCCTTTTTCCATTCATGATCAATAATTTCACCTGTTTTAGCATTTAAAGCATAGCCATTTAAGCTTGTTGTGCTATAAATTGGCAAATAAGTTTTAGTAGTATAATCATTAATTCTTATTATAGGAAAGTATCTTAAGTTTATAGGAATACTTTCTTTAACATTTTTTAGGGCCTGGTATTTATTAATAATACCTTTTTTGTTCTCAAACTTTATATTTTCATACCATTTACTTGTGTAACCAGCTACTTGTTTATTATCACTAGATACACTAACACTGATGTAATTATTATTAACATAAGCTCCATTAAGTTTACGATAAAAAACATACTCATAATTAATAGCATTATAACCAGCACTAACTTTGCTAGAAACCAACTCTAAATCTTTAAACTTAGTGGGAAAAACCTTTTTAACAAAATCTTCAGCTATTTTCTGAGCCTCACTATCACTCATAGCAGTAAATATTTTGTTTTTATCTTCAGAGTTTACGAAATAATTCTCATAAAATATTTTGTTAACAAAACCGGTAACACCATCAACAGTTGCATGAACAATAGTTTTAGTGTCGTTTTCAGTATAATTCCAGCGCACATCAATCTCATTGTTTACTAATTGAGCTGAATTTGCAACTAATTTAATAGTAGGTTGGTACTGCTTAGCATTAAGGTTTACATTCCAGCCGCTTCTTAGGCACTTAAGTACTGAAGATACAGCTTGATCCTTAGTTATATCTGTTAAAACAGTATCATTAGCAGCACTAGCTACTAACATAGTGCCGGTAACTAAAGCAACAATTAATATAAAAGATAAACACTTTTTCATAATAGACTCCTTTATTTTTTCTCTTAATGAACCCAATTAAATTCAGATTTAACTACGTTTAGACTAATAAATTGCTTAATTTGTTCCCAAAAAAATGCAATATTACAACTAAACAACCTCATATAATTATATAGTATATTATAAATTACTTACTAAATCACTTCAATAAAATTATGGATTAATATGAAGATATTGTAGTAATAAAGCATATTAGTGTGTTAACAAGTAGTGTTTTTAGCTGTTTTGTATAAGACTATTGACATAAGTAGCAAATATGCTTATAATGTGACTATAAAGTCACATGACTCAAAAGTCACATGACCTTAAAGTCATATGCTATTAACTACTAAAATATAATGAATTAAGGTGACATAATGCCTAAAGACACATTTTACAATTTGCCAGAAGATAAAAGATTTTTAATTGAAGATATCGCTACTCATGAGTTTGTTGAATATGGTTATGATAAAGCTAGTGTAAATCGAATAGTAAAAAACTGCAAAATAGCTAAGGGTAGCTTTTATCAATACTTCGAAGATAAAAAAGACTTGTTTAAACACCTTTTAAAAAGACTTACTGATAAAAAACTAAAATATATTTCACCTAAGTTACAAAACCCTTATAAGCTAGATTTTTTTGTATTATTAAGAGAAATGTATATAAGTGGACTGCGATTTGGAGCTGAGAACTCAGCCGCAGCCTATTTGGGGAATCAAATACTAAAAAACAAGGACCATCCAGTATATAAAGAAGCTGTAGCCGACACAATTAAATATGCCTATAGTTTTATAGAAAGCATGCTCAATAATTCCATTAAGCAGGGAAATGTAAGAGCTAATATTGATACAAAGTTTGTAAGCTATATTATAACTGCCTTAAACATTGCAACCATAGAGTATTACTTTGATGTAGTAAAAAATACAGAAATGGTTATAAGTGATTATGATGGGGACATAATGGAGACTGTAGATTTATTTATTGACTTTATTAAAAACGGGATAGGAAAACAAACAGGAGGTAAAAGTGATGATTAAAGTTAAGAACTTGTATCATTCATATGCTAATGACAAGAACTATGCTGTTAAAGATGTAAGTTTTGAGGTTGCAAAGGGTGAGGTATTTGGTTTTTTGGGACCATCGGGAGCAGGCAAGTCTACTACCCAAGGAGTTTTAACAGGTTTGCTACAGTTACAACAAGGTAAGGTTGAGGTGGCTGGCTATGACATGCGTAACATACAACGTAAAATGTTTAACAAAATCGGAATGTCTTTTGAACAATCTAATGTATATAACAAAATGACAGCTAAAGAGAACCTAGAGTTTTATCGTAAGCTGTTTGATGTGCCAACCCGTAACCCCTTAGATTTATTAAAAATGGTGGGACTTAATGGTAAAGAGAATATTAAAGCCGGTGATTTTTCAAAAGGTATGAAACATCGTTTAACCTTTGCTAGATCAATGATTAATAACCCAAAGTTATGGTTCTTAGATGAGCCCACAACAGGTTTAGACCCTGCTATAGCATCTGAAATAAAAGAGATTATAAGAGAGCAGAACAAACAAGGAGTAACAATATTTTTAACTACCCACAATATGCATATTGCTGATGAGCTGTGCGATAGAGTAGCCTTTATTGTAGATGGTGAATTAAAACTAATTGATTCACCCAAAAGTCTTAAACTGCAATATGGAGAAAAATTTGTTGATGTTGAGTATATAAAAGATAACCAGGTAGTAAAACAATCATTGTCTACAATTGAAGCCAACGATAAGATGCTTCTTAAACAAATAATAGACAAATATTCTATCCAAACAATGCATAGTAAAGAAGCCACATTAGAAGAAATCTTTATAAAGGTGACAGGAAGGGAGCTCGTATAAAATGAAACTATGGCATAGTTTTAAAAAAGAGCTTAAACTAGCCTCAAAAGGATTTTACTTTTATATAGAATTATTTATGGCACTTATTATACTAGTAGTTTTAATGTTTGCCGTACCAGAGCAAATAACCTCATCTACAACAGAGTATGTAGCGCTTGAATTACCAGCCCCACTTCATGAGGCTTTTATGCAAAGAGCTATTGAGCATGATTTAGATCATAAGTTAGAAGATGTAGAGATAAAGAGTGGCAAACAGGTATACAAGGCTAAGCTCTATCAAGACGAAGAAAAAATAACCTATCTGCTCGAAACAGAGCAGGCAATACAGCAGATAGCAAAAGACAAAAATAAGCTTGGTGCTGTAGTAACAACAAATGAGCAAGGGCAACTGATTTATAGATATTATACTCAGGGTTATGAGTCAGAAAGGTACAAAAATGCCTTACAGCTTTTACATGTAAAGGATCTAGAAGCATTAAAAGAACACATGGATCAGCAAAAAGTTGTTGCCCTTAACACCCAAGTGAAAATACTAAATGACAGACAAAACTCAGTGCCATCTTTACTAGTGTTTAATGGTAGTTTAATGGGATTTTTTATAATTGCAGCTTATATCTTTTTAGACAAAAAAGAGGGAGTTATTAAGGCCTATGCTGTAACAGCTTCATCTGTATGGCAGTATTTATTGAGTAAAGTAGGCGTAATATTATTTACAACAATTATATCTTCTTTAATTGTTGTTGTACCAATAATGGGCTTACAACCTAACTATTTATTGCTAATTATATTTTTATTAACAACAGGCTTTTTTGCCTCATCATTGGGTTTATTATTAGCAAGCTTTTACGATAATATCATGCAGTCATTTGGAACAATGTATACCCTAATGATGTTATTAATAGTGCCTAGCTTCTCGTACTTTATAGCCAGTTGGCAGCCAGTTTGGGTAAAGTTTATTCCAACTTACCCTATGATACAAGGCTTTAAAGAAATAATGATAAACGGAAGTACATCTTATGTATTACTTGCCTCAGCAGGTTTTTTTGTTAGTGGTTTTCTACTATTCTTATTAGCTAATAAACGCTATAAAAAGACCTTAACGGTGTAGGAGGGTAATTATGCTAAAGAATATATGGAACGTATTTTTACGTGATTTAAAAGTTAACTTAAGAGACTTTATGGCGCTATATATAATTGTATTTCCAATATTAGCAGCTATTGCAGTAAATATTTTTGCGCCAGGAATTAATGATACAACAATCAATATAGCACTAGTAGAGGGCGATAATGCGGCCCAAGTGGAGTATTATAAAAACTTTGCCAAAGTAGAGCTCTTTAAAGATGTAGAAAGTATGCAGCGTAGAGTAGAAAAAAGAGATAGCATTGTTGGATTTATGCCAGCAGAAAATGGGGGCTATATTTTAACTCAGGGTAATGAAGGTGCAGAAGTAGTAGAATACGCTAAAGTCTTAAAATCTTTTTATGACTTGGGCATAAGTTTAGAAGATACAAATGCTGAAATAAGGGACTTTGGCAGAACTGTTCCTCCCCTCAAAAAGGTTTTAGTAAACGTTATTATGATGTTTACAGCTGCCTTAGGAGGTATGTTAATTGCCTTTAATATAGTAGAAGAAAAAACTGACCGCACCCTTAAAGCTGTACAGGTTACAACAGTATCTAGAATGCAGTTTATACTAGGTAAAAGCTTAATGGGTATTTTAGTACCAATTATCGGTAGTATAGCTGTGCTACTAATTACCGGATTTAGTAATGTAAACATAGGTCAGGCAATATTATTAATTGCTTCATCCTCATTACTGAGTATGTTAATTGGTTTTATAGAAGGTATTCGAAATGACGATATTATGAGTGCTGCTGCTGGGGTAAAACTAATATTTCTGCCACTAGCGGCATCCGTAGTTGCGATTGAACTGTTAGCTTCTAAGTGGCAAAAGTTCTTTTATTGGAGCCCATTTTACTGGGCATATAAAGGCAACAATGCAGTATTATCATATACAGCTAGTTGGCAAAACATATTACTGTACACAGGATTAATAGTGGCAATAACAGGTGTAGTTTACCTTATATTATCGCCAAAAATACGAAAGGGTTTTGAGTAAGGAGGTCACTATGAAGATTAAGGTACTGTTAGGTCTGTTATGTGTGATTTATGGATTATTTGTATATTTCCTCACAATAACTAAGCCCCCCAAACTATGGGGCATAGGCAAAATCCAAGCCTTTGTAAAGGTATTAGGAAACACAGGAACAAACATCTTCTTTTACATTTGGGGTACCGGATTTATTGCCTTAGGCGTATGGCTGTTTATAAAATAAAACTATACTAAATATAAATTTAAGGGTTCACTTCTGAATTGGGTGAACCTTTATTTTATTTTAAACACA
The DNA here is from genome assembly GCF_014931565.1 of Clostridium sp. 'deep sea'. Taxonomy (NCBI): domain Bacteria; kingdom Bacillati; phylum Bacillota; class Clostridia; order Eubacteriales; family Clostridiaceae; genus Clostridium; species Clostridium sp. 'deep sea'. The sequence goes on from NZ_CP063353.1 coordinate 3,558,927, forward strand.
AAAACACACTTTTATTATCAAAAAACTTTATAAATAAATTAAGACCTAAAATAGACAATATGCGGTCTAGGTGTAAGAATCTCGTTCTTACATAAATAGAATACTTGTGCTATATTAAAACTGTATAAAGTATAAAATAACAAAAAAGTTTATTCTATCATTTAAACAGATACGAGGAAAAAATGAAGATATGCCATGAATGTATACCTTGCCTTGTTCGTCAGTCAGTCGAAGTAGCTGAACTTATGAGCAATAAAAAAGAACTGCAACAAAAAATAATCAAAAAGACCTTAGAGCAACTATGCGACATAACATTTAATGAAACAGCTCCGTATTTAGCACGACATATCCATAAATATGCTAAACAAATAACAGGAAACCAAGACCCCTATAAAGAACTAAAAATAAAATATAACAAAATAGCAGAAGACCTTTGTTATGAACTTGATTTGCCAAAAATGGTTACTAAGAGTGATAACCCTTTTGATACAGCCTGTAGACTCGCAATTGCAGGCAATATAATTGACTTTGGCTTAGGTATAACTCTAAAAAAACAGGGTATTTACGATTCAATTCAACAAAGCCTAGAGTCTGAGATAGCATGTAACAGTATTCAGGAATTGCATAATGCTGTTAATAAAGCAGAAAACATCCTTATACTATGTGATAACTCAGGAGAAATAGTTTTTGATAAACTGCTAGTAAATCAAATGCCAAAACATAAGATAACTTACGTAGTAAAAGGCGCTGCAATAGTAAATGATGCCACTATGCAAGATGCTATAGATGTAGGCATGACAGATTTAGTAAAAGTAATACACAATGGTGCAGAAGCACAGGGTACGATCTTAGAGCTCTGTTCTGAAGAGTTTATACAAACATTTAACAGCGCAGATCTAATAATTTGCAAAGGTCAAGCAAACTATGAAACCCTGAGCGACCTACACGATCCCCGAATCTACTATTTACTAAAAGCCAAATGCCAATCAATAGCAGACCATTTAAACTGTCAAAAAGGTGCTTATGTAATAAAACATTTTTAGAATAAAAAGCAATTTAGCATGAATAATGTTAGGTTGCTTTTTTTGCAGTTTCTACTTTGGGGTCAGGCTAGAAACACGTATTTTGTGATATAATATTGTATGTAATATTAACTACAGGAGGTGTATTATGGCACGCAGACAACGGCTTCACTATAATGGAGCCCTATATCATGTTATTACAAGAGGCAATAATAAAGATAATATTTTATTAAATAACGAAGATAAACACCAATACATAAAGCGCATTCAAAAATACATAAGTAAATATAATGCTAAAATTTTTGCATATGCAATTATGGACAACCATTGTCATTTGTTAATGCAGGTTTCTGAAGTTCCGTTAGGTAAAGTTATGCAACTTATACAGCAAACCTATACTGCATACTACAATAAAAAATATAATAGAAGTGGTCATGTTTTTGAGCAGAGATATAAGAGTATCCTAGTTGATAAAGATGAATACCTATTAGTACTTATTAAGTACATACATAATAATCCAGTTAAAGCACAAATAAGTGACATTAATTATATGTTTAGTAGCCATAAAGAGTATAGTACTGGTATTGCATCACTATGTAGTATAGATGAAGCTTTATCTTTGCTTGATAGTAACAAAGATAAGGCGATTAAAAGATATTTAAGATTTATGCAAATGAACGATGATATTAAGCCTTTAGCTGAGTTAGATTATTTATTAAATGTTAAAGATTATGATATCGACTTGAATGAAAGATTTTATATAACCAAATTTTTTAATAAGATAAAAAGTGAGTTTGAGGAAAAATATAATATTGATTGTGATGTTTTAAAGGGAAAACATTACAAACCTGATTTGAGGAATATTAGAAATGAATTTGTTATTGAAGTAATAAAAAATAAGGCGATGAAGCAAGTAGAATTGGCTGATTATTTGGGTATTTCTCATCATGCAATATCGAAAATAGTTAATAAGTAAATTACTAGTTTCTAGCCTGACCCCGTTAATATGACACACTTGTGTCAAGTACAATGTAGTAATATTAATGTTATGAAGGAGGCGATAATATATGGAGATTATTACTGTTGATTCTTATAATATTAGTTCTGAGCATATCTGTTGTGCAATTTCAGAGTCTGATACAAGAGCTGAGCTAAAAAAGAATTGGCTTCGAGAGAGATTTGGTGATGGTTTAATTTTTAAAAAGCTAGCAGTAAGAGGCAAAGTTTTTATTGAATATATTCCTGCCGAAAAAGCTTTTGCACCTGTTGAAGCAGATAATTATATGTATATAAATTGTTTATGGGTATCTGGTAAGTATAAAAAGCAGGGTTATGCTAATCAACTTTTGTCTGAGTGTATTACAGATGCTAAAGCTAAGGGTAAGGCTGGCTTAGTGACTCTCTCATCAACTAAAAAAAAGCCGTTTTTATCTGATCCAAGTTTTTTAAAATACAAAGGTTTTAAGATATGTGATACAGCAAAACCCTATTATGAACTTTTGTATTTACCATTGAATAATATATCTCAAGTTCCCCGTTTTAAACCATGCGTAAAACAGCCATCTGTGCAAAAACAAGGTGTAGTTGTTTATTACTCTAATCAGTGCCCTCATTCAGAGATGTATGTTAATATTATTAAAAAAATTGCCCAAAATCACAGTATTTTGTTTAAAGATATTAAGTTTAGTAGTTACCTTAAGGCTCAAAATTCTCCTAATCCATTTACATCTTATGCAATTTACTTCAATGGTAAGTTTGAGACCAATGAAATTTTAACGGCAAAAAAATTCTCTCAATTACTAATTAAGCATAATATGACAGAGTGATGTCTTATTTGCTTTGATATACTCTATCTACTCGAGTATAAATTAATTGAAGAGGTAAATTATATGAAATATGAGCTTATAACTTTAACTGAAATGCAAATTGTAGGATTAGCAGTAAAAGCTGATAATAGTGAAGAAGAAGCATTTGTAATAGGTAACACTTGGCAAAGGTTTTTTGATGAGAGTATTATGAATTCTATTAATAACAAAATTACAAGTTTAGGCATTGGTCTTTATGCAAATTATGAATCAGATGCACTAGGCTCTTATACCTTTCTATGCGGTTGTGAAGTAACTAAAAATAAAAATCCAGAGCTTAATGCTATTACCATTCCAGCTGGCAAGTATGGCAAATTTACAATTAAAGGCCACCCTGTAAACGATCTTATGAAGGCTTGGCAGGAGATTTGGCAAATGCAGTTAAACAGAAAGTTTACTTGTGATTTTGAGGTATATCACTACGATAACGAAGATATGAATAATCAAACTATAGATATTTATATTGCCTTAAAATAAGCTATTTTAATAGTGATATATAAGGATGCTATGTAATGTAGTATCCTTATATTTGTTTTAAAGTTTTAATTGACTTGTTGTACTTATTGTATTATTCTGTAATAGTTCAATTTTAAACAGTTTAAAATTAAACTATTACGTTGCAAACGAAGCAGGAGGTAAAATCATGAACAAAGATCATGTAGGGCAGTTAAATCAGCTCTTTTTTGAGTATATAACGCTTTACCATCACAGAATTGGTCACATTTTTACTGTAGACAATAATGATGAACCACTGTGCAATAAAAATCAAAAAAAGGCTTTATTTGTTATAAAAAAATATCGCAGAGTTATTCAAAAAGACTTAGGTAAGAGTATGGATTTAAGTAAAGGTGCACTTACTAGTCTATTAGATTCATTAGAAGAAGTTAACTTAATAAAGCGTATTTCAGATAAAGATGACAGAAGAAAAAGATGGCTTGAACTAACTCAACAAGGTCTTGAATATACAAACGCTAAACTAACCTTGTACGAAAATGAGCTCAGTAAAATGCTTAAAAACGTGGAGGAAAAAGAAATCTTAAGAGCGATTAATAATCTTAAGCAGTTAACTTCTTTTATTGAAACAATATAAAAGGAGATTTATTTTATGAATCATTGTTTAAAACTAGAGCAAGAGAAAGTATCAAAGCTGTTATTTAGGTATTCTATGCCAGCAATTATTGCTATGTTAGTCAATGCCTTATACAACGTTGTAGATCGAGTTTGTATAGGTAGGGGAGTAGCCACTTTAGGAATAGCTGGTGTAACATTCTGTTTTCCAATCATGAATATTATTGTGGGCTTAACGCTTTTAGTAGGAATTGGCTCAGTAACCTTAATATCTATTAATTTAGGTAAAAAAAATATGGCAGAGTCTGAGCATATTTTAAATAATAGCCTAGTTTTAATTACAATTATATCTATAGCATTTTCAGTAATTTGCTATTTAAATATTAATAATATTTTAAAATTATTTGGTGCAAGTAGTGAGGTATTTCCTTATGCAAAGCAGTATTTGCAGATAATTTTAAGTGGTTCGCTTTTTCAAGGAATTGGCTCAGGATTAAATCACTGTATTAGAGCAGATGGAAATCCTAAAAGGTCTATGGCAATAATGTTAACAGGCGCAGTTACCAATATTATTCTTACTCCATTTTTCATTTTTGTAATGCATTTAGGAATAAGAGGAGCAGCTATTGGTACAGTTATTGCCCAAAGCCTTACTGCTATTTTAGTTTTATGCTATTTTACAAGAGGCAACAGTAAGTTAAAGCTTAGTATTCATAACTGTAAATTAAATATTAACCGTAGTATTAAAACAATTGTTATAGGATTAGCTCCTTTTTTATCACAGCTAGCTGCTAGTGTGGTAACTATTGTTCTTAACAAATGGCTAGGCATGTATCAGGGTGATATCGCAGTTTCAGCCATGGGTGTAGTTACAACCACATCAATGTTATTGTTAATGCCTATTTACGGAATTAATCAGGGTTTGCAACCTATTTTAGGTTATAATTATGGGGCAGCCAAGGCAAATAGAGTTAAACAGGTTGTAAAGTTAGCAAGTGCTTGGGCATCTATTATAACAACTCTTGGCTATATTTTAATCTTTATATGCTCTAAGTCTATTATGTTATTGTTTAGTAAAAACGATCCTCAGCTTGTTGTAGTTGGCACAAAAATGTTTAAATTATTTTTACTAGGCATGCCTTTACTTGGCTTACAATTTGTAGGATCATCGTGTTTTTTAGCTATGGGTAAGCCCAAGCAGTCGTTATTGCTTAGCTTATTACGACAGGTACTGTTATTAATGCCTTTAATAATAATCTTAGCTCACTTCTACAAATTTAAAGGAATATTATTAGCAGGACCAATAGCTGACACAATAGCGTTTATAATCACAGCATTATTTGTTTATAAGGAGTTTAAAAATTTATCGTTTAATAAAGATATTAAAATAGCAAGTTAAATAAATAATAAAAACTCACTCATCATAAAAAATGAGTGAGTTTTTATTATTTACATACCTATTTTTCAAAGCAGTATCCGAAAACCGCTATAAAACTGGCACTATAAAAGTTATTATTATATTATATAAAAGAGTTAGGGGGAATTGTATGAGTAGTATTAAAAGCTATCAGCAAGCCAGAGTAACTAAAGATAAAAACTTTGATGGTAAGTTTTATTTTGCTGTAAAAACAACTGGTGTGTTTTGTCGTCCATCATGCCCTTCTCCTATAGCTAAAGAACACAATGTAGAGTACTTTACCAGTATTTTTTCTGCCTTAAATAAAGGCTATAGACCCTGTTATCGTTGTAGACCTGATTTAAATGTTGACTATTATAATAGTAATATTGATGGAAGTAAAATAGTAAGCGAAGCGCTTAAACTAATATACGATGGTTACTTAAACTTTAATTCTGTGGTAGATTTAGCAAAAAAGTTTTATATCTCTGATCGCCAATTACGTAAGCTATTTAACCAAAACATTGGGCTACCACCGGTTAAGGTTGCTTTATACCACCGTGCTATTTTTGCCAAAAAGCTGCTAAGTAACTCACAGTTATCTATTACAAATATTGCCTTTGCGGCCGGCTTTGGCTCTATTAGGCAGTTCAATGCGGTTTATAAAAATATATTTGGGGTAACCCCAACTGATACTAAAAACAAAACAAGTAGTAGCAATGTACCACAGAATAATGTTTTATATCTAAAATACCAAAAACCATTTGACTTCAATCAAATACTTAGCTACCTAAAGTTAAGAGCTATAAGTGGGGTTGAACAGGTCACTAATAATAGCTATTCACGTACCTTTAGATTAAATAACATCAAGGGTTATTTTACAGTAACAAATAATCCTGCAAAATCTGCCTTAGAGCTAAAAATTGTTACTGATAATATAAAGGTATATATGCCAATAGTAAATAAGGTAAAGAGGTTATTTGATTTATATACAAACTTTAGTGTTATTAGGTCAATTTTCAGCAAAGACCCAATCTTAAAGCAAGGTTTAATTAACAATCAAATACCTAATTTGCCTGTATCTATTAATGCCTATGAGGTTGTAATAAGGGCTATATTAGGTCAGCAAATTACAGTTAAGGCAGCAACCACGTTAGCAGGTAGGTTAGTAAAAAAAGTCAACATTACAACAACAAATTATCCTAATTCACTTAGTCACTTTTTTCCTAAGCCTCAAGAGCTTTTAACTACAGATATTACAAATATAGGCTTAACTAAAACCAGACAACAAACCCTAATGGCGGCAACACAGGCATTAATAAAAGGTGTTTTTACTTTAGAAATGAGTCAGCCTTACAATCAGTTTATAAATGAATTTACTAGCGTTAAAGGAATAGGCAACTGGACCGCTAACTATGTAGCTATGCGAGCTTTAGCTATGGTAGACGCCTTTCCGGCAAGTGATTTATGGGTAATTAAGGCCTTAAGCCCAAGCCAGCATAAATTAAGCCAAAAACAAATATTACAAATAGCAGAAAAATGGCGTCCATATAGAGCCTATGCAACCCTATGTTTATGGAACTATGCTAGTAAAATGGAGGAATAAGCAGTGTATTATTCAATATTTAACACCCCTATAAGTGAGGTTATAGCTGTAGGAGATGAGCAAGGACTACAAATGCTTCATCTCAAGACTAATCAAACTAACAGTAAATTTACGCTAAGTAAAAGATGGCAACTAAACAATAATTATTTTACCGAGGTTAAGCAGCAAGTTTTACAATATTTAGCTGGTAATCGCAAGCACTTTACCTTAAAACTAAACCCCCAAGGCACAGAGTTTCAAAAACAGGTTTGGCAAGAGTTATTAAAAATACCATATGGCCAAACTATTAGTTATAAACAACTAGCTATCAACATAGGCAATGCTAAAGCTTCGCGGGCTGTTGGGGCAGCTAATGGCAAAAATCCGCTAGCAATAATTATTCCTTGCCATAGGGTTATTGGTAGCAACGGCAAACTAACAGGATACGCCCACGGACTAACAATTAAGCAAAAGTTACTAAATACTGAAAAGCTTAATGAGGTATATGATGTATTACTACAGCATTACGGCCCTCTTAATTGGTGGCCTGCTAAAAATAGCTATGAGGTAATGGTAGGAGCCATTTTAACTCAAAATACTAGTTGGAGTAATGTTGAAAAAGCCATCAGTAATTTTAAACAAGAGCTAACAGCCCAATTAATAAAACAACTTAGTATAAATGACTTAGCCCAAACCATTAAACCCAGCGGCTATTATAATCAAAAAGCTAAAAAGCTAAAGGCTTTAACTGACTGGTTTGAGCAGTATGACTTTAATATTTTAAACACAAAACATAAAACAACTCTTCAGTTACGTACAGAGCTTTTAAGTATCTTTGGAGTAGGTAAAGAAACAGCCGACTGCATATTAACCTATGCCTTAAAAAAGCCTTCATTTATTATAGATACCTATACAAAAAGGCTCTTAACTAGGTTAGGGTTTAAACTGCCAAACGAGTATAATGAAATTCAAAATTTATTTCAGCAAAGTATTGCTCCAGATTTATATAAATATAATGAATATCACGCATTAATTGTAAAACACGCTACAGAGTTTTGCTTTAAAACCCCAAAATGTACTAACTGTCCTTTATTAAGTCTGTGTCAAAGAGAGCATGTTAGTTAGTAATCTAAAATTAGCTAATAAAATTAAATAAATAGCTAATATCAAAAAGAGGTCAAAGCAATAAACTGCAAGCTAAGTCCTCTTTAATATTTATTTACTTATTTAGTTAAAATATAACCTACTCATAATAATAATATAAGTAACATAAGGCAATTGCTAATTCTGCATCACTCACTGGATTATTAGGCATAAATCTTTTATTCTCTGACTTAATAATACCTAAGGCATCACAAAAAGCGGCATAACCTAAACAGTCTTTAGCGATTAATTTACTGTCTGTAAAAGAGACCTTGTACAAACTACTTACCTTAGCTATTTTTTCATACTTTAAGGCTCTTATAATAAGCTCTGCTAATTCTATTCTAGTAATATCTTCATTACCGTTAAAGTCAACAACCTTATTATCTATTAAACCATAGTTAACAGCAAACTTTAGTTCTTGGTAATACTTAGTATCTCTACTTATGTCTAAAAATAGAGGTTCCTCAAGTTCTGCTATGTTATTGCTTAATGCAGATTTAAGTTTATTTACAACTGCTGTTACTGCTTGTGCTCTGCTAATGTTTTTATGAACCTCTATTAATCTAGTTGATAAGGCATTAAAGTCTAGAAGTGATCCATCTACAGCATCAACGATGTTACTAAAATAATAATTTTGAGGCATTCTATAAACCAATCTGTACTCATAGGTAGGTTTATCTATATTTTTACTGGTATTAACTTTGGCATAACATAACTCATAATTATAGTCTTCTAGGTATCTTTCAAAGGCTTCTTTTGCTGTAATTATATTTTTATTAGGCAATTTCTCAGCATCATTCCAATTACAAGTAAAAGCAAAAACAGTTAAATCCTTTGGGTTAATAAATATGCTTATTTCATTATAGGGATATTCAATTCCATTAATAATATTAGTAAAAGTAAAAACACCATGATCTTTATTAATTAAAGATTGTTGGCAGTTTAGTTCTTTAAATTTTTGAGGATAAAATTTAGACACAACCTCTAGCGCTTTATTATAACAACTACTCCATTGGACATCATTTAGTTCAATATTTGGTGGATTATCAAGTAAAACATATAGCAATTGCGAAGTTAAAGCATCTATATATATGTCACCTGTAATATTCTCATCATTTTTAGTAAATATAAATTCACTATGCCATAGTTGTTTTAATAAAACATTTTTTTTACCAACATAGTTAGTACTAATAACCTTAAAATTACTGCCATAAAAATATTTTAAGTAGTTGTTAATAAAGTAATTAGCTACCTCTTTTTTGGTTGGTTCTGTGGCATTAGTTATCGCTACTTCTGTAAAAAGTTGTTCTTTTTGTTGCTTACTTATATCTAAACTTGCTTCATAGTTTCGTATTGTACCGTTTTCATCAATAAGAACGCCTTTTTCAGCATCAATAGCATAGGCATTTGGTAAAGTTGTAGAATAAGTTACAATATAATCTTTATTAGTAGTAACAGCTTTATTGTTTACAAGTTTGTATCTGGGCTGTAAGTTTAAACTCTTTTCTATTAAAGCTTTAACTGTATCTTTAGACATATTGTTCTTAATAGGCTTTAGTACAGCCTTGTTATCCCAACAACAAGAATAACTAGTAACCTCTTTTGTGTTTGCATTAACTTCAATCAATACCTCATTGCTTACCACCCATTTACCATTATATTGTCTTAAATAGGCAAAATTATAGTTAAGTAAATCATTGTACGCTTCGTCTAAAACATAATTTTTATATTTAGTTTGTTTATAAATACTGTAATTTACTTTTTTAAAAAAATTGTCTGCAATATCTTTGGCTTCAGTTAAAGTAGTAATATTACATTTTTCTTGAGTATTACAGTTAACTATGGGGTGCTTATCAAATACAGCCCTTTCAATACTTCCTGTTAAAGTATTTACTACTACTTTTAAATATAAGGTATGTAAATCATTTTTTATAGTCCAGTTAATATCCCATGTATCATTTTTAATATTTAAATAGCTTTTTTTATAATTTATAGTTACCTTTTCATCTCTATTAATACTATAATTCCAGCCTGTTTTAATAAAATTAATTGCCTTAATTATAGCCTGATCTTCGGTTATTTTAGTTGCTTCATTTGTATTTATTTGGGCAAAAGCTGTTATTGTTAAACTCATTACTAATATCATAACTATAATAAATGACAATAGTTTTTTCACTTAAATAAACTCCTTTTATGTATTATCAGTTATTATTTTATCATAAATTTTACCATTATAATGGTTTATTATTAGTACTTTGAGTAAATTTTCTACCGTTATACTATCGGTAGTAAGTTCTGGTTTACTTATTGTCATAAATAGCAGTAAAACAACTAAAACAACTAAAACAAAGTACTATTAATAGCGTGTATCTTAAGTATCATATTAAAAAAATTAATAAAATATATAATTAACTAAGCTTATTCTAGTCAATACAGCAGTATAGAATTAATAATAATAACCATTACAGTAACTTAAACATCATAATATTAATATTGTGTTACAAAAATTTACATAATAATGAGGTAGCTTGATTAATTTGCTTAATAATGATATATTTTTAAAAATTATTAACAACATTAGTTGTTAGTAAAAAAACTATTAGGAGGACACTATGGGTAAAACTAATAGAGGTAAAAATATTAAAAAAACTCCAGGATGGAGAGGAAAATGCCCAGTATGTAATAGAACTGGGGTAAAACTAATGTGGACCGATGCAGATGGTCAAAAAGTATGTAAAATTTGTGGAAGTAAATAAATACATAAACATAAAGATAAAGGCTCACTCTGCTTAAAGAGGGGCTTTTGTTTTTTTTAAAGACTTTGCTTGACTAACAAGTAAATTAGTAGTATTCTTTGTTGTAGAGACTGCGTGGTCTCTTTGGGGGTGTGAAGTAATTGAAAAAACAGTATTTTGTAATAGCAGAAAGCAAAAGACAAAAAATCGAAAAAACAGTTTTAGCAGAGTTTTCAGCTCACTTTTATTATGAAGCATCGCTTAATAATATAGTTAAACAAAGTGGAATCTCTAAAGGAGGTTTGTTTAAGTATATAAACTCAAAAGAGGATTTATATTTATATTTATATCAAAAATACCTTAACGAGCTAGTAAGCTATCAAGCAGATAACTTAAATGCAAAAACAACAGATTTTTTAGAGCGAATTAAAGAGTTAGCACACTTAAGTTTGTTATACTATCAGCAAAATGAACACGTATATAACTTTATTTTAAACGGCTTAACTGACTACTCGGCAGTGGTTTACAAAAGAGTGATTGGCTTAAAAAATGAGGTATTAAAAAATTATCATAATCAATTGCTCAAAGGGATAAATTTTAAAAACTATCACTACTCAAAACAGCAAATGTTAGAGATTTATGAGTGGATAAGTACAGGTATTAACGCTAGCATTAAAAACACAAATACAATTGAAGATATTTTAGCTAAATTAGATATGCTTGTAGAGGTCTTAAAGTTTGGGGTTATGAGGAGGTAATTTAATGAATTATTCTATATACAATAAAAAAAAAAGTGATACAATAATTTTTTTAAATGGAGCAGGAGTAGGTCAGTGGATGTGGACTAAACAAATAAAAAACCTTAAAGATTATCAACTAATTACCTTCGACTATCTTGGCCATACAGCAGATAATAAACACTTTGTTAACATGCAAACAGAAATAAACAGGCTTAAAGAACTTATGCAAGACCATTGTACAGCTAAAGTATACCTTGTTGGCTTTAGCCTAGGGGCTCAAATTAGCTTACTAGCTCAGCAGCAGTTGTTAATAGAAAAAGCCATAATTATAAGCACCCTAAATAAGCCAAATAAACTGATGTACCAAATCCTAAAGCCTTTTATAAAGCTCTCAATGCCTTTTGTTAAATATAAATGGTATGCCAAATTAAATGCTAGCCAACTTAATATTAAACAAGAGTTATTTGAAAATTATTTTGTAACCTCAAAATTTTTAAGCTATAAATCATTAAAAAATATTTATAAAGAAAATATGAGTTTTAAGTTTGGTAAAGTAAATAATGAAAAAACAAGGGTATTAGTAGGTGCTAATGAGGTTAAGGTTGTAAAACAATCAGCTCAAGAGTTATCGAGTAACTTTATAGAAATAAATAATGCTGGCCATGACATACCTTATAATCACTTTGAGAAATTAAATAAACTAATTACACAATTTTTTAAATAATTCTCTGAATCACTAAATAAAATAAATAAGAACTAAGGGTAAAATATATTGGTAAAATGTTTTGCCCTTAATTTTATTTAAAAAGCTATTAATACTGTTTTGCAAATAAGATTAGTGATTTTTATTATTTTAGTTAACTTATTGTGTGTTAAAACAATATAAAATATAATTAAGTTAGTTACTATATGTAACTAGTGTCTAATATAGGAGGGAAAATACATGAAGTATGTTACCTTAGGTGCTACTGGTTTAAAGGCGTCAAGATTTGGATTAGGATGTGTCAGATTCATTGATGATGGAGAGCAATCTGCTATAAAGCTTATAAGGTATGCCTTAGATAACGGAGTTAATTACCTAGATACAGCTTATTACTATGGCAATAGCGAAGAAATTGTTGGTAAAGCACTTACAAATGGCTATAGAGATAAAGCCATATTAGTAACAAAATCACCCTTAGCTAGTTGTGAAAAGTATGAAGACCTCGAAAAATACCTAGACATAGAGCTTAAAAAACTACAAACAGACTACATAGATATTTACTTAATTCATAATATTGATGCTAAAAAATACCATAAAGTAGCAAAGCTAAACTATAAAAAGTTCTTCGAATCCATGAAGAAAAAAGGCAAAATAAGATACCATGGTTGTTCAGTACATGGCTCTTTTGAACACCTTAAACAAGTAATAGATAACCATAGTTTTCAGTTAATGACTTTGCAAGTAGGTTTATTAGATACCGACATTCAAGCTGGGGTTAAAGGGTTAAAATATGTTAGCCAAAACTATAATATGCCCACTTCAATAATGTCACCACTTAGGGGTGGAAACCTTGTTAAATATGCTCCTCAAAAAGTACATGACTTAATAAATAGCTTTCCTGTAAAACGCTCAATAGCAGAATGGGGTTTTAGGTACTTGTATAATATGCCCGAGGTTTCGGTTGTATTAAGTGGAGTTAGCAATATAGAGCAACTTAAAGATAATATTAAAATATTTAGCAAGGCTGAAACTAATGTCATAAACATTAAAGAGCAACAACTACTGCAAAATATAAAAACGGCATTTTTAAAAAGCTATGCTGTTCCATGCACTACCTGTAAATACTGTTTGCCATGCCCGCAAAACATTAACATACCTAAAATACTAAGCCTATATAATAAAATTTCAGTAGCTCCTAACCACATAGATAATCAGTATTATCAAAACGAAATGATTGCTAATAAAACAGATGTTAGCCAATGTATAGAGTGTGGTGCCTGTGAAAAACAATGTCCACAAGAAATAAACATAATTAAAAAATTAAAAGAGGCTCATGAAAAATTATCAGAAAAAAGAGAAGCAATAGGCTTATTATCAATTTAAAATATTTGAGACCATTAAAATAAATTTAAAAAAATAAAAGGTTAAGGTAAAAGTGCTACTTAAAAAGTGCAAAATTTACCCTAACCTTGTTTTTTTACAGTAATCTTATATTAGTATATCAATTTTTGATGTCTGTTTAACAGAATTTTTTCTTTGAGTAGCTACTTTGTTATTGGCAACAGGCTTTATTGTTTGGTTATCAGTATTTTCAGTACCATTAACTTTCTTTTTGACTTCATCTTTATCGTTATTATTGATTTTAGCTGTTTCCGTATTTTTAAGATCTTGATTTGCTGTTTTTTCCACTTTCTTGGCAGTTTTTCTTAAATCATTATTTATTTTATTAGATTTTTTAATAATACTATCTTCGAGATTATCAATTTTCTCTTCAATGCTTTGACCAGCTGCTGGATATTTACCGCTACTGGTTGCAATCCTCAGCTTGTTCTTTAATTCTGTGCGTACCTTACCCATAGTTTGTAAATATGAGTATCCTGATACTGCAGAAAGCATATGTGCTGAATTTATATCTGCTACAGTTCCTACTCTTTGTATTTGTTTCTTCTCATTATTAGAGATATTTACTGTTTTTGATTCACTAGAATTGCATTTTACTTTATTTTTACTTTGTTGCTGAATTTGTGTTTCAATTGACTCAATTTGCTCTTGTATAGCTTTGATTTTCTCCTGCTTTATTTTTGGGTCCATTTTACTTTCATTAACTTGTTTTAGCTGCTTTTGCAACTGCATTTTCTGCTTTTCAAGTATTTTTATATTATTATCTGTAGAATAACAGAATTTATTTGAGCTTGAAACTGCTGTAATATTCATTAACTTCCTCCCTAAACAAAAAATTTACTATTATTCACTACAAAATATTTCGGTAACATTTTAATATTCTTTAAATCCTATTTTAAATTAGATTTTTCTTATATGTAATAAATTACTTATAGTTCAAATTAATTTTAATTTCGAAAATAAATATAGCTTTAACAATGCTGTTGTTACACAGTATTTTAAAGTATATTTATTGTTGACTAATATATTTTTATTGATTATTATAAAAAAAATATCTTTAGTTAGGAGCTTATATGAATACATTTATTAGCAACTATATAAAGCAAACAACCTATACAAATCCTCACCAATATGCTTATTTATACAGTGATATTCCAAACGATATTTGTAGTATAGTTAAAATAGTTAACAACCTCTTAATCCATCCTTCTAAGCTTTCAAAATATTCAGATATCAATGTTAATGAAACTGAAATATGGAATAACGAACCAAAAACAGTATTTGATATTTTAAAAAAATTAGCAAAAAAGAACAATACCAGCTTAGTTAATGCTAGAGCAAATAATGAAAAAGTAATTGTTACCTGTAGGGGTTTTACCCTTTTATTAACATCAATATTGAGACATAAAGGTATACCTGCAAGAGCACGAGCAGGTTTTGCTCCCTATATTGTTAAAGAAATTAATATAGATCATTTTATTTGTGAGTGTTATATTAAACAGCAGCAAAGGTGGGTATTATTGGATGCTGATTTTCTCAAAATAGATTTTGATAAAAGTGAGTTTTGCTATGTTGCCAATGTATATTTAGATTGTTTATCAGGTAAAAAGGATGCCTTAAAGTTTGGTTGTGATGATAATTGGGGATTTTCATATATTATAATGTATTTAAACCTAGATTTACTTTGTTTATGCAAAGCTGAATACTGGTATAATCCCAAAACCCCAATTACTAATAAACTTTATTGGAGCGGAAAAACAAGCTATAATGAGGCTACTAAAAACTTATCAACTAATGAAAAAAAATTATTGTTTGAGCTTGCTAAGTTAATGCAATACTGCAATGAAAACTATAGTAGGCTACAAGATATACTCAATAATGACTTGTGTTTATTGCCGAAACTATAAACCCTAATTATGTTTTTTAATATATACTAGCTATGTTTTTTCCATAATAAACTATTTATATTATAATTAAAAAGTCTATTAATGAGAGCACTTGTTTAAGGCTCTCATTTTAATGTATAAAAACCATAAAAATCACTTAATTATCACATGAGTAAAACGTGATTTAGGTAGTTTTAACAGGTAAAATGAACATAGGCAATATTAATAATACTATACAAGGCAAAATAACTCTAAGTGTAATAATCAAAGTCAAATATTTAAAGTAAATAATATTTAAATAATAAAATACGAAAATAAAGTAGTTGATGGTGAAAACTACACTTAACAAGGTATAATAAATGTATCATATAAAGCCTTTTATAAGTCTAAACAAGGTGGTGAATGAATTGAGTAAAATATATTTAGTAGAAGATGAAAAAGCTTTAAGAGATTTACTAGTATCATACTTAAAAGATGCTGGTTATCAAGTTACCTCTTTTGAAGATGGTTTACAAGCCAAAAATCATATTAAAGATAAACCAGATTTATGGATTTTAGATATTATGTTGCCTGGAATAGATGGATATTCGTTAATTAATGAAATTAAAAAGCTCTCCGCAAACATCCCTGTAATTTTTATGTCAGCTCGAAGTGCCGAGTTAGATAGAGTTATTGGTTTAGAAATGGGCAGCGATGACTATTTACCTAAGCCTTTTTTACCCAGAGAACTAGTACTTAGGGTTAATAGAATATTACAAAAAGAGCGATTACCCAAAGAAAATACCATTTTAAAGATAGGAACATGTAATTTTAACAGGCAAAATAGAACCATAAATAGCAATGATAAAGAGATTCAATTAACTGTAAAAGAATTTGATATATTAAACTACCTAGTTATAAATAAAGGATTAGCTATTAGCCGTACCCAAATTATAGATAAAGTTTGGGGAGCAGACTATTTTGGATCAGAGCGAGTAGTAGATGATACCATAAAACGTTTACGCAAAAAGGTTCCTGAACTACCTTTATCATCAATTTATGGTTACGGTTATATCTTAAAAGTGGAGTAAAAACATGAATAAACGGTTTAAATCAATTAGTCTAAAAATATGGTATGAGATGGCCAAAATTGTAGGCATTATCTTCATACTTGTTTTCATAATGAACATACTAATAGCTGGTAAATTTAATGAGGGTTTTGTTTATGAACGCTTAAATGATGT
The DNA here is from genome assembly GCF_014931565.1 of Clostridium sp. 'deep sea'. NCBI lineage: Bacteria > Bacillati > Bacillota > Clostridia > Eubacteriales > Clostridiaceae > Clostridium > Clostridium sp. 'deep sea'. The sequence goes on from NZ_CP063353.1 coordinate 3,575,697, forward strand.
AGCTAAAAATACCGAAAACCAACAAGATTACTCATTGTACATGCAACAAGAGCAACAATGGGTAGATTTGTTTAGTGTGAAAATGGAAAACAATAACTATTTTGTTACCCCTCATGGTTTAAACCGATTTAGTTTAGCAAATAGATTAACCCGTAAAAAGGCTATAAATATAATTGCTGAAAAAATATCTCTAAACAACAATGATACACAAGGAAAAATAACAAAAGGTTTTGACTCATACTTTTACTATGTGGTATGGAACCCCACTAAAACCCAAGCCGATGTATATTACACTGTATTGCCAAATTTGGTTTTTAGTTGGAAATTAATTTTACCGTTATCATTTTTATTGATAGTAAGCTTTTTTGCTGTTAGGTTGGCAACAACAAGACTGGTTAGACCAATAAAAGAGCTAGAGAAATTTGCTAATGAAATATCTAAACGTAATTGGGATGTACAGGTACCAAAAATAGAGTCAGATGAAATTGGCATATTAACAGAGGCTTTAGCCAATATGAAAGAGTCACTAAGAGTGGCAGAGGAGCGAGATCGAAAGTTTTTGCAATCTGTGTCGCATGATTTAAAGACCCCTGTTATGATAATAAAAGGTTATACTCAAGCTGTTATGGATGGAGTAGGGGTAACCTCTTTAGATGAGTCTTTACTAGTTATTAAAAAAGAATCAGAGCGTTTAGAACGACGCATAACCCAATTACTTAGGTTAAATACCCTAGATCACTCATTAAGAATTAATGATAATAAACACATAATAAGAGTAGATAGACTCTTAAAAAGCTTGGTAGCAAAATTTAAAGTAATAAGACCAGAGCTAGTATGGCATTTAAATTTGAAGAGCGTTGAGATTATGGGTGATAGTGAGGCACTTTTAATTGCTTTTGAAAACATTTTAGACAATCAGCTTAGGTATGCTAAAAGTGCAGTATGTATAGAAATAAACACAAAAAATAATTTAATAATTAAAATAGCTAACGATGGCGAAAAATTTTCAAGTGATGACCCTATGGAATTATTTGATTCCTACAAAAAAGACAAAAATGGAAACTTTGGTTTAGGCTTAGCTATCGTAAAACGAGTTGTAGAAGTACATGATGCAAACATAAAAGCTCACAACACTGCAACAGGAGTGGAGTTCATAATAATATTTAAAAATGGCTTTTGTGCAGTATAAATACCAATAAAATCAGCTATTTTAGCAGTTTATGTGCCAAAATGTAGCAAAATTCTATTATCTTAGTTTGACAAATAGCAAGAATAATGCTAAATTGTGAGTGCTTAAATTTTTAGTAAATTAGTTTAACATGAATATTTTTAATAGGTGTTCATATAAGTATCATCCTAATTAAGAATTGTATCGGTTATCTCTTTTAGTAAATTTAAGAAAAAAAATTGGGAGGTACTATAATTATGAATGGTACAGTAAAATGGTTTAACTCAGATAAAGGTTTTGGATTCATCACATGTGAAGATGGAACAGATGTTTTCGCTCATTACTCTAAAATCAATGGTAGTGGTTTCAAATCTTTAGAAGAAGGCCAAAAGGTTACTTTCGAAGTAGTTGAAGGTCCTAAAGGTTTACAAGCTGAAGAAATTAATGTTGTTCAATAATAAAACTATATAATAAAAAGTGATTTTGAGTTTACTCAAAATCACTTTTTTTGTTTTATATAAAAAAAAGCCTAATCTCATTACAATGCACTTATATGAGACTAGGCTTATAGAACTAAGTATGTAAACTGTATTGTAAATAAATACGTGTAATCAAATAAAACTTAATAGCAATATATTTACTCGTCTTTATTAAATTTAATATTTGTAAGGGTGTTTTTAGGCTTATAAACATGAATGCAAGCTAGGATGTTGTTGTGTCTTATATCAAATTTCAAATAATTATCTATGCAACTATATATTTTAACTATAATTGATAATTTAAGCCATGTTAAGTAGCTTGTTGTAATTTAGTTATATTAATTTCATATATGTAATATGTATATGTTTATTAAATAAGGGCTTACCTCTTTGTTTTTTGAGGTAATATCTTGTTCAGCTATAATATTGTATACATTATTATAAAAAATTTTACATACCTATAAATATGGTAGTACTAAATAATCAGCCAATTATAACAGTTTTTTTAAATTGTTATAACACAATTCTAGTGTATGTTAGATGATAATATAAACATGTTTATTGAGTACTGCAAAAAAGCTAGCAACACATGGTAGCTAAAGCTTAATTTGAAAGCATATAAAACAGTGGTATACTGGTAAACAGCAGTATTCTATAAAATAAAATGATAAACTAAATATATTATAATTACAACATAAAATTTATGAATCATGCTTTTAATAAATAGCTTAAATAACTAGTATAAAAAATAAAACTAAGGCTTTAAAAAATGCTCTATTACAATAATCAAAAGTCAGTTAAAATATTATAAAACATATTATTGTGACATGTGTTTACAAAAAAAATAAGGTATGTTATTATTCCAGTAGGAACAAGAGTATGAGAATGCTCTCTTTCTTTTGGGATACTCGTGTATGCAGTATCCACTCACCCAAAATAAGGTTTTAAATAACCTTTAATCGTGAAATTTTACATTAGTAAAATTTCTTAATTGTGAGCCAAATTATATAAAAATATATATAACAAAGGGAGGCTTTTAAAGTGTCTTACGTACAACAAGTTTTAGAAAAGGTTAAAGCAAGAAATCCACATGAACCAGAGTTCTTGCAAGCGGTTGAGGAAGTTCTAATTTCATTAGAGCCAGTTATCGAGCAACATCCAGAGTACGTTGAAGCAAATCTTTTAGAGAGAATTGTAGAACCTGAAAGACAAATTCTTTTCAGAGTACCTTGGGTTGATGACGAAGGTAACGTTCAAGTTAACCGTGGTATGAGAGTACAGTTTAACGGAGCTATTGGACCATACAAAGGTGGTTTAAGATTCCATCCTTCAGTTTATGTAGGAATTATTAAGTTCTTAGGTTTCGAGCAAATCTTTAAAAACTCTTTAACTGGTCTACCAATTGGTGGCGGTAAAGGTGGTTCTGACTTTGATCCACGTGGTAAATCTAATGCAGAAATCATGAGATTCTGCCAAAGCTTTATGACTGAACTTTACAGACACATTGGTCCAGACGTAGACGTTCCTGCTGGTGATATTGGTGTAGGTGGAAGAGAGATTGGATACCTATACGGTCAGTATAGAAGAATTAGAGGCGCTTTTGAGAATGGCGTTTTAACTGGTAAAGGACTACCTTATGGTGGTAGCTTAGTAAGACCTGAAGCTACAGGTTTTGGTGCAACATATTTTGCTAATGAAGTTCTAAAACACGAAGGTGAAACTTTTGAAGGTAAAATCGTAGCATTATCTGGTTTTGGTAATGTTGCTTGGGGTGCTGCTCAAAAAATTAGCGATTTAGGCGGTAAAGCTGTTACACTTTCTGGTCCTGATGGATACATTTATGATCCAGACGGAATTACTGGTGAAGAAAAGATTAATTATTTACTAGAAATGCGTGCTTCTGGTAGAGATAGAGTTCAAGATTATGCTGATAAATTTGGCGTTGAATTCTTCGCAGGAGAAAAGCCATGGGGTCGTAAAGTAGATATCGTTATGCCTTGTGCTACTCAAAACGAAATTCGTTTAGAAGATGCTAAGAAGATTGTTGCTAATGGAATTAAATATGTTATTGAAGTTTCAAACATGCCAACAACAAATGATGCCTTAGCTTATCTACAAAAGAATAACGTTATTGTAGGTCCTGGTAAAGCTGCTAACGCTGGTGGCGTTGCTACATCTGCATTAGAAATGTCTCAAAACAGCTTAAGAATGTCTTGGACAAGAGAAGAAGTTGACGAGAAATTACGTCAAATTATGATTAATATTCACAACAATGCTATGACAGCAGCCGAAGAAACTGGTTTAGGCTACAACTTAGTTGCTGGTGCTAACATTGCTGGATTTAAAAAAGTTGCTGAAGCTATGATGGCTCAAGGTAACTACTAAGAGATCATTTATAAATAAATAATTAAAACCTCGGTTTAGGCCGAGGTTTTTTGTTATGTTAATAAACCCTGAAGGGGATCTCCCTGCTATATTTTAGGTGGGTATTTTAATTATAAGCATTATTAAATAATAAATTATTAAGGCAATGCTCCCTTTTAATAAGTTAAACTAGTAAAATAATAGAAAAATTATAACTTTAATGCTAATATAGATATAATATTTTACAAGGGGAGCTTTAAATGATTGTAATACTTATAATCTTGTTATTTATAATCTATATTATCATTAATACCCATTACCTAAAAATATCAAAAGTTAAATTATATAACTCACCCCAATATCTAAAAATTGCCCATATATCAGATATTCATGGTAAATTAAAATTCCTTAATGGAGATTTAACTACAATTCTGAATAACCAAAAGCTAGATTATTTAATAGTTACAGGTGATCTGGCTAATAATTATGAGCAAAGAAGGCTGGTTAGAGATGCTCTAAATAAAGTTAATGTAACTTACAAAACCTTAATTGTACTAGGTAATTATGAGAGAATAAAATACAAAATGCCTAATAACACAGTAAGTTTTTTAACAAGTGCAAGCATAAAAAAGTACTTTAATAATGACAAGGTACAGGTTTTAGTTAATGAACCTTTTGTGCATGATTTTAACAAAAAAAGAATACTCTTTTGGGGATTTGATAACTCCATATATGGCAGAGAAAAATATAATAATGGCATTAATGATCGAAAATTCAGTTATAAAATACTATTAGCCCACTCACCAAGAATTTTAAGTTTTATCAAGCAGTATAAAATACAAGCAGATTTGCTATTAGTTGGGCATACGCATGGCAATCAAATTAATCTGCCTATCTTAAAAAAAATCAAAAACAATTATCATAAATATCATATAGGAATGAAATATACTAATAATATGCAAGTAAATATCTCCAAAGGCTTAGGCACATCAAGATTAAATTTAAGAGTTAATAGTCTTCCAGAGATAACAATCATAGAACTGTTACAGTAGTAGTTGAAGCACTATAGGGTGATAGTCATTGCTGTAGTCGGAGTATTTTTTTGATTACTATATTTACTTGGTAGTGGTTAACAAAATGTATGGGGTTACAAGCACGATACAATAAGTAATATTACTGATAAAATAATGAATCGAGTAATAGAATGGCAAAATAGAAGCCTTAACCATTGCTATCCATTTATATTTGTAGATTTAAATTAAAGAAGGCATTAACATCTAGGGTACGATTATAAGAAGGATATTTTAGGTGTATGGATAGATAAAGTAAAAGTGCACATTATTGGTTAAATATCTTTCAAGAGATAAAAGGTGTACAAGATATATATTATAATATCTATGGACGGTTTAACTGGATAGAAGATGCTGTAAGAAAGCTTTAATACCACAATTTGCAAAAGTTTAAGGAAAAGTGGTCTGGGTATAACGGAGCAATAAGTGGGAATGCAGTTGGATACATGTTGAGCTCTAAACACCTAGAATGCGCCACATGTCTACCTGAGCTTTTCTGTAACAAATAGTAAATAAAAATATAATATTAAACATTCTCATAAAGAGATATTTATAATCAAATCACCAAACTTTTTATTTATAATCATTGACCCTTTCTCACATATTGACAAAGTATAGAAGTGGTATTATGCTTATTAAGCGTAATATAAATACATAGAAATTTGGTGAAAAAATGAATAGGTCGTCTAGAAGCATTGTTAAGTTTATTTTACTACTAACTCTTTTCTTATTTGTTTTTATTGGATGTCAGCAACAGGCATCCGTAAATAATGATGAAGAAAGTTTAGTTATAGAGAGCGTAAAGATTGAAAATTTAGTCAATTTTTTAGGTCGAAATTCTTATACTACAGCTGTTAGTGAGACTTATAGTAATGAAAGAGTAACTCTTTATGGAGAGAAAATATTTGCAAATATAACATTTTCTGAAGACGTTACAGATTTACAATCATCAAGTGAAATGCAACTTCTTGTTGATGAAGAGGTTAATAATGTTATTAAGCAAGCCAATAAAGACGTAGAAATTAATATTTGGGCAATTAATAACAAAGAAATTAGAGTAGGAATCAGTGAAGATATTAATTCAAGTGAAACAAAGGAATACAACATAATTATTCCTAAAAAATTAATGAGTATGGCTAAAAAAACACTTGATACCCAGCAAGTGATAAAACTAAAAGTAGTGCCTCATGTAGATGTTAAAATTATTAGTAAAGATGAAAAAAATCCTTTAACATATGGTACATTTAATACCTTTTCATGTAGTTTAGGAAAAGGATCAAACTATAGTTTTATTATAGAATTTAATAAAGATGTAGATAAAGATGGTGTACTTGCGAAGGTAAAAGAGGCATTTGATAAATACAAAGCAAAATACAAATGGATTAATGATAAAGAGCTTGAAATTTCTTTACATGAAATACAACAGTGCATTACAGAAAGCATAGATCTATTAAATGTTTTAGATTCTAACGGTAATAATATATGGAGTACACCAATAATAAACATTGATATTATGAATTAATAGGGCGCTAAGTCTCCATTAATGAATTGAGTTTAATTGCTTCCCTCAAATTAAGAGTGAAGAATCAAAGCAATTAAGAGTTATGGTAATTTTTCTTGCGAAAAATCTTTTATTGTATGTGGTCATCTCTCCAGAAGAGAATAGAAGAGAAATCATTACAACTTAGTTTTATATCATATCAAAAATAAAGTGGATTTTGCTGAAAATGTTTTCTGTGATTTTTCACGAAGTGATTATCTTAGCTTATAAATAAGATTGAGGATTAAGAGGATGTTCTAGGTCAAGGCACAAGGAATTTTTATGCATATAAAAATTCCTTGTAACGCGGAGATTGGGCATCCTCTAAATCCTTGGCTTAGTTATAGGGTGTGATAGCACCAAACTTATTAGCGTATTGCTCACCAGTCTGGGGGTTCCTGGGGCTGTTAATATTATAAATATAGCCACTCTTGCCGTAACGGCCACGTTTATTCTCATCATAATAGGTGTCATCCATAGCTAAGTGTTTAACAATTAAACACATAGTTACATGTTTACTACCCTCATAATGATCCTTGCACCATAGTAGTTCACACTCTAGGTTTAAAAAACACTCCTTAATGCGAGGGGCATTAACTGTTTTGGCCGGTTCACTTGTAAAGCCAGCTTTAATAATTTCATTGTCTGAGTCTTCATTGTTATTTATGGTAGCCTCACATCTATCATATAAGTCTATGGTAGGAAAATTTATAACACACTCTTTAGTTTCAGTAATGCTTTTGTATAGATGACCTGTCTTAGAAACAGAACCAATTATGGCTAAAAACTCACCATTATCTCCTACAAACGAAGACCATGATTGTAAACAGGCATTAGGTTTGCCATTATCTTTATACGTAGTAATTAAAAAAATAGGTGTAGGTATAGCTGTTAAATAGTCTTGCCATGAAAACAAACTAAACTCACCAGGCCATTGTTCTTTAAAGCTTTCAGGAATATTAAAAAATTCTTTTTTCATTATTTTTCACCTCATGAAACTAACCTAAACTTATAAATAGTTGTTTAGTATTAATATATTAGCAGAAATCAGTATAACAAACAAGTGTTTGCAGATTTTATTAAGTATTAAAGTATACTTAAATATAAAAAGCAAAAACACCTTTAGTAAACATAATTAATATTAATCAGTAATTTCCAAATAACCATAAAATTCAACAATATACGACAGTTAAACTAATATAAAAATTGTAATATAAGCTTGTATTTTTTAAAGTATAATATAATTATGAGTTAATAAATAGTAGTGTTTATCATACAATTTATTGTACATAGTAAAGTTAGATTTAAAGTGAGGATTTCATAATGACATTTAAAGAATTACATGAGGTAGCAATAAAAACCTTAAACCCTAGGCAAATATCCCAAAAGTCTTTTGCAGGTTCAGTAGCTGCTGCACTTTTAACTGCTGATGGCAATGTTTATACTGGTGTTTGTATAGATACTCCAAGTGGAATGGGATTTTGTGCAGAACATGCAGCTATTGCAAGCATGATAACAGCAGGCGAAACAAAAATAGTTAAACTAGTTTCTGTACATTATCGCAAAGATATCGTACCACCCTGTGGTAGATGCCGTGAGTTCATAAGCCAAATTAACGATGAAAATATAGACTGTGAGGTATTAATTTCTGAAGACAAAGTAGTTACTATTAAAGATTTACTACCTTATAGGTGGGTGTAGAATAATGCAAAATAGGTTACATTGTTTGTTTTAAGTATCTGTAATAACTATACCATATTTATGGTAATAATTATGGTATAGTATAGTACATAACTAACATTAAGCAGGTGGACAAATGAAAATTATTAAGGTAGCAAATAGAGGTTTATTATTTACCTTTAATGAACTTAACAAACCACCCTATAATTGCATTACTAACGTGTATGTTATTGTAGGTAAAAATAATTTTATTATTTGCGATACGTATTTAGGAAAATTTTATATGAAGGATATTAAACAATATCTCGTAAATAATTATGGTAATAAGAACTATATAGTATTTAACTCCCATAGTCATTGGGATCATGTATGGGGTAATATTTCTTTTAAAAATAGTAAAATAATAGCCCATAACTTGTGTAAAGAAAACATGGTCAATGAGAGCGATGAGGATATAAAAAATAATATTGCTTTTGCTAAAGAAGAAGTAAAAATAATATTGCCCAATACCTTGTTTAGCAATAGTTATGAGCTAAAAGAAGAGGGTTTAACATTCTTTTACAGCCCTGGTCATTCCAATGATTCGAGCTCATGTTATGATATTAGGGATAATGTTTTATTTGTAGCAGACAATATTGATGATCCTTTTCCCTCGTTTATATGCTGGGACAATCTTAATGAGTACCTTACAACTTTAGAGAACTACCTAACCTATAATGCTCAATTTATAGTTCAGTCACATGGCCCAGTTACCAACAATAAAGTAATAATAAGTTGCATAGATTATTTAAAAAAACTAATTAGTAATAAAAAAATGAGCTTTTCTTCAGCAAGCCAACAGCAAAAACACCTATATAATTTACAGGCATTAAAAAAAAGCTACTAAAAAGATTTATTGTATCAACTATAAGAATATAGCCCTAGTACTACTTACTTAGGGCTATATATACAAATGGTATAACATTGGCTAAAAAATTAACTGCAAGCACGGGCATTAAACCGTAGTTAACATACATATAGCTTAGTAACATACCAACTATTAATGGAATTATAAATATTGGGTGAATTAAAGCAAACAATAAAGATGCCATAAAAATACTTATAGCTCTTCGTAGTTTAGCTTCTTTAACAAAATACTGTAACATAAATACCAGGATAGATATCATTAAAAATCTAAAAATAAGCTCCTCTGTTAATGCAGATCTTAAAGAGTATAAAACTGCATTTAGGGGATCTAGTAACTCAAGAGGAGGCTGGGCTTTAAAGAGTTGGCTCTTATTACCTATATAAGCAGCTATATTAACATAACTATTAACTGCAACTATCACAACAGCCATAACAGTTAAAACTATGATGTTTCTTTTTTGATTTTTTTTATTAAGCCTCCACCAAATAGGTAGATCTGTGTGTTTAGCTAATAAATAACCTACTATACCAGCTAAAACTACAATAACAAAATCAGAAATACTCTGCGATAAAGTTGCCTTTTTAATAAAAACAACGCCAGCTAAACCTAAATCTAAAAGAACAACAACAATACCAAATACCAAAATTAATGTTATTGTTTTATGTTTCATATTAATTAATACCCTCCTTACTAAGGGTTAAAAACTGCTACCTAACTATTATTTGTTGTTTAATACAATAATATATATGAATCAAAAAAAACAACTAAAACCTTATAACATAATGCTAATTATTACATAATTTAGGGTAAATAATATAATAACTTTGTGTAATGAAGGAATTATATGCTAATAAAATTTTGACAAAGCCTAGTTATGGTTGTAACATGAAATAAGTGAAGATACAAAACTACAGTTTTTTGTTTTATATTTCACATAAATGCCACATGAATAAGGTATAATTTATTGTGAAATTATAAGGTATTTATTTACTTTAGTAAGTCATTTTTAGCACATTATATAGACTAAATTATGCTAAAATAAATTTAATAATTAATCATTATTAATCTCAAAAAACTGAAACATTGTGTAAAAACTATCGTCTAAAATTTAGATATGTTGGGTATATAAAAACAGACATAAAATAGGAGAGTGATTACCATAAATACATTCAAGAAAATACTTATAGCAGTTGCTACACTAACCTTAACTCTTAGTTTATTTGCAGGTTGTACACCAAAGTCAGATAAACCACCAGTAGTGAATAATAAAGAGTTTGAAATTGAAACTATTAACTTAGAGAATCAGGTTAATTTTACAGGCAGAGTAACATTTGAAAAGGCCTTAGAATTAAAATATGAAGGTCAACAAGTAGAGTATTTTGGTGAAAAATTAGTAGCTAAAATTAAGTTTAGTCAAAACTTACCTACAGGTAAGAACATTAGCACAAATAATTTGGCATCCAAAACATCTATAGAAGAAATAATTAAAAAAGCTAACCCCAACATAGACTTAAAGGTTGAAATTACTAAAGATGAATTAGAAATAACCGTAAGTGATTCGGTTGAAGCAACAGAAGACAAAGAGTACGAAATTAAAATTCCAAAAACTATTCAAAGTGTTTCTGGAAAAACCTTAAAAGAAGACTCAACTATCAAGTTAAAAATGAAACCACATACCTTTGTAAAAGCTGTTAACAAAAGTAAGTCAAACCCATTGTTCTTTGACGGTACTTACAACACCTATTACATTAATGTTCAGGAGAATTCTAGTTTAGTTTTTTATTTACAGTTTAATAACGATATAGACAAAGCAGAGGCATTAAAAAAAGCTAAAGAAGCATGTGATTCACTAAATGCAACCTATAAATGGATTACAGATAAAGAGCTTAAGATATATCTACCAAAAATAAAAACAGATGAAGAACTAAAAATTGATTTAACAGATGTAATAGATAAAGACGGAGAGAAACTTTATACTAGTCCTGTTATATCTATTTTAGTAGGTAAATAGAACAACAATCCTTAAAGTATAACTTTAAACAGTTATAATAAATACTGGCCAAAGCATAATATTAAATAGCTTTAGTCAGTATTTTTTTTATGACCATGTAATAAATAATTGCCTTATTCTCTAACAGTAGTTAAGTTTCTTTAAGTGAATATAAATGTTAAAATACTGATTTAAGATATTATTTAAATCAGTATTTTTTGATTTACTAAAGTTAAAAAAATAATAATTACTTGAAAATAAATGAAACATATTTCCTTTTTCAATCGTGTACATGGTGCAAGGAGGAAAACATGAACAGAAGTGATATATATCAAAATATAAATAACATTAATAAAATTGTTGAAGACTATTCAGATATGGTCTTACGATTGGCATACATGTATGTAAAAAACATTTCCGATGCAGAAGATATAACACAAGAGGTATTTATAAAATTTTTTAATTCAAAAATAGAGTTTAGGGATAAAGAGCATATAAAAGCTTGGTTAATTACAGTTACCAAAAACGCAGCTAAAGATAACGTAAAGTCTTGGTGGAAGAGAATGACATCAATCTTTGAGGATAACTTTACGGTAACAGATAATTACTTTGGTAGTGATGTTATAAAGCAAGTTCTCGACTTGCCCCTTAAATACCGAGATATTATTTACTTATATTACTATGAAGGATATTCAACAGTTGAAATAGCAAAAAAACTTAGTATGAAAGAGGCCACTGTAAGAACCAGATTAAGTCGTGGTAGGTCACTTCTTAAAATAGAATTAGGAGGGTTAGTATGAAAAATAACTTAAATGATTTTAATAAAATAAAAGCAAGTGACAATTTAAAGCAAAGAATTTTAAATTCTGTAATATATGAAGAAGATAGAAAGGTAAAAAAAATGAAAACATATAATAATGTAAAGAAAAAAAGAGCATTTGCTCCAATGATAGCTGTTATACTTATAGCTTTTAGTAGTCTTATGGTGTATGGAGTAACTAAACTTGAATATTTTAAAAGCTATTTTGGTGAGAGCATTTATTTAGTAAAAGAAGATGTGTATCAAGATATATTAACTGTAAAGAATGACAATTATACTGTAACTTTAGAGGCTGTATTAGCTGATGATTATAGATTATCATCTGTAATTTCAATTAAGGCTAATAAAAAAGAGCTTATAACAACATTAGATTCTATGAAAAAAAATATTAAACTGCAAAGAAAAGAAAATGGAATTATAGCATACACCTATGGTGTTAAAGAATTAAAGCAACACGATACTGAAGACACTAAGTACTTTTTAATTAATACTGTAGCCTTAAGTAATAAGCTAACAGACATTGTTAAATTGAGTGTTAATGAAAAATTAGTATTAAATATTCCTACAAAAAGTACTCTTAACTACAAAACAATAAATATTGATAGTAAGTATTATAAAGACTCAGATTATGTACCCAAAAAAATAACAGTTTCTCAAATTGGTTTAATGGTAGAAGGTTTTGAAAACAAAGTACAACACCAAATACCAAATCCTCAGGTAACATTAGTGTTTGAGAATAATAAAAAAGTTGTTGTTTGGGATGGTGGTCCCGATGAAATGACTATGACGGGTTATAGAGATGATAAAGAGCAAAATAACTCAACAACTGTTTTTTGTAGTTTTCCTAATATAGTTGATGTGAATAAGTTAACAAAAGTAATAGTAGATAATCAAGACTATATCATACAATAAAAGCAATTAGGGACATGGTAAGGTACATACTATGTCCCTAATTGGTTTAAATGTTTTTTTACATGTTAATTATAAATCCTTCTTTACAAATATTTCATAAAAACTTATTATAAAACATAGTAGATTAAAATTGCTTTGAGTAAACTAAATTACTTGTAAAATTTTTTTACTTATTTTATTACCAAGTAGTAAAGAAAGGGTTTTGTAACATGGCTGAAAATAAATATAATAACAACATAAATAATTCGAAAATTATATTGAGTAATAATACTGTGTATGATCATAACACCAATAAAACAGTTTATGAAAATAATAGCCATGAACCTCTTAATACAGGATTAGTACTTAATGACAAGTATCAGCTAATAGATATACTTTCTAACAATACCGGAGAAGCAGCTATTTACTTGTGTTTATATAATAATCAAAACTATGTTGCCAAAATATATTTTAAGAGTCATAAACATAAACAAGAAATCTCAAAGCGTATAAACAATGTTAATTCAAATTATGTTATTAAAATTTTAGAAGAGGGCTGGCTGGGCGAACGTTTTTACGAAATAATGCCTTACTACCATCAAGGAGATTTATTACAGGCAGGAAAAATAGATTATAAAACCCTAAAAAATTTAATAATACCTTGCATTAATGAAGGATTAAAAGATATTCACCAAATAGGAGTTTTACATAGAGATATAAAGCCTAATAATATTTTTTTTAACGATACTAAAAGCAAAGTAATTTTAGGCGACTTTGGTATAAGTACAACCTTAAAGAATGAAAATAGCGTTGTATATACCTCGGTTGCAAGAACACTTGGTTATGCCTCTCCGGAAACAGCACATGGTTATTTTTCTAAGGAGTCAGACTACTACGCTTTTGGTATTACCATACTGCATCTTGCTTTAGGAAAAAGCCCCTTTTTAAATATGACAGAGCAGCAAATAGTGTTTAATACCCTAAATAAAGCAATTGAAATACCCAAAACAGTAGAGCTTTCACTAGCCTACTTAATAAAAGGCCTTACCCTAAAAGATAGAACACAACGTTGGGGATACAACGAGGTTGTAAAATGGTTAAAAGGAAATCCTATAAAACTAGTAAATAGCTATAATATAAAACCCCAAAATGTTTATGTATTTGAGGCAAATAGTTATACTAACTTAGGTGAACTTGCTATAGGCTTAGCTCATAGCTGGCAGCAGGCTAAAAAACATTTGTACCGGGGACTAATACAAGACTTTTTAAAACAGCATGGTCAAGACCTAGTATCTAAGTGTATAGATTGCACTAATGAAAAAAATAAAGATATAGGATTGTTTAAACTGCTTTATATACTTAACAAAGATTTGCCTTTATGCTGGCGAGGACAAACCTTTAAGACACTAAAAGATTTAGGTACATTAATTAATTCTCAATTGCCAACAATTCAAGAAAGATATCTGACTATGTTACAAAGTAAAGTCTTATCTCACTATATGCAAATAAAAGGATTTAATGCAAGTAAAATAGCCAGTGTAAGGTATATTGAAAAACTAGCTCAAACAAATAAGGTTAAGGCTTATTTAAAATTAAGTTACTTGTTAACAAATAATAGTCAATTTAAATTTCAAGATAAAAGCTTTTATAAGCTTAACGATTTACTAATATATTTAAAACAGCAGCAAAATTATCTACAAACTAATGTTAATATCTTAAACAAGAGCCTGTACTTTTTAACTTGGTTAGAGCAATTAGGTTTTATAGAGCAGTTAAAAAGTTTTGAAAAGAATCAAATAGATATATTTTCTCTTTTAGAGAGCTGTGTTATTAATAAACAGCTTGTACGTGATTTATATATCATAAAATTAAGTAAAACAAAGCAATATTACCTATATAAAAACCTTAACTCGTACAATTTTATAAACTCTCAAGCTTTCCAGTTATTAAAAAACATTACTACTTTACAATTTAATAATGAGCTTTGTATAGCTAATCTTAAACAAAATGAGTTAAAACTAAGCCAATATTTTGAGCAATTTTTAGGGTTATATCAAAATAATCCTTTACTATATGGCTTAAAAGAATACCCTATTACAGCTAAAAACCTAGAGAATAATTTAGTAAATAATAGTCCTCTAGAGTTTTCTAAGCAAAACGAAATTAAAGAGCACATTCAACAATGGTCTCAAGAGGCTAAAAAAATTGCCCATAACAATATATCTACTATAAAAAAAGATAACGCTTTACTTGTTAAAAGAAGAGAAGTTATATTTACACCAAAAATTTTAGTAGTATTTAAAATGTTGATTTCAGTTATAACAGTTTTAATAGCAACTAGGTATTTATGGTCTGCCAAAAACATTTTTAGTACGACAACTTCTAGTACAGTTATCTCATTATATATTTGTTTATTAGTTTTATGTTTATTTAGTGTGCACAAAATAGGTAAAACAGTAGTTTGGCTTAATTATAAAAAACAGTATAAAGCTATTAACTCCCAAATTAAACAACTACAACAGTTTTTTACAGATGAATACCTTAATAATAACAAGCTAAAAATTGAACATTACTTTAATCATATTAAGGATAATAGTGGTGAACTTTTTGTTCATAAACAACAAAAGTTATTAAACATAAATAGGCTATTGAATGAGAGAAAAACAATAATTTATAAAGCAAATATGCCCTTAGTAAAACTAAAATATGCCTTAGTGATATTTGTTTTAATTATTTCAGCTATATACACTAGTGGCAGTTTGCCAACATATATTCAAAAATTTCAGCAAGTTACAGGTTTACAGCTTAAAACAGCACAAACATACGTATACTATCAGCCAAAAATTAAAGCCAATGTAAGAGATAAAGGCTCACTCACTGGGCAGGTATTATTTGTAGTATCTAAAGATCAAAAATTAAAGTACTTAAACCAACAAACACAAGATAATGAAGGTAGAGTTTGGTATTACGTTGAAACCCAAAAAGGCAAAGGATGGATTTGTAAAAAAATAATAAAGCCTATTGAATAGTAAAACTATTAACATATTAAGTTGCCTACTTTATAATAGAATATACTTATAGCTATATACAGGGCTAATAATAGAATACTATTTAAATAGGGAGAAAAACAAAATGACAATAGTAGTTAACTCATTAGTACAGGCTTTAATTAATTTAGTTATTTTTTCAGCAGTCCCGTTTATATGGTGGTTAATATTTTATAGAGAAACCACTAACTTTTTTAGCTTTGTGGGTTTACACAAAATCAAAATAAAAAATACGCAAAAATACGCGTTAGTTTTTATAGCTTTAATTTTATTTTCATTAATTTTTGTAATGCTAGTTAAATACAGCCCAAGTCTTAACCAAAACTCAGCAACTACTAATATAGAGGGTACAGGGGTAATATACATAATAGCTGCATTACTGTTTTCATTTGTAAAAACTGCATTAGCTGAAGAAATCTTGTTTAGAGGTTTTATAGCAAAAAGAATGATAAGCCGTTTTGGGTTTAAACTAGGTAATATAATTCAGTGCTTTATATTTGGTGTATTGCATGGAATCTTATTTTACAAATTAGTAGGTTTAATAACAGCTATACTCATAACCCTGTTAATTAGTGTAAGTGCCTGGTTTAGTGGCTGGATTAATGAAAAACAATCTGGAGGGTCAATAATATCAAGTTGGTTATTACACGGCATATCTAACTTTATAGCCAGTTTAGTAGCATTAATTTAAATAATTTTTACGCTGGGCTTTTAATTATGGCCTAGCGTTTGTATATGTAGAAATATTTGGTTGATAGCAAGTTATATCAATTGTTATAATAAAAGTATAAACAAATATAGGGGTTGGTGTGGTGTTAAGCAATATCTTAAAATTAGTTTTTTACTTATCTTCTTTTGCACCTGTTGGTTTGGCCTTTTCTTTTGTTATGTATCAGCAGCAAAACTATAACAATGCTTTGAGATCTTTGTTAGTAAGCTTAGCCTTTATAGTTATGGCTTATGTAATAACCTTTATTGGTAAAAATAAATGCATTTCTTACACCATAAAGGTTACTGGTGTTCAAGACGATAGTAAAGCCTTATTTGTTTATGTTGTAAGCTACATATTACCCTTTGTTACTTTAGTGGTTAAAAACATCAACATAAATAATACCATGTTATTTGCTTTTATAACATTAATAATGATAATTGTGTATTTCACTAATATGCGCTTTGTTAATCCACTGCTCTTTATTATAGGATACAGATTTTACTTAGTGTCTATAGAAAATGGGGTAGATAACCTACTAATCAGCAAAAAAAATTATCGCAATAGCAATAATATTACACGAGCAACTCGTTTGTTTGAAGGAATACTTATTAACTAAGGGGGTAACATATGTTTACTAATAGTAACTTTTATATAATGTTGGGTAAAAGAGATAAACCAGAGTATCAAGTTTTAACTATGGATAAAACTAGTCAAAATGTTTTAGCAACAACTTTTACAGCTCTTTGTAATAGCTTCCTAAAAACACACAAGCTAATTAAGTTTAATGGTAAATACAAGCCCGAGCAGCATGAACTACTGTACATAAATAACTTTAGCCTTAACCCCCACATAATTAATTGCCTAGCAAACGATATTACCCTAAACAGCTATACACCTAAAAACAAACATAAAATAAGGTCAGTATTTAGTGGCTATAAAACTAATAGCAGTTATGTATTGGCATTTCAATATTTTCATAAAGAGCAGCACCTAACAAATAAGGGTCTGCAATTTTTTTATAGTAAGGATACCTTTTCTATTGAAAAAAAACAGGGCATAAGTATATTAAATAAACTAGACTGTCTCTATAAAAACAATACCTTGTACTTTAAATCCTTTATAATTACCAATAGAATACTTAATCTCTCTAAATACTACCGAGTAGCAACAAATGATGACTTACAGGTTTTTAGCCAGCTTAAAGAGCTTTATTTCGATCAAAATATAAACCTTAAAGACTTAAGTGACACAATCATTCGCAGAAAAATTGCAGAGCTACTCGATTATAACTTTTTTACTAACTTTACCGTAAAGCAAATAAAAAAAGAGGCAAAAGAGATCGGTTATGATATTCATAGCAAAAACAATAAAATAGTAATACCCAATACTCGTAAAGAACTAAAAACTCTAGTTAAATTCTTAAGTAACGAGGTATATAAAGGTGCTTTTGATAAAAAACTGCGGGAGAGTAACTCTTCTCGATATTTAATGTAATTATATTAGTTAATAATAAAAAGAATATATACTTATAGTAAAATTACTTGTGGAGAACCTTGGGGTTCTCCTAAAATGTTTTTAAACATTGACATAATAAAATTAACATGATATAACAAGTATGAAATGTATAACTTGTATGACTTTGGGGGAGGACTATATGATAATAAAAATAATACTAATCTTGTTATTGCTATTATTAGCTTTGGCAGGTCTTTACGTATATAACAACTTAAACTATTATAAAAAGCCAAAAAAGCAAACTCAAAAGGCTGGATTTGTGGAAAAACAAATACAGCTACCTAATGGTACGGTACTTAACTATGGTGAAGGACCTAATAATGGACTTTCACTTATGTTAATACATGCACAAACAGCTGCTTGGCAGGACTACGAACCAGTATTACCAGAGCTATCTAAACACTTTCATATTTATGCCATTGATTGTCATGGGCATGGTAAGTCTAGCAAAGATCCTAGTAAGTACAGTGCCGAAGAAATGGGCAAGGATTTTATTTGGTTTATAAAAAACGTAATTAAACAACAAACAATTGTATCTGGGAACTCATCAGGAGGTTTATTAGCGGCTTGGCTCGCAGCCAATTCTCCCGAAAATGTACAGGCTATTGTTTTAGAGGATCCTCCTTTTTTTTCATGTGAGGCTAATCGTTGTGAAAAGAGCTTTGCTTGGATTGATTCATTTCAACCTATGCATGAGTACCTAAAACAAACAGAACAAACAGACTATGTAATGTACTATATCAAGAATTGTCATTGGTTAAAGTACTTTGGTAATGGTAGAGAAGGAATAATAAACTACGCCCAAAAATATCGTGAAAAACACCCTAACAAAAAGCTACAGTTTTTCTTTTTGCCACCTAGCATTAATAAAACTTTTAGATTTTTAGATTACTACGACCCTCGGTTTGGTGATGGCTTTTATGATTGCTCATGGCTCAAAAACTTTAATCACGCTGAAACCTTAGCTAAAATAAACTGTGATTCGGTTTTAATACACGCTAATTTTAAGTATGAAAACGATATATTATTGGCAGCAATGGATAACAAAGATGCTCAAAAAGCCAGTTCATTAATAAAAAATAATGAACTAATAAAAGTAAATGCTAGTCACGTAGTACATAGCCATAAACCACAGCTATTTATTAAAATAATGAAAGATTTTTTAGGTAAACTGCAGAGTTAAGCCGTAAGGGTTTAGTTTGACTTTATAAAAAAAACTGTATAGTATAAAACATATAACTACTACTAAATGATTTATGTGAGGGGGGTAAGTTTTATGAAAGCACCAGAAGGAAAACATGTTTTTGGAACAGTTAAAGTTGGCTCTAAGGGGCAAATTGTTATTCCCAAAGAAGCCAGAGATATTTTTAATATTAAGCCAGGTGATACCTTACTATTACTTGGAGATGAAAAGCAGGGTATTGCGATAGTAAAAAACGAGATATTTACAAACTTTGCTTATGATATATTAAGGGCTCAAGATAAAGAACCTATAGAAGATGATTAATAGGTGTTAATACATGAAAGAGTTATTAATGATTACTGTATCCTCATTAATTATTCATAGTGCAGGATACGATAAAGAAAATAAAGTAGTTTTTATCAGGTTTTTAAAAAACAGCTCACTATATTGTTATTTTAATGTACCTTATAGTATTTTTAATGATTTAATTAACTCATCTTCGGTGGGCTCTTATTTCACTAAAAACATAAAAAATGTATATCAATATCAAAAACTCGAATAACATCAATATAAGTAAAGCGATTGCCTTTTAGCAGTCGTTTTTTTAGCTTTAAACCACTAGTGCAAAGCTTATAACTTAGTGAATCTAGTGTATTGACAGTTGATTGTATCCGTGGTATAACTGGTATAATAAGTCATACATGTATTACTAGTATGAAAAATCGAGCAATTTGCTGGAGGTGTTAATAGTGAAAGCAATAGAAATAAAAAACCTAACCAAAAAATATAAAGAACATTGTGCTGTAAACTCACTAAACTTAAGCATAAAAAAAGGAGAGTTTTTTGCTTTGCTTGGCCAAAATGGTGCCGGTAAAACTACGACCATAAAAATGTTATGTTGTTTACTAACTGCAACCAGTGGTGACGCCATTTTATTAGGGGATAGCATAATAAATAATAGCGAGGCAGTTAAACAAAAAATAAACGTATCTCCTCAAGAAACAGCAGTAGCTCCTAATTTAACAGTCAAAGAAAACCTCGAGATGTTTGCCCAAATTTACGGTAGCAATAAAAAACAAGCCAAACAAAAGGCAAGTGAAATGATAAAAACATTTTCACTTAGTGAAAAAGCTAATACCAGAGCAAAATCATTATCTGGTGGAATGCAAAGAAGATTAAGCATTGCTTTAGCCTTAATCTCTAACCCTCAAATTATATTTTTAGATGAACCAACGTTGGGTTTAGATGTACGCGCAAGACGAGAGCTGTGGAAACATATTAAAAGCCTTAAAGGAAAAATAACTATAGTATTAACAACCCACTATCTCGAAGAAGCCGAAGCCCTAGCAGATAGAATAGCTATTATGCATAATGGTAACCTACAAGCCTTAGGTACCGTAAATGAAATAAAAGAGCAAACAAATGAGCAATCACTTGAGGAAGCATTTTTAAAACTAACAGATATGGAGGTAATATAATGAAAAGCCTAGCCTTTGCCTCACGTAATCGTAAAGAAATTTTAAGAGATCCCTTAACTATCATAATAGGTATGGGTTTACCCGTAATACTACTAGTGTTATTATCTATAATGCAAAAAAGCATACCTAATAACCTCTATAATATTGAAAAACTAGCACCAGGGATTGCCGTTTTTAGCTTTTCGTTTATATCATTATTCACTGGTATGTTAATAGCGAAAGACCGTAGCAGTAGTTTTTTAATGAGAGTATTTGCTTCACCTTTAACAGCCCAAGAATATATCTTAGGTTATACTATTCCAGTACTGCCAATTGCCTTGTTACAAATAATAATTTGTTTCACAACAGCCTTTTTCTTTGGCTTAAACTTTGCCTTAAGCGTAATAGCAGCTAGTCTAGTATTAATGCTAATATCCTTGCTTTATATAGGCTTTGGCTTACTGTTTGGAGTAGTATTAACAGATAAACAAGTAGGAGGATTTTTCGCCATCTTTGTTAACATAACAACATGGCTAAGCGGAACATGGTTTGAGTTAAGCCTAGTAGGGGGCATGTTTAAGAAAATAGCCTACACTCTACCATTTGCACACGCTGTAGATGCCGTAAAATATACCCTAGCAGGTAACTACAATCAAATACTTACCCCAATGTTATGGGTGGCTGTTTATACAGTAGTGGTATTTGTGTTGGCTATAGCTATATTCAATAAAAGACTAAAAGCCTAAGAACCATTAAAAATGCTTGCTCTCGGCGTTGTACGCATTTTACAACTTAACTGTATTGCGTTTACCTGCAAAACTACTAGTGCCTAAACAGCAAAGATTTTTAACAATTCTTTGAGTTTGCAAACGTTGGAGACGGGTGATTTTGTTCGTTTTTCGAACAAAATCACCCGTCCCCAGCGTTCGTTATTTTAAAATATTAAAAAGCAACTACAAAATGTGTTATTATAATAGCGATAATGAAAACGTAAGGAGAAAATCAATGACCAATATCCCAAATTGCCCAAAATGCAATTCAGAATATACCTACGAAGATGCAGCAATGTATGTCTGCCCCGAGTGTTCTCACGAGTGGCCAATAGAAGTAGCTGAGGCTGTTGCTGAAGAAAACGTAGTTAAAGATGCCAACGGCAATATTCTTAACGATGGCGACTCAGTAACTATAATAAAAGACCTAAAAGTAAAAGGCTCATCATCAGATCTTAAAAGAGGAACAAAGGTAAAAAACATTCGCCTAGTAGAAGGCGATCACAATATAGATTGTAAAATAGATGGCTTTGGAGCAATGAAATTAAAATCGGAGTTTGTGAAAAAACTGTAAATTATTAAGGTAAGTTAAATTTGAATAAAAAAGATGTGTTTTGTAGTGGGGCAGTCGCGAAGTAATAGCTTTGTTTTTGTTGTTTACTAAACATATAGTATAAGTTGTCTGTCAGTAGGGAGTCACCTCTGTGTGATTCCGTTGTGGATACTTAGTTAACGTGTATTTAAGTACAATATATTGAGAGTGCACAATATAAAAAAAAGTACAGTCTCAAACTGAAGAAAAATCTGTTACCCTACTATTCATTGATATATTGATTTCCCCCCAAAACAGACCATTATTAATGATCTGTAGCAAGATTATATTGCATCTGATTTTCATTTTAATATAAGCTTCATTACAGCGTGTCTATCGAACAAAATCTTCGATTGTGCGAACGCTGGGGACGGGTAATTTTGTTCGTTTTCCGAACAAAATTACCCGTCCCCAGCGTTCGTAAATTACATAAATTAGTTTATATTAAAATATATATCAATTAAGTGCTTTGTTTTAAAATTCCTTAACTAAAAAATGACGGTTCTTTGCCAATTTCGCCTATTGTTTGCCAATGACGCTTTTTAAGTGATTCTAAGGAGCGTTTTGCATACTTATCGAAATCTTCTTCATGTCCTGCTATAGCATTCACAGTGCACCGCACAGGCAATCCAACTATAAAACGTTTAATACATCCTTCATTACAGCGTGTACAACGAACAATATCTGCTATTTTTCCTGCAGCATACTTGTTTACCCATTCTGGATCAGCTATTTGTTGCCTACCTTGTGAAATCATATCTACGTCACCATTTCGAACTGCTTCTTCTGCTAATTTAGGATCATGAACTGATGGACAAATAAGTGGAATGTTTAATCCCTGTTTTACTATTTTAGCCTTAGGTAATACCTGACCCTCTTTACGGGGAATAAAGTCACTCATACATTCATAAGAGCCATCCGATAAATGAATAAAATTAGCACCAAAACTCTCTAATTTTTTAGCTACTTCATTAGCATACTTAGGAGTAATATCTCCTTCAATTTCTACTGAGGCACTAATTCTCACTCCAATTACAAAGTCAGGTCCTACATACTTTCTCATTGAATCAATGCTCTCTTTAATAATTCTTAGCTTGTTATCCAACGAACCACCATATTGGTCAGTTCTTTGATTTAACCTTGGTGAGATAAATGAATGTAAAAAGTATCCGTGTGGTGCATGAATCTCAACTCCATCAAATCCTGCTAACTTAGCACATTTAGCAGCGTAACCATAATCAGCTACTAGTTTGCTGATCTCTTCTTTTGTGATTTCTCTTGGTGTTTCTCCAATAATATGCATACCAGGTACATTACAAACTTGTTTAAATGCTTCTCTTGCATCATCACTAATTTTTTCATAATAACCTAGTGCTCTTGCTAAGGCGAGGGTAGGTTTTATATTTGTTGCAGAACCTAACCCTGTTATAAGTTTATCGTGACGTACATAATATCCAATAGGCGAAGCGGCTACTGGTTGAGGGGCTCCAAGATCACTTGTTCCTTGAGCACCAGGGCCAATAGATACTTGTGCAATAATCGTTGCCCCAAATGATTTAACATGCTCTACAAAATCAGCCATTTTAGGTACAAAAGTCTCATCGTAAATTGCTAAATTATTATACTTACGATATGTATTTGCAGTTTCGTGGTTAGAAGCTCTCATAGCTTCCACAATAATCATTCCAGTACCACCCATAGCTCTTGCAGCATAATAAGCTGCTTGTTGTTTACTAGGAAAATTCATAGGATCAGTATAATTCATATTCATTGGTGCCATAACCACCCTATTTTTAATAGTGTGGTTTCCTATTTTAATTGTTTGTAATAGAGGTTTTTCTTGATTGTACATAATTAGTTATCCTTTCATATTTGAGTATATTCGTATATTAGGAATTTCGTTATATTAGGCAAAAAAATAGTACTACATAAGTTTATTTAAGGTTAACAATAGTTGATTAACTTCTTCGCAGCTAAGTTTTTCGGTAAGTTGTAGTATTTTCTTTTGACGCATTGTAGTAATTTTAATTAAGGCATTATATCCTTTTTCAGTTAATGTTGAAACAACCATTCTTCTATCTTCGTCACTAGTTGTTCTAACTATATAGCCTTTTTTTACAAGGCGATCCATAGTTTTTGTTGGGGTGCTCACCGCAACTTCTAATTGCTGAGCAATTTCTTTGATAGTTTTTTCAGAATTTAAACCAATAGCATCCATAATACCAATTTCGGCAAGTGTAAGATTACCAATATCCATATCTGAGATTTCTTTGATAATATCTTTTTCAATAATACCAACCATTCTTTTAAGTTGCAGAAAAATGTTATCTAATCGATTGCTATTCATATTAAATCCCTTTCATCTATAAATATAACGAAATTCCTTATAATAATTGAATCTTATCATTTAATTATTTTATTGTCAAGAATGTTTCTTGTTGTTGATATTTTTTGGTAAATAAAATTGCTTCTCTTTAGCAACGTAGTGGAGGGCCTTGTGTTCTCCTTTTAATATTTACATAACTAACTTAAAAACTCCCCTTAAAAACGTACCATTAAGCCTACAAGCAGGGTCTGGCTCAATATGATTACCTGTAATAAAAATTATATAGGTAGCAAAACGCTAAAAGCACAAATAATCTAATAGCAAGAGGCCTGACCCTTTTATAAAGAGCTTAAACTACAGCATAAAAAAATATTAAAAAGAATAATATGATTAGTCAAACTTAAAGAGAAGGTTATTGTTTCCTTTTCTTTGAATGTCTAAAAATTCATTACATATAAGATATTTTAGCTTTTATTAAAAATTTCTTATAACAGTAATAGTTTTAATTGAACTAAAATAAGAAATATAATCTAATTTAATATATTATTAAATAAATGTATTTAAAAATAGTATATAATAGTATATAATTTTTTTGAACATATGTTATTTTTTATACTTTCATATTGTTATCTACATAATTTTACTGTTAAAAGAGATATAGGGGGTTGTATTATGGCTTTATTCGGAGACAAAAAGATTTGTGCATGTTGTAGTAAAGAATTAGGTTTAGTAAAGCACAAATTCGCTGAGGGTTACTTATGTGCAAATTGTTATAAAGATTGTAGTAATTCTGTAAAGAAAAATATATTAACTCAAACTTTAAGCGATATAAAACAAGGTATGAAAGATCAAATTGAAAACAAAAAAATGATTGACCAATTTAATTGTACAAAAAAATTTGGTACTTTTATTGAGTTTGATGAGAGCAAAAAACTTTGGTTAGTACCAGATGGTTTTTTAGGAAAGAAAGTAAATCCAACAATTTATAATTTTTCGGATATAGTAGAATTTGAGTTAATGGAAGATGGAGATTCTGTTGTAAAAGGTGGACTAGGTAGAGCTATAGTAGGAGGAGTTTTATTTGCAGGAGTTGGAGCTGTAGTAGGTGCTGCAACAGGAAAAAAGAAAGTTAAAAAAATTGTTAATAGCTTAAAGGTTAAAATAACAGTTAATGATTTAAATAATCCAACAATTTATATTAAATTACTAGCTGGCAAAACTAAAACTACTTCAATATTGTATAAAAACGCATATAACATTGCACAAGATATTATATCTACATTATCTGTAATAGCAAAGCAAAATGAAGTTGCAGTTACTACAGTTACTACCGATAGTACGGATGATAATAACACTATTTTTTGCAGAAAATGTGGAAATAAGATGCCATCAGATTCAGCATTTTGCAACAAGTGTGGAGAAAAAATAACTTAAAAAAATTAAAGAAGGGCTTAGGCTCTTTTTTTATTTTTACCTGTACCCAGTTTTTAAGATAGGCAATAGAGTCAGCTGAAACTGTTACCGAAGAAAACATAGTAAAGATGCTAAGCAATATTCTTAAAGATGGTGACTCAGTAGCCATAATAAAAGGATTAAAAGATAGGCTCATTATGAGACCTCAAAAGAGCAGCAAAGGTAAAAAATATTCACCTAGTAGACCGCGACCATAAGATTGATTGTAAAATTTGTGGTCTTGGAGTAATGGTATTAATAGTAATATGTGAAGAAGCTAGATTGAAAAAAGGTTTTTCATGTAATATGTAGAAAATATTTATTGGTAATCAAATCTAAATAAGAAAGGTGTTAGAAGATGTCAAAATCATATAGGTTATTTATTAGTCATTCTTGGAACTACAGTGATGCATATGATAAGGTTAACAAATTACTCAAGAACCAAAATATTAACTATTATAATCACTCAGTTCCTAAAAATAATCCAATACATACTAACGGTACAGATAAACAATTAAAAGCAGAAATCGAATCTAAAATTAAGGGCACTAGTTGTGTTTTAATACTGGCAGGAGTTTATTCAACATATAGTAAATGGATTAAAAAAGAAATAGATATTGCTAATTTATATGGAAAACCAATAATTGCAATTGAGCCATGGGGATCAAAAAATACATCGGTTATTGTAAAAAATAATGCAGATAAAATTGTAAGTTGGCAAGGAAAATCAATTGTATCTGCCATAAAAGAGTTGTGTAATTAAAAATGAAAAAAGCATTAATCATTGGAATAGATTATTATTCACAGGTAAGTAAATTGTATGGTTGTGTTAACGATGCATATGCAGTTAAATCCGTTCTAGAAAGACACAGTGATGGTACAAGAAATTTTGGAGTAAAATTAGAAGTATCTTTTAATGAAGATAACTTAATAACAAAATCAAGTTTAAAAGATCTTGTGAATGAATTGTTTAGAGATAGTAATGAAATAGCTTTATTTTACTATTCAGGACATGGATATATTGAGAGCATAGGGGGTTATCTAGTGACTTCAGAGTGCTTAAGAGGTGATGAAGGTTTATCTTTAAACGAGCTTTTACAAATTGTTAATGATTCACCAGCACGAAATAAGATTATAGTATTAGATACCTGTCATTCTGGTATAGCCGGAACTCCTAATATTAAAGAAGGTAGTGCTGTACTTAAAGAAGGAGTAACAATTCTTACAGCTTCTGCTGAAAATCAATATGCCATTGAAGAAAATGGAGAAGGAGTATTTACCCGTCTATTCGTAGATGCATTAAATGGTAGTGCAGCAAATCTTGTTGGTGATGTTACACCAGGGAGTGTATATGCACATATTGACCAATCTTTGGGTGAATGGCAGCAAAGACCAATTTTCAAAACTAATGTACGGAGTTTTGTTTCGCTTAGAAAGGTTCAAGCTCCTATAGATATTTCAGATTTACGAAAGATAACCGATTATTTTCCTGAAAAAGGTTGTTTGTATGATTTGGATCCAAGTTATGAGCCAGATAGCGAAAATCCAGATGAAGATAAAAATGAGATATTTTCTATACTTCAAAAGTTCAATAGAGTTAACCTCCTTGTTCCTGTAGGTACAGAGCATATGTATTACGCTGCAATGGAGAATAAAGCATGTAAACTAACAGTTCTGGGAGAACATTATTGGGAATTAGCAAAAAGTAATCTAATATAAAGGTTTACTAGTTATATATAATAAAAACAATATAAAACTCTGGAGCAGAAATATGCTCTTTTTTATTACACAAATTTAATAAAAATTAATGATTTTGTTTACAACACTAAATGTATAAAATATGTTAAAATATAACTGGAAATTATTAACTTTAAATTTATCTTATGATTTTATATAAAGACGGGAGAAATTGCTAATGCTTGAGAAACAGGTTATTTTACTTAAAGGCGAAGATAGAACATCAGAATTATTTAGTATACTGAATGTAGGTAAACATTATCTAGTAAAATTCATAAACTCATCAAAAGAATATAAGTACAAGTCAGAAGAAGTTAAAATATTAACAAATCCTAAAACTGTAAATATAAAAAATAAAGTATTTTACTATTATGGAATTTTGCAAAATGACATTTATAAAATAATTGAATTTGAAGATTACTATCGTGTGTTTTACTCAGCAGTAGATAAACATGGTAAAAATATTAATGAACTATGGATAAAAAGCTATGTAAACATAGAAAACTCAGTACGTGAATTAGACCTGAAAAACTCACTTGTTCATTACTGGAGAGAGTTATCACAATATATAAAGATAAAAGATAATGAATCCTTACTAAAAAGACATTTTGATAGGTTAACATACTTTAAAGAAGAATGTGTACTTAATACCTACATAAATAGATATGAAATTAAAAACAATAAATTAGAGAAAGATAAAATTATCTTTCCTTTTAAGTATAACCTAAGTCAGAAAAAAGCAGTTGAAAATGCCTTGTCAAACAATATATCAGTTATTGAGGGACCACCAGGTACAGGTAAAACTCAGACTATTCTTAATATAATAGCAAATCTTATAATGCAAAATAAAACTGTTGCTGTTGTATCAAGTAATAATGAAGCTATTAAAAATGTTAAAGAGAAACTAGCAAAGTATGATTATGATTTTATGGTTGCCTGTTTAGGAAATAGCATTAATCAAAAACATTTCTTTGAAAACATTCCTAAAATAAATATTCCAGAAATAAGTACAGATAACAATGAAAATAACATATTTACTAGAATAGTTAGTTTAAATAAAGATATTAATAATTTACTCAAAATAAATAATAAACTAGCAAATCTTAAACAAGAGTTACTTGCTTATGAAACAGAGAAAGAACATTTTATTAAGTTTTATGAGCATAAAAATGTTACTGAAATCAGAAAATTATCTTTCTATAAACAATCTTCAGATAAAATACTAAGCTTTATGGCTGAATACTTAATTGCAGAGAATAGAAATAAAGTGAGTAGTTTAACTAACAAGATTAAGTTGTTCATAAAATACGGTTTTTATAACTTTAAGTTATTAAATGATTCAGAAATTGATCTAGTTTTGAACTTACAAAAAAGATACTATATAGAAAAAACAAATCAACTTCAAAAAGATATAGAGGGTTTGCAATTATCTTTAAAGAGTAAATGTTTTGATAATTTGTTAAAAGAACATGAATCTTTATCTAATGAATTGTTTAAACAAAAGATTTCTAATAAATATAAGGGTAAAAACAAAAGAAAATATAATTATATAAATTATAAAAGAAAGATGAATGATTTTGCAAGTGATTTTCCTGTGATAATTAGCACAACTTATTCTATTTTAAATAGTAAAAGAAAAGATTATTTATTTGATTACATTATAATAGACGAGTCTTCACAAGTTGATTTACTAACAGGTGTTTTAGCATTTGCAAGTGCTGAAAATGCAGTAATTGTTGGTGATACAAAGCAATTACCTCAAATAATAAATAAAAACATAAAGAGTAAACTTGAAATACAATGTCCAGAGACGGATTTTGATTATTTTAAGCATAACATTTTATCATCTATTATCAATATTTATAAAGATAAGTTGCCTAGAGTCATTCTAAAAGAGCATTATAGATGTCACCCTAAAATTATTAACTTCTGTAATAAAAAATACTACAATGGTGAACTAATTCCATTTACTTCATCAAAGGATAATAATGCATTACACCTTTACAAAACTGTTGAGGGTAATCATACAAGAACTGTTACTCGAGGCAATGATAAAGGTAAATATAATCAACGTGAAATAGATGTTATTGTTGAGGAAGTACTTAAAAACCCTAATACATATGATAGAGATAAATCTATAGGAGTTGTTACACCTTATAGGAAACAAGCAAATAAAGTACAAGAAGCAACACCAGAATATATAGATTGTGATACAGTACATAAATATCAAGGTAGAGAAAAGTCTGTAATGGTTATGACATCAGTTTTAGATAATAAAGTTTCAAGCAAAAAATCTCTGAAATTTGCTGACAACCCTAACTTAGTTAATGTAGCTGTATCCAGAGCAAAAGAGAAATTTGTACTAGTTACAGATAAAACATTTTTCAATAATAATGGAACTGAGTTAAGAGATTTAATTAACTATATGGAGTATAACACCTTAGATAAAAATATAATTAACAGTAAAATAGTGTCTATATTTGATTTATTGTATAAAGATTTTTCCAAAAAACTATTACCATTACGTAATAAAATGGTGAGCATATCTAAATTTAAATCTGAAAACATAATGGCAACGTTGCTCAGTGAGATATTACAAGAGTCTGACTATTGTAGCTATGTCTTTAGGCATAGTGTTTTGCTTAAAAACATTTTTAAGAGTTTAGATTTATTGAGTGACGAAGAAAAAAAATATGTTAAAAATAACTCTTCTGTTGATTTTATAATATATAACAAGTTTAACAATATGCCTGTCTTAGCTATTGAAGTTGATGGCTTTGAATATCATGAGAACAACCCTGCCCAACAAGAACGTGATAACAAGAAGGATAGTATTTTTAAGAAGTATGAGCTACCGCTTCTGAGGTTAGCTACTAATGGAAGTGGTGAAAGAGAGAAGTTTAAAGACTTTTTTTACTCGATAGCAAAAAAATAACATGGAGTATGTAAAATGAAATATCTAGATCCCAAAATAATGTGTATCGATATAGAAGATGATGTGATAGATAAACTTATACAAGAAGGCTTTAATGTAGATAGAGGTTCATTTGGATATAAATACTTAGTTAATCCTGATAGTGAGTGTAAACTAAATTATAAACTGGAATATTTATCTGAAAAAGAAGTTGTTATTATTAATCTAAAAGATGATAAAGTTCATAATAAAAATGAGGATGATTACGATGGATTATATAGCGGATATGATACAAAGCTATATTCATTGAAAGGAAGTAATTATTTAAATCCAAGAAATCTCACCTACCTAAATTTTCAAGAAGATATTAGGAAATTGCTATATAATGGTAATGTGGTTATTGTATTAGCCGATGCTTATGTTGAAGAAAACTATAACATAGTCGAATATAAGGATGGATATGGGAGAGGAAAGATTATTAAACTCGATAATTATTCTTGGCTCAACATTGGTTCAGTAACTAGTATGACTGGTAGGGATATATGCATTAGCAATGAAGGGGGTTATTTTCGAGATATTTTTAAAGGTTGTAAAGAAGATGAGGTAACATATTTGGCTATATTTGAAGAAGATAGAAATTCTTTAGTACTCGCTAAAAACAGATATGAAGATACTATTGCGTTTGTAAAACTTTTTGAAAATGATGGTAATGATGGACTATTAATTGTCTTACCACAGTTCCAAAATCAATATATAGTAATTAATAATTTATTAAAAGAAGTTCTTCCACAAATTAAGCCACATATATTTCCTGATTTTGTGAAAAATATTTGGCTAGAGTTAGATGATTATATTCTTCCAAAGGTGCAAAGACTAGAAATTGAAAAAAAGAAAATTGAGCGTGAATTATCCTTTAAAATCAATGATGTTAATAAAAAAATACAAGATGAAAAAGATAAGTTATCTTTTTTAACTAATATACTAACTTCAAATGGTTTCGGAGAGTTATTAGTAAAAAATATACAAAAAACTTTGCTTGAAATAGGGTATTCTAATGTTGTTAATGTTGATGATACTATAGAGGGTAATAAACAAGAAGATTTAAACATATATAATGATTATGGGTTAACAGTAATTGAAATAAAGGGACATAATGGTAATCCCACTGAAGATGATTGTCAAGCTTTGCTTAAATATATGAATAGAAACATGAAAAAACATAAGAGGTCTGATATTCATGGAATATTAATCGTTAATCATCAAAAAATGTTGCCACCTTTAGAGAGAAGTAATCCAGCATTTACAAAAGAGCAAATTGCAGATGCTGTTAGAGATGAGTATACATTGGTATCAACATGGGAGCTATACAAATCTGTTCGTTTATTACAAGAAAATCTTATTAATTTCAATGATATAGATATAAGTTTGCATACTAAAGGTTTGTTTACAGCCATACCTAAAACATGGTTATTCCTAGGAATAATAAAGAAGCTATTTCAAGAAAATACTATTGCTTGTTTTTACTTAGAGATTGATCAATTAAATGTTGGAGATGAGTTGATAGTTCAAGATAAAAATAATTATTTTTTGTTTAAGATTGAAGAAATGATGATAGAGAATAAAAGTGTCAATCAAGCAAAGAAACAAGATAAACTATCAATAAAAATTAGTAAATCTATAAGCAAAAATGCAAAGATTTATAAAAAAATAACAAGATAATTATTGATATAAAAAAAGTAGGGCTATATATGTTAATTAATATAATAGGGAATATTTTGAATAAATCTATGCCAAACTCACTTGCCTTAACATTATATTTTTATAGTTAAAATCTTTAGTTATAGTACTTAAAACTACTATTTTAATGGTATATATTAACATGTTTCTATAAACCCCTGATTCAAAGCCAACTGATGCAAAGGAGCGATAGTCTGTCTCATACTATCAAAAAATAGCTTTTTATACTGTGTATCATTACATAATAGCTCTTTATTAAGTAAGTCACTATGAACATTATAAAAGTTTTCTTTGGCTTTACTTTTTATATAAAAGTTAATTGCTGTCTTTAGACCTTGGTACTGAATATCACAAAAAGTATTTAAGTATTTATCTAAAGATGGCAATTTGTCGTTTTTAGCTGAGTTTATATTCTTAAATGTTGGTACTAAATTCCAGACTTCATCGTGTAGTACAAAACTCCAAGGTATAAAATGATCGAGACTAATTGAGCCATGTTGAGCTACATATTCATCTGTAAAAGGCAAGCCAGTATATATGTCATTAATATTAGTAATACTCATTATTTGATTCCAATATTCTTTGGCTTTTGTTAAGTTTCTTGTTTGGGGTGCTTCTAGTTTATGTAAGATAGCAGGGCTATTAGGGTTTCTTTTCTGTAAAAAGTAAATTAGCTTGTATTTTAACCAACCATCTATTATGGTTTGGTTTTTTGTTATATAGTTACACCAGTGTTTATGAATATTAATCTCTTTTTTCTCTTTACTTACTTTGTATAAAGCTATATCGCTTTCATTAGATAATTTTTCAATAATTTTATTAACCTTATAATCTTCAGCTTTAAAACAGTAAAAAGACCTTATTAATCTATAAGGCACATATTTACAAAGTTTTTTTATGTATTGCTTTATATCTTTATTATCTTTTATGCTTAATAAAAAGTCATATAAGTCATGTTCTTTAATATTACTAGTTAAGCTATAATCTTGGTAAATAGCTAATACTATTTTCCCTAAATCATCTTGTTGACCAAAGTTAAGTTTAAACTGTGTAATTGAGTACCAGCTTTTTGTAATCATTCTTAATGCTAAGTTATTGAAGCTTAAGACAGTATTGCCTAGCTTAACTTCATGTAATACTGCATAAAGCCAGTAAATTTTATAGCTATTAGTTAGGTTTTTATAATCTAACATGTTCTGAAAACCAATTATATTAAGTTCTTGGTATTGTGGTAGCAGATACATAATATTTCTCCTATTTATATAATAGCTATCACTTCGATAGAACTGACTAGATTACCTTCATAAATTATTAGAGATTGCTATTTTATAGATTTTTACGCAACTCATTTTCGATAAATCTATATTGTATAATTAAACAGGAATGGCACAAGGCACATTCCCTACAACACTTTCAGTTCAAGGCAAAGTTGTCATTTTAAAACCTAATACTTACTAAGTATTTAAACCTCTTCGTGTCCTTTGAGTTCTTGGTGGTAAAATTAAAAAAATAGAAGTAGACTAATACAAATTACAATGCTGAGGCGTAGAGATTATATTTTACCAATAACTCTTCTAGTCCCTTTGCGCACTTTGTGGTTAAAAACCATATAAAATATAACTCATAACTACCATTTTTAAATCAATAACTAACGATAAGCTTTAACCTCTTGGTGTTCTTGGTGTTCTTGGTGTTCTTGTATAATAAAAGAGTGGTTAAGCTATTAGAAATATAGCGTATAATCAAAGTAACAGATGCTGTGGATTATTACTTGTGTTCTATAGCTTAGACTATTTCACAAAGACCATAACCACAGCTTTATGTTACAACTATTAATTAGTTAGATAACGCATAGACGTTTTATCTCTAGCAAGGATATAGAACATAAAGCTGATGGAATAACAGCATCAATGAAAGGAGAAGGTCAATTAATGATCTATGTAGGAATTGATGTAGCGAGTACAAAACATGACTGTTTTATTGTTAACTCTGAGGGTGAAGTAATAGAAGAAGTATTTACAATAGCCAATAATAAAGCTGGGTTTGAAAAACTATTATCCAAGATACCAAAGGTAAATAAGAGCAAGATAAAAATTGGACTTGAGTCTACAGGGCACTATAGCAATAATATACGTAACTACCTGTATGAAAAGGGCTTTAACTTAGTAGTACTAAACCCACTCAGCACTAACCTTTATCGAAAAGCTCAGACCCTTCGCAAAACAAAAACAGATAAGATAGACGCAAAAATGATTGCCAAAATATTGCACACTGAAGACCACAAGCCCTACACCCCAATATCATACCATATAAACGAGATTAAATCTCTAACAAGAATAAGAACTCGCTGGGTAAAAATATGCAGTTTTCATAAAATATCTATTACAAGAATCCTAAGCTGTACCTTTCCAGAGCTAAAGCAAAATTTCCTTCAATACACCAAAAATCAATGTATGAAGCACTAAAGGAATACCCATCTGCTGAGTCTCTAAAAAAAGCATACCTCACTAAGTTAACCAATATATTAACAAAAAATTCTAATGGGAAATATACCAAAGATACAGCTATAAAAATAAAAAAACTAGCTCAAAACTCTATTGGTGTAGTTTGTAAGTCGCATGAGATGGACTTAGTATATAGCATAGAAGAAGTACAAGCATGTCAGAAAAGAATCAAGAATATCGAGCAAGAAATTAAAGGCATGATGACAGGGCTTGATTCACCAATACTCTCAATACCAGGGATCTCAATTGTGTATGGCTCTATCATATTATCTGAGATAGGCTCAATTCATAACTTTAGTTCACCTTCTAAACTTTTGGCCTATGCTGGTTTAGATCCTTCAACTAAGCAATCTGGAAAATTCAAAGGCAATGGCAAGATGGTTAAGCGAGGTTCAACTTATCTTAGAGCAGCTTTAATTAGTGCTGCTAGATCAGTAGCTATGTATGATTCAGTGTTTAAAGATTATCTTAATAAAAAACTAAATGAGGGTAAACATTATTTCGTTGCTCTATCTCATGTTGCAAGAAAATTAATTAGAGTAATATATCACTTACTTAGAAATAATGTAATATTTAAAGCTAGTTAGGAAACTAAAATACTATATAAAAAATAAGAGTAGAAATCTACTCTTATTTAAGTGCGTGTTCAAAATTATTTTAATTTAACACTTGACTTAACATAGTTAGTCTTTGTGGTTACAATGTATTTAAGCTCTTATCTTTAATGATCATTTTTAAACCTCATACTTTAAAACTGACAAATCAAAATATAATACTTACTTAGTGGTTTTATCCAAACACAGGAATGGCACAGAGGCACATTCCCTACAACGTAAACCTCTGAGTCCTTGGTGGTTACAATCTTTTAAGGTTTTATCATTAATGACCATTTTTAAACCTCATACTTCAAAACTACCATATCAAAATATAATACCTACTTAGTGGTTAACCCAAAAACGGAATGGCACAAGGCACATCTACAAAAATCTGTAGTGTAATTTTCATTTTTAAATCATTAACTAACTATAAGCTTTAACCTCTTCGTGTCCTTAGCGTTCTTGTATAATAAAAGAGTGGTTAAGCTATTAGAAATATAGCGTATAATCAAAGTAACAGATGCTGTGGATTATTACTTGTGTTCTATAGCTTAGACTATTTCACAAAGACCATAACCACAGCTTTATGTTACAACTATTAATTAGTTAGATAACGCATAGACGTTTTATCTCTAGCAAGGATATAGAACATAAAGCTGATGGAATAACAGCATCAATGAAAGGAGAAGGTCAATTAATGATCTATGTAGGAATTGATGTAGCGAGTACAAAACATGACTGTTTTATTGTTAACTCTGAGGGTGAAGTAATAGAAGAAGTATTTACAATAGCCAATAATAAAGCTGGGTTTGAAAAACTATTATCCAAGATACCAAAGGTAAATAAGAGCAAGATAAAAATTGGACTTGAGTCTACAGGGCATTATAGCAATAATATACGTAACTACCTGTATGAAAAGGGCTTTAACTTAGTAGTACTAAACCCACTCAGCACTAACCTTTATCGAAAAGCTCAGACCCTTCGCAAAACAAAAACAGATAAGATAGACGCAAAAATGATTGCCAAAATATTGCACACTGAAGACCACAAGCCCTACACCCCAATATCATACCATATAAACGAGATTAAATCTCTAACAAGAATAAGAACTCGCTGGGTAAAAATATGCAGTTTTCATAAAATATCTATTACAAGAATCCTAAGCTGTACCTTTCCAGAGCTAAAGCAAAATTTCCCTTCAATACACCAAAAATCAATGTATGAAGCACTAAAGGAATACCCATCTGCTGAGTCTCTAAAAAAAGCACACCTCACTAAGTTAACCAATATATTAACAAAAAATTCTAATGGGAAATATACCAAAGATACAGCTATAAAAATAAAAAAACTAGCTCAAAACTCTATTGGTGTAGTTTGTAAGTCGCATGAGATGGACTTAGTATATAGCATAGAAGAAGTACAAGCATGTCAGAAAAGAATCAAGAATATCGAGCAAGAAATTAAAGGCATGATGATAGGGCTTGATTCACCAATACTCTCAATACCAGGGATCTCAATTGTGTATGGCTCTATCATATTATCTGAGATAGGCTCAATTCATAACTTTAGTTCACCTTCTAAACTTTTGGCCTATGCTGGTTTAGATCCTTCAACTAAGCAATCTGGAAAATTCAAAGGCAATGGCAAGATGGTTAAGCGAGGTTCAACTTATCTTAGAGCAGCTTTAATTAGTGCTGCTAGATCAGTAGCTATGTATGATTCAGTGTTTAAAGATTATCTCAATAAAAAACTAAATGAGGGTAAGCATTATTTCGTTGCTCTATCTCATGTTGCAAGAAAATTAATTAGAGTAATATATCACTTGCTTAGAAATAATGTAATATTTAAAGCTAGTTAGGAAACTAAAATACTGTATAAAAAATAAGAGTAGATTTCTACTCTTATTTGAGTGTGTGTTCAAAATTATTTTAATTTAACACTTGACTTAACATAGTTAGTCTTTGTGGTTACAATGTTTTTAAGCTCTTATCTTTAATGATCATTTTTAAACCTCATACTTTAAAACTGACAAATCAAAATATAATACTTACTTAGTGGTTTTAACCAAAAACGGAATGGCACAAGGCACATTCCCTACAACGTAAACCTCTGAGTCCTTGGTGGTTACAATCTTTTAAGGTTTTATCATTAATGACCATTTTTAAACCTCATACTTCAAAACTACCAAATCACAATATAATACTTACTTAGCGGTTGACTCCAAACACAGGAATGGCACAAGGCACATTCCCTACAACAATCTGTAGTGAAATTTTCATTTTTAAACCAATAACTTACTATAAGCTTTAACCTCTTCGTGTCCTTGGCGTTCTTTGTGGTTACAATGTTTATAAGCTCTTATCTTTAATGATCATTTTTAAACCTCATACTTTAAAACTGACAAATCAAAATATAATACTTACTTAGTGGTTTTATCCAAACACAGGAATGGCACAGTACTCTTTTACTTAATACTAAAAGAAAAGACAGACACAAGGACTGTCACTACAAAGTTAACCTTTATGATTTATCTTTTCTCGTGTGCTTTGAGGTAAAGCAGACTTAAATCCGCCAACCTTAGAAGTTATGCAAAACGATGCTTTGTGCGCTTACACTATTTAATCCATCAATGTATACAATATTAGGTTTTTTGCTTGAACTACTTATTACATCATACAATACATCAGGCAGTTTTGAATTTGCTTGCTTTGCCAACTCTAATATATAGCTACCACCTGGTTTTGCTGTAAGTGTCCATGAAAGCAAAAACAGCCCGGTATCTTTACTAGGAATTTTAGTCCACTCTTTAAACTTCGCCAATTGATCATCCTTCATCTTAGAATATGAGTTGGTATTAGAATAGCTATCATATACTGTAAGATTCGCATTAGATTTTGTTTTCATACCATCCTCATAGCGGAATCTACCTGTACTTTCGTCAATGGGCTTACTATAGTCAAAAACTAGAATTAATTTACCCCTAAGTTCACTGAGGGTTAATTTAGCCAGATTTACTTTTTTATTGTCATTATTATTGTCATTATTATTGTCTTTATATGTATAGAACACAGAGCTATAACTATTTAAGAATTTATCAATTTTTTCTTTGGTTTCAGATTTATTATGACCACTATCGCCGCGGATATGAGAAACCTTGAAGATTACTGTCTCTGTATTGTGAGCATTTAAAAATGCTGTGACCTCATCAAAAACATTCTTTAAGTCTTGACCATTACAGCCATACTTGCCTTCACGATGATATGTAACTAGTTCATCATGGTCATAATCTACCCTGATATCAAAATACCTTGATCCATTAACCAATTGAGAGCCAATAGGTTCATTTTGGGTTTTAGTATATGGATCAGCAAGTATGGGAGGATTACAATGATGTGTTTCAGACATACCTGCATCATGGCTGCCTGGCATAATAACTTCTTCAAGCTTAGTATCTTTACCCAACCTTCCCATCCATGATTTTAAATCTATAAGTGTCTGTGGTGTTACTTCAATCTTGTTAACACTATTACCTCCGCGTAAAAAAACAAATTGCACGGGTATTTTTTTAGAATTTATACCACTGCCAAGCACTCTGTGATTACCAATATATGAGCAGTTTTGTCCACCAAACCACCAATTATTGCTAGCACCAGCATGTCCTTGAGCAATACCGATGTTTTTAAAGGTGAAAGTATCCTTTCCTTTTCCCAGAATACCACCTGTAATTGTCAGTTTTAAGGTGCCCATGAAACCGAAATTCAATTTGCCTGGATTATGATTGAAAGTTGTTTGATTTGCTGGGATTCTACGCTTAAACCAATTAGCTACCCTATCAGATCCGTGACGACCTATACGAAAAGTCATTTCGCCATTAGATCCAAAATGTTTCTTTAATCCGTAATAAATATGATCATCAGGATCCTGTTCATGTGGTACATAAAAATCTTCGACAGTATACTCTCCGCCTATTAATGAATAATTCCCCCCTATTGAGAATTCAACCGTATTATCATGATACTTCATAAACATACTTCCTTTCATAGTTTAATCTTAAGTGATACATATCACTTAAATAATAATTAGCAATTGCAAAATATAGGTATTATTTTTTAATTGCATACAAGTACCATATGTAGAATTGATAAAGTATAGAACATAATAGCATAAAACAATTGTAGAACTATGGTAGGATAATAGGGGAACGATGGAAGAACGGTTCTAAATGAAAAGACAGACACAAGGCCTGTCACTACGAATTTAACCTAACTCTAGGTAATGTTTTGTCTTGTTCTTTGTGTCCTTGGTTGTTCTTAGTGGTTAAACCAAATAACAGAAGTAGATTTACTCAAATTACAATGCTGATGCGTAGAGATTTCATCTACCAAAAACTATTCTTTTCCCTTGGCGCTCTTTGCGGTTTCAATTTTTTAATCACTTATTTTGAATGACCATTTTAAAACCTGATACTTCAAAACTACCAAATTAAAATAAAATATATACTTAGTGGTTGAAACCAAAAACGGAATGGCACAGAGGCACATTCCCTACAACTTTTAACCCT
The DNA here is from genome assembly GCF_014931565.1 of Clostridium sp. 'deep sea'. Classification (NCBI taxonomy): domain Bacteria; kingdom Bacillati; phylum Bacillota; class Clostridia; order Eubacteriales; family Clostridiaceae; genus Clostridium; species Clostridium sp. 'deep sea'. Next base: position 3,615,709 of record NZ_CP063353.1, read on the forward strand.
TTAACTGTTAAATTGTTAATATTGAAACTAATAATCATTATACTTAAGTGGTCTAAATGGAACATAAAAGCCAAAATGGAGTAGAGAAAATGAGCAAAATAAGTATAATTTGAATTGAGTTCTAAAAAAAATACCTTGCAGGTATTTTTTATTGGTACATTAGTTAGGTGTAACTAACAAATAATAGATTTTTAGGAGGATTATTATGATAAACACACCCCAAAAAACAAAAACAATTCAAGGTAAGGATTTAATAACTATAGGTATTTTTTCTGCTATTTACTTTGCTCTTAACTTTGCTGTTATGCTTTGCTCAGGTTTTTCACCATATATTTGGATTTTAATGCCTGGCATAATTGCTTTGTTAACTGGCGTTCCTTATATGATTATGACCTCTAAGGTTCAAAAATTAGGGGCAGTATTTACAATGGGATTAATCTCTGGCTTGTTATACTTTTTAACAGGACAATTTACCTTAATTATTTTAATAACTTTTGTAGTTTCTTGTGTTATAGCTGAGTTAGTTCGTTATATTACTAAGTATAAAGGATTTAAAGGCAATATGTTATCTTTTGTATTTTTTTCTTTAGGCATGACTGGTTCTCCTCTACCTTTATGGGTATTTAAAGATAGCTTTTTAAGTCAAATAGCTGGGCAGGGTATTTCAGAAAGCTATTTAAATATACTACAAAAAATTGCTTCAACAGAAATGTTAGTAGTGTTATTTGTTGCACCTGTAATAGGAGCAGTAATAGGTGCATATATCGCCAAATCTTTGTTTAAAAAGCACTTTAAAAAAGCTGGTATTGTGTAATGTTTAAGGCTCTAACTAATAAAAACTATGTGTTAGATCCAAGAACATTTATGTTGCTTTTAATAATAGTGAATATTGTAACTTTTATTCAAAGATCAGTATATGTTGAAGCTATTTTAGTTGGTAGTATAGCGCTTTTGCAGGTTATGTGTAATTGCAAAAGTTTGGCTTTAAAGTGGCTTACAGCTTATATAACTTTGTTATGTGTACAGTATTATGTGTTGCCTGTATCACCAACTTTTATAAAAGCAACTTTTTCGGTGTTATCACTGTATTCAAGAAAATTTTTCCCTTGTTTTATGTTGGGCACAATTATTGTTAGAACAACACCAGTAAGACATTTGATTATTGCTTTGCAAAAATGGAAGTTTCCACAGCAAATAATCATTCCTTTATCAATTACAATGAGATACTTTCCTGCTATTAAAGAAGAAATGTCTTATATAAGGGATGCTCTTAAATTACGTGATATAAGGGGGGTATCTAAGCTAGAATATTGTTTAGTGCCTTTAATGATTTCAGCCACTAATACAGCAGAAGAACTAGGGGCAGCAGCAGTTACTAGGGGTATAGAAAACCCTGTTAAAAAAACAAGCATAGTAGAAATGAACTTTAGGGCATCAGATTACCTTTGTTTAGTTATAGGTTTAGGCTTTATAGCTATGGCTTTAGTAATGAGATAGGAATAAAAAGAATGATAAATATTAATAATATAAACTTTGCTTATAATAGTGAAAAAAAGATTTTAAAAGATATAAATTTACATGTAAAACCAGGGCAGTGTGTGTTATTGTGTGGCAAGAGTGGTTGTGGCAAAACAACTCTCACTAAGTTGGTTAATGGTATAATACCTCATTTTACAGAACACTGCCCTTATGAGGGTAGTGTTTTTGCTGCTAATTTAAATATTAAAGATGCAAAAATGTTTGTTTTATCTCAAAAAATAGGTTCAGTATTTCAAAACCCAAAATCACAGTTTTTTAATATTGACTCTAATAGTGAACTGGTATTCGCCTTAGAGAATAGAGGCATAAATCCAACACACATCAAACAAAGATTAAACAATACCATTAATGCCTTAAAAATAAACAAACTATTGAATAGAAATATATTTAATATGTCTGGTGGTGAAAAACAAAACTTAGCTTTTGCTTCGGTTTATACTATGAATCCTGATATTTATGTGTTAGATGAACCAACAGCCAACCTTGATTATAAATCTATAGAAATATTAAAAGAGCAATTAAAGATTATAAAAAGCCAAGGTAAAACAATCTTAATTGCAGAACATCGACTTTTTTACCTTAAGGATTTAGTTGATACAGTGGTTTATTTAAACGATGGAGCAATAGAGCAGGTGTTTACAGCCGAAGAGTTTAATGCACTCAGTTTAGAGCACCGTAAAAAGTTAGGGCTACGTTCTTTGTTTAAAAGTGAGCTGCCACATGAAATCACAGAAAAACTTAATGAAAAAGCCGATTTAGTTGTTAAAAACTTATCGTGTAAAATAAAAAATAAAGCTATAATAAATAATATAAGCTTTTCTGCCAATGAGGGTGAAATTCTAGGTTTTGTAGGTGATAACGGATCAGGTAAAACTACCCTAATGCGTTGCCTTGCAGGTCTTATTAAGGAATCAGCGGGTACTATAAGCTTAAATAATCAACAATTAAAGCCTAAACAACGCAATAAATCCTGCTTTATGATTATGCAGGATGTTAATCATCAGCTATTTGCAGACAGTGTAAAAAATGAATGTGAGATATCTAATGTTAGCAATAATGAGGATGATATAAATAATTTACTCAAGTATTTTAACTTATATGAGTATTTGGAGAGTCATCCTATGGCTTTATCAGGAGGTCAAAAACAACGTTTAGCAATTGCAACTGGCTTATTATCTAATAAAAAAATCCTTATTTTTGATGAACCAACAAGTGGACTAGATTATGAACATATGTTGGCAGTTAGCAATACTATTAAGCAGTTAGCTGAAAAACATATAATTTTAATAATTACTCACGACATAGAGTTTTTAAATTTAACCTGTAGTAAAGCAATTAATATAATAAAAAATACAGTACATGTTATAAACAATTAATAAGCAATGTACACGGAGGTAGGTCTATGCTGCTTGGTAAAGGTATTGATGAATATCTTAATGTAGTATGTAAAGATGAAAATTGTGTAATATATGAAATTAAAGGTGATACAGGTGAAGGAACTATGACCTGTTATACGGTTTTTCCTGGTGTCTATTTAATGTATAACAATTTTCATATGCAATACTTTAAGTCAACAGTACATATCAATGAAGATATGTTTTGTATAGACCACTGTCGAGAGGGTCGAATTCAATGGGAGGCAGATAACAACTCTTATCTCTACTTAAAAGCTCGTGACTTAAGAATAGACAACAGGTATCAGCATGAGGGTAACTTTGAGTTTCCTTTGCGTCATTATCACGGTATTACTATAGCATTTTTTTTAGAAGAGGCATGTGATGCTGTTGCTAATTGTTTGCAAGGCTTTTCGGTAGATTTGTATAAACTCAAAGATAAGTTTTGTAAAAACGACAGATCCTTTGTAATAAGATCCGGCACCTCTATTGAGCATATTTTTTCAGAATTATATTCAGTGCCACTAGCCATAAAAAAACAGTATTTTAAAATAAAAATTTTAGAGCTTTTATTATATTTAAGCGCACTAGAGTCAGAAAATGCTGGTGAAAAACGGCCCTATTTTTATAAAAGTCAGGTAGAAAAAATTAAGGCTATTGAGTTGTTTATGACTAAAGACTTAAATAAACACTATACCTTAAACGAATTATCAGCAAAGTTTGAGATATCACTTACTGCCATGAAAAAATGTTTTAAGGGTGTTTATGGTTCTTCAATCTATGCTTATTTAAAGGCATATAGAATGAATCAGGCCGCAGTTATGTTACGCCAAAGTAAGTATAATATTGTAACTATTGCTGGCTTAGTTGGCTATGAGAGCCCTAGCAAGTTTTCAGTAGCGTTTAAATCAGTAATGGGAAAGTCTCCCTTAGAGTATCGAAAATCCTTTGTCTAAACGGAGTCTTATTATCTTAATGGAGCTGTAATGTTAAAGCAAATAACTTAAAATGTAGATAAGTTAGGTTGAGCTAACTAATCTACATTTTTTAATAAGGAGAGGCAAATGAAGAATAAAAATTGGCTCAAAACCATAATTGAATGCGCTTCTATTTGTAAATTTAAACTGACTTTGTCAGTGATTTTTGCCATAATAAGCGTTGCAGGAAGCTTAATACCTTACATTGGGGTATATCAAATACTTCAATTATTTATAAAAGGCACAGCTAATGTGCAAAATATATTGTATTGGTCGGCAATTTGTTTGTTAGGATACATGATAAAAATTATTTTTCATGGTATCTCAACTGTAATATCTCATATTTCTGCTTACACCATTTTAGAGCAAATAAGATTGAAAATAATTAATAAAATGATGAAAGCCCCTTTGGGTTCGGTGTTAAATCAAACCTCTGGCAAATTAAAAAATATTATTGTGGACAGGGTTGAAACAATTGAAATACCTTTGGCACACATGATTCCCGAAGGAATTTCAAATATTGTATTGCCAATAGTTGTGTTTTGTTACTTGTTTACAATAGATTGGCGAATGGCCTTAAGCTCATTAGCTACAGTTCCTATTGCGGCTGTTTCGTGTGTTTTTTTAATGCGTAACTTTAATAAACAATACGCTGATTACATGAAAACAAGTAACTATGTTAATAGTGTAATTGTTGAATATGTAAGTGGTATAGAGGTTATAAAAGCATTTAGTCAATCGAATAAGTCCTATGAAAAATTTTCCAATGCTGTAAAGATGTTTAGAGATTATACTTTAGCTTGGTTTCATAGCACCTGGAAATTGTTAAACTTTACAACCGTTATCTTACCTTCATCTCTATTAGGAACCATACCAATGGGATTGTATTTATATAGTAAATCTATAATCAACCCTGCTGAGTTTGCAATATGTTTAATTTTATCGTTAGGAATCATTGCTCCATTAATGTGGTTTACTACTGCCATAAATGATATGAAAGCAATAGAGTATGCCGTAAATGATGCTCAAAAACTATTAGATCTTAATGAATTACCTAACTGCACTAAAGAGGTTAAGCTTACTAATTATGATATTAAATTAAATAATGTTAGCTTTTCATATACCGGTGAAAACGGAGAGGTTAAGGCTTTAAATAAGGTTAATTTAACAATACCTCAAAGTCAGTTTACAGCCTTAGTAGGACCTTCGGGCAGTGGTAAGTCTACGGTAGCAAGATTAGTGTCACGTTTTTGGGATGTAGATACTGGGTCTATAGAATTAAGTGGAATAAATATAAAAAATATACCTTTACAGCAACTTAGTAATTCTATTAGTTATGTTAATCAAAATAACTTTTTATTTAATAGCTCTTTATTAGAAAACATTAGGCTGGGTAATCCTAGTGCTAGTGATGAGCAGGTTTATGAGGCAGCTAAAAGGGCTCAGTGTGATGAGTTTATTAAAAGACTTAAAAATGGTTATCATACCACAGCTGGAGAAGCGGGGGGTAAGCTCTCAGGAGGTGAGCGTCAAAGAATTGCTATTGCGCGAGCTATTTTAAAAAATGCACCTATAGTTATATTAGACGAAGCCACTGCCTTTACTGACCCCGAAAATGAGCATAAAATTCAAAAATCTATTGCTGAACTTACTAAAGGTAAAACCCTATTGGTTATTGCACATAGACTATCTACCGTTAAAGATGCTAATCAAATAGTTGTTATGAATAATGGTGAGGTTGTGCAAAGTGGTAAACAGCAAGAGTTATTAGCGAGTTGTCAGCTATATAATAATATGTGGCAATCCCACATAGGTGCCAAACAATGGGCAGCAGGTTATAGCAGAGAGGAGCAGGCACATGTTTCAAATAATTAAAAGACTAATAAACTGGACCGGTGAATATAAACATCGACTGTATAAGGGTTTTGTTTGCTCATTTTTTAACACAATGTTTACAGCTTTTCCAATAATGGCGGCGGCTTATACCTTTAACTTAATTGTTACTGACACTAATAACAAAAGTAATATTTCTAGTTCTACTATATTACTGGTGTTTATTGCCTTAGTTGTAGCTACTTTATTGCGATTTTATACTGCCTACAAAAAAGCGTGTTTTCAAGAAAGCATTGCTTACGAAATGACTTCTAAAGAGCGTAATGAAATAGGCAGTATTTTAAAAAGAGTTCCATTAGGATTTTTTCAAAAGAATAATGCTGGAGATTTAACTTCGGCCGTAACAACAGATTTATCTTATATGGAGCTTTATGGAATGAAAATGATAGATACAGTTGTTAATGGATATATTAGCTCTTTTACTATGGTATTGTGTTTAGCATTTTTTAACTGGCAGTTAGCTTTAGTTGCGGTAGCAGGAATATTGCTGTCTGGTTTTGCTTTGTCTTTATTGGGTAAAAAAAGTAGAAATAATGCTGCACAACACCTTACAGCTAGTGAAAAAATGACCGGTTCTACTTTAGAATATATACTAGGTTTGCCAGTCATTAAAGCCTTTGGTCAGCAGGGCATTGCCATTAAAAATATAGCTGAAGCTTATCAGTGCAGTAAAAAGATAAACATTAAAATAGAAAAGCAATTTGTTCCTTGCAATTGTTTACATCAGTTCTTTTTAAAAGTAGCTTCGGTGCTTATTGTATTGGGCTCATCTTATTTTGCTTTACAAGGCACTATGAGTTTGCCTACCATGGTTATGATGTTAATTTTCTCATTTACACTCTTTAGTAATGTAGAAATAATTAATAATGCAATTCATGTTTTAGAAATAATAAATAAAAATATGGATAAAATAGATACTATTAAACAAGCCGAGTTTATTGATAAAGACGGTAAAGACATTAAATTAAATAACTATGATATAGAATTTAATAATGTAACATTCTCTTATGATAAACGTGAAATACTTAAAAATATGTCTTTTAAAATACCTCAAAATACCACTACAGCTATTATAGGTGCATCCGGAAGCGGAAAAACAACTATTTGCAAACTAATAGCTAAATTCTATGACCCAAATAGTGGTAATATTTTAATTGGTGGCACAGACATTAAAAAACTAACTTGCGATAGTTTACTAAAAAATATTAGCATGGTTTTTCAAAATGTTTACTTATTTAAAGATACTGTGTTAAATAATATAAAGTTTGGAAATCCCAATGTAAATTTCAAAGATGTTGTTAAAGCAGCCAAAGCAGCTAGGTGTCATGAGTTTATTATGCAATTACCCAAGGGTTACAACACTGTAATTGGAGAGGGTGGCTCATCTTTATCTGGTGGTGAAAAACAACGCATAAGTATTGCTAGAGCAATATTAAAAGATTCTCCTATAGTAATTCTTGATGAAGCTACAGCAAGTGTTGACCCTGAGAATGAACATCATATTCAAGTTGCGGTAAATAATCTTACTCACGGTAAAACAATTATTATAATTGCCCATAGATTAGCAACTATTAAACATGCTGATCAAATATTAGTTATTGAAGATGGCAAGATATCTCAAAAAGGAAGACATGAAAGCCTTAAAAACGAAACAGGAATATACAAGAAATATTTAACTATAAGAGAAAAGGCCGAGGGTTGGAGTATCTAAAATTAATAAATATAAGTTACTCTTTAACTTAAGCAAAATTATAAATTATTTTTTAGTAAATAATTAATTAAAAACACAAGCAGGTAGACTAATATGTTTACCTGCTTTTTTTGACACTAATACAATAACACAAGTATAATTAACATAATTAATTAGCTTAAATTAGTAATAAAATATGATAATCAATAATGTTTAAAGTATGGAGGATAAAATGAATAGTATAAAAAACTTTTACTTAAAACTACTGCCTCTTTTTTCGGGTGGTTTGTTAATTTATTGGCTGTATGAAATGTATGTAAATATTAAAGCTGGTAGTAATGATAGATTATTTTTAGATATCGTTATCATATTTTTATTAGTTACCAGTTTTGCAAGTAGTTTGTATTTGCAAATTAAACGTAGAAGAGATAAAAAAAATAAAGACCAGTAGTTTTCTTATACTATGGTTACTACAATTTATAACTGAGAATAAATTTTTTGTATCTTGACTCTACCATGGTGTGAGACAGTATCATTTAATACGTAATCTATTATTAAGCAAAAGGAGTTGACTTTTTGTTTAGAATTGGTGATTTTTCAAAACTTACTCAGGTTTCTATCCGTATGTTAAGGTATTACGATAATACTAACTTGTTTAAACCTCATTTTAGTGATGAGACTACTGGCTATCGATACTATTCGGCATATCAAATACCAACTATTAGTTTAATTGTATCTCTGCGAGATATGGGTTTTTCGGTTGCTGAGATTAAAGAGGTATGCCATTATGATACTCTAAATGATTTAAAATCTTTATTAACTAAACGAAAAAACGAGGTAGAGAATAGTATTACTGAGCAGTTCTCCAGACTAAAACAAATCAATGACTTTATTGCTAATATTAATAAGGAGCGTGTTAATATGAATTATAATGTTCAATTAAAGTCTTTGCCATCGTATAAAGTTGTGTCTTTAAGAGAGCTTGTAGAGGATTATAGTCAAGAAGGTATGTTATGGGGCAAGTTAGGTGAGTTTGCTGAACAAAACAGGATTAAGCTAAACCAAGTTTCCTATACTGTTTATCATGATCGTAGCTATAAAGAAAAAAATATAGATATTGAGGTTATGATAGGTGTAGATGAGTTAGGTGAGTCTCAAGGTGAGTTTGTATTTAAAGAAACTGAGCCAGTTAATAAGGTAGCTAGTATTTTAGTTAGTGGTGATTATACTAACTTAAAAGAGGCTTATGCTTATTTAGCTAAGTGGATTGAAGACAATAATTATACTATTAATGGAATTGCCCTACAATCTTGTTTAAAGGGCCCCCATAATGCCAATAAAGTAGAAGATTATTTAACAGAGTTGCTTATGCCCATTTGTTAAGAATTAAAATATTAAAATCAAAAACAGAGGTCACCCCTAAAAAGGTGATTTCTTTGTTAATAATAAGATGTATGACAAATTAGTCACTTTAAAGTCATTTTATACTCATATCTTAAGCGTAAAATATTTATTATATGAGAATCAAGAGTACAGTATAAAAAAACTAAAGGAGTGCGTAAAATGAATATTATAAAAAAGGGATTTAACATGTTATTAACTATATTGGCGGTTATAACTATTTTAATAGGAGGTTTAATAATTACCATAATACAAGTTTTACGAAGTGTATTAAAAAAATTGAGCAGAAGTAAACATAAACCACAAATATACAAGTGTAAGTCATCAAGATTAGTGCAAAAAGTTTAGTAAAACCTATTATAAAAATTAACTTTTTATATATTTAACTAAGCACTTTACAACTAAACATATTAAGCCAACTAAACAAGCTGTATTAAACAGTTGGAACAACATAGTCCAAAAATTTATATTCATAAGAAACTCCTTAGTATATAGAATAAATAATACATTTGTTTTAAAAACAAATACACTACGTGAAACCGTAGGTAAGCTCACCACTTATTTCACTTGTGAAATATTCACTACACGACACGCTGCAAGCAAGTACACCACGAGCTGGAGCTTTAGCGATAGCTTTTACTTACTTTTTAAATAATAAATAGCTATTTGAGTTCTGTGTTTTAAATTTGTTTTATTAAGGATAGAGGTAATATAATTTTTAACTGTTCCCTGAGATATAAATAGTTTACCAGCTATTTCCTTATTACTCAAGCCTTCGGAGATAGCTTTTACTACATCCAGTTCACGTTCTGTAAACATCTTTATATCCGCATGAGATTCTGTATTTATATTATCTCTTAGTTTATCTAAAACATTGCCCTGAATTACAGAGTTACCACTGTAAATTGTTTTTATAGCCGATTTTATTTTATCGGGGGTATTGTTTTTTAGCAAATAACCTTTGGCACCATTTTTTATTGCTTCACGAATATACTCATCTTCATCAAAGGTAGTTAAAATTAAAACCTGAGTAGTGCTATTGTCAACAATTTGTTTGGTGGCATTAACGCCATTCATCACAGGCATTCTTATGTCTAGTAAAGCAATATCTATATTAGAACTATTGCAAATATTAATAGCCTCTTGTCCATTTTCTACACAAGAAATTACCTCAATTTCGTTATCCATATCTAAAATAATTTTTAAACTCTCTCTTATTAGCGAGTCATCGTCTGCTATTAAAACTCGAATAGGCATTATTACACCCCTTTACAAATCTATTAATTATATGCAATAAGAAATCATAGAGAACTAGCCTAATTACGGTATCGTTCGTGTTAAATAAACTGATAAGCTAAAAACCTCATTACGCCGTGGATTATAGCGACCATTTATTCCTAAAGAGGCAGTATTGTTATAACCGAAAAACCATTACTTCCATCAATAATAACTGTGCCGTTTAAGTTTTGGGTACGCTCTTCCATACCTAAGATACCAAGCCCTTTTTTAACTGATAAAGCACCAATTCCGTTATCTTTAACCTCAACTTTTATAAGTTTATTGAGTACCTCAATTTTTATGTTCAGCTTTGTAGCTTTACTATACTTTACAGTATTAGTAATAGCCTCTTTTACATTCTTTAAAATCACTCTCCACTGCAAATAAGTTATTACATCTATATTTTCATCATAAAAAAGGTTATATTTTAAGCTATTTACTTTTTGAGTTTCACTTAAAAGCACCTTAAGGTTGTGTAAGCCTAATTGTTCTGAGCTAGGTTTAATATCTGTTAAGGTTTGCCTTATTTGCTCCATACCTTTTCGTAAAACTTTTAAAGTTGAATCTATTAAGGAACTAGATTTTTCAGGATTAATTTTTAGTAAAGCTTTGGCAGCTTCTAACTGCATCACACTTCCTGTAATAGTGTGACCAATGTTATCGTGTATTTGTTGAGCAATTTTATTGCGTTCTTCGAGTTGAGATAACTCTTTTAACTCGTTTTCGTAGCTTTTATCTTTATCTAACCGGTTTTGCAAATAGTGATTTTTTTTACGTAATGAGTCATTTAAATCAGTTAGTCTTTGCATTGCTGAAGAGGCTTTGCTTATTACTATATATAATAAACAGTTAATATTAATTAAAAGTGCAAATTCTGCTTTAATACTCATATTTATAAAAGGAAGTAATGTTAACATTAATATACTAGTAGTTATATTACTGATTTTATAATAATGGGCAAGTAAAAAAACATTAATAGGTAAAAGCAAAATTATGGCTTTGTCTATAAAGCTAAATACTATTATGATAAATACTAAAATAACAAATAGTAAGATTTTTTTTAGAGATATTTTTTTGAGTATATAAAATGTAAGTTTTAAACAAACAAAGAGCAATAAGCTCAATAGAATTGTAGGTAACTCTACAGTACCAAGCCTTAAATGATACCAGCAATAATAAATAATTACTATAAATTCATTTAATAAAAACCACTTCTCCATAATAACTCCTATTTTTGTTTTTTTAATTATATCATATTGCCTTAAACGTTAGCAGGTATAGCCAAGTAAGTTTATTAGCACACCTATTTATTTAATAATACATGACTTTAGTCACATGTAAAACCTTACTTTTTTCAACTACCTTTTTTTTGTTAAATTTTGTACTATGTTATTAAGGAAAATAAAGCTTAGATCAATAGGGAAACAATATTTTAATTATTAGGGAGTTGAAATAATGAATATAGTTGAAATTAAAGCATTAACAAAAAAATTTAAGGACATAATTGCTGTTGATAACATTAGTTTGAATATTGAACAAGGTGAAATATATGGCTTGTTAGGTCCTAATGGTGCAGGTAAAAGTACGACAATTAAGATTATATCTGGCTTACTTAAAAAGAACAAAGGCGAGGTATTAGTTTTAGGTAAAAATATAGATAAACACAGTACCTTTACCAAACAAAACATGGGAATAGTGCCTCAAAATATTACTATCTATAGTGATTTAACAGCAAGTGAGAATGTAAGTTTTTTTGCTAGCCTTTATGGTTTAAAGGGAGAAAAACTAAAAAAGCAAACTCAAGAGGCTTTAGAGTTTGTAGATTTAGCAGATAAAGCAAATCAGTTTCCTAAAAGTTTTTCTGGAGGAATGAAAAGGCGTTTAAATATTGCCTGTGCTATTGCACACAGGCCTAAGCTAATCATCATGGATGAACCAACAGTAGGCATTGATCCACAGTCTCGTAATCATATTTTAGAGTCTGTAAAAAAGCTTAATCAATTAGGTTGTACCATTATTTATACCACTCATTACATGGAAGAGGTTGAGTCTCTATGTAGTAAAATAGGTATTATTGATCATGGTAAACTGATAGCAGAAGGAACAAATGCAGAGCTTAAATCTATTGTAAGTGATCGAAAATCTATTATCATTTCAGTAGATGACAGCTCTAAGATCAACACCCATAAATTAAGTGAAATAGAGGGTGTTATAGATGTTGTGGTTATTGATAACATACTAAAAATTGCTAATAAAAAAGAGATTAATAATTGGGATAAAATCATTATGTTGCTCAATAAAAGTGAAGTTATTATTAAAAACATAGAGAGTGAAGCACCTAGTTTAGAGACAGTATTTTTAACTTTAACAGGTAGAAAACTAAGGGATTAAGTGGTGTATTAAAATGTTAAACATAATAAAAAAAGAATTAAAACATAGCTTAAGAAACAGGCGTGCTTTATTACTCTTTATTCTTTTTCCGTTAATCTTAATGTGGATTTTAAGCACCGTATTTGCAGGACAGTTTAGCAGTAGTACGCTTAATTACGAAGGAGTATCTGTACTCTACACAATTGATACTGAGTCTCACCTATATGAAGGTTTTAATGAGTTCACAGCTGTGCTTAATGAAATGAATATTAACTTTGTAAAAATAAATAACAAAGAAGAAGCCATTAAACAAATAGAAAACAATAACTATGTTTGTTATATAGAGTTAAGTGAGCAAAACAAAGCTGTTACTATGTTTAAAAATAATACTAAAGGCACAACTACCTCAAGTTTTATTGAAAGTTTATTGTCAACTTTTGTGCAAGAGTTTAATTTACGGTATGAAATTGGGAAGATCAACCCATCAGCGTTAGCCAATTTTAATAGTAAAAAATCAAATCACGTTAAAGTAGTTTCATTAAAAGGGGAAAATGAGATAAGATCAATTGATTATTTTGGAATCACAATGTTAACTCTTATTATTATGTATTCAATAAATACAGGCTTAGGTAGCATAACTCGCGAACAAACCTTAAAAACAGGCGATCGTATTATTGAAACACCTTTACCCAAATATAAGTTATTTTTAGGAAAAGTTGTGGGTTGTTTTATTGTAACTATATTGCAAATGATATTAGTAATTAGCTTTAGTATTTTTGCTTTAGGTGTTAACTATGGTAACGATGTAATTACCGTATTCTGTATTATTATGTCTGAGATATTTATGTGCATTTCTTTGGGTATAGGAATAGCTTTGATTGTAAAAAAAGAAGAGATTGGTAATGGTTTAATTTCTTTAGGAGTACCACTTATGGTCTTTTTAGGCGGAGGTTATTTTCCTATTGACGACTTTGGAGGAAAAACTTTAGCTACTATTGCAAAGTTGTCACCTGTGAAATGGGTTAATGAATCTATTTTTAATATTATTCATTTACAACAATATCACACAGTAGCTACTACTTTAACCATAAATTTAAGTATAGCTTTAATAATGTTAGTTTTATCTTCACGAAGCTTTAGTAAAAGGGAGGAATTATAATGCAAAATATTTTATGTATAACTAAAAAGAATTTCATACAGCTTTTTAGAAAAAAGTTAAACATATTTGTTTATTTAGTTCTTCCTATTTTAATAACTAGTGTTATATTTGGCATAACTGCAAAGTCAAATGTTTATAAATACACTATGGGAGTTATAGATAAAGATAATAGCCAGATTTCTAGAGATATGCTAAGTTACTTAGAAAAGACTAATAAGTTCGCTTTAATACCTATAGAAGATAGTGAAGTAGAAGAAAAAGTTGTTTCCCGAAACCTTAGTTTTGTATTTTCTATACCAAAAGGTTTTGCTGACTCAATTAAAAAAGGAGTAAAACAAAATGTAGAAGTTGTGTCTATACAGGGGCAACAAACTACTATATTCATTAAGCAGTTTGCCAATATGTATATTAATAATTTAAATGATATATATAAAGCATCTGGGGGTAATACTGAAACCTTTAATAAAATATATAAATCTTTTCAAGAAGGAGAATTTACTTATAATACAACATATATAAAGGATAAATCAATTACTAAAAGCTCAACGGAAATATCTATGGGTTTGTTTATAATGATTGTTTTAGTAGCAGCATCTACTACCTCGAGTATGTTATTAGAAGAAAAACGTAATAAAACATATTATAGAATAAGTACAGCACCAGTTAAGCCTTTTCAAATAGTTTTTGCGAATGTCTTGGTAAATATTTTAATTATAACTATTCAAATATGCTTTGTATTACTTATGATAACTAAGGTGTTTGGGGTAAATGTTTATGTTCCAGTTTTACAATTATTTATAATTTTATTTACTTTTGGCTTTGCTGCTATTGGCATTGGCATGATGATTATGGCGTTTTCAAAGTCATCAGCTACCGCAGGTTTATTGGGGACCCTTATTATAACTCCTAGTTGTATGTTAGCTGGTTGTTTTTGGCCAAGAAGTATAATGCCAAAGATGCTTCAAAAGGTAAGCTTGTTCATTCCCCATTCTTGGGCAATGGATTCCATAAATAAAATTCAAATGGGAAAATCATTTGCAGATATAAGAATAAACATTGTAATAACCTTACTATTTGCAGTCGTATTCTTTTTGATTGTAGCATATAAAATAAAAAGAGCTAACGAAAACGATGAATTTATTTAGCTAATAATAGTATTTAATAAGTAGTTTTTGTAGGAACAGATTAATTTCTGTTCCTATTTTTTTACTAGTTGAATACTTGACATATGTAGATGGTCTATATATACTCTATATATAGACCATCTACATATGAAAGAGGGAAGAAATGAAAATCAATAAAGCATTACAAACAGGCAGTACTACTTTATTATTATTAAAGCTACTTGAAGCCAAAGATATGTATGGTTATGAAATGATTGAACAACTAGCTAATCAGTCACAAAATGTATTTGAGTTAAAAGCAGGTACGTTATATCCACTGTTGCATAGCTTACATAAAAAAGGTTTTGTAAAATCTTACGACAGTAAAACTGAAAAAGGTAGAGTGCGTAAATACTATAAAATAACTAAAGATGGTTTAGCTCATTTAATTGAAAAAGAATTAGAGTGGAGTAAATACACTTCTGCAGTTATCGAGTGTTAAGAGGAGGTGTTAACACTTATCTTAAACAAGTATGAGAGGTTACAGAGCACATCATAATATTCAAAAAGGTGCGAAACCATATTAACACTTATCTTAAACAAGTATGTAATGAGGTTATAAAAAAGCTGTAAAGAGCATGGGTAAAGCCAAAACAGTAGGTGAGCAGTATAACAAAATTTTTGTTCCTATTATTGAGTGGCCGGTATTATCATTGATAACAATTATGTCAATACTAGGTTTAGTTATTCAATTATTTATAATTAGAAATAGTGATTTTTATCCTGTGCCTTATGTTATTATTGCTACTGTACTGGGATGTTTAGTTTTATATGGCTTACTTAAGTTTGATTATACTATGTTAGCAAAAAAAGCACATACTTTTTATGCACTATTAACTATATTAGTACTGGTTCTATTTATATTTAACAAGTCAGCAATAACAAATAAACAGTTTTATAGTTTTTTTGTGATGCTTTTATATCCTGTTTTGTTTGCTAGTATAGTTTTTAATAAAAAAAGCAAAGGTTATAAAGGTCTTTTAAGTTCCTGGCTATATTTATTAATGCCTTTTTTTATGTGTATAAACTCTATGCATATGACCTGTGCATTTATTATGTTATTTAGCTTTGTATTTTTACAGGTTTATGCTAACAATATTAACTGGTTTAGTATTAAAAAATTTAAAGGTTTTTTAATTACTTTAGGGCTTTTTTTACTATTACTTATGACAGCTATTGTTGTTTATATTAATATGCAAAGCTCAATTTTAATCAGCTCAAATTTTGTAAACAAAGATGTTATATCTCTGCTAAAAGAAGCTAAAATTTTTGGAAAGAGCAGTTTGTTTATTAACTCTTTTATACCTAACTTTAGATATAGTACTGATTTTTGCTTGTTATTTTTAATAATGAGATATGGTTGGCTTATTTTTATAGCTATAAGTTTGTTAATAATTAAGTTTATTGTTAAAGGCTTTAGAACATGTATTAAACAGCAAAGCATGTTTGGTAAGTTTTTAGGCTTTACTATTCTTATAATATATGTAATGCAAGTGTTTTCCTATTATTTATATAATCTAGGGTTGCAAATAATGAATCCATTAACGTTACCATTTATATCATACGGTAACTTAGCTATATTAATAAACATGTCTTTAATGGGTATATTAATGTCTGTGTTTAGGTCTGGTCATGTTGTATCTATCTAAAACTCTATAAAACAGTAAAGGGCAGATATTGTACTGCCTTTTTTTTATATATATTCAAAAAAATAAAAAAAGTCGGTTATTTATTTTTTAACTATGATAAGATTTACATATCTTAAGATTTAAGAGGGGTCCTCTGTGAACTATATAGAACGTATTCAAAAGTCAATTGACTTTATTGAAGTCAACCTTCAAAACAAAATTGTTATATCTGATGCTGCTAATAAAGCCTTTATGTCATTATCTAGTTTTTATCGTTTATTCTTTGCTTTAGTAGGTTTTACTGTTAAGGAGTATATTAGACTACGTAGAATTAGCTTAGCTGCCAATGAAATAAAGGGTACATACTGTAGAGTGTTAGACGTAGCTATAAAATATGATTTTACCAGTAGTGATTCTTTTTCACGGGCTTTTAAACGATGTGCAGGTGAGTTACCTAGTGTTTATAAACACAGTGAAAAATATTTTAACTTCGAAAGGATAAATATTATGGATATCTACCTTGAGATTCAAGATCAAGAGATGTTAAGAAAATACCCTAATATTAAATTAATGAAAAAAACTAAAGATGTTAAAGTTGCTTATTACTGTTATTATGGTGAAAATCCAGAGCAAAATGCTTTTAAGGTAATGAATGAATGGTTAGTTACTACAGGTATAAATCCTACTAAACAACGACTAAGAATATTTGGTTATAACAATCCATCTCCAACATCTTCTGAGCAGAAAGAGTATGGTTATGAAGTATGTGTAACAATAGATGATAATACTGTTATAAGTGATAAAAGAATAAAAACTAAAACATTAAAAGGTGCCCTTTATGCTATTTTAGGTATTAAGTTTAAAGACAGTAAAGACCCTGGTATGGAAATTTTGAAAAACTGGCAAATTTTAAACGAATGGTTTAAAGAAGGCAAATATGAGTATGATAAAAACTTTCAATGGTTTGAAGAACACCTAAGTTTTAATGATGACTTAACTGAGTTTAAAGGCATGGATATTTATGTACCAATAAAAGATAAATAAAAGAAAGAGATTATAATATGGAAATAAAATTAGTAAAAGAAGACGATGCTTCAAAAATGTTAGAAGTAGCCTTAAAGGCATTTGCTGAAGATGCCGAAAAATATGGAAATCCACCTCCTGAAATTGATACCTTAGAATGGCATCATCCTAAAAAATATGGAGGAATTTATTATAAATTTATTTTAGATAATGAGATTATAGGTGGCTTAAGAGTCATAAATAAAGGTGACGGACATTACTATTTTGCTTCTGCCTTTATAGTTCCAGAGCATCAAAACAAAGGTTATGGTAGTCAAGTTATGAAGTTTATAGATCAGGAGTTTACGAATGTTAAAAAATGGACTCTTGATACCCCATACAAAAGCTATCGCAACCACTATTTTTATGAAAAACATGGCTTTGTAAAATATGATGAAGTTAAGCCAAGCCCTAATCATGAGTTTAAGTTGTTTTTATACGAGAAAATAATGTAAAGCATTAATAAATTAAGAGTTGCCTTAAGGCAACTCTTAATTTATTATGTACTTATGTGATTAATTGTATGGCTAGCATAGATTATTATTATGTTTCAATTTTACTCTATAGGGGTAAATATGAGTATTATAAAAAAGGAGTATATCTTATGGGGTTTAGTCAAATATTTTGGGGTTTTATTTTTTTATTAAATTTTTATTTTAATGGTTTTAATATACTGCCATCATTTATAGGTTATATTTTAATTTACAATGGACTTAATAAGTTGTTACTTTATAATGATTATTTTCATAAAGCTAGTAAATCAGCTTTTTTCTTAATATTTTTATTCATACCAAATATTATAGAAAACTCAGAAATGTTATTAGGTGAATCGTTAACATTGATAATTTCAGTTATTACTACTATAGTAGGTATATATTTTATGTTTAACTTATGTTTAGGTATTGAGGATTTTGCTAAGAGTAAAAATAATTATGAAATAGCTAATAAAGCTAAATTTTACTGGCAAATGTATTTAGTTGTTGGCATCTTGTCTTTATTATTATGTTTTGGTATTTTAGGTGTCATTGTAATGCCATCATTCTGTGTTATGACTATTATTTATACTATAGGTGTGTTAATGTTTTTATATAAATGTAAACATGAGCTAAATGCTTAGTTTTTAATAATTATATTTTAGTCATAAAGTTATTATAAATCTGTATGAAACTAATTAAACATAATCTCAAATAAATTGGTATGCTTAAAATAGGTAATAAAGTTGTTAGTAAAAAGTGAATTTTGATCTAGACTACAATAAAAATATTTACCTTTAATAGGCCATTTAAAACACTAGGAGATATCATGTTTAGAAAAAGAAAAAGGAAGAGAATAATATTAAAACTATTTTTATTATTAATTTTAGCAGTTGTTATTGATTTTTATATAAGTAACTATACAGTAGGTGTTACTAATATTGTAATTAGTAAAACTAATATACCCAGCGAGTTTAATGGATTTAAAATAGTTCAAATTAGTGATTTACACGATAAAGACTTTGGTAATAATAATGAACTATTGGTTAATAAAATTAAACAGCAAGATCCTGATATTATTGTGATGACAGGAGACATGATTGATGGAAGCAGTAGTGATGCAAAGGTGTTTAAAAATCTTTGTAGACAGCTTTGTGAAATAGCAGATGTATACTATATAGCAGGAAACCATGAGCATGGAAGTAGGTATAGGTATAAGTTAAAATCACTAAGTCAAGAATTAGGCATAACCTATTTAAATAATGATAAAGTAAAATTAACAAAGGGAAAAAGCTCTATTAACTTATATGGTTATAATATTGCAATGGGCTATTATAGTTCTATTAGTTATTTAAACGAACAAAATTCTCTATCTGTAAATGAAATTACCCAAAAACTAGGCGAAGTTAACTCTAGTAAATTTAATATTTTATTAACGCATACTCCAATTTACTTTTCTAGCTATGCAGACTGGGGAGCAGACCTAACTCTCTGTGGACATATGCATGGAGGTATGATAAGAATACCTTTTAAAGGAGGAGTGTTTTCTCCCCATAAGGGATTGTTTCCAGACTACGATGCTGGACTTTATGATAAAAATGAAAGATATATGTATGTTAATAAAGGATTAAGTGGAGGCAGTGTAGGTTTTAGAGTATATAACCAGCCCGAAGTAACTGTTATTACCCTAAAAAACTAAACTTGTTAGTATAAATATATGAACTTTTATTACTATTAAAACTATTTAAAATGAAATAGTTGCATTACTAGTTAGGTTCTCAATATAAGAAGGTATATAAAGTATGCGAAGCATTTTAAATGATATGTTATATATGATTCCAATTTCTTTAATAGTTGTACCATTTTATGTTATTATTCGTATTCTTCAAATAAAAAAGAACTTGTACAAAGGATTAAAAACTACCATATACCGTGAGTTAGGGTTTTTAGGTTTATTATTTACAGCCATATTCTTATTATCTATAACAATTGGCTTAAGTTTTTTTACCCTTTCGAAAGAAGCCATGGAACAGGTTAGAGCTGTATCATCTTCATACTACAACTTTGTGCCCTTTAAAACACTTGCTTTTATGGTAAACGCTATTTTTAGGGGTTTTGATGAACATTCTTTAATTAATGTTGTTGGTAATATTATAGTGTTTGTTCCGTTTGGATTATTTGTTAGTTTAGTATCTCAAAAGAGTAGATTACTTAAAGCAGTTGTTTGTACAGCATTGTTTTCATTTAGCATAGAGTTTTTGCAACTTTTTGTGTTAAGAGCTACTGATATTGACGACATAATTTTAAACACACTAGGTGGGTTTATTGGTTATTGTGTTAGCTTAATTTTTTCAAGAGTATATTTTAAGTTTTGGAATTATAGTTATTCAAAAAGCCTGATAAAAGAGGAAAAAAATCAGGCTTTATTACTCACATTTTTACAGGTTATTACTATGATGGCATTAGTTTTAAGTTTTGTTCCACTAATTAAACTATATTATAGATAAGTTAATATATATTAAAATTAGTAAGCCCTAATTTTAAGGCTCACTTTTTAATTATGTAGTTATCTTTTTCAAGATAATATGTGATATAATGTAAAATAATGTTTATTGTAGCAGGAGTGTATTATAAAACTTTTTTACATTTTACTAAAGGATGAGAATAATATAATGTGTTATAAGTTTTTAATGTGGGGGTTTATTTTTTTAGTTGATATTCAAATTGGTGGCTTTGATATCTTACCCGATATTATTGGTTATTATTTTATTATACAAGCTTTACATATGTTGAAAAATAACAACAAATATTTTATAAAAGCTCGAAATTTTACTTTGCTCATAATATTAGTTTATATTATTTGTATTGCAAATTTTATATATAATGGAGACTATTTGAGATTAAATGAAGGTTATTATGTGTTTAACTTAGCAGATAAAATAACATTAGTATTAATGTTTGTTTTTTTAAAGAATCTTTATAAAGGTATTAGTTTGCAGTGTAGTGTAGTAGGCAATAACGAAACTGAAAGTCTTATAGTAAAAACTCAAAAAGCCATTGAGTTATTATGGTTAATAGTTATGTTTTGTGGTATTTTTTCGGTGTTTACAAAGTGGTATAGGATATTATCTTTTACGGTATATTTAGTTACTGCTATACTAATGTACAGATGCGAAAAAAATCTCCAGCAAACAAAAAAATTAGCAGATAATGAACAGTGGAACTAAGCTTTGTAACCATAGCAAACCCTAAAACAAGAAATGGGGATTACCTTGACAAACACAGTTTATAATAAACACTACAAAAATGAAAATTATTTTGGCAAACCCTATAAACAACTAATAGAATTTTTTACTGACTTTACACCTAAAGGCACAATTTTAGATTTAGGATGTGGACAGGGGCGTGATTCAATAGTTTTAGCAAAGTTAGGGTATGAAATTATTGCTGTAGATTACTCTAGTTTAGCAATTAATCAGCTTAAACAAAAATCTGATGAGTTAAATATTAAAGCAGAAATAGCAGATATTTATAGTTATCCCATAACTACAAACATCGATATTGTTTTACTAGATTCAATTTTGCATTTTTATAAAAATGATATTAATAAAGAGAGTGCTTTGGTAAGTAGAATACTAAGAGAGTTAAAGCCCCAGGGCATTTTTTGTAATTGTATGATTAATGGCAAAAAACGAGAAGAGTTATTGCATAACCTAATAAAAAAAAGTAAACATAATATAACTATTTTACTTGAACAAGATGTTGATTATCCGGAGTTTAAGGCTCAGTTTCATATGCTGGTAGTTAAAAAAAATTAAAAATTGGCAGGGGCGAGTAAATAATCGCCCACAACAATCAATTAATATCCCAGAGTTTAACATTTTCAACACTAACACTGTTAACAAAATCATTATTAATATAATTTATAATATCCTCAGCTTTTCCAGCCACCAATACCCCATAACTATTTACACCATGTTCTTTTAAATAGTCGTAAGACCTTTTATAGTTATCGGCATATAATCCATTGCAATTACCGAAGGCATTTAAGAAATCTTTTCGAGTACTCATATACTTAACTAGAGTTTTAAAATGGGTAGCATAAGTATTAGCGTTATCTGGATACTCTTTATACCTAAAGTCATAACATGGAAAATCATTTTTAGGTATAATATCTTGTGCTACCCTGTAACCAACTGGTAAGGGCGTGAAACCTAATTGTACAAAATTCTTACTATTTGTATGCCTAACAGCAACCCAATTAAATGATAACTGATTAAATCTGTTTTTCATCTCCATAAAATGATTAATTGAAATATCTTGTTTAAACGAAATATAAGCAGAAACATAAGCTGATTGAGGTAGCTCTTTAAGCTTATTTTTTACTTCTACTATTTCTGATGCCAACTGTTTATACCTAGTACCATTTTTTTCAACTATTCCGTGTGAGCCAGGTCCTTTATCATAAAAAATACCTATAGGAGGCTGTTCATAAAAAGCAAGTGGCGCTCCATCATTAAATTTACCTCTAACTAAAGTTTTATTAAGAGTATCCCACTGCTGAGTAAACAAGTTATATTTACTTATTTCTATTTCATATTTACCCAAGCCGAGGCTATCTGCTGAAGCATAGTCTGTTATATTTCCTGGGGAATGTAACCTCATAAAGGCATTCATATCATAATATAGTTGAGTGTTGCGATTTGTGTTTTGGTAACCTTCATTGGGGTTATAAAAGGCATTATTATATATAGGCAAAACTACAAAAACAGTTAAGCTAGCTAACAATGCCATAATAATTATAGAAGACAGAGCTGTATATATAAACTTTAAGTTTATTCTTTTAGAAATTTTTTGAGTGTTATACAACTCATTATCTTCTTGCTGAAACTCTAAGTTATAGTTGGCACTAAGCTTTTCAGCCAAGTATTCATTTATAAGTTTATTTTTTTCTAGTTCTTGCTCAATAAATTCTTGCTCATTTTTATTGGCTTTGCCTTGTTGATATTTTAAAAATACCTCTTTAAACTTCATAATTCTCCTCCTTTAGGTAGGTTTTAAGTTTTAAACGCGCTCTGTAGATAATGGTTCTAACAGAGCCATTAGAAATTTTCATTAAAGTAGCTATATCTTTCATAGTGTATTTATGAAAATAATAAAGCAAAATACACTCTTTATAGGGGTGTTTAAGTTGTAATATGGCTTTATACAATTTTCTGTTTTGCTCATCTTTAATTAGCTGATCTAAAATGCTTAAATTATCTGTTAAACAGTCACTATTATTGATTTTTGCAGGGTTTTTACGTCGCAGTAAGTCTATATAATTATTTTTACAAACCCTAAAAAGCCAATACTTGGTATGACCTTTAAGCTTGTTAATATTAAGTAATGCTTTATAAAAGGTATCACTAGTTAAGGACTCTGCAACATAGTAGCTGTTACAAAGCGAAAGGGCGTAGAGAAAAACTTCATTATAGTACTGCTTATAAAACTGCTCTAGGGGGTTATTTTTCACTTTAAACCTCCTTTCACTGTATAAACGAATTAACTTAATAAATGTCACACTAAAGTGTAAATCTATTACTGAAAAATGTACAGTTTATTTTAAAGAGTAAAAATAACTTTATGCTAAAATATATAAATTGACAAAAGTAGTGAGATGGCATACAATTATATTGTGAACAAAAATTAATTTATGTTCACAGTTGGGAGCTGTGAAAAATATGCCAAAGGCCTTTACAAAAAATGAGCTTAAAAATACTAAAACTAAGCTTTTATTAAATGGCAAAAAAATATTTGAACATAAAGGATTTGCTAAGTTTGGTGTTAGAGAGTTAGTTAAAGAAACAGGCATATCAATAGGTATGTTTTATAAGCTCTATAGCTCTAAAGAAGAACTTTTTGTGGAGATAGTTAGTATAGAGCAGAAGAGGATTCGACAAAGTATAGTAACTGAGGTTATGCAGTATAAAGATGACCCTGTAAAAGCCTTAAAGAGCTTTTATTATATAGTGGTTAAAGAGTTATATGATAATAAACTGATGAATACTATTTTATTTAACAACGAATATAGTTCTCTTAAAAGCCATTTAACTGAAGTAAACTTTATCAGTGAAAGAGAGTTATCTTTAAAGCCTTTTGTAGACCTAATGAACTATTGGAAATCAAAAAAATTAATAAGAGACATAGATAACGAGTTAGTTTTGGCAAGTCTAAGATCTTTAGTTTACTTAAATTTTCACAAAGATGAAATTGGAGAAGATAAGTTTAATAACATTGTGGAGTTTTTAGTAAATCAGGTTTGTTTGTATGTAGAGGGAGGCTCTTATAATGCATAAAATATTTTCGGATTTAATTGAAAATGCTGGTACAAGTTTTTTTTCATTAGCTAATAAAAAAGCTACAAATCAAAATACATTTAATAAAATAAATAAGCTAAATGCCAAGCAAATTACCAACATTTATCAAAATATTAAGGTGTTTAATAGCTATTTAGCAACAAGTAAAGTTGATTTAATAAAAACAAACGAAACCAAAAATATTAAGTATAAAACCTATAAAACAAAATCACTTTATGAACCAGTAGCTAATTTTAGCTCAATTTATAATGAGCTTGTTGAAAATCACTATTTATATTACGATTTATTACGCCATAAAAGTGTAAATACAACCGACTTAGCTATTATTTATATACATGGATTTTCTATGAGGAATTATGGTAGAGAGTATAAACTATTTAGTAAGCTAATAAATAGTAATAAAGATCTTAGTGTTTATGCAACTCAGCTGCCATATCATATGAACAGATCACCCCTAAATCAGCCTTACTCTGGTGCATATACTTTTGATTCATGTCCTTTATGCTCTATTGAGGCAATAAGACAAGCGGTACACGATATATCTCAGCTCATTTCAATAATTAAAAACAAACATAAAAAAATTATTGTAGGTGGTTTTAGTTTAGGAGGTTATGTTACCTCGCTGTTAGCAACCTGTGATAATAGAGCAGACTTATATATAGTAGGTCAAGCCGACAGCGATTTACCAACCTGCATGAATGATACACCAGTGTGTCCTGGCTTACAAAAAAATAAAAGCATTTGGACTAATAATAAAGAAAACTTTCAGAGCCTTTATGAACCCCTAAACTTGTTAAAACATAAACCTGCTGTTAAGGGTAGCAAAGTTGTGTCAGTAGCAGGAAAATACGATAAATTAATAAACTATAATACTGTATTAAAGCTAAGAAAATTCTTTAACAGTAAATACAATATTGATTATAAAGCTGGACACATAGGTTTTTTGTTAGAAGCAAAACCAGTACTATCAAAACTAATAGATGCTATAGAGCATGAGGTGAAAAATTAGCTATACTATCTTCACTTCTCTTCGTGCCCTTTGTGGTTTATACAAAAATAATTAGCAATTTACTCTAAGTTTATTTTTTTAACCATAAATACGGACTATCAATGCTAGCCCTACAACGTAAAATCAAACCACCTTCGTAGTGGCAGGCCTTGTGTCTGCCTTTTAAATTGTAAGGATATTGACATTTTCTGTTAGTGAGTATATTATATATATAAGAGACCGACGGTCGGTCTTAGATTGAGAGGGAGATGTTTTATGTCACTTAAAGAGCAAATTATTAACACTGCATATGAGTTATTTGCAGAAAAAGGGTACGAAAAAACAACTGTTGCCCAAATTATTGGCAAAGCAGGAACCTCAAAAGGTGGTTTTTATCATCACTTTAAGTCTAAAGACGAAATATTAGAGCATATAACTTTGTCTTTTGTTAAACAAATTCAGGTTTATTATTATCAAGTTTTAGGCAATGAACAACTATCAATTATTCAAAAATTTACTGAAACATTTTATGGCATTGGTGAAATAAAAAAATCTTATATTGCAGAATGGCCTAAATTAAATAAAATTTATTCCTTTACAGGAAACCACGTTTTACTAAAAAAAATGGGAGAAGAATTTGCGAAAATCACTAATGACTTTTACTTGCAGTTATTGAAATTAGGGGTAGATCAAAACGTTTTTAAAATTGAGTATGTTGAAGATGTTGCAGCTTTATGGTCACGAGAGGTTATTCAATTTCATCGTAGTGCTAAACAGCTCTTTTTTAGTAATAACCAAAACAATCAAAATAGGTTTTATAAATCTTTAGCTTTTAATCAGCAGTTAATTAATTATCTATTAGGGTTGCAGCCTAATACCATAAACTTAGTATCATTAGGAAAAAACTATGTAAAAATGATTAGAGATCAAATTCATAAAGAGGTGAATCTCAGTGATTAAATGGTTTAAGGATATTAAAGAAACTGACTTATTATTGGTAGGCGGCAAGGGTCATAACTTGTCACGTATGTTTAAACATGGTATTGATGTTCCCAATGGTTTTGTTATTGAATCATCAGCTTATGATAATTATGTTACTCAACATAACCTCCATCAATTAATTAATGAAATACTACGTAAAAATAATTGCCTAGTAGCATCACAAAAAATAAAACAATTGTTTACTGTCCAAAAATTAAGCCAAAGCTTTGTTAGCATAGTAAAGCATGAATTTTCTAAAATAAGTAGTGGTAGAGTTGCAGTACGTAGCAGCTCCACTATGGAGGATTTACCAGATAGTAGCTTTGCAGGTCAATACTCATCTTATTTAAATGTGACTAAAGATTCTTTAATCGAAAGAATTATAAATTGTTGGCAATCACTATGGAATGAAAGGGCTATAGAATACCGTAAAAAATATTGCCCTAAACAAGATTTTTCACATGCAGTTGTAGTACAAGAGATGATAAACTCCACTACTTCAGGGGTTGCTTTTACTGCTAACCCTATTACAGGGGTAAGGCATGAAGTTGTAGTAAATGCGGCTTTTGGCTTAGGAGAAGCAGTTGTAAGTGGAGAAGTTAATCCCGATCAATTTATATTAAACAAAAAAAATAAGCAAATAAGCAAAAAAGAGTTAGCTAAAAAGCTAATTAAGTATGTTTATGCTAGCAGTGGTATTAAGCAATGTACGTTAAGTGAGCTAGAATCACAAAAAGCATCATTAACAGAACAACAGCTAATGCAATTACTTGAGGTTTGTGTTAAAACTGAAAAGTATTTTAAAAAACCACAGGATATTGAATTTGCTTTTAATGATAACGAGCTATATATCATTCAATCTCGTGATATAACAAGCCTTTATCCTATAAATAACTTAGAGCAAGATGGCAAGCTTAGGGCTTACTTAGGTGTGGGCACAGTGTTATTAGGAATGAAAGAGCCTTTTACACCCTTTGGTTACGATATTATAAGCCTTATGTTTCCTACCGTAATAAATGTAATGACTTTGCTTAAAAAACCCCTAACTGCCAGTTTTGTAAAATATACTGGCAGTAGACCCTATGTTGATATTAGCTATTTATTGTCTTCTAAATTTGTTTCTAAGCAGTTTGCCAAAGCCTTTTCCGGTAACGATATACCCTTGCAGGATGTTATGTTACACGTAATAAATAAACACGGTAAAACCTTTACCAATCAAGGTATTAGGTTTAAAATTCCTTGGGGCATAATTAAATATAGCTTTAAAATGTTAAAGTAAAAAAAGATTGTGGATAAAATACCAATGAGTAAACGATATGATGCGATGATAGCGGTGGGTAATAAGCAGTATGAAGAACTTTTCCAAGAGTCATTACAGCTTAAGAGCGTTCAGGAAAAAATAGAATTTTGCGAACATGCCATGATAAAGGCCTTTATTTTATCACAAACTCAAGCCCTTTATTGTACTGAAATGACTTATGCCTCTAAGATTGCTAAAAAACTCAAAAAAATGTATGGCGACAAATATAATGCTGAAACTTTAGTTCAATCACTGCCAAGATGTGTAAGTCAACAACTAACTATCAACCTTAATGAGTTAGCTAAATTTTTTAGTGAGAACATGTTAGAGCCAAATGTAGAGCATGCCGAGTTTAAAAGGCTGTTAGCTAAGTTTGGGCACAGAAGTAGTTATGAATTAGATTTTGGTGCTAAACGGTGGGCAGAAGACCCTGCTTATTTGCTAAATCAGGTAAAAAGTTTTATGCATAACAAGATGTATGAACGTAATTTAGCCGATATCCAGCATAAACGTGATAAGGCTGAAAAACTAATAACAGACGTATATTGTGAAATGAAAAGGGACTATGGTGAAAAAAGAGCCCAAAAGTTTAAAGAAACAATGCTTGCATATAGAACTGCAGCAGGTATGCGGGAGTATCCTAAATTCGACATAGTTCGTTTTATATCTTTGGGGCGAAAAGTAGCATTAAGTGTTGGAGAAGAGTATGTAAAACAGGGACTTATAAATAACAAATACGACTTATTCTTTTTAAGAAAAGTTGAAATATTAACTAAACAAAACCTTAAAGAAAAGGTTAAAAATAATAAAGAAGAGTATAGCAGAGAAATGAAACGTAGTAGTGTGCCTCGTATTGTTCTTAATACTGGAGAAACAATTTATAGTGTAAGTAAAATAGACCCCAACAGCAAAAATTTACAAGGCTCAGCTTTATCCCCAGGGGTATATGAGGGCGTAATTAAAATTGTGTTTGACCCCCATAAGGCTTTATTAAAAGAGGGAGAAATAATGGTAACAGAAAGCACAAATCCAGCCTGGACACCCCTTTTTGCAACAGCTGGAGCCTTAATAATGGAGTATGGCGGACCTATGAGCCACGGCGGTATTGTGGCCAGAGAGTATGGCATACCAGCGGTTGTTGGCATATCAGCACTTAAGAGTAGACTAAAAGATGGAGACAGAGTAAGGGTAGATGGATCAACAGGAGTAGTAACTATCCTAGAGTAATAAAAGGGATAGTCAGTAGAGGTATATTTTAACTTGCTGGCTGTTCTTTTTTGCTCAAGAAACTGTAATTGATGCACATTAACCAATAATAAAAATTGATAATGTAGTTAATATTCAAACCTTCTTAATAGCTAGCGATTACAATTATATAATTATTGTTTAAAATTAGTAAAAGCAAACTAATATTTGTATAAATTTATTATTGATACAATTTAAACAATCAATTATAATAAGAATATCTTATTATTAATTGTTAATATCCCTAAATGAGTACATATGTTTTTATTTAAACAAAATAGGGAGAACCTTAATTTTATAAGGAGGGAATTGAATTTTATGAAAATTGCAGTAGGAAAAGAACGAATTAACAGCTTATTTTTGGATAACAATAATATTTATGTAGCACGTAGGACAGAAATTGAAGTTTATGATAAAGGTACAAATAACTTAAAACATACAATTAGTGTAGGTGAAAAGGGTGTGCAAATATGTATAGATGAAAACTATATTTATTGTACTACAAATCACAACTTTATAGTTTACCATAAACAAAGTTATGAGCTATTACATAAAAAACAGTTTGGGTATGATATTAGCTCCGATTTACGACGACCAGTGAATGATAAAAACAACGTATATTTTCCTATAAGAAATGGTGAAATAATTGCCATTGATAAACATGATTTTAATAGTTTTTCAACACTTAAAATGCACCCACAAACAGTATGGGGTATGTGTGTTGACGAAAACTACCTATATACAGGTTGTGTGGATACTGTAGTACGAAAAATAGCTAAACAAAGTTTTAAAACAGTTTTTGAGCTAAAGTTACATAAAAAAAATGTTCAAAGGTTAGCTGTTAATGAAAACTGCTTATTTAGTACAGGTAGTGATTTTGACATAGTAATAACAAATAAACACACAGGAAAAGAGCTAAACAGGTTAAAAAAAGTTCATAATAAGGCTATTAATGGTCTTTTTATTTACCATGATTATTTAGTATCTTGCTGCCAAGCACAGGGTTTAATTAAAGTATTTGGCTTAGCAACTTTTAATACTGTTAATGAACTAAACTATTCAGTAGACGAAGGTGGAGGCATAGTTTTTAATAATAATAAGGTGTATATTGCCCTAAAAAAAGAAAAATGCATATTAGTTATGGATAATAAGCAGTTTTTTAATGAATAGCTTATTAAGCTTTAATAATTTACATATATAATAAAGAAATTAATAATTTAATAATAATTATTTTAGTAAACAATGACACAGCATAAATGTATTATGTTAACATTTAATCCTTTCTTTATACCGTCACTTTCTTCACAATAATAGATGTGGGAGGAGAAGTATGCTTAGAGTAATAACTAACTCTTCATTTAAAACATGGTTATTAGAATACGGTAAAGTATTTAGTACTATCGATAAACATGACAGCGGTAATATCTCTTATGGAGTTATAACAGCAGAAAATAAAAAACACTTTGTTAAGTTTGCTCCGTTTACCAATAAACAAGCCTGTGAGTTTTTGTTAAATGCCTGTGAAATTGCCAAAGAAGTTCAGCATCCTATACTAACAAAGTTAAATTACTATGTAGAATGTTGTGATGGTATAGCTGTGGTTTATGACTGGATAGAAGCCGAGTCAATTAATGAAGTGACAGAAGAGAGTAAGCTAAATTCACAATTAACTAGAGAACACCCCCAATCTCCATATAGTAGATTAAAGGCTTTGCCAGTACCTAAAGTATTGAGTATTTTAAATAAAATTTTTCATTTGCATCTTAAAGTTGAGGAGTCCGGATACATATCAAGTGACTGGTATGATGGCTGTTTAATGTACGATTTCAACCAAGATTTATTATATATAATGGATTTAGATACTTATCATAAAGGTAGCTTTATTAATACTATGGGTAAAATGTACGGTTCAAGTAGATTTATGGCTCCAGAAGAGTTTGAACTGAATGCAATTATAGATGTAAGAACAATGGTATACCATATGGGAGCTACCGTGTTTGAGCTGTTAGGCAAAGGTAAAAAGAAGCTGCAAGAAGGATTTAGAGGAAATAAAGAGCAGTTTTTAATTGCTTTAAAAGCGATATCTATAAATAAAGAAAATAGATATCAATCAATACGTGAATTTTACTTCGACTGGATAGATTCCCTAGAGTATTAAAGCGAAATATGCTAAAATACAATTATTAAAATAAGGTATAAATAATATGAACAATCCAATTTAAAAATTCCATAATAATTAAATGAAAGACTTTCCTGAGAATAGGTTTGCAGCTTACTGCAATACCTCTATTTCTTTATGGGGGTCTTTTTGTAATACAAAAATAATGGAGGTTTTTAAATTGATTAATAAAATTAAGTCAACTAATGAGTTAAATATATATTTAATGTATGTAATTGTTTTTTTACAAGGTTTTGTTTTTTACGGACCTGTTGCTACTCTGTATAGACAAGCAAGAGGATTAAATCTTAATCAGGTGTTTGTCATAGAGTCTGTATTTTGGATTTTAATGCTGATTTTTGAAATTCCTTGGGGTTGGTCGCTGATAAATTTGGTTATAAAACAACCTTGTTAATTTCTAATATAGTGTTTTTTATATCTAAAATTGTC
The DNA here is from genome assembly GCF_014931565.1 of Clostridium sp. 'deep sea'. Lineage (NCBI taxonomy): Bacteria > Bacillati > Bacillota > Clostridia > Eubacteriales > Clostridiaceae > Clostridium > Clostridium sp. 'deep sea'. Next base: position 3,647,217 of record NZ_CP063353.1, read on the forward strand.
TTTTTTAGAGCAAACTCTTTTGGTATGTTTTTAGCTGAACGAGTGCTTTTAGCTATTGCTATTGCGGGTTTATCTGGCTGTGATTTAGCACTACTGTATTCCTCAGCCCCCAAGGAAAAATCTCAGCAGATTTTTGGCAGATATAATGCTTTAGCTACAGTAGGATACTTACTTGCCTCATTACTCTCTGGATATATGGTAAAAAATTCACTGAGTAGCACGGCCTTTTATACTATAATTCCATATGCTTTAGCAATTATTTTCACTGTATTTATTAAGGAGGTTAATACTGATTCAGCTCAAAAACCAAAACTAAAGGATAGCTTTAAAAATGCTTGGTCAATGAAAAGGGTTTTGATTTTAGTTGTTGCTATAGCATTTATTAAAGAAGTGTTTCAAGCTGTAACAGTGTTTTTGAACCAACTACAATATTTAAAATGTGGAATAGCTATAAAATACTTTGGTGTAATAATTGTGTTAATTCAAGTAGCTAACTTAAGCTCTGTAAAATCTCATTTACTTAGTAAAAAATTTGGTAAACAAAAGACCATAGCTATACTAATTATAGCAATATTATTAAGCTGTATTGCACTTATTTTTACTAATAATGCTATTTTATCTGTTTCTTTTATTTTTTTAATATCTGGTAGTATGTCGATAATTAACCCAATTTATGCTGAGCTACAAAACCTATCAATAACAAGTGGAGATAGAGCTACTGTTCTTTCAATATACGCTATGGTTGGCAATGTAATTGCAGCAGTAATCAATCCTTTTATAGGAAAAAGTGCTGACATAGCTATTGAAACTGCATTTTTTACTTGTTTTATGATAGCTATGTGTGGATTACTCTTTTTTTATCTTTATATAAAGTTAGATAAAAAACATTGTAAAAATAATAAGAACTAATAGTGATATTAAGATATATTAACAGTCTTTTATTAATGGTAGAACTTGTATGGATTTTTTAGTAAAAACTATGGAACTTCTTTTTATTAATATCTATCTAAGGATAGTTGCATAAAACACAAACAATGAGGAGAAAAAAATGAAAAAAATAATAAGTATAGCATTAATAGCTTTTTCTATTTTTGCTTTAGTTGGATGTACACCTAAAGAACCAGCAGCTAATGTTCCTGTAAACGATATTATGGACAGCATTAAAGAGCAAGTTAAAACAGACCTAGTCGCTGGTGGTGTAAAAGAAGAGCAGTTTAAAGATGGCAAATTGCCTGGGTATATGATTACAGACATTATGACTGATGAAAACAACCCAACTGCAAAATTGTTTAATAAAGATGAGGTTGAAGAGGGTTTAATTTTACAACATATGATGAATGTTAATTCTAATCTCATTATTGTTGTAAAAGCTAAAGATGGTAAAGTAGATGCTGTTAAAGAAGTATTAGCAAAAATAAAAGAACAACAAGATAGCATATGGAAACAATACTTACCAAATCAGTACGATAAAGTAAAAGCAAATGTAATAGAAGCTAAAGACAACTATGTTATTTATGCAACATATGATGATTCTGCAAAGATAAAAGAGGTATTCGAACAAGCTTTTGAAAAGAAAGAATAGTAATTATAGTAGGAGCTGTTAAAAGCAGCTCCTCTTTTTTAGTTCTTTTTAAGTTTAAAAATAATTATTGTGGAACATAAATTATAAATTAACAACTAATAAATATCTAAATTATAAATTATTTTAAACAAGGAAGATTAATATGGTATTTAGTAGCCTTACTTTTTTATTTTACTTTTTGCCCATTACTTTAGGTTTGTATTATTTAACGCCTAAAAGATATAGAAATATTGTGTTATTAATAGCTAGTTTGTTTTTTTATGCTTGGGGTGAGCCAGTATATATAGGTTTAATGATTTTTTCATCTGTTGTAGATTATATGCATGGCTTATTAATAGATAAATATAGAGAAAATAAATATAAAGCAAAACTATTAGTTATTTCATCTATTTTAATAAACTTAGGATTATTAGCTTTTTTTAAATATGGTGATTTTATAATTACAAACGTTAATATGCTATTTAATACCAGCTTTAAGCTATTAAACTTACCGCTTCCTATTGGTATATCGTTTTATACTTTTCAAACTATGTCTTATACCATAGATGTATACAGAAATAAAGTTCCAGCACAAAAATCTCCAATAGCTTTAGCAACCTATGTAACATTGTTTCCACAGCTAATTGCCGGACCTATTGTGAGATATAAAACTGTAGCTAAACAATTAACAAACAGAACAGAAAACTATCATAAAATAGCCTATGGTATTAAGAGGTTTATTATTGGATTAGCAAAAAAAGTTTTATTAGCTAATAATATAGGTTTGCTTTTTGCTGAGGTGCAAGCCAGTTCTATTGCTAACTTGTCTGTAGCTACGGCTTGGTTAGGGCTTATTGCTTTTGGTTTTCAAATTTACTTTGATTTTAGTGGTTATTCAGATATGGCTATTGGGCTTGGTCATATGTTTGGTTTTAGTTTTTTAGAGAACTTCAATTACCCCTATATATCTCAAAGCATTACGGAGTTTTGGCGAAGGTGGCATATATCTTTAGGTACTTGGTTTAAAGACTATGTTTATATACCCTTAGGAGGAAATAGAAAGGGCAAAATAAGAACCTATTTTAATCTTTTAGTTGTTTGGCTCTTAACAGGTTTTTGGCATGGTGCAAACTACAATTTCATGTTATGGGGTTTGTATTTTGCGGTCATAATAGCACTCGAAAAGCTATTTTTACTGAGTCTGCTAAATAAACTACCTACACTTTTAAAAAGATTATATACTTTAATGTTAATACTAATATCTTGGGTGTTATTCAACTACGAGGGTTTAAATGATATTTATTGTTATATTAATAAAATGTTTGCTTTTACCGGTAAATTAATAGATAATAGCTTTTTATACTTAGTTAGTAATTATGCAGTATTATTAGTTCTATTAACTATTTTTAGTACTCCTATTATAAAGAATTTTGTAAGAAAAGTGACATGTAATTATAAAAAATATTCTATACTTCAGTTAATTTGTTTTGTCACATTATTTATAATATCAATAGCTTATTTAGTAGATGCCTCATATAATCCATTTTTATACTTTAGATTTTAGGAGAACTTAAAAATGAACAATACAGCTAATAAAACATTAATAATAATATTTATAGGTATATTAGTAACCTTTAATATATCCTACGCATTAATGCCTGAAAAAAGTTTTTCGGAATCTGAAAATAGGGTATTAGCCAAATTTCCTAAGCTTAGTTTAAAACAAATTATGTCTGGAGATTTTACAGAATCATTTGAGCAATATGTAATAGATCAAGTATTATATCGAGATAAATGGGTTTTTATTAAATCTGGTATAGAGAGTGTTTTGCAAAAAAAAGAAAATAATGATATCTATTTTGGTAAAGATAATTACTTATTTAAAAAATTTAAAAAACCTAGTGATACACTTAGTAACAATATTAATAATCTTAACTATTTTGCTAGTAAACTTACAGAACTACAGACCAGTGTTTTATTAGTACCAAATTCTATAAAAATCTACGAAGATAAGCTTCCTAAGTTTGTTTCAGTTTTTGATCAACTAACAGTTATTAACACTGTTAAACAAAACTTAAATAATGGGATTATTTTTAGTGATATATATAGTACTTTAAACAATGTTAAAGATGAATATATTTACTTTAAAACAGATCACCACTGGACGATGCGTGGTGCATATTATGCCTATACTAAGTACGCTGAGGACATGGGTTTTACTGCCTATAACATCAATGATTTTAGTATTGAAACAGTTAGTGATAGTTTTTTTGGCACCTATTACTCTAAGGCTAACAAACAACTACCAGCAGATTCAATAGAAACATTTAATCCTAAATTTTCAGTTAGTTACCAGCTAGAGTATTTAGATAGTGAATCAAAAAGCACATCTCTTTACGATACCAGTTATTTAACAAAAAAGGATAAGTACTCAATGTTTTTGGGTGGCAATCATGCTTTATTAAAAATTACTAGCAGTGTTACCAATAATAAAAAACTAATAGTTATAAAAGACTCTTATTCACACTGTTTTATTCCATTTTTAGCAAACCATTATGAGGAAATACATGTGGTAGATCTACGTTATTATAAGCTTAATATTTATGATTATATTACTGAGAACAAGATAGATAATGCCTTATTTTTATATAATGTTACCAGCTTTGGTGAAGATAACAGCTTGGATTGGTTAGTAAGATAGCGGAACTAGCTATAATTATATAATTACTACTTGGAGTGTTGTTATTGGTACGACAGGATGTTTTATAAGATATTTACATTTAGGAAAATTAACCCTTTTAAGTTGTTGACGTAGAACGGTATATTGTATACAATGAACTTAAGCTACATATTAACAGAAATGGGGGAGAAATAATGCAAATCTATGATAGTTCAGCTTTATATAATCAAAATATGGCAGATAATAAACAACAATTATTAAAAGACTTTTATAACGATCTTTTTAAAGGTTTAAAAGTTAAAATGATTCATGATTGTTCTATTGGTGCAGGTGGCACATCATTACCATTAGCTAAGTTAGGATACGATGTATCTGGTTCAGATATAAGTGAAAATTTACTTAAAAAAGCTAAAGAGAATTTTAATAAAGCAGGTTATGATATAAATCTTTATAATAGTGATTTTAGAGAACTAAACAGCAAGCTTCCTAATAAATATGACTGTATAATATCTACAGGTAATTCACTTCCGCATATCTGTAATAATGATGTTGATATTTTCCTAAAAGAGGTTTCGGCAAAACTTAATGATAAGGGATATCTATATATAGACATACGAAACTGGGACTTGATTGTAAAAGAAAAACCAAGTTTTAAGGCATTTGACCCTATGGTAATGACAAACACAGAACATAAGAGCCTGTATCAATTTTGGAACTGGTATAAAGATGGTTCAGTAGATTTTGTGTTTGTAACCTCAACTGATAAAAATGGTAAACATGAAAAACATATCATATTAACTGCACCAACCTACTACCCTCTTATACTAAAAGATTATACTAACATGTTAAAAAATAATGGATATAGGTTAGTTGGCTGTTATGATTTGGATTCAATATGGTTAGGTTCAAAACAAGAACAAAATAAAATAGGTGATTTTACAGAGGATTTTAACTATATTAATTGGTATGGAATTTTAGCTCAAAAGCTTTAGTACAATGTTATAATAATAAGTAGATTGTACAGCTGCTTTTAAATTATTATTGGTATAATCAACTTTTTTATAAGATCTGTATTAAGGAGATAATTATAATGAAAGCTAAACTAACTATTATTACCTTATTATTCTGTTTATTATTAGTAGGCTGTAACAAAGTAGCAACACCAAATGTACAAAATCCAGAAGATGATTTAAGGCCCGAAGAGCATTATCAAAAACAAGTAATGAGAATTGTAGCTGTACATGATAATAATTTTGAGTATGTTTTAATGCCAGAAGATGGGGTAGATTTATCAGTAAATATTATTGGCGATAATATTGATGGTTTAGTAGAAGAGTTTGATGAAATAGCTATTGAATGTGAGCAAACTGGTGCCAATGTTAAAATAGAGATTATTGGTGAAATCTTTGATTTTAAACTTCTTAATGTAGTTTGGGATGAGCAGGAAAAAGAACTAGTAAATAGCGATGTAATTAAAGAGTATGATGAAATAGAAAATAGCTCAATTTACATTAAAACTTCGTTACCCTGTGGCATGGCTAACAAGGTTATTGAATGGAAAAATAAAGAGAATAAAGAGTTTAGAATGTTTATATCTCAGGATGGTTATGGCTTTAGTGGCTCAGTGATTTGGAGCAAATAGTTTTAGGAGTTAAAAATGAACTTTTATAGAACTAATAGTAGCGAGTTAATAGCACAGTTAAATGAACATGTACATACAATTCATGTTGAGTTATATCCAGAGTATTTTAAAGACTACAAATATGAAAGTATGATAGTATTTTTTAATAAATTTATAAATAATAAAGAGCATCTGTTTTTAGTGTTAGAAGATAATAATGATTATATAGGTTACGCTTGGCTAGAGCTAAGAGCCAATGCCGAAAGTGAGTTTAGTAAAGGCTTTAAGGATATATATGTTCATCAAATCAGCATAAAAAAAGGCTATAAAGGTAGGGGTTATGGACAAGCCTTTATGCAAAAAATATATAAAATTGCTAAACTTTATAGTATAAATGAAATTAAACTAGATTATTGGATTGGCAATGATGAGGCTGCCAACTTTTACAAAAAGCAGGGTTTTGTAAAAATTAGAGAGTTTGTTGTTAAAAAATTAAATGAAAAGTAAAAGATGCAATAGCTCTATTTTAATTGTTACCTAAACAAGTATTCGCTGGAATTACCTTGGGTGATTCCGTTGTGGAACTTAGGTATAACTGAAATAAAATTAGTTAGTGAAATTGTACTATATATTAATAAAGCAGCAGTGAGTAAATTGAAAAATTGATTTACTCACTGCTGCTTTATCTATAACATTAAAACAATTAACTGGCTTTAACTGCTTTTATATCATTCTTAATATTCTTTAGCGATCCGTATGGATAAAACTTTAAATAAATTAAAGCAATTATCGTGGTGACAAATTCAGCAAAAATCGTTGCAATCCAAATTCCGTTTTTTCCATAGATAAGCGGCATTAAATAAAGCCCTATAATAAAAACAACTAAGCTCCTAGATAGAGCAATTATACAGGATATTAAAGGAGAGTTAACCGATGTATAATAAGTAGCTAAAGCTATATTTACTCCCTTTAGTAAAAACGACATAGCATAAAACAACAAAATAAATGATGCTAACTGAATAATGTTACTTTTATTTGTAAAAACACTAATAATCTCTTTACTAAATACAACAGAAACAATAGCCATAAAAATACCAGCAATTAGATTAGAGTATACAGCATATTGTCTTAGTTTTTTAACCCTCTTAAATTGTTTGGCACCTACATTTACACTAATAGAAGATTGGCAAGATTCAGCAAAACCATAAGAAATAGAGGTTGAAATATTAGCAACTTGCATTGCTACAGAATAAGCTGCAACGCCATCTAAACCAATTTTACTAATAATTAAGGCATTATAGACAAAGCCTGCTATAGATGTAGACGCCATACTCAATAGCTCTGATGAACCGTTAAAAATCATAGCCAAAATATCTTTTTTAAGAAACTTTGGCTTAGTAAATTTCCAGCTAGATCTAGTAATTATTAAATACAAAAAGATTAAACAAGGAATAAGCTGAGATAAACCTGTAGCCAAAGCCGCACCTATCATTTTCATATTAAAGACAACAATAAATAAAAAGTTTAATATAACATTTATAACAGTGCCACTTACAGATGTAGCCACAGCTATAGCAGGTTTACCATCAAGTTTTAAAAAGAATAAAAAAGCAAAAGACGTTATAAAGGGTAAAATGAATACTGATAAAACGCCTGTATAATCGTTAACAAATCCTGCCACTTCTCCACTTAGCTTAAGAATTTCAGCAATTAAGTCTCCGGTATAAAAGAGTATTATTGAGCCCAATATAGATACAATTGCAATTAAGCTAATGGTCACTACAAAATAGTTATTACTTTTTTCATACTCTCCCTTACCTTTATAGATTCCAGCTAAGGTACTGCCCCCTATGGCTAACATTGTGCCTACACCACCAAATAAAAAAACAAAAGGCATAACTAAGGTTATGGCGGATAAGCCATTAGGGCCTACAAAACGTCCAATAAAAGCAGAATCTACTAAACCAGCAGTATTTTGCGCCAAAACGGCTACTAAAGAGGGTATAGCGTAGGTCCAAAATATTTTTGATACCTTTTCTTTTTCTAAATCAATTCTTTTATGTTTACCAGTCACTATCATGTTCCTTTCATATCCTAACTAATCTAAATATCTTTATTTCTTGAACTAATTAAAACTGTTTTATATAATAAACCTTAAAGTAGGTTTAATGTCAATGAAAAGGTGAGTATAAAATGCGTGAATTTTTAAATATAGGTGAGCTAGCAAAAATCCTTAATATATCTACCTCTAAGATAAGATACTATGAAAAAATAGGTATCATAAAACCCTTAAAAATTGATGCTAATGGTTATAGACTCTATAATTTTCAGCAATTAGATAGGTTAGATGCAATTGTAATATTACGAGACTTAGGAGTATCTCTTGCAGAGCTTAAAACTATACTGACTGATTATAAAATAGAAGACTACATAGCTATGTTAAATAGGTCTTTAATTACGGTAGATAAACAAATAGCAGATTTACAAAATAAGAGAAAATCTATTCAAAAAAAGGTGGATGTTGCTAATCAGTTTAAAAAAAATAACTTTGAATTTAGAATAATTGAAATGCCTAAAAGAGAGTTAGTTTGTTTGCATATAGGAGCAATTTTCAACTATAACATAAAAGAAACCTATGAAATACTTAAATATTGCACAATACCCTTTTTGGATGCCTATGACTCGGCCTATCATATCTATCATGGTAATAAAATTATTAGCATGTATAAAGACTATGATAAGGAAGAGTATGAACGATACCTTCCAAAGTTAGAGCTTTCAGCAGGTAAATATTTATGCCATGGAGTTTTTATTAGTAATGACAATAAACTAGAACATGAGGTTAAACGATTTAAAAAGTTTATTATAGATAATAATTTAAGCTCTAGTGGAGATATAATTATTAATGAAAATTATCGATATTCCTACTACTATGCCAATAAATTTTTTATTAACATACAAGTAAAAATAGATTTTAAATAAGACAAATAGTTGTCATATTAATTTTGTTAAAATAAGCTAAAGAGGTGTTTATATGAAAATAGAATGGCGTAAACATGATAAAAAGCTTTATTTACCTAATCAAAAACCAGAATTAATAGAGGTTCCGGAGTTTAGATTTTGCACAATAGCTGGTGTGGGTAATCCTAATAATGTACACTTTAGTGATTGTATTGCTGTATTGTACTCAGTTTCTTATGCTATACGTATGTCTTATAAGTCTAAGAACCCCCCTAAGGACTACTATAACTATCGGTTTATCCATTAGAAGGTGAATGGGATATTGCTGACAAAAGCAAACATGTTGAGGGAGAGTTAAATAAAGATAATTTAGCTTATACTATAATGATAAGACAACCAGAATTTGTTACTAACCATTTTTTTAATGAAATTATTGAGGCTGTAAAAAATAAAAAACCTCATGAATTATTAAATAGAGTTAAGTTTCAAGTTATTAAAGAAGGAAAATGTGTGCAAATGCTTCATGTAGGAAGTTACGATAATGAGCCTGCTAGCTTTAATAAAATTCATAATTACTGCAAAGAGAATAATTTAACGAGATTGAGTAAAAAACATCGTGAAATTTATATTAGTGATTTTCGCAAAACAGAGCCTAATAAGCTAAAAACAGTTTTACGAATAAAGGTAAAGTAATAAAAAATACTAAACTTAGGTAGAGTAAATTTACTTAGGTTTTTTTTATAGATAAAAATATGCAATATTTATGTTAATGCTCTTTACATACTAGTGATAGTATGATATCATTTAGTTAATCAATAATGATAATCATTATCAATAAATAAGGAGGTTATGTTTATGAGTACCTGTAAGTGTGTGTTTAACTCACATAACACTGGCTTCACAAAATGGCTAGTAGAGAAAATTGGTCCGGTACTTATGGGCACAAAACCTGCTGAATTGTTAAGCTTTTTAAGCAATGATGAAAACTTAAATAAAAAACTTTCAATAATTAATAATAGCTTAGGGAGGTGTGTAAGAGTAAAACATACAGTTGTTAAACTAAAAAATAACAATATTAAAGTACTTTTTTATAACGAAAATAAGCTAAATAACGTTTTAACAGATAAAAGAAACATAAAGTTTTTAAAACAGCAGGGGTATCCTAAAGAATATAATTTTCAGGACTATATGCGTAAGCTAATAAGTAATATTACATTAGGCGTCATCCCCCATGAAATTGGTATATTTTTAGGGTACCCTTTAAAAGATGTATTAGGTTTTATCGGACATCCATCACTAAAATTAACAAAAATATGTGGTTGGAGAGTGTATGGTTATAGTGAACCATCAGATCAAATATTTAACGCAATTCAAAACTCAAAACAAACAATAAAATCACTCTTAAAAATTAAAGCTCCCGAGGAAGTACTTTTAATGAGTGTTTAGTAAAGTGAGGTAAAAACATTGAAAAAACTTACTATAATATATTGGAGCGGTACAGGTAATACAGCTGAAATGGCAGATTTAATTGCAGAAGGTTTTAACTCTGCAGGTGGCGATACCAACATAGTAGCTGTTGAAAATGCTACAAAAGAAATGGTGGCTGATACTAAGTATTTGGCTTTAGGTTGTCCCTCTATGGGAGCCGAAATCTTAGAGGAAGAGCTTATGCAACCGTTTGTAGATTCACTTGAAGATATTGATTTTAGCAACAAAATTGTAGCTTTATTTGGCTCTTATGATTGGGGCGATGGTGAATGGATGCGCAATTGGGAAGATCAAATGAAGGGATTTGGGGCAAAGCTAATAGATTCGGGTCTAACTGTTAACCTAACACCCGAAGCAGATAGTGCAAAGCAGTGTATAAACTTAGGTGTAAATTTAGCTAATACAAATTAAAATTTATATATTTTTACATGTTGCTGGTAGAAAATAGCCAATATCAGTAACTATGACTCTCCAAAATATAATATACTACAACATTATATTTTCTCCTATTCAAACAGTACTAAAAAAGGTGTTGAAACAACACCTTTTTTAGTACTGTTTTTTAAATAAGTAAATTGACCAATGGAAATATTTACATTACAATAAGATATGTGTAAGTATTGTTAAAAAGAAAGGAGACAATAATTTATGAAAAACAAAATAACTGACACAAAAGATTTTGTTTTGTTTTGTCTTGTGGTAGTGGCATTTATTTTGTTAGCAACAGTGGGTGTTAAGCTATACATAAATACCGCTAATGAAAGCGTTTTGCTTTATGAAGCTGATAGCCCTCAGCAGACTGTTTATAGCTATTTGTTAAAAGATATGAATAATTTAGAAGTCAATAAACAATACGAAATTACTTCTGTAGAAGAGTTAGATAAAAGTAATTATTTACTCAGAAAATACGGTGGTAAAGAGCTTTTAATGAATGAAAACTTAACAGAAGATGATATTAGCGTAGTTTTGGCTAAAATAAATATTATTGATAAAGTACATAATAATGATATTACTGAACTTACAAGAAGATTTTATTTAATAAAAAAAGAAGCCTGGTCTATTTACCAAGAGAGTGAAAAGTATAACAACACATTTGATACTATTTATGAAGTAGCAGAGGATTCATGTAATGAACTTATAAAATTGCCAGAGGTAAACAGTATTTTTATAAATGATATACAGGAATTAAATAAAAATATGTACCCCAATGAGCTTAATTATATAAAACTATACAGTAAAAATGAAATAACAAATGATAAATTGAGTGTTTTGCTAGTAGACTACTCTATTAAGTATAATAATGCTAAAACAGGTTTAAAAAGTGGACATTACAAACAACTAAAATACCTAATACGTGAAGATGATTTTTCTGAATGGCAAGTTACATATAGTACCATACCTCAAAAATATCAATTACTGAGTGCAGAAGACACTGTTACACAATACTTATTGAACATGAAAAATGACCCTTCAAATTATGTTAAAAGTTTTAAACTAGATAAAGTAACAAAGGCAGCTAAAAGTGAGATTGAACACTATGTTAAGATGTGGAAAAACACTACTAAATGGAGGGTTTATGAAGTACAAGAAGGTCATGCAACTATTATAGATGCTTATTATGATGTTCAATATGACAACACTAAAACCTTTAAGGATTCTGGCTACATTAAACACCGCATGTATTTAGTAAGAAGAGACGAGAATAATCCTTGGATTATTTTAGATCAGATGAGCCATGAAACAAATAAGGAAAAGTAGAGCTTTATAAAAATTTTACCTCAAGCAGTAAATAAGACAAACTTAAAAATCCTATTAATAAATAGGATTTTTTTGGTTTATTAAATTATTACACATACGGTATAATTGTCATATCTATTTCATTTATATATTCCTTAAAATAGGCAATTTGCAGTCTTAGCTGTTTTGCGAACCAGGCATTACCCGATTTAGTTTGCATGACCTTGTTATTTGAATATCTTTCAAGCTTTTCGATACGCATTTTAATGGCTTCTTTTTCCTTATTTAAATTGCCCTTGTAATTGTTGGTGCTCCATTGAATATGTTTGTAAATTCTATAAGCTCCATAACGATCAATATTACCAGCATCACTAACTATGGCTGCCTCTAAAGTGTGTTTATATTCATAACCACATCTATTGTCTACATGGGCAGCAATAGCGTAACAAATGTCAGCTATATTTTGCCCGCTTAAATTTTGAGTTTTTAGAAATTCAAAAGCTATTTTAGCTGATACTCTGCCGTGTTCAACATTATCATTTGTATCGTATTTTCCAATATCATGTAATAAACAGCTTAAGACTACTATATTTTTATTAGCTCCCTCTAGTTCAGCTAAATTAAGACCTATATTGGCAACCCTTAGACTATGATTATAACGATAAGTTTTTTCTTCTTTGGTAATATTGACATTACTTAAATACTGCTGTAAATAGCTTTGAGTAGCTAAAACTATTTCGTTAAAATTATCACTATCACTTGTTGTTACTGCTATTTCAACATTAACATTATTATACTGCTCTAAATGTAGATTAATGTATTGCAATAATTCTGAGAACCTATCATTTATATTTTTTATTTGGCTTAAAATAGTTTCATCTCTTGAGTCTGTATAAGTTTCAATAACTTTAATTAAATCTGCATATTTGCTAAATAGAGACTGCTCTTTTATATAGGTAATTGACTGGGCTTTGGAGCAGTATTTATTGTTGTTTAAAAAGTAAATACTCCTAAATGCCCATAGTATTGCATGAACTGTAAATTGAGGATCATTTAGGGTTGTGTTTTTTTCTACAAGGCTTTTATTATGGTGAAGTAAGTAATTTTTTAGAACATTGTTAGATATAAACTTAGGTAAAACCTTCATAAAATCTTTTCTGGTTTCGGCAGCTTTATAGTGATGTTTTTTTAAGATGTCTATCTCTAAAATAGAGTGTATTACTCCATTAATCCTTTTCCAACTTGTTTTAGAAGAGCCAATATATATACCACCAACTATTTGGTTATTTACTACTTCATAATATACTCCCTCTAACTTATTTAGGATATTATCAGTTATCTTAAACATGTCATGAAGTCTATAGATTCTATGTTCAATATTATTAGCTATTCTATCATCTATAAAAACAACAAAGTCAATATCACTTTTTTGAAAAACATAGTCACCAAGTACAATAGACCCAGTTAATAGGAGCTCAAAATAAGTACTCTTAAAAATATTGGCTAATTCATTATAAAATATGGTACCTACAACCTGTTTATTCATTGAGTCCTCCAACAAAAGTTAAAGTGACTAAGTTATACTTAGTAAAACTTAGGCAAATATTATGGGTCTATTTTATGCTACCATAATAAAATTAAATCTCCAATAGTTAATGAGATGTATGTTCAAAAAAAAACTAGAAAAAATTACAAATTAGTATATGCTAAATAAAATTTAAATTAAATTTAACTAATTAAAATTGTTTTATGATTATGACTATTTTGGCTGTCTAAATATAATTTAAATTTGATTGTGATAATTCTTAGAATTAATAATTATTAGTTTTATAGAATAAGTAAAGTTTACTATAATACCAAAATAATAGCTGTTACTTAATTTTAATATACCTTTAAAGTTACTGTAAATAAACAAAAATAGAATTTATGATACAATATATATGTATTAATAAAAAACATTAACATAGGTTTAATGCTAAAGAGAGTTTATATTTTAATTATTAATATCACTAAAAAATAATAGCATAGCAGGTGAAAAACCTTTGATTACTAAAGAAATCCCGTTAAGGTTTTATTACATCCTTATAAGAATAATATCAATATGGCATAAGAAAACAAAGTAACATTAACTAAACAATTAAAACCTTAAACCTATAAAATTGTGAATTGACATCTTCAGACTATCGTGATAGTATAGAATTGACTATCGCAATAGTCTGAAGCGTTTTTATACGCTTTTCTTAGTAATGTTTATTTATCAAATCATACAATAAGTTAGAGGTGAAATTATGAAAGGCATAATTAAAGTAACCATATTTATGTTAATAATAGTTATGACAATATCTGTATATATTTTGTATTGCCAAAAACAAAAAACTATATTATGTGAGATAAGTCAAACAAAATTAGAGCTTAAAAAACCAAAAAAAATACAGAGTGTTGGCAAAGATTTTGTTACAGTGATAGATGGCATACCACATATAAATCTAAATATTAAAACTAATTATGAAAAAATTAATGATTACTTTTCAAATAAAATTAATGAAATATCTATTAATAGCTTAATATTAAAGAAGCAAAATGACAGTATAATATATGATTTATATAATGCAAAGAATGAATTTAAAACAATAATAGAAGTTGAAGATGGATATGTATTAGCCTTTAAACAAGAGCAAGAAGAGCATAAGTTTGGTAAGCCTTACATAAAAAAAATAGACTTAACTGGTAAGGAACAGTGGAAGTTAACAATAGATAAGGTGTTAGAAAATTTTAAAATATCTTACCTAAAACAGCTTAATAACAGGAGTATTATTATAGGTTTTGCTAGGTATGACCCTATGTCACTTTTATTCTCCGGCAAACAGGTTCAGGATAAAAATTATTTAGTTTGTATAAGTCAAAAAGGTAAAGTTTTATGGAAGAAAGATTTTACAGAAACCTGTAAAAGTGTAATACAACATATTTTAATTTCTGATAAAGATGAACTGCTTTGTATAGGTGTATATAATACCTTAAATCCACCCAAATCAGAGCGAGCGTATTATCGAGATATTATGATAATTAAACTGGATAACAAAGGCACTATTATGAAGCAAAGAGTGTTTGGTGGTAGCAACTACGATAATGTGCGAAGTGTTGTTTATAACAAAGAGTTGGGTTTGCTTATCGGGGGTATCACTCAATCAACTGATGGCGACTTTAATCGTGAACAGGTGGGTATCCGAGAATTTATAGCTAGGCTAGATTCAGAGCTTAATACTATATGGTATAGATTAAGCAATAATACAAATACCTATAATGAAGCTTTATTAATAAGTGGCAAGTACTTATATGTTTCAAAACATGTTAGGTACTCTAGGGGTAATGCCATAATATCTTTAGATAAGTATAACAAAGATGGTGATATTTTATGTTCAGTTAAAGATGAACTGGATCAAGAAAAAATGTTAAGTAAAACCCTTTTACCAAATGGGAATTTTTTAGTTATTTGCAGTAATGGTAAAAAGAATAAGTGTGATTTGCTAATTTATAATAATCAAGCAGTTAAAAGATACTCACTAAAATATATACCACGAGAAATTATACCTACTAATGATGGAGGTTTTATTTTAAAGTCTGTAAGAAACATTAAAACACTACCACAACCCTGTATTTCATATACATACTATGATACTGAAACTACAATCGAAAAATATAACAATGAATATAAGCTAGAGTGGCGTAAAAGTTATGATCATTACCAAGATAAGTTAGGAACAGATTTTGTTTTACCATTGCCAAGTGGCAAAGTTATTGTACAGTAAACTCGTTAGCTTAGATTACAACTGAGTTAATATTTTATCGCTAATATTGTAGTGATGTGATTCCAGCGTTGTTCATTACCTAAAGAAGTATTATAGACTAAGTTAATAACGTTGACACTTACAGACTAACATGATAGGATAAATATAAACTATTGTGATAGTCTGAGGGGATGTTTTAAACAATAAAAATAAATTAAACAATGCAAAGAAACTTAGAAAACAACAGCAGAAATGACTGAATAACTGCAAGAAAAAAGTAGGTGTAATTATACAATATTTAGAAGGTGAAATAGTGAAGTATATTAATAAAATATCAATATTTATATTAATAATAGTTGTGTTTATAACTTTAGGTGTAATAAGTATTGAAAAACAAATACAGATTATCGATACAGATAAAGATGTAACAACTATTTATGATATGCAACATCTAAAAACGATTAAAATTAAATATTATGAAAAACTTAGTGATTATTGTTCTCATAAAATTAATGAGATACCCATTACTAGTATGTCACTAATGAAGATAGATAATTTTAGAATATATGATGCAGATAACCCAAATAGTGAATTAAAAGAACTAATAGAAGTTGAAGATGGATATTTATTAGCATTTAAACAAAAGCAAGATGTTATAGGATTTAAAGAGCGTGAGTTTTATAATACATACATAAAAAAAATAGATTTAACTGGGAAAGAGCTATGGAAGTTAACAATAGATAAAGCATTGCAGAAGTTAACGATAGATTACTTTAAAGTACTACCTAACCGAAATATAATTATTAGTTTTACAGCTTGTGAACTTCACGAGCAGTTACAGAAAAAGAGTATAACTTGTATTAGCCAGCAAGGCCAAGTTCTATGGAAACAAAGCTTTACAGAAACCTGCGGAAGTGTAATAAAACATATTTTATATACTGAAAAAAATGAATTGTATTGTGTTGGTGCTTGTAATACTAAAAACCCAATCGAGTCAGATCAGCAGTATCATAGAGATATAGTACTGACCAAAATAAATAACAAAGGCGTTATTGTTAAACAGAGATTATTTGGAGGTAGCAATTACGATGATGTTCATTGTGTTGAATACAATAAGCAGTTTGGTTTGGTTATTGCAGGAGCAACTAAGTCATTTGATGGTGAATTTATAGAACGCATATTTAAAGATACTCGAGACTTTGTAGCTCTGTTTGATTCAAATCTTAACACTTTATGGTGTAGAATAAACATGGATAAACATAACGATGACACGAACAATAAAAATATTATAGTAAATAATAAAATTATTTATCTTACTAAATATCTTTTTGATGATTATACTTACCATGAAAGAATAGCTATGATTAAAATATATGATAAGACTGGTGATAGATTATATAAACAATTAACTACCACCACACAATACGATATATTCAAAAAACATACACTACTACCAAATGGATGGTTTATAGTGGCCAATGCTAATCGTAATAGTTGTTGTTTATTAATCTATAATGATCAGGGCAATTATAAAACAGGTTATTTCTTAGGACATTCGCCACAAGATATTATACCCACTGTTGATGGAGGTTTTATTTTAAAATCTATTAGAGAAATTAAAACACTACCATTTTCATGTATGCGGCATGATACTGAAACAATAATCGAAAAATATAACAATGAATATAAGCTAGAGTGGCGTAAAAGTTATGATCATTACCAAGATAAGTTAGGAACAGATTTTGTTTTACCATTGCCAAGTGGAAAAGTTATTGTGCAGTAATTTCATTCATGTTAACTAAACTATAAATATGTTGACACCAACAGACTATCGTGATAGTATGAGTATACTATTGCGATAGTCTGTTTAGTTTACTTGAATAAAATTTAAAAAAATTAATGCAAAACTTAAAGTCCCATTATAGATTCAACAATAAATAAGAGAAGGTGAAGAAGTGAAGTATGTTAGTAAAATATCAATATTTATATTAATAATAGTTATGTTTATAACTTTAGGTGCCTTTAGTAGTGAAAAACCAACCCAAATCATAAATACAGATATAGAAGCAATTATAGATTCTATAGCAGATCTAAACGATGATAAAAATAAACATTGTCAAAATATTAGCGATTATCAACCTAATAAAATTAATGAAATACCTCTTACTAGTTTGTCACTAATAAAAATAAATAATTTTAAAATATATGATGCAGAGAATCCCAATAGTGAATTAAAAGAGCTAATAGAAGTTGAAGAGGGATATTCATTAGCATTTAAACAAAAGCAAGATATAAAGGGCTTTAAAGAGCGTGAGTTTTATAAACCATACATTAAAAAAATAGATTTATCTGGTAAAGAATTGTGGCAGTTAACAATAGATAATGCATTGCAACATTTAACAATAGATTATTTTAAACAACTGGCTAACGGAAATTTAATTATTAGTTTTTCAGGCTGTGAAGCTAATCAACAGTTGCATAAAAAGAATAATTTAACTTGTATTAGCCAGCAAGGCGAGGTTTTATGGAAACAAAGCTTTGCAGAAACATGTGGAAGTGTAATAAAACATATTTTAAATACTGAAAATAATGATTTGCTTTGTGTTGGAATTTGTAACACCAAAAACTTAACTGATAAATCATCAGTCTCAGTTAGAGACATAGTAATAACTAAAATAAATAACAATGGCGTTATTGTTAAACAAAGATTATTTGGAGGTAACGATTACGATGATGTTCACTGTATTGCTTACAGCAAGCAGTTCGGTTTAGTTATTGCAGGAGTAACTAAATCAACTAACGGAGACTTTAAAAATAGAGATTTCTCAGATAACCAAGGGTTTATAGCTAGGCTAGATTCTAATCTTAACACTATATGGTACAGACTAAATAAGATTAGCGAATGCTTTAATAATAATGTTTTAATAAGTGATAAATACTTATATCTTACTAAACATGCTAGAGATGTGGGCATTAATAGCATAGGTATTATTGAAAAATACAATGATAATGGAGATATAGTATTATCAACTAAAAGCAAGCTATCTCAAAAGCGATTTAAACATGAAACTCTTTTACCAAATGGCGATTTTCTAATTCCCTGTAGCAATTTTATAGTTAAATGTAGCAATAGGTATGTGGGTGATTTATTAATTTATAGTAATCAGGGATTAATTAAAAAAAATTATGCCTTAAACTATTCTCCACAAGATATTATTCCGACTGTTGACGGAGGGTTTATTATAAAATCTATTAGATACATTAAACGAGCAACTCTGCCTATAGTTGTGTCTCTTGCACTTTATGATACTGAAACAATAATTGAAAAATATAATAATGAATACGAGTTAGAGTGGTGTAAAAGCTATGATAATTACCAAGATAAGTTAGGAACAGATTTTGTTTTACCATTGCCAAGTGGCAAAGTTATTGTGCAGTAACTTGTTAGTTATGGTAAGTATTTAAATTGGCTAAATTTTTTAGCTAAAACTCTAAGAAGCTAATGATAAATTTGACCTTCTTTGCAATATTGACATCTACAGACTATCATGGTAGTATTGATATATACTATTACAATAGTCTGAGGTGTTATAAATGAAAAAAATAAAATTATTTGATGCAGAATTAAGATTAATGGAATTAATATGGCAGCAGCAAAAACAGCCAGTAAGTGCTAAACAACTTAGTATATTGGCAAACGATGAAATAGGTTGGAATAAAAATACCACCTATACTGTTATAAAAAAGTTAGTAGCTAAAAATGCTGTAAAGCGTGAAGAACCCAACTATATATGTGTGCCTTTAATTTCACGAGACCAAGTTCAATTAGCTGAAACCCGTGATTTAATTAATAAACTATTTGAGGGCTCTGTAAAAACATTTTTTAGCTCATTTATAAAAAAAGAAAATTTAACTGATGATGAGATATCTCAGTTAAAAGACTTAATAGACAAAAAGCTTTAGTGGTAAAAAAATGCTAAATACCATATTTTATTATTTACTCAACATGAGTATTATGGGTTCTTTTGTAGGGCTAATAGTTTTAGTTTTGGTAAAACTATTGCATAAATTTTTTCCTCAAAAGTTTATATTTGCTTTGTGGGCTATTGTTGCTTTTAGGTTTTTGTTTCCACTAACAATATCTAGTAAGTACAGTTTAATTAATCTTATTGCTGGTAGGTTTGCAAAAGCAATACATGTTAAATTTGGAGAAACATTTATTCCAATAAGACCACCAGTAACAACCACTAATTTTCTGTTGGCAGTAAAAAATTATCAGCCTTTAGTGTATAAAAATGATAACATAGAGAGTCTATTTAACATTATAAGTAACTTTTGGTTTGTAGGCCTAGTTATAGCTGTTATAGTAGCTATAGTATTGTATATATTAACTATTAAGCAGTTTAAGACAGCAACTTTAGTGAAAGGTTATGAAGCTGATTTAAAGAATTGCTGTAAAAAACTAAAACTCTCGAACAATATAAAACTTAAACAAATAAGTAAACTTAAAACTCCAGTAGTAATGGGTATAGTTAATGCAACAATTATCTTGCCTACTGTTATTAAAGAAGACTATGTAAACTATATTTTGTTGCATGAGTGTAGCCATATTAAAAGAAGAGATAATCTGTGGAGACTTGTAAGTATTTTTATTACCTGTATTCACTGGTTTAACCCCTTTGTTTGGTATTTTTTATATCTTTGTGAACGAGATATAGAAAAGGCGTGTGATGAAAAAGTAGTAACTTTAATTAGTAAACAACAGGTTAAAGAATACGCATCCGTACTAATTAGTCTTTCACAAAAACAAACAACACCATTATTGGCTTTGGGTAATACTGCTGTAAAAGAACGAATAATAAACATAACAAACTATAAAAAATTGTCTCTGTTAATGATAATAATTACAGTAATTTTGTTGACTATCCTATCAGTGCTTTTATCAACAAATCAAATTATAAGTTAGAAGGTGAAGTCGTGAAGTGTATTAGAAAAATTTTTACATTAATGTTATTAGTAGTTCTTTTAATAACCCTATGCGCCTTTAGTAGTGAAAATCAAAAAGATAAATCGAAATTAAGTGATGTAAAAGAGTTCAAACAAGAAAAGCATGAAGAAGTTAAAATTATAGACATAAATGGTGTACCACATTTTAACCTAAATAGAAATACTAATTACGAAAAAATTACTGATTATTGCTCTCACAAAATTGATGAAATACCACTTACTAGTTTGGCAATGATAAAACAAAACTATAGCAGAATATATGATGTAAATAATGAAAATATTGAATTAATAAAAATCATAGAAGTTGAAGATGGATATTTATTAGCATTTAAACAAAAGCAAGATATCAAAGGCTTTAAAGATCGTAAATTTCATAAACCTTACATAAAAAAAATAGATTTTACTGGTAAAGAGTTATGGCATTTAACATTAACTAATGTATCAGAGCATTTAACAATTGATTTGTTTAAACAACTGCCTAACGGCAATATAATTATTAGTTTTACTGGTTATGAACCTGTTACTTTATTTATGTCAAGCCAAAAGGTGCAAAATAAAAACAACTTAACTTGTATCAGCCAGCAAGGTGAAGTTTTATGGAAGCAAAGTTTTATAGAAACCTGTGACAGTGTAATAAAACATATTTTAGTTACTGAAAAAGATGAATTACTTTGTGTAGGTGTTTGTGATACCTTAAATCCACCAAAATCGGGGCAAGACTACCATAAAGATATAGTGTTAAGTAAAATAGATAACAAAGGTGCTATTATTAAACAAAGGATATTTGGGGGAAGTAATTTTGATAATGTGAGAAGTGTTGATTATAGTAAACAGTTTGGTTTGCTTATTGAAGGAATGACTGAATCAACTAATGGTGACTTTAAAAATCGTGAATCGTCAAACATGCAAAAATTTATTGCTAGGCTAGATTCAAACCTTAATTCTATATGGTGTAAATTAAGTAACAATAAAAATTACTATGGTGAAGATATTTTAATAAATGATAAGTATGTATATATTACAAAACATATTCGTGAAAATGCTAGTAGTGATAGAATAGGCATTATTGAAAAATACAATAAAAATGGAGATATATTATCTTCAGTTGAAATAAATCTACAGCAAAAGCACTTGTTAAATGAAACCCTCTTACCAAATGGTGACTTTATAATTACCTGTAGTAGTGGTGATATGTGTGAATTAAGAATTTATAATCAGCTAGGAATTATTAAAAAAAGCTTTTCACTAAAACATTCACCACGGGATATTATAGTTACTACAGATGGTGGCTTTATTTTAAAGTCTACCAGAAACATAAAAACATTACCACAACCTTTGGTTATATCATGCATATGGTATGATACTGAAACCACAATTGAAAAATATAATAATAAATATGAGCTAGAGTGGCGTAAAAGTTATGATAATTACCAAGACGAGTTAGGAACAGACTTCGTTTTACCATTGCCTAGTGGCAAGGTGATTGTGCAGTAACTGGCAAGTAAAATATTTATTATTTTACAGTTTTTTAATATCAACACCAAGTTAATAAAGCTAGTAAAAATGTCACTAATATTGTTGGTGACATTTTTACTAGCTTAAACCAGCTATAGCTTTAACACATCGTTTACCAAATCAATATATTCCTGAGCAATGGCAGACAATGGTCTGCTTTTGTTTGCTATCCAACCTAATTCAAATGTTAAATCCACATCTAAAAAGGGCAAAGCTCTTAGGTTTTTATAGTATTCAGTATTGTTATAGGCATTAATGTTATGAACACCTACAGTAAATGCATTTGTATTGGTTAAAAAATCATTCATACTAGCTCTGTCGGAAACATAAATGCGATTATTAGGATTAAAAATTCCTACCTCTGCCCATTCCACACTAAAATTATATTGGTCATCATTATAAGTTACAAAAGGAAAATTTGAAATCATGTTGCGAGTAACTCCCTTAATGTTTTTACTAAAATAAGGGTTGTTAGGGCCAATAATAATGCTGGCTTTTTCAGTGGTAAACTTGTAATAGTTAATTCCACGTGATTTTAAGAGCCTTAGTAAAACCTTTTTTTGCATTGAAGATAAAAGTAAAATTCCGATTTCTGATTGTTGATTATGTACAGAGGATATAACTTGAAGAATAGGTTCTTCTTTAAAAGAGAAATTAGTGTTTTTATTTTTGTATTTATTATAAACATCAATAAATACGGAGCTGGCAAACTTAAAATATTGGCTAGAAACCGAAAAGCTTAAAGGGGCATCATAGGTAATAGATGAACAAAATTCTTCTAGGTAGTTAAATTGCTGATATGCAGGCTGGGCAATAGCAATAAACTCTCTTCCAAATTCAGTTAATTCAACGCCTTTACTGGTTCTAGTGAATATAAAGTTTTGTAATTCATCTTCTAAATTTTTAATAGATAAAGACAAGTTAGGTTGAGACAAAAATAACTCCTTAGCCGCCTTATTAATTGAACCTAGAGCCGCAATAGTTAAAACTTGTTTAATTTGCTGAATGTTCATTATTACCTCCATATCAAAAATTAATATATGTATAATATATAAATTATATATAATATTCATATATCAATCAAGTGTTATACTGATTTAGAGATGTAATTATATACTCATAAAAATTTAATAGTGTTTGAAAGGGGACAAGCCAATGAAAAATTATTTAGAGATTGCAAATAGTTCGGTGCTGTATATTATAGTTATTTTTTTATTAGCACTTATTACTTGGCAGGCGATAGTGTACATAAAAATGGCCTTAAAAAGAGCAGATGAACTAGGTGTTTCGAGAGAAAAGCTTAAAAAAGCTGCTAAAACGGCTGCCATTACCAGTGTTGTTCCAAGTATTGCAATAATAATTGCTTTAATTACTTTAGCAACTGTATTAGGAACCCCAATAGCTTGGGGTAGACTTTCGGTAATAGGTTCGTTAACCTATGAGTTATTAGCTGCCAACTTGGGCGCAACAGCTGGGGGTGTTGAGTTAGGAAGTGCAGCATATGGTGCACAGTCTTATTTAACCTCTGTATGTACTATGACTATTGGCTCATTTGTAACTATTGGTTTAACTATTTTTATTTTTAAATGGTATAAAAAAAGCCTCAATAAAAGACTTGCAAAATCAAAAGACAATACCTGGAGTAAAATTTTAGTTGCAACAATTATAGTTGCCATGTATTCAAGGTTTATGGCAGAACCACTTGCCAAAGGTGGAACAGGCTTAATAACTATGGTTACCAGTGGATGTGCCATGGTTATTATTGGATTAATAATAAAGAAAACTGAAGCAAAATGGCTTAAGGACTTTGCGATATCATTTAGCATGATTATTGGCATGATTTCTGCTGTTGTGTTTTCAATGGCTTTTTAGGAGGTAAAAATAATGAATAAAAAGAGTTACGATGACAAGGCTCATAGTTTTGGAAGACTAAGTTTAACGTTAGGTTTTATTGGAACACTATTATTTCCTTTAACTCTAATATTTATCTTTGATGTGCCTGTATCAATACCTCATATTATTAAGGGTGCAGGCTCAATTTTAATGTTGATGTTGCCAGTTTCCTTAAGTGAGTTTTTAAGTATAGCCCCAATAATAGGTACATCAGCAATGTATATTATGGTCTTAACAGGAAACTTCACAAATTTAAAAATACCTTCATCAATATCAGCTATGGAATCAGTAGGTTTAGATCCCTCTAATTACACCGAAGAATCTGATATTGTTTCAACTATAGCAATGGCAACTTCCACGATTGTTTCAGAAATTATTATTGTACTAGGAGTATTATTAATGATTCCACTCTCAAAGCCATTGGCAAACCCAGTTTTACAGCCAGCATTTAGTAATATTATTCCTGCCTTATTTGGAGCACTAGGGGTAGGTATGATTTCAAAAAATCCCAAATTAGCAATTGTTCCTTTTACATTAGGTTTTGTATTACTAAAATTTGAGCTAATACCATCTGCTATAGTAATGCCTATCTTGATTCTTTTTGGGGTTATAACAAGCAGAATAATGTATAAGCAGAACTGGTTAAAAAAAGATAAATAGAGAGGAATAAAAATGATACAGCTACTTATAAAAAACGCTAATATAATTGATGGAACAGCAAATAAAAGCTATAAGGCAAATATAGCAATAGATAATGGAAAAATAATAGCTATAGATAAAGATTTACAATGCGAAGCAAAACAAATAGTTGATGCAAAGTCACAAACTGTAACCCCAGGATTCATAGATGTTCACGGACATACAGATATGTTTGCTTTTGTAGATCCAGAGTGTAGCGCCAAACTAAAACAGGGAGTTACTACCGAGTTAGCAGGTCAATGTGGTTTTACATTGGCTCCAATTAGTAATAATCACTGGGCTGAATTTTATGGTTATTATAGTAAACTAGGAGCCCCTCTTAATGAAAGCTTTAAACAATACACTAGCTTTCAATCATATTTAAATATGTTAGAGCAATTACCGTTAGGCATTAACTTAGGTTTATTTGTTGGGCATGGTACATTAAGAATTGCTGCTATGGGTTTAGATAATGGTAAACCTAATACAGATCAATTGCAAAAAATGAAAATACTATTGCAAGAGTGTTTAGAGAGTGGAGCATTTGGTTTGTCGAGTGGCTTAATGTATGCCCCAGGCTCATATGCAGATGAACAAGAAATAATTGAGTTGTGTGAAATAGTAAACAAGTACCAGGGGCACTATACAAGTCACTTAAAAAATCAGGGAAATAGCTTAGTAGAGTGTGTTAAGCAAACCATTAATATAGGCGCCAAAACAAAGATTGCAGTTAATATATCTCACCATAAAGCAGTAGGTAAAAAAAATTGGGGTAAAGTTAAAGAAACGTGTTCTTTAATAAATGAGGCCAACAATGCTGGTATTAAAGTGAGCCATGATACTTATCCTTATATTGCTAGCTCCACAACCCTTAGTGGCACATTGCCGCCAAGTTGTTTAAAAGATGGTGCAGAAACATTTTTAAAGCAACTAAAAGATAAAAAATATCAACAACAACTAAAAGATAAAATATTTAATCCAGATGAAGACTGGGATAACGATATAAAGGAAAATGGATTTAACTCTTTGTTGATTATTAGAGCTGCTCATACTCCAAAAGCAGTAGGCAAAACAATAACAGAATATGCCCTTAGTTTGGGTCAAGATGAGTTTGATACCTATGTTGAGCTATTATTGCAGAATCAGTTAGATGTCAGCGATATTTGTTTTTCAATGAGTGAAGATGATGTTGAATATTTATTAAAACATAAAAGCTGTATGATTTGCACTGATTCACTATATGTAGCAGGTATGCCCATGACTCATCCACGCTCTATTGGATCTTTTCCACGGGTGTTGGGTAGGTATGTAAGAGAAAAACAGAGCCTAACATTAGAACAAGCAGTTTATAAAATGACAGGTTTAGCAGCAGAAAACTATAACTTAACAAATAAAGGTAAAATAGCAGTAGGTTATGACGCAGATATTGTAATATTTAATAAAGAAAAAATAATAGATAAATCAACATTTAGTAACCCTATACAAGACAATGAGGGTATTAAATATGTAATTGTAAATGGTGAAATAGCTGTAAAAGATAACAAAACAACTGGCATAAGGTGCGGTAAAATAATACGCAGAAATAACTAAATAACAACAAAAAGTAAGGGATAGCTAATAACTATCTCTTATTTTATACAACCAATGGGGACAGTCCCCTTTGGCAAAAAGATGCGGTTATAGTATAATCTAAAGGGGTGATATTTTGGCTAGAAAAGCAAGACAAATAAGCAGTACAGGCTATTATCACGTTATGGTTAGAGGAAATAACAAAGAGCCTATATTTACCAAAAAGTCAGCAAAAATAAAATATATAAACTTACTAAATGAACATATGTTAAGCAATAATGTGCAATTAGTAGCTTGGTGTATTATGAATAATCACGCTCATTTAGTATTAAAATCAGAAATAACTGAGTTGCAAGAAACAATGAGCATTACCAATACCAAGTTTGCAATGTTATATAATTATATTAATGATAGAGTTGGTCATGTTTTTCAGGATAGATATAAAAGTGAGCAAATAGAAACAGATGAGTATTTAATGAATGTTGTTAGGTATGTACATAATAACCCTGTTAAAGCTAATATAGTTGATGATGCTGATGACTATGAGTGGAGTAGCTATAAGGAATATTTTAAAACAACTTCTTATATAAGTAATGAACAAAAGCAGTTTATATTGCAGTATTTTAACAAAGATAATCTCAGATTTACATTGTTTCATAGTACAGATGACATTAATATCTACTTAGATACCCAAGAAGACAAAGAGCTTTTTCTTATGAGTCGTGCTCAAAGTATATTATCAAGCTTTTGTCGCTTAAATGGAATAAGAAATGCCAAACAGTTGTATAAAGATAATGAGTTATTAGAGCAATTAATAACTGAGCTGTTATCAAAAACAAAACTATCACAAAGAGCAATTGCTAAACTAATAGGCACAAAAAGATACAAGGTAGATTCAGTAGCAAAAAAAATAAATACAGATTTAAATATTAATAACTAAACTATCAATAGGATGTATATATAAACTATTTAGTTATATGAGTTTTTGTAATTTTGTATAACTAATATGGCAGCAACGCATAGCATTTATCGAATGAACTAACAGTTATTATAAGGTGATTTATGAAAAAGAAATGGAGGATATCAATATGAAAAATATATACGAAAAGGTTGTTCAGTCAGCTAAGTTTATTCAAGATAAAACTAACTTTAATCCTAAAATAGCAGTAATACTAGGGTCTGGATTAGGAGATTTGGTAAATGTAATAACTCATAAGCAAATAATTGAATATAAAGATATTCCTAATTTTCCACAAGTGACAGTACACGGTCACTCTGGTCGTATGGTGTTTGGCACTATTAATGGTGTAGAAGTTATGGCCATGCAAGGTCGATTTCATTATTATGAGGGTTACACAATGAAACAAGTAGCTTACCCTATCTATGTAATGAAAATGTTAGGTATAGAAAAACTAATTGTTACCAATGCCTGTGGCGGTATTAACACTAGTTTTCAACCTGGTACCTTAATGATTATAAATGATTTTATTAATTTAGTTTCAGACAACCCTTTAATAGGAGTAAATGATGAACGTTTTGGACCTCGTTTTCCAGACATGACTGAGCCGTTTAAACTAGCGTTAATTAATAAAGCCAAAGCTATAGCAAAAGACTTAAATAT
Source organism: Clostridium sp. 'deep sea' (assembly GCF_014931565.1). Taxonomy (NCBI): domain Bacteria; kingdom Bacillati; phylum Bacillota; class Clostridia; order Eubacteriales; family Clostridiaceae; genus Clostridium; species Clostridium sp. 'deep sea'. The sequence goes on from NZ_CP063353.1 coordinate 3,675,333, forward strand.
CGATTATCAAGAGGGAGTTTATGCCGGCTTTATGGGTCCCTATTATGAGACAGCAGCTGAGATAAGGGCTATTGCAAAAATGGGTGCAGATGCAGTGGGCATGTCTACAGTGCCAGAGACTATAGCAGCAAATTACTTAGGTTTACAGGTATTAGGCATTTCCTGTATTACAAATATGGCAACAGGCATTCAAAAAGTAAAGCACAGCCATGAGCGTGTAGTTGAAACAGCTAAAAAGGCTTCAATAATTTTCTGCAAATGGGTAGAGCAAATTATTCAAGAAATTAACTAATAGAGGCTATTGTTATGAATATTGAAATTAAAAGACTAAATAGAAATATAATTGACGATATATTAAATAGCTTTGCAAAATATAGTATTAAAAGATCAAAAGCATATTACGATAAATGTTTAGCTGAGCAAAAAGAGACTGTTTTATTGCCTATATTCAAGATGAAGTAGTAGGTACTATTCATTTAATTTATAAAAGCAAATATGCCTCCTTTAGAGAAAACAGTATTCCAGAAAACTAGTTTTTAACTATGATAAGTTATTCAGTTACTTCGACATCAGTTAATTGTAAAAAATGGTATATTAATAAAGTAATAAGGTGTTTCACTAATTTTAGTGGAATGCTTTTTTATTAACTAAAAGGGGTACTAAAAATGAACTACATAATTGAACCACAAAATAATAAAGCTACATTAGGTTGCGATACACTTTATTGCACAAATAAAGAGTCTTGTAATATTGTTTGTACTGGCTACAACAACATGAACCTTCGACCATAGGGGACTGTCCCCATTGGCTGAAGAGGGGGTAAAAATTAAGTGTATTCAACCATAGGGGACTGTCCCTAATGGTTGAATGGGTTTAGTTAGTATGAGGGGGGTGAGTAATAATGTTATTCTTAGTGAAAGCTCAAATTTATGATGATGTTAAAGATTGTGTTAGGTGTACAGGTGTAAATCATTGTTATGACAGATGTTTTACAAAATAGTATTATCTTGTAGTATTTAGAAAAATGGAATATAATGTAGGTAATAGCTAACAATGGCTAAATGATTATTTGGAGGTGTAATTTGGAAGGTTATTGATAAAGTATAAGATATTCTCAGTGCTTAGGTGGTAAATAAAAGTGTATTATTATGATAAAAACAATAAATATCTATAAAGTATATAACTGTTTATGTCTTGTAAGTAAATAAGCTAAGCATGTATTATTGAAATTTAATTATTAAATCAGGAGGAACCTTTATGACTTTTTTAGTTAGCCCATTAAATAAACAGCCAATTGATTTGCCAGACTGCGACCCTTGGACCTGCCCTAAATTTTGTTTAGTGTGTCCAAGAAATTCATAAAAAGCATTTATCTAAAAGTATAAAATTATCATAATGTTAATATCGCAAGTTAAAACCTAAAGTATCAAGTTGCAATTAATACTTATTTTACAATCGATAATAATGGTAAACATTGATAATTAGCATATAAGGAGAGAATATAAATGCATTTTTTTATTAAGCCTAATAGTAAATCAATAGACGATGATATAAGTCATTGCAATAAATTCAGTTGTGTGCAAGTCTGTTCTGCATTTTTACAGGATATTAGATTATACTAAAGTGCATTTTTTCTTTACTTAAATTGTAAATTTTTAAGCAAGTTTAGTTAAGCTAAAACTAAAGTGTAAAGCTAAGCTAGGTTTAAAATATATGAGTAACCATTTTTAGTTGCTTTATTTTTAGTAAACCCTGCTTTTTCGAATGTTTTTTGTGAACCAACATTAAATTTGTAAATCTCCCTAATGGAAATTTGCTGATAACCTAGTGTTTTGGCTCTTTCAATTAGGGATTTTACAACTTTAAAGCCAATTCCTTTACCCCTGTAACTTTTTTCTCCAATCACAATAGGCATATCATTTTGCCAAAACGTAACATCTCCAATAGGTTTAAATCTATTATTCTCTTTTACTTCAATAAAATATAACTCTCCTATATTGTTTAAATAGTTATACATCTTTGTTACCTTTGTTAGGTCATATGGCTCTTTATCTCTATTGTCAAGCAGTTTTAAAGTAGGTAAGTCTTGATACCAGTGTAAAGCAAATTCAAAGTTATTATCAAATTTACGCAATCTAAGTTCTGAACTTATTACTATGATTTGGGGTTGATTAACTCCTAGTATTGGCATATTTTAGATCCTTTCATTTTTATGGCTATTATAGCATATTTATTTTACATTATTTAATTAAATATTTATTGCTGAATTAAAAAGTGGGTGTTATAATGAATCAATATATTAGATATAAATAAATGTTATATAAGGAGTTAGACATGAAAAAAATTGCTTTAATTGCTGTAACGATGGTATTAATTTTTAGTTTAAGTGCATGTAATAATCAGTCTACAGACACTTCTGTAGAAAAAATAGGCGAGATAATTATGACTGGTTCATCAACTTTAGGTCCTGTGGTAACTCAACTAATTAGTGAGTTTACTGATAAATATAGCACCTGGGATCAAGTAAATAGTGAGTTTCCTAAGGAGCCAATTAGTATAGTTATTAATGGTGGTGGCTCGGGTGCAGGAATTAAGTCTGCAATCGACAAATCTGCTAATTTTGGTTTGGCTTCTAAAAGTGTTTCTGAAGAAGAGCAGGCTAAGTTCGAGAAATATCAGCAGTTTAAGCTTGGTACAGATGCTTTAACTATTGCAGTTAATCCAAATAATAACGTATATAACTTACAAGAAGGTTTTACTACTGAGCAACTCAAAAAAATCTTTTCTGGTGAGTATAAATTATGGAGCGACGTTAATAAAGACTTGCCAAAAGAAGAGATTGTAGTTATTACTAGAGATATTGGTGGCGGTGCTCATTCTGTATTTCAAAAGAAAATAATGGGTGATGCCGAGGTAAGCGCTAATGTTATTCAATCACCTTCAATGGGTGCATTAGTTACTAAAATTATTGATAACGAAAACGCTATTGGTTATGCTTCATTTGGGGTTGTTAATCAAAATAGTGGTAAATTAATAGCTATGAATGTAGATGAAGTTGAGCCAAGCAAAGAAAATATTATCAGTGGTGACTATAAAATTTCGAGACCACTATTAGTATTAAAAAATGGTGAACTAAAACAGCAAGAACAAGCGTTTATAGATTTTTTAATCTCTGAGCGTGGTATGCAGGTTGTTACTGAGTTAGGGTTTGTTTCAGCCAAGTAATGTAAACTGCAATTATTTTGTAAATCTGTGGGTTTAATAAATCCACAGATTTACTATTGTTATAATTTAAGTTAGGTGATTATTATGAATAAGTACCAAAAACTGAATGCAATTATTCATTATGTTGTTAAGGCAGTTTCACTAGTTACCTTATTGCTACTTGCCTTAATATGTTTTTTTATTTTAAAGGAAAGCCTAGGCTTTGTGTTTAGTGGAAATATTAAGTCAATTTTAAGTTTTAGTTGGCGCCCTTTATCAAAAAATCCTAGCTTTGGATTACTATCGATGATTACTGGTACTCTTTATATTGGTTTACTGGCCTCATTATTTGCCTTACCAATGGCTATTGGCTGTGCCTTATTTATAAGTAGGTATATAACGGGTAGGTTGAAGTATGTGACTATGTCTATGTTGGATATGCTTGCTGGAATTCCATCGGTAGTGTATGGCTTTTTAGGTTTAGTAACTATAGTAAAGCTACTTGAAAAAAGTAAATTACTTACTACAGGCGAAAGTATTTTAGCAGCAGTGATTACTTTAACGATAATGGTTATTCCGTTTATGATTTCAAGCTATGTTAAAGCCTTTGATTATATTAGTAATAAGTACCTTTTGCAAACCACAGCTTTAGGTACAAGCCCTTGGTATAACTTAACTCACTTAGTATTGCAGGCCACAAAGGGGCACATCTTAACTGGCTATATGCTGGCATTATCTCGTGCTTTAGGTGAAACTATGGCAGTTATGATGGTAGTAGGTAATAGTACAATTGCACCTAAATTATTAGGCAAAGGTATAACTTTAAGTGGCTTAATAGCTCTAGAAATGAGTGGATCTCAATTGGGTAGTTTGCATTACCAAAGTTTATATACCGCGGGAGCTATTTTGATGTTATTTTTAGTTATTATTAACTACTTAATTCGTAAAATAGATAGAAAGGTAAATAAATATGAATCCTAAACACAGGCTATTTAAAGCCCATATTTTTACCAAACTACTTGCCATATTTTCATTTATCTTTATTATAAGTGCCGTACTATTTATATTTGCCTTAGTATTTTATAAAGCGGGCAGTAGCCTAAGCTTAGAATTTATTTTTAGTAAACCTAAGGGTTTTCCTATAGGAACTAGTGGTGGAGTATTTCCAGCGGTTATTGGTAGTTTATACTTTACTTTTGTAGCAACAGTTTTTGCTACAGCTTTAGCTTTTTGTGTAGCTATTTTTTTGGAGTTTTATTGCACTAATGGTAAGCTAAAGCAGTTAATTAAGGTTGTAATTGGGGTAATTGCAGGAATACCCTCTATTATTTTAGGATTGTTTGGTTATAGTTTTTTGGTGGTTTATTTAGGGATTGGTATTTCTATTCTTGCTGGTGGATTGGTTTTGGGGTTAATGATTTTTCCGTATATTGAAGTTAAGTTTGAGCGTATTTTTAGTGATATAAATAAACGTTATGCTCTATACTCCTCTGCTTTAGGAGTAAATAATATTTTCTTTATTTTTAACATTGTTTTACCCGTAGCATGGCGTGATTTATTATCTACTATAAGTTTAGCATCTAGCTTAGCAATGGGTGCTACTGCTCCAATTTTATTAACAGGAGCTGTTTTTTATGCCTCCACAGCAAAGTCTATTTTGTCTCCCTCAATGGCACTGCCATTGCATTTATACTATTTAGTAGGAGAGAATATTTCAGTGCAAAATGCCTTTGCTACCGCCTCAGTTTTACTAATATTATTGCTGATTATTAATATATCAACTTATATTTTTAGCTACTGGAGAAGGGAGCGTTAACTATGGTTATAAAGGTAAATAATTTAACTTCATCTTATAATAACAAGGTGGTACTCAAAGATGTTTCTTGTACATTTCATAAAAATAAAATCACCTCAATAATAGGCCCCTCGGGTTGCGGTAAAACAACTCTGCTTTTAACCCTGGCTGGCTTAGTTAAACACATAGCCCACTACCATATGCAGGGCTCAATTATTTATAACAATAATAATTATAATGAAAGCAATATTAGTGATTTAATAGGTAAAACAGGCTTTGTTTTTCAACAACCAATGGCATTTCCTTTAAGCATTATTAAAAACCTAACATATGCCACCAAGTACTTAGGAAAAAGTAAAAGTGAGCGTGAAAAAATAGCCATTGCAAAACTAAAAGAGGTTAACTTATATAATGAAGTAAAGCAAAATTTAAATCTCAAAGCCAATAACTTAAGTGGAGGCCAACAGCAAAGATTATGTATTGCAAGAGCGCTTACCACTAACCCTAGTGTTTTATTATTAGACGAACCTTGCTCTGCTCTCGATGTTAAAAATACTGCAATTATTGAAAGTTTGCTTCTTAGGCTTAAAGAAAAATACTCTATCATTTTGGTAACTCATAATTTAGCCCAGGCAAAACGCATTAGTGATGATACGCTATTTTTTAATGAGGCACAATTAATAGAAGCCAATGATACTTATAATTTATTTAATAATCCTAAAAATAAAAAAACTCAAGACTACCTTAATGGTGATTTTGGTTAAGATTTATTTGATAGTAAAGTGAAAATAACTAAGCAAAAAACTGTAATACCAGTAGTTCTTGGGATTATAGTTTTTTTAAATTTGATAGACTAACAGTGTTAGTGTATAATTAAACTAACAGTGTTAGTTAAGTTGATAAAGAGGATATATACATGAAAACAAATCAAAGCAATACCAAAAGGCGCATAATAGAGTCAGCCATAAGTTTGTTTTATGAAAAGGGTTATGAACATGTTACAATACGCGAAATTGCCAAAGCAGTAGGTATAAGAGGTAGCTCTATATATAATCACTTTAATAGCAAAGAAAATATTTTAGAAGAAATTCTTAACAGCCATAAACAAAGATTAGCTGCTACTTATAATAATGAAAAGATTAAAACAAGGGTAAATCAATTACTAAAAGGCCGTGATCTTAATGTAATTTTAACTGAGTTGTTGAAAATTGCTCTTTTAGGACTACAAGACCCTCTATTACTTAAGGTTTTAAAAATTTTATCGGTAGAGCAACTAAAAATAAATATGGTAAGGGAGTATTTTTATAACTATTACCTATTAAAAGCAAGAGCTGTTTTTAAAGAAATCTTTGATATTATGTTAAATAACAACGTAATAACTTACACAGATACTGAGTTTTTAGCTCATGAATTTCATTCATTTATTATTTATAAGTTTTATGAGCATTACATGCTGCTGCAAAACTATAGTATAAATAATACAGCCATAACAACTAATTTTAAAAAGCATATTAGCTTTTTTGTTAACTCAATAACTTAATAAAGGGGTAAAAAATGAGCATTACTTTAAGTAAAAAAAGACCTAAACAGGCTAGCAGTTTAATAATTAACAATAGTACTAACCTAACCGCTATAGGTGCTGTACACATAAATATACCGTTTTTAGTAAACCATGTTGACTTTTTTACATCAAGTTTTAGGCTTGTATTAGACAATAAAGTAATCTATATTGATCCTGTTATTACAGCTGAAACACATGAGGCTGACTATATCTTAATTACTCATGTCCACCAAGATCACTTTTGCATAGATACTATTAAAAAACTAGTTACTAATAATACAGTGATTATTACACCCCAAAAAGCATATAAAAAACTAGTAAAAAAAATGTCTAACACTAAAATACTCTGCACAGAGCCAGGCAAATTATTTAGTTTTGGTAGTATAACAATTAAGTCAGTGGCTGCTTATAATAACAAGTCACACCTATTAACAGCCCATAAAAAGTCCCATAAATATGTTGGTTATGTAATTAGCTTTGCTGATTTTAGCTTATATCACGCTGGAGATACCGATTTAATTTCAGAAATAACAGAACTTAATAATATAACAGTGGCACTAGTACCTATAGATGGAGGTAAATTAACTATGTCTACTGCGCAGGCAGCTGAACTAGTTAATTTACTAAAACCTAAATATGCTGTACCTATGCACTACAATTTAGGAACAGAGCAACTGCAGGTATTTAAAGATCTTATAAATAAATCTATAAAAGTAAGTACACTAGATGGTCAAAGTTAAAGCCAAAATTATAAAAGGATAAATTAAGGGAAATAGAGAATTTATTATACAAAAGCCTTAGTACAAAATAAAAGGTGTGTATTATTATGATTCATTTTATTGAAGAGTTATCTATAAATGCGTGGCCATCTATTCATACTTATCATTACGATGGTTGGTTATTACGGTATGCCAATGGTTATTCTAAACGGGCAAATTCAATTTTGCCCTTGTATGATGAGGTCTATCAGTTGCCTAAAAAAATTAGCTTTTGCAGGGATTTTTATAATAACCGCAATTTACCTACAATTTTTAAGCTCACCTCTAACTTAAAACACCAAAAGATAGACCAATATTTATGTGCTAAACAGTATTTAAAGCTAGATGAAACTAGGGTTATGTTGAATGATATAAGTAATAAAAACTGTGTTAACAATGATAATATACTTGTGCAAAATAGCTTATCAACACAATGGATAGATAACTATATAAACTGTGCAAAATTAAATAGCTATAATGTGTTTAATACCCTGCAAAACATGTTAAGTAAGGTTGTAGGTGAAACCATATGGTTAACATACATTCATAATCGTTTTGCTGTTGGCTGCGGATACGGGGTTATTGATAGAGGTTATTTAGGGGTATATAATGTCTATGTATCAAAGCAGTTTAGAGGTAAAGGCTTTGGAGAAGCTCTTGTGACTCAGCTTTTTCACGAGGCCCAAAAGCGAAATATACATAAAACTTATTTGCAGGTTTTAATAAAAAATGAAGTAGCAAATAACCTCTATAATAAGTTAGGTTATACCGAGGCTTATAAGTACTGGTACAGAAGATCTTTTTTTGAATAAATGAGGTGAAGTTATGGGAAGAATTACAGCATTTTATGTTATGCCACATCCCCCTATTATATTGCCTGAAATAGGCAAAGGTGAAGAGCAAAAAATTAGTGATACAAGGCATGCCTGTGAGCAAATTGCTCTACAAGTTGCCAGCATTAAACCCACTACTATTGTCATAATAAGTCCCCACGGACATATGTTTAGTAATGCAGTTACGCTAGCCTACTCACAAAACATAGAAGGTGATTTTGGCAATTTTGGTGAGCCAAATTTAGGCCAACGTTATAATATTAATTGCACATTAACTAAAAATATATTACAAAGCGCAACTCAAAATAATATTGCTTGTGCTGTTTTTAATCAGCAAACAGCAAGCACCTACAGTCTTAATTATCGCTTAGATCATGGGGCTATGGTTCCACTTTATTTTATTAATAAGCAGTATAAAAACTATAAGTTAGTGCATATAACTTATGGTATGTTACCAAAATTAGAGCTCTATAAGTTTGGTGAAATAATTCAACAAGAGGTAGTTAATAGCAGTGAAAACGTGGTATTCATTGCTAGTGGAGATTTATCTCATAAACTAGCAGATAGTGGACCATACAAATATAGTAATAAAGGGGCAATTTTTGACCGTACCATAACTAATCATTTGCAAACAGGCGATGTGCAAGCTATTTTTAATATGAGTGACAGCCTTATAACTGAGGCTGCAGAGTGTGGAATGAGATCCTTTTATATTATGTTAGGTGCCATGAACGGCAATAGTATAAAAGGTAATTTGTTGTCTTATCAAAATACCTTTGCAGTGGGTTATGCAGTTTTAAGCTTTGACCTACAAGCTAATGGCTCAAATGCGTATTTACAACTAGTAAGTCAGCACAAACAGACTCAAAATAACAGAATAAGCAATGAAAGCATTTATGTTAAGTTGGCACGTGATAGCTTAAAACACTATTTAAACCATGGTACAAAAATAAGTATTCCGAATTATGTGTCTTCAAAAATGCTAAATTCACAACAAGGGGTGTTTGTATCACTGAAAAAGCAAGGTGTTTTAAGGGGTTGTATTGGTACATTTTTACCTACCACAGACAATATTGCGACAGAGATTATTAATAATGCTATTCAGGCTGGTTTACACGACCCTAGATTTAAAGAGGTTAACCTAGCTGAACTGCCCGAGCTAACTATATCGGTAGATATTTTAAGCAAACCACATACTGCAACAATAAACGAACTTAATCCATTAAAATATGGGGTTATTGTTAGTTGTGGGCATAAACGTGCTTTGTTACTGCCTAATTTAGAGGAAGTAGACACTGTTGAAAAACAGTTAAATATAGTTTTGCAAAAAGCAGGAATTAAAAAACATGATGACTATAGTATAAAAAAGTTTGAAGTGATAAGACATAAATAGGGGTTTAAAATGTTAAAGGAAGCTATGTTTTATGAACATAAAAATAACAGTATTCAGTGTTACTTATGTCCTCATAATTGTTTAGTAACAGCTAATAACTATGGAAAGTGCGCTGTTAGACTTAATAAAAATAATAAGCTAAACACAGTTAACTATGGAGAAATAACCGCAATTGCGATAGACCCCATAGAAAAAAAGCCACTATATCATTTTATGCCAGGTCACAATATTTTATCTGTTGGTAGTTATGGCTGTAATTTTAGCTGTTTATTTTGTCAAAATTACCAGCTAGCAAAACAACAACCAGCTAGTAGGTTTATTGAACCACAAAAGTTAGCTGAAATATGTAATCAACAGCACAATAATATAGGCCTTGCCTTTACCTATAATGAACCAACTGTTTGTTATGAATATGTTTATAGTACTGTTAAAATTATAAAAAGAGATTTTCCTCATTTAAAAGTGGTATTGGTTAGTAATGGTTTTATTAATCTAGAGCCATTACAAAATTTATTACCCTATATAGATGCAATGAATATTGACTTAAAAGCCTTTAATAATGAGTTTATGAAAGATGTTTGTGGTGGTAAATTAGAGCCGGTATTAAAAAGCATAGAGTTAGCAAATAAGTATTGCCATGTAGAGATTACAACACTATTGGTAAATGGCTTAAATGATTCTTTAGTAGAAATAGAAAAAATAGCTAAGTTCTTAAAGAATATTAATATAGATATTCCGCTTCATTTAACACGTTATTTTCCAAATTATAAGCTTAACATACCAGCTACAGATTTAAATGTATTAATAAATAGCAAACAAACAGCCTTAAAATATCTCAACTATGTTTATATAGGTAATGTTGCTAATATAAATAACTCTACTTATTGCCCTAAATGCGGAGAGTTAATTATTGAAAGAGACCTTTATAATTGTAAAATTCATTCTGGAGTGGTTTGTAAAAATTGTAGTAATAAATTAGCAATATATTTTTAATCAATTAGGTTATTACCCTATGCACAGGGTAATAACCTTTTATATTTGATAGTATATTGACATATGTTATAATAAGCATGTGTTTAACATATAAACAAAAGTTAAGTAGGTGAGCATAATAACTAAAAGGGAACAACAAATTCTAACTATTATAAGAGATAATCCACTTATATCACAAAAACAGCTAGCAGAACAGCTGGGTTTAACAAGGTCTTCTGTGGCTGTTCATATTACAAATTTAATGAAAAAAGGGCTAATTAGGGGTAAAGGATACATCTTAAACGAAAACAACTATGTAACAGTAATTGGTGGTTCTAATATCGATATTATAGGTTTTCCTAATCAACCTCTTCGTGTAAAAGACTCTAACCCTGGGGTAGTAAAAATATCTGTAGGTGGAGTGGGCAGAAATATAGCAGAAAATATAAGCAGATTAGGTATATGTTCAAAGCTTATCACAGCAGTAGGAAGTGATTTGTATGGCAAAAAAATTGTTAATGAGTCTAAAGTTGCTGGCATAAATATGGATCATATTATGGTTTTAGAGAATGTTTCTTCTTCCACCTATTTATCAGTTATGAATAAAAATGGTGACATGAATATTGCAATATCACATATGGAAGCTATAGAGCATTTAGCCATAAGCTATTTAAAAAAACATGATTCTATTATTAAAAATAGTACATGTCTTGTATTAGATACTAATTTAACTAAAGATGTAATTGAGTTTTTAGTAAATAATTATCACTCAACAAACATTTTTGTTGACACTGTATCTGTGGCTAAGTCTTCAAAAATAAAAGATTTACTACCCTATATTCATACAATTAAGCCAAACAGATATGAGGCAGAGCATTTAACGGGTATTACACTTAACAATAAAAAAAGTATTTATAAAGCCCTAAAACATTTGCTTACTTTAGGCGTTAAAAATGTAGTAATTAGTATGGGTAATCAGGGTGTATTTTATAGCAATGAAAATGGTGAGGGACATGTACCTGTAACCAATGTTAAACTAGTTAACTCTACTGGTGCAGGCGATGCCTTTATGGCAGGTTTGGTTTATGGCTATCTTAATCATAAAAGCCTTAAAAAAAGCTGTGAAATTAGCATGGCAGCATCGGCTATTACATTAAGTAGTCAATTAACAATTAACCCTAACTTAAATATCAACACTGTTAAAAAAATTGTTAAGGAGAACTATTAAAATGATTTTAGAAATAAATCCAATTGTAAAAAAGGCCTTAGATAATAATGAGCCAGTAGTTGCTTTAGAGTCGACAATTATCGCACATGGTATGCCGTATCCTAAAAATGTTAATACAGCCTTAAAAGTTGAGCAAATTATTAGAGACAATGGAGCTATTCCTGCTACTATAGGCATTATAAATGGTGTAATAAAGGTTGGTTTAACTCATAGTGAAATTGAGTTTATGGGAAAATCCAACAATATATTAAAGGTTAGCAGAAGAGATTTGCCCTTTGTAATAGCTAAAAAACTAAATGGTGCTACAACCGTAGCTTCAACTATGATTGCCGCTAATCTAGCTGGTATTAAGGTATTTGTTACGGGTGGTATCGGTGGAGTACACCGAGGTGCAAGTCAATCTTTTGATATATCTGCCGATTTACAAGAGTTAGCAAAAACCAATGTTGCTGTTGTTTCAGCAGGTGTAAAATCTATTTTAGATATAGGTTTAACCCTAGAGTACCTAGAGACCTTTGGAGTAACTACTGTAGGTTATAAAACAGACGTATTTCCTGCATTTTATACAAGTGAAAGTGATTATAAAGTAGATTATCGTGTCGAAAATGCCCAAGAGCTAGCATATGCATTGTTTGCAAAATGGCAATTAGGTTTAAACGGTGGAATGGTGATTGGTAACCCAGTGCCTAAACAATATGAAATGAATAAACAAGAGATTTCCCAGGTAATAGAACAGGCATTGCTTAAAGCAAATGAACTGGGTATTAAAGGCAAAAAAATCACCCCATTTTTATTAGATGCTATTAAACAAATAACCAAAGGCAAAAGTCTTGAAACAAATATTCAATTAGTATATAACAATGCCAAAATAGGGGCTGAAATTGCTGTTGAACTAGCAAAATTACAATAATAAGCAGCTTGCTCATAAGTGCAAGCTGCTTGTGTTGTGCTTTCCTTTTAGGAATCGCGTGTTGTGTATTTAACTTGTTAAATACGTAGTGTACACACTTTGTGTGCGTGGTGCGCTATCGCTGTAATCGCGTCAGCAAAAACCGTAACTCACAGTTACCCAAACCGTGTTCCTAAAAGGAACACCCACCCCGCGAAGCTACGTAGGCGAGCCCAGCCCAAATCAATAGTATATTACTTAATTTTACTTGTCTCTAAAAGAGGTAAAAGTTGAGTAAAGTTGAAATATAGTTATACAATGTTTATAGGGAGTTGGTTTTTATGAATAATTTGGACTTATCTCAGCAATCTTTGCTTAAATCAATGAAACAATACTATAACGAGGGGCATACTAGGCCTTTAGAATTTAGGATTAAGCAGTTAAAAACCTTTAAAAATCTAATCTATAAATATGAAAATGAGATAGTGTTAGCATTGTATAGTGACTTAGCTCGGCATGAGTTAGAGTCTTACTCTGCTGAAATAGGGGGTATATACGGTAGTATTACTTATACTATTAAACATTTAGCAAAATGGATGAAGCCTAAAAAAGTTAAAACTCCACTTCACCAGATTGGCTCTAAAAGTTACATATATAGCGAGCCCTATGGAGTTGCCTTAATTATAGGTCCATTTAACTATCCCTTTAATCTTTGTATAGAGCCCCTAATAGGTGCAATTGCAGCAGGAAACTGTGCTGTCATTAAACCCTCAGAGCAAAGCCCTAATGTAGCTAAAGTAATTTGTGAAATAGTAAAAGAGGGTTTTAACAACCAGTATATTAGGGTAGTTGAGGGCGGTAAACAAGAAATTACACGCTTAATACATTCGCCTTTTGACTATATATTTTTTACGGGTAGTGTGACTGTTGGTAAAATAATTATGAAAGCAGCAAGCGAAAACTTAGTACCAGTTACCCTGGAGTTAGGAGGTAAAAGTCCTTGCATAGTTGCTAACGATGCTAATCTTGAGGTTGCAGTAGAAAGGATTGTTTGGGGTAAATTTTTTAATGCTGGACAAACCTGTATTGCCCCCGATTATTTATATATCCACAGTAGTATTAAAGATAAATTTATTTCATTACTTAAAGCCAAAATAACTAGCTTTTATGGCGCTAATATAAAACAATCTAAAGACCTTGCTCGTATGGGTTCTCAAAAACATGCTGAAAGGTTAGCTGTAATGATAAATACTGATAAACAAAAAATAATTTTTGGTGGAGATTATGATATCAATAGCTTGTACATTCAGCCAACCTTAATAGCTAATGTAACTTGGCAAGATGCCTGTATGCAAGAAGAAATATTTGGACCAATTTTGCCTATCTTAACATTTACAAACATTAATGAAGTTATTAAAACAATTAATAACCATGAAAAACCTTTAGCGCTATACTTATTTACAAAAAGTAAAGAGTTACAGACTCAAGTATTACAGCAAACAAGTGCTGGTGGTTGTTGTATTAATGATAGTCTTAGCCATTTTACATCTCATTATTTACCATTTGGTGGGGTTGGCAATTCTGGCATAGGAGCCTATCATGGCAAATACAGCTATCAAACATTTTCACACTATAAAAGTGTGTTAAACAAGTCTACAAGAATTAGAATGAAAATGATATTTCCCCCATACAGCCCTAAAAAGCTTAACCTGATTAAAAGGTTTTTGAAATAGAGCATGCAAATGAAAACAAAACGTACCTATATTAATAAAATTACAGCTAAAGATAAAATAGAGATAAGTAAGCTATTTAGTAATGAAGAGGTCAGAAAATACTTAGGTGGGCCAGTTAGTAAGCATAGCTTTAATAATTGTTTTAATAATATGTGTAATTCTAAATCAAATCATTACTTTGTAGTAAGAAGTAAAAATAGCCTAGAGTTAATAGGTTTGGTTTCTATAGATACTTACCATAACAACAAGAATAAGGAGCTGTCATATCAATTCTTACCTCAGTGGTGGGGTAATAACTATGCAACAGAGATTTTAACACCTATAATTAATTATGCCTTTACAAGTTTACACTTACCTGTGTTATATGCCGAAACTCAAACAAAAAATAAAGCATCGTGTAGCTTATTACAAAAATTAGGTTTTAGCTTAAAAGAAAAGCTTTTAAGATTTAATGCAGAGCAAGCAGTATATTGCAAGTATAATTATTTTAAAAAAACAAAGTTATAGTTTTAACTATTTTAGCTATAGCTTGTATTTACTTTTTAGCAACAACAACTGTTGAGTAACTAGTGGGGGTATAAGAGTCACCTTTAAAACTACCATAGAATTTCATAGTATTAAAGCCCGCCTTATTTAAAGTTTGCTGTAACTCTTGTTGACGTAAAGGAATAAGATTAATTACATTTTTATATTCTTTATGGGCTTTTAAAGTGGTAACAAACTTAATTTTTTTACTCTTGGGGCAATATTCATAGTTTCTAGTAAAGGTTAAAGCCTGTTCTTTATTTACGATAGTTGGTAGCTGAGTTATGTTATTATCTAAAACCCTATCAAAGTTAATAATTTGAATCAATAAAACCCCTTTAGTTTTTAGTAATTTATAAGAGTTGTTTATAAAATTTATGATTTCGTTTTTTGTATTTAAATGAACTAAAGAGTTACCAGTGCAAAGAAGAGAGCTAATTGAGTTATTATCATAATATTTATTAATATCTAACATACTAGCTTCAAAAAATTTTATTTTGAGTTGCTTTTGTTTAGCACTATTAACTGCTTTTATTATCATTTCACTCTCTAGGTCAAATCCTTCAATATTATAACCCTGTTTTGTTAAGGCTATGGCATCTATACCTACACCACAGGCTACATCTATTGCTAAACCCTCTTTAGCAATGTTATCTTGAATAAATTTTAGCTTATAAGCATTTAAGGGAAAAACTCCATCATAAAAACTGCTTAGATCATAGTAAAAGCTCATTTTATCACCCTAATATATAGCATTCCAACTTTATCACTAAAAATTCGTTTTTTGAAAGTAGCTAGGAATATTAACAGTTTTTAATACAAAA
This sequence comes from Clostridium sp. 'deep sea', assembly GCF_014931565.1. Taxonomy (NCBI): domain Bacteria; kingdom Bacillati; phylum Bacillota; class Clostridia; order Eubacteriales; family Clostridiaceae; genus Clostridium; species Clostridium sp. 'deep sea'. Next base: position 3,691,048 of record NZ_CP063353.1, read on the forward strand.
TATATATAAATATTAATAATAATGTTATAAATTAGGGCAACTTATTGCTATATTTTATAAAACAGCTATAATAAAAGTTATTACATAAAAGGGGTTAAATAATGAGAAAACTTAAGTTAGCATTATTAATTGTTACTTTGTTATTTGTAGTAGTAGGATGTGCAGATAATATTACTACAGAAGAAATACTAAAGGATACAATTGCAAAGTCAAAAGATTTAAAGAGTGTGCAAGTAAATGCAATCAATGAGCAAACAGTAAAAATGAACTCTGAACAAGAGACAACAACTTCTACTATTTTAGCATTAAGTATCAATTATGAACAGCCAGCTGTATATCAAGAATTAGAATATAACAATAATAAAAAAGAAACAATGTATATAACTAAAAATGATTTATATGCACTGCGAAACAATGCACAATGGATAAAGGTAGAGAACTATGATGTAGAGAATTTTATGAAAACAATTAAAGAACTTAGTAATAATGTATTAGAAATATTTGTTGAATATACTGATGATGTTGAACTATTAAAAGAGGATAATCAGTATATCTTAAAATTGGATGGTTCAGGAGATAAATTTATGGATATTTTTAAAGAGCAATTAACTAAAACTATGCCTGTTGGTAGTAATTTTGATAAACTATCAGAAATTTTAAAGATTAATACATCTACTTATGAGTATGTAATAGATAAAAAAACAGGTCTCATACTAAAAACTATAATTGATATGGATTATGAATTAACCATTTTAAATAATACAATGAACTTCATTCAAAAGACAACTAGTGAGTTTAGCAATCATAATAAAGTGCCTAAAATTATTGTTCCACAAGAAATTATAGATTCTGCTATAACACAATAGTATTAAATTAAGCTAAGGAGAATATGAATTGAAAAAGCTTAAAATTGTTTTTTTAACTATAATTGTCTTTGTGACTATAGCTGGCTGTGTGGGCACTAATAAAGAATTAACTGCTCAAGATATTTTGCAAGATGTTTTTAACAAAACTCAAAAGCTTAAAAGTTTTAGAGTGAATATTAGCGATGAACAGGAGAATTATTTAGATAATTTTAAAAGTACTAATTCCATAAATATTATAATGGAAATAAATAAGCAGCAACCTGCTATTCATCAACTTATTAAAGATTTACGAGCAGATAATGAAGTAGAGTTGTACATAAGCGAGAATGATTATTATGTTAAATGTGCTAATACTGAGTTTGCAAAAATAAATAATTATGACTTTAATAAAAAATATCAGGAATTTTTAACATTAAGCTTTGGCTTTTTAGATCAAATTGCTGAGTATAGTGATAACTTGATATTAGTGAATGAGGAAAATAGCTATATTGTAAAGCTGGATGCAACTAGTAAGGATTTTGCAGACCTACAAAAAGAGTATCAAAATCAAATAATACTACCGTCTATGAAAGGCATAGAACCCTTTTTAAAACTAAATAAGGTTAATTCATTTGTTTATGAACTTACAATTGACCAAGAAACTCATACTGTACAACAAGCAGTAGTAGATATGGATATAGAGTTAACTGCTAAAAAAATGGCTTTAAAGATAAAAAATAAAGTATCATATGAGTTTAGTGATTATAATAATGTGTCTAAAATAGATATCCAGCAAAGCATAAAATAATTTTAATATATTAATTAACAAGAGCTGTGGCATAGAGCTACAGCTCTTGCTAATTTTAAAGTAAGTAAATTCTATTATTACACTTACAGAGTTAAAATAGCTATGTATTTGATAAAAAAATGTGAAATAATGCAAAAAAATAACATACATTACGAATAATATGATACAATTTTTTTAAATCTACTTATTAAAAAAATTTAAAAAAGGAGAGTATCAATGAAAATAACCTTTTTAGGTCATTCAGCCTATTTAGTTGAAGCCGATAATTTTAAGGCTTTAATTGACCCGTTTATATCTGGAAACCCTGATTGTGATTATAAAGTGGAAGACTTTACTGATATAACTCATATATTTGTTACACATGGACATGGAGACCATTTAGGTGATGCAGTACCAATAGCTAAAGCAAATAACGCTACAATAATTACCGTTTTTGAGTTAGGTGAAACCCTAATGAAAGAAGGTGTAGATGTATTCACCATGCATATAGGTGGTAGATCTAATTTTGATTTTGGCAATGTTAAAATGACACCTGCCTTACATGGTTCAGGCATAGCTTTAGGAGATCATTTCATTTCGGGCGGAAACCCTTGTGGCTTTTTGATAACAATCAAAAACAAAGTACTATACCACGCTGGAGACACTGGTTTAACAATGGACATGCAGTTATTGGCCTATGAAAACGTAGATGTAGCATTGTTACCTATTGGTGGAAAGTTTACTATGGATATAAACGATGCAGCTAGAGCTGTAAAGTTTATTGAGCCTAAAATTGTGGTACCAATGCACTATAATACTTTTCCGGTGATTAAGGCTGACCCTCAAGATTTTGCAAATAAAGTTACCAATGCTGAGGTAAAAATATTAAAAGCTGGCGAAAGTTTAGTGTTATAATTAATTATAATTCTATGTTAGTAAGTGAGTAAGTGTTACTATAATTAGTGACAATAGTAAAGGGACTACTGCTTAATTTGTAGTAGTCCCTTAAAAACACCCTTAATGATTATATTCACTATTTAATAAAGCATATTGATAAGAATCTTTCCAGATAGGATAGCCATTTTTATCGAGTTTAAAATAAATGTTTTTTAATTGATGAGCCTCTTTGCGCATTTTTAAACGCTCTAAAAGTCTCCATGAAGCTCTATTTTTAACATCTACTTGGGCTATTATTCTGTGAGCATTTTTTACTTTAAAACCGTAATCAAGCATTTCTTTACAGGCTTCTGTGGCATAACCTTTACCATAGTATTGAGGATTAAATACATAACCTATTGAGTAGGTATTTAACTCTGCTGGCTCTGCTAAAGAAAAATATAAATGACCAATCATAGTATTTGAGTTTTTTAAACAAACAGCCCAAAAGCTGTGTGTTTTATCTTGGCTTCTTTTATAACATTCTTTTACACAATCTTGCTCAGTAAATACTTCATATGGCTCAAACATTACAACCTCTGGTAAAGTCATATAGTTATGTAAATCTTGCCAATCTGTTTCTACAAATGTTCTTATAATTAGTCTATTGGTCTCTAAAATATTCATTATTACTCCTTAATAGATTTTAAGTAGTAATTTTATTAATTTTTTCTTTCAGTAAATCACTCTTAAAATCTCTTTTTAATATTTGCATATAAATTGTGTCATAATATATATCATTAACAATATAAGATTCACTTCTTGTACCAAGAGTTTTAAAACCTAATTTTTTATAGGCGTGTATGGCTAGTTCATTAAAAGAGTAGACCTGTAGCATAATATTATTAAGGTTAAGTATCTTAAAACCATAGTTTAATATTAGCTCAATTGCCTCAGATCCAAAGCCTTTATTACGATTACTTTTATTACCAATAAAAATACCTAAGGTAGCTGTTTTATGCAAATGATTTATATCAGTTAATCCACAGTTACCTAATAATTCATTATCTTTTAAGGTAACTATAGCATAGCTATGTTCTTTTGATAGGTTTATTAATAGCTCTTTTTCAGTATGTAAAGGTACATTCTTAGTTGCTAAACCAATGGGTAATGAAACACCTAAGTCGTTAATCCATTCACAATACTGATTATAGTCATCAACATTAATAGGAGATAAATAAACTTTTTTGCCTACTAATTTTTTAAAGTATCTCACAAAAATTCCCCCTTATACTTATATTAATAAAACATTATAGCTTAAATAGCATAGTTTGTACATTTTTTACTATTATTTTGTATAGATTAGCTCTTGATTTTTTTAATAAATAATGTATTATATAAAACAATTGCATAAGACAGTTCGTTCGTACCATCCTGTCTTTAATTAAAACTAGGGCATGTAATTTTGTGACTTTAGGTAGTTACTAAATTACGTTCTTAAAGGTGCGGTTTTTAAAATCGCCTTTTTATTTTGTTATTATATTAACTTATATTAACGTTTTAAATTAAAAGGTGATGAAAAACTACCTTTTTTTAGTTTAAATAAATATAGAATAGTAGGGGTTTATTATGGATCGATATAGTGTTTTACAGAATAGAGAAATTGTATTATTAAAATCTTTTCCTTGTTTTTGGGGCAAGTGTAGTTTTTGTGATTATATAAATGACAATAGTTTTGATAAAGAGAAAATTATTAATACTAATGAAGAAGTTCTTGCTAAAGTAACAGGGGTAAGGGGTACCTTAGAAGTAATAAACTCAGGTAGCTGTTTTGAATTACCACTACAAACGCATCAGCTTATTAAAAGCTTAATATATAAACTAAATATTAAAAAATTATGTTTTGAAAGCCATTGGCATTACCGAAATAGGTTAGACGAAATACGCGATTATTACGATATACCTGTTATGTTTAAAGTAGGTATAGAAACATTCGATAATAACTTTAGGAATAAAGTACTAAACAAAAATGCTATTTTTAAAAATGCCGAAGAAGTCAGTAGGTATTTTGATTCAGTATGTTTGTTAATAGGTATAAAAGGCCAAACTAAAGAAATGTTAACTAAGGATGTAGAGTTGTTACTGAAATATTTTAACCATGGTACAATTAATATTTTTACAGAAAATAGCACAAAACATAAGAGAGATGAAGAGTTAATTAACTGGTTTTATGAAAAATATGGTTATTTAGCAGAATATCAAAATATAGATTGGTTAAACATTAATACCGATTTTGGAGTAGGAGAATAGAAAGGAATTTAACACATGAACAATAATATACTATGGCTAATATTGTTAATAGTAAACTTTATTGGAATAACACTGAGTTATAAGTTTTTAAAAAATACAGGATTATATGTGTGGATTGCTATGGCTGCAGTTATTGCCAATATTCAAGTAATGAAAACAATTGAAGTAATGGGCTTTGTAACTACTTTAGGGAACATAATTTATGGCACTTCTTACCTAGCAACAGATATTTTAAACGAGAAATATGGCAAAAAGGCTGCCCAAAAAGGTGTTTATATTGGCATTTTTACTTTAATAACAGTGACTGCAATAATGCAAATTTGTTTACAGTTTACAGCCCATGCTACAGATACAGCAGATGGTGCTTTTCAAACAATTTTTGGATTTTTACCTCGTATTGCATTGGCCAGTGTTATAGCATATGTCATTAGTCAAACTCACGATGTTTGGGTCTTTGATAAATTAAAAAAAAGAATGCCTAATAAACTATGGCTTCGAAATAATGTTTCTACTATTATCAGTCAGTTTTTAGATACTGTTATTTTTACCTTTATTGCATTTTGGGGAGTAATGCCAACTCATATTGTATTAGAGATATTTTTTGTAACTTATATAATGAAGTTTGTAGTAGCTGCTTTAGATACTCCATTTATTTACTTTGCAAAAAAGATTCATACTGATGAAACTATTTAGTAAATAAAATAAGTTGGTAAAGTAATTGTTTAGGCAATTGCTTTTTTTACTTTTAAACATGTTATTAATTATTAATATATCATGCGTAAATACATAATAGGCTATTTATGTTAAGTTAATCGATATAAATTCGACATTATTGGACAATAGTCAATCAATTAGATTACAATAGTTATATGTATTGAACATATAGGATTAAGTGAGGGATAAGCAGTGAATAATATACAAGGGTTAAATCGGAGGTTATTTAATACTATACTTTCATTAGCTATTATTGCTTCTGTACTTTGTATTGTAGGCAATATTTTTTGTGGATTGCCTTTATATTTAAACTACAAATGGCTATTAATTATGATTATATCTTTTTTATTAAAATGGCAATTAGCTAAAGCAAAAAACATTGATTTGGTAAAATTACTTTTTTTTATTGTTGTTATTTTAGTATTTATTCCTTACGGTTATCTGCAGTCTGGTGGTAGTGCCAATAATGCCATAGCTTATATATTTTTAGTTATGATTTGTGTTGCATTTTTCTTTTCAGGAAAAAAACGTTTAGCATTATTATTTATGTTAATTGCTACTTTTGCAGTACTACATATTATTGAATATTATTATCCCCATATTTTACATGTACACAGTTCTAAGAGCCAATTTTTAGATCAACTTTTTCAAGTACCCCTTACTCTAGTTGTAGGATTTATATTACTTAAACAATTTGCAGATGCTTATGTCAGTGAAAGAACAATGTTAGAAAAGTATAGTTTGGAGCTTAAAAAAGCAAACAAAGAGTTAGATTATATGGCCAATCATGATTCTTTAACAGGGATGTTTAATAGAAGATATTTTGATAATAAATTTGATGAAATATTTACTAAAAAACTCTATAAAAATAAATCTATTTGTATTGTTTTATTAGATTTAGATAGTTTTAAACATTTTAATGATACCTATGGTCATAAAGTAGGAGATACTATAATAAGGAAGTTATCTAAAGTAGCTCAAAAAACCATGCCTCACAATACCATTATTTCGCGCTGGGGTGGAGATGAGTTTGCTATGATAGTTTTTTGCTCAATAACACAATTAACTATTCATGTAAAAGAGTTATATAACTTAGTTGCATTAAATGAAAATGATTTATTTCAAACAGCAACAATAAGCATGGGTATTACAGTAATTAAAGAAAATGATAGTAAATATGAGGTGTTTAAAAGGGCAGATATAGCTCTTTACAATTCAAAGAGTCAAGGCAAAAACCAGTATAACATATTGTAGTTTTACGTATTAAATATCTTACAAACTAAAATTTTGAACTGAAACTAAATAGCTTAAGTTTAAACTTTTTAGTTGATTTTAAAATGCCAGTTTAAATATATTGCATATGTTAAGAAATTTAAATGTATTATTGCAAATAATTGACAAGTGACTGTTAGATATTTTTCTGTTATTCTTAAAATAATACTGATAAAAGTATTAATAATCGTGGGGAAAGATATGATAAATAATAAATTAGTAAGTTTAAATAAAATAGAAAAATTTATAGAGTCTTATCAATATAGTAAGGCTCTATTATGCTTTTCTCAAAATATTAATGAACTGCTATCTACTCCTAATATAAGAGGTGTTTATAAAGTTATTGCAAGAATACCAAAAACCTATTTTAAAAAAGCTGAACATAAACTGCTTTACGGCTGGCTTTGTTTAGAAGTAAATAATAATAAAGGTTTGAAGTGGGTTTTAGCTGAACTTGATTTTAGTAAAATGAAAAGCAATCAGAGCAGAGCTAGTTATTTAGCTCTTAGTTCTATGTCTTTAAACATTAGTAGACCCGAAAAAGGTTTATATTTAACTCAAAGAGCCTTAACTTATTTTGAAGATGGTGATATATCTATTGCTCGAGCAAATATTTATTATAACTACGCTAAACAGTTAACATCATGTAATCTGTTTTATATGGCATCTCAAAATTTTTATGAGGCAGCTAAAATATTTGAGGCACAAAAGTGTTACTACTTTGCAATAACTTGTTATGTAAATAGCTTTATAAATAAATGTAACGTAGGAAAGTATGATGATGTAGTAAAAGAGTGTTATGATTTATTAAATAATAACACTAGATTAAACAATAAATTAAAGCAATTAATAAAACTGCCTTTGGCAATTTGTTTTTATTACAAAAATGACTTAGTAAAAAGTATAGATTTATTACTAGAGGTAAAAAAAATAATCAAAAACATAGCTGTTCCTAGTTATCATATTTTATTAATGAATTATATGATTCATATCTATTTAATTCAGCAAAGAACTAATGACGTTAATAATTTATTGAATGAGATAAAACTAAACAAAATGTATCAGCAAATGCCAGCAATGAAACAACTAGTAATAGCTACTGTTATAGATAAGGAAATTTTGATAAATAGAAATGTTTCTAAAGATAGTTTAAAAGTACTATTAGATATTTTGAATACTGCTAAGTTTAAGGCCCCTTTTTATGTGATTGAGAGTTTGTTTAGGTTAAAGTTACTTGGCAAGATAAATGGCTTAAAAATAGATAGTTTATTATCTCACTTTAGCAGAGCCAGAGATATTGGAAATGCCAGTAATATACAATCAATGGCCTTATTTTTAGCGGATATTTATTATAATAAAGGCGACAGTGAAAAAACTAAGTACCATTTAGAGATTGCTTTTAAGGTATATCAACATACAGGTAGCGTAAACAGTTTTTATAATCGTAAGCTGTACTGTCTTGAGTCACTTTTAGAGCTAGATAAAGACTTTTATAATCAAGTTTTACTATACAATAATAACCAAAGGGACTTAGCTTAAAATTATTTGCTAAGTCCCTTTATAACTTAATTAAAAAAATCAATAGGAAGACTATTGTACTGTTTTTTTAAATCGTCTTTAACCTCTTTGGCTAAATTATGCCATCTTATACCTTGAATTGCTCCCTCAAGGGCATAGAGCTTGTTTAAACAAACATCATAGTGTTTATTTAATAATAATAAAGCAGAAAAACTCCCACATTTTTTTAGCTCTTCTAAACTATTTATTCCTACAGAATTTAAATCGTGTTCTAAAATGGCACCAATATTTATGGCTTTGGATAATCTCATATTTGCCTCCTAAAACTATGTTACCTTGCCTTAGTTTACACTATAATAGACTAAAATTATTTATTTTTAAATAATTTAAAATAATTTTGAGGTATTTTTTTAATAATAACTACTATAACAAACAGCACTACTATAAGTGCTAAAGCAGTAATTGATACCAACCAAGGTGCAATAGTGGAGTTACTTAAAAATTTTATAACATCATCACTAGCTGGTGCTGAACTTGTATTATAAATAAACGGTAAATAAACCCAGGGAACTAAACTAGATATAACGCTTATTGGAAAGATAAAATAAAATACCTGATAAAAAATATTTTGCACTTTTTTATTGTAAATCAAAACCAGAATTGTGCAAACAAGTATAGGTAATATAGTTCCAAAGGCATTCATTAAGGGATGAGTAAAGTTAGTATAGTTGGCATTGGCTATGCAAATATGCGCTCCAAATCCTAATTTTAGTTTAACTATAGTTCCACCAGCTAATAAGCCAATAACACCATGTCCTATTTCATGAATAAAGGTGTAAAAGTAAATTGAAAAAATAGCTGTAACTAAAGCTGCAACAGTTAACTTAATTGTATTGTTAGTAATTGAGTTATTCATTTTTTCCTCTTTTAAATAAATTTTGAATAGGGATTGTTTGCTAAATCACAAACCTTATACTGATTATAAGCATTTAAACATTTCAACATTTTTTCATAACTATGTTTATTATAGTTTAGATTTAGGCAATTACAGATACTACGTTGAATTTGATTTAAATCTGGAATATCATTTAAAATTTCCTGCTGCCACTCAATTATTTTATTTGCTAACTCTTCACTATTATATAAACTGTTGTTTTGTAGAATATCATTCCAATAATAGGGATGTGAAACTATTGTGGATAGAAAATCTACTAAATTATTAGCTATAACTGCATATGAACCCTCATGGTTTACATATAAAACTGGTGAGTCCTCTGAATTATCATCAAGAAAGCCAAAGCAGTTTCCGGCACCATCGGTGGCAAAAATATAACAATTAGCGTTTAAAGTAAAAAGAAAATCACTAGTAGATAAGCTTTTAGTGTTAATAATAAAGTCAAAAATAGTCTCTAGTTGCTCCTGTATTTCTTTATTATTTTTTATGATTGATAATCTTGTTAACATGAAAAAGCCTTTCTTTATAGATTTACAAAGTACAACAAGTACTATGCTCTAATTACAATATTATAGTAGATAATACCCAGTTAAACCATAGTTTTAGCAAAAATAATAAAATTTTAGTAACTATAATCATTGCCACATGGGTAGTTGTCTGCTATAATTTAATAGAATATTTTGTAAATGGGGTGTAGAATGTGCGCATTGCTTACATTAAGTTACGTAATCTATACGATCTATAAAATCAAATAGATATAAGTAAATTAATGCCTATATAAAGGCTTATTTAATATGCCTTTGTATATACTAAATGCAATGAATACATTTATGCACACATTAATAATAATATTCGTTAGTAGTATAGTTTTTTAACTATACAGCTGTTTTAATATGTTTATTAAGGTTACGCATAATTAATGTGTAACCTTTTATTTTTTAGAGAAACCAGTTATTTAAATTTATAATGCTTTGCGAATGTATTATTGCATTTACCTTTATAACAAAAAAGCGTGTATGAGGTGAGTCAAAATGACTTTTATTCGATTCTTATAATTAAAAATGTTGAGATAGGTTTTCGTGAATATAAGAATAAGAGAGGTGCTAGATATGCTTAGCAAACCAAAAGCAATATTAATAGCTGTTAACATAAATAATCAAAACAGATTTAAAGAGTCTGTGAAGGAGCTTCATAATTTAGCAGAGGCCTGTAACTTTGAGGTAGTGGGTGAAATAGAGCAAAATCTCAAAACCCCCAATGTTAGCTTATACATTGGCAAAGGCAAAGCCGAGGAGGTTCAGTATTTAATAAACCATACCGATGCTGAAATCTTAATTTTTAACAATGAGTTATCTCCATCACAGTTAAAAAATCTAGAGAAGCTTTTAGATAAGGAGATATTAGATAGAACAGCTCTTATACTAGAGATATTTGCTACAAGAGCTAAAACTAAAGAGGCCAAGTTACAAGTTGAAATAGCCAGACTACAATACATGTTACCTCGAATTATTGGAGCTGGCTCAGCCTTAAGTAGACAGGGCGGAGGAACTGGTGGTGCTGGTATAAGAAGTAGAGGATCTGGCGAAAAAAAATTAGAGTTAGATCGCCGTAAAATTGAAGATAAAATAGTTAAAATCAAGAATGAGCTAAAAACCATTACCAACAATAGATTAACTCAACGTAAAAAGCGCAAAAATTCAAACTTACCTATGATATCTTTAGTTGGATATACCAATGCCGGAAAGTCGAGTTTATTAAATGCTATGTTAGAGTGTTTTACAGATAAAGATTCTAAAAAGGTATTTGAAAAAAACATGTTATTTGCAACCCTTGATACCTCAGTAAGAGAAATATTATTGCCAAATAACAAGCATTTTTTAATATCGGATACAGTTGGCTTTGTAAGCAACCTACCACATAACCTAGTAAAAGCATTTAGATCTACCCTAGAAGAGGTCTGTGAAGCTGATTTATTATTACATGTAATAGATTGCTCAGATGAAAACTATGAACATCACATTGAGGTTACCAAAGATACTTTAGCTCAAATTGGGGCAGAAAATATACCAACAATTAGTGTTTATAATAAAGCAGATTTAACTAATATTAAAATACCTTTTGTTAGTAGTGATAATGAAATTTATATGTCTGCTACAAAAAAAATAGGGTTAGAAAATCTTATTGCCCTTATGCAAGAAAAGGTATTTGAAAAATATGTTGATTGTCGTTTTTTAATACCTTATACTAACGGCAGTTTGTTAGGTTATTTAAATAACAGTGCCAATGTTAAGTCTATGAAATATGAAAATGAAGGAGTTTTAATGCACGTAGAGTGTAATAATAGTGACTTTGAGAGATTTCAAGAATTTTTATATTTAGGAGACTAAGAGTAATTAGTAAAGGGGTAGTCTGGTAAAAAATAGTTTTCTAATAACAAGTTAGATTGATTGTTTGATATGGTTTTAGTAGGTTGGCATCTTGTTTATTGTTGTTACCTGATAGTATAGTACAAATTGTCCGTAGGGAATCACCTCTGTGTGATTCCGCTGTGGATACCTAGATGAAGCGTATTAATTACAGTTTATTGAGATGCACTATGTATCAAAAAAGACAGCCAGCAAATTTAAGTCTATTTTCCAACTGCCCCTTTTATAAATATCTTAGCTTAACTCTATATAGGAAATTTGATTTCTTCCTCTGCTTTTAGCCTCATACAAAGCCTTATCTACAACACCTAAAACGTCTTTAAAATTCATATTATTAATGTCTTTTATGGTTGTTAAGCCAAAGCTACAAGTAATAAATTTACAGGTTTTAGAATTCTTATTGGGTATTCTTAAGCTTGAGATTTTCTTTTTAGTTATATCAACTAGTTTAACTGCTTCTTTTTTACTAATATTAGGCAACACAGCAAAAAACTCATCTCCGCCATATCTAAATAGTTGATTATCTTTGTTATCTAAAACTACAGCTAACTGATTAACAATCTTTTTTAAACAGTCATCTCCCAAAGAATGACCATAACAATCGTTAAATTCCTTAAAATAATCTACATCAACCAATACAATAGAAGTCTCGGTTTTTATTTGATTACTAGCTAACATTCTTTTAAGATACTCAGTTAAAGAATATCTATTTTTAATTCCTGTTAAGGAATCTGTTTGAGAAATTCGCTCTAATGCTGTTACTTTTTTAGTTATTTCAAGTAGTTTAACTTTACTTTTTAAGTTTTCTACTCTGGTATGTATGCTGCGCATTTCATTGTTTTTAATAACTTCTATATATTCTGAATAAGCCTTATTTGATTTTTGATAATTATTTTTTTGCTCATGTACTCTAGCCAATAAAAATAAATCATTACAATTTTTATCTCCTAAGCTATGTTCAAGTCGTAAAGACTCTATTAATGTTAGTTTCTCAATAACTCCATCATAGTCTTTGAGCTCAAATAATACATTAGCATGGTTTCTTAAAAGATCAGAGTAGTGCAAAGTGAATTTTTCAATATTATAGTTTGCTTCACCAAGTTTAAAGTACTCAATTGCCTTTTCATAGTTATTTTTTTTAGTTTCTATTAAACCATAGGAGTTATAAAGACTGCTTGTGCCGATGGGGTTATCGGAACTAAGCATAATGTCATGAGCAATGGTTAATAAATTTTTGGCCTTATCATAATTACCAAACTCACATTCACACTCAGCAATATTATTGTAGATAATAGACTTTAACCTTTCACTATGATTAATATCTATTTTTTGAGATGCCGTAGTAAAGTACTTATAGGCCTCTTCAATATCTCCTAAAATGTGAAAAATAACACCAATATTATTAATTACTCTGGGGTGATCATTGTGCTTTAAGGCAACTAAATAATAATCTATAGCTTTTTCGAAATTCATACAATTAGTATACATGTAACCTAAATGAATACTAATTTTTTCAATAAGAAAAGTATTGTTATTAAAGCTTGCACTTTTATAAGCCTCTTCTGCCAACTCTATAGCGCATTTAACATCTTTACTAAAATTAGCTAATAAAGATTCTCTAAATAATCTATACTCTGCACTTACTTTGTTGAGGTCACCTTCTATATTATTTAAATTGAGAATAGTTTTATTAACATCAATGTACTCATCTACTAGGATTTCATCAAATTTTAAATCAATGTTTATCATAATAGGACCTCTTTTACTTGAAAATTACAAAATTACTTTAATATATTATATCAGATATTTTTAATACTCTGTATATTTTTATTTAATTTATAACAGTTTTTTATTGTGTTTTGTATATTGTGGTCATTATTTATTTATAGTAGATATTTAGAACAAGTAATGTGCATTAAGCAGGCGTTTAGGGTATAATTATAAGGATTTATTATTATAATAATTAATTCAACTTTGGCTTTGTATTTAGTAACCTATTAGTTGAAAAATTTTTTGCTTTTAACCTAAAGAGTGAAATATTATACAATGAAATACTAATGTCATACTAACCGTAAGAGAAATAAAAAAAGAGATAATACTAAACCAATAATAGCTGAAAGTTGAATACAAAATAGTAATTAAAATAATTGAGATAGGTGATTACATGAAAGAGAAAACTAAGAAGAGTAAGAAAACTAAAAAGAGTAATAAGTATAGTAAAAAGGTAAATCCTACTAAGAGTTTTCAAAGAAGAATGCCTGCCAGAAACAAGAGAATGGTAGCAGAATGTTTAGGCGTAGATAATATGGGTAATGGTATTGTAAAAATAAATGAGCAAGATGTTGCAGTTCCTAATTTGCTTAAAGGTGAACGAGCAATTATTGAGATTATTAACAAACCAAAGTACACTACTGGAAAAGTAGTGAAAATTAAAAAATCATCGATGTTAAGGTCTAAGCCAAAATGTGTACATGCCGCCTCATGTGGTGGTTGCCAAATACAACATATGAATAAAGATGCTCAAAAAGAGTTTAAACAAAATATTGTAAAAAGCTTTTTAGGCAAGTATGGTAAAGTTAACGATATTATTGCTATGGAAGATCCATATAACTATCGTAATAAAATCCATGCCACATTTAAATATGGAAAAGATAAAAAGATTATATCTGGCATGTACGAACAGTTTAGCCACTGGGTAATTGAAGTAGAGCAGTGTTATATTCAGGATTCCGTTGCCGATAAAATTTTGGCAACAATCAGAAGCCAAATGAATAACCTTAAAATAATGCCTTATGATGAAGATTCAGGCGAGGGATTTTTAAGACATGTGTTAATAAGAACCGGATTTAATAGCAAGCAGGTAATGGTAGTTTTAGTTGCTTCAACTATCGAGTTTCCGAAAAGAAATAACTTTATTAGTGCACTCTTAAAAAAACATCCAGAGATTACTACCATTGTTTTAAACATTAATAACGAAAAAACAAATTTAGTATTAGGTAAAGAGCAGTCAACATTATACGGCAAAGGTTATATAGAAGACTCTCTATTAGGTTGCAAATTTCAAATTTCGCCTAAGTCTTTTTACCAAGTGAATCCTATCCAAACCGAAAAACTTTATAATAAGGTAATAGAAATGGCTGAATTTAAACAAGATGAAGTTGTTTTGGATGCCTACAGTGGTATAGGAACTATTGGTTTAATAATTAGTAACAAAGTAAAACAAGTCTTAGGTGTAGACCTAAGTAGAGCTGCTATCAAAGACGCCCGTAATAATGCCGAGATAAACGGCATTAAAAATGTGCGTTTTTACCAGGGTGACGCTGGCAAATTTATGTTAGATAGAATAAAAGACAATAAAAAAATAGACACAATAATCTTAGACCCCCCACGCAGTGGTAGCGATGAAAAGTTTTTAAGTTCCTTAGGTCAGCTAAAACCTAATAAGGTTATTTATATATCATGTAACCCAGAAACCCAAGCCAGAGATATATCACAGCTGGTAGGTTATGGTTATGAGGTTAAAGAGATTCAGCCTGTGGATATGTTTCCGCAGACTGTGCATGTGGAGTGTGTTGTTAGGTTGGAAAAGCAATAGGGTTGGGGGTTGCTTTCAATCCACGGTTGCTTCCATAATTGTTCCATCTCTTCGTCGAACAAAAAAATATCCAAAAACATATATTAGCTCATATTATGTTTGTGGATATTTTTTTTACTCCTAAATCTGAAACAATTCTGAAAGCCACGGCAGAATGGGGGTGGGAGGTGGTTCGTGTAGTACCTATTAATACAATTATTAATGAAGGTGAACTTTTAAAGGATTAGAAACTTAAAGCTAGTTATTGGGAGTAGTAATAATAAAATTAAAATATTAATGTGTATTCTATATTTAACCAAAATATATTGTGATAGAATGAAACTCGGGACATAACACTAAGCCTCAAAAAAATAAATAAAGATAGTTCCCGTCTAGCTATGTGGCTAAGGCTAGAATTACATTAGATAAATAGAGTTAATCAAAAGCAATTGACAATGCTGAGTTCATTTACAATGAAAAGGTATATAGCACTGTCAAAAGGTAAAGAGTGGCAAATAAATAAACTCAGAATAATAGCAGAAGTAGAAGAACAGTTATATCTTTGGATTTAGATAGTTAAAAAAAGTACTAAAGGGTAAGAAAATTAAATAGTTTAAAAATGAGTAGAGAACAATTGTTAAATTATTTGAAAGAAGGGTAGCTAATGTGTTTTAATCAGATTTATGAAGGTAATGAGATAAAAAATATTGAAGATTTATCTAAAATTATAAATGAGTTTAACGGATTTACCGGTAATTGCTATGCTGATATTGTAGTATTTCGTGGACAAAAAAATATTTCATGGGATATTATTCCTTCAGTTTTTCGTGACAATTTAGTAGTCTATGAAAGTCAAATTATTAAGGATTTAATTAAGAGAAACTATCATGAATTTGCAGGATACAGTAATATTAACATTTTAACCAAATTACAACACTACTCTGCACCAACGAGATTAATAGATGTGACAACTAATCCTTTAGTTGCTCTATACTTTGCATGTGAAGATAACCAGGTTGATGGAAGTTTATATATAATAGGTATGCCTGTTTTATCTTCTATAAATTATGTTAATCTACTTGCATTTATTGCTAAAGAAGATAAATTATCAATTAATAGTAAACAAGCAATTAGAATCTTTAATAAGTTTTTCCCATTTTATGATGAAAAAGATGACAGTGAGAAAGTATCTTTATTAAAGTTCTATTTATCAAATAGTTATTTGTTTTTTCCAGAAATAAATACACAGCGATTAAATAATCAATCAGGTGCATTTATAATTATGGGAAACCTGATAGAAACTATACCATACAATAAAAATAAAACTGTTGACACATTAGAAAGATATTATAATCGCAACTTTAAATATAATTCTAAAGAAAACCCTTTAGTTACACTTCCTAATGCAATAAGAAAATATAAGATTCCAAAAGAGAACAAGTCTGAACTAAGAAGCTTGCTAAATATATTTGGCATTAATGAAAGCACTTTATTTCCTGAACTAGAATATAGCTGTAGATATATCAGTCGGAAATATAAGTTAAAGCTTACTTCTTATAAATAGTAGTCTTACATCAAGAAAAAGGACAACCTATATAAATGAAATCTATAATTAAGTTATACAGCAAGGGATAATTATGAAAATTATGTGGTATTTACATATTGCAGTCATTATGAGTTCAAGTTAAATGGTATTCAATAACCATGAAGAAAAAAGCTCTAAAAGCTATATATCAGAGAAGAGAAATCTATAAAAAGTTCAGTCCAGTTTACATTGATGACTAATCAGCGATGGATAGAAAATTTTAATGATTTTCCAGAGCTTCATAGCTTGGTAAATTACTCCCAAAAAAACCTGTAAAGGCGTATAGAAATAAGGTTTGCTATATGCTTGATACGTGGAAATATGTCGGAGAAATAGCAAGAACATATTAAAATAGAGCCAATTAATATAGTAAGCAGTAAAAAATAACTGAAAAATTTTAATTAAGTATTCAGTCAATTTTTATTATTTGATTAAAGGTATTTAGTTGGTTTATTACAGCTTTTAATACTTGAAAGCATATTTTGGCAGTATGTAAATCAGGTGAAAATCCTGTGTTCATTTGTTCATATGGATGTATGTAGTTTCTAAAGTCCCTTAATGCATGACTAAATTTTTTTACATCATCTTTTAGAATTCCAATTTCATATGCACTATCAATAAAATTATTTAGAGTCCAATTGGGAAATTTTTTAACTTTACCATCTGGTTTTTTTGGCGCAGATTTTGAAGTGTTAAATTTTTTAGGATTTGAACATGCTGTATTAAGTAATAGTCCTTCAAGTATACTTCCACATAAAAATATTACTGATAAAGGAGCATTTGAATTTAGGCATTTTTTTACTTCTTCCATTCTATTTTCTAAAATTAATCTAACACTTTGGTTTAGTCCAAGCTTATCAAAAGATATATAGGAAAATTCTTTCTCAAGAAATGTATTTTCATCATTTATAGAATTTGAAGAATATCCATCTAGCCAATCTATTTTATCCTTTTTTACAAAAGTGATATTTTTATTTTTTCTAACTACATTCCAACCGTCAAAAGATAGATATTGGTTAAAATCTTTAATGCATGTATCTAATTCTTGGATTTTATTCACAAAGTTGATTGGTGAAAATAGATTTTTAATACATTTATCTAATTCTGGAGTACCATTGATTTTTTTTAGTTTATCGTCAGTATATAACCATCTAGATGGAAAACCCTGTCCGTAAGAATCAGAAAAACCAATTTCGTTAAAAAAATCAACAAGTTGTGGTCCTGATCTGTATTGTGTTTCTTCATTAATTAAAATTCTAAGCTTTTCTAAAGTTTTTTTATTTAAATTCATAAATTATCCTCCTTATGATTTATATTCTATCGTCATCCTCATCCACAAAATAACCTTCAAACTCACATTCCAAAGCTTCAGCAATAGCTTCTAATTCAATCGTAGAAAAACCATCCAGATTAAACTTATTAGTTAGAATTCTGATTTGAAGTGCCTAATTTGTAGTTTAATTTAACGATAGTAAAATTTTTTGAGATAGAGAGCGTTGGTACTTTCAGCTGAGTAACTACGAATAAAGTTTCTTGCAGAGTTGCTTCAATATAACTTTTTGAAACATATTGACATCTACAATCGCTATAAGTAAATACTGGTTTAGCTATTTGAAGTTAACTTTTGCCAGGGTTAATTGGTAAAAAAATTACAAATTAATTTAATGATTGAAGATTTTAAAAGGCGAATTGAGATATACCTCTAATTCGCCAGATAAATTTAATAAATATTTACACAAAAAACTTGACAAGTGCCATCAAATCATACATTATATTTCTTTTATTTAGATGCTTTTAAAAATACTGTATTGCTATTTAAGAATGGTTTGTTTAAAACTTCTACTCTGGTAAAACCGACATAACTTAATAATTCAATTTGATGTTTTATTGTGAGTGGTATATCAATATGTACAAAAACATCATCAGGAATGTTGTATTTTTTTCTACGTTTTTCAGAGTATTCAAGACAAATTTTCTCATACTCTTCATCTTGAGCCATATAGTCAAGTTCATAATAAAATCCATTATCTTTAGTAGCATGATAAATTTTACCGTATATTTCTTTTTTCTTATCGTACTTAAAATGGTGCAGTGTTTGAACAGATAAAACTACATCGTATTGATTTTTTTCAAAAGGATATTTGAAATAATCAGCATTAATTAGCTCAATATTTTTATCAATAAATTTTTGTCTAAACTTATCAAGCATGGCATTGCTAATATCAATTCCTGTTACGTTTATGTTTGGATATTTATTAAAGATAAAATTAAACTCAAATCCACTTCCACAGCCGATATTAAGCATGGTATTAAATTTATTTGGAAGATAATTGGGGATTATTTTATAATCATCCCAAAATTCATCCATACGCAATTTATCATAACCATCTGAACGTTTATTAAAAAATGTTCTTATCTCTTCTACTGGTTGATCAATTGCTTTATCTAGCCATTCTTTAGTTTCAGTGTATTCTTTAATCATATTATCTTTGTTTCTATAGTTTAGTTGCATAATAAAAAACTCCTTCTCTTAATATAACTACAAGAAAATAGAGTTGCTAAAAAGATGTATTTCAAAGGCAATACACAATAGAACAAGCAAATCTATAATCACACAACAAATACAGGTCTATTTTGACTGAGTTTCATGTTTATCATAAATTAATAAATGCTTATTATTTTACCATTGGATTATTACCTTTCTTTAATAATATCAGTATAGAATAATTTCCTCTTCATGTAAAGTAAATACATCGCAGTCAGACTAACGCCAATTTTCAGTACTATTGTTAGGAAAGTAGCTAATCATTAAAAAGTCATTGAAGTTAATATGTAATAACAATTAGTAGGCAATTGAGAATCTCTAGAAATACGAAAAGTGGATTATTATGAGAAAAGATATTGGTATACCTATAAAATTAATGCCAACTAATATTTTTACGTGAGAATAAATCCAACGTTAAATAAACAAATCCTGCAATTGTATTAATATATTAACCAAAACTGCATTAGGAGTACTTGGAGTAACCTGTCTTGCTAATAACGAATCCATTTATGCAGAGTGGATACTGCGATTTTTAATTTTACTGCTATTACACTTATTGTTTTTTTAATCTATGTATTTAAAAATGCCCGACAAAATAACTTCAATCGGGCATACGAGTAAATAAATCTTACTAAATGATATGTGTATTTATAATGGACAAGCATATGGTATATAATCTCAGCTTTAATTGCTAGACGGCAAAGTTTGCATGAGGGCGAAGAAATGTTTAGGATCACCGGTACTAAAATATTCATACCAAGATTCCAGTGTGTCTGATTGAAAAACACCTAAATGTTCAATAATTTGTTTCGCCCACAACAAAGCACCGGTGGAGCTTGCAGTAATAAGGTTGTTGTCTGCTACAGATGGTTTATCTATATAAAAACTTTGTCCTTTATAACTAGCAGAAACCATTTCCAGAAATCCTGGTCCATTACTGGTATGTGGACGCTTATCCAATAATCCATAGTTGGCAAGTGCAGCGGTAGCCCCACAGATTGCACACACCGTAGCGCCTAAAGAGAGAAATTGGCTTGCTTTTTCAATGATAGCGCTATGCTTTGGGTCGTTCCAGGTATCTGCGCCCGGTAATAACAACACGTTTGTTTTACTCACAACAATATCATCAATTAAGCAATTGGGCACTATTGTCATGCCTCCCATTGTATTGATTGGTTCTTTTGAACAACTAACCGTTTTAAGCAATACACGTTGCTCTCCCTTCTTGAAAAACCGACCAGAATTTAACTCCGAAATAACATGCCCCAGTTCCCAGTCCGCTAAAGTATCAAGAACGTAAACATAAATTGTAAACATAAATTTCCCCCATTTTCATTATTTTTTCGCCATATTAACTGCTCAATTAATAGCTTATTGATATTGTTAATAATATCCTTGTAATTCTTTATTATGTCATTTTGAATAACAATTATTACAAGGCTTTTTGCATAGTTTCTCCTCCTAAAAGGTAGATTGATTTACTTGCTTTTTTATTGTACTATTTAATTGTTGCCAACATTATGGCAACAATATAAAATAACTTAAAGAAATTTTGGAAGGCTATTAAATGAAAATAGACAGACTTGTTAGCATTATTATGATTCTTCTTGATAAAGAGCGGATAGGCGCACAGGCGTTAGCAGATATGTTTGAAGTTTCACCCCGCACAATCTACCGCGACATAGATACTATCAATATGGCGGGTATTCCTGTCCGCTCAACATCTGGAGTGGGTGGTGGCTTTGAAATTATGCAGAAATACAAGATTGATAGAAAGGTTTTTTCTACTGCTGACCTTTCTGCTATCTTAATGGGACTTTCTAGTCTATCCAACATGATACGAGGTAATGAACTGGTAAACGCTCTTGCGAAAGTCAAGAGTTTTATTCCTGCCGACAGGGCAAAAGACATTGAATTAAAAGCAAATCAAATATATATAGATTTAAGTCCGTGGATGGGCAACAGGAATATACAACCATACTTAGAAATTATCAAAACAGCTTTACAGGATAGCAAGCTGCTTTCGTTTGAATATGCAGACCGCTATGGAAATAAAACCACACGAACAGCAGAACCGTATCAGCTTGTATTGAAAAGTAGTCATTGGTACTGGCATGGCTATTGCCATAAAAGAAATGATTTTCGCTTATTTAAACTATCTCGTATATCAAACCTGCAAATACAAGAGGAAATATTTACGCCACGAGATTATCAAAATCCGCAGTTAGATTTTAGTGATATTGTGGCAACTATGCAAACAAAAATCAAAATTCGTATTCATAAATCTGTTATGGACAGGGTACTTGATTATTGCACTTCTGAACACTTTACGCCAGATGGTGCTGAGCATTACATTGTTAGTTTTCCTTTTATAGAGAACGAATACTACTACAATATTCTTTTCAGTTTTGGGGATAAATGCGAGTGTTTAGAACCGTTGCATATCCGTGCAGAAATGAAGCGTAGAATACATGATATAGCTATCTTATACGAAAACTAGTAAAAGGATTGTATTCTCATTACAGATTATCTGCCCAGGATGTGATTGCCTGCCAATCACGAAAGTCGCCTTCGGTAGCTTTTACATTTTTAACAATCCACTTTTCAAAAGGATTCAACGTTTTCAATACCAGTTTGCCACCAAAGCAGGTAATTTCTTGAGGACGTATACGTTCAATAACCGGTTGTAAAGATTTAGGATAAAAGCGACCGTTTATTTGTTCAATTGGATCTCCAGGACTTGTAGGGCCACAGATATAAAGCCAAACAGGCAATTTTTCCAGTGATGCGATGTTCTTCTTTAAAAAACCTACGGCTTTTTTATGCCAAAAACCAATATAAACCGAACTGCCGAGAATAATTTTATTGTATGGAGTTAGATCTTTTACTTTACCAGCATCTAACACATCTATCTTAAAGCCTTTTTGTTTGAGTCTTTCACCGATTTTTTCAGCAATCTCCGCAGTTGAGCCTCTTTTTGAGCCATAAGCCACTAATACTTTTTTATTCACTGGTTACCCCTCCTTTGTAAATATCATGAGCGCATCCCGATATGAACGCTAGAATCAAAAACAGTAGTCCAGCACCCAAAGTAGAAACCATTATTATGCTGATGATGTTTGGATTAGATACGCCGGGTACAAATCCAAATATAGCGATTTGTAGCGCAAAAAGTATCAACACAGTGCTGGCAATTAGGAAAGGTCGCCACAGCTTTGATAAAAACCTGCGCATAGTTGCCGGTAGAACTTTTCGCCACCAGTTAAGAGGACTGTGAATGCACGTAGACATTGCCCATGCAATCATAAAGAACACTACCTGACCTATTCCACCACCAACTAAAAATAACAAGATAAATAACGACAGAAATACTGTAGATGCATGTTTTTTATGCATAAATCCCCATGACCAGATAATGACGGCAATGCCAACCAACATGGCTGCAATACCGGTTATCAGAAAATTTGGAATGATAGTAAAGGCTGGTTCATTTCCATACAGCCACATTCTGTTTGCTTCACCAATAGCATGAATTACATAACCATTTGTTGCTTTATTACCTTGTAGTGCTTCAAAAAAACCATGCCCTACTCCACCTATACCAAAAGTGACACCGAGCGTGGCAACAATTGTTTGAATTGCACGATTGATGTTACCCTGTATCGATTTGTTTGTTTTTATATTTATCATTTATCTATCACCTTGGTTTGTCTGGATAATACATGATTAATCATTTGGTTAATCTTTTGCTTTCGCATCTTTTCATTTGCAAAATCCGTGTCCAAATACCTGCTATAAAGCTCTGGTTCAAGTACAATATGGTGAAACGGAATCATTAATTGCATGGCGATAATATTTAAATCCGATTCATCTAACTCAGTCATTATCTCTTTCAGTATGGGTATGACTAATTTACAAGAGTTCTGACATCCGGATTTAAGTTCTTGTGAAATAGCTATTTTGCATATACTAGGATATTTGAATGCCGCATCCGCTGTAGAGAACAGTATACTGCGTAGTCTTGTTTGTGCATCGGTATCTGCACGGTTATTTGGATTTAATTTCTCAATAACATCACCCATTAGTGACCCTACAACTTGACTAAGCAGATTTTCTTTTGACTGATAATAATAATTGATAAGCGCAAGATTCACACCGGCTTTTAATGCAATCTCTCGTGTTGTTATTTGCTTATCGTTTTTTCCCTCAAGCACTAATTCCATTGCAGCTTGAAATACCTTATCTTTAGCTTTTGATTTATTTAGGTTCATATTATCATACCTTTATTAAACGTTATTTAAACATGTTTTAATCATGTTTAAATTCATGATACATCATACAATAATGATTGTCAATAAATTTTGAATGATTGATTGCTATCCCTAAAGGTAAAGTGGTACAAATGGTAAAAAGATAATAGATTAAATAACTATAGATAATTCGTTAAAGAATAAACAGAACATAATTATCCAAATATCCATGCTTTTAATGGGTACTCATAAGCGTTTAGAAAAATAAAAAACCACTTACCAAAAGGATAAGCGATTTTTTATAGTGTCGATAGTTCCATATAGAAATATAAATTTTATTACATTTAAGTTAGTAAGTAGATTATATAGAAATTTGCATATTTGCATAGATTGATAAATAATAGTTTATGGTTTAGAATATTAATAAGGCTAATGATGGAAGTTTAGCAGTCAAATATTGAATAGCCATACGTTTTTTTGAATAATGATTACGATTGATTTTGTTAACTATTATATGTAGTCAGTATAATTTGATGTATAAGGAGAGATATACTAATATGAATTTGGTATACATAAATATATGATAGCAGTTATTGGAACCAAACAGACAAATGAATTAATTAATAACATTATAGGTGGTAGAAGAAAAGATTTTGATATTGAGTACTTTAACTATACAAATTTGAATCAAATTGAGGCTATCATTCAAAATGATAATATTGAAGGGATTTTATTTAGTGGATTTATTGGCTTAAAAGCATACGAATCACTTGAGAGTAGAACTAATGTACCTTATGATATGATTGGTTCTAATATGATATCTTTTGTAATGTATGTATTGGAAATTCTTTTAAAATATAAAGAATACAGTCTAGAAGAAATTTATTTTGATTATATTGATCTATTGAAACAGTTTTCACCGGATTTTTACAATATGTTTCCTGAGAAACTTGTGAGGTCGGTTAAAACTTTTAAATTTGATAAACTAGAGAACTTCACAAGAGAGAATATATATAATGATATAAAGTCAAAATATGAAGCGGGAGAAATAAAAGTAGCTGTTGTCTCTGCAGCTAAGATTTCAAAAGAGTTAGATGAGTTGGGTATCTTGTATCATATTAATACAATGGTCTATGAAGACGACCTGATCTCAAGTTACAATAGACTGATTAAAGATGTAATTCAACATAAACTTAATACACTTAAATACTTTACTGGAGTAATTGAAATTGATGAAGAACATCAAAAATTATTTTTTGAGAAGGGTGTATTCAATAATATTGCTAAAACTAAAGATGACAAAGTAATAACTTTTAGGCTGAAATCAGATGAAATTATTATAAGTCATGAACAAGTTTATTATAAAAAAATACTTGAATTTTGTTGCTTTGAGAAAATACGATTTGGTATTGGAATTGGTAGAACTGAAATTGAAAGTGAACATAATGCCTTTAGAGCTTTAAAATATTCTAAAACTTTTAATAGTAATCAAGGGTTTTTACTTACAGATGCAAGAGATATTTACGGTCCCATAAATCATGAGAATTGCCTTAAAATAAATGAATATCAGTTAGAGTCATGTTATGAGTATTCAAGAAGTGTTGGAATAAAGAGCTTTAATTATTGTAGACTGCTTGCTTTGTATGATAAGAAAACATTGCTTTCTACAGAAGAAGTGAGTGAACACTTGAATATAGCCCATAGAAGTAGCAATAGAATACTAACAATTCTAGAAAGTAAAGGTATTATAGAATTAAGTAAGTCACCCGTTAAGAGTAAAGTTGGAAGACCACAAAAAAAATATAGATTAGTGAAATAACCTGGATATCCAGGTTATTTTTTATGTGAGGGATAGGCTATGAAACAAGTCTTAGAGAAAATATATTGGTCTGGGGAATACAAACTAAACCTAGTAATAGAGTAGGGATAGCCCTGTGAGAGGAAGGTAATTGAATTAAATAGTAATATTTATATTTGTGTGATTTAGATGCATTGGATTAAATAGGTTTAATTTACTTATAAATGCTTATTAAAAAGACTTATATTTAAAATAAGTCATAAAAAGCTTGTAATAATATAATTTATGATATAAAATTAATTTGAGTCATAAAATACATTGTTAAAAGGGGAAAATATGAAAAATGATCAAAGCATGAAAAAAGTTACTGGTTTTGAAATCTTTCGATATGGTTTTGGAGGATTCGGAGTTAATTTGATGTATATCCTTGTTTCAAGTTTCATTATTTATTTTTTAACAGATGTAGCAGGTGTTTCTGTTGCAATGGCAGGTACAATGTTTTTGTTTTCAAGAGTAATTGATGCATTATTTGATCCAATTATAGGTGCATTATCAGATCGTACAAAATCAAGATGGGGAAGATATAGACCTTTCATGATGTTTGGCTCTATAATAGGAGCTTTAATTTTTATTCTGTTATTTACTGTTGTAAATTTTGATGAAACAGGTAAAAATGTTTATTATTTTGTTGTTTACTGTTCTTGGTCAATTGGCTACACCTTAATGGTACTGCCGTATCAATCTATAGTTTCAATTGTTGCTAAAAATAAAGCCCGTAGAAATTTAATGGTTATGTCATCTAAGTTGTTGACGGTGCCTGCAGGTCTAATTGCATTTAATGTTTTTACTATTATAGGTAAAATGGGTGGTGGAGCTGAAGCATGGCAAAAGTTAGCCATTATTTTATCATTATTAATAGTACCAAGTATGTGGATTTGCGCCAGCTGTGCAAGAAGGTTTGATACAAAAGAAGCTGCTGAAAAAGCAATGTTAAAAGCTGATGGTAAGAAGTTTTCATTTAAAGAACAGTTAAAAGTTGTTACAACTAATAAGGCTTTGTTATTATTAATTATTGCTTTTTCAACAAATAATTTAGCAGATTCATCTATTAAGGCAGTACAATCATATTTTGCAAAGTATGTTTTAGGAGATATGAGCTTTATAGCTAAAGTCGGTAATACTGGAATGATGCTCTCTATAGTGGCAATGATTCTAGTTCCGTTAATTGCCAAAAAATTCGCAAAAAAGGACATATTTATTTTCGGAACAGTTATTCATATTACTTATCCGATTGCTCTTCTTATTCTTAATCCAGCTACAAACTTAGGATTGATTACTATTTTAGCAATTTTAAGTAGTGTTGGTGGAATGATTTGTAACATAGCAGCATTTATGATGCTTCCTGACTGCGTAGATTTTGGTAAGAAATTGACAGGCTTAAAGAGTGCTGGCATGGTAACATCTGGCTTTACATTTTCACTAAAAGCCAGTGCAGCAATTGGTGGTACTTTAGCAAGTTATGCATTAAGCATTGCAGGTTTTAAGGCTAATGTAGTTCAGAATAGTGCAGTTCTAACTGCAATTGTACTATGTATAGCGATACCAGCAATTGGTTCTGACATTGCATCTTATTTTGCAATGAAAAAATATCCAATTGATGAAAGAACAGCAGATTTTTTAGAATAAGTAGAATAGGAGAAATATATGAAATATGAATGGAGAGAATCAAATAAGCAACCTTACTTATATGTTGAAGCGACTAATCAGTTTGAGTTAGGTGTTGGTCTTGGACAAAATTTGACTAAACAAATTACAGCAACTCAAATGGTTTTTGAAAAAATGATATCTAATACTAAAGGCACTCCAGCTGAGAAGTATTTGAATAGAGAGATTTTAAGTAATATGGTAGGTGCTTATATGCAGTATGTTCCTGAACATGATCTTGAGGAAATTAAAGGTATGCATAAAGGTTATGTAGAAGCTACTGGTGAATCACTTACATTGGATGATTTTAAATTCCAATCGGTAATGATTAATGTAATTTATCAGTTTATGTCCAAAATGCCACCTGAAATGAGTTTGCAAGGTTGTACAAATTTTGGTGTTGTTAACCCCGATGGAACTATTGTACATGGTCAAAACTATGATGCAGATGGAAGAATGAAGGCTGGTAATGCATTTGTTCATCATAAATTGAAGGGCGAACCCGAAGCTTTTCTGTATAGAACTGGGGCAGATTTAGGTACAGCCACTGGTAAAAATGAAGCCGGTGTTTGTATGACTGTTAGTGTACTTCAATCAAATCAAGTTGCACCAATCATGAAGCCAAGAGGGGTGTTAGTAAGAGAAGCAATGCGACAAAACACTGCAAGGGCAGCCGTAGATGCCATGATTGACGATAAGGGACAAAGTCCGTTTTCCTATAATTTAGTGATTAGTGACAATACTTCAATCATAGCTACCCAAGCTATTCCAACTGAGCAAAGAATGACATATGTTAAAAATCAAATTGTTCAATCAAATCAATATGATTATTATGATTGGATTAAGTATTTAAAAAAACCAAGTTACTCGAAGAAAAGACACTTATACTCAGAAAATTTATTAAACTCAATATTCTCTAGGTATGGAAAAGTAACGAATGAGGATTTACTAGAAATATTAAGAGATAAACCCATAATATGCCGTCAGGCTATTGATGACGGTATTGGTACAACGATACTGTTCTTAACTAGAGAGTCTTTTGGACATGGGAATGCAAGTGATTCTACAATAGGAAAATTACCATTTTAGGAGTTAGATATGTTTAAACATTTAAATGATAATAAGATAAAATATGCAAAAATGAGCGATGAAATTTGGGACAATCCGGAGTTAAAATTTAATGAACACGTTTCTAGCCAAGTATTAATAAAGGAACTTGAACGAGAAGGCTTTAGTATTGTTAAAGGTGTTGGAAAGATGGAGACTGCCTTTGTTGCTTCATATGGCTCAGGCCATCCTTATATAGGATATTTAGGTGAGTACGATGCTTTAGATGGACTGTCACAAGTAGAAAATAGTACTGAAGAAAAAAAACGAGAGCATTTTAGAACTGGCCACGGTTGTGGTCATCATTTACTTGGAGTAGGTTCCTTAGCTGCAGCTGTAGCATTAAAGGAATACATGAAAGAACATAATATAGTTGGAACAGTAAAATACTATGGTTGCCCTGGTGAAGAGGGGGGATCTGGTAAAGCGTTCATGGCTAGAGAAGGTGTTTTTGATAATTTAGATGTTGCAATAACATGGCATCCAGGATCAGTAAACAGCATGTTTTCAGTAGGCACACTTTCAAATATACAATGCTATTTTAGGTTTAAAGGAAAGAGTTCACATGCTGCGGTATCTCCTCATTTAGGTCGTAGTGCTTTAGATAGTGTAGAATTAATGAATGTAGGAGTAAACTATCTGCGTGAACATATTATTCCAGATGCCCGAGTACACTATGCTGTAACAAATAGTGGTGGTAGTTCACCGAATGTAGTGCAAGCTGAGGCAGAAGTTTTATATTTGATTAGAGCACCTAAAATTTCACAAGCATTAGATATTTTAGAAAGAGTTAAGAACATAGCTAAGGGAGCCGCTTTAATGAGTGAAACGGATGTGGAGGTTGTATTTGATAAAGCATGTTCAAATATTATTCCAAATTCAATTCTTAGTGAAGTAATGAGTGACATTGGGCGTAAGTTAGAGCCAATTGATTTCACCGACAGCGAAAGAAAATATGCAAAGAATTACATTGAAACTCTATCTAAACAAGAGCAAAAAAGTAATTTATTGACAATGAAAATGGTTGGCTTAAATGATTCAAAGATATTGCAGGAATTACAAAGTGAGTTATTTACACTATTCTTACCCTACGTGCCAACTAATAAGATAATGCCTGGATCAAGTGATGTTGGTGATGTTTCATGGATTGTACCAACCGTGCAATGTATAACAGCTTGTTATGCAAATGGCACACCTGCGCACAGTTGGCAAATGGTTGCTCAAGGAAAGGCTTCTATAGCACATAAAGGAATGATTAGAGCATCTGAGATAATGTTTAAAACTGGAGTTGAGTTGCTAAGTAATCCCAATTTAATCATAAAAGCAAAAGAAGAACTTGAAACCAAATTGGCAGGTGAAACATATACTTGTCCAATACCTAATTCTGTAGATCCAAATATTTAATTAATAATTTATATGTAGATGCTACATTCAGGTGATACATTTCTATGCAAATAGCTTTGTGTCTCAAATTAGAAGGTGTATTGAAAGGTCTGTACCAGCAATCATTGCATTGCTGGTACAGATGGTATATCCAATCCTGTTGCTAATCGATATAAAAGTTCTTCTGGATTTTTAATATTATTTTGCTTAGTATACTTTTCATATGAAATACTGCTAACCTCTTTACTACAAAACCAGGTCTTTACCCTCAATGATTCCCTTGATCTTATATTTCTAATAACCCTTTCCAAGAGAACTCAAAGGGTAAATTTCTTTTGATTCGTACCCTAAAGTGCTAGTGTTTACTGCTTTTAATTCATAGCTTGCATCTTGAATGAACTATAAAAACTCGTCAAAGGTTTTCAGCGTTTGGCAAGCACATTATCTATGTTTGTCTTTAATTATGTCAAGGCACGTCTTCTTGAAATAGAATGGTAATTACTTTATGCTTCGTTGTGTTACAATTAAAGCAAAAACAAGAAGAGGGATTATGATGCCAATAAAAAAATATGATAAACCAAATAAAACAATTCAGTGCATTAGACTCCTAAAGATACTTAAGTCAAAGAAATACGTTAAAAAAGCAGAGATAGCATACCTCTTAGGAGAGGAAACTACAAGAAATATCAACAACTATAAAAATACATTGTATGATGCAGGTTATCCGATTTGCTATAAGCCAGGAAAAAATGGTGGTTATACTTTAGAATTTGATGCAATGCTGCCAAGTATGAAAATGAATGCCTTCCAGTTAAAATCACTAAGCGTGGCATATGAATACTTATTAAAGGAGAGTAATGTGCCAAATAAAAACACATTGCTAGAATACCTTGGTAATGCATTTTTAGAGAATGAGAAGACATACAGTAATGATGAACTAGCTCTTTATGGTCATTTTCCATTGAGTATGCCTCCAGAGCAGATTGAAAAAAGGTACTACATAATCCAGACAGCAATAGATTCCAAAAAAAAGGTAAGAATATTATATAAGGGTTACAAACAGGACAATTATAAAGTCATTCATCCATATAAGCTGTTCAAGTATTCAAATTGGCTTGTTTTTGCATGTGATGAAAGTGTTTCAAGTAAGAAGTATTCAAGATTTAATAAGTTTAAACTGCATAGAATGAAAGAAATTGAGTTGTTATATGATGAGTATACTAAAGATACTAACTATAATGAAGATGATTACTTCGACAATCAAGGAACGAAAGAAGACTCTACTCATGTAAAACTTAAGATTTATGGGCGTATGGGACGAATGCTGGATGAAAAGATATATGGACAGAATCAGGTTGTTACGTGTCTTAATTCCAAACAGCACATTTACTTATTTGAAGCAGACATGCGTAACTCATTAGTAATAAGAAAATTCATCCTTTCTTTTGGTTCACGATGTGAAGTCATTGAACCAGCAGACATTAGATATGAAATAGTTACTGAAGCAAAAAGAACACTACGTTATTATGAAAAATCCGAAAAAAAAGATAAATATTATTTTACAGAACAATCTTTATGTAACAAAGAGGGATATGATGTTGTTACAAATGATGAAGAGAGGGCAGATAAAATGATTATCAAAGGAAAATATAGTGAAGCTATTGTTTATACAGACGTAATTGAAGAAGGCGCAATGAATCAAATAAAAGATATTTGTGACATTGAAGCATTCGCTAATTCTAAGATTAGAGTTATGCCAGATGTTCATCAGGGAAAAGGTTGTGTTATAGGATTCACAGCAAATTTGGGAGAGAAAGTAATACCGAATATTGTAGGAGTGGATATCGGATGTGGAATGTTAACTGTGAAACTGGGGAAAATCGATATTGATCTTGAAAAACTTGATGACTATATCAATAAAAATATTCCAAATGGCAAGTCAATTAATCAGCACAAACAGGTTGATTTCATGCCAGTATTAGAAGACTTAAAGCTACTCAAAGATACACGGCAAGATTTAAAGAGGTGGAATAGAGCAATAGGCTCTCTCGGTGGAGGGAATCACTTCATTGAAGTAAATATCGATGAGGATGATAACAAGTATCTTGTTATTCACTCTGGTTCAAGAAATCTGGGACACGTCGTTGCAACTCATTATCAGAACCAAGCTATAGAGTATCACTCGGGATATGATAATGAGTATCTTAAAAGTAGACAGGAATTGATTGATACATATAAACGAGATGGTAGAAGAAAAGAAATCCAGAATGCAATTGTTGATTTAAAAGTGAAATTCTATAAAGATAAGAAGCTTCCAGATGTGATGTGTTATTTGGAAGGAGACAAGAGAGAAGAATACCTACACGATATGTCAATTTGCCAGCGTTTTGCGGAGCTTAATAGAGAGGTAATTGCGAAACGGATTTTGAATTATATGTTTGGTCACGATGCTTTTCAAAGATTCCAAACAACTCATAACTACATTGATTTTGAAGACAACATCGTTAGGAAAGGTGCCATAAAAGCAGCAATAAACACTGAAGTTTTGATACCTATAAATATGCGTGATGGATCTATTCTTGCGGTAGGTAAAGGGAATGACGAATGGAACTGCTCTGCTCCGCATGGCGCCGGAAGGTTAATGTCGAGAACGAAGGCGTTTGAGTCAATCGAGTTCAAAGATTTTAAAGAAGAAATGAAAGGTATTTACTCAACTTCTGTTACACCAAAAACTATAGATGAAGCTCCTATGGCGTACAAATCAATAGAAGATATTATAGATAATATTGAAGATTCAGTAGAAATTAAGGCGATACTCAAGCCAATTTATAACTTCAAGTCGCAAAATTAGTTAATTAAAGACGCTAACAGCAATAAATACACCTTTTAAGTGAATAAATGCGTCTTGTTAAATGGTGAGGTAATGTATCTTGCTAAAGATATATACACATTCAAATGGTAGTGAGTACATTAATCAGTATCATGTACTTTGGTGGTTCGATTCCACCACCTCACCATATTTTGGATAGTGTAGCTCAAATGGTAGAGCGCTACATAAAAAAGATGTCTTGTAAAAGACGTTAACAGCAATCAACCTTTAGACGTAGATGTTGCAAGTTCGATTCTTGCCACTATCCACCTATTTATATGAGAGGAATAGATATGAAATTTCTTAATGTCTTAAAAGACAAACTAAACAAAACAAGTACTTTTAACGGTGCTAAGGCGTTGAAATCGACCAATTCTGGTCTTGTTGATTTATTTGGAAGTATTGGTTCGTTGAGAAATAGAAATGAAGTTGATATTGAAAATCTGTTTTCTAAAGCATTTTCAGAGGATAGTTTATTGGCAATGAAGATACTATTCTACGCAAGAGACATTAGAGGTGGATTAGGTGAACGAAGGGTATCAAGAATTCTTTACAAGCATTTGGGTAAGGTATATCCCGATATACTAAAGCAGAACTTAGGACTAATTAGCCACTATGGCCGATGGGATGATCTAAATGTTTTATTAGATACTAAACTACGTTCATATGTTATTGAAATCATAAATATACAACTAGCAGTTGATTTACAATCAGATGTACCATCATTACTTGCAAAATGGCTTCCTAGCATAAATACATCTTCTAACACAACTAAAAATTATGCAAAGATAATTATGGAAGGTCTTAATTGGAATGCAAAAAAATATAGACAAACACTATCGGCTTTAAGAAAGAAAATTGATGTTTTAGAAGTGAAAATGTCAGCAGGTATGTGGACAGAAATTGATTATAGAAAAGTACCTTCAAATGCTATGAACCTTTATAGTAAAGCATTCATTAATAATGATGAAGAACGCTTTAAAAGTTATATTGAAGCTGTAAAAAGTGGCGACGAAAAGATTAATTCCTCTGTATTATATCCATATAACATAACAGAAAAAATTCTATATGGTAAGACGGATATTAATATTAATGTATTAGAGCAACAATGGAATAGCATGCCTGATTTTGTTTTAGGCAATACCAATAATGTTATGGTGATGGCGGATGTTTCAGGCTCTATGTTTGGTCGTCCTATGGCTACATCAATTGGACTTGCATTGTATTTTGCTCAAAGATCAAAAGGAGCGTTTGCTGGACATTTCATGACTTTTAGTGAATCACCATCTATTATTCAAATTACTGGAGATACTTTATATGAGCAGGTTAGAATGGTATTGAGCAGTAATTGGGGGGTAAATACTGATTTTGAAAAAGCTCTTAGGATTATTCTTGATACAGCTGTTAGAAATAATCTTGAACAAGCAGAATTACCAAAAACTCTGATTGTTGTAACTGATATGCAGTTTGATCGAAGTATTCAAAACACTAATAAAGACTGGACATTCTATAAGAAGATGAAGAGAATGTATAGCAGAGCTGGTTTCACAATTCCAGAGATAGTGTTCTGGAATGTAAACAGTATGAGTAATGTTTTTCAAGTCTTAAATAGCTGTGAAGGCGTTAAATTAGCAAGTGGTCAATCTGCATCAGTATTTAAATCAATTCTTAACTCTCGAGCTATGACTCCTTATGATTTTATGTTGGAAGTTTTAAACGATGAAAGATATAAGCAAGTTGTTGCCTAGGAGTAGTAAAAAATGAGTAGTCAAACTTAAACTAAAGCTTGAAGGTGGGCCAGATTTTAAGAGTAAAGTGCCTGTCATTGTGAGAAAGATCAAAAGAGATAGGATTTAATTATAAAATTAGATACCTATCTTTTTTATCTTTAATAAAAGCATGGCAATGGTACTTGTATACTAAATAAGCTACTTTTTACTATCACTTACTAAACTTATTTTTTATATGTAAACATGACAGCTCCTTATCAAGCCATACTTCAATATCATGGCTTATATCAAGTATTGAATCATCTAAAGAAAAGCTAAATCCATGACAACCTTTTTGGCAAGGTTCTCCGAATAATTTTTTGTTGCAACCATAACCTCGGGAGATTTTCTGCTGTAAAAATAATGGAAACGTATCAATAACATCAGAGTACAAGTGAGTTTTTTGTGCCTTAATGAGGATTCGGTAACCAGAGTCATGCGCAGCTGAAAACGTCCATATTTCTTTATTCTTATGTGAGTAAATAAACCGAACACCAAGATAAAATACATCCACTCTGCATGTTAATCCTGCGTTTAAATAACGCTGATGTAGCTTCAATGCAAAATCCTGTACAGCTTTAGGCAATGGGGTAACAAAATCTTTCAAGATAGAAATGGTTTCTGTTTCTTCATCTTTTAAAACTCTATAATCACAGCGTAAGAATATATCATGATTACCCTTAGAATATAAATCTTTTTGGGCAATTGCCATGGTCTTTAAACCAATAAACATAACAGGATTATCTGGATATGAAATCTTAAGTGACGTGGTTTTTGATATATCTAACCTTCGTGCATCTAAGTCAATACCATCAAAATAAATACCGCAACAATTTAAAAATTTTAAGGCTTTAAGTAGTTTCGGACCAGAAATTTTGGCTTTCAGCTGCCTGCCTTCAGCACCTATGACAGAAGTAAGGGTTTTTATGTCATTAATTAATATTGACTCACCGTTCTCAATGAGTTCTCCATGATAACCTATATTGAACAATATGCTTTTAACGTTGTTCAGGAATGGATAACTCACAGGTAAACTTTGATGAGAAACATTACTCTGTGTGTTTGCTTTGTCATATAAGCTACCGTCATCAATTAAAGAATCGCAGATTAAATAGAGAAGATCTCTGAAAGCAAGAACTCCGTTTCGTATATTTTCTTCTCCTGAAACAGATCGAAACATAGCTTTAAGAGAATATGTTTTTGGTATGGTTGGTGGAATAATATTTTTTATATATTTAGCCATATCACTAATAGTATATTGCATTAAATCACTCCTCAATCTTACTTATTTTTAGCTTCCTGAAATATTGGGTTTGGATTAAAAAGCAATAAGTTATTGATCTTGTTTTTCTCTTTAATAGGAAATAATAAATCAAGTTGCAAATCGTTCATATTACTGCCATTTTTTATAAAATTATAATAATTCAATGTTTCTTCAAACCCTCCTCCTGAAACAGTTTCTAGGCAGTCACTGTCATATTTATCGCTTGCATTAACCCAATCGTTTAATAAACGCCAGTCTTGGAAGTCCCAAGTCCTTAACACATGTGCAGCGTATAAACCACCGTTAAAAGTTCGTTTTAATAAAGGTGCAGGTAACTCTAGGTCGTTAGGAATAGATACCCACGCCTCATATGCAAGGGAAGTTTCTCCGAGTGTTCTTGTCTCTTTAGAGCAATCAAAACCAAAACTACGGGCGTCGGGTTTAATATTTAGCAATCCACTTTCTCTTACAAATTGTGTTATTGTAGCATTCGCCTTGCCTTCGCAACCTTCTCCTGTTGCATAAGCAGCAGCAACAGTCATGGGTGGCAGATATACAATCCGCACATCTTTGTCTGCCAGTTTGTTTAAAACTTCATTTGGCTCATTTAATTCTTCCAGCGATATCTTTTCCTTAATTTTATTTTCACAAAATGCAAGATTACTAACAATGGCAAGCATGGTTTTGTCGTTTAATACTTCAAGTTTCAAATATACATCTGCTTTTTCTTTCAGCTCATCTACAAAGCGCATTAATATCGATTTAAGAGTAGATATGGCTGTTATTTCTTGATCTAGTTCACTTATTTTCCGACTAAATATCTCAGTGATCTCTAAAGCATTTTGGTTATTGAGAATATCTTTAATCTGCTTCACCGGAATTTGCAACTTACGTAAGATGATGATTTGTTGCAGTCGTTGTATTGCATTTTTGTTATAAACCCTGTACGCATAATTATCTACGCGACTACTTTTTATCAGTCCCATTTCTTCATAATAAGATAACATTCTTCTCGAAACACCGTAATCCAATGAAACTTGTCTTATAGTTTTTAATTCCATAAATTTACCTTTCTGTTTCCTTGATATTAAGTATAAACCGTTACACGGTGTACGAGTCAAGGGGTAATTAATAGAAAAGAAACCTTAGAGTTGAAGTAAGTGATTTAACCTATATAAATGTAAAACATGAAAGTAGGATTATATATGATACTTTAGAATTGTATAACCTGATTTATTAGCTTATAATCAATAATGTATAGGTATAGGATTTATTGGTTTAATAATTAGTGACAAAACGTTCGTAATAAAAATTTATGTTAGATAGAATAAAAGACATTAAAAAATAGATACAATAGGTAAAGACACCATGTAATCCCCATTTTAGATAGTGATTAGTCTTTTGTTTTTTTGCACGTAGAACAACGCCCAGTATGTAGTAATGACCTTTCATTTGCATGAAATTTCAAGGTGATTTATGGTAGAATGTGAATGTATAGGTAGAGCAATTGTAGAAGTCTTAAAAGTTTTGAAAGGATAATGATATGAAAAATAAGCTATGGATAATTTTAGTTGTATTAGTATGTGTGGCGATAGGTTTTATATATAATATGTTTTGGGGAAGTTTATTCACAAGAATGAAAATAGATAAGTTTGTTAAAGAATATACAGAACATAATTATCCAGATATCCATGCTTCCAATGCTTCTTATGATTTTCTAAACGGGCATTATATTATACCGTTGCAAGATGAAAATAATAATAGAATAAAATATGAGGGATTAAGTGAAGTATTCTCAAATAATGTAATGAATTTTAAATACGCTAATAATATTTTTTATGATGGGATAGAAAGATATAGAGTTCTAGATGAAATATGTAAATTAATGCCACTAAAGCTACATGACATAAGTTTAAACTATAATAATTCAACATGTAGTGTACTGTCCTGTATAGAAACTAAAAAGAGTTTACTATCTATTAAAGAAGTAGAGCGATATGATATTGTAAGAATTAGAATACATGATTCTTATGAAATTTCAGAAGACGATTTTGCTAATATTATTATGGATATATATACTAAAATTAATAAAATAATAAAAAATAGTGCCACGAGTGAAATTCAAGTTACATATATTACAAATAATAATCGCTTTAAAGTAGCAATTAAAGAATTTAATAATGGATTAACGAAAGATAAAATTATAAAGAATATATATAATGTTACTTATGAATAATTTAATGATATTTTTGTGGTAAATAACGACACTAGAATTAATTTTACTTATAGTTTTTTAGTTTATAACTGTTAGCTAAAAAGTAAGCAGGAGGTAAGAATGAGAAAGGGCTATGATTGTATTACTGAGTTTATTTTTATGGAGGATCAAATTGAAAAGGCAGATGTAATACTTGTACCAGGGGGCAGTCATAAACAATTAAGTCAGAAGGCTGCTGAACTATATAATAAAGGGTATGCCAAATACATTCTGTTTTCAGGTGGTCACAATAAGCATTTACCCGATAATATGTCGGAGTTTGAGTTCCTAAAGGATGAAGCAGTACGCTCAGGTGTACCTGAAGATGCAATATTAAAAGAAGATAAAGCATCACATACATTTGAAAATGCCAAGTTTTCTTTAGAGGTTTTAAAGAAACATAATATTATTGCACAAAAAGCAATTTTAGTATGTAAAAACTTGCATGCAAGAAGAGCATATTTATCCTACAAAATGTATTTTCCTAAAGACGTTAAATTCATAGTGCAACCTATTATTGATGGAAAAGAAATTAGAAAAAATAATTGGTTTCTCTTTCAAGACAAGACAAGTAGAGTTATGAGTGAAGTCGTAAAAATTGGCAAGTATTTTGAGGAACATATGTCAAAGTTGATATGATGCTTTTAATAAATTTTCATTTTGTATAACAAAGTGCTTGAGGGAATTCTCCTAGCTCTATTAATATTTGGGAACAGTCGTTAACTCTGTAGATAGATTTAGGATAGGAGCAAGAGCAATATATGAAAAAGAAAATATTTATTACTGCAAAACCTAGAACAGGAAAGTCGACAGCAATAAAGAAGGTTGTTGACTTAATAGGAAAAGAAAATTGTTATGGATTTTATACTGAGGAGATTAGAATTGACGGGAAGCGTGAAGGCTTTAAAATCATAACTATGGATGGGCGAGAAGGTATCCTGGCTTCAACTCGATCAGAGAGTAAAGTAAGACTTAGTAGATATGGTTTAGAGTTGGATACTTTTGAAGAACTTTGCATATCTTCAATAACAAATCTACCGAATACAGATAAATTAATAATAATTGATGAAGTTGGTCCAATACAGATGTTTTCTGAGTCTTTTAAGAAGACGCTAATAGAAGTAATTAAAGAGCCAAATCCAATTATTGGAACAATTTTCTTTAAGGATCATCCGTGGATTGATGAGTTTAAGAATAGAGCAGAAGTGTCATTGATAGAAATAACCTTTGATAATAGAGATGAAATACCTAAAAAATTGATAGAAGGTTTTGAAATTAGTTAAATCAAAGTTGCGATCTTTTTGAATATTCCTTGAAACGTAATGAAAAACAAGTCTTCTGATTATCTATCTTAACAAACATATAGTTAATAATGCATAATTATTTAATGTAATAAAAATAGTATAAAGAATCAATAAAATAATATTAAAGTAATTTTATGAAATAGATAAAAAGAACAATAAATATACATATAATCAACTTGAAATTGCCAGTAAATATATGTATAATTAGTAATATTGTATACATATTATGTACGTAAATATTAATTTTGATGTTATTCCAGTTGTAGATATTTCACAGGTACAGAGGTACCTATTTTACCCGTAATGCAAAAAAAAACTACTATATAAACATGGAAATATAGTCTACATTCCACTGAAAAGTTGAAAATTTAGATTTCACACTTGCAAAAACTTCTATTAGCTACACTATTCTGATAGAAGTACTATAAAGTAGACGAGAGATACATCACCCATACTATTCGATTATCCCACAATGATTATAGAGAAAAGAGGGTTTTTATGTTTTTATCTAGTGAACGAATTGAATTAAGAACAGTTAAGAGAGAAGATTTAGAGACGTTAAGTATTCTTACACAAAAACGTGATATTGCTAAACTAACTGGTGAAGTCACTCCACAAACTGAAAAAGATTGGGAGTCATTTTATGATCGTACTCAATCTACGGATGACCGTATTTGGTTTTTAATCATCGATAAAAAATCGGGGCAAATAATTGGAGAAACAGGACTATTACGGATTTTCATGCATTGGCGTACTTCTGATTACTCTTTGGTAATATGGGATAAAGAATACTGGGGTAAAGGATATGGTAAAGAAACATCACAGTTAATGTTAGATTATGCATTTAATGATCTCAATTTAAACAGATTAGCTATTGGAGTAGTAGGATTTAACCATAATGGACTCAGATTTTGGAAGAGTATTGGCTTTAAAGAAGAAGGCAAACAAATTGACGGCTATTTTTGTAATGGAGAATACTCTGACTTTATAATGATGTATTTATTAGAAAAAGATTATAGAAAGAGTAATCAAACTATAGCAAGAAATAATTAAGCTGAAAAAAATATGGGTTAGTGATAGGTACCATTGATTACATCGTCTATTCATCAGAGCAGAGGTCAGATGCTAGTAAGGTAGTAGTTAATAAAGCTGAATCCTAAAATACAAGGTGAAACTATGGTGGATAAATCGTTTTATAGCAATTAGGAAAGCATGTATGGTTAATAGTTGACGCAGATTTAATACGTGATTTTATAAGGACGATTTAATAGATGAATATCAGATAACTATATTGCCAGTTATTTTAGGGAATGGAATTCCGTTATTTAAAAGTGGTGGTCATCAAGTGGGGCTAGAACTAATTTTGAAGATCATTAGGATATTGTAACTCTAACTTACAAAAAGTAAGAAGGATATTAATAATTATGAAGATACAACGCCAGTTAGCTATAATAACATATTTACTAAATAGAGATATTGTAACTGGAAAATATTTAGCTGAGAAATTTGAAGTTACTGATAGAACAATTCAGAGGGATATTGAAAACATAAACACGGCAGGTATTCCAATTGTTTCTTTAAGGGGAATAAATGGTGGATATAAAATATTAGATTCCTATAGATTATCAAAACAAACGGCTACGAGTAATGACTTAGAATCTTTGAGAGTTGCTCTTGAAAGCTTACACTCAGCAATAGATAATAAACATATTTTAACTACTTTAGAAAAGATTAAATCTATACAAACTACTAAGCAATTAACAAATATTTCTGTGGATTTTGGTGTAGCAAAAGAAAATGAAAAAGTTGATGATTATATAAAAATCATTGATGATGCAATAGCAAATAAGATAAGAATACAGTTCATATATGTTAATGCCAACCATTATAAAACTATAAGAACAGTTGAACCCATTTCACTCAATTTCAAATGGTATGCATGGTATTTAATAGGATACTGTACAGAAAAAGACTGCTATAGGATATTTAAATTGATACGAATGGAAGAACTTCAAGAGACTAATAAGGTTATAGTCAATATTCATAAAAATGATCCAGACTTGTTTAATAAATTAATGCTTAATGATAAGAGAAAATTAACTAAAATTACTTTTAAATTTAGTAAGAGTATCCATAGTGCTATTATGGAGTATCTAGACAATGTGATTATAATAGATAAAGAGGAAGAGCACTTTATTGGTGAGTTTAATGTTGTAGAAGATGAACGCAAGTGGTTTGCATTTCTTTTAAGCTTTGGAGATGTATTGGAAATCATAGAGCCTATTTACATCAAAAAGCGCTTGGTTGAACATGCACAAAAAATTATCGATAAGTATAAAATACCTGACAAATAGCTGTCGGGTATTTTATTATATAATATCGTTGAAACGCAATATTATTAAAATCTTAGAAAGAATGTAAAGGAGAGATATGAGATGAGTAAAATTGTGAGAAGCGATATTAGTGAAGAATGGGCACATTCTGGAGTTGTTGAGGCAGGAGACGTGGTATTCATAAGTTACTGCGTAGGTAATATTGGGCAGTCTATTGAAAATCAAATTAATGGTGCATTTGATCATTTGAATGAACGTTTAGAATCAGTAGGATTAAAATTAGAATCAGTTGTAAAGATTGATTGCTTATTTAGAGATGTTTGGAATATCCCTGTAATGGAAGGGGTAATTAAGGAGAGATTTAAAGGTAAGTACCCAGCAAGAAAAACAATACAAACAGAGTTTGCTCACCGTGGTGGTTCGGAAGGACTTCAATTCCAGCTTGATGCTATAGCATTTAAAGGTTAGGTTTATGTAAAACCATATTTGAATTAATAGATATAGAATTAACAAAGAATGGGCAAGCTACTTTGTTAAACAAATTAGCTTGCTGGTGATATCCCTAGTCCCTTTATTATTGGGCATAGCATAAACCCATAAAATAAATTTAATCAAAGCTTAGTTATTATAGTTTTCATGCATTTAATTTCTGACTGGTTTAAGAAAGTAAAAAACAAGGTAAATTTTCGTATTTTCGCATTTTGTCTATGGCTTTACTATATATCTTTCTTCCCCTTTTTATATTATTAGGGATATTATTCGACCACACTAAAATTGCATCTGGTCCATGCTCTGTCTTATTATTTAAAACTTAGATCTTTTCAGCTAATTTTATAGTTAATTTCAAATAGTTATAAGAAGCTTATTTTTTTAAACTATCACAAAGGGGGAAAATCAAAATGACAATTACAATAACAAAGGAGTTCATTCAGAGAGAGTCAAAAAAGCACCTTAAGTCAATATTTGAACTACCTGAACTAGATGAAATAATAATAAAGGGTGTTGTAATTGCATCTTTAGATGATGAGCTTGTAATAAACAAAGCAATCGATGAATGCTTTCATGATATATATAGTGATGTTGATGTTGAGTTACTAATAAAATTGAATCAAGATGAGTATAATTCAAATTCTACCATATATGCTGATTGCTTAAGAAGACTTGGTTTTGAAAATGATATATTAGGGATGCTTCATTATTCTACGATAGAAAGAGGAGAAGTTATAAGGATTTGTAAAACAAATGGAATGAGATTTGATTTAACTATAAAGGCAATATGTATGGAAGGTATATTCAAGTTACCTCATGATGAAATAACTGATAACTTGAGAAGATTAGATGAATTTTGGTTTATAGCTATTCAGGCATTAGGGAAGTTAATGAGAAAAGATTATTTAATAGCATCCCATTTAACTCATAACCTAATACAAGAAGGACTAGTATTACAAATGGAAATGAGAGATAAAGAAAAAGATACTAACTTTCATAGATTTGGCTATAAAGAAGAGTTAGATTATTTAAGTATAATTAAAAGTGAAGAAATTGCTTTTGCAAAAACATTAGATGAGATATACAATCATATTGCCAGATTACTCTATAGT
This sequence comes from Clostridium sp. 'deep sea', assembly GCF_014931565.1. Lineage (NCBI taxonomy): Bacteria > Bacillati > Bacillota > Clostridia > Eubacteriales > Clostridiaceae > Clostridium > Clostridium sp. 'deep sea'. The sequence goes on from NZ_CP063353.1 coordinate 3,734,091, forward strand.
GCAGTTAAAAGTTACGATAGATTATACTATTCACTAAATAACTCATATAAGTCAAGGATTGAAAATTATTCAGAAATATGGTCATGTTATTGTAAAGATATTAATATTTAATATCTGTCACTTTAATGAGGATAAAAGATTTATTAAGCATTATGATAAGCTGAGCAAGTTTATTAATGCTCACATAAAGGGTGATGGAGAGAGTTTCTGAGGTGTATCACATCTTCTCACTGGGTGTAAATACATATGATGTATACATTGACAAATGGCTTGAATTTAATATTGGAAATCTATTGAGTGATGAGTATTAATGGAGGTTAAAATGAGCAAGTATAGATTGAGTGCACGAGCTATAGTGATTAAAGATGAGAAAGTGTTATTAAATGAATTATTTAATTTAATAAAAAATTATAAAAAATCAATAAAATAATCATAATCAATCTTAAAGTAATTTTATGAAATAGATCCCAACAGAACGATAAATATACACATAAAACAACTTGAAATTGCCAGTAAATATATGTATAATTAGCAATATTGTATACATATCATGTGCGGAAATATTAATTTTAATGTTATTCCAGTTGTAGATATTTCACAGGTACGGATGTACCTATTTTACCCGTAATGCAAAAAAAACTACTATATAAACATGGAAATATAACCTACATGCCACACAAAAGTTTAGATTTTTGATTTCACACTTATAAAAACTCCTATCAGCTACACTATTCATTGTTCTCATATTAATTATGTAATTTAATTCACTAACACTTTATTGCTGCAATAAAACAGCACCATTATTGTATGAAATGGTTCGTGCTTTCTTTAATTTATAAGTAGGAGTTCGTCCTATTTATAATAGTTTGTTTACAAAAAACATAATTTTATTTACTATTTTTGTTTAGTAAGAGTTATCTGTCTACATTATATGAGGAGGCTTAATATGATTAGTGTTGAAAATTTAACTAAAGTATATAAAGTCCAAAATAAAAGAAGTGAAAAACTAGGATCATTAATTGATTTAATTTCACCAGTTTATAATTCTATTAAAGCTGTAGATGATATTAGCTTTATTATTGAACCAGGTGAAATAGTTGGCTTTATTGGACCAAATGGAGCTGGAAAATCAACAACTTTAAGAATGCTTACTGGCATATTAGAGCCTTCGAGTGGTAGCGTAAAAGTCAATGGCTTTATTCCTACTAAACAAAGACGAAAATATGTAAAAACAATTGGAGCAATTTTTGGTAACAGGAGTACCTTATGGCCTGAGTTACCAGCTAAAGATGCTTATGAACTTTTTAAACATATGTATAAAGTTGATACAATCACTTATAAAAATAATTTGAATATGCTTTACGAAGTGTTAGAGATTGGTAATATTGTAAATCGACCAGTAAGAGAATTAAGTCTTGGTCAAAAAATGAGGTGTGAGTTTGCATCAGCTTTTATCCACTCGCCTAAATTAGTATTTTTAGATGAGCCTACTATAGGAATGGATATCCAAACAAAAAAAAATATCAGAGAATTACTAAAGATTATGAATAAAAAGAATGAAACAACTATAATAATGACATCTCATGATCTTCAAGAAATTGAAGGTGTCTGCGAAAGGCTTATTATAATAAATAAAGGTAAAATAGTTTTTGATGATACAAATGATAATTTAAGAACATATTTTAAAGGTTCTCGTAAAATCATTATAAAACCAACAAAAATTGATAAATGTAAAGAGCTTAAAAATAAAGTTTTAGCACTAACTAATAATGACAAACACGTTGTTGTGAAAATTTCAGCTAAGAGTACCATAAATATTACATATCCTTCAAATAGTTTTGAGATAAGCAATTTAATGAGTGGTTTAAGTAATGATTTTAACCTAATTTCTGATATTATCATTCAAGAAACCCCCATTGAAGAGATTATTACTTCATTATTTGCAGCTAGTAAATGATTATTAACACTCAAAATATAAGGAGGGTATTTTCATGAATTTTTATTTTAATAATATTAGACTATATATTTGTCGTGAGCTGACATTTCGATGGATATTTATTTGGAGAATAGTGGGTAACATTTTGTTTTTACTTCTGTATAAAGGTTTATGGAAAAGTATATTTGCCGGAAGTGAAGTACTAAAAGGTTTTACTATTAATCAACTTATGACGTATTATATTTTAGCTAGGATTATCACCTTGTTTACAAGTACAAGAATTGATCGTGATATATCTAGAACCATTTTATCGGGAAATTTTTCAACTTTATTGTTAAAACCAGTAAATCCATTGCTGACCTTAGCTACTTCAAAGTTAGCTACTTCATTAACAAGGTTATTAATTTTTTGTATACCAATAGCTGTAGTATCCAAGTTTTTCTTCAAAATGATAACACCTTTTAATATTATTTCTTTTATCGGTTTTGTTTTAAGTTTATTATTAGCTTTTATTCTTAAACTAAACATTGATATCTTAGCAGGACAAATAGCGTTTTGGGTAAGAGGAACTGAAGCAGTGACTCACCTAAAAGATTTTGTTTTTTCGCTTTTTTCAGGTTCTTTAATACCACTAGCTTTTTTCCCTAATACCTTACATATAATTACTAACTATTTACCATTTAGAATGATTATTGACTTGCCAGCTAGAATATATATTTATGGTTTAGAGAATAAACAAATAATTCAATTAGGAATTGCATGTTTTTGGTGTATAGTCTTAGTATTACTAAATAAGCTGGTTTATAAAAATGGTATTAAAAATATGATTGTTTATGGAGGATAACTATGGTTAAAAATTTTTTAAATCATTTAAATTTTTACTGTAGATTTAGGATTCAATTATTGAAAGCAAAAATGGCTAACCGAGGAGATTTTATTACATTTGTTTTCTGTGATTTTATAATTCAAATTCTAAATTTATTATTTTTTAATATCTTATTTACTCAAATCGACTCAATCAAGGGATGGAACTATGAACAGTTAATTTTTATTTATGCTATTTCAATGATTAGTTACGGTATATTCAATCTTCTTTTTTGGGGAGTTTATGATCATGGTTATATGCTTCATACTGGAATGTTTGATCAAATTCTATTAAAACCATATAACGCTTTATTTCAGTCTAGTATAAGAGAAATAGGTGATTTGGGTGGAGTAGTTATTGGTTCAATGCTGTTAATTTATTCTATGAATAATGGTATATTTCAAGCAAGCTTAATCAACGTAATTTTATTAGTATTTTGTGTATTATGCTCTGCTATCTTGTTATTAGCAATTCATGCGATAATTGCTGGGTTTTCTTTTTGGATGGACAATACTTCTGGAATACTTTTAGGTTATTTTAGCATAGTTCTTCAATTTAGCAGATATCCAATTACAATTTTTGGTCCAATGATTGCCTTTTGTTTAACATTTATAATTCCAATCTCTTTTATTGGTTACTATCCAGCAATATTCTTTATGAGTAATAAGTTAAATTCAACTGTACTTTATTTGCCTTTAATTACTGTTGTTTTTGTATTAGTAGCACTTCTGCAATGGAAAATAGGAGTTCGTAGATATTCAGGTTCTGCAAACTAGGTGTATGACTATGGTCTTACATTAATAAAAATAGCAAATTAAAGTGAAAATAACTATAATTAGGTTACAGCAATTTTAAAATTATATGGTTATTGCATTTATAGTGATGATGAATTCTAGTAGTATTAGAGTACACACTTTGGAAAAGTAGCTGCTTAATGATTGGCGACGACTGTTTAAGCTAATAATTGTTAGCTAAGTAGCAATATAATAAGATTTTCTATTGACTTTGACGTCGCGTTAACCTTTACGCTTATCTTGTAAGATTAATTAATATAAGTCAAAAGAAGATTATTAATATTTAAATAATTACATACCAAAAACTAATAACTAAAGACTAATGATTATGTTGTTTGGTGATTTAAGAGCAACATATATTATGTTTTTAGCAATGAAAAACATGTAATATATATCTTGTACAAGCAACTTGTTTAGTTTTAAAGATTAGTTTTAATTGACTTTATAGTCAGCAATGTACCTTACCATTGTTTACCTATGATTTTTTTATACTGGAGGTGATACTGATGAAACTGCAAACCATCAGTCAAGTAGCTAAGAATTTTTCAATCTCAACTCGAACACTAAGATATTATGAACAAATTGGGTTGATTACACCATCTGAAAAAGAAAATTATGCTTATCGAGTATATGACTTGGCAACAATTACACGCCTGCGTCAAATTATTATTCTACGTAAATTGAGAATACCTCTTAAACAAATTGCTGAGATTTTAAAAAACGTAGATGTAAGTGTTGCAATCGAAGTATTCCAGCGGAATCTTGTCAATATAGAAGATGAAATAACAGCTCTCTCAACTATTCGCAATATTGTTAAAGCCTTTATTGAACATCTAGATCTTACAGGCTCGTCATTTGCACTACCTGATGATGAAGGTTTACTAGAAATTGTGGATTCACTGACTGTCTCTAAAATCAATTTCAAGGTGGAAAAGAAAATGGAAAAACTTAACCAAGCAAGCGATAAACTGAGTAAAATGCAGGATAAAGATGTACGAATTGTTTACCTTCCGCCTATGACCGTAGCTGCTGCTTATGCATCGGGTGAAAACTGCGAAGGTAAGGCCAATGATATGATAAATCAGTTCGTAAAAGATAGTGGATTATTAGCAATTAAACCCGACGCCCGTAGTTTTGGTTTTGACTGCTTTAAAGAAGGAGACCCTACTCACTTATATGAAGTTTGGGTATCTATTCCTAAAGATATGGAAATACCTGCTCCTTTAGTAAAGCGAACTTTTAATGGTGGATTATATGCTGCTCATGTGTTGAGGTCATGGGATTTTAAGGATAGGTGTTTATTAAAAGAATGGATAAACGCCAGCGATAAGTATGATAATGACTGGGATTTTCCACGTTGCAGTTCACCAGATGTGAGTGTTGGACAGTTCCTTGAAGAAACACTAAATTATTATAATTTTGCTCAAAACGGTGAAATGAAGGATTTACAACTTGATATATTATACCCTATTAAGGAGAAGATGAATGAAAGAATTTAATATTGGTACAATAATGTCCTTTGGTGATTATAACTGGCGAGTTCTGGACATAAAAAATAATGTGGCTTTGATTATAACTGAGTACATTATAGATCAGCGCTCTTACCATAACGTTTATGAAGGTATAACATGGGCTGACTGCTCGTTAAGAAAATATCTAAACAATGAATTTTATAATAAATTCAATGCAACTGACAAATCAAGAATAATTCCAGTAATGAATAAAAATCCTGATAATCAGTGGTATAAGTCACAAGGTGGAGTAGATACGCAAGATAATATATTTTTATTAAACATTGAAGAAGTAGTGTGCCATTATTTTGGTGATAGCAGTTCAAAACTGTATAACCCAGGTAAGAATCAAAGATATTGGTTTCAAAGAAAAGATAAAAACAACAGTAAACGAATAGCAAAACTTGAGCCTAATAAAGGCGGCATTTGGTGGTGGTGGCTTCGGTCACCCGGACGCTTAAATAATAAGGCCGTGTATATCCACGGTGATGGCAATATTGGTATACAAGGCAACAATATCTTAAAAGGCAATATCAGCGATGGTAGATGTACAGGCGGTGTTCGCCCAGCTTTGTGGCTAAAGCTGTAATCGCATTAGCTAAATAGAGTATAGTCGAAAAATACTTGATACAGCTGAGTTTTTTGTAGTATATACTTAAGTTTTATTACTGTTGACATAACACTTATAGATATTTTTTATTTACGAGAATAATTATTCTAACACCAGAGCTAAAATAGTTGAGTAAAATTATAAGTTATAAACACCAATACGCCAAAAATTGATTTTTTGGCGTATTACTTTTTAGTTTAGTGATATGTTTGCTAAGGATTATTTGTGTTTTCGCAAGGCTAAAAAAGGTAAACAAGAGTAAATATATCAAAGGGTTTTGCTATAAACATGTAGAAGTAACACATGTATTTTTTTCAAGAGTATATAAAAAAGGAGAATCTGTATGTCAAAAACAATAGCAGAGAAGTATATTGATGAAAAGTCAGCTGAGTTAAATGAATTAAGTAAGAAAATATGGGAGAATCCAGAAGTTGCTTATGAAGAAGTTAAAGCTTCTAAATGGACAGCAGAGTTTCTTGAAAAAAAAGGATTTACAGTTGAGAGAGCGTATGTGGGTGTACCTACAGCTATTAAAGCTACTTGGGGCAAAGGAAAACCTGTGATAGGTCTTTTAGGTGAGTATGATGCTTTACCAAATATGAGCCAAAAGATAAAAACAGTAAAAGATCCTATTCAAAAAGGTGAACCAGGTCAAGCATGTGGACATAACTTACTGGGGGTTGCTCATGTAGGAGCGGCACTTGGCATAAAGAAAGAACTAGAAGAGAACAACTTAGAAGGCACAGTGGTATACTATGGTTGCCCAGCGGAGGAGGTTCTTACTGGAAAGGTATTCATGGCTAGAAATGGAGCTTTTAGAGACTTGGATATAGCTATGGCTTTTCATCCAGGAACAGAAAATAGTTTAACTACGGGTTCAGGCACTGCCTTAAATAGTGCAATTTTTCATTTTAATGGAGTTACAGCTCATGCAGGTGGAGACCCTCAAAATGGACGTAGTGCTTTAGATGCTGTTGAACAATTTGATGTTGGAGCGAACTATTTACGAGAACATGTCACAGATGATGTTCGTATTCACTATGTTATTACAGATGGTGGTCAAGCTCCTAATATTGTACCTGACCATGCATCTGTTTGGTATTATGTAAGGGCTTTATCAAGAGAAGTTGTGGAAGACACCTATGAAAGATTAATTAAAGTAGCTAAAGGAGCAGCAATTTCAACAGAAACTGAAGTTGAAATAGAGTTTTTAGGTGGTTGTTATAATACACTACAAAATAAAGTTCTTGTTGATCTCGTTCATAAAACAATGCATGAAATTGATAGACCTAAATGGACTGAAGAAGAGATGAAATTTGCTGAAGCTTTGAACAAAGTAAGTCCAAGATTCAAGAAAATGCTGGCAAGTGGACAAATTACAAAAGATACTCATTTAGCAACAGAAGTATCTGAAATAAAGCATAACAATAGCTATGGTTCTACAGATGTTGGGGATGTTCAACATATTGTTCCTGGTGTAATGTTCACTACTGCAACAAATAATATGGGTGCCCCAGGACATAGTTGGCAAATTACAGCAAGTGCAGGCAGTTCATATGGTCATAAAGGTATGATATATGCCTCAAAAGTAATGGCAAATGCAGCATTGAAAGCTGTTAAAAACCCTTCGATTATTGAAAAAGCAAAAGCTGAGTTTAAAGATGTTATGGGTAAAAAAGAATACAATTGTCCAATACCTGATTCTATACCCATCCCTAAGGCATAAAATATATTCATAATCTATAGATTGAATTTATTATGCTTAGTTAGCTAATAGTTGTAATTTATAGTAAACAAAAATTTTAACAACGCAGGGTTAGTTAAATACAACTAAACCTGCGTTGTTTGAGTTAAAGTCACGATTACTTATGGTAGTAACCCCAAGCCATTTAATGACTGTTTTACAGTTTAAGAGTATGTAGTTTAAGCATATACATTACATAAAACTTTTAATATAAAGGGGCAAGTTCCCACCCATATAAGATTATTTTGACCTAAAAACTACAGCAAAGACTTTGCTGGTAAGGGAAAGATATATCATATTTGACTTTTTAATTAACCTAGTGTACAATAATTATGGTGATTATATGAAAACTTATGAAAGTATCATTAAGTTATATTTTAAATCAGTAAGAGAATTTAATGAGTTTGAAAGCACCCCAAGGGATTTTGGAACTGGAGATTTGTTGTATAGTTCTGAAATACATACTCTGCAAGCTATTGGAAATAACTCAAGTATTAATCTTACTGAACTAGCTGATAAATTAGATATTTCAAAGAGTGGAACTTCTAAATTCGTTAGAAAATTGCTTGATAAGGGTTTAATCACTAAAAGCAAACATGTGGGTAATAAAAAAGAAGTTGTTTTTAATTTAACTGAGAAAGGGTTAGTTGCATATTTAGGACATGAAGCATTTAGTAACGAGACGTTTGATTCAATATACAAAGTTTTATCTTGTCTTAATGAGAATCAAGCTGATTTTTTGGAATCATTTTTAAGAAATTTGGTTTTACAAGTAGAAAAGTTAAACAACAAATGACTGTTATTATGCTTTAGGTTAAACAGCATAAATTTTGCTGTTTATTTTTTAAGAAATTGTTAACCTGGTTAAATAAAAAGGAGTGGTCTTATGCTAAGTTCGCAAGAATGGTGGAATGTTATTATTAACTATAACCAAAGTATTTTTCCAATGCAATTGTTGGTTATGTTAGTTGGTGTAATTGTAACTGTATATTTAATTTATGGAACAGCAACAAAAGCAAATATAGCAATGAAGCTATATTTAGCTTTTTGCAATTTATGGATTGGTAGTATGTTTTTTATTGTTTTAGGCAAAGGTTTTCCTTCGCCCTTAAGACAATTTCAGGGGGCTTTATTTATTACCATAGGCATACTTTGGGTTGTTGATATCTTTACTAAGAAAACGTATTTAATTTTACCTAAAAAAGGATTTACGAAACGTATAACAATAGCATTTCTTATAATTGTTGCGTTTTATCCTATGGCAGGATTAGCATTAGCACGTTCGGTAAATCAACTAATATATCCAGGAACACTTCCTTGTGCAACAACAGCGTTCACCTTGGTTTTGTTAGCGGGTTCACTTCCTAAAATAAATAAATTGACTTATTCATTATTACTTGTTTGGGCTATCCCCTTTCCTCCGCTTATTCAAATTCCAAAGTATCAAGTATACGAAGATGGAATTATGTTTATAATTGGGCTTTATTGCTTGATTGTTTTGATTTTATCAATAATAAAATATAAAAATAACTTAGGATTGAACTTATATAAAGAAATATTTGATATAAAAAAAGATGCAGTGTTTGCAACTTTGTCTTTAGAGGGTGTGCCTAACATTGTACCAATTCATTCAAAACATCTAATTTCAAATAGTAAGGTGATGATTAGTGACCAGTTTATGGATAAGACTAAAATTAATATTTTAGGTAATGCGTATGGGGTTCTTACTATTAAAGAAGGAGATCAATTATATAAAATAAGTGGTAGCTGTCAATATAAAACTTCAGGACTATTATATAAGTTGGCAGTTAGAGGAGCTAAAAAGTATGCTAAAAAAAAGGCAAAAAATAAAAATATTAAATTAAACTGCAAAGGCATTGTTCTTATGAAGGTTGACAAGTTTGAAGTAGTAGATATTTAGACTAAGAGGATAATATTAATGAATAAAAAAGATAAAATTCTAAAGTATTTTAATGGTTGTCAAAATTGTTTTGTTACTAATAATAAGCTTGAGGTTTGTTTTGTGAAATGTAAAAGAGCTTTTGATAATATTATTATGTTAGGTGTTAGTAAAAGTGATATGAAAAGCTTTAATAATACTACAAATGAAAATATCTCGGTTGTTGCGTGGAAACAAATTGAGGGTTATCAATTGAAGGTTTGCAGGCTATCAAAAAAAGATGAACTTAAATATGATAGGCAAATTGAGAAATTTAAAATTGACTTAAAAGGCGCCAACATAGAGTTGGCAAAGATAAGCTTAGTATTATGTTATATTAATAATATTTATTATGTAACTCCCGGTAAGTTTGCTGGTAATTTAGTTAAGTATTAAAAGTTATCAAAAAATCTTGCAAATATTAAATGAACAGAGCAGGCAAAAAATTAATAAATTTTTTGTAGTGCATAAGGCAATCAATGAATAAACTTTAATAAACTAGGAGGTTTATATATGAGATTATTTCCAAATAACTCATTCGGATTATTAAATATTTGGTGGTATTTATTATTGTATGGAGTAATAAGTGTTTTAGTTATGATAAATATCCCAAAAGATAAAAGAAAAAAGCTCCTAACATTTCCTAAGTATAATAAAGATAGAAAAATATCTATTTGGGGTTTTATATCATTTGCTTTTGGAAAAGGCCTAATCACTTACACAATTTTTTCACCGATACATCCATTTTCATTATATTTTTATGTTGGAACAAGTATTTATCTTATAGGATTATTTTTATCAGTTTATGCAATGTGGATTTTTTCAAAAGCAGAGCTATCACAACCAGTTACAAATGGATTATATAAAATATCAAGACACCCAATACAAGTAATGAACTTTATAATGTGGCTTGGAATTGCTATTGTTTCAGAAACATGGATAATGATTATATGTGCAATTTCTTTTGCTATATTTTCATACCCTTCACTAAAAGCGCAGGAAAAGAACTGTATAGACCAATACGGTGATAATTATTATGAGTATATGAAGAAAACTCCAAGATATTTACTCTTTTAAATATTGGTCTTATGTCAAGAAAAAGACAACGTGTGCCTGATTAATATGCTAATAATAATCTCTTAAGCCACTCTCTTTTTATAAGAACATTAAAAGTTTCAATATATGTATAATTCCATGGGTACCTTTAGCTGAGTAACTACGAGTAAAGCTTCTTGCTGGAGTTGCTTCAATAAAGTGTTTTGAAACATATTGATAGAGCTTTCAAGTTTTTTGTGTAAATATTTATTAAATTTATCTGGCGAATTAGAGGTATATCTCATGTTTAGTATACCTCTAGCCTTTCTATCCAGAATAACATATACTACACTACTATTATTCTTTTGAGGATTACGAGCCCATTTATGTAGAGTGGATCATCTTGTTTTAAACTCTGCTGTAAATGCTCGTTTCTTACCCTATATATCTTAGTTAAGGATTTCTCTTTATTTTAATGATTATGGAAGTATCAATACGCAAGTTTAAATAAATGTTAACTAGTTGTTTCTTAATACAAATATGTCCACAATCTTTTATATAAATCATATAAAACCTACGCTTTACTGAATCTACTTACTGTCATGTAATAAAGCATTTGAAATATTAAGTAAAGTATTAATTGATTGTTCACTGTCTTTCCCTAAATTCGTAATAGCTTCATAAATCTCTCTTGATGCTAGAATTTAAAACAGACAGGTTAAATACGAAAATCCTTAAATGAGATATAATAAGATAATCAGATAAGGAGAACTAGAAGATGGGGAAAAAGAGATATTTCACACCAGAGTTCAAGCAAGATGCAGTTGACTATTATCAATCATCAGGAAAAACAAAGACAGAGGTAGCAAGAGAACTTAAAGTAGGATTAACAACATTACATGAATGGATAGCAAAAGCAGAGAAAAATAATGGAGCTGTAGTGCATAGAGGGTCGGGGAACTATAGCACAGATGCTGAAAAAGAGATAGCAAGACTAAAAAAAGAATTAAGAGACCATAAGGATGCCTTAGAAATACTAAAAAAGGCTATAGGCATACTGAACAAGTAACTGAAGTAATATACACTCAAACATTTGAGACATCAAAGAAACGCAAGATTTCAGTTAGCGGTGTGCTTAGATTACTAAGCGTTTCAACCTCTGGTTATTATAGTTGGAAAAACAGAACTCCTTCAAAACAAGCAGAGAGAAAAAAGAAGATCACTGAAGAAATTGTACAAATATACAATGAGAGCAAACAGATATATGGAGCTCCAAAGATAACTACTATACTTAATGCTAGAGGTTATAAGATAGCTGAAAAGACGGTAGGTAATTATATGAGAGAAGCAGGGATAAAAGCTATATGGGTAAGTTCATATATAAAAACGACAATTGACCCTGACTTTGATTCTAAACTAAAGAATATTTTAGCTAGGCAATTTAACCCTAGTAGGCCTAATTCAGTTTGGGTTACAGATATAACATATGTATATACAATTGAAGGATTTGCTTATTTAATATCTATAATGGACTTATTTTCACGTAAAATAATTGGATGGCATATATCTAATAGCTTATGTACATCTGGTGTTATTAAAGCAATTCAAAAAGCCAAAATTAGCCGTAAGATTGATGAACCAGTAATTATTCATAGTGACCGTGGATGCCAATATATTTCTGATGCTTACATTGCTGAAACTCCATCAAGTAGCTTTATACGCAGCTATTCTGCAAAAGCCACCCCTTGGGATAATGCATGTATAGAATCTTTTCATGCCCTTATTAAAAGAGAGTGGCTTAATAGATTTGTTATTAAGCATATTAACCATGCTCACAAATTAGTTTTCGAGTATATAGAGTGCTTTTATAATACTACTAGAATTCACAGCCATTGCAATATGATGTCACCACATGACTTTGAAAATAATATAGCTATCTAATATTAAGGATTTTTTCGCTTTTAAGTTGTCCTTTTTCTTGACCTAGGACCACTCTAGAATACCTTATGACCGCTTTTTCTCTGTTTGGATACTCCATCATAATTACTAACTTATGAATTGCTGAAGCGATGTCTTGATGTAACTGCTTATTTGAGTCTTCAAATATTGCTGATGCTGCATGTAAATTCATCAACATTTTATTATATCTACATCGATAAGCGTCTTTATCAAGATTATCAAATGCTATATTATTAGCATAATAAGCACCTTGACTTAATAACCCCCATGCTTTCTCCAGCTGTTTATCATGATTTTTCTTTACTGCTGTAAACACTATAACATTTAATAATAGTGATATGACAAGTATAACTTTTATTACTCTTTTACTGCCCATCTAACATTCTCCTTAAAATCACACCAAACTCTGGGGGATTATTCTTTTAAATTAAATTAGCTACATCAGTTGAAATTAATATCTTTTTACTAACAACACCACAATCTTATTATATAGCATTAATTCTCTCAATCACAGAAAAATTTCAACGAAAAAAGCAAGAATATTACGGTATTCATTTGTCGTTAACTGTCAGATAGTTCTCCTTGCTTACTACCACCAATTGTGTTAGCATTGTGCTATAAGTGATAGAAACTGATAGAAGGAGTGTTATTATGAAATTATATGAAAGTGAAACAGTTGAATTAAAAGAAATCTATACACCTGATTTAAAAAAAGAAGTTATCGCCTTTGCAAATGCAAACGGTGGCATAATATATATTGGCGTACAAGATAGTGGAGAAATTATAGGTGTTGATAACGCTGACTTTGTAATGCAACAAATTTCTAATTCTTTAAGAGATAGTATTAGACCTGATGTTTCTATGTTTACTAAAATTGAGTTGCTTCAAGAAGAGAATAAGTTTTTTGTTAAACTAACTGTTAGTCAAGGCACAAAAAAGCCTTATTACCTATCAGATAAAGGACTTAAACCAACAGGTGTATATGTTAGAAGTGGAACTACATCTGCTCCAGTAACAGAAGATGCTATCCGTATGATGATAAAAATGACAGATGGAGATTCCTTTGAGGTAAATCGTTCTCTAGTTCAAGAGTTGACTTTTAATAGATTAAATGAAGAAATGCAAAAAAGAGATTTAGAATTTACTGAAGTTCAAATGAAATATTTAGGCATTTTTTCTTCTGATGATATTTACACAAATATGGGGTTACTTGTTTCAGACCAGTGTAAACACTCTATCAAATTTGCAATTTTCCAAGGCACAGACAAGCTAGTGTTTAAGGATAGAAAAGAGTTTACAGGTTCTCTATTTGCTCAACTTACGGATGCCTATAAAGCCATTGACTTTTATAATGGTACAAAAGCGACCTTCCATGATTTATTACGCACAGATGAGAGAGATTATCCAGAAGACGCTGTTCGTGAAGCATTACTTAATGCCATTGTTCACAGGGACTATTCTTTTAGTGGTAGCACATTTATAAACCTTTACTCTGACCGGCTAGAAATTATCTCTATAGGTGGGCTGGTATTTGGGTTATCATTAGAGGCAGCTATGCTGGGAGTATCTCAACCAAGAAATGAAAAATTAGCAAGCCTATTTTATCGAATGAAACTAATTGAAGCATATGGAACCGGTCTTAGTAAGATAATCAGCTGCTATAAAGGTTTACCTGTACAACCTAAATTTGAAATTGTTGAAGGTGCCTTTAGAGTAGTTCTTCCTAATATGCATGCTCAAGTGTTAAGTGAAGAACATAGGAGGTACTTTCCAATAGTTAGACTGTTTGAAAGTAAAAAAGAAATTACTCGTTCTGATATTGAAGAGGACTTAGGAATTGGTACAACACATGCAATTAATATGCTAAAAGAAATGCAAGAAAAAGAGCTAATTACAAAAATAGGTAGTGGTAGGATGACGAGATATGTAATGAAGTAAAATATATTTATACTTTAAATAAGTAGGTTGTAAAGCACCTAATAGGGAAAAACTACAGAGTTCCAGAGTTGTAATTTAAATTATACGGTAAAGTAAAATATATTAAGTGAAAAATAAAAAGACTTCCACACGAGTGATTAAATAATATAAAATTAAAGTGGGAGTTTTTTTATGTCGCACTTCATTTTGCAATTCATCATTTACATAAAAAAACATAAGATCACAAAAGAAAATGAGAAGTTAATAGTAAAAAGCAATACTACTTAAGTAAGGGGGTTTTGAGATTGTCATCATTTTTAATTACAAACGTAGGTAGTACTACTACAAAAGCAATTCTAATAGAGAAAAAAGACGATGAGTATAGATTAGTAAATAGAGCAGAATCACCAACTACAGTTGAGCAACCCTTTGAAGATGTTACTATAGGTGTGAAAAATTCTATAAGTAAATTAAGTAAAATACTCAATAGAGAGTTATTGGCTAGTAGCAATAAAATTACTGCAGATAATATTGATTATTATACCTCTAGCAGTGCGGGGGGTGGTCTACAAGTATTAGTAATTGGCTTGTATAGTAAGGTAACAGCAGCTAGTGCCAGAAAAGCAGCTCTTGGAGCAGGGGCAATTTTACTTGATGTAATTTCAACTGATGATGACCGACCAATATATGATGTAATTGATTCAATTCGCAATTCTCGTCCGGATATGATTTTACTAACTGGAGGTATTGATGGTGGAAGTATAGAATACGCATTAGAGTTTGCGGATATTATTAATTCTTCTAATCCTAAACCAAGATTTGGAGATGATGTTAAACTTCCTATTATTTATGCAGGCAATATAGATGCTGCAGATTATGTTAGAGATACTTTAGCTGATGATTTTGATTTACATATTGTACCTAATCTTAGACCCACCTTAAATCGCGAGAATTTGGCACCTGCTCGTAACCAAATACATGAGCTATTTCTTAGCCATGTTATGAAGCAAGCACCAGGATATGGTAAGTTAAGCAAAAGTACTAAAGCATCTATTATGCCAACCCCTAAGGCTGTAGGAGCTATCATTACTAAATTAGCAGAACAGCAGGGTCTAAATATTTTAGGTATGGATATTGGTGGTGCTACAACAGATGTTTTTTCAGTGTTAAATAATGAATTTTATCGCACAGTAAGTGCTAATATGGGCATGTCTTATAGCATTGGTAATGTTTTTGAAATATGTGGTTTTAAAAAAATTAAACAATGGTTGCCTTTTGATATTAGTAAAACTGAGTTAGCCGATAGGATTGCCACAAAAATGCTCTTTCCAACAACATTACCTGTGTCTCTTATAGAAATAATGGTTGAACAAGCCGTTGCTAGAGAAGCATTAAGAACTTCTATACAACATCACAGTGAGTTAATTACTGCATTGCCTAAACGAAAGACAGTGTTACAAGAAATTCTATCAACACAGGAAGAAAGAGTAGCTGAGTTTATACATAATGAAAGTTTGTTAGACATGAATACAATTGGCTTGGTTATAGGTAGTGGAGGAGTTTTATCTCATGCTCCTAGAAGACAGCAAGCTGCTATGATGTTAATGGATAGTTGTAATCTTATGGGAGTAACTAAGTTAGCTGTTGATAGTATATTTATGATGCCCCATTTAGGTGTTCTATCGCAACACTATCCTAAAATAGCTTTAAATATTTTGATGAAGGACTGTTTTATTCCTTTAGGTACTGTAGTAACAGGCGATGGTGATAGTGCTATAAACAAACAGGTTTTAAGAATCAGTGGTCTTTTAGGTTCTAAAAGTTTAGTGGAAGATGTGTTCGCTGGAGAATTAAAGTTCTATGACTTGGGTGTAAATGAAACCGCTAAACTAACACTAGTACCTGCTAGTAATATAGATATTGGCTCTGGTATGGGTAAATCAATAACAATTGAGGTGCAGGGTGGACGTGCAGGTTTTATTGTGGATATGAGAAAGACAATAAATACTGATAATATTACTGAAGAGCAACTTAAACAATGGTTAACTCAAAGTGGTTCATTTACTAGTAAAGAAATAGAATCGATTAGCAATTAGAGAGGAGGGAAAAGATGATACAGGAATTGGAATATGATTACAGGGGAGCTCTTTGTATGCATGCAAAAAGTGATTTAAAAAATTCATTAGGATTATTAAGTAATATTGAAGAAGATAACAATTGGTATACAGAGCTCCCAAACTTACTTGGTTTATCTATTTTCAACTTTATCCCCCAGGAATCAATTACTCTTAAAGAAAAAATGTCAACATCAAACCATTACATGATGTCCTTTTGCATAGGTGAAAGATTTGAATGGTCACTTGCAGATAGTCTTAGCAAACATTTAACAATTGAACATAATGAAACCTGTATCATGACCTGTGGTACAGAGCGATGCATTAGTACATATGATGAAGGCCTGAAATATCACGGAATTGGAGTTTTTTTTAATCCTTCTAGGATACAGATTGTTGCCGACTGCTTAAAATGCGAGAACGCCATCAACAGCTTTAAAAGCCTTTCAAACGGATTGAATAGATATACCATTACTCCTCATATTCATGCTATTCTTTCGCAGATTGTTAACTGTAATATATATGGTCGTTTAAGATATCTTTATCTTGAGGCAAAGCTACTCGAGCTTATTGCCGTGTATTTAGATGAAATAGTATGTCAACGTAACGATAAATTGCCTGACTTGTCGCTGTCAAAAGATGATTTGTTTGCTCTAAAACATGCTAAAGATGTACTGGATAAAACCTTTGTGCATCCCTTGACTCTTGCCAAACTATCTAAAATGGTATACCTTAATGAATATAAGTTGAAAACAGGATTTAAACTGCGATATGGGCAGACTGTTTATGGTTACGTTCGAGAAAAACGCATGGAACTGGCTCGAATATTGATTGAACAACGGCGTTTTAAGGTTAGCGATATTGCTGGAATGGTAGGCTATGCAAATACTAGCCATTTTATTTCCGCATTTAGCAAGAAATACGGCGTAACTCCAGGAAAATTTGCTAGAGAGGAAACATCCGGTCGTTTAAGCTCCACACACATTAAAATATAATAATATAAAAATACATTCGTTATATAATATTAAAGAATATTTATGTACTTTGTTCCGCCTATTTAAGGCGGTTTTTTTTTATCCCGATTGGGGTATTTAAAACTCCAGATTGGGGTACAAAGCCTAATCTCACACCAGTATAATAGAGTCATTAAGTTAGTTTAGCCTAACATTTAGAAAGGAAGTGATGATTCTTGACAGAAAAACATAACCCGCTTACGGGCATTATTGATTTTGCTGGTCAGAAAAAAAACATTATGATTGGGTCGGTGTTATTAGCTGTCTTAAGTGTACTGTTTGGGCTTGTGCCCTACTATGCAGTTTCAAAACTACTGATTGGCATTCTGGATAGTAGTAATAAGTCACTGCAATTTATTCTGCTATGGGTAGGGATAGCGATTATAGGGTTTATTCTCAAGATTGTTTTGTATGGGCGAGCTACTCTCTTGTCACACAAAGCTGCCTTCGAGATTTTAAAGAATATTCGCAGTGCTATCGCAGGTAAGTTGGCTCGGACCTCCATGGGATATCTACAAAGCAAGCCATCAGGGGAATTTAAACAACTTATTGTGGATGAGGTTGAGAAGTTAGAGTATCCTCTTGCCCATGCTATTCCCGAATTTACCAGTAACCTACTAGGACCAATTATTATTGCGGCTTATTTGTTTACTGTTGACTGGCGCATTGCGCTCCTTGCGCTTTCAAGTATTCCTGTGGGTTTTTTGATATACATGTTAATGATGGTTGGCCGAGGTACCATGTATGAGAATTTTATTGAGGCCAACGCCCATATGAACGCAACGGTAGTGGAGTACATCAATGGTATTGAGGTAATTAAATCTTTTAACCAGACAGCTTCCTCCATGAAACGTTATGAGAATGCCGTCACTAATTTCCATGACTTAACAGTTAAATGGTATAAACATTGCTGGCCGTATCTTAGTGGCTATGCCGTAGTTATGCCCTCTGGAATTGCCGCGGCACTGCCTGTGGGTACGTTACTGTTAGCTAGGGGTTCTTTAGGGCTTAGTGCATTTTTGACTGGTATTATTTTAACACTTGGATTGGTGGGCCCTATTATGAAACTGGTTGAGTTCTCAGATAATTTGGTGACTATCATGGACACTGAAACTAAAATTCATACTATGCTTAGTACAGAAGAACTCCCCCAACCTGAAAAGCCTGTAAAGCTTAATAGTTATGATGTTGTATTTCAAGATGTTCAATTTTCATATGGAAAGGAGCAAGTCTTAAAGGGCATATCCTTTATGGCAAGAGCTGGAACTATAACAGCCGTTGTTGGGCCGTCTGGCTCTGGAAAGTCTACGATTGCTCGATTACTGGCTCGCTTTTGGGATGTTGAGGATGGAGAAGTTACGCTAGGAGGTGTCAATATCAAGGAGATGCCCGTTTCCCAGCTTATGGACTGCATCAGCTATGTGTCACAGGAAAACTTTTTACTAGATATGAGTATTGAGGAGAATATTCGTATTGGCAAACCTACCGCAACTAAGATGGAAATTGAGTCAGCTGCTGAAAAGGCTGGCTGTGCTGAATTTATTGGTCGTTTTCCCGAAGGTTATGCTACCCGTGTAGGAGACGCAGGCGACCGATTATCTGGAGGTGAACGTCAGCGAATAGCGATAGCAAGAGCAATTTTGAAGAACGCACCTATTGTATTACTGGATGAGGCTACAGCCTTTACTGATCCAGAAAATGAGAATAAAATCCAGACCTCCATTGGTAATCTTGTAAAGGGTAAAACTCTAATTATAATTGCTCACCGGCTTTCAACGATCATGTATGCGGACAACATTTTGGTTGTAAAAGATGGGAAAGTCAAATCACAAGGTACTCATGAAGAACTGCTGCAATCATCGCAGTTATATCAAAACATGTGGCAGGAACACATTGAAGCAATAGAATGGAGTATGAAGGAGGAGGTGCAAGGGTATGTGGAAAGTTGTTAAAAAAGTATTGGATTTGTCTGAAAAATTGGCAGTCCGAATTCGCTGGGGTTTCTTCTTTAGTTTTGTAGACGCAATTTTTGAAGTGGCACCCTTTGCTGCAATTATCTACGTGTTTCTTCAAATCCAAAACAAAAAAATTCTAACCTCTTCTGATTCATGGATTTGTGCAGGGATATTGATTGTAGGAATCATTGGTCGGATCCTGTTTAAGTATTTGGTTTACAGGTATCAAAGTGCCACAGGCTACGCGGTGATTGCAAAACAGCGTATTATCATTGGCGACCGTTTGCGTCGGGTTCCAATGGGATTTTTTAATAAAAATAGCCTTGGTGAAATAACCACTACTGTAACAACAGATTTAAATTTTCTAGAAATGTACGCAATGCATATACTTGATAAGGTAGTAAATGGCTTTATTAGTGTGCTGGTTATGAGCATATTTCTGTTTCTATTTGACTGGCGAATGGGCATCGTTTTTTTGATTGGACTGTTTGCCTCCATGTTTGTGTATCGGGCAATGCAAAAACAAATGATTGCGGCTTCCATGAAGCAAAAGCAAGCGCAGGCTGAGGTAGTTGCCGCTACTTTAGAATATGTGCAAGGCATATCGGTTATTAAGTCTTTTAACCTTACCGGAGAGCAGGCACGTCGAGCGGAGAAAGCCTTCACAAAACACAGTGAAGCATCATATTACATTGAAAAAACTTTCATTCCTCTGTTTAGCCTATATAGCATTTGTTTTAAAATTGCCTGTGGTGTAATTCTGGTACTGGCTCCTATGTTGGCTATTAGCGGTGAAATGACATTGGTTAAAATGCTAACTGCTGTAATTGCAACTTTTACACTATACACACCTATTGAGATTATGGGTAGTTTAACATCAATGGTGCGTTTAATGGAAGCATCGTTGAACCGCGTGGAGCGTGTTAAAAATGTGCCTTTAATTGATGAGGGGGTTAAAACAGAACCGCTTTCTTGTTATGATATTGCTTTTGAAAATGTATTCTTTTCTTATGATGGTAAAGAGAATGTTATCAAAGACTTAAGCTTTATTGCTCCAGAGAATAGCATGACTGCAATTGTTGGTGCATCTGGTTGTGGAAAAACTACAGTGACCAGGCTAATAGCCCGATTCTGGGATGTACAGTGTGGTAGCGTTAAAGTTGGTGGTGTAGATGTAAAGGATATGAGCTGTGATGGACTTTTACAGAATATTAGTATGGTCTTTCAGAATGTCTATCTTTTTAATGATACCATCGAAAATAATATTAAGTTTGGTAGACCTAACGCCTCTCATGAGCAGGTAGTAGAGGTATCAAAAAAGGCTAGATGCCATGATTTTATAATGGAACTTCCTAACAAATATAACACCATGTTGGGTGAGAATGGTGCAAATCTCTCAGGTGGAGAACGTCAGCGTATTTCTATTGCTCGGGCAATTTTAAAGGATGCACCTATCATTTTGCTTGATGAGGCGACAGCCAGTGTTGATCCAGAAAACGAAAATTATATTCAAAGAGCCATCAATGAGTTGGTAAAAAATAAAACACTGGTAGTTATAGCCCACCGCTTATCAACAGTACGCAACGCTGATCAGATTATTGTAATGGACGAGGGGCGATTGACTGAAAGTGGAACCCATGAGGAATTGCTTTCTAGGCCGGGAATATACAATAACTTCTGGCAGATAAGGCAAGATGCAAGAAACTGGAAAATTAATCAAAAATAAAGGAACTTAACATGAATCGAAAAATCGAAAAAAAAGGCCTATCTGTACGCGATCTTGCTACTAGCAGTATTTTCACCGCCATGTTTGCCACAGACTATGCTTACAGGTGCTGTTACGTTTTCTCCAGTGCTAATTAGAGTTCTGCAGGCTGTTTTACTAAAAAGTAAGGCAGCCTTAAATATTAGAATAAAGCAGTATTTAAGTAATTAAAATTGCTTTTTGAACAAGAAAAAAATTTTTTATAATCAAAAATAATACGTTTATTGACTTAATTTTTGTGATAAAGCAGTTTTCGATAATCTCGAGGTGAAAGCCCCATATACCGTTTAAAAAGTACTGAAAAACGTCCCGCATGGGCATAACCGACATTTTGGGCAATCTCTTTTATTGCTAAATTAGTATTCATTAACATTTGTTCTGCTTTATAAATGCGTTGACGTTGGATATATTGGGTGATATTGCAGTAATAAACTTTTTGAAATGTATATTTTAATTTGGAAATACCCATACAGGCGATACGAGCTAACTGTTCCAGTCGGTTATTATCTGAGTAATGATTATTTATATATGACACAACAATACGCAGCTTTTCAATATCGTGCTCAGATACCTCTTTTTGGTACATATCTCGATGATAAACATCCAGTTCCTTTATTTTATCTACAATTAGAGATACTGCTTCAGTAATCTTGCTTTCATAATAGATATCTGCTGTTTCACTACTATATAGTTTTATTAGCTTGAGTATCAACCCTATTTCAGGGAAAATAGTAATTATCTCGTAAAAGTTAAACTTATTCAACGATGGTATCAACAATTCTTTATTTAAGTTCATATTCCCCTCCTGACTATCATGATTAGCCGAATTTTAATCACGAAAAGCCAAACATGTACAAACAGTATTGCTTGCAGTTGGGTAACAAAGATAGACTATTATTAGTTAGTGTAGCCTAACTAAATTGTAACATTAGAATATTAGAATCACAAGAAAATACTAATATGAAATACAATATGTAGCAAAATTACATCAGTAAGCATGTTAATAACTATAGAACATAATTTAAGGAGTGATTTATATGTTAAAATACATGGAAAACTATATTAACAAGAGTTTTGATAATAAAAATGCTGAATCTATTATTAGTAAAGCAAACTACGAGTTATATGATTTAAAGAAAAATTGTATAGAAATAAGTAAAAACCGTATAAAATACCTTACAACATCTATTTATCCAGCTATCTCTCTTTATTACGCACTTCAAAAACATATGAGTAAAGAAGAGGCTTTTGCTCATATGGAGATAATGATTTCGGACAACACTAAAAAAACTGCCAGAAAAATCTATGAGTTTATGGGAAGACTTCCATTTTTCTTTTCTCTATTTAGAAAAATGTTTACTGCGGGTTTAAAAGGAGATAGTTGGAATGTTGAATGGGTAGCAAATAGCAAAACAAAATTTGAGTACAATATAAAAAAATGTCTTTGGCATGATACTTTTAAGCAATATAATTGCCCTGAACTGTGTGCTTTATTTTGTAAAAATGATGAAATAAGTTTTACTGATGTTAGTACTAAAATGCGTTTTGAAAGAAAAGGTGCTCTTGGCTACGGCGATGATATGTGTGATTTTCATTTTTATAGAATATATAAGAATAAGAAATTAAAGTAGATATTTTATAGGCAGTTTTTTAGTATTCTGTTGTTTTAAGTTTTAATAATTTGTCTACTTTATAAAGGATTAGTTCATTGTATAATAGCCATGCTTCATCACAAGCCAATAATAAATGGTCCTCTTTATGAAGTTTTTTCATCAAGTTGCTTTAGCAATTCTATAAAGTATTGGGCAATTTCATCAGGTACATTAACATATACCATTTCCTCGTATTCTCCATGACCGTAATCATAAAAGTATACTTGTAAAAGCTTTCCATCTAAAATATGAAATATATAGCCTTTAAATGAGTTAAAAAGTCCATCTTTGCTTTCCTTATAAAAAACGAGTTTAGGTGATTTATTTTCATCAGGAAATGGTAAACGTTGAGTTTCCACCCCGTCGTTAGAACCGAAAGGATTATAATCATTTTCTTTTGCAAAAGACATAAGTTCATTAAACTTTTGGTAATCGATATTTGGAATTTTTACAGGGTCACAATCTGCATAATTTCCACCTATATGACA
The DNA here is from genome assembly GCF_014931565.1 of Clostridium sp. 'deep sea'. NCBI lineage: Bacteria > Bacillati > Bacillota > Clostridia > Eubacteriales > Clostridiaceae > Clostridium > Clostridium sp. 'deep sea'. Next base: position 3,757,388 of record NZ_CP063353.1, read on the forward strand.
ATAATAATCAAAATTATTGTTGGCTGCATAATACTCACTTGCCTGTTTCCATTCATTCTCTGCACAGTACAGTATTCCTGATGCTTTGAAACCAATATAGCTATGTACCAAATCGAATTTGTCGCAGTTTACATGACGAAATTTGCTACTTTCTTCATTACTTGAGTCATCTTTAAAAGTGAAATTATTAGGCCATAAATCACCATAAAATCCATTTCTGTAAGTTATATTATCAATTGTTACCGAACTTTTGATAATAAAACTAGATGTACAAGCAGTTAAAGTTGATGTAAGTATAATAACAGATATAATTATAAAAATAGTCACCACACAATTAACAGATTTTTTCATCTTGTACTCCTTTTCAATTATTCAAATCAAAATAAATAAGCTTATAGAACTAACTTAACAATATTATATTATAATACTTATAAATAATCATGCAAGAAAAAAACAGTAACTATATACTAATTATTCATACATAAATTCTAGCAGGGATAAGGTGTTGTCTAAAATGATGGATTTCATAGTAATCTTTTGTGGAGGATAAATGTATCTATCGAGGGTTTGATACTCAGCATAAATGTAAGTGAGTATTATTATGTGAAAATTTATAATATTATTGTAGATAAAAAATAACCTCAGTCAATTGAAAAAGAAGTGACAAAGACTTTATTAGTTAAGGTATAAAAGCTAATAAACTCTAATGGGCGTTATAGTTATATCCATGTAATAAACTTAATATTTTTTTATTTTCCAGTTCATAATTTGTTAGTAAAGTAGAGTTAAAAAATAATACTAATTATAGTGGCTTAGCCTGAGCTTTTGATATTTAGTTACCATATTCATTTAGAGATATCCTGTTTACTATTAAATTCAGTAGCCCAATTCTCTAAAAAGTTTTTAAACTGTTCAGCAATAGGAGATAAACATCTATTTTTGCAGTATACAAAACTAAATTTTCTTTTAATTCTTATATCTTTCAATAAATAGGGTTTTAGCAGTCCTAATTTTAATTCATTTTCTACTGCACACTTTGAAATTATGCTAACTCCTATACCTAAGGCAACCATTTTTTTTATAGATTCATTGCTTTGTGGTAATAAAATTATGTTTAGGTCATTTAAATCTATTGATTGTTCAGCTAAAGCTTTTTTTATTAATAAGTGTGTTTCTGAGCCTTCATCACTTAAAATAATTTTTTGGTTTTTTAAAAAGTCTATAGCTACTTTTTTATAGGCATTATATTTATATTTTTTAGTGTTAGGTACTACAATAATAAGTTCGTCCTCAAATAAATCAATATATTCTAGTAATGGATTTTTTTGCTCAGCTACTATTATTCCGTAATTTATGTTGCCTCTTTTTATGATATCGTTGCAAACTTGTTTAGAGTCTTTATGATTAATAGTAAAAGTTATACTGGGATATGTTTCAGAAAAATCTTTAATAATATAGGGAAGTATATATTGCTCTGCAACTGAGTTAATATTAATTTCTAAGTTGCCTTCCATTTTATTTTTAGATAGGTTTATATCAAACTTAGCAGTATCACGAATGTTGATTAGGTTTACAGCATATTTATATAGAATTTTACCATGTTCTGTTAAGGTGATTTTTTTGTTTTTGCGATTTAGTAGAATGGTATTAAGCTCTTTTTCTAAATTTTTAATGTTATTAGTAATAGCTGGCTGGGTTATAAACAATTCATCTGCTGCTTTTGAAAAGCTTTTTAAATTAACCACATTAATAAAACTTTCTAATTGATGAAACTCCAAAAAGCCACCTCCTCTTTATCTAAGTTACGATGTTAAACTTATTTATTATTACTTTAGTATTTTACTTATACTATCCAAAGCATACTCTATATCTGTTTTGGTATTAAAATGGCTAAACCCAAATCGTACTGTTCCATTAGGAAATGTTCCTAAGGTTTTGTGTGCTGAAGGTGCACAGTGTAATCCACTGCGAGTCATTATTCCGTACTCTTTGTTTAATTGATGTGTTATTATTCCATTATCATTTTTATAAAAATCTACCGACACAATTGCAGTTCTTCCTACTATCGATTTTTTTCCTACAGTTTTTACATTGGGCATATTACTTAGGCCCTTTAAAAATAGGTCGGTAAGATAAAGTTCTTTTTCTCTTATTGTTTTTAAGCCAACTTTCGCCAAATATTTTAAGGCAACATTTAAACCATAAATTCCTACTATGTTTAAAGTACCTGCCTCGAATTTATCGGGCATATACTCTGGTTGAACTTCCAGTTCTGAAAGGCTGCCTGTGCCACCCTCTATTAAGGTTGACATTGCTTTAACCATTTTATCGTTTACTATAAATCCACCAGTTCCTTGTGGCCCTAATAAGCTTTTATGGCCAGTAAAAGCGATGGCATCGGCGTTTAACAGCTGATAATCAATATCTAAAAAGCCAGCTGTTTGAGCACTGTCAATAATAAAAAATAGACCTTTTTGTTTGCATATTGAGCCTACTTTTTTTAAGTTAAAGATAGTACCACATACATTAGATGCATGAGTCATGATAATGGCTTTAGTATTGGGTTTTATATTATTAACTATATCATCGCAGTTTAACTCTCCAAGCTCATTACAGGCTATGCGAGTAAAGTCTACATTTCTACTATGTAATGATTTTAATGGTCTCATTACGGCATTGTGTTCCATAGAAGAAACTAACACATGGTCTTCTTCTTTTAATAAACCTTTAATTAAGACATTCATGCTTTCTGTTACGTTTTTAGTAAAAACAACGTTTTCAGGTTTATTAAAATTAAAAAGATCACAAATTAGTTCTCTTGTTTCAAATACCAAATTTTGAGCTTCATATGAGGCACTATAGGCGCCTCTGTTAATATTACAGCCAACATTTAACAAGTAATTTGACATACTCTCCGCAACACCAGGTGCTTTAGGAAAAGACGTGGCACCGTTATCTAAATATAAGCTCCTCATTCTATAACACCCTCTAGTTATAAATATTCTAGTATATCTATGATACTGGCTTAAAGTATATTCTTTTCTTATTAAATAGGCAATAGTTATAAGTATATTTTATGCATTAAATTAAAACTATTAATATCTATTATTTTACTCGCATATACTTAGTTGATAAACTTAGAGCGTTGTTTTCATGTGTAAATTATAAATTTGCGCACAAAATTAAGGAGGACTACTTATGCAAAGTAAAAAAGGCATATTAATAACAGGTGCAATAGTGGGAGTAATATCTTCATTATTAGTGTATTTTGGTAACCCTGCAAATATGGGTTTTTGTATTGCTTGTTTTTTAAGAGACATTGCTGGTGGTATTGGCTTGCATAGAGCGCAGGTTGTACAGTATATAAGACCAGAAATTGTTGGTCTTGTTTTAGGGGCATTTATTATAGCTCTTAAAAACAAAGAGTTTAAATCTCGAGGTGGCTCAGCACCATTTACCCGTTTTATACTGGCTATTGTTGTTATGATTGGAGCATTAATGTTTTTGGGTTGTCCACTAAGAATGGTATTGCGACTTGGTGGCGGAGATTTAAATGCTTTATTTGGAATTGCGGGTTTTGTTGTAGGAATTTTAGTAGGTGTTTATTTCTTAAATAAAGGATTCAACCTTAAAAGAAATTATAAACTACCAAAATTTGAAGGCTATTTATTGCCAATAGTTAGTGTGGGTTTATTTGCTTTATTGGTTGTAGCTCCTGCATTCATTTTCTTTAGTGAAAAAGGCCCTGGTGCTGCCCATGCGGCTATTTGGATTGCGCTTGCCGCTGGTTTAATTGTAGGTGTACTTGCTCAAAAAACAAGACTATGTATGGTAGGCGGAACAAGAGATATGATTCTTTTTAAAGATAATTATCTACTTTTGGGTTTTATTGCCATAATAGTTTTTAGTTTTATTGCTAACTTAGCATTTGGTTTTTTTAATCTTGGTTTTGAAAATCAGCCAGTTGCTCATACAGATGGCTTGTGGAATTTTTTAGGTATGGCCTTGGTTGGTTGGGCTTCGGTATTATTAGGAGGCTGTCCTTTAAGACAACTTATTCTCTCTGGAGAGGGCAACTCTGATTCTGCTGTAACCGTTATTGGTATGATAGTTGGTGCGGCTATTTGTCATAACTTTGGATTAGCAGCTAGCCCTAAAGGTCCTACCTTAAATGGTCAAATTGCGGTAGGCATCTGTGTAGTAGTTTTACTTATTATTTCTTATTTCAATACCGAATTTATTACTAAAAAAGAATAATATTTAATTTTTAGGGGGTTTTACTTGTGGTTAAGGTTAATACTTGTGGCATGAGCTGTCCACAGCCTATTTTAATGACAAAAAAGGCATTAGAGAATAATCCTAATGGGGCAGACATTATTGTAGATAATAATACTGCAAAAAAGAATGTAGAAAGATTTTTAAAAAAATTTGACTATAAAATAAAGATTAAAGAAGAACAAGATACTTTTATTATAAGTGCAAGGAAATAATAAATGGAGTACACAGTATTATTTTTTACCCACTCTGGGGCAATTAAATTTAACAGAAAACTTAAATCAAAAAGCATAAAATGTGAGTTAATGCCTGTACCTAGAGCCTTAAGCTCTAATTGTAGCATTAGTGCAAAGATATTCTTTAATGATGACATAAAAGAGCTTATTGATGATGAAGTAGAAAAAATATTTATTACTGAGAATAATAAAAAAGAATTAGTATATGAATCAGAATAAACCAAGGGCAAATAAACCCTTGGTTTTTTTTGTGAGTTTATAAAACTAACTACAAAATAATGTTGTTGTAGTCAGCAGTTAGATCTTTAAAAAATATAAGTTAATAACAATTTAAACATAATGCTTGCATATATCAAATTAGGAGGCGTATAATATGACTGGGTAGTCATGTTATACTCCTCCTAAATTTATAAGTCTGTAAATTAAGTAGCTACAGCTAATAAAAATAAGGGAGTTGTGTTATGGCATTAAAAAAATTTAAAAGAATGGTGGGAGAGTATGAAATTTGAAGCAATGAAAAAAGTGGATATGAATTTTGGAAGAACACCCATTCACAGACTAAACAACTTAGAAAAAAAATTAAATGGTATTAATCTGTATTTAAAACGTGATGACATAGGTGGTTATGGGGTAGGTGGCAATAAGTTAAGAAAGCTAGAATATCTTGTTCAAGACGCTTTGAATAAAGGGGCAACATTGTTACTGACTTATGGTGGAATCCAGACCAATCATGGACGTTTAACAGCGGCGGCAGCCCGCAAGTTTGGTTTAAAATGCGGCATTATAATGAAAGGAAATCCCCCAAATGAGCTAAGTGGAAATCTTCTGCTTGATAAACTAATGGGTGCAGACTTACATTTTATTGATGACAGAAAAATAAAAAACGAAGCAAACTACAAAGAAAAATATACAGAACTATATAATAAAACTCTTCAAACAGTAATTGATAATTATGAACAAAAGGGTGAGAAAGTTTACTATATACCCTTAGGCGGAAGCAATAATATTGGATTTGCGGGCTATATTAATGTGGCGAGAGAGATTAAAACGCAAATGCAGGATATGGAGACAGCTTTTGATTATGTGGTAACTGCATATGGTTCTGGTGGAACTTTTGGGGGCCTATTACTGGGTAGCAAGTATTTTAAGTGTGGATTCAAAACAGTTGGTATTTCAGTTTTAGATAACTCAGAAGAAAACCTGGCAGAAGATATTAAGCTTTTTAATGATACCAGTAAGTTTTATGAAATGGGCATTAAAATCACTAGAGAAGATGTTTGGTTTGAAAAGAAGTACCTGGGCAAAGGTTATAATGAACCCGACAAAGCCATAAGAGATGTTATTTACACTATGGCGAGAGAAGAGGCTGTTATTCTTGACCCTTGTTACACAGGTAAAGCATTTTTAGGACTGATGGATATGATTAACAATAAGGCTTTTAAAGAAGGTTCAAATATATTGTTTATCCACACTGGAGGTATGCCTGGTAATTACTCAAAAAGTCATTTAGCAGAATTTAATAAAGATTTATGGGGTAGCCAACAAGTTTATTAAGTTAGCATTATAAAAATATAAAACGTATGAAAAAACAGTATCAGGATTAATAACATTAGAAAGGAAAATGTATAGGAGATTTTTTTACTCATTATACAAGGAGATAATATGAATAATAATGCAAGAATTAATGATGATATGTTGAAAAAGTACTGTAATGCTGAAAAGATGTTAAAGGTTAATTATGACAAAATGGTTTTTAATTATGAAGTTACCCCAAATTGGTTTGAGCAAAGTGACAGGTTTTGGTATTGCTCTAAATCTAAACAAGGAAAGAAGTTTTATATAGTTAATCCAACTACAGCTAGCAAACAATTGGCATTTGACCATCAAAAATTGGCTAAGGCTCTCTGTGATTCTCAAGTAGAGTGTGATGAACATAACTTGCCATTTGATAGCTTTGGTTTTTTACCCGACGGAAAAACAATCAGCTTTCAGATAGGGCTTACTCCTTGGACATATAATACTGAAAGCTCTATTTGTAATCAGGGAGAAAACATAGATATGGCAGCATTAATGTCTAATTTATATTCACCTGATCAAAAATGGGCACTAACTGGCAAGGGCTATAATTTGTATTTAAAATCTATGGCAACCGGTGAGGAAACTGCCTTAACTACAGATGGTGAAGAAGGATTTGAGTATGGAACTTTATCTGGTACAAGCTTATCAAATGCATCGTTTAAAAGAATGGGTGTTGTGTTACCACCATTTGCTTTATGGTCTAAAGATGCTAAAAAAGTAGTTACCCACAGAATAGATGAAAGAAAAGTTCCAAAATCTTACCTACTACAAGGAACCCCTGCAACTTCTGATCATTCAAACGTTTGGCATTATCGCGAACCTTGGTTAGGAGAAGAAATGCCAACTGCTGAGTTGGTGGTATTTGATGTAGAAACAAAAAAAACTGTATGGATAAATATGCCACCTGTATATCCTTATTTGGCAACCCCATTTATGTTTAAACAAATTTGGTGGGCAGATGATAATGAAACACTATACTGCCTAAGAGAAGAACGAGGATATAAAAAGGTAGAGTTATATAAAATTAATACAGTAACTGGGCAAGCAAAAATTATAATGCAAGAAGAATCTAATACTTTTATTGATATTGTAGCTGGAGACTTAATATCTAAAGAAGTGACGAGCAAAGTGGTAAATAACGATTCAGAAATTATTTGGTATTCTGAAAGAGATGGTTGGGGTCATTTATATTTGTATAATGCCCATACTGGAGTTTTAAAAAATCAGATTACTAAGGGAGAATGGGTTGTTAGAGAAATAGCCTGGATTGATGAAGAAAATAGAGTTCTTTACTTTTTAGCAGGTGGCAAAGAAGAGGGTCGTGATCCCTACCTAAGACACTTGTATCGTATTAACTTTGATGGAACAGGTATGAAGTTATTAACTCCAGAAAATGCCGAACATCGTATTATGTCACCGGATGGTTTTTTAGGTAATATTAAATTTAATTTTTCACCAAGCAAAAAGTACTTTGTGGATACCTTTTCTAGGGCAGATTTGCCTTCAACAACTGTGGTAAGAGACATAGAGGGTAATCTGATAATTGAAGTGGAAAAAGCAGATGTAAAACTACTACAAGAATTTGCTTGGACACCTGCCGAACCTTTTAAAGTAAAGGCAAGAGATGGAGTAACAGATATTTATGGGGTTATCTACAGACCTTCTAATTTTGATTGTAATAAAAAATACCCGGTTATTGATGACATTTATCCAGGACCACAAATGACCCGTGTTCAGAAACATTTTGGTCCACAGACTTTAGGACAACACCCTGAGGCAATTGCAGAGCTAGGATTTATTGTTGTTTGTATAGATGCAAGTGGTTCACCTAATCGTTCTAAGGCGTTTCATGATGCCTGTTATGGAAACCTAAAAGATGCTGGCTTGCCTGATCATATTGCGGCTATTAAGCAGTTGGCTGAAAAATATTCATATATCGATTTAGATAAAGTAGGAATATACGGTCATTCCTCAGGTGGTTATGCTGCTATGAGAGCAATACTTGATTATAGTGATTTTTATAAGGTCTGTGTGGCATCTGCTTGGTATAATAACCCAGTAATGGTAAATGCCATGTGGGGAGAAAAGTATATGGGGTTGCATAACGAAGATAAAGTCTATAAAGAAAACGGCTTGCTGGAGGAAGTGCATAAATTACAGGGTAAGTTACTCCTTGGCTTTGCTGAACTAGATGAAAACGCAAATTATGCATCTTTTTCGCGTATGGTAGATGCCTTAGTTAAGGCAAATAAAGATTTTGACATTGTCTATTTACCTAATACTACTCACCTGTTCATTCAAGATCCGTATTTCACTAGAAGAAAAATGGACTTTTTTGTGAAAAATTTACTTGGAGTAGAACCTCCTAAAGAGTTTCGATTTAATTCTATATGCTAAACTCCTAAATTTAGGTATTCCAAAAAATGTAGTTACTGTAGGAAATAATGGTTAGGTAATTAGAATTGATGAGGAGACAAAATGAATAACAATTATTATGAAAAAGCACTTGCGATAAAAAATAAAGCACTAATATGGGATAACACTATACCATGGGGCAATCCGTATAGAAGTATAGAGACTTTAAGACGCTTTAAAAACGCAGGATATTCTGTAATTTCTATTAGTTCACAGAATTTTATTAACCCTTTTGAAGGTAGTATAAAAGAAATATCAACTGATAAAAAGCTTATAAGACAATATAAAGATGAGTTAGTTTTAGTAAATACCACAGACGATATAATTAAAGCAAAAGAGCAAAATAAACTTGCAATTATTCTTAATATGCAGGAGGCTTCTCCAATAGGTCTGCAATTCGAAAACGTAAGCCTGTTTTATGAAATGGGAGTAAGACATATGTTATTGGCCTATTTTAGAAATCATTTTGCAGATGGATGTTGGGAAGAATCAAACGCTGGTTTAAGCATATTAGGCAAAAAACTTGTTGAAGAAATGAATAATGTTGGTATGGTGGTTGATTTAAGTCATGTAGGTTTTAAATCAACTATGCAGGCTGCAGAGATAAGTAGCCAACCAGTTATTTATTCTCATTCAAATGTATATAAGCTTTGTAATAACTCCAGAAATATTACTGATGAACAGATTAAAGCGTGTGCCCAAACAGGTGGAGTAATAGGCATTATCATGATTGGTGCATTTTTAAATGATCCTCAGGCCAGTCCTGAGTCTGTGTTTAAACATATTGATTATATTTGTGAATTAGTTGGACCTGAACATGTAGGAATTGGCTCTGATTTTGTGGAAGACACTGAGGCTTTATGGAAGAACGTAGATAAGTCAGTGATTTTTCGCAAAAAAGCAGGGGAAATATATGAAGGTGTAAGTTACCAGCCAGAAAAGATTACTGAGTTGATTATGGTTATGTTGCAACATGGTTACAATGAAAAGACTATAAAGGCTATATTGGGAGAAAATTGGTTAAGAGTATGCAAGCAAGTGTGGAAATAATAAGATTAACGATACTAATAAAGATAATTTAATTAACATGATAGACTTAGCCTGTAAAAGCACCCACAAGAATAAATTCTTTTTAAATAATTATCTTTATGAGTATAAATTATTTTTACAGCAATAACCTTGGGTACAGATAGTAGCTTAGTAAGAGATGAAAATTTTTTAAGAAAGTATGTAAAGAATTTTCATCTCTTGTTTTAGTAAAAATAAAAAGTGCAATTTAAACTGTAATATTTGTAGATCAAGTTTCAAGTAGGAGATGAGTAAATATGCATAATACAGAGGAAAAAGGCTTATTGATTCGCAATAAAATTACTTTTGCACTTGGTGCTCCTAATTATGTTTTTGTTTATATGATGTTTACTATGTTTATTTTAATTTTTTTTACTGATGTAATGAAAGTTAATCCAGTTGCCGCAGGAAGGGTTTTGTTAGTATCAAGAATATGTGATGCTATTTTCGATATTATTCTAGGTATTGTTATAGATAATACCCATACCAAATATGGAAAAGTAAGACCTTTTATCTTTTGTGGAGCGATTCCTGTAGCTATTTTTATGATATTGGTTTTCACAATACCTAGTAATTCTGCAACACTTAATTTGGTGTGGGCTTATGTTACTTATACGGGGCTTAGTATGAGTCTTTCAGTTTTATTAATCAGTACGCAGACACTTGTACCAAGAATGACTACTAATAATCATGATAGATTTATATTGAACATTATTTTTTTTGTAGCCTTAGCTATATGTGGTGTTATTGTCTCCTCTGTAACAATGTATATGATAAATACTTTAGGAGGAGATAACATAGAAAGAGGTTATCAGATAACGGCAATTATTATGGCAGTATTAACCCTTTCTACTGCTTGGTTTCTTTGTTATAACACAACAGAAATAAAAGACAAAAAGACATCACAGCAGGAAAAAATAAGTATATTAGTGTTATTTAAATCAATAATTAAAAACGCACCATTTATGATTATGGCTCTTTTTGGTATGTTTTTTGGTATGTTAGGAGGTTTGTTTCAAGGTGGTTTGGCTTATTATGCTACTTATTATTTAAGAGAACCAACTTTAACTCCTATAATGACATCAATTTTATGGATAGGTATTCTTTTTGGCAGTTTGTTAGCTTATCCTTTTTTAAAACTAACGGGTAGTAAAAAAAGAATTTTTACAGTGTCAGTATTGGTAATGCTTATAGTTTATGCTATTCGTTATATTACAAAGGATACTAACATACCTGTAATGCTTATTTTGTTTAGTATTGCAGCAATTGCTAACGGTTTTATTAGTGCTTTTTGTAATCTTTTACTAATGGACACCATGCAGTATGGAGAATGGAAAACTGGTATTAAAACAGAAGGTTTAGTTATGTCCTTTTATGTATTTAGCACAAAAATTGGGGTAGGAATTGGAGGGGCATTACTTGGTTCAGTTCTGGACGCTAGTGGATATGTAGCCAATGCAGCCTGCCAAACTCAAAAAGCTTTAGAAGGATTATTTGCAGCTAATATTGTCTTTCCTATTTTAATGATGTTGATAATGCTGATAACTATGCTTTTTTACAAGCTTGATGACAAGAGTATAGAGCATATTACAGCAAAGCTAAATGCTAAAAAGCTACAGGGAAACAATAGTACTTCAGTTGCAAGCTGATTAAAGGCTGCACTAAGATGTAACCTCATTGTTTTTATAAAAGTATTGAAATATAATATGACTAGTAAGTCATGCTATAGCTAAAGCTATTTAGTTATGAGTGTTTATAAAACATATATAGGAGAAAAATATGCCAAAGAAAACCTTCGAAAACTTATCAGAAGAAAAAAGACAAACTATAATAGATGCCGCCTTAATAGAGTTTTCAATGAATGAGTACAAGATCGCATCTATAAGTAAAATTGTGAAAAAAGCTAATATTTCTAAAGGAAGTATTTATCAATATTTTGATAATAAAATGGAGTTTTACCATTATATTATTAAGCTTGTTACCGACAAAAAGCTTGCTTATATTAAAAGCGAAGCTGGAGAGTTACAGCAAGATTTTTTTGAATTTTATAAACAGATATTGTATGCTTCCGTAAAATTTGATATAAATTTTCCTAAATATAGCAGGTGTTTATACAATGCTGGAAGTGAATTAAATTGCAAAGATTCTGGTTATATAGTAGATAAAATAATTACAGCCTCCAATGAGTTTATAAAGCCCTTTGTATTACAAGCACAGCGTAATGAAGTGATAAGAAGCGATATTGAGTTGGACCTTATTATTTTTATGATTATGCAGCTTTCGTCTGATTTAGATATATATATTAATCATAAATTTAAGTTCTCTTATCAAAATATAATAGCACAAGGCATAAGCCTGCCAATAAATGAAAATGAAATTAAAAGCATAATAGATAATATGATCAGTTTTATTAAAACAGGTTTAATTGTAAAACAGTAAAATAAATAAAGCTAGGGGACTAGATATGAATGATATTTTAATTAAAAACGGATTGATTATAGATGGTTCTGGAAATACAGGTTATGTATCTTCTGTAGCAATAAAAGACGGTAAAATTGTTGAAATTGGCGATAAAATTTGTGATGATGCAACCACAGTAATAGATGCTAATGGATTAGTGGTTTGCCCAGGTTTTATCGACAACCATAGTCACAGTGACTTAACACTTTTATTGGATAATAGTGGTTATAACATGTTGGAGCAGGGAATAACCACAGAAGTAACTGGCATGTGTGGATTAGGGTTAGCACCAGCTTCGCCCAGCTTATTTAAGTATATTAGTATGAAACCTTATGGCAAAGAGAAAACAGCCTTAATTGCGTCTTTAACAAGTTATAAACGTTTTTATAGTGTGGTTGAAGAAATGGGTACAGCTACAAATATTGCTTTTACTGTTCAACAAGGCACAATAAGAATTGCTGTTATGGGCTTTGAAAATCGCAGAGCAACAGCCAGTGAAATGGCTAAAATGAAAGACATAGTTAGAGAAGGCATGGAAAATGGTGCGATTGGCTTAACAACAGGGTTAATTTATCCCCCTGGAATTTATACGTCGGAGAATGAAATTGTACAGCTGTGTAAGGTAGTAGCTGAGTATGGTGGCTGTTATTATACCCATATTAGAAACGAGTCAAATAATGTAATAGAAGCAGTAAAGGAAGCAATTCGTATTGGTGAGAAAGCTGGGATTGCGGTAGTAATATCTCACCATAAAATTGCTTCTAAAGATACTTGGGGAGCGTCTCGTGATACGTTAAGGCTTATTGATGAAGCAAATGCCAGAGGACTAAGAGTAAGTGCCGACATGTATCCTTACAATGCTGGCTGCTCCTATTTAAAAGCAGTTTTGCCTCCAACATATGCCTCTTTAGGTAATGAGGTTATTGTTGAAAAGTTAAAGGATGTAGCCGTAAAACAACAGATTAAAAAAATAATTCTAAACGATAATAAAACTTTTGAAAATTTTATTCAAAACTGTGGCTTTGAGAATATTCGATTTATTATGTCGGGAGACTCTCAAGAAGATGGAAAAACAATAGCCCAATATGCCCAGGAAAACAATATAGATTGTTTTGAGGCTGTATTTCAGTTGCTTATAAAGAGTAAATGTAACGCATGTGGCATATTTTATATGATGTGTGATAAAGATATTGAAAGAATTATGGCTCATCCTAATGTAATGTTTGGAACAGATGGTATGGTGGTGGCTAAAGGATTCTCTAGTGTTCCACGTGCTTATGGTACTTTTCCAAGAATATTAGGTCGGTATGTAAGAGAAAAGAAAGTACTTACAATAGAAGAGGCCATACGTAAAATGACATCTTTACCCGCTAAAAAAGCCAAACTTTACAAAAAAGGACTACTTGATATTGGATATGATGCAGATGTAGTTATTTTTAATGCTGATACTATAATTGATAATTCAGAAATTAGTAACATTACTGCTAAGAATGAAGGAATTGCTTATGTTATAGTAAATGGGAAAATCGCTGTAAAAGATAATGTTATTACAGGAGTTAAAGCAGGAAAAACATTAAGGCGAAAGTAATCTAATCCTTAAGTGGATGTGATAATTTAGAAAAATTATAGCCAATGATTCAACAGGTATAAATTTAGAGTAATATTATATTTACCACAAGGGTTAAGTATTTTATAATAGATTTGACCAAAAGTGGTTATGCACAGAAGATGGGGCAAAAAATCAGCTTTAATGGGGCTGTTTTTTTGCTCCATTTTTTAGGGTAAAGTTTATTAAACTTAATGCATATCATAAACATTAATATTGTGAGGAGGATTAATTTGAAAGAAGCCTACTGGTCATTTGATCATTTATTAATATCTAAAGACTATAATAGTCCAATCCCCCACAGTCATTTAGCAAAACATTTAATCTTTAGTACTAATAATAATTTTGAATGTAAGGTAAATAATAAAACATTTTTCTGTAAGGCAGTTTGCATTGACTCAAATATTGAACATACAGTAATTAATGATGGTGGAGACCTACTGGTTTTTCTTTTTGATGAAACCAGTAATAAGGCCAGAGAACTAGAAAAAAAATATTTAAAGACATTACCTTATTGTTTGTTACCAGAAGAGCTTTCTATTAAAGTAGTTAATCTGTGGAAAAATAATTCTGATAATGCAAAGAAGCTGGATGAAGCGATTTTAGCTGTCTGTAATATAAAGAGTGATATATCTGCAAAATATGATGATAGGATATGTGAAATATTAAATCATATTTCAAAAATGCCAGGGATTTATAAAAATACAATTAACATTCTTTGTAATAAGGTGTATCTTTCACGCAGTAGAGTGTCTCATTTGTTTAAAAAACAGGTTGGTGTATCTCTTAGTAGTTATTTAATTTTTGCAAAAATTCGCAAGGCCTACACTTATGTTGCTAGAGGTGAAAATATTACTAATGCTTGTATAAAAGCAGGTTTCAGCAGTTCATCTCATTTTGCAAATGTATGTAAAAAAATGTTTGGACTTGCCTTCACAGACTTTAGCAAAGCGGTGGTGTTTAAAGAGATAACATAGCATATTTTTGCAAGTGTTGCTGTTTGCCGCAAAGTATAATTAATAAAAAGATATACTTTAGGAGGCAACATACTGTGAAGGATATAACAAGTGAATTTAAAACAGGTTCTTATAACTTAAATAATCTTGCAAATTTCAACTTTCAATTAAACCGTACAATTATGTGGGACGGTGGAGATTTGGCTGATATTAAACAAATTGCCCATAAAATTAAAGATAGTTTATCCTGGAAACAAGAATTAATAGCTATTGGTGATAAAGCAATAGCCGAAAAAAGAATTAAAGAAGCTATTGCATACTACCGTATGAGTGAATTTTTTATGTATGATGGTGATAAAGATAAAGAAAAATATTATCGACTGGCAACAAAGTTGTTTTATGAATGTTATAATGATTATTTTAAAGATAAAAAAGTAATACGTTATGAAGTACCCTATGAGGATATAGTACTTCCTGTAATGCATGTTAAAGCAAAGGGTAAGAAGAAAGACACTATTCTTTTACATGGTGGAAACGACTCTTATTTTGAAGAATTTTTTAATCCTATGTTATATTTAGCGGAGAATGGTTTTGATGTTTATCTTTTTGAAGGTCCAGGGCAGGGCGGTGTTATGAGAGTTCAAGGCAAACATTTTACATATCAATGGGAAAAACCAGTAAAAACAATTCTTGATTTCTTTAACTTAAATGATGTAACAATTATTGGTGCATCACTTGGTGGAATGTTAGCACCACGGGCAGCAGCCTACGAAAAGAGAATAAAAAGAGTAATAGCATGGTCTGTCTTTACCAACTTTAGAGATATTCTTATTGCTACTCAATCGCCCAAAACCCAGAAATTACTAAAGCTTTTAATGAAGTTAAAGTGCTCGTTTTTGGTTAATTTAGCTTTTAATAAAAAGCTCAAAAATGGTGATGAACTAGTAAAGTGGGGATTAATGCACGGTATGTATGCCTATGAAGCAAAAACTCCCTATGAGTATCTGTGTAAAATGAATAAGTATCAAATGATAGATATTGCTCCCCTTATTACTCAAGACACCTTAATAATAGGAGCTAATCAAGACCATTTTATAGACTATAAAATAGTAGGAGAAGAAATTAATGCCCTAAAAAATGTTGAGTCTCTTACCGTAAGGATTTTCACAGATAAAGAGAATGCTGGTGCGCATTGTAATGTAGGTAACTCAAAACTAGTTTTTGATACAATGATGAACTGGATTGAAAGAATTAAAAATAAAGAAATCTATGTAGAGAATATATAAAAATGAATAAAAATGACTGAAACTTAAATGTAAGATCAGTCATTTTTTTTTGTTATTATTAAAAATATATTTTTCATTAATAGTTAACACATAGATTTATAACTATAATTTACAAATTAAATATAAAACAATAACAACCTTTAAGTGAGTGGTGATATACTGTTATTATCAATAGGCAAAAGTACAAACTATAATCAAAGCTTACAATAAACATGTTGTTAACCAAGTTATGTACCTTGTGTAGGGAACGCATTGTGTGCGTTCCGATTGTTAAATATAAAGAGTAAGTTATTAATAGTAATGTATTATTAGGATTTAAACAAGTAGTTTACAATATGATAAGTTGAATAATATTCAAGTATATATTTTGTTAACAAAGTTATGTACCTTGTGTAGGGAACGCATTGTGTGCGTTCCGATTGCTAAATATAAAGAGTAAGTTATTAATAGTAATGTATTATTAGGATACAAACAAGTAGTTTACAATATGATTTGATGAATAATATTTTAGTATATATTTTGTTAACCAAGTTATGTACCTTGTGTAGGGAACGCATTGTGTGCGTTCCGATTGTTAAATATAAAGAGTAAGTTATTAATAGTAATGTATTATTAGGATACAAACAAGTAGTTTACAATATGATAAGTTGAATAATATTCAAGTATATATTTTGTTAACTAAGTTATGTACCTTGTGTAGGGAACGCATTGTGTGCGTTCCGATTGTTAAATATAAAGAGTAAGTTATTAATAGTAATGTATTGTTAGGATACAAACAAGTAGTTTACAATATGATTTGTTGAATAATATTTTAGTATATATTTTGTTAACCAAGTTATGTACCTTGTGTAGGGAACGCATTGTGTGCGTTCCGATTGTTAAATATAAAGAGTAAGTTATTAATAGTAATGTATTGTTAGGATACAAACAAGTAGTTTACAATATGATTTGTTGAATAATATTTTAGTATATATTTTGTTAACAAAGTTATGTACCTTGTGTAGGGAACGCATTGTGTGCGTTCCGATTGTTAAATATAAAGAGTAAGTTATTAATAATAGTGTATTATTAGGATTTAAACAAGTAGTTTATAGTATGATAAGTGAATAATATTCTAGTATATATTTGTTGACCAAGTTATATGTACCTGTGTAGGGAACGCATTGATGCGTTCCGTCTATTAAATATGGAGAGTAAGTTATGAAATAATAATAAAGGAACCGATAATAATGATTAATAAAATTTTGTTAGTAGATGATGAGAAAAGCATTACATCATTGCTTGATGACGTACTGAGAAGAGAAGGCTTTCAAAACATAAAAAAAGCACACAATGGAAAAGATGCTATTAGCCAAAGTCGTGAATATAGTCCAGATATTATTATCTTAGATATTATGTTGCCAGATATGGATGGTTTTGAAGTTTGTAAACAAATCCGTCAATTTACATATTGTCCTATCCTATTTTTATCTTCAAAAAACGATGAACTAGATAAACTTCTTGGTCTTGTTATAGGGGGTGACGACTATATTACAAAGCCCTTTAGCCCTCGAGAGGTAGTTTATCGTATAAAGGCACAACTTCGCCGACTAAAATATATGCAGATTGCACATCAGGACATAAACAGTAAAATTAGTATTGGTTCATTGCTGGTAGACATAGAAGCAAACTGTGTTTATAAACATGATAAGGAAATTGGTCTCACTGCTCGTGAATATAAATTGCTTTTATATTTAGCTGAGAATGCAAATAAAATTATCAGTAAAGAAAGATTATATGAACAAGTATGGGGACAAGATAGTTTTGGTAGTGAAAATACAATGATGGTACATATTCGGCATTTACGTGAAAAGATAGAAGATGAACCTTCTAATCCTCGTTTGCTGGTAACTGTAAAGGGATTAGGCTATAAGTTGGTGAAAAAAAATTAATATTAAAAAATCATCTGGCATTAAGTTCGCAATGCCTATCTATATTGTATTTTTTTTAATACTTTTTATTTTGGGTACATTAGGTATAGCGTTTTTCTTACATATAGTTAATATTGAAAAACCAAATGGTGAAACTGCAACAAGTGCATGGCCAAAGACATTTACAAAGAATTTTTCAACAGAGATAATTATTGTTAAAGATGAGGTACTCTTAAAAAATAGTGGAATTGAAAAACTAGAGAAATATGGTTTATGGTTTCAGCTTCTTGATACAAGTGGTAAAGAAATAATAGCATATAATACAGCCCCAGATCTTAAAACAGAATATACTGTTTTTGAACTTTTAGATATTACAGGTGGTAAACAAACTAATAAAACCGAAACTGTATTTGCAGGCGTATATGTTAAGCAAGGAATTGAATGTACATATCTCATTGGCTTTCCTGTTAACATATCAAAAGTTATTATGTATTTAAATGGTGAACACTTTACAAATGGTAAATCAATTGTGGTTACTATTTTATTTGCAGTATGTGTTTTTATTATGTTGTTTGGATTTTTTTATGGATTATGGATTACTAGAAAGATGCAAAAAATAACAAAATCAGTGTTTGAAATAGCTTTACGAACCTATACTCCCATAAAGCAAGTTGGATTATTTGAAGATGTTTATGTGAGTTTAAACCAATTAGATAGTGAAATACAAGCTAGTGATGAACTAAGAGATAATACTGAGCTTCTGCGTAAAGAATGGATTGAAGGTATTACCCATGATTTAAAAACACCATTGTCACCAATTAAAGGTTATGGAGAGCTACTTACTAACACCCAGTATGAGATAAGCACCAGTGATATTCGCAAATACGGTAATGTAATACTAAAAAATATAAATTACACAGAGTCGCTAATTAACGACTTAAAATTGATATATCAAATGGAAAATGGAACTACTAATACCCGTATCAGTAAAGTAAATATTGTAAGACAGCTAAAGGAAATAATTATCGACCTCCTAAATACACCAGAATATGAAAATTGTAAAATAAACTTTATTAGTAGTAGCAATGAGATTTATACTGAATTGGATATATCTTTATTCCGTAGGGCTATTTCAAATATTATTATCAATGCTATAATACATAATGCAAAAGATACAGATATATTAGTAACTATTGAATTAAACGATAATATTTTAATTTCTATTCAAGATAATGGAACAGGGCTTACTACTGAAGAGCAAAAAAAATTATTTACCCGTTATTATCGTGGTACTAATACAGAAGCAAAACCCGAGGGTACCGGTTTAGGAATGGGAATTGTTAAACAAATTGTTGAGTTACATGATGGCAAAATTGAGGTTGATAGTATTTATGGTGAAGGCACAAGAATTACTATTTCATTACCTCATTCAAATTAAGGTTAAGTTAAGGTTAATTAAAAATAAGCATAAGGCTGTAGATTTATACTTTTTGTGTAGATTTACAGTCTTTTATTTTAGGAGGCGAATAGGTGAAGAAAAAAATAACTATAGCTGTAATCATAACAGCCATTGTATCAAGCTTTGTTGTACTTGTTATTATTGCCACAATACTAAGACCAACACCACTTAATATTGAAAAAATTAATTTTGAGTTGGTAGCCGACGGCAAATACATAGGGATTTGTCAAAATAAAATTTTAGTGGCTGTTGTATGTATTGAAGTTTATGAAAATGAAGTAGTTAAGATTGAAATTTTAAAACATAAACCGTCTTATATGCATTATGCTAGTCAGATAGCTGATGCAGTAGTAAAAAAACAATCATTAGAAGTTGATGTAATAGCAGGTGCAACATTAACCTGTGATACTGTAAAAAAAGCTATTGAAAATGCGTTGTTGAAAGGATTTTAAAGAGAGCTATGAAAATTGTTTTAAAATATATTGTAAACAATATTAAGAGCAAAAAAATGCGAACAGCGGTTATGTTGTTGTCTATTATTCTTTCAACTACGCTCCTGTTTGTTTCCTTATCTGTTGGTGACAGTTATGCCGAGGCTCAAAAAAAAATGTCTCGAGGAATGGCTGGAAGTGCAGAATTATCTATATCACATAAAGCAAATGATTTTGACACACAAGGCAAGATTATTAAAGATTATATATTAAAAATTTCTGATGTTCATCATGTTGTAGGTATAATTGAGACTGGTGCACTGTATAAAAAAGATGGTTATTATGAAAATTTTGATATTATTGCAGCAGACCTTACTGAGTTTTCAAAAATTAATGAGCCTCGCTTGCTTAATAAAAGCAAAATAACTAATTTCACTGAAAAAACTATAATATTACCAGAAAGATTCACTTCTAAGTTCAATATAAAGCAAGGAGACAGCTTTGCTATATGGATTAAGGGTGAGCTTAATGAATTTGTTGTTGGTGCAATAGCAGCTTACGATACAGTGTTTTTACGACATACCCGAGGAACAACTGCCCTTGTACCACTTGAAACTCTTTCCACAATTATTGGTTCAGGTGAGGGTTATAGTAGACTACTTATTGAACCTGTACAGGGCGTTAAAACAGCTGATTTACAAACACAGTTAAAAGAAAAACTACCTAATCAATATGCTGTACATCGTGTAATTAATGAAAAAAAAGTAGATACAAGTGCACGAGAAAAGTCACTACCATTTTTTTTAATAAGTTTTTTTTCCTTAACTGTGAGTATATTTATAATATACAGCAGCTATAAGGTAATTACACTAGAGCGTCTGCCTGTGTTTGGTACGTTTAGAAGCATTGGAGCTACAAAAAAAACAGTTACAAATATATTAATATTAGAGAGCTTTGTTTATGGTGCAGTTGGTTCGGTACTTAGCATTCCTGTTAGTTTTATTACTTTACGAATTTTACTTAATGGACTTGGAAACACGCTATCTCAAGGTGTAGCTATTCCCATGATTATTTCACCTATAAACGTTATTATTGCATGTAGTGTAACAATTTTAGTATCTGTGTTGAGTTCCCTCATTCCCATAAAACGTACTAGCAGAATACCCGTTAAAGATATTATATTGGGAAAAGTTGAAGAAAAAACTGTATCCAGAAAAAAGTAATTATATTGGCAGCTGTAGTATTTATACTTTCTATAGTACTGCCACGTATTGGGCAATATTTAGGAAGAAAAGTTTTATTTATTACTGGTGGATTTTCAATTGCAGGTCTTTTAGCTGCAACTATTATTCTTATGCCACTATTTATATCTGGCATGTCCCGCATACTGGAGCGTATTTATGGTATAACCCTTGGCAATGAAGGGTGGTTGGTGGCACGCAATATGCGAGGCAATAAAAATATTAATCAGAATATTATCTTATTGTTTATAAGCATTTCTGCGATTATAGCTATTGGCATAATTGTGAATTTTGTTCAAGTATATGTAGGAGATGTTTTTAACGGCGCAAAATTAGATGGATTTACTGACGCACCCATGACTAAAGATTTTGTAAGTAAAATAAGTCAATTGCATGGCATAGATGAGATTTTGCCCGTTCATGTTTTAAATAATCAAATTTTTCTTGATGGCTCTAAGTTATCTCGGGTAGAGGCTACAGCAGATATTCGTGAATATGCTGATATGTTTGCTATTACCTATGGTAAAAAGCAGATTGATGAAAAATTTAACGAGGGCAGAAATATTTTATTAGCTAGTAATTGTATGAAGAGACTGAACATAAAAACAGGGGATACAGTATCACTATCGTTAGGTAGTCAAAGTTTTCAATATTTTGTGCTAGGTAGTTATAAAACTCGTGCCACCAATAAAGAAGCTATTATTTCATCTTATAATGCCACCCAAGATTTTGGGGCGGAAAGCTATGGGCTTGTGGCTTATACTTCAAACAATCCTGAGGTTGTAATGGTTCAGATACGAGATTTATTCGGCAATAAAAGACATTGGAGCAGAACAGTTAAAGAGTTTAATGATGATGCATTTGCAACCATTAATGCATTTTTACAACCAATGAAAAACTTGACGTGGTTTATTTTCATACTAGCAATAGTGGGAATTATTAATAATCTTTTGATTAATCATATTCAAAAGCGACATACTATTGCAATATATAAATCCGTAGGAATGAGTAATTCACAACAGATAACTATGACATTAATCGAATCGTTTTCAGTAGGATTAATGGCAGCTATAATCGCTATTATTGTATCACTATTAGAAATTAAAACAATCTTTCTTGTAGCAGGACCCAAAATAGCTATGCAACCTGAACTTGAACTAGGCACTTTTTTATTTGCTGGTGCACTGGGCATAGGTATTACGCTAATAGGATCAGTTGTTCCTATTATAAAGAGCAAAAATATGAAAATTGTTGATGAATTAAAGTTTAAATAATGGAGGCTGTTATGAATAAATATGCAATTGAAGCAAAAAACATTATAAAAAATTATATTGTGGGCAATGTGGTATCTCATGTTTTGTGTAATGTATCTATTGGAATTGTGCCCGGTGAGTTTGCCTGTATTGTTGGCTCTTCTGGTTCAGGTAAAAGTACACTATTATATGTTTTAAGCGGATTAGACAGTCCCACTAGTGGAAGTGTTTTAATGAATGGTCGAGACATATCGCAGTTTAACGATACTCAAAAAAGTATTATGAGACGAAAAGATATTGGTTTTATATTTCAGTTTTATAATTTAGTTCCTAATCTCAATGTTGCTGAGAATATCCTTTTACCAGTCTTACTAGATTCTAAAAAAGTAGATAACCATTATGAAAAACAACTTAAAGAGTTATTAGAGATTGTTGGTCTTACAGACAAACGTTATCATACACCGCGTGAATTATCTGGAGGTCAACAGCAACGGGTAGCAATTGCTCGTGCTCTTATTAACGAGCCAGCTATTATTTTTGCTGATGAGCCTACTGGAAATCTGGACAGTAAAACCAGCACTGAAATACTCTCTATTTTGCAAGAAATAAATACCGAAAAAAATAAGACTATTTTAATGGTTACACACTCAAAACAAGCCGCACAGTATGGAAATAGGCTGATATCTGTTTGTGATGGCATTGTAGGGTAACTTGTATAGTCAATTTTAACTCTGTATTATTTCGGATACATGTACTATTGAACTAGTAGTTTATAATATGATAAGTATATATTTTAATAAATGTTGACCAAGTCATATGTACTTGTGTATGGAACGCATTGCATGCGTTCCGACTGTTAAATATGGAGAGTAAGTTATGAAGAATAATGCTTTATTAGGAGTTAAACAAGTAGCAATCAAAAAGCTAAATAGAGTTTAAAGGAATCATGAATTATGTGATTTCTTTTTAGTTTAAATAAATTGGGTACAATATCTCATTATTTTTAAGATATAGATATTTTTTTAGCAATACTTCTTAAATAAAACATCAAAACTAGCGACCTTACCCAGATAGCTTATTATTTAAGTACAATCAATATATTTTTCGCTCTTTAGATTTAATTTGGCATTTAAATCTCCTAAAAAATTCAAAAAAGGTCCCTAAAATTAATTGTCACTTTGTATATTATATAAAGAAAAGAGGTGACATAATTGTAGTTAGGGATTTTAATAAATACTGCAAATTATAAAAAAGAGCAAGTACATAAAGGTTTAGTCGATTTTATTAGTTGAAGTAATCATAAAAGGAGGTAAAAGAAGTGAAATTAAGAAAAAAAATCATATCAATTCTTTTAGTTATAACTATTATAGCCCTTACAGTTGCACCAGTGGTATACGCCAAAAAATCAAATGTAAAAGTCAAAGGGGGAATGCCTCCCGGATTATTAAAAAATATGTTGTTAAAATCTAATTTATCAGAGCAAGAAGCAGTTGACTTAATTATAGAAAATAGAGGAAGTTTGTCTCCAGGGATTTTAAAAGAGATTATTTTGGGACTAAATTTATCTAATGATTCACTAGCTAAACTAGCTGAACAAGGAATATTAACTGGTTTGCCATCAGGTATACAAAAGGAAATATTAACCGATGGTGATGACAATGATGATGACGATCAAGTAATTGAAGCAAAAGGGACTATAACAGCTATAGATATAGCAGATAAAGTTATAGAAATTGCTAACGAATTGTATCAGTTACCAGTAGAAATAGATGTTGAATTAGACGGACAAGAGGCTACTTTAGGCAGTTTAGAAGTTGGAATGAAAGTAGAGCTTATAATTGAAAATGAACAAGCTACCATAAAAGCTGTAAGTATAGAAGAAATAACAACTATCCAAGGAATTATTGAAGACTTAGATTTAATAGGAATTTACCATATTACAATAGATGATGTAGAATACAAATTAGCAACAGAAGTAGAAGTTATTATAAATGAAGAAGAGCTTACACTAGCAGATTTAGAAGTTGGAATGAATGTTAAAGTTAAAATAATCGATAACGAAGTAGCTTTAATCATTGTTGAAAATATAGAGCCTGAAGTAATAGAAGGAGCTATTAAAAACTTAGATTTATTAGGAATTTATCATATTACTATAGATGATGTAGAGTATGAATTATCAAGAGATGCCCAAGTAGTTATTAATGGAATTGTAAGTGTTTTAGAAGATTTAGAGCCAGGAATGAGTGTTATTGTAGAACTGCAAAATGAAGTAGTTGTTAAAGTTAATGTAAAACATAACATTAAAGAAATTGAAGGAACTATAACAGGAATAGATTTAGTAGATAATTTAGTTGTAATAGACGAAGTTGAATATAAGTTAGCTCAAGAAGTAGAAATAAGATTAAATAATCAAGAAGCTACATTAGCAGACTTAGAATTAAATATGGATATCATTGCGGTAGAGCTAAATGAAAAAATCGTAGAAATAAATATATTCAAAGAAGATTTATTAGAGGCAAAAGGTAAAATATCAGCTATAAATTTACAGTACAATACTGTTGAAATTGGTACAGCAAACTATCAATTTGCAACAGAGACAATAGTTAAAATTGATGGAGAATTGGCAACCCTAGAAGATTTAATAGTTGGTATGTTAGTAGAAGCAGAATTAAGAGACAGTAAAATCGTTAAAATATATGCAAAAAATATTGAATCAAATATAGTTGAGGGCGATATAACAGCCTTAGATTTGATAGGTATATATCATGTAGCTATTGATGAGCAAGAGTATAATCTTTTAAACAAAGCTATTGTAACTATAAATGAAGAAGAAGCACAGTTAGAAGATTTATGTTTAGGAATGTCAGCCATAGTTTATTTGGTAGATAACGAGATAGTTAAAATAGAGGCTACAAGAATAAATATAGCAAGAATAACCGGAAAAATTCAAGATATCGATATAATTGGAGTTTATTATCTAAAAGTAAAGGATAAAGAATATTTATTATCAAGAGAAGCACAGGTTATAATCAACGAAAATGAAGCAACTTTACAAGACTTAGAGATAGGTATGGAAGCTAATTTACTTGTTGAAGATGATTTAGTAACACAGATAAATGCAAGTACTTTAGATACTGTTAAAGTTGAAGGATTATTAACAAACATAAATATTGACCAAAAAACTATAGAAGTTAATGAAGTAGAATATAGCTTAACAGATGAAGTATTAGTGTTAATTGATGAAGTAGAAGTATCATTAATTAATTTAAAAGTAAAAATGAACGTTGAAATAGAGATAAACAATGGTTTGGTAAAAACTATTAATGCTAACAGCATAGACCAAAGTGAAGTATTAGAAGTTAAAGGATTATTAAAGGCAGTAAACCTTGAAGCAAGAACTCTAACAATAGACGAAAAAGAATATAATTTAGCTGAGAATATAGAGTTCATAACAGTAAATGCAGAAGAGTCTTCTTTAGATAACTTAGTTATAAATATGAACATAGAGGTAGAGATGCAGAATAATGTAGTTGTTAAAATAGCCGCAAAAGATAAAGTAGAACATATTACTGGAGAAATGACTGAGTTGTTATTTACAAGCTCTGGAATGAAATTAACAATAAATATTGTAGATGGCGAAACAGTGCAATATTTAGTAAATGAAGATTTACAAAATAGTAATTTAGATACCTTAATCTTAGGTAATTATGCTGAGTTTAAAGTAGTAAACAATATTATTGTAGAGGTTATGAACATAAACTAAAACAGAAACTATTAAATTGCCAAAATTAATTATTTTACATAATTAAATTTTGGCAATTTTTTTGTTTAAAAATTTAGTTCTTGTGGCAGTTATTCGCTTGTTAGGATTTTATGATTTTGATAGTTTAGGGATTATTACTGGTTTATATTTTTTACTACCTAATAAATGGTACAATACTTATGTTATATTTATTATAGAATTTATATTTTGATTATGGTCTTTAATAGAGTTAAGTATAAATGTTTATAAGGAGGAGAGTTATTTGGATGTAAAAATTGAAATTAGAGCTATGGAAGAAGCTGATTTAGATCAAGCTTTAGATTTATGGAAAGTATCTTTTAATGCTGGTTTTTCATCGAGTTTTGATACAAAAGATAGATTAAGCTACTATTTAAACAGAAACCCCTCTTTAAGTTCTGTGGCATGTTTAGAAAACGGTAAACTTGTTGCAGCACTTTTATGTGGTCATGATGGTAGGCGAGGCTCTATATATCACACTGCCGTATATAATGAATACCGAAAAAAAGGTATTGGCAGAAAAATGGAAGAGCGTTCTTTATTAGAGCTAAATAAAATAGGCATTACTACAGGTTTTCTTTTTATAAATACTAACAATCCTGGCTCTAAAAATTTTTGGCAATCACTAGGGTGGAAAGTTATTAATGATGTAAAGAGACTGTAAATATTTCTGTGTCTAAATAAGTTTGCTTAAAATCTGACAACAAAAACAAAGAAGAAACTAATTTAAATATAGAATTGCCAAAATCAAAGATTTTATGTATAAAAATAAATGATTTTGGCAATTTAATTTATGCTAGAATGTAATATTTTTTGAATTATTATATAAATACTTATCTATAGTTATTCTCATATGCATAACAATATCCTGTTCTGTGTACTCATAAATCTGGTCATCAACAATTGCATGAGAACCAAGGTCAAATAGTAACTTCACTTCAATATACTTAGGATAAAGATAAAATGACCTCTAAGTAACTTTTAAGATATTCTTTAGTAAGCGACATAAGCTCATCTTAAAGCAAAAGCAGCAAGCCTTTCGCCATAGAAAATCATCAGCTGATTAAGGACATTATCCCAATCCCTATATCTGGTAGTCCATTTTTCCATAATATTTTGACTAGCCAAATAAAGCATTTTTTCAAGTGATTTATTAGTTGGAAAGACTGACTTAGTTTTAGTTACTTTTCTAAACTGTCTATGAACACCCTCAATAATATTGGTAGTATACATAATTCTTCTAATTGCTAAAGGAAACTTGAAAAATGGAGATAGTATATCCCAATTTGACTCCCAACTAGTTATAGCGTATGGGTATTTCTTGCTCCACTTTTCACCTAGCTCAGTAAGAGTTTCAAAAGCAACTTCTTCATTGACTGCTCTATATACTTGTTTGAAATCTCTAGCAAACTCTTTTCTATCCTTATAATTAACAAATTTAAAGGTGTATCTTAACTGATGTATAATACATCTTTGTACTTCAGCGTTTGGATATGAGGCTTGTATGGCTTCTTTTAGACCTTTTAACCCGTCTATACTAAATATTAGCACATCTTTGACTCCTCGGTTCTTGAGTGAATTAAGTATTGTTAGCCAGAACTTTGAAGATTCATTTTCACCTATCCAGATACCTAATATGTCTTTTTTACCATCAATTGTTACTCCTAATACTACATAAGCTGCTTTACTCTTAATTTGACCATCTTCTCTCACTTTATAGTGAATTGCATCCATAAATACAAATGGATAGATGTCGTCTAAAGGTCTATTTTGCCATTCATTTATTTTAGGAATAATTTTATCTGTTATTTTACTAACCATTTCTGCTGATAATTTTATACCATATATGTCTTTTAGTTGGTCATGTATATCTCTTGTTGACATACCTCTAGCATATAGTGATATTACATTTTCTTCTATACCTGAAATATCTCGTTTATGCTTAGGTACTACCTTAGGTTCAAATTCTCCATCTCGATCCCTAGGTACTTCAATTGCTAGTTCCCCATATTTTGTTTTTACTTTTTTTGAGGTATAGCCATTACGTTTGTTCTTTGTTTGTTTATCCTTACGCTCTCTTTTTTCATATCCTAAGCTTGTCTCTAACTCTACTTCAAGCATTTCCTGTAGGGTATCTTTGAATAGGTCTCTTAAATAGTTATGCACATCTTCTGATGTTTGTAGTTTACCTTCACTAATTATCTCTCTTAGCAATTGCTGACGTGCTGTTTTCATTAAAAAAACTCCTTTTCTGGCTTCTCTTTGCTAAGTATTGCCAGATTAGAGTTTCTTTAGACACAAAATTTTTTACATACCCGATGTAAAATATTTATATAAGCAGTTTTAAATAACTAATTTTTTAGGGTAATAAAAAAACTTTCACTATCATAATTAATGTTATATTATTAATTATTACTGTGAAAGCCTTTTTAATTTAACCTACTAAAAAATCAAGCTTAACTATTGCTTTTAATTATCAACTTGCCAGCCTATTGCATTTTGCTGAGTTCTCCACATTGTGTAGTATTTTTGTTTGTAGCTTAATAATTCAGCGTGAGTTCCTTTTTCTCTAATTGTTCCATTATCAAAAACAACTATTTGATCTGCATTTTTAATGGTTTTTAATCTATGTGCAATAACAATTATAGTTTTGTTTTTTAGTAACTCTGAAATTGCATTTTGAATAAATATTTCATTTTCGGGATCTAAAGAAGCGGTTGCTTCATCTAATAAAACAATAGGTGCATCTTTAAGTATAGCCCTTGCAATAGATATTCTTTGCTGTTCGCCACCCGACAAGGTTGAGCCGTTTTCACCAACTATAGTATCGTAGCCTTGTGGTAACTTACTAATAAAATCGTGACAATTTGATTTTTTTGCTGCTTCAATAACTTCTTTATAAGTAGCATTTGATCTGCCTATTAAAATGTTATTGTAAATTGTATCTCTAAATAAAATAACATTTTGGAAAACCATACTAATCTCTTGTAATAATCTATCGGCATCAAGCTCTTTAATTTTTAAACCCCCAATTTTTATGTCTCCACTATTGGTATCAAAAAATCGAGCGATTAAATGTGTCATGGTAGTTTTTCCTGAGCCCGATGGACCCACAAAAGCTGTTAACGTATTTTCCTTTATAGATAAGTTAATACCTTTTAATACTGAAGTACTTTTATAGGAAAAATTAACGTTATTAAATACTATATCGTGGTTTGAAAAATCAACATCTGTTTTGGTACCGTCTAAAACTTTTTCATTTAAAATACTTTGTACACTGTTGCCAGCAATTGTTAGGTACTTAATTTTTATAGAATTAATTGCTAATGTTTTTAAGTTTTCAAAATACTTAGAGCTAATAATCATAAAAATAATAAGTGTTTTGGCGCTTAAAGCACCACCAATCATTTGGTAGGCTCCCACTAAAATTAATAACACTAATCCAAAGTCAATAGCAATTCCTGTTAGTACCATTATAGGGCTGAGATTTCCTTCAATGTTTAAGCTTTTTACTTTAAAATCATTCATTTTTTCTGTTAAGTCATCGAATTTTTTGCTAGAGTTATTAAAAGACTTAATGTATTTAATGCCCTGTATAAACTCCAGTAATCCATCAGATAATCGGTTAGATGATTCATAAAGTTCTGATCCATGCAAACCCATTACTCTTCTACTAATAATTAACATAACAAATGCAATAGGGATTGTTATTAAAACAGTCCACACTAGTTTAATGTCTATAAAAGCAAGCACTATGCTTACAAATATTGTTAATACAAAAGTAGAAACTAATTCTGTTAAAAATATTGTTATTAACATCTCTAATCTATTAATACACTCAAGTGTTTTATTAGATAAGCTTCCTATATCGTTATTATTAAAGAAGCCCAGAGATAGTTTTCTGATATGTTCACCTACACGTAACCGTAAATCTCTTATCATCATAGCGCCACTTTTTCTGACAAAGTTTATAGAAAAAAATGAAACTATTGCTCTCAATACAACACTAACTACTATAGCTAACACGTAAGTATGAGCTTTTGCTAGGGTAAAATTGTTATCTATTATACTACTTAAAATAAAATATAAAACACAAAATGGCACTGCACCTAAAAGGGCTTCCAGGGTTGAGATAAACGATATTTGATATAACTTTGAGTTATTGTTATTTGATATCATTTTTAATATTTTTAGCATGTCTTTACCTCCTGCAATTTGTACTCTTTTTTTAGGTTATCACCAATTGTCCAATCAACAGAAGAGCAATGCATATCCCACATTTTTTTATAGAATCCGTTATTAGCAATTAACTCATTTTGTTTTCCTTTTTCAATTATTTGTCCTTCATTAAACACTAATATTTGATTACAGTGTTGGATAGTTGAAAGCCTATGAGCTATTATTATTACGGTCTTATTTTTAAGCAAGAAGTTTAAGGCACTCTGAATTTTAGCCTCGTTTTCAGTATCAGCATAAGAGGTAGCTTCGTCGAGTATGATTATGGGGGAATCTTTAACCAGAGCTCTAGCAATTGCAATACGTTGTTTTTCTCCTCCGCTTAAATAAGTACCATTAGCCCCTATTACAGTGTTGTACCCATTTTTTAGCTTGGTAATAAAATCATGGGCCTGAGCTTTTTGGGCCATTTCTATAACCATTTGTTCACTAATAGAAGTATCGCCCATTCTAATATTCTCCAGAATACTATCATTAAACATAAAAACATCTTGAAAAACAAAACTTACAGATTTCATTAAAGTTTCGCTTTTAATATTTTTTATATTAATACCACCTATGGTTATCTCACCTTTATCAATATCCCAAAATCTTGGAATTAATTTTCCTACAGTTGTTTTACCTGCTCCAGATGGACCAACTAGTGCAGTAATCGTTTTTTCTTTTACTTTAAAATTAATATTATCTAGTATTTTTTTTGGGCCATAACTAAAAGAAACATTATTAAATTCTACATCATAATTCTCAACCGCTAAATATATTCCATTGTCTTCAATTTCTTGCTCAGCCATAATAGCATTAATTTTTTCTACCCCTTTTAATATCTGAGTAATATTTGAGCCAAAGCCATTGAGCTGTTTCATAAATCGAGCGAGCCCTAATCCAATGAACATAAACATTAAAAAGGTTGTTAAAGTGATACTATTTGATAAAAACATATACATGCCAACGGGAAGAACAAACAAAATACCCCCATCCATAAGAATAGTGTAGAGTGCTATAAAGGGTCCCGCGGATTTTGTCCATGCTATCCAAAAATCTCGATATTTATCTGCCTCAAGTTTGTATTGTTTAAAGGAATGCACTGATTGATTAAAAGCTTTAATAATGGGCATACCCCTTATAAAGTCAATAATTGTAATGTTCATGTTTGACTTTAGCTTAAAAAACTCATTTAGTTTTTTAGCATCAATTATCATTCTTATCCGCTGAATTGCTACACCCAATACTGTTGGCAAAATGCTTAAAAGGGCTAATGGTATATTGAATGTTGCCAGCCATACAAATATTAGAATAGGTAAAAATAATGCAGAAGCTAAATCTACTAAGTTATGAGCTAAAAATTCCTCAATAGCTTCAATATCACCCATCATTATTTTTTTTATTACTCCAGAGCTAGTTTTGCTGTAATAACCTAAAGGCAGCCTTAACATTTTTTTTGCTAAATCTACCCTTAAATCATACAAAATATTATAGGCTGCAATGTGCGATTGTTTCATTGCTATACCAGATAATATTACTTGAAAAAGGATAAACAAGGCAGCTATCCAGCCAAGCTTATAAAACTCGGTTGCTATAAAAGGGGGATTCATGGCTTTATCAATAATGATATAGGCAATATAAAATGGTCCTAATGAACACAAAGAACTGATAAACATTAGCAGAGCAGATAAAGCAATACGAAGATTTCCTTTTTTAGATACCGAAAGTAAACGCTTAATAGAACTTGTTTTGGTTTTCATATCTTCACCTCAATTTTATTTAGATACACTTATTTACAGATAATGAAAATGATAATCTTTATCGATTAGCTGTAATTCTAGCACATCACTTTCGGTAAAGATGTATCTGGTGATACAGGTAATATCAATTAATATTAAGTTTTATTTAGAAGTGAAAGTATCTTAACAAACCTTATCTTTAACTTATATTAAGTCTTAAGTATGATAAAGAAAACTTTTAAAAGTGTATCTGGAGATACTAGTTGCTCAAAAAAAACGTGATAAACTAAAATTAATGACAATGATAATCAATATCAATAAGCTACATATCACATAAGGAAGGTCTACATGAGAACAAGTGAAGATAATAAAAAATTTTGGGAAGAGTACAGAAAAGATCGTAATAAAAAATGGGTTGTCATAATTGCATTAATAATTTCATGTATAACGATTGCCTTAATTGCAACTACTATTGGACCATTTGAAATATCTGTTAAACAATCATTATGGGTGGTTGTTAATAATATGTTTCGGGGGATAAGTAATTGTGCACGTTCAAGTATTGTAAAAGTAGTTTGGCTTGTACGTGTTCCAAGAATTTTAACAGCTTTGTTAGTAGGTTTTAGTTTGGCTGTTGCTGGTGCTGTAATGCAACCTGTATTACGTAACCCAATGGCTAGTCCATTCACTTTAGGTATTTCATCGGGAGCCAGTTTTGGTGCTGCAATTGCTATTATATTAGGTAAAAGTATTGGTAAAGGTTCATATGCAATTATTGTAAATGCTTTTGTGTTTTCATTGTTATCATCAGTAATAATTTTGTTAGTGTCGAAAAGAAAGGGAACAACAGCTGAAATGATGATTTTAGTAGGTGTAGCATTGTCCTATTTTTTTAGTGCCTGTACCTCTGTAATCCAATACTTTGCAGAATCATGGCAGACAGCTGAAGTTGTATTTTGGATGGTTGGAAGTTTAGCAAAAGGAACCTGGGATACCTTAGCAATTATGTTTCCGGTAGCATTAGTATGTATTCCTTTTTTAATGATAAAAGCAAAAGAATTAAATACTATTAGCTCAGGTGATAATGAAGCAAAAAGCATGGGTATTAATGTGCAGAGAACAAGAATTATATTAATGATTGTTACATCTTTATTAACTGCTACAACTATCTGTTTTACTGGTGCAATAGGTTTTGTAGGGCTAATTGCTCCACATATTACCCGAATATTAATTGGTGGAGATAATAAGTTTGTTATTCCAATAGCTGGATTAATTGGAGCATTATTATTATTAATTGGTGATATTGTTGCCATGAATGTTATTGCACCTGTTATTATTCCTATTGGTGTTATGACATCTTTTATTGGAGTTCCTATGTTTATTTATTTAATTATTTCAAGAAGGGGGAATAACATTTGATAATTAACATTAAGGATTTGCAATTTGGCTACTCAAAAAAAGTAATATTAAATAATATATCACTTAGAATTAGGAGTGGAGAATGTGTATCGATATTAGGTCCTAATGGTGCTGGTAAATCCACTTTAATAAAGTGTATAGATGGATTGTTAACTCCTAATAAAGGCAGTGTTGTTGTTCATGATAAAAACATAAGGTTCATGAATAGAAGAGAGCTTTCTAAGCTTGTTAGTTATGTACCTCAGGTATCACAGAATAGATTTTCGTTAAAGGTTTTTGATATGGTTCTTATTGGAAGAAGTCCTCATATGACTTGGAGAAGTAGTTTTGAAGACAAAGAAAAGGCAATAAATGCTTTAAAACTATTAGGCATTGAAAACCTTGCAATGAGAAGCTTTAATGAGTTAAGTGGCGGACAACAGCAAAAAGTTATTATAGCAAGGGCCATAGCTCAAGAGACAAAAATACTGTTATTAGATGAAGCAATTAGTAATTTAGATATAAAACATCAGTTAGATGTAATGGAAATAGTTAAGCAGTTGGCTAGTAGATATGGAATATCAGTTGTTATGGTTGTGCATGATTTAAATATTGCATCGCGATATTCAGATAAAATTGTAATGATGAAAAAAGGTGAAATAGTTAAAGTGGGGGATCCTCATCAAGTACTCACCAAAAATAACATTGCAAATGTATATGGGGTAGATGCTTATGTTGGTAATATTGAGAGTAAACCACATATTGTGCCTTTAAAGGTTATGTGTGTTTAAAAATAGGAGGGGTAAGTATGAATAATATAAAGAGTAAAATTGTATTTTTTATAATACTGATTGCAGTAGTGATTTTTGCAGCTTATAGGACTCAACAGGCTAATAAAGCTATGGAAGAAGATACATCATCGCAGAGTATATCAATTGTAGATATTGCTGGTAGAGAGGTTGTTTTAGATCATAAAGCAGAAAAAATTGTTGATTTATCGGATTTGTTAGATGGTATTAGAACCTTGGTATTTTTAAATGAGCAAAATAGATTAATAGGCATTAGTGAAAAAAGTCACTCTGTTTTTAACTCCGATAAAATGTATAGTAAAAGCTATATTGTTGTAAAACAGGCTGCTCCAGAGCTTAAAATGGCTGAAACTGTTGGCTTGGTGAAGGAGCCTAATATAGAAAAAATAATACAATTAAATCCGGATGTTATTTTTATAGATTGGATGACAAAGGATAGTGCTGAAAGAATAGAAGCACAAACTGGAATTCCAGTTGTTTGTGTAGGTGGGCACGGTAGTTTGAATTTTAAAACTCTAAAAATTGTTGGCAAAATTATTGGTTTAGAAAGTAAAGCAGAAGAGCTAATAAGCTATGCTGATAGTAAACTAAAATTAATAGATGATGTTATTAGCTTAATACCCAACAATAAAAGAAAAAAGTTATTTTACTGGTCTCATCCTCGTATAGGTAATGCTCCAAAAACAAATGGAAACTATGAGGCTTTTGATTTAGCTGGAGGTAATAATTTAGCAAAAGACGGAGAGGTAATACCTAAAGGGCTTTTTGACGTTAGTAAAGAGCAAATTATAGCCTGGAATCCAGACTATATATTTTTACAATCTACTTTTACAGAAAAAGTAAAAGGCTGGAGTAAAGTTGAAGACCTAAAACAAGATGCGGTGATTCAAGAAACAAATGCTGTGGCAAATGACTGTGTATATGCAATAAGGGGTGAATTTGCTGGTTGGGACATAGCAACAGAAATTGCTGAGGTTTACTATATTGCAAAAATTTTGTATCCGGATTTATTTAAGGATTTAAATGTACAGCAGTCTGCAAATGAGATACTAAGAGAATTTTATGGCGTTGAAGGCTTGTATACAGATATGAGTAAATCTATAGGACTTTACGAGTGGAAATAAACTATATCATAAGTTAATTAACAATTTTGCAATGGCACAATTTTTTAGCAATTGTGCCATTTATAGTAATAGCAATAACTGCTTGAGTTTTTTATAATTAATAATCTTAATAACTCTTGAATCAAAAGAAATAATTTCTAAGCTTTCTAATGCACGCAATTCTCTTGAGAGCGAAGTTCTGGAGATATTTAAGTGCTCGGCCCAATCTTTTTTAGAAAAGGGCAGAGTTATCACTAATGAATTAGTACGCAAATACTCGTGGTATAAATAGCCTGCTATTTTTTCTTGAATAGAATTCAAAGAAAGTATTCCAGTGCATTTTTTTAATACTATTATATAATTTGAAATTGCAGTAAGTAGGTTTAAATTAAGTTGTTTATCATTGTTAAGCAGTATTAATAGTTCATTATAAGCTATAAGTAAAATTTCGCAGCTACAGTTTGCAGTGAAAGTTTCGGGATAATCCTCTAATGTAGAAAATATGGAGTCCTCTCCAATTAAATCATAGGTTTTTTTTCTACTTATTAACAGGGCTTTTTTTCCTGATGGATAATTTTTTGTGACATCAACAGATCCAGATATAATAATTCCTAGGGTAGTTGCTTTTTGACATGCAGAAAATATAACATCATTTTTATTGTAGCATGAGGTTCTATAATTAATTTTTGATAATAATTTTTCAATCTCTAAACAAGTTTTATTGTTAAAAAGACAGCATTTTTGCAATTTATGGTATAAATTATTCATAATATCTACTCTCATTAGAATTATAATATTTGCTAAGAGTATAGCATAGCTATAATAAATTTTAAAGAAAACTGTTTCCTTAATATGGAATGATAATAATGACTACTATATTTATAGTTATAGTATCTCGAGATACAATGTCGAAGTAAAAAATGTATTACAATAAGTAAAAAGTGATAATGATATTCAATATTGAAGAGGAGGATGATTATGTATAGCATAGGTATTGATATTGGTTACTCAGCGGTTAAGATGGCGGTGATCGATAGTAGTAATAAAGTAATTTGTAATAAATATAGATTACACAAAGGTCATATTAAAGTTAATTTACTAGAAATAATAGAGGAACTAGCAAGTGAATATGATCTTAATAATATTAAGTATGGAGCATTAACAGGCAATGGAAGTAAAAAAATAGTAAAAGTAAGTTCATTAAGCTTTATTGATGAAATACCAGCAATGGTAGAGGCTGGATTAAAATTTAATAAAAACATAAAATCAATAATTCACATTGGAGGTCAAGGTGCTAAGTTTATTGCAGGTATAAATAAAGATAACAAGTCCCAGATTGAAGTAGCTATGAATAGTAACTGTGCCGCTGGTACAGGATCATTTTTAGAAGAGCAAATTTCACGACTTAATCTCAAGTTACAAGACTATTCATTGTATGCAAGTAAAGCAACAAAAATTCCCAGAATTGCAGGCAGATGTAGTGTATTTGCCAAAACAGATATAACACATCATCAACAAGAGGGTACTTCAGTAGAAGATATTTTATTGGGTCTGGCCTATGCAATGGTGAGAAATTATAAGGGATCAGTGGTTAGAAAACTACCTATTGGTAAACCCATTATGTTTACAGGTGGAGTTGCTTATAATCAAGGCATAATTATTGCAATTAAGGATATTTTTAAGCTAAAAGATAACGAGTTAGTAGTACCTAAAAATGCCATAAATAGCGTAGCGATTGGGGCTGCCAGTATTGCTTTAACAGAAAAAAAATTATTTAGTATAAAGGAACTGCTTAATATATTACAAATAGATGATTTTGAGTATCAAGAAGTAAGTACTGTAAAGCTTAAACCCCTAAACACCTATAACATAGATGATGCAAAAGATAAACATATTTGTAAAGTAGTAAGTAAAGTAGATAGTAGGCAGTGTTATCTTGGTATTGATATAGGTTCTACTAGTACAAATTTAGTTCTAATGAACAAAGCTAAAGAAATATTAGCTTATGAGTATTTAAAGACCTATGGTAAACCTCTTGAAACAATAAAAAAGGGTTTAAAACTGTTAATGAATAAATGTGATAATAATATACAAATAATTGGAACTGGTATTACTGGATCTGGTAGATATATGATAGGAAAACTGCTTAAAGTTGATATTATAAAAGATGAGATTACTGCTCAGGCAAAAGCAGCTATAACAATAGATAGTTCTGTAGACACCATATTTGAAATTGGTGGCCAAGATTCTAAATACATTAGTCTACAAAATGCAGTAGTGACTGATTTTCAAATGAATAAAATATGTGCAGCTGGAACAGGATCGTTTATTGAGGAACAGGCTAATAAATTTAATATACCTATAAATGATTTTGGCAAAGTTGCTTTAAATGGACTAAGCCCAATTGACTTAGGAGAACGATGTACAGTTTTTATGGAAACAAGTATTGCTTCAAGCATTTCAAAAGGAGCTAAAATACAGGACATAGCCTCTGGGCTTTGTTATTCTATAGTTCAAAATTATCTTAATAAAGTTGTAGGTAAAAAGAAAATTGGTAAAAAAATATTTTTTCAAGGTGGCGTAGCTTACAATCAGGGAGTTGTAAATGCTTTTCGTAATTTAATTGGAGATAAAATTGTAGTACCACCATTCTTTAGCGTAACTGGAGCATATGGCGTAGCTATAATTGCCAGTGAAGAGATGGTTTGTGAGACTCAATTTGTAGGATTTAATAAAGATATAAAGTTAGAAGTAAATGATAATAGGATAATTAGCAAACAAAAGCAAGTTACAGAGTTTGATAAAGAGTTAAAAAAAATAATTTTTAAGGATTATGATAAGTCAATAGCTGATAAAAAACAGACTGTAGGTATACCAAGAGCATTATTTACATTTGGAATGTTTCCACTATATAATGAATTTTTTAAAGAGCTAGGATTTAATGTACTGCTTTCAAGTGAATCAAATGAAAACACAGTAAGGTTATGCCAAGAATATTCTATGGAAGAAACATGTTTTCCCATGAAACTACTAAATGGCCACGTAGCAGAATTAATTGAGAAAAAAGTAGATTATATATTTATTCCAGATTTGTATACAGCAGATCATCCTGAGTCAAAATCAAGAAAAAATTACGGCTGTGCTTATATGCAATTAGCATTTAAAATGATTAATCAAGCTATGGAATTAGAGAAAAAAGGTATCTACTTATTATCTCCAACTTTAGCACCAAACTTAGGTACTGATTTTATGCAGAAAAGTTTTTTAAGCTTAGGAAAAGTACTTAATCGTAGCTCAGAAGAGATACTTAGGGCACTTAATAGGGGTTTTGCAGCAGTTAAAAAATTTAAAACAAACCTTGAGCAAAATGCTAAAAACAAAATTGCCCACCAAGATGAAAATAAACTAACCTTTGTAATTATCTCAAAAATATATGGTGTTCTTGATCCTGTCTTAAATACTGGGGTAGCAAAAAAACTTGAGAGTATGGGGTACAATGTAATTTTATTTACTGATTTAGTTCATTGTGATATTTATGATGACTACCCTAATATGTATTGGCCATTTAGTCAGCATATTCTAGCGGCAGCTAAGTATATAAAAAATAAAGCCAATATGTATGCAGTTTTTTTAACCCACCATGGCTGTGGTCCAGATTCCGTTGTTTCTCATTACTTTAGAAAAGAAATGCAGGCAAAGCCCTACTTGAATATTGAAGTTGATGAACACTCTTCGAATGTAGGCATAATTACTCGGGTAGAAGCTTTTGTTAATAGTTTGGGTCGAGTGCAAAATATAAATTATGTTATGGATGTTAATAAAAATAATAACAATAATAAGCCAGCCAAGCTTTACCTACAATATATGTATCCGTATTCAGACTTACTAAAAGAAACACTTAAAACTAGAGACATAAATGCTGATGTATTACCACTTACCTGTAAAAAATCATTGGCTATTGGCAGAAAATATACCTTAGGTCAAGAGTATTATTCCTTAACAATGTTATTAGGAGATGTATTTAAAAAGGTTAACGAGTTTAAAGACGTTAAGCAGCAAGATGAAGATAATATTGACTTCCTAATTTTTAGAACAGAAGGCTCAGAAGTAGAAGGACAATACAGCCAAATGGTTAAAACAATTTTAGCTGAAGAACAAATTACAGATATTGGTATTGTAGAACCCTTTATTGAGGATTTAGTAAATAGAGATGAGCGGGAGTTCACAATGCTTTGTAGATGTCTTTTAGCAGGAGACATTATTATGCTGGCTGATAAAAATGAAAGGCACAAATACCTGTTACAAGTAGTTGAGTTAGTTAAAAAGAATGAGCTTGATTTAAATCAACTTATAAGTTTCGCAACTGAAATAGCTGAAAGCCTAAAAACTAAACAATATAATAAAAAAATATTTGTTACTGGTGAGGCTACTATTATATTTAATGATTTTTTAAACAACTATACTTTAAAAAATCTTGAAGATCAAAACCATAAAATAATATATAACTCTATGAGTGAGTATATGTGGATGATTTGGCATGATTCAATAAGAGAAAGACAAGATAATACACAAGAGGTGCAAAAAAGGCTAAATAATTTTAAAAAAATGATAAAGTCAATAGCTTTATGCTTTAATTGTGCAAGTCCATTTGAAAAAGAGCTAGATAGTTTAACTGAAAAAGCCCAAAAATCAATGGGTTACTATGCTGGAGCAAATGGTAGATACAGAGCAGCAAAAATTTGTAGTGAATTAAATTCTATAGATGGAATTATTACTGTAAATTCAATATATGAAAATACAGGAGTTGCTTTAAATGTTGTACAAAGAGGATTCGATAAGGAAAATAATCTTGCAATATTAAATTTAACTTTTGATGGCAATGATAATGAAAATGATAAAAGTAAGTTATCTTCATTTTTATATTATTTATAATTTAGTAAATTAAGAGGTGATATATTATGAACAAATATAATGAGTGTAAACAAGGGCATAAGTTAGGTAGGCATAGAAAAGGACCAAGTAGTTTTCATATGCAAGATTACCAGTTAGTTTTTAATGAGTTGAAGCTAGAAGAAAATGAGGTATTTTTAGATTTAGGATGTGGTTCAGGTGACTATTCATTTGAGGCCTCAAAAAGAGTAGGTCAAAAAGGAATAGTTTATGCTATTGATGGAATGACGTCCATTATTACTAAGTTAAAAGAGCAGATGCAACAGAGTGGAATTAATAATATCATTGCCAAAGTTTCAGATATTACATCGAATATAGATCTAAAAGATAACTCTGTTGATGTTTGTTTTATTTGCACAGTGCTGCATTCGCTAGATATTGAGCTTGTTAAAGAAAGGTTATTTAATGAAATTTGCAGGGTTTTAAAACCTGGGGCACGTATGTTTATAGTAGAGTGTAAAAAAGAACGAATGGGTTTTGGACCACCGTTGCATGTTCGAATATCTGCTGATAATTTAGATAAATTAGTAGAAAAATATAATTTTGAAAAAGTAAATTATGTTGATTTTGGTTACAACTATATGAATCAATATATATTTAAATAAACTTTTTAAAATATTTATTAGTTATTTTGGATTAGGGGGATGGATTGTAATGCAGTTAAAGGTGAATAATATTGTGAGAAACATAATGGAAAAGAATAATATTAGAATAACAAACCAAAGAAGAAAAATACTAGAGATTTTAATCGAGAATATAGATACGCATATGTCTGTAGAAGATATTTATAATACAGCTAAAACTAAAAATTACATGATAGCCATTCCCACCATTTATAGAACTATGGATATTTTAGCTGCGATAGGAGCTGTAACTAGACATGATTTTGGTGAAGGTGCGGCAAAGTATGAAATTTTTATAAAAGAAAAAGAAAATCATTGTCATTTAGTTTGTAAAAATTGCAGAAAAATAATTGAAGTTTATGGATTACTTCCAGATAACTTAGGTAAAAGAGTCTACGAAAAAAAGGGCTTTCAATCTGAAGATTGTAGTCTAAAGATTTATGGTTATTGTAAAGAATGTTTAAGTAAGATGAAAAATAAGCAATAAGAGTTTTTTAAATTTTATTATCTATTAGTATTTTTTAGTACTATAGTAGTATTTAAGTTAAAATTAAGTTTATAAAAAGATAAAAATCGCTTTCGATTTTTATCTTTTTATGTTTAGTGAAACGTTTATTAGGGTAAAACTAGCAGAACCGTTAGTTAAATTAGCAGCTAATATAGATTAGCTAAAGACATAAATTTGTTAAACAATTACATGTTTTTTTTAACTTTAAGGTAGCTTTAACTGGATGTATTTTAATCTATAACTATGATTAATTTAATCACAGTATTAATTGTAAATAAGATTTTTATTAGCTATAATACAAGAGATTACATAATTAATAATTTTCTTAACTTGCAAAAAAGCATAGGACATATGAGAGAGGGAATAAGCATGAAAAAGCTATTAAGCTTGGTGTTAACTGTTGTTTTAGTGATGGCATTAGTTGGATGTTCTGCTGAAAATAATGCTAATGGAGAGTTAAAAGAACCGATAGCGAAAGAACAAAATGATAATGAAGATTTTAGCTTAGAGTCTATTTCTAAGTTTAATCTATCAGAAGCACAACGTGGTAAAAACGAGGATCCTTTTGAAACCGTAGAACCATTACATAATGTACCAGCAGATAACCAATTTGTAATTAAACTTAATCTTGGAACTGATCCATTTGATGATTTTAGAATAGAAGAGCAGTTTGAGGTTTATACAGATAGAGAATGTAAACGTAAACTTTTAGCAGATGTTGTTTTTGATAGAGCTAAAAATGAAATTACGGTTAAACCCGATAAAAGCAGTTGGGGAATGTATGCTAGAAAAGGTGTTGATAGTGAAGAAAAGCGTAACTGGGGTGGATTACAAACATACTACCTATTAATTAAACATGATGTTACAGCTACCAAGGTAACCAAGCTAGAAAAACCTAAACGTATGATGTTTACAGTTCAGTCGAAGGTAGATATACCAACTGTAACAGTTAAACATAATTTTGAAGGAAACTTAACATTGTATTGGAAAACCATAGAGGGAGCTACCGAATACAAAATATACCGTGGAACTAGTCATGGCATGGAAGTGATTGGTTCAACAGAAAAAACTGAGTTTGTTTTATCAGAAGATAGATTTAGAACTGTTGCTATGAATACCCTGGTTGGTGAAGTTTATGACTTTGCAGTTGTAGCAGTTAAGGGAGAAGAGCAGTCAAGACTAAGTAATATCATTATAGGTGATGATTTAGATGATATTGCTATTAGTAAAATAACATATGGTGAAAAAACACGTTTTTCAAGTGATGAGATAGATACTATTTTAGATTTGCCATTAAAAATAAGTGTTGATATGGTGAAATACGATGGTGATTATCATAGAAAAAC
This sequence comes from Clostridium sp. 'deep sea', assembly GCF_014931565.1. Classification (NCBI taxonomy): domain Bacteria; kingdom Bacillati; phylum Bacillota; class Clostridia; order Eubacteriales; family Clostridiaceae; genus Clostridium; species Clostridium sp. 'deep sea'. The sequence continues at coordinate 3,800,037 of NZ_CP063353.1, forward strand.
TTTACCTATCATCTGGGATTTTGATAATATGGTTGTCATGAAAGGTGAAGTAGAAAAATATGTAGGAAAAGTATTAGGTACAACTTTTACTGTTAGGTATTTGCCTTTTAGCGACTTACCTACAGATGAAGAAATAGCTGCATTTAAGGAAAAAGCAAAAGAAAATGAAGTAAGTATTGGAGCTGTAAATGTTGAAGATCAAATTGACATTCCAAATGCTCCTAGCAACGAAGATAGCAAGGAAATGAGCAACAAAGATGTAAACGACATTGTTAATAACGATGAAGAAAAAGTGCCAGAAAAAAGTTTAGAGATAACAATTGCTGAGGGTATGTTAAAGCACGAGACAAGTATAGATATTTCTATGCATAAAGAGGCTAATGATCCTATATTATTAAAAGATACTCTCTTAAAAGTTATTACTCAATATCCTTTAATCCTTGATGAAGAAAATTATAGATATGATTATCGTAATAAAAAATTATTAATTGGCTACAGATGGACTAAAGAAGAAGCTCTGAAAAAACAAATAGAAATAGTAAATAAAGTTTCAGATGTTGTGGGTGAAATAATTAAACCAGACATGACCATAGAACAAAAAGAACAAGCATTACACGACTGGGTTACTAGTAGGGGTGAATATCACATAGAACTCCTTGAAGCATTTTATGATGGAAAAGATATGCGAGATATTTCTGAGCAATATGCTGACTCATTTAACCCTTATGGCATACTTATTAATGGACTTGGTGTGTGTCAAAGTTATGCAGAGTCTTACAAACTATTATGTGATGCTGCAAACGTACCATGTGTAGTTGCTTCAGGCACAGTTGGCTCAGTACCTCATGCTTGGAATAAAGTTAGATTAAATGATACATGGTATCATGTAGATGCCACCAATAATGATGGGGATAGTATTCCTTATGCTGTATATAATGCTAGTGATAAAGTAGTGTCTACAGACTTTACTACAAGTGATGAATATATATTAAACTCAGAATTAAAAAATTATGTAAGTGATAAAGATGATAAAGATTACTACATGATAAACGGACAATTTGCTCAGTCAGAAGAAGATTTAAATATTTTATTTAATAAGTATGTTAAAACAGGAGAGGATTTTTGCATAAAAGTTTCTCCAAGTATTCCAGATGATACAATAATTAAATTATTGGCTATTAATTTTACTGATTATCCCGAATTAGCTTCTAAAGCGAAATTTGCCAAGATGTTTAATGTATTAAAGATATTTTACTAAATAAACATAGTTACAAAGTTTAGAGCATATTAAAAGACAAAATTTCTATTAATAGATTTTTTGTCTTTTTATTTTGATATTTTGCATACTATCTTGCTAAAAAAAATACCTTACTAATTTGTGTAACTATTATATAATGAGCTATAATTAAAGAATTCGTAAACAAGAATATATTTAAAAATATAATGGGTTGTGCAACTAGTAAATTACTTTTGTAATATGCAATAGAATTATAGTTAAAAGTAAATAAAAATAAATTAGGTGGTGACAATATGATTGAAGCAGTGTTTAGTGAAAGTTTAAAAGGCTCTTTAAAAGTAGCAAAAAGTTATAGTAAAGAAAGTAAGCATAATAGTGCTATTGCTTATATTGGAGATAAACAAGCTCTAAAACAATTACAAAGTAATACTGAAGGTGAAGCACTTGAAGGAAGTTCAAACGATGTTGTTTTTATTGGTTGTAATTTAGATATAGGTGATATCAGCTGTGTTGAAAATGAAGAATCACGCAAAGATGTGTTAAAAAGCCTATTTAGTTTTGCTAGTTTTGAAGAAAATGAAATGCAAACATACCTTAATAGACAACGCAATGACTTAAGTAAATTAATTAATGCTGCAAAAAGTGGTACAGCCATAAGAGTATGGAAAAGTAATGCACCCTACTCAGCCTGTGCTTATGCTTATTTATGTAATACGTTAAAAAGTATTGATTGTGAAATAAGTGTAATGGAGCTACCTACATACTGGCAGACTTCCGAAACTAGCTTAACATCTTATACTGATTGGGCAGAGATTGCACCCTATAAGTTTTATCAATTTTTATCTATAGAGCGCAAAGTATCTACATTGGAAAAGTGTTTGCAAAGTAATATTTGGACTAATTTAAAAGAAGAAAACGCTGCATTGCGTGCTGTAGTTAATGGTAAACTAATTTCTGTTCCAGAGAACTTTTATGACCATTTAATTTTAAATAACCTGCCATCTGGCGAGTTTGAAATGGCCAGATTTATAGGTACAATTTTAGGCAAATATCCATTGGGCATTGGCGATGCTTGGTATGCACTACGTATAGAAAAAATGATTAAAAATAATATATTACAGCTCGTTTCAATTAAAGACTGTAGTCATCAATACAGTAAAATATTAAAAAAAGTGAAATAAAGTGGTTTAGTTATCTTTATTAATTTTAGGTTTTATAAGATTAAAATAAATAGATATAAAGATTAATCTAGGAGGATGAAAATGGACAATAAGAGACTGTAAATATTTCTGTGTCTAAATAAGTTTGCTTAAAATCTGACAACAAAAACAAAGAAGAAACTAATTTAAATATAGAATTGCCAAAATCAAAGATTTTATGTATAAAAATAAATGATTTTGGCAATTTAATTTATGCTAGAATGTAATATTTTTTGAATTATTATATAAATACTTATCTATAGTTATTCTCATATGCATAACAATATCCTGTTCTGTGTACTCATAAATCTGGTCATCAACAATTGCATGAGAACCAAGGTCAAATAGTAACTTCACTTCAATATACTTAGGATAAAGATAAAATGACCTCTAAGTAACTTTTAAGATATTCTTTAGTAAGCGACATAAGCTCATCTTAAAGCAAAAGCAGCAAGCCTTTCGCCATAGAAAATCATCAGCTGATTAAGGACATTATCCCAATCCCTATATCTGGTAGTCCATTTTTCCATAATATTTTGACTAGCCAAATAAAGCATTTTTTCAAGTGATTTATTAGTTGGAAAGACTGACTTAGTTTTAGTTACTTTTCTAAACTGTCTATGAACACCCTCAATAATATTGGTAGTATACATAATTCTTCTAATTGCTAAAGGAAACTTGAAAAATGGAGATAGTATATCCCAATTTGACTCCCAACTAGTTATAGCGTATGGGTATTTCTTGCTCCACTTTTCACCTAGCTCAGTAAGAGTTTCAAAAGCAACTTCTTCATTGACTGCTCTATATACTTGTTTGAAATCTCTAGCAAACTCTTTTCTATCCTTATAATTAACAAATTTAAAGGTGTATCTTAACTGATGTATAATACATCTTTGTACTTCAGCGTTTGGATATGAGGCTTGTATGGCTTCTTTTAGACCTTTTAACCCGTCTATACTAAATATTAGCACATCTTTGACTCCTCGGTTCTTGAGTGAATTAAGTATTGTTAGCCAGAACTTTGAAGATTCATTTTCACCTATCCAGATACCTAATATGTCTTTTTTACCATCAATTGTTACTCCTAATACTACATAAGCTGCTTTACTCTTAATTTGACCATCTTCTCTCACTTTATAGTGAATTGCATCCATAAATACAAATGGATAGATGTCGTCTAAAGGTCTATTTTGCCATTCATTTATTTTAGGAATAATTTTATCTGTTATTTTACTAACCATTTCTGCTGATAATTTTATACCATATATGTCTTTTAGTTGGTCATGTATATCTCTTGTTGACATACCTCTAGCATATAGTGATATTACATTTTCTTCTATACCTGAAATATCTCGTTTATGCTTAGGTACTACCTTAGGTTCAAATTCTCCATCTCGATCCCTAGGTACTTCAATTGCTAGTTCCCCATATTTTGTTTTTACTTTTTTTGAGGTATAGCCATTACGTTTGTTCTTTGTTTGTTTATCCTTACGCTCTCTTTTTTCATATCCTAAGCTTGTCTCTAACTCTACTTCAAGCATTTCCTGTAGGGTATCTTTGAATAGGTCTCTTAAATAGTTATGCACATCTTCTGATGTTTGTAGTTTACCTTCACTAATTATCTCTCTTAGCAATTGCTGACGTGCTGTTTTCATTAAAAAAACTCCTTTTCTGGCTTCTCTTTGCTAAGTATTGCCAGATTAGAGTTTCTTTAGACACAAAATTTTTTACATACCCGACAATAAACCTAAAGCTGTACTGTTTATGCTAATGTCTGCGCTTTCATTTGTGTTTATGCAAACAATGGTGAAACTAGCAGGCGATATACCTATCTTCGAAAAGGTTTTGTTTCGTAACCTTGTAAGCTTAGTTGTAGCTCTTTATGTCATTTATAGTACAAAGACAAAGATGTTTGGTAATAAGGAAAATCAAAAATACTTACTTAGTAGGTCTCTATTAGGTGTTGGTGGTGTAGTATTTTATTTTTATGCAATTAATAATTTAATTATGGCAGATGCTGCTATGTTAAATAAACTTTCTCCTTTTTTTGTGACAATTTTTGCTTATCTTTTCTTAAAAGAAAAGCTTAATAAAATACAAGTTCCATCATTAATAATTGTGTTTATCGGAGCATTACTAATTATTAAACCTGAGTTCAGCTTTGAAGTATTACCTGCTTTATCGGGATTATTATCTGCAATATGTGCAGGTGCAGCATATACATTAGTTAGGTTGTTAAAAAATAAAGAGAATCCTTCTACTATTATATTTTACTTCTCTTTTGTATCTGTAATTGCAATGATTCCCTTAACCATAATGAATTTTGAGATGCCAGTTGGTATTCAATGGTTATATCTTATTGGTACAGGAGTATTTGCTGCAATAGGTCAATATGGATTAACCTTTGCTTATAAACTTGCTCCAGCCTCCGAAGTATCTATTTACAATTATATGAGCATTATTTTTGCGGCTATAATGGGCTTTTTTATGTGGAGAGAGGTTCCAGATTTACTAAGTGTTATAGGTGGTTTGCTCATTATTGTAGTTGCAGTTGCAAGTTTTTGGTACCAGAACAAAAGAGTTGCTTAAAAAATATAATTATATTGTTTTGTTGTAATGCTTTAGCAATAACTCACTTATTTAATAAGTGAGTTATTTTTACATATTACATTAATAACAATACTTAATAGATCGAAATGGTCATTTATATTTGACATTTATAGGTGCTAGAGCATATACTAAATATAGACCGAAGTGGTCTAGCGGTTCTAGAAAGAGTGACATAATGGAAGATAAGTTTAAAAATATAGATTTAAATAATGAAAAAGTAAAAAGAATTGTTAATGCTGCGTATGAAGAATTTGCAAAGTATGGTGAAAATAAAGCATCGTTAAATAAGATTCTTAGATCATCGGGTATTTCAAAAGGTGTTTTTTATCACTATTTTGAAGATAAGCAAGAGCTGTTTAATTTTTTACTATATTACTCGGTTAGTAAAGCAGTAATTGATTTAGAGCAGAATTTTGATTGGAATAACAACGATATAATTAAAAGAATATGTGATGTTTCTAAGTGTAGATTTGGGATTATAATAGAGTATCCTTATTTAATGGAGTTTATTGAGCAATTTAGAGATAAAGTTTATAACGAAGCTCAAAAAAGTAATTTTAAGGTATTTAGAGAAAAGTTCTATACATTTAATATTGATTACTCAAAGTTTAAAGATCAATCAAAAGCAAAAGAAGCTATTCATATAATTCGCTGGACTTATAAGGGGTTAGGCATAGAGGTGCTTAATAAACACGGATATGTTTTAGATGACGCTATTATTGTAGAACTTATTAATTTATGTGATTTGTACTACCAAGTATTAACTTCTCATTTTTACAAACAAGTAGGTAATTAAAGCATAATAGAAACCTAGTACTGTTGTTAACAGACAGAGTACAGTTATTGAATAGGAGGGTTACTATGATATATTATTTTAATGAAAAGAAAATACCAGAATTGTCTCAAGTAGGTGGAAAAGCCAAAGCCCTTATTGAAACCACAAATGCGGGATTTCCTGTTCCAGAGGGTATAACACTATCTGTTGATTTTTTTAGTACATGGCTCAACACAATTAAGAGTTCAAATGAGTTTAAAGCAGTAATTCAAAATACTACCAAAGAAAACTGTGATGCAGTAAAGGCACTTGCTGAGGTTATGAACTTTAACGAATGGCAGAGTGAGTCTTTTAATAAGACATTTACAAATTTACAGGGTAATATTTTTGCTGTAAGATCATCATCTCCAGAAGAAGATCTTGAAGGTACTAGTTTTGCTGGCATGTACGAAACATATCTTGGTACAAATAGAAGTGAGATAGAAAAAACTGTGGCACGTGCTTTTTCGTCGTGTTTTGATTATAGGGTAATGCGGTATAAAAAACAGAACGCAATAGATCTTAATAATACTAGTATTGCAGTTATCATTCAAAAACAAATTGATTCGGAAATGAGTGGGGTAGGTTTTTCACTTAATCCACTTAACAACTGTTATGATGAGGTTGTAATTAATGCTTCGTTGGGGCTTGGGGAAGCTATTGTATCAGGTATTGTTACTCCTGATATGTATATTTATGATGCTGTAGACAAAAGAATTATTGATAAAAAGATTAGTAAAAAAGAAATAGCAATTTATCTTAAAGAAGATGGGGGTACTGTTAAGAAAGAGATACTTAATAAAGAAAAGCAGACACTTACAGATAACCAAATAGTAGAGCTCTCTAGTTTAATAAAAAAAGTAGAAGAGTACTATAACAAACCAGTTGATACCGAGTGGGCTTATGAAAAAGATAAACTTTACTTGCTTCAGGCAAGGCCTATAACAAGCTATTTACCATTTTTTGAAGAGCTCTTAACAAAACCTGGGGAAAAGAAAAGATTTTATTTAGATTTAATGGTAATGACTCAAGGCTTTGATGAACCTATGAGTGTATTAGGTATGGAAGTTTGGTCTGAGATGTTATATAACATTAAGTTTGGAATGATGACACCCCAAGCTAAAGGTACTACTCCTGCATTGTATGGTCGTGAGTATATAAGTGTTACCGACTTACAAAAGATTGTAGGTAAAAAAAATGTTATGAAAATGTTTAACTCGTATGATGGTAATGTTAAACGAATTTTTAATAAAATTGATTTAGATGCCCATTTTCCTAATAAAAAACCTGAAGGGGTAAAAGGCTTTAAAAGAAAAGCAATAAAAATGTTTTGTAAGATGTTGCCTGGAGTTTTTAAGGGTATATTTCTTAATTATAAGGCAGTTATTAAAGACTATAATGAAATTGCAGATGACATTATTAACAGAGCAAAGAATCTAAAAAAAGAAGATAGTTTTAAATACAATGCTTCACAGATATCTCAGCTATTAATGGAAACAATGGGAACAATATCAGCGATGTTTGCTGGCATGCTTGCCCAATCATCTATTAAAAAAATGTTTAAGGGTGAAGATATAGAGAAAGAAATCATTGCTCTTGCTATGGATCTTGAGGGTAATCCTACTAGTGCAATGGGTCATTTACTAGTTAAAATGGCTTCATATGAGGAATTTCAAAATACAGCATCAAGGCAAGAGTTTATTAAAAAGTGCAAAGATAGAAATTACTCTAAAGAGTTCATGGCAGACTACAATGAGTTTATGGATAAATACGCTGTTAGGGGTATGAAAGAAATTGATATAGCATCACTAAGAATTTATGAAGATATTGGTTTGTTATACGTCAAGCTTATTGAAATAAACATTGAAGACAATCAAATTATAAAGGTTAAAGAAAAGCGACAGCAGGCTTATAATAAGCTTCTTAAAGCAGCAAAGGCCAAAGGCAAAGAAAAGAAATTTATAAAAGCAGCAAATAAGTATCAAGCAACCTTTGGTTATCGAGAACACCCCAAGTATGTTATTGTGTACATCTTAGCCATGTTGCATAATATTTGTTTACAAATGGCAAACGAATGGGTTAAAGAGGGTCGGTTAGAAGAACCATATCATATATTTGATTTACATGTAAATGAAATAGCCAAAGCTCAAAAAGATGCTAATTTTAATATGAAAGCGGCTAGGGTAAAGAACCTAAAAGGCTATCAAAAAGTAGCTCATGTTAAAAATTGGCCACTGGTAATAGACAGTAGGGGTAAAATATATAAACCTAAAATGCAGATAAAAGATGGAGATATTGTAGGTGACCCAATAGCTCCTGGTAAGGTAGTTGGTAAAGCTAAGGTATTAAAAAGCCCTTATGAAAAACCGTTATATTCAGGTGAGATTCTTATTACTAGGGCCACAGAGCCATCGTGGACACCTATATTCATAAATGCAGCAGGTGTTATTATGGAAATCGGGGGTCCACTACAGCATGGTGGAATTATTGCCAGAGAGTATGGCATACCATGTGTAAGTGGCTTAATAGGTATAATGGATATGGTTAAAGATGGAGATTTAATAGAGGTTGATGGTTATAATGGGATTGTAAAAATACTAGAAAAATAATAAATACAAATAATTGCTGCATTAAAGATTACTTGTATATATTACCTTTAGTAGTGTATTGATTAACAATGACTAGTGTTGTGAAAAAAAAATACATTTCAAAAAGAGAATGAGAAAGCATGGCATCTAATTAGATATCATGCTTTTAATTTATAAATAATAGGTATTATTTAATGAGTTTCAACTAAAACTTTAAGCGTTGCCATAGCTATTTTTTGCAAAGCCTCGTAATTAATATTCTTAGAAATATCTGCTGGAGTATGGTAATACTCGCTTCTAAAGTTAGCCATATCAGTTATAAAAAGACCCGGTATGCCTTTTTTCCAGAAAGACCAGTGATCAGATCTTAATACATCTGATGCATATTTTTTTATTAAATTATATTCAAAGGGAAGTCCTAATCATATGTAGTCTATATTAATTGTTTCATCTTGGCAACTTGCTAAAAATCTATTTAGGATATCTGTAGAATTTTTTTTCACCAAATACTGCAATACAATTTCTTTTCACCTTTTCTAAATCAACATTTTTAGTTTTAATTAGCTGTTTAATATTATCATCAAAAGGTAACTCACTTGTTTTATTACTTTGTGGATCAACCCATCCCAAGCAGTCATATCATTCTATGATTTTATGGACTAATTAAATTAAATTTCATAAATTCTTGTTAACTATTTCGTTCCTCACGCAGTATGCCATAGCTTACAGAGTCGTAGTATTTACCATCTACAATCCTTGCTTTTCTGTATACCGCTTCACATTTTAGTCCAGTTTTTTCTGCTAACTTTATCATTCTTAAGTTTCCCGACCAAGTCGTAAGACCTAATCTTACTAGTTGAGGATATTTCTCAAATAATATATCAATCCACAATGGTAATGCCTGATAACCAATGCCTTTACCCCAGTATTTTTCATTAAAAATGACAATTCCAACTTCCATCCACAAGGTTTCTTTTGATTTCCAATACCAAGATACTTCACCTATAAGCTCATTAGTATCTTTATTGGCTATCATCTGTCTTACTTCATGAAAACCTTCATCCTTGTTTAACAGTTTTGTTCTTAGTTTTTTAATACAAGCTTTTAACTCTTCTTCGGTAGTTTGTTTAAAATAAGGTCCATTAAATTTATGATATTCTCTACTTGGGTGTTTTAAATAAAAGTAATTCTCTAAATCATTAATGGTAATATTTCTGAGAACTATAGATGTATTATTAGTTATTACAATCGCCCCTCTCTGTTATGTATATTATAAGCTTTGAAGTGGGTGTTTTCAAGGTTATAGAAAACTTACGGACATTTGTCCTAGAATATTTAGCAGATTTGACTATACTTTAAGTAACTAAATGTATATATATGAAAGTGGTGTTATTATGCAGTCCAGTCTTAATGATATTATTGATATTGTAATTAGTAAAACTATGACTCCACAGCAAAAACTAATTGCTTTAGGCAATACCGCAGAAAGGCTTATTTCACCTGTTGAGCTTCTTGGCTACACAGAAGAAGAGCTGGCATACATTAATAATCAAATGATATGTGATTTAAATGAGGGTTATGCTATTTATCGACCACGTTATATTGTGCCAGATTATACTGTCTTTGCAGAAAAAGGCTGTCAGTTTTTAGAACTAGAGCCACCCAAAGATTTAGATGAACTATTAGATGGCTTGCTTATTCTTTATAGTCATGTTCCATCAATAACATCCTACCCAGTATTTATAGGTCACTTAGATAGACTAATAGAGCCTTTTTTAACTAATGAAAAAACAGATTATCTTAAAATTAAACGTTTTCTTAACCATATAGATAAAACAATTATCGACTCTTTTTGTCACGCCGATATAGGTCCTTATGACAGTAAGGCTGGCAGATTAATATTAAAAGCAGTTGTGGAGCTAGAAAATCCAACACCTAATATGACAATTCGTTACGATAAAAACAAAACATCAAAAGATTTTGCACAGCTTGCGGCGGCTGCTTGTTTACAAGTATCTAAACCATCATTTTCAAATGACGTTTATTACAATAAAGATATTGGCAGCCATGCTATTTGTAGTTGTTACAATGCTTTGCCTTTAGCAGGTGGAGCTTATACTTTGTCACGTTTACGGCTAGGTACTATAGCTAAGTCTGCTACTAGCTTAGACATGTTAATTAGTGAACTACTACCAAAGGTAGCTAAACTTATGTTATCAATTATAGATAAACGAACTAGTTTTATTGTTGAAAAATCTAATTTCTTTGAGTCAAGCTTTTTGGCAAGTGAGGGTTTTATAAACAAAGATAATTTCACAGCAATGTTTGCTATTGTTGGTTTAGCAGATGCTGTTAATACTATGCTTGCTTTAGAGGGATTAAGTGAAACATTTGGAACTTCTACAAGGGGTGATGAAATAGGTCATTTAATCATGAATACTATTAAAGAAATAGTTGAAAAACATGAAGGAAAATATGTTAGCAGAACTAATAACAGATATTTGCTTCATGCTCAAGTAGGTGCCTCAATTCATGAAGAGGACAAAGACAATACTCCTGCTCATAGAATTAAAGTAGGTCAAGAGCCATCTTTAGTTGAACACTTAAAACAATCAGCCCCATTTCATCAATATTTTCCAGCTGGCACAGGTGATTTATTTGCCTTTGATCAAACTTGGTTAAGTCACCCAGAGGCTATAGTAGATATAATTGATGGTGCTTTTGTTAGTGGTTATCGCTATATAACAACCTATTTAAAAAATTCCGATTTAATTCGGGTTACTGGCTATTTAGTTAAAAAAAGTGAAGTAGAAAAACTAAGAAATAATCAGGCAGTTTTAAGAGACACAACTGTGTTTGGTATGGGTACCGAAGATAATAGTAAAGTCTTTGACCGTAAACTAAGAGAGTAGGTCTATTATGAGGTTACCGGTACGTCGAATAATTCCATTCTCTAATGTTGAGGGAGTAGGTAATAGAACAAGTATTTTTGTTCAGGGCTGTAACGCTAATTGTTTATATTGTCATAATAGCGAAACCATTGTTATGAAGTGTGATGAAGCTAAGCTATACACCGTAGCTGAGTTGTTAAAGATCATTAAAACCAATATGCCTTTCATACGAGGAATAACGGTTTCGGGCGGAGAATCTACGCTTTATTATGAATTTTTAGTAGAGTTATTTAAACGAGTACACGAGTTAAATTTAACCTGTTACGTTGACACTAATGGCTTTTATGACACCATTAAATTACAAGAGCTAATACAGCATACCGATAAATTTCTGTTTGATATTAAAGCTAGGGGTGAATCCCTAGCGCCTTTATGTTTTTCTAACTTATTACCTAAGTCTTCTGCTTTAGCTAAAAATTATTATGAGAGATTTATAATTAATGAGCAACATTTTAATAATCTTGAAATACTATTAAAACAAGACAAGGTTGAAGAAGTGCGTTTGGTGTATATTAAGGGTTACTACGATGTTAAAAATACTGTAAATAGAATAACTCAATTAATCAAGCCTTATACAAATGTAATTTTTAAGCTTATTAGGGTTCATGTTAGGGGGTTGCCTAAAGCAAGAGCAGTAAAGCTTAAAGGTGTTATTCCAAGCAAAGCAGAAGTAGATGAGTTAGAGTTGTATATTAAGTCATTAGGGGTGCAGAATATAGTAAAGATTTATTAATAAATAAATAATATGGGGGACTTTTTGTCCTTCATATTATTTATAACTAGCCTTTTGCTGAAGTTTGTTTATATCTATTACAGTTACTGCTGCATTTTCTCTTATTAATATGCCTTCTTGCTCTAATTCTGCTAACACTCTTCTTAAGTGTCTTAAACTAATTCCAAGATAATCCGCAGTTTGATTGCTTTGTACATCAGGAATCTTATTGCCATGAATTTTAGAGAGTTCATACAAGAATTTTGCTAAGCGGTTTTTAAGAGGATATAGTAAAGTTCTGGCATATTTAAAAGAAGTTCGTTTCATTTTTTGAGCTAGGTTTCGGCAAATATACTTGTAAAATTGACTATTGTGTTGAAAATATAAATCAATAGAGTTTACTGGAATAGCTAAAAGTGTACAGGGGCTTAGGGCTCTTACCTGATAATAATAATTGTCGTCATTAAAATACTCTATATCACCAATAACATCCCCTAAAATTATAATATCTAAAAGACTAAGTTTGCCTTTTTCGGATAATGGAACAATTCCGGCCTGACCATCAAGCAACACATAAAGATTTTCGACATTATCTTCACTATTAAATAGAACTTCACTAGCTGCAAAACTATGTAAAGACAACATACTAAGCAAATTATCATCAAAAATGTGAGTTAGGTTAAGGTCCTTTATATATTTTTTAATAATATCAGTATTCTTAGATATTTTCATGTTAAGTCCTTTCAATAATATATCATTAATATAAAGTTTAATACTATAAAAGTCAAAAAAAGATAGTGTAAATCAAGTTAGCCAAGAAATACTAATTGAAGTATAATAATATTATATCAACAAAACATATGTTTAACTATTATTAAGTATTTAAGGGGTTAAAATGGAATTTCACAATAAAAAATATAACACCGTTGCAGACTGGTATATTGGAGGCTTAGCCAAATTTTTAAGCCCCCTATATGAAGTAGTGCCAGAGAGCATTAGCATTAAAAAAAGTAAGTTTATTAAAGCTGAACAAGAGTTACATAGTTACATTAATAATCTATATCAAAATATGCATAATAATGCAGAGTTATATAATATACCTTTAGCAACTTTTGAGGGCAAAGACTTTAACAAAAAAAGACTAAAGGTGCGTAAAGTTATCAACATCATTTTAGATTTTTTGTATAAACTTGCTCAACTTGCTACCCTAGAAGAATGTAGCTTAGTTTTAGCAATAGAAAACTGGCATAAAATAAGAGATGATAAAATAAAAAAGCTTAAATCCGAAAAAAAATTTAATAATCTTGTTTTGATATTAGGTTTTACAGTAAATGTAAAGCAAAATATAGTTGTTATTAATCATAAAAATTACCCAGCTATGTTAATAGCCCTTAGTTACTATGCAAAGTTATGTAGCCAAGATAAAAAATATGGTTTTAGATACTTTTATCAGCTGGATTTTAGAAGATTTAATAACTATAAATTACAGATGAACGATGTTATAAACTCATTACCATTAGAGCTTAAAATAATGGTAACAGAAACAGATAATTTGTTAATGAAGTTAAAGTATCGCAAAAAAATAGAGCTTTATGAGGACTTTGGATATCGAGTAGCCTACTCCAATAAAGCAGGTGTGGTATATTATATTCATATTAATTCCTATAAAATAGATACTTATTATCATTATTTGCGTTGGGTTTTAAATTCAGCTCAATCGGATAAATGTATTAACACATTGATTCAAGAAGGTAAACAAAATATAGTAGATTACCTAAAACATAATATAGTACAATGTGACCCCAATTGTATACCAGGTTATGGTGCTAAATCACCAGAGCAATGCCAAGCACGTATTCATATACCATATTATGATCTTTATGTTTGTAAAGATAAAGGCTGTTTAGTAGGAATAGCTAGTTATGAATTTGAGTATATTCAAGTTGTTTTAGAAATAATTAATGAGATTATTTCTAAAAAATAAAGATATAAAAATATAAAGTTGCTAAAAAATTTTATTTTTCTATAAAATATAAGGAAACCTATATGACAAAACTTAATAGAAAACAATTAAGGATTAATAACTATGATTACTCTAAACCTAACTATTATTTTGTAACTATCTGTACGTTCAATATGAATAACCTCTTTGGAAGAATAATTAATAACAAAATGAATTTAAATAGTAGTGGTGTAATAGTAAAAGACGCTCTTTTAACAACAATATCTTATAATAAAACTTTTAAGCTTGATAAATATATTATTATGCCTAATCATGTACATGCTATTATTATTAAAAATAATATTTTAATAACAAAAAATTTATTACCCAAGTCCACCACATCAATAAGTGATTTTATTTGTGAATTTAAGTCAAGAACTGTACATAAGTATATTCGTGCTGTAAAGAATAAAGAATGTCCACCATTTAATAAAAGAATATGGCAACGTAGTTTTTATGACCATATTATAAGAAATCAACAGGATTACCAAAGAATTTGCAAATACATAAACACAAATCCTCAAAAGTGGCAGCAGGATAAATACTTCAATGCAAAAATATAAAAAGTGATAAGCGGTGGAGGGCTTTATGTCCTCCATAATTAATAAGATAACCCACTCATTAAAAAAGGCAGACACAAGGCCTGTCACTACGTAGAGTAACAGAAGTAAAATCCGTAGTGGAGGGCTTTATGTCCTCCAAAATTAATAAGATAACCCCCCTCAAAAAAAGAAGGCAGACACAAGGCCTGCCACTACGAAAGTAACAGAAGTAAAAGCAGTAGTGGAGGGCTTTATGTCCTCCATAATTAATAAGATACCCCCAAAGAAAACAAGGCAGACACAAGGCCTGCCACTATGTAGAGTAACAGAAGTAAAATCCGTAGTGGAGGGCTTTATGTCCTCCATAATTAATAAGATAACCCCCTCATTAAAACAAGGCAGACACAAGGCCTGCCACTACGAAGAGTAACAGAAGTAAAATCCGTAGTGGAGGGCTTTATGTACTCCATAATTAATAAGATACCCCCCATTAAAACAAGGCAGACACAAGGCCTGCCACTACGAAGAGTAACAGAAGTAAAATCCGTAGTGGAGGGCTTCATGTCCTCCATAATTAATAAGATACCCCTTCATTAAAACAAGGCAGACACAAGGCCTGCCACTACGAAAGTAACAGAAGTAAAAGCAGTAGTGGAGGGCTTTATGTACTCCATAATTAATAAGATACCCCTTCATTAAAACAAGGCAGACACAAGGCCTGCCACTACGTAGAGTAACAGAAGTAAAATCCGTAGTGTAGGGCTTTATATCCTCCATAATTGATAAAATAACCCTTCATTAAAACAAGGCAGACACAAGGCCTGCCACTACGAAGAGTAACAGAAGTAAAATCCGTAGTGGAGGGCTTCATGCCCTCCAAAATTAATAAGATAACCCACTCATTAAAACAAGGCAGACACAAGGCCTGCCATTACGTAGAGTAACAGAAGTAAAAGCCGTAGTGGAGGGCTTTATGTCCTCCAAATTAATAAGATACCCCCAAAAAAACAAGGCAGACCCAAGGCCTGCCACTACGAAGAGTAAAGTAATAAGCCGTAGTGGAGGGCTTTATGTCCTCCAAAACGGTTTTCGTTTTTGTTAATCAAAAATTAAGAATTTCTTAAGTTTAAATTGAAGTTTTTTTAATTTTAGTTAGCTATACTAATAACATTCGGAGATAACAAGTAGTTTATAACAAAAGGAGAGCAAATTACTTGAAAACATTAATACTTACAAAAATAAAACCCATAGATTATAAGGATCTAAAAGATGTTAGCAGGTTTATTTCCGAAGAGAGGCTTGCTCGTGCAGAGCTATTTACAGACAATAACAGAAAAAATGAATTTATTACAGTTGAGATAGCTGCTTCATATTTTGTATCAGAGGTTTTTAATATATCTTTACCTAAATTTAATGGCAAAGCGGGTGAAAAACCCTATTTATGTAATTATCCTAATATATCAGTTAGTCGTTCATATGCTGATAATTATGTAGTATTTGCCTTAGAAAATAATTTTGATATTGGTGTAGATTGCGAAAAAATAAAAAGCTTTGATAAAAACACCCTTAAGTATTTTTTTACAGAACAAGAGTGTAGATATATTAATGACTCAAAGTGTCCTAATCTTGCTTATGCAATTATTTGGACTCGCAAAGAAAGTTATCTAAAGTGTACTGGTCAAGGTCTTGCTTTTGCTCTCAGTAAGCTTGATGTTACACCACAAAATAATTGGGTAAATAGTAATAGTAGGTATCCAATTTATAAGAACAACGATCAAGTTAAGAGTAAATTTATTAATAGCTATATATATAATGATCTTGTAATATCTCTCTGTAGTACTAGTGATAACAATAGCCCTACATTAACATTACAAGTTAAAAACATGAATTTAGGAGTATAGCAATGACAAAAACTATTATTGATTTTTTCGAAAATACAGCATTAAAGTATCGTTCTAAAATAGCAGTAGGCGATAAAAACGCCAGTTTTACTTATGAGCAACTTATGGAAAAAGCCCAAAAAGTAGGTGCAGTTATTGCAGAAAAAGGCTTTATTAAAAGACCTATTGCGATATTGATGAATAGAACATGCAAATTGCCTGCAACAATGTTAGGTGTTTTATATAGTGGTAACTTTTATGTAGTTTTAGATAGTAACTCAACCTTTAATAGGCAACAGAAAATAGTAGACATTCTTAGGCCATCTGCTGTAATATATGAAAGTCAGTTTAATAATATAGTAAATCAGTTAAATGGTGAATTTGTGAAATTAGAGTTAGAAAAAATAGAACCTACAGCTAATGGTTACAAAAAACTCAATAAAGCAAAAAATCAAATACTTTCAACAGACCCTGCTTTTTCGATATTTACATCTGGTTCTACTGGGTTCCCTAAGGGTGTATTAATAACTCATCAAAATGTTATATCATACATTGATTGGTTTACAACAAGTATGAAAATATCTAGTAATACAGTGTTTGGATCTCAAACTCCACTGCACTTTAGTATGTCGGTATCTGATTTATTCGCTACCTTAGCTAAAGGTGGCACATATCATATGATACCCAAAGAGTACTTTGTGTTTCCTGCAAAACTAATTGAATTTATGAACGAGCGTAATGTAAATACAATATATTGGGTGCCAACAGCGCTTGCTATTGTTGCCAAGTTTAATTTATTTAAATATACCAAGCCAACATCTTTAAATAAGGTATTATTTGCAGGTGAAGTTATGCCTATTAAATACCTAAATTATTGGAGAAGCTATTTACCTAATGTTATGTATGCAAATTTATTTGGTCCAACCGAAACCACTGATATTTGCACCTATTATGTGGTTAATCGTGAGTTTGAGGATACCGAAAGTTTGCCAATAGGTAGTCCTTGTGAAAACTGTTGTGTTTATTTAATAAATGAACAGGGTGAACAGGTAGCTGATGGTGACATAGGAGAGCTCTATGTTTCAGGAGCATTTGTTGCAAAGGGTTATTACAATAACTATAAAAAAACTAAAGAGAGTTTTGTTCAAAATCCCTTACAATCGGCATACCCTGAGTTGGTTTATAAAACAGGTGATTTGGCAAGAAAAAATGAATACGGAGAGCTTGAATATTTGGGAAGAAAAGATTTTCAAATAAAGCGTAATGGTTATCGCATAGAGTTAGGCGAAATTCAGGCTGCATTTGCTAAAGTTAAAGGTATAGAGTTATCAGTTTGTTTATATGATGAAAAGCAACAACAGATAGTATTGGTTTATGAAGGGGCTACACATTTAAAAGAACAGTTAAAAAAAGTAGCTAATCAAAAACTTCCAGCATATATGCGCCCAGATAAATATATAGCTACTGATTGTTTCCCTAAAAACGCTAATGGAAAAATAAGTAAAAAACTATTGAAAAATATTATATAAAAATGGAGAGAGAAATATAATGAACAAAATAATTGAGATATTGTCAGAGATAATACCAGGAGAAAATTTTGAAACCGCTAACAACCTTGTAGACGGAAAAATTTTAACATCTGCCAATATAATTCGTCTTGTTGCTAGTTTAAATGAGCAGTTTGATATTGAAATAACACCGCTATATTTGGTACCTGAAAATTTCAATTCAGTAGAGAGTATTTTTAATTTAGTGACTTTGCTTGACGAGGAATAGTATTCATGCCTAATCGGATTTTTGTTTATTTTATACTGTATTTAGTCATGAATACCCTTATATACGCTGTTTGCCCTCGCAAACAGCGTTATATTGTGTTATTAATGTCTAGTTTAATTTTTTATAGTGTTTTTAGTGGATATGGTGTTTTGCTGTTGTTATGCACTATTATTACTACACATTACACAGCTCTAGTTATGGATAAAATAGGGTTAGCATACATTACTACTGGGTTAGCTAAGCCCGAGCGAAAAAAACTAAAAGCCCAAATTAAGCATAAAAAACGCCTTGTATTATGTTTGTGTATTGTTATTAATGTGGGCATTTTGTTAATAACAAAGTATTTTAATTTTTTTTCAAGGTCTTTTAGTAAACTTATTGCTACTTTTGGTCTTAATTTGCCTGTTCATGTAATAAAAATTATTTTACCTTTAGGTATTTCTTACTATACGTTACAAGCATTGAGTTATGTAATAGATGTATTTAGAGGTAAATATCCGGCAGAGAAAAATATTTTAAAGACTGCTTTATTTATTGGATTTTTTCCGCAACTGCATGAGGGACCATTTGGGCGATATGATAAGCTTATGCCTGTTATGTCAGCAGGTAAACAAATAAATTCTGAGAATTTGTATGAGGGAATTGCTCGTTTTTTGTGGGGCTTTTTTAAGATATTTATGGTCGCTAATCGGGTATCATTAATATCTGATATGGTCTTTAATGATTACAGTTCATATGGTGGTTTTGCCATTATTATAGGCATAGTTGCCTTTACAATACAGCTTTATGCAGAGTTCTCTGGCTATATAGACATAGCTGTAGGTATTGCTAAGGTATTAGGTATAGAGTTAGCTAAGAATTTTGATATGCCCTTTATATCACAAAATGTAGCTGAATTTTGGCGTAGATGGCATATTTCATTAGGATTATGGTTCCGTGATTATGTTTTTTATCCTGTTTCTACGTCAAAAGTAATGTCTAAATTAAGAAAAAAAGTAGGCTCTAAACTTGCAAATTTTGTATCTATAAATTTAGCAATGTTAACAGTATGGTTTTTAACAGGTATGTGGCATGGAGCAAGTGTAAAATACATTGTTTATGGTCTGTATTATTTTGCACTAATAATGCTTTATAATTTGCTTTCACCCTATATAGAAAAATTATTGAAAAAGTATGAGATTAGTGCACATAACAAAATTCTTATAACAGTGAGAATAATAAAAACACTTATACTTGTTGGAATAGGTATGTTAATTTTTCGAGCCAAAAATCTAAGAGTTTTTAGAATTATGTTAATGTCTGTTTTTACAAAAGGTACAATGCAATTTAATATACTAGCTAAAATTGATTTAAAAGACTTAATTATACTTTGTATTTCTTTTGGATTAATGTTATTACCAGTATTTCTTAAGACTAAAAATATTGAAATAGATACTAAATATAATTCACTTTCATCTATTAAAAAGTATTGGATTTGCTTTACTGCATTTAGCATAATTGTTATTTTTGGAGCTTATGGATTTGGATATCTTCCGCCAGACCCAATATATGGAGGGTTTTAATGAAAAAACATAAAATGAATTTCAAAATATTATGTTGTGTAATCTTATCTTTATCACTTTACACTTATATTTGTGTAATTTTTACCCCCAAATCAATTAATGATTTAGGCGGTAAAAACTATTATGGCGGAATGGGATTTTTAGCAGAACCCGAAAATTCTCTTGATGTAATCATGTATGGTAATTCAGATGTATATTCAGGGTTTATACCTGCATTGATGTATGAGAAATATGGTTTCTCTTCATATGCTTCTGGTGTGCAACTTCAAAGTATCAAGAAAATAAATCACTTGTTAAAAGCGACTTTAAAAAAGCAACAACCAAAAATAGTAATCCTTGAGGTGGATTGTCTTTACGATAAAGACAGTTGTTTAATAAATAATAATAACCTTTTTCTTGCTTCGGTCATGTATCATACCCGCTGGAAAGAGCTCAAACTACGTGACTTTTATACACTCCCAAACAGAAAAAATAAGTATGACATAACAAAAGGTTATGAGCACTCGAATTATGTTTATAAATTTAATCCCGGAAAATATATGGGGCATAGTACTGACAAGCCAGCTGCAATACCAGCAAAAAATATTAAACAGCTAAAGTTTTTTCTTAATACTTGTAGTAAAAAAAATATTAAAGTTATATTTTTAGAACTACCTAGTTCGGTATCTTGGACCTATGCCAAACATAATTATATAAGTAAAATAGCATCGGAAAATGATATTGCTTTTATTGACCTGAATATTCCAAACAGTAATTATCAGGCCGATTTTCAAAATGATTTTCGAGATAATGGTAATCACTTAAATGTATATGGTGCAAAAAAAACTACAACATTTATAGGGGATTTTATAGAAAAGAAGTATAAAAATATAATCATAGAAGCTAAGAAAGCAACCGTATTAGACTATTGGAGAGATGTAGTATCCTATTACTATGAACAACTTAGTTAGATTATTAATGACATTGTTAAATTATATAATATATTGTAGTGGAGGGCTTTGTGCTCTCCATTTTTTTAGTTACTAAATTTTATGTAGAATTAAAAATTTATGTTAACATAATAAAAGACCATACCAGTTATATAGTAATAGGAGATAAAATATGAGACTACTAATTATTGAAGATGAAGTTGAATTAGCTAATAGCTTAAAAACTCGTTTAAATACCATTGGTTATGCTGTAGATATTGCTTACGATGGTTTAGTCGGTGAAGAAAAAGCTTTAGTAAATAATTATGATATTGTTGTTTTAGATTTAAATCTTCCTAACAAAAATGGAATTGAAGTATGTAAAGCACTTAGAACAGAAGGTGTTGAGTCAGCTATTATAATGCTTACTGCTAGAGATACAGTTAAGGATAAAACACTAGGATTAGATAATGGAGCAGATGACTATTTAATAAAGCCATTTGCCTTTGAGGAATTACGAGCCAGAATACAGGCTTTAGTACGCCGTAGTTATCAAAGAAGCAACCCCATAATAAAGCTTGATGAATTAGTAATAAATCCATTATCAAGAATGGTTACTTTTAATAATATAAAACTTAGCTTAACTACTAGAGAGTTTGATATTTTAGAGTATATAGCAGTTAAGTATCCCACAGTAGTTTCCACAGAAGATATCTTGGAACATGTTTGGGATGAAAACATTGATTCTTTTTCTAATGTTGTTAGAGTACATTTAGCTAACTTAAGAAGAAAGTTAAAAAATAATGTAGGAGATATAAAAATAGAAACAATAAAAGGTAAGGGGTATCGATTATGTTTAAATTCAAAACAAGAATAGCTTTACTAAATAGTATATTTATCATGTTAATTGTTGTATTAGTTTTTATTATCTTATACTATTCTATAGGACATAACTTAGCAAAAATGTCCATTGTGGAAGAAATTTATCCTACCGGGGTATATATAACAATACATGAGTTAACTGAAAAATCTATAATAGCTGATAATCGAGGTTTGAATCCTAAACAATTAGACAAAGTAAATATCGATACAATTCAGTTAGATAAGTTAATTATAAAGGAGATTTCAAAGAAATTAATGACTGTGTTAATAACAATATTTATAGTTGTTATGATAATCTCATTTATACTGAGTCGGTATTTGTCTTCACTTACAATGAAGCCACTAGAGTCAATAACTAAAGCTATTAATGAACTGTCATCAGACAATTTAGAACTGAACATTAATTTAAATAAAATTAACGCAGATGATGAAATTATAAAGCTAACGAAGTCTTATAACAATGTTGTTAAGACCTTAAACAAGACCTTTTTTGATTTAGAACAGTTTAACTCTTATGCCTCACATGAACTTCGTAATTCATTGGCTATTTTTAAATCAAAAATAGAGGTAGGGGCAAGTAGTGAGGAACTTAATAAATATATTGATAAGTTAAAAGTGACTATTAATGACATGCTGATACTTTCTGCCAGACAAATAAATAATAATACTGAACAAGTAGATATCGCCTTAATAGCAGCACAAGCTGTAGATGATTACTTAACAACTGGTAGAACTATTAAGCTTGAGATACCCGAAGATGGAGTTACCCCTATAGCTGGTAATGAGAGTTGGTTTTATAGATGTGTAGCTAATTTACTGGATAATGCCATTAAGTATAGTAATGAAGACACACCTATTAATGTATGTGTAAAAGAAAAAGATAATGCTGTAATACTATCTGTAGAAGACTTTGGTATGGGTATTTCTAAAAAAGATCAAGAAAATATTTGGCAACCTTATTATAGTATTAATTCAGGTAAGAGTATTCATGGCTTAGGATTATCGCTTATAAATAATGTAGTGGATTTATGTGGTGGTATGGTATGGGTCAACAGCTCACAAAACAAAGGAAGTACTTTTTATCTCTCTCTACCTATTTCTTTATCTTAACTTAACATTGCTTTTGCTATGATATTAAAAACTGAAATAGGAGACTAAAAAATGGCAAATATCAAATTAGCATTAAAGAATATTGTTAGAGTGCCAGGACGGAGCATTTTAATAGCACTAACTATGGTTATTATCGTGACTTCAATATTAGTAAGCCTTGCTATTAATTCTGGAACAAATCAAACGCTAACTGATGTAAGACAGCAATTGGGAAATGATGTTACGCTTAAGGTTAATATGCAATATATTCAAAGGCAAGCTATTGAAAACATGAAAAATGGAAAAGTTAATAACATGGAGATAGAACCTTTAACAGAAGAATTAGCAGATAAATATATTAAATCCAAATATATTACTGACTATGATTATGAATCAGAGATAGCGTTAACAACAGATCATAAAGTAGTTGGTGAGTCTAGTAAAAATAACGAATCAGTTATTATGGGAGGACCAGCAAACTCTGAAATGCCTAAGTTGAAGTTGGTTGCTAATTTAAAATCTACCTATCAAAGAGAATTCAAAGACGGAAATAAACAAGTTGTAGAAGGTAGGTTTTATAATGAACAAGATATTGTAGAAAAGAAACAAGTAGTTGTTATTAGCAAGAACTTGGCAGACTTAAACGATTTAAAAGTTGGAGATAATTTAGCTGTTAAAGGTATGGGTAATGATAACAGTACTATTAACTTAGAAATAATCGGTTTGTATGAAGATAAAGTACAGAATGATAATTTTATACCTTTCCCTTATGTTATTAGAGATAATGAATTATATACTCCATTAAGCACTGCAAAAGAGTTATTTAATAATAGTGCAAATAATAGCTCAATTAACTCAGCAACCTATTTTATTAATGATCCTAAAAATATGGAGGCCTTCAAAAAAGAGGTAATAGATTCTAATCTAAATCAAAATAATTTTGCACTTGATGCTAATGACAGAACTTACAATAAAATGGTTGGGCCTTTACAAAAATTAAACTCAATTATAAAAATATTTCTTATTATAATAATTTTAACTGGTGCAATTATAATGGCTTTAATTATGACTTTAACCACCCGTGAGAGAAAACTAGAGATAGGTATATTAAGATCATTAGGTGTTAAAAGAAGAAAAATAGCACTACAGTTTATTGTTGAAACTCTTGTTATTGTAATGATAGCTTTATCTGTTGGTGTTGTATTCGGAAATGCTTTGTCTCAGGGAGCAGCAGATTATTTATTGCAAAGAGAAGTAGCTGCAGTTGCAAAAACAAACAATCAAACAGGGAGCGGATTTGGTGAAATTGTAGTTCTAGGGGATTCAACAACTAATGCATCAGATGTAGATGTAATCAATAATTTTAACACCCAAATTAAGCTAAAAGAGATTCTTACATTAGTCATAATATCATTAATTATTGCTGGTTCAGGTATAATAGTTTCTTCTTATTTTATAATGAAATATGAACCAATGAAAATTCTTAGTAATAGAGTATAAGGAGTTGTTAACTATGAATGAATTACTAAAGCTAAATAATGTTAAATATTTATATATAAATGGCAGTGAAAAAGTACAAGCTATAAAAAATGCTAGTGCAAGCTTCTATCAAGGAAAGATTTACGCCATTACAGGTCGATCTGGATCTGGAAAAAGTACAATTTTATCTTTAATGGCAGGTTTAGATAATGTAAGTGAAGGAGATATATTATATAATCAAAAATCTTTGAGAGATATAGATAGAGATTTATATCGTAGCAAAGATATAGGTATTATATTTCAGTCCTATAATTTATTAACACAGTTAACTGCTCTAGAAAATGTAATGTTATCACTTGAAGTTTCTGGGCTTTCAGTAGCAAATAAAAAAGTAAGGTGTTTAGAACTATTGAGTAGAGTGGGTATTGATGACTCTAAGGTGAACAGAAGGGTGTTAAAGTTAAGTGGTGGAGAGCAACAAAGAATAGCTATTGCTCGGGCACTGGCTCCTAATCCACAGTTAATATTGGCAGATGAACCAACAGGCAATTTAGATCAAGGCACAGAAGATGCAGTCTTAAAAATCCTACAGGATTTAGCGCACGAAGAGAACAAAACAGTAATCATGATAACTCATTCCAAAGATATAGCAGATAAATGTGATGAAATATATGGCATGAAAGATGGAGTTTTATTGCCAATAAAAGTTAGCTAAATTGAGATATAAATTTTTTAATAGTAAGCCACAGTATTTTTACTGTGGCTATTTATTATCGTAAAACAAATATTATTTATTGTAAATCGATATATTTATATTGACATATAATAATATAAGTATTAATATAATGAGTACATAAAGGAGTGATATTATGAGTCAAAAACAATTAGCTAAGTTATTAAAAGCAATAATTATAGGTTTATTTATCTGTGGAATATTCGTTGGTTTATTTTTAGTGCCATATGTGGGTAATAGTTTATTAAAAGATTACCCAGAGTTTACTTCAAGGTTTTGGCCTTGGATTATTTTAATATATGTTGTTATAACCCCCTGTTTTATTGTGTTATTTAAGGTTTGGAGTATTGCGTTGTCTATTGAGAACGATAAATCATTTACGAAACAGAACTGCAAAATTCTACAGCAAATCTCTTATATAGCTTTATTCGATTCTGCATTTTTTTTAATAATGAATTTAGTTTATATGTTATTTAATATTAGTCATGCAAGTATTTTTTTGGCGTCATTTTTTGTAGCTTTTGTAGGAATAGCATTTTCAGTGGTTTCCGGTGCTTTATCTCATTTGGTTAAAAAAGCAAGTGATATTCGTGAAGAAAATGAATATACAATTTAGGGTGATTAAAAATGACCATTATAATTAACATAGACATAATGTTAGCAAAACGTAAAATGAGTGTTACAGAATTATCTCAAAAAGTTGGAATAACGATGGCTAATATCTCAATTCTTAAAAATAATAAAGCTAAAGCAATTAAGCTCACAACTTTATCAAAAATATGTGAGGCACTTAATTGCCAGCCTGGAGATATTTTAGAGTATATAGCAGATGATTGTTAGGATAGGTGAATTATATTGAACTATGATATAGTTATTGTAGGAGCAGGACCAGCAGGATCAACTTTAGCCCGACTTTTAGATCAAAAATATAAAATATTGCTTTTAGACAAAAGAAATTTTATAGATAAACATCAAAAATGTTGTGGTGGTCTTTTAGCACCAGATGCTCAAAAGATTATGGCTCAGTTAGGCTTAGCTTTGCCTAAAGAAGTTATGGTAAATCCACAAATGTTTAGTGTTAAATGTGAGGACTTAGATAATAATATGGTACGTTATTATCAAAGACATTATCTTAATATCGATCGAAAATTATTTGATAAATGGCTTTTATCTTTAATGCCTAATAATGTAGATATAAGGCTTAATGCATTATATAAAAGTTGTAATAGAAGTCAAAAATCTATAGAGATTAAGTTTAGACAGGATGGAAAATCTGTAAAAGTTAATAGCAAAATACTGGTAGCTGCAGATGGGGCAACCTCTAGTATTCGTAATAGAATAATAGCAAAACATAAACAGCCAGATTTATATATTTCACTGCAAAACTGGTATGAAACAACCCAAAAATTGCCTTATTTTGTATCAGTTTTTGATGAGAGTATAACAGATTTTTATTCTTGGATTATCCCCAAAAAGGGTTTTGCCATTGTTGGTACTGCGCTTAAAAGTCACTCAAACTGCCAAAAAAACTATAATAATTTAATTGAAAAGCTAAAGAACAGAGGTTATATCTTTAATAACTGTGTAAAGACTGAAGGTACTTGGATCATGAGACCACGCCAACTAAAACAGCTTAATCTGTATCAAAATAACATAGCCTTTGTTGGTGAAGCTGCAGGTTTTATTAGTCCTAGCTCTGCTGAAGGTATAAGTTATGCCTTAAAAAGTGCTGCTATATTGGTCAAAAGCCTAAATAAATCACTCGATAACTTTGGAAATATATATCAGCGTAATACAGCTAAACTTAGGCTTAATATCCTGTTAAAAAATAATAAATTAAAATTAATGTATAATAAGTATACACGAAAAATGATAATGAAAACGGGAGTACTTAGCATGAAGCTAGCTGAAGAAAGTAAATTTGATTTATTAAGTTCAATTTCGTAAAGGTATTACTAGTTAACTACAGCCTAACAAGTTACTCTTATTATTTATAAGTGTATTAATAGAGAGTTTAATGTATAATATAAAGGTTAAAATTGAGAAAAATACATTTATTAATATAGATAATTAAGAGGAGAGAGTATGTTAAAAGAGATTAAAAGCTTGTCTATGACAAGAGAACAAGAGTTATCATATATGCAGGCAATACCATCTAGTAATGATTTACTTTTAGATAAAAGCAAAGCACTGGCTAAACTCAATTTTAGCTCGGAGTTTTCTAAAATTATTTATTTAACTGACACAGAGGTGCAATTTGAATACAAAGGCAAAACCTTTACTGCTTATATTTACACTAGCCATATAACTAAAGATTTATTAAAACCGGTGCATATCATGACAGATATTGAGACCAAAAGAGTAGAAGCCTGTTATAAGGGTTTAGTTGTTGGTTTAATGTTTAGTGATGACTATATAGAATCGTATTTTATGCAACTAAAATTACTTATGACTATGGTTCCTAATGCTGTAGCAATTGCAGACTACTCATCTTTTGAACTGCTATCTGGACGTTGGGCTAAACTTCAGGTTGAGTCTAACATAGTACCAAGTATCAATTACCTGTTTAGAATAGATGTGGAAAAAGTAAATGATGAGTTATGGATACATAGCCATGGATTAAAAAGGTGTTGTGGCCTAGATTTTGAAGCATTTAACGTGCCAAAAGGGCAAGATAAATACCCAGAGCTTGCTATTATTAAAGAGCTATGTAACAAGGTAATTAATAGGAGGATAGATTTTAAATCGAATCTCTTAACAGAAATAAACACTAAAACAAGCATACTCCTTGAATATGGTGAGGACTATTATAAGTATAATAAAATTGACATACATGATAGACCTGAATATCACGATCAATATGCAGTAATTCAACTTGTTACTAAGGAAAACAATGAGTACCATAAAAAACCTTTAAGCTTTATAAGAGAAATAGACAGTAACTATTTAACAGAACTAATGAAGTATAAACCAGAGCTTCAGAGAACTATTTCACAGCAAAAAATTAATTACCTGGTAGACTATGCAAATCAATATGTAGCTTATGTTAACTATAATAAGGAGCAGTATGACTTTTTAAAAGTAATAGAAATAAAGCAAGATTCTGTGATAGCAAGTAGTACTAAAGATGAAAATAAAGAGCCAGAGATTTTTAAACTTGCAGATATCAATGATTGGTATCTACATGTTGATGGATATATAATAGCTGCTGAAGATGTTTATTATTTAATCAACAAAAGTGATAATTTAAGTCCTATAATTACAAATAACAGAGAGGCTTTAAAAAAACAACTGTTAGAATGGCATCATAATGGTGAAAGCGATAAAATTGTTGATTTATTAGCTAAAAAAAGCAATTTAGACTTAGAGTTAAGCAATATTTATGCCAAGGCCTTAAATAATGTAGGTGAATATACAAAAGCTATAGATATATTATTGCTGGTTAGAGAGTTTGGTAAGGAAAATGCTGACTGGTATTATAATATTTCTTTTGCTCATGGTTCACTTAATAGTTTTAAAAAAGCCCTAAAGATTATTGATGAAGGCCTGTTAAAGTATCCTAATCATTTACCATTACTTAAAGAGAAAGCCATCAATATTATGTATAACAGTGAATATGAGCAAGCTAAAAAAATAGTTGAAAATATAATTGTAGATGAAAATAAAAATAGCTACTTTACTGAGGGAGAGGTCCATTCTCTATATAATATTTTAGAAAACTGTGATTACCATATTAATAAAAAGCAACAAGAAGAACATATTAATAAAATAAAATTACTATATAATAATGGTATGTACAAAAAAATAAACAGTCTGCTTTTGGGAAGCGAAGTATTAAGTAATGATTTAGGTTATATGTATGCAAACTCACTTGCCGAAGTTGGTAATGTACAAGAAGCAATAACTTTGCTAAATTCTTTTGAAGAAAAAGATCTAAAATGGCATGATGTAATATGTGAGCTTCTTGAAAAACACCAGCTTGATAAAGACTTAAAAATTTACAAACACAAAAAACAAAAGTTAAAAGAAAAACTAGTACAAGAACAAAACGATGAGTTATTAAATAAAGTGTATACAATGAGTCAAAATAATAACTTTTTAAATGTATATATTAATAACGTAAATGAAGTTGTGTTATTGCTGAATAGTTCTCATCAGTTAGTGAGAGATGCAGTAGATAAGTGTTATGAACAGTATAATAATTATATTCTTTACATGAGCAATTTTGCTGAACTATTAAAAAGATATATCACACAAGAAATAAAAAGTGATTTTAATTTTGAAGCTACAGTAGAAAAATACTATAACATTATAAAGTTTACTGCGGAAGCTACAGCTGAGAATATAAGCATTACAAAAAAAGCGGCCAATGAATTATATGATTTAATTATGACCAAAAACTTAGCTAAAGCAATAAAAGCAGTAGCAGATAAAGTCAATTGGCAAGATTATGACACCACTAAAATATACGATTTGCAAAATGACCTAGAGTATGATGAGTTTTTGTTTGTAATAGATGATTTGCATAATACTTTTCAATACGAAAAACAGGTAAAACTCTTTGAGAATCAAGCTGAATTAGATATGCAGCTAAAACAAAAGTATGTTTGTGCTCTTAATAATAACAAAAATTATCATAAGGCGCTTGAATTATTGCATACTATGCAAGCTGCTGACAATGATGACTATTATATCAATTACTTATTAGCTTATGCTCATATTGGTAATAAAGATTATTTTAAGTCTTTTGAGTATTGTGGTAAAACAGTATCCTATTTAAAAAATGGTATGGACCAAGAAGATAGTATATTATTATGTGCTTTTGGTTTAGTTCATAAAGGAGATTTAGAACAGGCCAAACAAGTTTTAGCGGATATCAATATGGAGGCAGATGCCCATAGGTTTGAGTTTAAACATGGTTTAGATTATTTGCTAAACAAAGAGCCTGATCTTAGAATTAGCTTTAGAGAAAATATGATTGCTAGAAAAGCTGAGAGATTAATAAAAGATGAAAACAAAGAGCAAGCTTTAAAATTAATTAAAAATAATGACTTTACAGATCAGAACGCTATAAACAGTATTTATTATGCTTTAATTGAGTTAGAGCAATACAATATGGCTTATAAGTATTTGAATTTAATTGAGGAAAAAGGGCGTACAGATTATTGGAAATATTGCAAGTTGTGCTGTTTAGTTTTTATGAGTAAGTATGAAGAGGCGTTAAATTATTCAGATAAAGTATACGATTATCTAGAGAATTGTTATTATGATTTCGAGTTAAAAAGCCGTCCACTAATTGTATATGGATATTCCTTATTTGCCAAAAAAGATATGTTAAAGATTAAGCAGATATTGTTTAAGTTATGGGGAAGTGAATTAGAGCAGTATAGAAATTTAAAAAATCTATATGAGCAATATTGTAATACTTCACTTACTAATAATGATTACGAAATTTATAAACAGGATATGTTATTGTATTCATAATAATAAGCTCAAATAAGAAGGCTTATGCATATATGGCTGAATTTTATTGAGTTTTTGCAAAATACTTTAAAGAATTTAATTTGCAACCAAAGTTGCAACTAGGGGTTGCGAAAAATCAAAGAGTGGTTATAGAAGAAGACTGAATCTTTTGGCATAATGAAATAAATAAACAAGATATTTTACTGACTTTTTAATAGATTAAAAGTGATATGAGATTAAGTATTTTGTAATAATGTTATAGGTAAGGAGATATTATGGACAACAAAATTGGTAATAGAATAACTGAATTGAGAAAAAAATTTAATATGTCTCAGGAGGCTTTAGCAGAGCGTGTAGGAGTTAGTAGACAGGCAATTTCAAAATGGGAGAGAGGGGAGGCTAATCCAGATATCAATAAAGTAATGGCGTTAGCTGAAACCTTTAACCTATCGATAGATTCATTTATCTATGGAGGCGATTCTACACCTAACATAAAACAGCATATACCGAAAATTATAAACCCTCAATTAAAGAGTAAGGCAGAAAAGATGCTTATTATAGGGGTAGCAATTATGGTTATAAGTATATTTATGTTTAACTCCTTGCCATTTAGTAATAATACAAATATTCTTATTTTTGGATTAATGATTACTACTGGTATTTTGCTAAGTATTAAAAGTGGATTTATGTTTGAGAGTTTTAACATGTTAAATAAGAATACGCAAGGTCTTGAAGATCACAATGAACCTGAAGTATGCAAACAATCAGAAAAAAGACGGAATTCCTTAACCACAGCAGTTGCATTATTATCTACCGCAGTATACTTATATATATCTTTAGCTCATGGGTTATGGCACCCTGGCTGGGTCGTATTTCTTTTTATACCTGCAGCATATGCCTTGTATGATGTTTTTAATAAATAGACTAAATTAATTCATGTTTAATTTATGCTTTAATAAGGAGGCGACAATTATGTATTTACTACCAGTACCATTAAATATAGAGACCAGAGAGGGTTGTTTTACATTAACAAATACAACAAGTATTAATATACCATTAACTAATTATGGCATGTTTTTAGGTAATCAAATTGCTGAAAATGTTAAAAAGTATGCAGCTGTTGATATTTCTATAAATAGTCATAATACCGATAATCAAGTAAAACTTTGTTTGTCAAAAGAGCTAACAGGTGAAGAATATGAGCTTCGTGTCACAGAAAATTACATACTGTTTTTGGCAGGGACTAATAAGGGTTTATTTTATGCTTTG